>NZ_CP061305.1:433098-1633098 GCF_018687755.1 Polynucleobacter sp. JS-Mosq-20-D10
AGTAATTTGCCATTAACGCCCCAATTAGCTAGCTTGGTAACTAAAGCTACCCAAGCAACACCTGCCCAAGCGCCTACTATGACGCTGACCCCAGAGCTCACTGCAGCGATCCGGGATCTAGCCCAGCAAGTTAAGCCAGTCAGCACTACTCAAGCAAATGCTCTAGAGCAATTAAACGGTTTAGTCGCTCAAGCTACCCAAGCAACACCTGGCCAAGCACCTACTGTGACGCTGACCCCAGAGCTCGCTTCAGCGATCCGAGATCTAGCTCAGCAAAGTAATTTGCCATTAACGCCCCAATTAGCTAGCTTGGTAACTAAAGCTACCCAAGCAACACCTGCCCAAGCGCCTACTATGACGCTGACCCCAGAGCTCACTGCAGCGATCCGGGATCTAGCCCAGCAAAGTAATTTGCCATTAACACCCCAATTAGCTAGCTTGGTTAGCCAGACTGCACAAGCAACACCCCAGGTATCCTCATCAGATCTTAAGCCTGCTATTGCAGCCTCTTCTTCTACCTCAGGAGTAGCTGAAAAGCTCAACACCCAGATTCTGCAAGACCGAGGCATTAAGGGGGATCGTCAAAATACTTCGATTGCTAGCCCTCAAAATATGAAGAATCCTGAAAATTCCTTGACGCCTTTATTTGTAGGTCAGGTATCAAAGGAAAATTTTGGCGTTGATAACCCCGCTCGTTTTACCCATGAGTCTGATTCTCAGCCCAGGGAGCTAGAAAAATTAACAGATTTGGATACTCAAGATACTAATGCCCCAAGCACTACAAATAGTGGTCTTGCCCGTTTGGATAATCTCACCCCAGAAGCTCTGCAAAAGTTCCAAATCAAGCAAACAGAGGCTTCTTTGGTAAGTGGTCCCTTACATAGTGAAATTATGAGCGCTGCCAAGTCTGGTGGCGGTCGCATTATGTTTGAATTAACACCTCCAGAGCAAGGGACGATTCGGATCGATTTACGCATCAATCAAAGTGGCGAGGCCCACCTGATTGTTGAAGGTGCGAGCGATGCCACAAAATCTCGCCTAGATCAGGGCGGTCAAAACTTAAAGCAAGAGTTTGCTCAAATGGGTCTCAATCTGTCCCTAGATCTTAGGCAGGGCAATCAGTCGCAACAGGCATCAGGTCAATCCTTTAACAATGCCCGTCAGGACTATTATGCTAACCAGCGGACCATCAACCCTATCTCTGAAAACCTATCATCGGTCGGTCTTATAGGTTCGGGTCATAATACGAGTGCTAGCGGTACAGTACATCTGTTCGCTTAATATCATTAAGAATAAAGGGAATAAGCATGGCTGATGAAGAACGCGTAGAGCCTACCTTAGATGTCAATGGCGGGATACCACCCCCACCTGTCGTAGAGCAGATTGAGGTTGAAGAAGAAAAGCCTAAAAGCAAAAAGATGCTATTTTTGATCATCGGATTGATAGTAGTGCTGGCTGGAGCGGTTGGTGGCTATTTCTATATGCAACATAACGCTGAGCTCAAAAGACAGCAAGAAGCTGAAGATAAGCGTCCTGAAAATATTCTGAAGAAGCAGTTGATGGAGCGCAAAGATAATGCAGCTCCGATTTATATCGCTTTGGACGAAATGATCGTCAATCTCCCTGGTAGAGGGGGTGAGCATTACTTGCAGACGAAGATGGTCCTCAGGACAAACGATGGATCCACTGAAGATAAGATCAAGAAGTTCATGCCCGTCATCAGAGATAAGGTTATTACGGTTTTATCCTCACGCCAAATGCAAGAGTTGGCTACAGTAGAGGGTAAAACAATGATGGCTCGTGAGGTCGCTCTAGTAATTAATTCTATTATTGCACCGCAACTAACTGCGATTTACATACTCCAGCAGCAACCATCAACAGCCGATATTCAAAATTTAGAGAGGATTGGTGCTGTTCCAAAAGAAACCTCCTCAGGCCAGAAGATTACGGGTGAAGCTGCTAGGGCTGCAGCAGAATTTTGGAATGTTACGGAGATGGATCTACCTGTTCAGGCCGTACTATTCAATACTTTTGTAATGCAGTAAAATAGTAGCTGTTTAGTCCACTTAGGAAGATATGGCGACAGGAGCAATCAATGTCGAGATGAACATTGCGGCTGAAGATCAGCAGTCGATGTTCGACAAATCGAAGATTATTGCTCGTCGGCGCATGCCGACATTGGAGCTGATTCACGAGCGCTTCTGCCGTGCGGTGCGCTTATCCCTGTTTAACATGATTCGAGCACCAATTGAGGTGCAGATGCATATGCCGAGCGTCAAAAGCTACGAGCAATTTGTATCTGAATTTCCTGAGCGCACAAATATTAATATTGTTGGTATACGACCGCTACGCGGGGTAGGGTGCTGGATTGTTGACCCCGGAGTTGTTTATATTGCGATTGATAACATGTTTGGTGGCGAAGGTCGACTGGCGCCAAGACTGAATTTACGTGAATACACTCCTACTGAGTTGCGAATCATTCGTCGTTTAGTTGATGCACTACTGAACGACTACGAGAAGGCCTGGAAGGCGGTTTATGAAATTAAGTTTGATTTCATGCGCCAAGAGACTAATTTTGGATTTGCAAAGATTACATCCCCAACGGAGATGGTGCTCCATTCCAAATTTACGATTGAGATCAACGGCAGACCTGGCGATGTTGACCTTTGTATTCCATTCTGGGTAATGGAGCCAATTAAAGCCATCTTGTATAACAATATGCAAGGCTTTGCAAGTGAACCTGATGAGCATTGGACTAACTTATTAAACGATCAAGTTCATGAGGCTCCAGTGACTGCAGTAGCTGTATTGGCTCGTAAGCAGATGCTCTTGCGAGAGATCACATCTCTATCGGTGGGAGATATTATTCCCATTGAAATTAATGACCCAGTTACCGTATATGTTGATGGCTTACCTGTGATTAAAGGGCAATATGGGGTAAAAGAAGGTCGCTATTCAGTAAAAGTAAGTACGATTCAACATCCTGCAGAATTCCTAAAAAGCCCCCTAGAAAAGGCGCGCTTGGGACCAAGCATGATGCGAAGTGCAGAAAAAGGGGAGCTATATGAGCAGTCAGCGGAAAACTCTCAGACCCTTTCCCCGCAGGCATCTGCTGAACCTTATAAAAGGGAAGCTTCAAGCGATACAATAGATCGGCTTGCGGATGAAGTTGAGCCAAATGAACCCGACTATCAGGCAGGCACAGAAGAGATAAAAGAGGATCAAAATGGCTGAAAACGACAATGATTTAGCGAAAACACTAACGAGTGCCGATGTTTCTGGTTCGCTTCGTAAAGCCACATTTAATAATCTAGAAGATGGCGCAAAATCTGGCGCAGATTTCAATGATATTGATTTAGTAATGGACGTACCGGTTCAAGTCACAGTCGAACTTGGGCGTGCCAAAATGCAAATTCGTAATCTCTTGAATCTCACTTATGGGTCTGTGATCGAGTTAGATATTTTGGCTGGAGAGCCTCTAGAGGTTGTGGTTAATGGTTGTCTAGTAGCTCAAGGTGAAGTGGTTATCGTGAATGATCGCTATGGTATTCGCTTGACCGATATCGTGACTCCCGCAGAGCGTCTGCGCAAAATTAATCGTTGATTTAGATGGGTACCTCGGTTGGAGGCATGTTGCTTTTCTCGTTCATCTGGCTTGCACTCGCTGCTGCACTAATTTGGGTCGTTGCTTATTTAGTAAAGCGTGATTCTGCAGTACGCGCAAGCAATCCGCACATCATGATTTTGGCTCAGCAGGCTTTAGGTCCAAGAGAACGTGTGATTGTGGTGAATGTACTTAATCGCATCTTGGTGATTGGGCACACCCCAACTCAAATTAATCTGTTGACTGAATTAGACCCAGAAGATGTGGCTCATTTAAAGCCGCAGCAAAGTAATATCGATTTTGCCAACCAGTTGCGACAACTGGTGAAAAGGAAAATGGGTTGAAAAATAAGATTACCTTTTTCATCACTGGAGCAATAGGTCTAGCGGGACTTTTCCCATTCATAGCGTGGAGTCAAACTTTGCCGCTAGTGACTGCGAAGCAGGTTGGTGGCGGTACATCGTACGCAGTGCCGGTTGAAACGGTTCTGGCTATTACCGCACTCAGCTTTTTACCAGCTGCTCTAGTGTTAATGACTAGCTTTACAAGAATCATCATTGTATTTTCTTTATTGAGGCAGGCGCTGGGTTTAACAACTATGCCTCCCAATATCGTTTTAATAGGGCTCTCATTATTTTTGACTTTATTCATCATGAATCCAGTCTTTGATTCGATGTATAAAAATGCATATCAACCATATTCTGCAGGAAAGATGGGTTTTCCTCAGGCGATAGAGGTTGGCGCAAAACCTTTAAAAGAATTTATGTTGAAACAAACCCGTAAAGACGATTTAAATTTATTCGTCAAGATGTACGGTAAAGAAATTCAAGCGCGTGAGGATGTTCCATTTACTGTCTTAATTCCGGCGTTTGCAATTTCAGAGATTAAGACAGGTTTTTTGATTGGCTTTGTCATCTTCCTACCATTTTTAGTAATTGATTTTGCGGTTGCCAGCATCTTAACTTCTCTTGGTATGGTGATGGTTTCGCCGATGATGTTCTCTTTACCGCTGAAGTTAATTGTATTTACTTTGGCAGATGGATGGGCCTTGTTATCAACTTCATTAGTGCAAAGCTACATTAATTAGTTGCCATGGAAAGCGGAGTCATTCTAGATTTGGTATATCAGGCACTAAGGATGGCAGCTGTTTTAGCGGGACCCGTACTGATGGCTTTGCTAGTTGTAGGATTGGTTATTGGTATCGTTCAGGCAGCTACCTCTGTAAATGAATCTACCGTTGCCTTTGTCCCAAAATTAATTGTTTTTGCTGGTGTCGTAGTGATCATTGGGCCAGTAAGTCTGTCATTATTTATAGACTACATCAAAGAACTTTTTGCCCGTATTCCCGGATTAGTAAATTAATTTATGTTGACCATTACCGGTCTACAAATAGAGCAATACATGGCAATCTTCATGTTTGCATCATTAAGAGTTTTTGGTCTATTTTTAACTGCTCCGATGTTTGCCATGAGAACTGTACCGATGCAATTTCGTGTATTTATTGCGTTGGCATTTGGTATTTATCTTCTTCCGCTACTAGGTACAGAAAACATTCCTTATCCAGGGAGCATTACTTTTTTCGCTTCAGCGATTGAGTTAGCTATTGGCGCCTTTATTGGCTTCGTAGTAAGGGTGGCATTTATGGTGATAGATATTGCAGCAGAAATACTATCTTTTTTAGCAGGCTTTAGTTTTGCCTCTTCTAACTTTCGAGACCCTACTCTAGATTCTGGCTTAGTCGCTCAATTTTTGGGCTTAGTCTTTTTGGCACTTGCATTTACTCTCAATATTCATCTAGTCTTAATTGATTTGGTATTGAGTAGCTTTAAAACGATACCTCTGGGTGTGTGGCCCCAATCTTGGACTTCTAAGGGATTGGTGGATTTATTTTCAGCATCATTTCGTTTAGGCTTAATACTGTCAATGCCAGTATTATTGGTTTATACAATGTTTAATTTAACGCAAGCATTTTTGGGAAGAACTAGTCCGCAAATGAATTTATTTTCGATCGGTTTTGCAGTCAGCATACCCTTAGCCTATTTGGTTATTTTTATGATTCTGCCCGATCTACAAATTATTTTGGAGCGTACGCTTGAAAACCCTTTGCAACTGATTCGTCAGGGCTTAGAAACACCCAATGCAAAATAAGTTCGATATGAAATCTCCTATTCAATTTACAGGCGGTATTTTATTCATTATTGCTAGCTTTTCTGCTGGTAGTCAGAGTATTGATCCATCCGATCAATCAACACTGCAAACAGGCTCAGTTGAGATAGTAATCAGTCCAAAAGAGCAGTCAGTGATTAATCAAAATTCACTCAATCAAAGCTTTAATGGAGCCGATGATTGCGATAGGCAATTTCCGTTTCCGGCATCTGCACAGAAGGCTGATCCTTACGGTGAAAAAGAGTCTGAGATCTGTAAGAGGTTGCAAATACGGGGTCAACGCATGCAATGTGAAATTGATGCGCTCTTAATGGAAAAGCCAGTATCCAATACTACGGGTGCAAAAATTGAGTTGGCTAGTTGGGCACGTTGTAACGGTAAGGTGGCTAATTTACTGATTGAGGGTTATTACCTGCCTGCGAGTGAAATCGAAAGAAGGTTGCAAATTTGTAGCTCAAACTATTATGCCGATCCTGGTAAGATGCCTGCGCCTGGTTGGTATCAACGTTTTTTAAAGTGGTACACCAGTAATGATTTGACTCCACCACCAACTGATGCCGCTCTTGAGGTGGCTTTAAAGCAGTCAACACCGCTTGAGAGTCGGCAAGATAGCGCTGGGCTCATGAAGTGTGAGTGGATGTTTAGCAATAGCCGTACACCTCAGATAGACCCTCTCCCGTCCTCTAGCAACAATATTGCGGGATCTAATAGTGATGCAAAAATTCCCACTAAAAAGCCGACCAAGAAGTAAGCGTTAATAGGCAATAAAGGCTAAATGAAGTCCCTTTTAGCCTGAGAAATCAATCATCTGAAAATATATCTGTGAGTATTTCTTAAACGAAATCGCAAATATTGCCGTAAGCGGTCTCATGATGAATAGAATCCTCAATCCCCTTTCTATGGCAGCGCTTGCCATGCCTTTTCTATTGGCCTTACAGCCGGCAATGGCATCTGACCCTGCTCCAGTAGCCGATAAGGCTAAGGTAACCGTATCCCCAGCCCCGTCTAGTGACGATGAGATGAGTAAGGCGTTGACCAACAAAATCAGCAAAGGATCGGGCGATATTGTTATTCGTACTAGCGACCTGCCTGTTGGCGGCTCTGCCCCTGCTACTAAAGAGTCAAAAAGTAAGCCTGCAGTCAAAGCGCTTGCTAAGCCTGCTGAAAAAGAGTCCCATGCACATCATTGGTCGTATTTTGATGGACCTGAGGGCCCAGAAAACTGGGGTAATTTAAGTAAAGATAATCTGGCCTGCCTTAAGGGAAAGAGTCAGTCGCCAATCAATATTAATATTGACCGAGCTGTCAAAGCCCAATTAAATCCCATCGAATTTATATATAGACCTTCGCCTTTATCGATTATCGATAACGGACATACCGTGATGGTTAATTACGGTGAAGGTAGTAATTTGATGGTGGATGGTAGGCAATATCGATTAATCCAATTCCACTTTCACAAGCCTAGTGAAGAAGCTATCAATGGTGAGCGCACCGATATGGTTGCTCACTTAGTGCACCAGCACCATGATGGCAGCTTAGCGGTTGTTGCGGTCTTAATGAGCACGATTAAACCCGCTAGCTCCAGAAAATTTTGGTGGGGGGATGATTCTATTAAAGAGAATGCTTTCATCAACACCCTTTGGAATAATGTCCCATTAGTCAAGGGCAAGACAGAGACTCCTGGTGTGATGATTGATATCAATCAAATGTTGCCAGCGGATAAAAACTACTTCACTTACATGGGGTCTTTAACCACACCACCGTGTAGTGAAAATGTTCTTTGGCTCGTTCTGAAAAATCCTATTTACGTTAGTGAGGATCAGGTAAAGAACTTTGACCGCATGTACCCTATGAATGCAAGGCCATTACAGCCTAGGGGTGATCGCTTGGTTAAAGAAACTAAAGATCGTTAATTTAGCTACTAATTGCTAATTAAAAAAGAAGCTATCAATGCCAGCGATCAACCAAGCATCTTCAAAAACTAGGAACAAGTTAAGCTTGATTTCTAGCCAAGCTCAGACTGCTGATCAAAAGGGGCAGATTCAGGACTTGATGGAGCGTGGCATTATTTTTCATCGCGCTGGCATGCTCAAGCATGCTCAAGATATATACGAGCAAACATTGATAGCTCAGCCTGATCACGTTGATGCCATGCACTTGTTGGGCTTGATTGCCTATCAAACAGCTAATTTTGACCTTGCTGAACATTTGATTGAAGGGGCGATTGCACTCAATCCCAATAATGCTTCATACCATTCCAATTTAGGTAACGTCTTAAAGGCTGTTCAAAAATACGACGCTGCTATTCTTAGTTATGACAAAGCGATCGAGTTAAAACCGGACTTTACCTACACTTATTACAATCGTGGCAATGCACTGCATGTTCAGAGGAAGCTTGAAGATGCGATTGAAAGTTTTGACCAAGCGATTACCTTATCCCCTGACTTTGCTGAAGCCTATAACAATCGCGGCAATGCTCTAAAAGATCTCAAAAGGCTAGACGCAGCAATTGCAAGCTATGATGCAGCTATTCAAGTTAAGCCAGACTATGCCGATGCCTATAACAATCGTGGCAATGCTCTAAAAGATCTTAAAAGGCTCGATGCCGCAATTGCAAGTTATGATGCGGCTATTCAAATTAAGCCAGACTATGCTCAAGCCTATAACAATCGTGGTAACGCTCTAGAGCAGCTAAAGAAAATTGATGAAGCAATCGTGGACTACAGTCATGCGATTGAATTAAAACCTGATTTTTTTGAAGCCTTCAATAATCGAGGTAACGCCTTAAAAGAAAAAAAACAATTAAGTGCTGCTATCGCCAGCTACAACCGAGCAATTGAACTTAAGCCTGATTATGCTGAGGCCTACTGGAATAAAAGTTTGGCCTATTTGCTTGGTGGTGATTACATCAATGGCTGGAAGTTTTATGAGTGGCGTTGGCAAAGAGAGGTATTTGCTGCACTTAAAAGGGATTTTCCTCAACCCTTATGGCTTGGTACTCCTTCTTTATTAAATAAGTCGATCCTATTGCATGGCGAGCAAGGTTTTGGAGACACCATCCAGTTTTTTCGTTTTGCTAAGCTAGTTTCTGATCTAGGTGCAAAAGTAATCTTAGAAGTGCAAAAGCCCTTGTTTAATTTACTTGCAGATTTAGATGGGGGTATTACATTGACTTATCGGGGTGAAAGCCATCCAGAGTTTGATTTTCATTGCCCCCTCATGAGTTTGCCGCATGCTTTCAAAACCACCGTAGATACAATCCCTACCCGCAATCCCTATATTTTTAGCAAGCCCGCTAAAGTGGCGATATGGGAGACCAAGTTAGGCGGCAGGATCAAGCCTCGCGTAGGAATAGCTTGGAGTGGTAATGTAAATCATAAAAATGACCACAACCGAAGCATCTCCTTAAAGCAACTGCTCTTATATCTGCCAGACAATTGCCAATACGTTAGCTTACAAAAAGGCTTAAGCCTAGCTGACGGTAAAGTACTGCATGACACTCCGCAAATTTTGAACTTTGCCCATGACTTGTATGACTTCAGCGATACGGCTGCATTAACTGAGTTATTAGATTGCATTATTAGTGTGGATACCAGCGTGGCTCATTTGGCGGCTGCTATGGGTAAGGAAACTTGGATACTTCTGCCTAACGATCCAGACTGGCGTTGGTTACTTGACCGAGAAGATAGCCCTTGGTATCCAACAGTCAAACTCTATCGTCAGCCAGTACCTGGCGATTGGTTCACTGTATTAAGCAAAGTCCGAGATGGACTGCTGGCTTTAAAGTAAGTAAACGCTAACTAATTCTTAATTCAGAATTCGTCAGATATTGACTGGGTGCATAAAAAGACCTAGTCAAATAACAAGGGCAGGTATTTCCATTTGCCCAAGATGAGGGTAGGCAATTTTTGCCGATATTCATCTTAAAACACTATTTTTATCTCAAAAATAATCATTTTCATATCAATGCTGGCATTAGTGATGGTGGCTATGCCAAAACTATTGGCATGAAGCTAAAACTGGCACGCTCTTTGCATATTCATATTTGAGGACTTTCCCCTCGGTTTATGTCATTCCCTGTTAGGGAGGAGATGCAATGAATGCAGTGCCGCAATACGACTCATTAAAATTTAACGAAACCGCAGTGAAGTTGCGCACGTTTCGTCAAGAAATATTGAGTAATAACTTGGCTAACTCTGATACACCTGGCTTTAAGGCTAGGGATATTCGTTTTGCCGATGTATTGAAGGCGCAAATGGAAGGTACTTTACCGTCAATGGAAGTATCAATGGCCACAACGCATTCTGGACATATTGCCGGCAAGATCACTAAAGAAGACCCACGTCTTCTATATAGAGTGCCAAATCAGCCGGCTAAAGACGGCAATACAGTCGATAGTGACGTTGAGCTAAGCGAATTTACCAAAAACTCAGTATTGACTGAGGCAACACTAGGTTTCTTGAGCGGTACTCTGCGTGGACGAATGTCCGCTATTACAGGGCAGGCCTCATGAGTTTATTAGCCGCCTTTAATATTGGCGCTTCTGGCCTGTCAGCGCAAGCAATGCGCTTGAATGTGACCGCCTCCAATATTGCGAATGCTGAGAGTGTGTCAGGGCCAGATGGTCGCCCTTATCGCGCCAGACAAGTTGAATTCAGTGCACTGATGAAGCCTGGCTCCCCTGGAGCAGGAGTAGCAGTGAGCAATATTGTAGAAAGTGATGCTCCATTGCGGATGGAATATCGCCCCGGTCATCCTAAGGCCAATGCATCGGGCTATGTTGAGATGCCGAATGTAAACCCTGTAGAAGAAATGGTGAACATGATTTCAGCTTCGCGTTCTTATCAAATGAACATTGAAGCGATGAATGTTTCACGTCAGTTGATATTAAAAACCTTAGATTTAGGGCGCTGAGCCCACACGTGATTAATAAAGAGAGTTAGAGAGCAAACCATGGCAATCGATCCACTTGGAAATATTCGTAAATACGACCCTGCTGCTGCAACGCAATCTACAACCTCATCCTCATCCGGTGTGGGTGGGACGGTTACCGAGCAAACTCAAAACTTTTTGAAATTGCTAATCGCACAAATTCAGAATCAAGATCCGATGGCACCTATGGATGCCTCGAGTATGACATCGCAGATGTCTCAGCTCAACATGGTGAGCAGTATTGGTGATATGAATAAGTCAATGACCGCGATGCTCAGTCAAATGCAAAGTGTGAATTTTATGAATCAAGCAACATTGATTGGTAAAAGCCCTGTAGTTGCCGGGGGTGGTATTGCTTTTGATGGCGTGAACCCAGCTGTACTTGGTGCCAATGCCGTGAATCCACTCACAGCAGCAGTGGCTACTATCAAAGATGTTAAAGGTAGCACGGTTAATAGTATGGATATGGGTCCCCTGGATGCGGGTATGAATAATTTTGCCTGGGATGGTAAAGATGCCGACGGTAATACGGTGCCAGCTGGTTTGTATTACTTGAGTATTAGCGGAACAAATACAACCGGTGGAAAAGAAGCCCCAACTGCTTATGTCGCCTCGCCGGTCATGGCAGTAAGCAAGGGAAGTAATGGGGATGCATTGTTAAGTTTATTGGATGGTAGAAAAATTAGTGCTTCGGAAGTTCAGCAGTGGATCAGTTAATGAATTAGTGAGTAAATCAGTAAATTAATCGAGTATAAAAAGTAAGCAGTATTAATAAACAATTTAAAAAAATAGTTAAGGAGTAAAAAATGGGATACGGAATCGGATTAGCAGGATTGGCTTCAACCGCAGAAGCGATCGATGTGACCAGTAACAATATTGCGAACGCACAAACTGTTGGCTACAAGTCTGGCGAATATGTTTTTGCTGATATGTACTTTAAAGCTGCCGACGCACAAGCTAAAGACCGGGTAGGTATGGGTTCGTTTAGGCAGTCTATTCGTCGCTCTTCTTCATACGGTACCATCGTGAACTCACAAAACGTATTGGATATGGCCATTGCCGGTCCTGGTATGTTTATGCTTGCAAAAGAAGTAAACGATACAGTTCCTATTGAAACTCCTAGCAATTTCCAATACACGCGCAACGGACAATTTGGTACAGATAGTAAAAACCGAATTTGTAATGAAAATGGATTATTGCTTTGTGGCTATCCCGCTGACGAAACCGGAAGAATCGTTGCTGGAGCGACAACTACATTGAAATTAGACCAAACACCGCTAAAACAAGAGCCTACTAGGGAATCAAAAATCGAACTAAATTTAGATAATCGAAATCTAACAATCGGTAATAAAAAGTTTGACCCAACTAACAGCACAACATTTAGTCAGGCAACCTCACAAACAGTATATGACCAAAATGGTAATGAACATATTCTCGGAATGTATTACAAAAAAGTACAGTCACTACCATTAACACTCGAGCAAGATAATACTGGAGCATTTACTTATACAGCATCAGAAAAGGTTGCTACTGACCAGGCTGTAAAAGATGCCATCGGTGATCCTGATGGGAAATTAGCAGACTACGAGCAAGCGAATCAAATTGGACGAATCTCCACAACTATTAACGGAATTAATAAAAAGTTAGAAGCTACGGCGAATTCCGCTGCGGCCTTGACTGCTTACAACGCCCTTTCGGACGATGAAAAAGGAAAGCAAGTCATCAGAGGAGCAGAAATATACAAGACAAGTTCAGGGCCTGCTGCTGTAGGATCAATTTATGATTTCCGTTTCCCAGACGGAACACACATGTCTTTAAGAATGACGCAGGTTGCTGACCCTGCTGCCGTTCCTCCTAAGCTAGCCCAATATACGGTGATGGCTGATCGCTATGCAGTATTTGCAACGATGGATGGTAAACCAATAGGGCATGATCCAAAAGAGGATACAGATGACTATTTGGGCACAGCTACACAAATAAAAGTGGATAGCGTCTTCGTTAAGGAGCAAGTCTGTATCGGCACTATGGCTTTTATTGGCGGTAAAAACGTAGATACTATTGAAAAGAATTACGATGGAACCCCAGTCAACAATAACGAAACTCGCTTTAAGTTACTTGCAAATGGTGGCGTAGCTCCTACAGTTCTATATGGTCTGAATAATTCTCCAGATGGAAACGGTGTATTAGATTTTACTGTGAAGAGTAACACTACAACTGCATTAAATGCAGCTACACAAACTTATGCAAATACTCAGGACGGCCATGCAGTTTCAAGCGTGACAGGATTTTCTATTGATACGAGTGGGCAGTTGCTTGCCACTTATGCCAATGGTCAGACTGCTGTAAAAGGTCAATTGATCTTGGCTTACTTTAATAACCCTGAAGGCTTAATGCCAAACGGCAATAATTCATTCGGTCAAACTGATAAATCTGGTCCAGTAATAACAGGCTTTGCGGGAAATGGCATGATGGGTCAAATACGCTCAAAGTCCCTAGAGTCATCTAATGTGGACTTAACTAATGAGTTAGTGAAGTTGATGGTGCTGCAGCGTCAATACTCAGCAATGTCACAGGCAACTAAAACTATGGCAGCTTCTATTATTGATGACACCATCAATATTGGTCGATAAGCCGATTAATCGATATTCATGATTAATCGCTTTGCCTATACTTCGATGACAGGGGCGACAGCTTCAACTCAACAGTTGGCTGTCACCTCCAATAATCTTGCTAATGCCCTGACTCCAGGGTTTAGAGAAGTCATCAGTGCATTTCGAGCTGTGCCACTGAAGGGTGATGGTGAGCCCTTTACTGGTAACGGCGCGGATACACGGGTTTTTTCAGTAGAGACAACTCCCGGAAGTAACTTTACGAGTGGCGCTATTCAGACGACTGGCAATCCGTTAGATATTGCAATTAAAGGTGATGGGATGTTTGCAGTTCGTAGACCCGATGGTAAAGAGGCCTACACCCGAGCCGGTAAGTTCATGGTGAATGATCAAGGCATCTTAAGTGTTGGTAGGGATGTACCTGTTGTTGGAGCTAGTGGCAGTATTACTATTCCAACGGGGTCCATTATGCAAATAGCAGAAGATGGTTCCATCTATACCCAAATACCAGGGACGCAGTATTTAAATCAAGTTGGCAAGCTAAAGCTGGTCAATCCCAATACCAATAATTTAGTGCGAGGCGAGGATGGTTTATTTGACTTGCCTGGCGAACAAGCTACAAGCGACCCTGGAGTAAAAGTGGTGCAGGGCGCAATTGAAATGAGTAATGTGAATACGGCACTAGCAATGGTGCAGATGATTGATCAAAGTCGACTGTTTGATTTAAATACACGCTCAATTACCTTTGCTGATCAAAATGCGAGATCAGCAACAACCCTATTATCCCTATCACGTAGCTAATTAAGAAAAAAGAGAACAATAAATGATACGTTCATTATGGATCGCTAAAACGGGTATGGATGCCCAGCAAATGAACTTGGATGTTATTACTAATAACTTAGCCAATGCTTCAACCACCGCATATAAAAAGGTACAGCCTTTATTTCAAGATTTGCTGTACACCACAATACGTTCTGCAGGCTCGGCCGCTAACGCACAAAATTTATTACCAACAGGATTGCAGATTGGTGCAGGCTCTGCCATTACATCAACTGAGCGCACGAATAATCAAGGAAGTTTAGTAAAAACTGATAATCAATTAGATATTGCGATTCAAGGTAATGGATTTTTTCAAATAAGCTTGGCAGACGGTACTACTGCCTATACGCGTAATGGGCAGTTCAGTCGAAGTGCTACAGGCCAGATTGTGACTTCATCAGGCAATGTAGTATCACCTGGCCTGACAATTCCAATTAATGCGGGCACAGTTACTATCGGTATCAGTGGCATCGTATCTGCTACAGATTCAACAACCGGTAACGTTACCCAGGTTGGTCAACTATCCATGGCTAACTTTATTAATCCAGCGGGTTTAGTGGCGCTTGGGGGAGGTAACTACATCCCATCGCCAGCCTCAGGTAATGCCGTCAATGGTTTACCAGGCCAAAATGGTTTGGGAGTTATGAATCAATATTACATTGAGCAATCTAACGTGAACGTTGCTGAGGAGTTGGTCAATTTGATTGCAGCCCAAAGGGCCTATGAAATCAATACACGCGCGGTAACCGCTTCAGATCAAATCTTACAACGCGTAAGCAATATGGGCCAATAATGATTAGCCTGAGTAAATTACTCCGTTACGGATTTGTCAGTGCTATGACTGTCATTTTATTGGCCGCCTGCGCTAGTGCCGATCGACCTTCTTTATTGTCTACCCCAACTACCGCAAGACCACGTCCAATTCAAGAAACCTCTGCAAATATGGGCAGCTTATATCCAGCTAATTCAGGTGGGCCCTATATCAATGCGGTGAGTCATCGCCCCCTGTTTGAAGATCGCCGAGCTAGAAATGTAGGTGACACACTAACAGTATTACTCAATGAGACAACCAGTGCGGCAAAAAATTCTGGAATGACGGCAGCCCGCAAGGCAAACGGAACATCAACTTTTGGCAACAACAGCCCAACTTTTAACGGCGCTATGTTTAGTCTTGCGAACGCGGCGAATTTTAGTGGTACAGGAGATATCAAGAGTGAGGGCGCTGGCACAAGTGCGGCAAGTAATACCTTTGCCGGTACGATCACTGTGACAGTAGTCGAGATTCTTTCCAATGGCAATTTAGTCGTTGCTGGCGAAAAGCAAGTGGCCGTTAGTAATGAAGAAGAAATTATTCGCTTTGGGGGTATTGTGAACCCGAATACGCTGGTTTTTAATCAGGTCTCATCTCAGCAGGTTGCCGATGCCCGCATCGAGTATCGTGGTCGTGGGGCAACAGATGATACTCAAGGTACTGGTTGGTTTACCCGCCTCATGCTGAAATTGGCACCGTTCTAATGACGATCATGAATCCATCTTCTTGTTGGAACAAAGGCCTACTGATTTTAGTAAGCCTATGTTGCTTTCATAGCACCTGCTTTGCTGATCGCATTAAGGATTTTTCCGATATCGCAGGACAAAGATCAAACCAGTTAGTAGGTTACGGTTTAGTAGTGGGTTTGGATGGTACGGGTGACCAAACTACACAAACCCCATTTACCTTGCAAAGTGTCCTGCAAATGATTGGCGTCTTGGGCGTCACGATGCCATCGACTGGTAATCAAACCCAGTTAAGAAATACTGCAGCGGTGATGGTGACAGCCGACTTTCCGGCGCTATCAAGACCAGGTCAACAGCTTGATGTCACCGTGTCCTCTTTGGGTAACTCAACCAGCTTAAAAGGTGGTACTTTGGTGATGACACCATTGAAAGCTGCGGATGGTCAGGTCTATGCGCAAGCGCAAGGTAGCGTTGTGATCGGTGGTTCACGCGCCGCTACTGGTGGCGCAGCTACTACTGTGAATCATTTATCAGCTGGGCGTATTCCATCTGGTGCGATAGTGGAAAGAGCTGTGCCAGCATTATTAGTTGATGAGTTTCTGCAATTGGATTTACGTCAGGCTGATTTTTCTTTAATGCAAAGAACAGCCGAGACTATTGGTCGTCGTTTTGGTATAGGTACGGCGTTGCCGATAGATGCTAGATCACTGAATGTACGTGTCCCAACAGAGCCATTAAAGAGAACGGCATTTATGGCCGCCTTACAAGATTTAGATGTACCGATGGGTAGTCAACCTGCGCGCGTCATATTAAATTCACGAACAGGTTCAGTCGTGATGAATCAGGCAGTTCGTTTATCACCATCGGCAGTGGCCCACGGAAATTTAACGGTGAAAATTCAGCAGTCGCCAACAGTGAGTCAACCATTACCGTTTAGCCGCGGTCAGACGACCACTGCCACCGAAGATACGGCTACCATTAGTGATAGTGGAAAAGAAAATAGTTTGATTTCTGTTCCAGGTGGAGCGTCGCTTGATCAAGTAGTCAAAGCATTAAATATGATGGGTGCTACACCACAAGATTTGATCTCCATTTTGCAGTCTTTGCGTGCTGCAGGCGCCTTACGCGCTGAGCTAGAGGTGATCTAATGGGCATCAATACAATCACACCCTCCATTGATCCTGGTGCTGCAAGAATCATTCAAGGCGAAGCTAAAAAAATTCCTCAAACGGCTATAACGCAAGAAGATAAACTTAAACAAGCGGCACAGGGTTTTGAACGTACCTTGTTGCGTCAAATACTTACCATCGCGCGCAGTAGTAGTTTGCGGGGGAGTGATGAACAAAGTAGTGCCTCCAAATCTTATTTGGAAATCATGGACGACCATTTGGCGGACGCATTATCCAAAGGCGCAGGACTCGGCTTTGGCAATAAAATGGCAGAGCAATTAATAGCGCAGGCCAATGCCGGTAAGCTAATCGGAAATGCTGAAATAGCCGTAAAACCATTAGATTCACCCCGCGCAGTAACTGTTTCGCCTGAAACTTTGCGATCTCTGCAAAGACCCAACGGTATGCCGGTGACACCTCAATAAGGAATTCAGATGGGCGTCTATTCAATTACCGATTCTGCAATGTCAGCCTTAAATATTGCACAGGCAGGCATTCTCACAACTTCGCAAAACGTGGCTGGTGCCTCAGTAGAGGGGTTCTCACGTCGTAACGCAAATGCGACGATGAATGCGCTCGCTCCAAATTCCTTGATGCTCAATGGAACGAGTTTTGCAGTTGAAGGATTTACTCGCCAATACTCCTCATTACTCAGTTCCCAGTATTTAAACCAGCAAGCTAAGTCAAGTTATTCAGAAACTCTGGTGCAGTACACCCAAGCAATCGATACCTTGGTGGCAGATGAGTCCACTGGGTTAAATACCGCAATCAGCAATTTTTTTAATGCGATGGGGACCTACGCAGCAGATCCTAAGAGTAAGCCTCAAGCAGCCGCAATTACTGCCTCAGCAAACGAGGTAGCGCGCCGTATAGCGGGTATGAGTAGTCTCACCTCGCAAATTAGAAGTGATGCTCAAAAGGGCTTGGAAGATACCCGTCTCCAGATAAATACCTTGCTTCCAGCGCTAGCACAAATTAATCGACAAATTATTCAAGATCGCAGTAGTAATAATTCCTATCCATCAGCAGATCTGCTGGATGAGCGTGATCGCTTGTTGTCTCAGCTACAAAAATTAGTAGGCGGACAAACCCTCATTAATTCTGATGGTACTGCCACTCAGTTAATTGCAGGCATGCCTTTGCTAGATCGTGGGGTAGCTAATAAGCTTGTGATGAATGGCGGTCAAGATATGCAAACCGCAGTCTATTCTTTAATGAGCGGTTCAAATTCGACCGTGATGAGCATTCAGCATCTAGATGGCGGTCAAGCAGGCGCATTATTTGAATTAGTTAATACTTTTGCCCCAAAGATTGATCAGCGTTTAGATGCTATTGCACTTGGTCTGGTATCTGCTGCCAATACAGCTGCTCTAACAGCAAATAATATTAACGGACAGACCAATCCATTTGCCATTTTTGGCTTTCAAGTGGGTCCTGAAAAGTGGCCTAATTTTGATGGTGATATTACTAGCGATATCAATGATGTCGCTGATTCCGTCGGGCAGATGGTATCAGGCGTGAATTCAGAAGAGAATATGAATCGACTTTATGACTATTTAGGTAGTAGCAATAGTCTGACCTTATCAGGATTTAAGGCCGCCAACTTTATTTCTTTGGCGCCAAGCAATACTGCAGAGTATTTTGATGTAATGGGTGATTCCATCATCACATCAGATGCGGCTAATTTTTTGCAAAAACAAAGCTCAATATTTGTTGGCAGCACTGCTAGTTTAGTCAGTGACGTTGGAGTACAAGTCGCCACTTGGAGAAGTACGCAAAAAGCTGATATTGCTGTCATGAAAAATCTGAAAGATCAAAAAGAATCGCTATCAGGGGTTAACTTAGATGAAGAAGCTGCAAACCTATTGAAGTATCAGCAACTGTATGCTGCCTCGACAAAGGTGTTACAAGCAGGCAATCAAATGTTTAATGCGCTTTTGTCGATCATGAATTGAGGATAGATTATGACCATCCGAATTAGCTCAAATCAAGTATTAGACGCTGGCATCGATTCTATGAATAATAGTTTGATCGATGCTACTGCTTGGCAAAAAAGAATTAGCTCAGGCAAAAACTACAGCAAGGCTTCAGATAATATTTATGCCGTATCTAGAGGCGTAGAACTGAATTTTGATCTCTCTCGTTTAAAGATGTTTAAGAGCAATCAGAATATGGTGACGAGTTTGCACGACAATGCGCAAACCCAGATGGATAGTATTTTGAATCAACTCACCACCTTAAAGCAATTGTTCGTGCAGGCACAAAATACGGCTTTAAGCCCTGCCAATTACAATGCATTAAAGATTCAAGCTGAGGTAACCCGCGACACTATTTTGAGTCAAATGGTTGCCAAAGATGCTAGTGGCCACACCATATTTCCGAGTACTGTTAATAAAGTCCAAATTGAGCCTAATGTTGAGGTTGAATCTGGGATCACTTTTGAGATGGCCTTTGGAGTGGGGGGTTGGGGAGGTTTAGAGCCACGATCTTCCGAGCTTTATAGCAGTTTAGATAGTTTTGTGAATTATCTGGACGCACGTGCTAATGGTGCCCAAGCCATATCAGAGGAGGCCGCGACAATTTCAGCCAATCTAAACGCTTCATTTGATCATTTGATGGCTGCCCAGCAAACCAGCGGCGCAATTTCTAGTCAGGTGGATAAATCAAATAGCGCCATGAATACCTTGGGTACTCAGTTGACAGCTGCCACCTCGGCAATTTTAGACACCGATATGGCTGAAGCCACGGCGGCTTATACTAGATCCCAAACCCTATTAAACGCTGCTCAGGCAATGTTTGCTAGACTGCAGCAAAGCAACTTATTTTCAAAACTTTAAATTGAGTAAATAGAAGTATGAACATTCCATTAGGATGGATTATTGCGATGGGTTGTGCCCTTGGGGGCTATGCCCTGCATGGCGGACACCTCATGGTGTTATGGCAGCCAACCGAGGTTTTGACGATTGTTGGCGCAGCTGTCGGTACGATGATTGCTTCAAATACCATCATCAATCTGAAGAAAACCCTAGGAGCCCTAGGTGGCGCTTTCAAAGGCGCTGGCGATCAAAAGAAAAAACACTTAGATCTACTGTGTCTGATGTTCGAGATTTTGCAGAAAGTGAAACGTGATGGCTTGATGTCCTTAGAGGGTGATATTGAGGAGCCAGAATCAAGCCCACTCTTCGAAGCCTACCCAGACATTTTAAAAGATCACCATTTAGTTGATTTCATTACCGACTATTTACGGATGATGCTTGGCGGCTCATTAGATCTAGTTCAAATTGAAAGCTTGATGGAGCAAGAGCTAGATGTCCATCATCAAGAGAGTCATATACCTGTCGCATCAGTAACAATGGTGGGTGATGGTTTACCGGCATTTGGTATTGTGGCGGCGGTGATGGGTGTGGTCCACACCATGGGCTCTATTGGTTTACCGCCGGCAGAGTTGGGTAAGCTCATTGGTGCTGCGCTAGTAGGTACCTTCTTGGGTATTTTGTTAGCCTACGCTTTTGTGCAACCAGTCGCCAAAGTTCTAGAGCAGCAAGCTGAATCTGAAACGAGAGCCTTTATGGCAATCAAAGCAATTTTGCTTGCAAGTCTCAATAATTTTCCCCCTGCAGCAGCTGTAGAATTTGGACGTAAAGTGCTCTTTACTTATCAACGTCCAACATTTACTGAGCTGGATGAAGGTACTAAAGCTGCTAAAGGGAAGTAAGCACTATGGCTAAGTCCGACGCGCCAATCATTGTCGTTAAGCGCGTTAAAAAAGGTGGTCATGGTCATCACGGTGGCGCCTGGAAAATTGCCTACGCCGATTTCGTGACGGCGATGATGGCCTTCTTCTTGTTGATGTGGGTTTTAGGATCCACCACAGCTGGTGACTTGGCTGGTATCTCCTCCTACTTTCAAAATCCGATGCGCGTTTCTATGAGTGGCGGCCAGGGGTCCGGTGAGACTACTCGGATTATCAAAGGTGGTGGTGACAATATTTCTAAGGTAGCTGGAGTAGAGGCCAAGGCTGACGCCGATACTGAGCAACGCCGTATCAGCGACTCATCAGTTACTGATGTTGAAAATGCCCGTAAAGACAGAACAAAAAATGAAGCAGTCAAATCAGATATTGAGAAAAGTGTTGAGGCTGATGCCGAGTTAAAAAATATCAAAGGCCAACTCTTTATGGACATCACCTCAGAGGGTCTGCGCATTCAGGTGGTTGATGAAAAAGGTAAGCCACTCTTTAATAGTGGTGGCGTTGTACCTAGCGTGTCAGCAAGGCGTTTACTGCGGGTCATTGGAAAGTCATTAAACGACAATTCTGGCAAGATTCGAATTGAGGGTCATACGGACGCTGCAAAATTTTCTAATGGTGAAGCGGGTTATACCAACTGGGAGCTTTCTAGTGAGCGTGCGAATGTGGCTCGCCGAGAAATGATTGCTGGAGGTTTAGCGCCTTCTAATGTTGCCCAAGTCATCGGTTTCGCAGATACGATTCCTTTAAATCCGGCTGATTTGAGTGATCCCTTAAATCGACGTATCTCAATTACGCTTTTAAATAGAAAGCCTAAGAAAGAGGAAAAGCCGGTGCAAAGACCGATTGAGAGGCAGAAAGAGGAGTTGCCAAAAGGGGCGCAAGAAATCCCGACCAATTTAAGAGCGCCCGCCCAATTTTTGTCCAAGGATTTGCCAATAGCACCAGCAATGGATACCTCTAAAGTAGATAAACCAACTACAGGCAAGCCTGCGAGGTAAGGCCTTGTCACCGCTCTTTAGAATCTTTCTTGCCTTGATGCTGTTTGTGCCCTTAGTGAGCACGGCTTCAGACATTAAAGTTCAAGACAATGGTGCGCAAAAAAAGAGTAGCTCTGAAGCCAAAAGTTCTACTGAGCCTTTTGTAGGTCCTGCGACTGAAGCAAAAAAACTCTACAAACGCTATAAACGCAGCTTTGATAAAACTATCGTTGCGATTGCTTGTGTTAAGAACCCTAAATGTATTGAGCCCGAGGATGAGGTGCTGCGTTACAGTAAGGAGGCTGTGGGGATCTTAGAAAAACTCGATACCCTAGCAGCAGATGGGGATGTGCAGGCTAATTATTATCGGGGCTTAATTGCCTATGAGCGCATGCAGTACTACGATCGTCAAGCGGAGATTGTGACGCATCCTGATTTCATCCTCACCAATACCGTTTTTCGTCGTTATGCTAAAAAACAATATTTATTGGCAGAAAAGTACTTTTCTGTACCTGCTAAAATTCAGAATCCAAGTGCATGCGAATATTTGGGCAATCTGTATCTAACAAATATTGTTGGCTACCCGCAACAAGAAAAGGCAGCCATGTATTTCTATAATGCTGCTAATGCCTATATTGAGCAGGGCAACCAAATTGCTGGAGCGAGGATGTACAACGCAATGAAGGATAATCTGAATCCTGCAGATCCTAGAATTATTAAGGTGTATGCAAAGTTGCATAATAAGGAACCTATCGCGACTTGGCGAAAGTTACCAGGTGATTTAGTGCAAAGTGCGCCAAAGAAGGCTGAGCAACATTGATACGCTATTGATCGGAAAGTGACAGTTATGAATGAAAAGCTTGAATCCTTAATACAGTTGGCTAAAAAGCTCCTGCTTTGGCTCATTCTGCCCTTAGTTATTCTGATTTCTGGCTTTGTCTTAGGTGAGCAATTTGAGGTTGGTCGATTAGCGGCAATCGCTAGCTGTGAAGGCAGCGTGAACAATAGTGCCTGTATTCGCTCCAAGGGCTACTTAGCTAGTGCTCCCTACTATCCAGATCTGGCGCGCCGTTATTTTGGAGGCTTTGCCAGAATGATTGGTGGGGATCTAGGTGCAAGTTATTATGTCGAGCCTGCCTTGCCAGTGAACTTGCCTAAGGCTAGCGATACCCCGCCAGATGAAGATGCTGAAGAGCCTGAAGAGAAGAAGCCAGCGCCGCCAAATAAAAAGTAAGTATCAGCCGTAACTAAGGTACTTATTTGAGCTAGTCATGCCTCAGCTAAATTGGTGCACTCTCTTACGCATGCCAATATTAGTGGCTCTTACTGGCATCTTGTTGGGCTGCTCAGATTACCAGCAGGCAAGGTCTGCTTATGCTGCCGGTGATTACACCAAGGCCTATCAATTATTTCAGGGGCTCGCAGAATCTGGAGATACCAAGGCTCAGTACGATTTGTCTTTGATGTATATCCAAGGAATTGGTACTAAACAAAATATTGAGCAGGGCTTAGTTTGGTTAAATCGTGCCGCCGAGAAGGGCAATATTGAGGCCATGCTGGAATTAGGGGTCCTGTATCAAAAGATCGACGCCATGGAGAATGCTCCACAATTAGCCCTCTATTGGTTTGAAAAAGCGGCGATGGCTGGTAGCGCAGTGGGGCAATATAACTTAGCCCATATCTATCTGGATGGCGGCCAAATAGCGGTAGATTTACCAAAAGCGTATATCTGGATGTCTTTATCTGATGCCACTGGTAATCCTGTAGCTGGCTCAGAGGTGGCAAAGATTAAGGCATCTTTAAGCCCACAAGAGCTCACTGTTGCTCAAGAAAAAATCACTGCCCTCAAAAAGACTTTGCCTTAGCAAAACCCCGACTTTAATCCTAGCCCCATATTGATCCTCAGTAATTCAGGAATAATGGACTTGCAGGGTGTAAGCTTGAGCCATATTTTGAATCATGGTTAGGGGTAAAGATTGGCAGATGGAGGAGATAACTCCCAAGAACGGGAACTGGAGCCGACGGAGCGGCGCATCCTACGAGCCCGTGAACAGGGGCAACTGCCTCAATCTCGTGATTTAGCTACCTTTGCCGCCCTGGTTGTTGTCATTATTTTTTTAGTAGCAGTTGGCCCTCTTCTGGTCCAGCAGATGGTATTAATGACCCAAGCGATCTTCCAGTTCTCGGAGCCAGCCAAGCTGATGGATCATATGCAAGAGTGGGTAGGGGGTTCACTTCTAGTGGTAGTGCTCATTTTGGCTCTGATCTTTATACCGCTGTGGATTATCGGCGTCTTGGCTCCCTTGTCCTTAGTCAACTTTAAAGCCTATTTTGCCCCCCAATTTAATATGGGCAGGCTCGACATTGGTGCGGGCTTGGGGCGGATGTTTTCCCTCAACGCCTTAAGTGAGTTATTAAAGAACTTAATTAAAACTACCCTCATGCTAGGGGTGGGTATTTCCTATTTATTTGGCCTGTTTGCCTACATTCGAAGCATTGTTAATCAAGGTTTTGATGCAGCCCTCGTGCAAACTTCTAGTTTTATCTTAGATGGTTTTATGCTGCTGCTGCTGCCATTGTTATTGATCGCCGTTGGGGACTCCTGGCTGCAGTGGTTTAACTTTCGCAAGCAAATTCGGATGAGTCCTGAAGAAATGAAGCAGGAGGGCAAAGAATCCGAGGGCTCACCAGAGATCAAGCAGCGCCTGCGGCAATTACAGCGTCAAATGTCCTCATCTCGGATGATGGCAGCTATCGAGCGGGCAGATGTGGTGCTAGCCAACCCAGAGCACTATTCTGTAGCACTGCGCTATGACATGGAAAAGATGTCGGCACCAATTGTGGTGGCTAAAGGGGCGGACCAGGTTGCGCTTCGCATCCAAGAGGCAGCCAAAGATTTTGATGTACCGATAGCGCGAATTCCACCATTGGCACGCTACTTATATAGCCAGCTGGAGATTGGTGAGTCCATTCCATTACCTCTATTTGAGGCAATCGCCCAAATCCTAGCGTGGGCTTATGATACAAAAACATCGGAAACGCCAGGAGAGGTGCCTCAGGTGGACTTTGTTCCTACTCAGATTAAGCCAGGCAAGCCTTTGCTTTAATCGGTCTCAGACCTTAGTTCATGACACTTTTGGCAAAGGTACTACCGACATCTTCAGGGAAAAAGTACACCAGCATTAGTTCATTGCGGTTATTGAGACTTCTCCCAATCTGAAAGGCAACCTGCCCACCACCAAAAACATAGGTTTTGGTTTTGCGAACCCCAGAAGCAAACGCACTTTCTTGCCCATCGGAAGGTTTGTAATCTAAGCCATATTTGATCGCAAAGCGCTCAATAATGGCATCTGCCACTTCTTGTTTATAGTAGCCCAGCTCTTTTTTCATGAGCACCATACGGCCGGCTTCGTTATAAATCAGCCATAGATCTTCGTCTTTTTCCCCATTTTTGACCTTACAGCTATAAGTGAGGTCATATTGGGTGCACTTAAACTTCTCAATTGCCTCAGGTCCAGTCGTATTAAACGGAATCCCTGCGTACTCCTCCATGGGTAGCTTGACCGTTGCAGTATCTGGCAGCCAAACTTCGGCCTTGGGGGCAGGGTCATTATTGCCGCAGGCAAAGAGGGTAGCGCATAGCGCAAGAGCGGAAAAAGTCAGAGTCCTAGTCACAGTTATTTCACAATCTTAGGCAGTTATTCAGGTTGGCTCATTGGCAGTTGGCTATTCTCAGAAAGCGGGCTATTCAGGGTATTAATAGATCCCGGCATTAAGGAATGGCATAACTGACTACATTTGTCCGTCATTAAAAGATACTTTACTCTAGAATCCGTGCTCGATTTTAGGTTTTGCAGATAGTCAGAGCTAACTAAAGCATCAACAAACTTTTTTACCGTCAAGTGACTACAGGAAAAGTAGCTATAAAGCTCCTTCAATGAAAGGTTATCTCCTTTTTTTTGCTTATCTAGAACGATCAACACAATCCTTAAGGGAACGCTCGAATATTGAGCTTGGGACCTTATTTCTGGAAAAAGCTGCCAGATAGCCTGAGCAGGTAGCAAATAATTGCTTGGGAAGTCATATTGCATAGATTCAGAGAACATGGGTCAAAACGAGATTATATATCTAATTTATAGATATAAATATTGAATAAGAGAAGCCTTTAGATCTTAAAAGCAAAGAAAGCTAAACAAACTAGCCAAAATAGCCGAAATAAGGTTATGAGCCTAATTTATGGGGCAAATAAGCATTAACGAATCCTGCGGACAGCATTGTGCAATTTAAAGGGGTGAATTTAAAGCCCTGATGAGCTGGGTTGCTAATGAAAGATAGTACATATTATATATGACTATTTTTTATATGCATATTCACTAATCAATTGAGCCAAATTATCCGTTTGATAGTTAAGTAAATAATTTACAGGAGTACAAAATGACTTTAGCAATCCGAATTGGCGCGAATACCACTAACTATGATGACTTAGCTTCGGCCTGGGCTCAAGCAAAGGCTGTCGGTCAAAAGCTATCAATTACTGGTACCGGTGAGGAAATTAAAGATCAGCTAGATGAAATGGTGAACGTGGCCTTAACGGACGACGGCACCAAAATATCAGATCGAATTGGATCGATTAAGGCAACCAATGATCTTAATTTGTCTACTACCGATGTGACTAATTACAAAGCTGCGTTGATAAAGCTGGGTACAAAAAGTATTGTTCTAGCCACTGCTACTTCCGCTAGTTCTGTTGCGAGTACTTTTAATGACCTGGATGCGGTCTACTCCAAAATCAAGTCCATCACTCTATCTGATGCAACTTCAGCAACGCCAACAATTAATGTGACTCAATTAACTGGGTCTAAGAACTTGGTTGGATTAGAGACGCTTACTGGTAAGAAGTTCAATGTTGTTGGTGATGGCGCTGATATCAAAGCCAATATGAATGCCCTGCTTGCGAACGTATCTAGAATCGGTACGATTACTGTTAATGCGGGCCAGACAGCTGAATTTACGGCTAAGCAACTTGCAGTGCTTGGCGATAAGCTCGCAAAAGCGGATGATGCTGCTTCGATTGTTCTCAATGATACAGCCGACAATGTTCTAGCTACTAGCTCCTTAGCGTTAATCAATAAACTTAACAACACCAACGTGAATGCGGATCCAAAGGTTGTTGCGCTATCTAGCGTAAACGGGGCCGGCACTATTATTACCGCTAACTATGGTGCATATAAGAGCTTTAATACTGGTGATAGAGTTGTTTATAAGGGCGCTGATGGATCTGGTGGCGCAGCAAAAATTCTTGCAGGTACATCCTACTTTGCTAGAAAAATAAGCAATACTCAGGTTGAGCTTTACACAACTTATGCTGCTGCAGTAAAAACATCTTCCGTTGCTGGTCGCGTAGATGTGACTGGTGCCACCACTGGAGCAGGAAAATTAGAAAGTGCAGTTGGCGTTGCTCCAGTTAGAAATACGACCTTAGATAATATTAAGGTGACTGAGGCTTCAGTAAACCAAGCTAAACGTTTGGTTGCACTAACTGAACAAAATGCAGCTGTTGTTAATCCAGGCGAGAAAAATAGACTGATGGCAAATATTGTCAGTTCCGTTGAGATTGCAGATATTGCAGCTAACTTAAATACTGGCTCGAGTACAAAAACTGTAGCCAGTGGAGATTTGGCAGCTAATATCAAGCATGGTGCGGCTGCTGCTGATAAAGGCGACATCACAATAACTGCTCATGGTTTCGTAACTGGTGATACGGTTAAATATACTGTAGCTGAGGGCGGAACGGCATACACCGGATTGACTGCTGGAAACTCATACTATGTCGGTAAATTAGACAACAACAAGTTTGTTTTATATGACACTAGAGCTAAAGCATTGGCTGCTGACTTAAGTACTCAGGCGCTTGCATTTGGAAACGCTGGTGGTACTGGTGCTTACATAGCTTTGACAGCGGCTGGGACTCTTGCTCAAAGTTTTACTAAGAGTGACTTATCTAATGTAATGGGCTCTGTGAATGGATTTAGAGATAACACTGGAGCGGTAGGAAGAGTTACCATTAAAGGATCTGGAGCAATTACTTCCAGCACCTTGAGCGATATTACAACCAAGGTTAAAGCTGGTAATTCTGCCGCCATGTCTACCTACTCGGCTAAAGCGGTTGACATTCAGAATAACTTCCAAGCGCTGTATGAAAATCAGAGTGCAGCACTTGCAACAAGCTTTACTAAGTTGAGTGAAATTGTAGTTAATGACGGCACTTCAACTGGTAAAAAAGGCTTAACTCTCTCCGAGACTTACCTAACTTCACTAGATAGTATATTTGCGCGTGGTGTCGATCAGGGCGGAGCCGTTAAAAATAAGAACTATACCTTTAACGTAACTGATGCAAGTTATGCTAATACAGCTACCCTCCAGACTAATGCTAACGTTGGTGCTTATCAAGTAACTGGTGCTACATTTAATGAAGTTACAAACGTTGCTAATAGTGCTACTAAGACCTTGGCCCTAGAGTTAGGTAGATCCAAGCTCAAGACAATGACAACAGTAGGCGTCACTGATGCTCAAAGAGTCTCAATCAATGAGCAGTTGTTTGCTATTGGTAGCAATCCTGATAGAGCAAAGTTGAAGATAACAGCAGCATAAGCAGGTTGTTTTATGAAATGTACTCGTGATCTTTTGTAAGATCACGAGTTTTTTTCTTTGGATTTGATAATTTACTAATCATCAAAAAATTATTTTTAATGATGAAGGTGTTTGTTGGTTTTAGCTACAACTAAGCCTTCAAATTGATATGTTGACCATGCTCACCTCGTAAGGTCGTATTTTGAGCGGAGTGTGAAGGGTTGATAGGCTTTATATCTGCCCCTTTAATCGACTCCATTTGCTCTTGGGCAGCACTTTTGGTGCGCATGTCATTTAATGATGAGTTAGGCGTGGCAAATTGTGATTGATAAGAGATCGAGGTATTAATGGCAGCCATATTGATTCTCCAAAATCGATATAAAAATATATCAGGAACAACTTTACACTGAACTTCAATAGCATTCACCAACTTAATAGCTAGCGAGTTACACCAGACTAATCATAGTCAGTGCTAAGTTATTCTAGGCTTTTAAATGAATAGAGCCAGCCGCAAGCTGCTTTGTTGCCTTAATGGTCATTTCGGTTGTGGTCTGAATCTTGTTGGATGCTACCTGGCCGCTGGCAATAGTGTCAGGGTCTGTGGCTGGGGTTTTAATACCGACTAATGATTTGGGCACCAAAAGTGGTGGTTGCGGAAATGCAGTCTTGTTAACACTAGACAAGATAAACCTTTCTGTAGACCTGTGGAAATCAGCGCGAAAATCCTTCTTTCATCGCCCCTCAAACATAGCATGTTCAGTATAGGCTTTAATTTTTTTTAAAGGGTTTAGGGATATTTTTGCGTACTGAAAGCCCAATAAAGTGCATTTAGAGTGGTGAAATGAGGTTCTATAACTATATATACATATTATATATATTTAATATATATTTATCACCTAATCGCTTATCTTTTTAGAGCCGTACAAGTAATGTACACATCCATCAATGATGGGGATAGAGAGAAAAAATGGCCTTATCAATACAAATACGCGGGGCAGGAACTGCTTACACATCAGTAGCAGCCGCAAAAACTGCTGACGATCTTGCAAAGGCCGCCAATCCAAGTAGCGCTGGTGGATGGACAGTCACTGCTGCTACAAAAGATGATTTGACTTCTGGCGTGCTTACTGATCTTGCAACCAATCGATCTAGCATTGGTTCTATAGCAGTTAATGGCGCCAATAAGCTGGTATTAACTGGTGACCAGGTTAAAGCATATAAAGATGTCGTTCTTAAGCTATCGGATGCATCATTAGTTGTTACAGATACCGGTGCCGAACTAGGTAGTGAAAATTATTCAAGTTTAGATGCCGTTTATACAAAGATTTTTTCAATTAATGTAACTGGTAATGCAAATGTACCAATTGAATATCGTGATTACCAAGCTAGCAGTCATGAACAAGCATTAGAAACTTTGATAGATGCTGGTAGCACTGGTGGAATGGCGATTGCTAATTTTTCAGGAAATAGTACTGCGCTAACTGCATTGTTAGGTGATGCAGATGTTAAGACTATAACTATGAAAGATGGTATTGCTAACCTCACTGCAAATAAGGCAGCAATTCTTTTAGCTGGCAATGCCAGTCAGATTGCTACTGGTTCAGTAAAAGTTTATGACACTTTGGCTAACATTAATACTGACGCTGCTAAAACTCTGATTACAGATCTTGGTACCAAAGTATCTGCAGTGGTGATAAAAATATCTGCAGCTGATATTACTGCCGCCAATGTTTTAACAACCAAAGCAGCGTTTGATGCTCTGCCAGATGCCATTAAAGCGAAATCAAGTATTGAGATTACCGGTAGTGCAGCATATATCGTCAAAAATGCTGCTGATATTACTTCCTTAGGTGATAGAGTTTCTTCTATTGAAGGAACCGGGGCATCAATTGCGAATTTAAGTGCATTAAGCTCCCTTAGAAGTAAGTTCACCTCTATTAGCATCACCGATACGGCTGCCAACATAGCAAAAAATACGGCTTTAGCAGATGCAGTCACAAGCTGGACATCAGCAAAGATATCGGGAATCAAAATATCGGCCGTACCATCATCCGCAGATTTAACAAAAATTCGGACAGCAGCAGGTAGTATCGCTATCTCAGTTTCAGATACTTCGGCAAATATTAATAAAGATCTGGCCTTGACAAATTCGGTGATTGGCGCAAATAGTAGCAATTTAGCTTCTATTGATGTCAAAGATGGCACCGTGCTGAAAAAAGCAGTTATGAAAATGTCTAACGATCAGTACAATTCATTAAAAGATAAATTAACTGGTCAGAATACTTTTAATCTCAGTGCGGTTGCGTATATCGACTCAGCAGCACTTGATAGCAACGCTAGTGTCGTGAACTATAGCGTCAAGGATGCCTATTCAAGTATATCGGCCAATCTATCTACTTTGTTAGCTAGGTCAAAGGTACTTAGCGTAGCAGTCGCAAATGCAACGGTCGCTAACATGACCACAATCAATACTGCGTATGCCGCTTTGTCTGCTGCAGATAAATTAAAATTTAAATCTGTATCCGTTACAGATACTTCTGCAAACTTATTAAGTACTACTGCAAACATAGTCAATTTAAAAACTCTTAGCGCCAATAAATTGGTTACGAGCATCAATGCAACAGATGCTGCTATCGATAAAATAACATCCCTAACAGCAGTGTCAAAAGTAGCTGACATCAAAGTGCTTGATACAGATGAAAATTTTAGACTTGCATCTAATGCGAAATTGATTGCAGATAAAAAAGTAACCGGTTTCTCTTTAACAGGAGTAGTTAAAGCAAGACTGACTGGCGGTACAAATCTGTTACCAGACTATTTAGGCAACTCTAAGATCACCTCAATAAGCGTGTCTGACGACGCAACAAACATCAAAGGCTCAAGCAATAGGACTATTATGAATAATGCCAAAATATCTAGCATTACTGCTAACTCAACATTAATTGCCGACATTGCCGAACTGAGTGCAACAACAGGCAACGATGCTTACCTGAATCCAGTTTCGATTAATGTGTCTGATTCATGGGCAAATATTAAGACTTGGGTCACCGCTCAAGCTACAGATAATGCTAAAGTTAAATCACTTAATATTGTTCGTCCGTAACCAGGAATAAAAGAGAAAATTTCTCTGGAAATAATTTCGAATTAATCTGCTTTGTTTTTTGATCCTCAATCCTATTTTATTGAGGACTCATGGCTAGTTAGGGTCTGTTGACTTTGCCAAAGCTGGGTTATCGAACTGATGACTAGCGGGTCGATGAGTTATTTCACATTGCTCTAATCGATCCATAGCGCAAAGCACAAAAAAAGATCAGAGTGCTGGAAAGGTTCTTTTATAGATCCTTCATGATTTGCCTATTTTTGCTTAGGCAAGGCTAGTTTGGGGCTAAGTGCCCAGTAGACCTTCGCTTTAGTCGTAATGGGCAAAAATCCCCTTTTTCATATCAAATTTAGCGTTTTAACTCATTTAAGGGGGTAAATAAAACCCTCAATTTAGCCGTTATAAGCCTAATAGAACTCATATTTTAGGCATACAGTGACTTTATCAATAACTTCGAATGGAGTTAATTTATGGGATAGCAGTCACATCTCCAAGCGAACGTCGCGGGAGATTGGGCTGCTGACTACCCAGGAGGCAGCTTTAATCAGCCCAACGCAAATGGCTGCGTTAAAGGCTATCCAAATTCGTGCCTTTACACCCGCTGCCATTAATGCTGTCACCGCAAGTGCCTTTGCTGCTATTAATCCTTATTCACTGCAAGGCCTAAAGAACGATCAATTGACTGGTTTGATTGATACCAATACTGCGGCTTTAACAGCTTCTCAAGTATCTAAATTAAACTCTGCGCAAATTAGCAAATTGCCTGCAGCAGATATTGATAAGTTAAGCACGAGCGCAATTGCGAGTATTACTAGATCAGCTATAACTGGATTGACCACCGATCAATTGGCGGGCTTGTCTCTTGCGAAAGCTGGAGCCTTAAGCGCTAGCCAAGTATCCGCCATGAACGCAACTCAAATTGGCGCGCTAGACAATATTAATGGACTTACTACAGCTGCCATGGCGGCCATTTCAACCACTGCTACTCGTGGCTTAAAAGCCTCACAAATGAGTACCTTATCCGTTGCGAACGCTGGGGCTCTGACCAGTAATCAAGTAGCCCAACTCAATTCGACCCAAATTGCTGCGCTCAATAACAATGCACTAAATGCATTTAATGCAACTGACTTTGCAGCCATTCAAACGAAAGCGATATCTGGTCTTAGCGCGACGCAGGCGCCCACAATATCGGGCGCCAATCTAGCTGCGCTTTCTTATAAACAAATTAATGTTTTAACTAATGAGAGTATTAATGCCTTAGCACCAGCTGCTTTTGCGATGATTGCTCCAAACGCCATGCTGGGTTTTAAGAGTGCTCAGTTGGCCGCTTTGGTGGATACCAATGCTGCAGCCTTGACAGCTGCCCAGGTGGCTAAATTAAACTCTGCGCAAATTAGTAAATTGCCAGTAGCGGATATCAATGCGCTAACTCCACAGGCTATGGCTGCCATTACTAAATCTGCCATTAAGGGATTGACCGCGACGCAATTGGCGGGTTTGTCTGCTGCTCAAGCGGGAAACTTAACGGCGGAGCAAGTGGGGCAGCTCAACGCGATCCAAATTGCTGCCATTTCCAACACCGCACTCAACCCTGCTTTAAACGGGCTTACTACGGCGGCAATGGGAGCCATTTCAACAACAGCGATCCGCGGCTTAACAGTCACCCAGCTGACCACCTTATCCACTGCTAAAGCTGGAGCCTTGACCGGTGATCAAGTAGCTCAGTTAGGCTCAGCCCAAATTGGCGCCTTAACTAGTGATGCCTTAAATGCTCTGGGATTAGATGCAATGGCGTCCATCAGCTTGGGTGCAATAGCTGCCATGCCCGCTGCTCAAGCAACTGGTTTATCTGCCACGAATATCGCTGCGCTCTCCTCCAAGCAGATTAATGCTTTTACTAATGCCAATATCAATCTATTAACGCCCGCTACCTTCGCTGCTATTTCTCCTGGCGCAGTGCAAGGTTTTAATACTAGTCAACTGACTAATTTATCGACCGCTAATGCTGAAGCCTTTACGGCTGACCAAGTGGCGCAATTCAACTCAACCCAAATTGGCGCCCTAAACACCCTTGCCTTAAATAAATTAAGTACAGGAGCTCAAGGAGCAATGGCTGCGATTACACCAGCGGCTATTCATGGTTTGAGTACCGCGCAAATGACTGCCTTATCAAATGCCAATGCTGGTGCCTTCACTGCGGAACAAGTGGCTCAGCTCAACTCAACTCAAGTAGCAGCATTACAACCTAGCGCTTTGAGTGCTCTTACTCCAGCGGCAATTGCGTCCCTGAGCTTAAGCGCCATAAAACACCTGACATCTAATCAAGCAGCTGGTTTATCGGCTACAAATACAGCCGCGCTTTCTTATAAACAAATTAGTGCTTTTACTAGCGCTAATATGAATGCATTAACAACGGCGGCCTTTGCTGCTATCGATCCAAACGCAATACAAGGTTTTAATACCGCTCAATTGACTGGTTTGATTGATACCAATACTGCGGTCTTCACGAATGACCAAATTGCTAAATTCAACTATGTGCAAATTAGTAAATTGCAGGTATCAGATATTAATTCGCTGAGCACGGGCGCGATTGCTCAAATTGGGACAGCAGCAATTAAGGGATTGACCACCACTCAATTGGCCGGTTTGCTTAGTACTAAAGCTGCTGCCTTTACGGCTGATCAAGTAGCTCAATTGAGCTCGACCCAAATTCGCGCCTTAAGCAATACTGCACTGAACCCCGCATTAAATGCCTTAACGACAACAGCCTTCGCTGCAATCACTCCTAGCGCAGCGCAAGGTTTCACTAGCAGCCAACTGTCTTATTTATCAGACGCTAAGGCTGAGGTCTTCACGGCTGACCAAGTGGCTGCCTTGAACTCGACCCAGATTGGCGCCTTAAGTACAAGCGCTTTTAATAAATTGAGTCTAGAGGCGATCGCCGCCATTTCAACGGCAGCTATTCGCGGCTTGACAGTCCCCCAAATGACCGCTTTGTCAGATACGAATGCTGCGGCCTTAACGGCTGACCAAGTAGCCGCATTGAACTCGACCCAAATTGGCGCTTTATCTAGTACGGCCTTAAATTCTTTTAGCACAGAAGCAATGGCAGCGATTTCAACATCGGCAATTTCGGGCTTAGATGGTCAATTGACTACTTTATCCACCACGAATGCTGGGGCCTTAATGCCTGCCCAAGTGGCTCGCTTGAGCTCATCTCAAATTGGCAAATTATCGAGCAATGCCTTAAACGCTTTGAGCACAGAAGCGATGGCAGCTATTGCGCCATCCGCAATCTCTGGTTTAGATAACCAACTGACTACTTTATCGATCGCTAATGCGGAAGCCTTAACGGCTGCTCAAACAGCTCGATTTAGCTCAACCCAAATTGGTAAATTGTCCAACGATGCCTTCAATGCCTTAAGCGTAGATGCAATACAAGCGATTACAACATTAGCAATGCCTGGTGTCAGTAGCTCGCAGGCTACTAATTTGTTAGCTAGCACCGTTGGCTCAATGCTAGCTAGTCAAATTGGTGTTTTATCCAACGCTGCATTAAATAATCTCAGTTCAGAAGCAATGGCGTCCATTACACCGTTGGCAATGAATGGTTTAACCACCACGCAACTGGCCGCCTTAACCGGTAGCAATCTTGGGGAGTTAACAGAGGATCAAATTGCCGAGTTAGATTCGACCCAAATTGGCGCTTTATCGAATACTGCACTCAAGCCTGCATTAAATAGTCTCAGTCCAGAGGCAATAGCAGCGATTACATTAGATGCCATGTCTGGTTTAAGTGACTCGTTGACTCTCTTAACGGGTGACAATGCCGCGGCTTTCACTGTGAATCAGGTTGCCCAGTTGAACTTGACCCAAATTGGCAAATTATCTAATGCTGCATTAAATGGACTTACTCCAGAAGCAATGGCGGCGATTACACCGGCGGCAATTAATGGTTTAACCACCTCACAACTGACTGCCTTAACGGGTGACAATGTTGGGGAGTTAACGGCGCTTCAAATTACCGAGTTAGATTCGACCCAAATTGGCGCCTTATCTAATGCTGCCATCAATGGACTCAGTGCAGATGCTGTGGCAGCTATTACTACAGCGGCTATTGTTGGTTTAACTGACACGCAAATACAAGCATTCACTGCTGAGAATGCGGCAGCTCTCACCCCTGATCAAATTGCTGCTTTGAGTTCAGCCCAAATCGCTAGCTTTTCAAGCGAAGATATGAATATGTTTAGTGAGAGTGATTTTGCAGCCATTACCACTGCTGCAATGCCAGGAATGAGCCTTGCTCAGGTTACGGGTCTGGGCGCGGTGAATGCTGCAGCGTTCTCTTACGATCAAATAGATGCGCTAACGGCTCCAGTCGAAGCGCAATTTAACACCTTATACGCTTAAAAATTAATTTACAGCTAATTTCATCAACAATTAACGACAAAGTGTCCTTTTAGCATTAGTCTTAATTGATATCTTGGTAAATAAAATCCCAGTAAAAGCAAGGCTAGTAATGCTGGTGAGTTGGGCTAGATTGGCTTCTCCAGAACTTTGTGCTCGAGAATCGGATTCTGAGTAAAAATTGATCCTCCCCATTTTGGTATTTAAAATGCATTTACCGACTTGCATAATCAGCGCTTAGCCATGCTCACCAAAATTAAGACCGTATTAACAAAAGTGATTCCTGTTCCAGGATTAAAGCGAGCCACAGCAAAAGAAAGTTTGTTGTATCAAGGCCAAACGATGTCTGGGTTAACGAAGGTGACTCAAGATGTTGATGGGATTCGTACCCTGCGCTTTGGACAACATGGTCCACGTCAAAGCGTAGTCAGAATAGGCGACCTTAATTACTTAGGTTTGCCCTATGCCAAATCGGCCATGATTGGCCTAGCCTTTACCCAGCAGCTCGATCGCATCTTAGTGCTGGGGGTGGGCGCTGGCAATATCCCCATGTTTTTGCGTAAACATGATTCGGATGCACAAATTGATGTGATCGATATTGATCCACAAATTATTGCCTTGGCCAAACAGTATTTTAATTTTCTTGAAGATGACTTATTGAAGGCATACGTTCAAGACGGCCGAGCATTTATTGAAAATGTCCAAAAGCCATATGACCTGATCTTTTTAGATGCCTATACGGCAGCAGGGATCCCCAAACATTTGGCAACCAAAGAGTTTTTGCTTTCACTCAAAAAAGCGCTCAAGCCCTCTGGTGCGATCATCGCCAATATGTGGAGTACCCCCAAGGTCAATCCGCTCTATAGATCCATGCTGCGAACCTATCAAGAGGTTTTTCATGAGGTCTATACCTTGAGGGTTCCTACGGCAGGTAACAAGATTGTGATTGCTCTGCCACAGTTCAGGGGGCTGCCATTAAACAGTATTGCTCAGCGTGCCCAAGAAATCAGTGTACAAAAGCGATTACCGTTTGAATTAAGCGAAGTATTACAGCCTGGATTGATTAAGTTAATTGATCTGCAGGAAAGTCAGGTACTGCTCGATGGGGGTCAATAGGCTTGAATTGCAGAAGTAAACCAGCATCAATATAGTATGTAGACCCTATAATAGTTATAGTTTCTAAACAAGAATGCTTGTAATGCCGTTATTAATAGATGCCCCAAAGATAGGGCAAAAAGGCATATGGCTTAGAGAGGCCCCCTTTTTGTGCGGCGCAACTTTATTTTGTAAAGTCTTTTTGTTACATTGAAACTATCCATTAATAAGCATCCTTGATCATGAGCGTATTGTCGGTACATTTTCCTGAAACTACTTTTATTCGCTTAAAAGCCCTAGCAGGCTTAACTGCGGCAGATCTTTGCCTAATTTATGACAAGTGGATCACTTTTTTTGTGTTGCTTGCGATTGCTATTGCCTTGGAGTTGCTCTACCGCAGTTTGCATGAAGTTTTATTACACAATCATGAGGTCGAAAAAACGAAACAAAAAATTGCTGAGCGCAAAGCCCATCAGTTAGCTATGCAAGAAGCGGGCGTCCATCATTAAGTCGCTGAAGGCGAGTGATTAAATGTATTTCTCATCTACAGCAGATTTACGCAGTGTGATTTTTTGAGTTTGGTGTAACTCATAAGCTACTTTCAGCATTTCTAATTGAACTGATTCGATTTCTGAGACTCTGAGCTTTTCACTATTTTGCAAATCTTCCCCGATACTCCTTGCCCTCACTTTAGTCATGGCGCCCAGTATTTTGATGCCTAAAGGTTTGCTAACATTTTTTAAGCAAACAACTAAGGTCTTATCGGAAATCTTGAGTAGAAGAGTTTGCATATCTAGAGCAGATAAAAATAGTAAGTCTTCAAAACTAAAGATACGATCCAAGATAGCTTGAGCAATTTGAGCATCATGAGTTTGGACACGTTTTACTCCAAGATCAATTTGCCCTTGATGAAGATGGGCCAAAATGTCTGCGGCATTTTTTACAGTCATGATTGCTACCTGCGCTTCAGAAAAAAATTTGAGAGATCAAACGTTTTGATTAAAGCAGCTAACAAGGAAAAGCTTATGGCTTCCAAAAACAGGCAAGCTTACGATCCATGCCAGCGGCGTAATCATGGTAGACCCATTTGTTACAAATGAATTGATCAATCGAAAGTGCGAGGCCCAAAAATATGAGCGCGCTAATTAGGTATTTGTAGAATGGCTTCATGGGTGGGGCATTCAAGGCCATTTGCTATGAGCCTAAAAGGTCTCCGAGTCCTAAGTATGCTTACCAGTATTTTGAGGGTGGGGCGTAGACCAAAATCTTTGCCGGGTTCAGATAAGTACTATGTTGATGAATCTCATAATGTAGGTGCGGGCCAGTTGATCTGCCGGTAGAACCTGATTGTGCAATCACTTGACCACGCTTCACTAACTGGCCTACTTTGACCAGGAGTTTACTGTTGTGAGCATACTTAGAAACAAAGCCTTCGTTATGGGCAATTTCAATAAAGTTGCCGTACGCCGGATCGAATGCCGACTTAATCACTGTGCCATCACCTGACGCTACGATAGGGGTGCCCGTTGGAGTAATAAAGTCAATGCCAGAGTGCTGAGCTAATTGCTGTGTAATAGGATCGATACGGACACCAAAGTTGCTGGTCATACCCAGCCTAGCATCAATTGGCGGCCCAATGGGTAAGGCTCTGAGCCAGCTATATTGCTTTTGCCATTCAGGCTCTAGTTTGGTAGCAATATCGAGAATTTCATTGGACTTGTTGGCAAGATCCTCTAGGTTATCTACTAGAGCTTTGGTGGGATCAAGCTGAAAGTTCACCGGCTTGAGAGGGCCACCAAGGTGTGCGGGGTCTAAGAGTTTCTCTTTAATGGTGCTCGGGGTAGAAATGGCAAGATAGCGATCCTTAATCGCTTTGAGTTCATTAAAGGTGGTGCTAGCCTCCTTGAGACGCTCTTGGAAAGAAGCCAGCTCTCGACGATACATGCCGTCTAGTCTTGAGCGCTCTTCAGGTGTCACTACCCCGGTAACTTCTTTAGCTAGCTCAGGATTGACTTCAAATGCGATGGTAATGCCGGTATAAAAAATCAAAATCCCAAAAGCACAAAACGTACAACCGACAATAGCCACTAAGCGTAAAACACTCTTTTTGGTGATATTGATTTGTTTGATCGAGCCAGTCGATCCCGAAACCCAAAATAGTTGCATTGATACTCTATAAGTGTTTGATTTTTTTAAATAAAATTAGGCAGCTTAGCTGCAAGGTGATCTATAATAACAACGAATTTACTTAAAGGCGACCCTCTTTTTCGCTACTTATGAATCTGTTTCGTACCACTTTTAAACTACTATTAGTTAGCCTCTTTCTATTGGGTAATCCAATAGCTCAAGGGGCAATCATTGGCCAAATGCCAGCCCACGGCGATATTTTATACATTACCGCTGAGCCTTGTACTTCTGAAACAGGCAAGATTGAGCCTAATTGGTTTTTTTCCTACAGCGTCAGTGCCACAGGTAGCGTGAGCCGCAGTTGCTACGTGAAATATAACGATCAAATCTGGATTCGGGGGCCATTTGGAGCGGAAAGTACTTATCCAATGAGTTACTTCTCCAAGCCTGCTAGCGCTGCTGAAAACAAGTCAGACGCTGCTCCAGAAGTGAAACCGTAACCAGCGCCTACTTGCCGCTTTGGTCCTTGCTGGACTGACCTGGTTTACAAAAAAACTGAAATAAGACATCACTCATCGTGTCTGGAATGACGCGCTCCCAAGGCGAGTTCGGGGTATTTTCAGCCCCCAAACTGGTGCCAGAACCCCCCGAACCTGCGTAATAACCAATATAAAACTGTTTATAGCTCTCGTAGCCAGTTCGGCAAAAGTAGGATAAATCCTGAATGACAGAAAGGGTGGGCTCTCCATTTGGACCAGCGAGAGCTTGAGAATAGCTTGTTAATAGCCAAGTGCTCACTTGCTCTGATTGGGTTTCCCTAACAGTTTTACTGTCATCGTAGTAGTAGTGATTTCCCAGTGCATCAGAGGAGATAAAGCTCCACCCTGCATGGCTGGCATTAAGCGGGTTTAGTAAAAAAGCCGTTAATGCCATCAAGATCCATTTTTTTGTCATAAAAAGAGGGTAGATTTTGGTGCGTGAAATATTTAAATTGTTCATATATAGTGCGTTAAAGCCCTTAATGGGAGTTTCAACTGATAAAATCGCTGAAATTTGTACCAATAATAGAAGTATTGCCCCCAAGGAGTGTTAAGCATGGCTGAAGCAAATCAACAAGGTTGCCTATTTGTAGGTGAAGGTGTAGTTCTCAAAGGGAATTTTGAAGTTCCGGATATTGCCTCTATTTCAGGAGTCGTTGAAGGTGAGATTACTGCAAAACAAGTCATCATAGAAGCAACAGGTGTCGTGCGTGGCAAATTGTCTGGTGAGTCGGTCGATATTCGTGGTGAAGTGAATGAGTACATTTCTTCAACCCGTAGTTTAATTATTCGTTCCACTGGTAAGGTTAGCGGTTCCATTAATTATTCTGAAATTGAGATTGAAAAAGGTGGCCATTTGCATGGTGAATTACATAATCTCAATCCCCATTCCTAATCATATTAAGCAGAACATACGACGATGTCTATCTTTTCAAAAAATTCCACTTCACAAAATAATCCAGAGCAAGATATGCAAGAGCAGCCTGATAACTTTTCTCAGTCAAATGCGCCTGAAGAGGTTGACTTTGAACCAGCTGAGCAAAATTTCCGAAGTGAAGCACCAGTTCGTTCGTCCATTAACAGTAAGCCATCGATTCTGAGTGAGGGCTTTACTTTTGAAGGTACGATAGTTTCTGATGGTGTATTGAATATTTCTGGGACTGTACGCGGCAAGGTTACCGCTAAATCTATTTTGATTGACTCGACTGGCCAAGTTGATGGTGAACTCAATACTGAAAACCTAGTGATTAAGGGGAACTTGAAGGGTGATGTTAACTGCGATGACTTAAATGTTGGTCCCCTTGCTCATGTGAGTGGAAATATCAATTACAAATATATTCATATTCAACGCGGTGGCAAGATTAGCGGTAAATTTAATAAAAACTAACCTGCAAGTAACATTGCTTTGAAACAAAATACCGTAATACGCCTGCTTGATCCGTCTAAAGAAACCTTCGGCTCAATTATTGGATCTGATTTAGAAATTACTGGTAGTTTATTAGCAACAAAGTCCCTAAGAATTGATGGCACGATAGTTGGTGATATTAAAACTAAAGCGGGCGCGGATGTTTGTATTGCCCTCGGTAAAACCGGTTTAGTGCAAGGTAATATTTCTGGGGTGCGAGTGTTGGTTGCTGGCCGAGTAGAAGGCAATGTGCTTGCAACTGAAAGAGTGGAATTGCATAGTGGCGCAGATGTCCATGGAGATATTATTTATGCTCAAATTGGTATCGAGCAAGGTGCACGTTTGAGTGGATTACTTTCTAAAATTATCAACGATGATGATAATTAGAAAGCTGGCATTGTTGGCAAAAAAGAGTAATTAACATGTATACCAATGGCACAATCAAAATTCTAGTGACCAACCAAAAGGGTGGTGTTGGTAAGAGCACGATTGCCGTTAATCTAGCAGCCTATCTTGCGATACAAGAAAATATCAAAGTGTCCTTGATTGATATGGATCCTCAAGCATCTTCTTCTCGCTGGGCTAAGAAAGCGCCGGATATTGGCGTCCAAGTCCATTGCCTTGACGTCAATTATGAAAGTAGTGGGGCGGCTCTTCTTAGCGCTCGCTCGGGTGTTCGCAAGTATTCATCTGGAGTTGAGGTCTGTATTTGTGATCTCACTTGGACGCCGGCTATGTCTGAACAATTTATCTTAGATTTTGATATGGTTTTAGTGCCCAGCTCGAACTCTAAATTTGAAATGGCCAGCACTGAAATTTTCATTCTGAAATATGCGCAACAGTGCATGTCTCGTCTGGCAGTGAACAAACAATTTATCTTGGTAGTTCCTAGTAAGGTAGAAGAGGGCTACTCTTCTCATGCCACTTTTACTAACTTAGACTTTCTCATGAATTGCCACATCACACCGCCTGTCTATCGAACACCAGAAATTGACAGTTATGTGTATGAGGATTTTCTATGTGTCTGCCCTGATCAAAAAATTGCAGCGAATTTTTCTTCTTTTGGAAAGTATATTTCTAAAAAAATCATTGAACGCAACATTGTTAGAAAATCAATTTCGATCAGTGGCAACTCTTTAAATCGTGCGATCGTGAAAAAAGTGAGCGTCCTAGATGATTATCGTGAAAGAGCACGTGGTCTCAATTTTTATGGCGGCATTGCAAACACTTTACCTGTGCCGGAACTAAAAAATGAAGGCTCAACAGAATATCGCTCGAAAAAGGGAAGCTTGGTGCCCTCTTTCTTGAGAAGGGGTGGTAATTGAACTCATGACAGACCTGAAAGATCCCTACAGAAACGATGTATTTGAAGATGAGCATGGGCGTCGAGTTGCTGTAAAGCGACTCTATACTCCCAATGAGTTAGGTGTGAGCTATGTTGAGTATAAAAATTATGATGACTCCGCTTTGCGATTTATGCCTAAAGAACAGTTTATGGAAGTGTTCCGCTGGGTCGATAACTTTGGCACAACAGATACTTTTGTCAGATTGGAAGACATCGTAGAGGCTCCAAAACAGGCTGCTAAGGAGCCAGATTCCTCGGCTAGCCCAAAGGAAGAGTCTGGCCAACAGCAGGCTGCGGATACCACTCCTCCTAAGCGTATATCCTAGCTTTGCTTTAGAGCTTTCGGCTTGGGCATAATGGTATTCGTTTGATCATACAGCGAGTAACCAAATAGATTAATTAGTAGAAATTTTTTGGAGTCCTTGAGTCCAATATTTATTCTCTTTGCATTTATTAAGGAATTTTAGTGTCCGACAATCCAATATATTCTCGCTACTTGCAAATTACTATGAAGGTGATTGCAGCTTTGTGCGGTCTTACCTTGTTATTCTCTGCAGCCCAAAGTCAAGTGATTGGATTTGATGGCGAAGGATTGCTGCAATTTTTCCTGAGTCAAATACAAAATCCAGTGCAATTTAAATTACTGGTGGGCCTCGCCTTTTTAGTTGCGGGGATTTTTTTTCCAATGCCCCAGAAAAGTAGCGCAAGATTATCTGGACCAAAAGATTTACAATCCAGCGCATACCGCTTGTATTTGGTTAATAAGTACAAGATAGAAAGAAATGCGGTCTTAAATCAATTGGTTTGCCGCGATACAGTCTTTGCAAGTCTGGAAGAGGCTTTATCTTATGCACATGGACTAGAGTGCCCACCACAACATCCTAGCTATAAAGCTCCTACCTTGGATTCCTTAAAGGATAGTTTCCCTGAAACTAGTTCTGAATTAGCAAAGGTTGCTAACACCGAATCACCTGAGAATGCTTCACTCACGGTCGGGCAACAATCTAGAAATCCATTGCCTATCACCATGATGATAGGCTCCTTGCTGTATTTAATTATTCTAGGTGGTATGTTTTACGCCCTTTCTCAAAATATAGTTAGTACTGGGATTGTTGAGGTTTCTAAAGCCCCAGAAGTTCAGAGTCCTGTAGAGGCCAATTCTAGTAACCCTAACGCTAGTGCAGAAGCGCCTAGTAGTGATGCAGTTCCTGCCGAACTTACTGCTCAAACTGTAGCTATCAATGAGCGCTGGCTTGGGGTATGGGCATCAGAGGGCAGCACTCAAAAGCTGTCGATTACATCTACTGCTGTGAAGTATGGTAACGATGAGTTTTTATGGGTTGGAGCTCGCCCCAAGGGCGTTGTAAAGTGCTGCCCAGCTTTTTATGAGGGGTCAACCAATAAGGCTGAATTATTGACAAGAATGCAGGCTCAGCAAGCTTCGCCTGAAACCCCTACAATTGACTCTCAGAAGACTGCGGCCCTGGTGAATAACCTTGGTCAAGGTAATTTTAAAAAGATTGTATTGGCCGATCCATTTCTACGAAAATATTTCTTTATTTACGATCAGAATTATGTCTATCGTGTTGGTAGAGACGTAGGTGATAAATCGCCATTCATCTTTGAGCAATTTAAGAGGCAAGAGTGAGTGATATTGATAATCCAGCATCTAAAAAAGAAGACAAGCTTCATCCTATAGAGCACTTACGATTACTTCGCGAGACTACTCCTCTACAAAAAGTCATTAATGAAATAGCTGGTCGTCAATGCATCTTTTTTTATAATACTTCTTGGGTTTTTGATTTTTCTTTAAATAACTCAGATCAGCCATGGTCAGTTACTAAGCAGGTTTATTTTCGCAACTCCCGAAGACACAAATGTTTAGCCTTTGCCTTACCCTATTTAGTTATACAAATGAAGTTTTTAGACGAGCCTAAATATTTGCGCGCAGTCGTGACCTATGGCGAAGATGTTGCCACGATGATTGGCTTTATGAGTCAGTTTGTTAAGCAAGAAAAGGGTACCAAGGTATGGGCCGAAAAACCTGGCTTTGATTGGGAGCCATGGAATATCTCTGCTTTGTTTAACCATCTCTTGAATGCCGATGGACGCTTTAATGAAATTGAGTTTTATCGCTATACCGATGCCTTTCATGTGAAATTAAAAGGTAGCTGGGAAATGATTAATGTCTAGTAGGTAGACCCGTTATTTTGATGTCAGTTTACATGCAGACTATTTGGATATAACTTAGCCTACTTGTACTACTTTTATTTATATTGAAGTACCCGGAACGATAAAATTCTATATTTATCAACAAGTTCTAATGCTTACTTTATCTATTGTTGAGAATCTTTCGATAGGCTAATGAAGTTACTGATTTATCTACTTAGAGAGTATTGTGAGGATAACTGTAGGCTTTATTTCCATCAATAAAATAGATATAAATCAATTACTTGTGAAAGGATTTCATTAGGCGAGAAAATACCTTTTACTTGCACAAATAGCTTTATCTTGCTTGCGAGAGCGTCTAGCATGGTACTAACAAGTGGACGCTTTTATTAGGAGATAAGGTCATGAACCAGTTCCAAGCGAAGAGTGATTTATCAGCAGTCTCAGCAACATTTATTCAATTAGAAATCGATGATCTGGTTAGGGATCGATTGCTTTGGCAGGAGAGGCTTGCAAGATCATTCAATCCCACAGAAATATTGCCAAATGTGATTCATCCACTTCAGGCTAATATTATTAAGATATCCTAAGCTGGAAAAAGCCCATGAGGACATATATTGCCCCCGTTAGCTTTGCCTTACTAGTAATGATAGTGGGCTTCTACTTTTTTGTTTATGAGGCTAAGCCAACATCAGGACCTCCTAAATCTGAGGAGGTTGCGATGGACTCTGACGCTAAAAAACATTTTTCTTTTATCGCTGAAAAATATGCTTCTGAAGCTTCTCAAGCATCTGGAGCTTCAAAGAACTAAGTCCATTAAGGTGCTTACGTTGAGGTCTTTATGAGCATTCTGGGCTTTATTCAGAATCTATAGAGCCTATCCCTAGATATTATCGAGCAGGCCTCTTTGCAGCCTATCTAGGCTCCCTCACTACTTCTCAATATTGAATATCTCAGGCGTAGTAAGCTATGACCTTATTAATATCAAATGAAGTGAAATTTATGACTGAATTGGATTGGGATTATTGGATTGCTAAGCAATATGTTTATACATGGCAAGCAGCTGCTTTAGTGCTTGGAGTAAACCCTCGTCAAATTAAATTTCCAAGAAGGGATTCTGCGGGAGAGCTTCATTTCGATCGGGAAAATTTTGAAGGCCTCTTTTCTGATTTCAAGCTAAAGCTAGATTTACTGATCGAGCATGCCTGGATGCAAAATTTTTCCGCTCAGAACATGCGGGTCGACTTAAAACGATTTTTGTATTGGGCTCACAATGTGGTTAAGTGGGACATGCCACAAAAGCTATTGTCCTTTGCTAAGGAAATTAATCTGCAGGATTTGGATGAGAGTGCGGATGATAAAGCGAGCATTTTATTGGATGAGCGCGCTTCCTTGCAATTGATTTGGGCTTTAAGAACGATGCTGAAGGATCATCAGTTTGGCAAAACTGATCGGGAGCTCATTTATTATTTGGCAAAACAATATCCAGATCAATCGGCCTTTAAGCGCCTCGCTTTAGAGATGAGGCTTGCTGAGGCACAGGTAGCTGCTGAGAGCTAGATGATCGGCGCTTAGAATCGCTCAGACCTGATTGAGGTCCAAGCGAGCTCACTTTTTATGAGCGAATTAAATAATCAAATGCTGACAGTGATGCCTTTGCCCCTTCACCCATGGCGATGATAATTTGCTTGTAGGGGACAGTGGTGCAGTCTCCAGCAGCAAATACACCAGGCATCGAAGTCTCACCCTTTTGATCAATGATTACTTCTCCGCGAGGAGATAAATCAATCACCCCTTTGAGCCAATCCGTATTGGGTAATAATCCAATCTGCACAAAGATCCCTTCCAGTGCCACATCATGCATCTGATGATTAGCGCGGTCTTCATAGCGTAAGGTAGTTACCTTACCGTCGGCACCTAATACTTCCTTGCTTAAGGCGTTGGTAATTACCGTCACGTTGGGCATGCTGTACATTTTTTTCTGTAATACGGCATCGGCACGCAACTTAGTATCAAACTCAATTAGGGTGACATGGTTCACAATGCCTGCCAAATCAATTGCAGCCTCTACTCCAGAGTTACCACCACCAATGACTGCGACCCGCTTACCTTTGTATAAAGGGCCGTCACAGTGTGGGCAGTAAGCGACGCCCTTACCGCGATATTCTTGCTCGCCTGGCACATTCATTTCGCGCCAGCGTGCGCCCGTACTCAGGATGACTGTTTTACTCTTCAGTACAGCGCCATTTTCTAAGGTGATCGTGATTTCATCACCAGTCTTGCGTAAGCTCTTGGCGGTTTGTAGATTCATGACATCCACTTCGTATTCCTTAACGTGCTGCTCAAGAGCCATGACTAATTTCGGGCCTTCAGTCTCTTTAACAGAGATGAAGTTTTCAATACCTACGGTATCGGCTACTTGACCACCAAAGCGCTGAGCTACCACACCAGTTCTAATGCCTTTTCTGGCAGAGTAGATTGCAGCTGATGCGCCCGCTGGACCGCCACCAATGATCAGAGAGTCGTAGGCAGCTTTAGCACTTAATTTTTCTGCATCACGTGCCGAAGTATTGGTATCCAATTTAGCGGCAATTTCTTCGACACTCATGCGACCTTGACCAAAGACTTCACCATTTAGAATGACTGTGGGCACAGCCATGATTTGGTATTGATCTACCAAACTCTGGAAAAGGGCGCCATCAATCATTTCGTGTTCGATGTTTGGATTTAGTGCGGCCATCAGGTTTAGAGCTTGCACTACATCTGGGCAGTTGTGGCATGACAAAGAGATGAAAGTCTGAAAGCGCTTTTTACCTTCTAAGCCTTTGATGCTCTCAATCACATCTTGCTCAACCTTTGGCGGATAGCCACTAGCTTGCAAAATAGCCAAAATGAAAGAAGTCATCTCATGACCCATTGGTAGGCCAGAGAATGCAATACGAGCAACTTCATCTACCTTGCCTACGGTAAAGCTAGGAATATTTTGACTACTACCTGAGGTCTTTACAGTGATCTTGGTAGATTGCTCGGCAACTTCATTCAATAGCTCTAGCATTTGGGCCGATTGAGTACTGTCATCCAAAGTGGCTTTAAGAACAATAGGGCTCTCTATTTTTTCAAAATAAGCCTTGAGTTGGGTTTTGATATTGGCGTCTAACATGCTGAATTCCTTAGTGTTGAATCTTGATGAGTCTATTGGGCAGGGTTTTTTTCCCATCCTGCCCAATAGACTCTCCGAAGAGAGTCGATTGATTGCTAATTACTTTTAACTTGGGTTCTTAGATCTTGCCTACGAGGTCTAAAGATGGGGTCAATGTTGCTGCGCCTTCTTTCCACTTAGCTGGGCACACTTCACCTGGGTGAGCAGCTGTGTACTGAGCAGCCTTGAGCTTGCGCAATGTCTCGGAGATATCGCGGGCGATTTCATTTGAGTGAATTTCAGCTGTTTTGATAACACCCTCTGGATTGATGATGAATGTGCCACGCAATGCCAAGCCTTCTTCGTCAATATGCACATCAAAACCACGTGTCAATGTATGGGTTGGATCTCCAACCAATGGGAACTTCGCCTTACCTACTGCAGGTGAAGTCTCATGCCATACTTTGTGTGAGAAATGAGTATCAGTAGTAACGATGTAAACCTCTGCGCCCATCTTTTGGAATTCAGCATAGTTATCAGCCGCATCTTCAATTTCTGTTGGGCAGTTGAATGTAAATGCTGCTGGCATGAAAATCAAAACAGACCATTTGCCCTTGAGGGACTCATCGGAAACAGTCACAAACTTACCGTTGTGGAAAGCTTGGGTTTTGAATGGAATTACTTGGGTGTTAATGAGTGACATAGGTTTTCTCCTGTAAAAATACAATAATTGGTTCACAACAGAGATCATTCTAGAGACTATTTAGATATTTGCATAATGAATAATTTATATATTAATGATCAATTTAATAGATCAGCATATATAGCCTAGCTCTGGCCTTAACAGGGGGCCTTGTTGCTTAGGTTTTGCTTCAAGTCTTCGTATGACCGAGAAAAAATCCCCGTTATAAACTGATGCTATGAAGCCGATCTTGTACTCCTATCGAAGATGTCCATATGCCATGCGAGCACGTATGGCGTTGAAATATGCCGGTATAGAGATTGAGCACAGGGAGATTGAACTCAGAAATAAGCCGCAATCTATGCTGCTTGCATCGCCCAAGGGAACCGTTCCGGTTTTATGTCTCGATGGATTCGTTCTAGATCAAAGCTTAGACATCATGCATTGGGCGCTAGAGCAGTCTGATCCAGATGGCTGGGGAGTAGTTGACCAATCGAGTTCTCAATCTTGGATCAAGAAAAACGATGGCCCATTTAAGGCTTTACTAGATCAATATAAATATCCCAACCGATTTCCAGATCTTGATCGGGAAAGTGTTCTAAATAGCGCAATGGATCTCATGATTAAGCCCATGGAGGATGCCCTTCAATTGAGTCCCTATTTATTGGGAGACAAGATATCTTGGGTAGACGTTGCTATATTTCCATTTATCAGACAGTTTGCTGCAGTTGACACTCAGCGATTTGAGGACTTGCCATTTACTGCGCTCAAGCAATGGCTCAATCAGTATCTAGAGTCTGAGTTGTTTAGCGCGGTCATGGAAAAGCATCCAATCTGGGTTAATGCCTTAGAAGGGTCTAGTTATCGAAGTTGAGAAGCATTACCTGTAGTCATTGAAATCTGGGCTTGTGCAAAAAATCTCAATTACCATTAAGACTGAAAAAATAACCTTGTCGACAGGATCCAATATCACATCCCCTATTGAAATCGTAACGCCGGCACCACAAGGAAGTTTGCACGGAAATCGGATTACGGCGCTACGCTGGCAGGATTTCTTGGAGAAACTCGGCTATGCAGTTGCAGTGACTGAATCCTGGTCAGGTGAAGATGCCGCTATGCTGATAGCGTTACATGCCTATCGAAGCTATTCATCCATCATGGCGTTTCATGAGCAGTGCCCTGATCGGCCAATTGTCTTGGTTTTGACAGGCACGGATTTGTATCGAGATATGGCAGTCCATGGTGAGGTACTTCATTCAATGGAGATGGCAGATCAATTGATTATTTTGCAGTCCTCAGCCTTGGATTCAATTCCAGCGCATCTGCGACATAAAGCCCGAGTGATTTATCAATCGGTTCGAGTTGATACCCCCGATACAGTTACAAGTACGGATTTCCCAGTAATAGTGATTGGTCACTTGAGGGAGGAGAAGGATCCTTTCTGTATCGCCCGTAGTCTTCCCTTGATACCATTCAATTCTAAGATCAAGGTCTTACATTTAGGCATGGCCATGAATGAACAAATGGAGCGTACTGCTAAGGTGTATAGCGAAACTCTAGCGCGTTACCAATGGATCGGCGAGGTAAGTCATGTTGAGGCATTAAAGGCGCTCTCTCAGAGTCGTCTGATGGTGATTTCTAGTCGGATGGAGGGCGGTGCTCATGTAGTTTCAGAGGCAATAGCGCTGGGGGTTCCAGTGATCGCTTCGGATATTCCGGGTAATCGAGGCCTGCTTGGAGATGACTATCTGGGCTACTATCCAGTCGGTGATGAGGTTGAACTTGCCAGCCTGCTATATCGCGCTGAAACCATGCCTGATTTTTATTCTGCACTTAAAAAACAGATTGATATTCGTAGAGATCTAGTGAGCCCTGACCGAGAGATGCAATCCATTCAAGAGCTGATGATTCAGCTTCTTGAGGATTAAACAAGGCATCAATTAGACTTTTGCAAAGCAAACTAAAAAGTACTGATTTGGATCAGTCCAACATTGGATATCGGCGAACCCAGCGAGACGAAGTTTTTCTACAAAATTTTCCTGGGTATATTTATAGCTATTTTCGGTATGAATTAAATCACCTGCGCTAAAAGAAATAACATGATTTTGACTTCCATTGCTCGGGAGAGTCACCTGCACATCAGAGCGTGCTCGTAAGTGCATTTCAATACGGGACTGAGAGGTGTTAAAAAAAGCATGGTGTTCCCAATCCTGAAGCTCAAAGTTACTGCCAATGAGTCGATTGACATTGAGTAGGGTATTTAAATTAAATGCGGCAGTAACTCCCAAGGGATCGTTATAGGCGAGGTGCAGGGTTTCAGTATCTTTGATTAGATCGACGCCAATTAAAAGTCCACCTTTTCCGTAGCACTCATGAGCTAGATTCATAAAAAACTGATCCGCTTTTTCAGGATCAAAGTTTCCGATTGAAGAGCCTGGATAGAAAAATACTTTACGAAGTGCTTGAATATCAGGAAAAGCTAGTGGCAAGCTAAGATCGATGGCATGAGCTGACATCGCAATCTGAGGAAACTGCTTTTGTAGATCGGCAACGGCGGCCTCTAAATATTCTTTTGAAATATCGAGCGCTCTATATTGTTTTGGCGCAATACTATTGAAAAGTTGACTTCCTTTAATGCAATTGCCCGCGCCTAGATCAACTAAAACGTCACAATGAGCTACTGCATTAGCAATCTCATGCTGATAGGTATCCATGATCCATTTCTCTGTACGAGTTGGATAGTATTCCTCGAGAAGTGTAATGACATCGAAAAGGTGTGAGCCGATATCGTCATAAAAAAACTTTGGCGATATCGATGGTATTTCTGCAGTAAGGCTTTGAAGTAACTCTTGAGTCAGTATGTGTTTCATGCAATTCATTATCTATGAAGATGTATTGGCGGGCGACTTAACCCTGGTTATGCATCTGAATTCGACGTAGTTTATTACTGACCATATCCACAAAGATAACCAAGAGAAGCATTGCCATGATGACGGTTGATGCTTGCGCCTCTCGGAGCAAGGAGAGTTCGTAGTACAACATCTGTCCCAGTCCACCCGCACCTACAAAGCCCAAGATTGTCGCCATGCGGATGTTCATTTCCCAGCGATACAGGCTGTATGAAAGCAATTGAGGTGCGATTCCGGGTAGCGTGCCATACAAGAAGCTGGCAACTCTCCCGGAGCCGCTAAGCATTAGAGCGTTACTAGGGGCTGTAGGATGATTTTCCAAGCTTTCGCCAAACAGTCTTCCCAAAACTCCAGTGGTGTGCAGCGTTAAAGCTAGGGTTCCTGCAAATGGTCCAAGGCCCACAGCCAAAACCATGAGAGCCGCCCAAACTAATTCAGGGACGGATCGTAAGAAGTTGCAAATAAAGCGTGTTAGCCCTTTTGCAGTTGGACCAAATCTACCTGACACTGGAAGTGATAGTCCGAGACTCAAGGTGGCTGCAATGAGGGTTGCTAGGGCAGAAATTGCGAGCGTTTGTAAAACACCATACCAAATTTTATCTAAAAAATCCGCGCTCAGATCAGGTGGAAAAAATCGCCCAATAAACTGTGCCATATTGCTCAATGCTTCAAGTGTGAAGAGATTGGCTGGATTCAGTGAGAGATAAATAAAGCTGGTAATCGTTAATCCAAATACGATCAAGAGCGTCAATAGACACTTAAGACAAAATTGACGAGCAGGCTGAATATTGATGGGCGCGCTCATGCCAATTGCTTTCGAATAATCAAGCTGATGTAGTCGGCAAGTAATACGAGGCCTAAAAAAACCACCAAGATAGTTGAAACTTCTCCGCCATTGAGCATTTTCATGGACTGATCCATTAGCTGACCTAAGCCACCTGCACCAACAAAACCCATCACCACAGAGGCTCTCACGGCACACTCCCAGCGATAGACTGTATAAGATGCAAGCTCTTGCGCTGAACTGGGCAATAAGCCATATAGAAATGCCGCAATGCGATTACTGCCAGACAAGATGAGGGCGCGAGCAGGAAGCGTGTTACCAGACTCTAAAATTTCTGAGTAGACTTTGGCGAGCATGCCACCATAAGTAATGGCGATGGCTAAAACACCTGCGATAGCACCTAGGCCAAATACTCTCACCAATAGGAGCGCCCACACAATCTCTGGAATGCCCCGCAGTACTAGCATGAGGGAGCGCGCAAGAAACCGAATGGATTGAGCAAACTGATGATCAGATGTAGGGCCAATTCTTGAAATCGAGAGGCTATAAGAAATGATGAGGCCAAGCGGTACTGCAATCACCATCGCCAAGGCAATTCCGGCGGTAGCCATGGCTAAAGTCTCTACAGTAGCTTTGATTATGAGAGCTAAAAATGTTGCTTCAATATTGGGTGGAAAAAACTGTACTAAAAAATCACCCATGACTTGAATATTATTTGGGTCGATTAAAAGCTTGGGCTCAAATTGAGCGAGCTGCAGCATAGGCCAAAGAATAGCGATGGCAAGCAGAAGACCTATGAAGCGATAGGGTGTTGCGGGATCTCTGGAGATAACAGATTTTTGCATTATGAGGCAGTACTACTGGCTTGAATAGGAAGTCCTCCAAGCTCTGATGCATACAACTCTCGTAAGATAGGTTCGCTGACCTCGCTTGAGGGTAGATCAAAAATCATTTGACCATCCCGAATACCAATGATGCGTGGAAACCACCGTAGGGCAATGTCAACTGCATGCAGGCTGGCGACAAGGGTGGCGTTTCGCTTTTTTGCCTCTTCAATCAGTACGCTAATCGTCAGGTCTGAGAGAACTGGATCCATTGCAGATACTGGTTCATCAGCCAAGATGAGCTGGGGTGCTTGATACATTACTCTGGCGACCCCGACTCGCTGTAGCTGACCACCTGAAAGACAGTCGCAACGATCAAATAGCTTATCAGTCAAATCTAGACGTTCCAAACACGATTGCGGACCGGCAATGTCTACTGGGTATACCAATGACAGAATGGATTTCCAGAGAGGCCACTGTCCCAGTCGACCTGCCAAAATGGCAGTGATTACTCTTTGTCTTAATGGAATTGGGGGTGCTTGATGCACTAAGCCAATCTTTGAGCGTAAGCGCTTGAGTGATGACTTAGAGAGTTTCCAGGGATTTTCTCCAAGTACCACAGCGGTTCCAAGTGAGGGCTTTAGGGCAGTGGCTAAGATATTTAAGAGTGTTGTCTTGCCAGAGCCCGATGGGCCAATCACAGCAATGCATTCGCCAGCCTGAGCCACTAATGAAATTTGACTGAGTGCTGGCGTTCCATTGCTGTGCTCAAAGCTCAGCTGCTGTAAGGAAAATCCCACGAGACTACTTAATCAACCCAGCAGAGCGAGCTGCTTTTTCGATGTCGTCGTAGTTCGACGACTTAGTCGTGGCGTATTTACTTGCACGCTGAAGATCCATGATTTCTTTTTGGTTAGGATTATTAGCGTCTAGCTTTAAAAAAGCCTCGGTAATTTTCTTTACCATCACTGGGTCAAGATCTCCGCGAACAGTCCAGTTGTAATCAAAGTAGGTCGGTGTTGTAGAGAGTACTTTTGACTTCAGTGCATTAGGATTTTTTGCCTCATTGAGCTTTACCCAAACCGAGGCATTTAGAGCGCCAACATCTGCCTTACCACTTGCTACAAAGGCGACAGTCGCATCATGCGCACCAGAAAAAGCAATATTTTTAAAATCCTTATCTGGATTGATGCCAGCTTGCATCAAGAAATAGCGCGGCATGAGGTGTCCGGATGTTGAGGATGGTGAGCCAAATGCAATCGTCTTGCCCTTGAGTTCGCTTAATGTCTTTAATGGACTATCAGCTGGAACAATGAAAACACTTGTGAATTTCTCATCTTCCACTCGTTGAATAATTGGGTTAGCTGTGCCATTAGTTCTAATTTTGGTTTGTACATAAGTAAAGCCACCCAGCCAGGCCATATCAATCTTTTTGGTTGCCAAGGCCTCCACTACCGCCGCGTAGTCAGTCACCGGCGTGAACTCCACCTTCATGCCAGTTTCTTTCGAAAGATACTCGCCTAAAGGTTTGAATTTGCGTTGCAACTCTGTTGGCGCTTCATCTGGAATTGCGGATATGCGCAACACCTCTTGCGCTAGGGCGGGAGTGCTTGCGCTAGCGGCAATGCCAAAAGCAAGTAATGCTCCAATGAAGTGCTTCAGCATATTAATTTTGATTGATTTCATAAAAATATCTTCCTATGTAAGTAATTACGAATTGAGTGGAATGTAGATTTAATTAACAGACAAGCCTGTGCCAGCTACAAACTGACCAATTTTCTGAGCGCTGGCAAAGCCGCCCACATTCAGGATTGAGAGGACTTCAGCTTCTTGTTCTGGTGCGCAAGAAATTAATAAACCACCGCTGGTTTGGGGATCGGTAAGCACATTTTGTTGCCAAAACTCGAGATTGCTTGCGAGCTGAATTTCTTTGCCGTAGCCAGCCCAATTGCGTGTAGATGCTCCGGTAAAGATATCTGCTTTGACGTGTTCAATTGCTTCTTGCACAACTGGAATGGCATCCCAGTGGATCTGCGCCATTAAATTGGAGCCTCTCGCCATCTCTAGCAAATGCCCTGCTAAGCCAAAGCCCGTGACATCGGTTAAAGCATGTACGCCATTTAGCTGGGAGAGTGCAACACCAGGCTTATTTAGCTTAGTAGTGAGGGCAATCATCTCTTTGTAGCCTGCATCAGAGAGGACTTCTTTTTTTAGTGCCGCAGAAAGAATACCCACGCCCAAAGGCTTACTGAGGATGATGCTGTCGCCTGCTTGAGCACCACTGTTACGTTTCAATTTTTTTGGATCAACTATTCCAATAGCAACGAGGCCATAAATTGGCTCAACAGTATCGATCGAGTGACCACCGGCAATCATGATGCCCGCATCATTACAGACGGATTCGCCACCAGCAGTCACTTGCTGGATAACTTCTAAAGGTAATACCTGAATTGGCATGCCTAGTAGGGCCAGCGCAAACAGGGGCTGAGCACCCATTGCGTAAATGTCAGAAATTGCATTAGTTGCAGCAATACGGCCAAACTCAAATGGATCATCTACGATTGGCATAAAGAAATCAGTCGTAGCAACAATCGCCTGATTTTCATTAATTTGATAAACGGCAGCGTCTTCGTTGTTATCGGAACCCGCTAACAAAGCAGCGGGTAGATTGCGCATCGGAGAGGCTTTGAGGATGTCACTTAAGACGCCAGGTGCAATCTTGCAGCCACAGCCTCCACCATGAGATAGAGAGGTAAGGCGGCCGTTATAAGGTGTAGTCATAAAGAATTAGTAATTCAAATTAAAAGTGGTGGTTACCGCAACATCAAGAGCTTACTCAATTTAGAGTAAACACGTACGAAAGCCGCAAAAATGATCGCTTCTATGGGCTTGATAAAAGTTACGAAATGCCACTCTTTTTAGGCGATCGGGGGTAAACAGGCTGCCGCCCTTGAGGACCTGATAGCTGCCATCAAACCAGGGCTGTGAATAGTCGACATAGGGATCGGCGCTAAATCCAGGAAATGGGGCAAAAGTGCTGCTAGTCCATTCCCATAAGTTGGATGATTGCCAATTTCTTTGCTTTTGTGACATTAATAGACTAAGTTCATGTTCGTTAGGCAAACGCACTTGATGGCATTCACAAAAACGCTGGGCATCTAGGTGGCTGATGTGGCGCACAGCCGATGCGCGATTCAAGGGTAGCCATTCATTAAAAAATCGCTCCAACCAAGTATCTCCTTCCTGTTTCCAATGAGAGGGTGGTCCTACTGGCGTGGACTGGGCAAGATTGACTGGTGACTCCAGAAACTCCAGATAGTCGCCATTAGTGACCGGCGTACTTGCAATATTAAATGCGGGGAGGTCAATAGAGTGCGCCCACTTTTCATTATCAAAAATAAAACCGGAGCCCTGCTCGGAACCAGCTTGTATCGTAGATTTTGGAAAATGAATCCAGTCTCGTGCTTTAGCCTCTAACTTACTCGTGCTAGTGAAGGCAGCAAAGGGAGCAAAAGGCATAGAGCGCCCCATGGTCTGCCACATATAGGCAAATGCCTCATTGTGCATATCCTGATGAAAGATCGCTAGCTGGATAAAGTAGGCGGCTTTATTATCAATTGGTGCGCGCAGTAAGTCTTGGGTGCTTCCAATGACTCTGTGGTTATATTCCAGTAGCTTATCTAGAGATGGCATTGGCGTGGACCAACGATCTTGATGTGCCATCTCTGAGGAATTAAATAAGTAATCAGCGTTCTTCATGAATGATGGTTTACTCTCTTGACCATCCCGATGAACCCAGAATTCATGAAACCAGGTTAAGTGACCCAGCTCCCACAGCGGAGGATTCAGAATATTGATCTGAGGAACCATCTGATCTGCTACTGAAATATTGCTCAGAATTTGACGGGTGATGTGATTACATTCCTCTAGCCACTGTGCCAAGGTCGACGCAGGTGGATGTGGAGCATAAAGAAGATAGTCGTTGCTTAAGGATTCAGACATACAGTATTTTGGGGAAAATCTTCTGTTGAGACGAATGATTGCAGTATAGAAGACCACCAATAAGACTTCAGCAAGTCAGCTAAGGACACAAATTTACAGACTCTTTTTGTGCAAATAGTTCCCTTGCTTGGTCAAATACTAGATATTTTTTGATTTGCGTTTTGGCGTCAGAATGATTTGAGCTAGCAGAGCCAGCATAGCAGCTGGTATCGCTCCAGCAAGCATAAGTGCGTGATCGTTTACTGCAAGCCCAGCTACTATGCGATCGCCAAATCCGCCAGCACCTACCAGCGCCGCTAGGGTGCAGGTACCAACTCCAATGACCGTTGCTGATGCTAAACCCGTCATGATGACGGGTCGAGCAAATGGAAGCTCGATTGACAATAGTAATTGCCGTTCATTGCAACCAAGAGCCAGCGCTGCTTCTTTAAGATTTGATGGAACTTCCACCAAGCTAATGTGAGTCGCATTCACAATGGGCAGCAAGCCATATAGAAATAAAGCTAACACTGCCGGCACAGCCCCTATTTGATCGAGTAGGGCGATCAATATCGTCAGTAGTGCAAGTGAAGGTATGGTTTGCAAAATACCAGTAGCTCCTAAAATCCAAGTTGTGTATCGGGGTCGTCGATATGTCAGAATACCCAGAGGAATTCCGACGAGCAGGGCCATCGTTGAGGAGATTGCGACTAGCAGAACATGATCACGCAGAGCGATAAAAAAATCTGGACCAAGGAGTAACTTAAAAAATCGAGAGATTTGTGAAGGATTCTGCTGATCATTTGCACCTGTATTTAAAAATACCTGCGCCACTTTTTCAAAACTAAGGCCTGACTCAGCTAGTCCATTGAGTTTGGCCATAGTGGTTTCATCTAATTTTCCCTCTAAGCTTTGTAAGGGCTTCTCATCAAAACTAGAACGCATTAATAGGACGGCGTCGTAACGTGGAAATGCCCTCTTATCATCTTCCAATAGAACCAGATCCTTTTGCGCAATCGCTGCATCAGTGGAGTAGGCATCCATAATATCGACATCGCCTCGTGTCAGAGCATCGTAGGCCAAACCATGCTCTAGCACTTTCCCTGGATTCATGGTTAAACCATAATTTTTAACCAGTGCAGACCAGCCATCAGCCCGAGTCTTAAATTCTGGAGATAAGGCAATCCGCAGGGTAGATTGCTGCTCAGTATTGAGGTTTGCAATATCGCTAATACGCTTCAGGCCTAAGGCTCTTGCTTGCTCTGCCCTCATGGCAAGTGCATAGGTGTTATTAAACCCAAGTGGTATCGCTACTTTTAAGCCCTTAGGCTTAAGCCAGGCATTGAGCTCACTCAGTGATGCTTGGGTTTCTGGACGTTTTAGTATTTCTCGAAGTATGGTGCCGGTATATTCTGGGTAAACATCAATCTGACCTGTGGTGAGTGCTTGAATGACAATCGCAGTGTTGCCAAGGCCTTGCCGATGAATAGCTTGGACGCCAGCATTGAGTAATGTTTGATTGACTAGCTCCCCCAGTACGTAGCTTTCTGTAAAACGCTTTGAGCCAACCACGTTATTTTTTTTCATAGGCTGCGCCAGTACGGAGCAGCTGATAGCTACCCCCATACATAAGCAGAGCTTCATCCACAAAAGAAAAATATCTTTGCTGAAATACAAGTGAGGTTAACCTCGTTCATTACGCAAGATCCCATCATAAAAGCCTTTGGCTAATTTTGCCTAGCTAGCTAGACTTCAGTCTTCGACTTTTACGCGGTAATCGTGATCTAGTGTTCAGTTATGCTACCTTAGGGTGTCATTTACTGTTACATTAGTATTGATGCAACTTAATAGCAAAGGCTATTTATATGTCAGTCACTTTAGATTTCAAAACACTCGTCACACAGCTTGGTGAGGCAGTCATTATTTCTGACCGAGAAGAAAATATCTTGTTTTGGAATGCATCTGCCGAGCGTATTTTTGGATTCACCCCAGATGAAGCCCTGGGTAAAACGCTCAGCATCATCACGCCTGAGCGCTTTAGAGAGCGTCACTCGAAAGGTTACTTCCATACCATTCAGACTGGACAAACTAAGTATGGACATACTTTATTGAGAGTTCCCGCAGTTCATAAGGATGGACGCTCTATTTCAATTGCATTCTCGGTAAGTATGTTGTTTGATGAGCAACAGCAAGCGATTGCAATAGCCGCAATCATTCGAGATGAAACGGAGCGGTTTCAGGAGGAGCGGCAATTAAAGGCAAAGTTAGCAGCTTATGAGAGTAGTGATTAAGTTGCCAGTCATAACTTGTATATTTCTTAGCAACGTCGACATCTACGTGGGAGCTGGCGGAGTAATTTTTTTCTTAGCTAAAGGCAGAATTTAAAATTTCGTTGAAATTAATGAATTCTGGGCATACAGTTATTCACTAACTACTTTTTTGGCATCCCAATGTCTTTGGTCCAATTTTATCCTAATGTAATTGATTCAAGCTCTGATCTAGTAAAGCTAGAGTCTTTGAGTTGTATACATAAGCAGGACTTTGAAGGCAATCAAATAATCTGGAGAGTTTGGGGGCAAGGGTCACCGCTTGTTCTCTTACATGGAGGCTCTGGAAGTTGGAATCATTGGTGTAGGAATATCAAAACCTTAATTGGACTGCAGAGACAAGTGTGGATTCCTGATATTCCATGTTTTGGTGATTCAGATGCTCCAGATGGAGTTGTAGATATAGATCAGGCATCCGAAGTCCTATTAAATGCTTTTGACAAATTTTTTCCAGAGAAAAAGATTGATTTAATTGGCTTTTCAATGGGCAGTATGGGGGCTGGTTATATAGCTAAAAAACTCCCAGAGCGCATCAATCAGTTGCTATTAGTGGCTCCTCCAGCGCTGGGAATTAGCCCTCTAGAGTCGATTGTGATTGAAGATTGGACCACAGCATCAGATACGCAATCAAGGGATCAAAGGATTCGAAATAATCTTTCATCTCTAATGCTTTGGAGTGAGGCAGCAATTACCGATTTATCCTTAGATATCCACAGAGAAAATTTACTGAAAGATAGAATGCGTAAACGCAAAATTTATAAGACCGATTTTTTAATGGATATCCTAAAAAAACTAGAAGTCCCGTTTTATTGTATTTTGGGTTCTCAGGACGCACTGTACCGAGGTAATTTAGAGATGGTTAAGTCGGCTCTAGTTGCCATTGAGATGAACCAATCTTTAGATTTGATTGAGGATGCAGGGCACTGGGTCCAGTTTGAAAAGTCTACTCAATTTAATGAGATTTTAAAGCGCATCCTAGTTTAGAAAATCTGCAATCAATCTATTGATAGATTAAAGCGGTAGTTGAAAGCAATCCTCGAAGCCATTGATGCGACTGACTGTGTTCGTAGCGCTTATGCCAATACATAGTCCAATTAAATTGTTTTGCCATAAAAGGGAGGGGTCGCAACACCAGGTCATCATTATTAAAATTAGACGCAAGGCGCTCTGAAATTACAGCGATTAAATCAGTTTTTTTCAGTATCTCAGGGACCAGAAGCCAGTGCGGAATATTAAGAGCTACATCCCGTTTATGCCCTTGGTCGGCGAGAACGTTATCTACAAAGCGAATGTCAGTAGGGCTCATCGAGACACGCAAATGCTTCCCTTCCAAAAATCTCTTTAAGGTTAGCTTGCCGCTTGATAGTGGGTGCCCCTTTCTTAGCACGCATACCATTCGATCAGAGATTAATATTTTCGATCGAATGCTATTGTTGTGCTGAAGATCGGTACTGAGTGCAAGATCTAATTCATCTGATTCTAGTAATTCCACTGTTTTTTCAGGTGACACATGCAAAACATCTAAAGAGATGTGAGGTGCCAAACTCTCAAGATTATTGACTAAGCTTGGTAGAACTAGCGCTCCAATAAGATCAGACATTCTGATTGAGTAACTTCTATTGGAAGTTGCTGGATCAAAGTGAATATCGCTAGACATTAAGCGCGTGGTCTGTTGCAGGATTTGCCCAATAGCTTGGCCAAGTTCTAGAGCTCTTAGGGTTGGCTCCATACCTTTGGAGGTTCTAATAAATAAATCATCTTTGAAAACATGCCTTAGCCGCGATAGTGCATTGCTCATTGCAGACTGGCTAATCGACACCTTATTGGCGGCACGGGAAACGTGGCGCTCAGACATTAGGGCGTCAAAGAAAACGAGCAAATTGAGATCTATTGATCTGAGGTTGATGGGGGCTTTGATGATCTGTACCACTATTATCTAAATCAATACTATTATCTTAATTATTCATTTGACTGATTATATTCTGAAAGACAAAATACAAGCCATGCTTTTAATTTATTTATTAGTTAAGGAGTGGTAAATGGCTAGCGTTGAGGAGTTAAAAAAGAATATCAAGGTGGTGATGTTTGACCAATACGGCACTGTGGTGGACATGCAGGGCGGCTTAGTGGAGATTGCAACCCCATTTTTAGCAGCTAAAGGTTGGAAGGGGAACCCAAATTCTTTTGTGACTTGGTGGAGGAGAACGCATTTTGAGGATTCAATGATTGATGCGCTTTTACACCGCGAACATACTCCCTACCGAGAAATTGGTCATCGAGCGGTTACTAAAACTCTCGAGCGTGCTGAAATTCCTTTTACGCAAGACGAAGTCAAGTACCTTGTAGCTTGTATTGAAAAATTGAGATGCTTTCCTGATGTTCCTGAGGCACTTCAGAGATTACAGACAAAATATCAGATTGTTGTTTTATCCAATGGTGATAAGGACATGCTGGAGACTGCCAAGCAATATCATCAGGTACCGTTTGATAACGTAATTTCCGTAGCAGAAGCGAATTCTTTCAAGCCCCACGTTAATACCTATAAAAAAGCAGCGGAAATTATGGGTGTGCAAACTGATGAGATCTTGTTTGTGGCCAACCATGCATTTGATTGTATTGGCGCTAAATCTGCTGGAATGCATACAGCTTTTATTGATCGTCGGAAACGTCCATTTGGTGGCACTCCTCATCAGCCTGATATTTGGGTTGATGATATGAAGTCACTGGCTGACGCAATGGTGTGAGATGAAACCGCTGAGTGGCATTAAAGTACTGGACCTGACACGGATCGTGTCTGGTCCTTTTGCAACTATGCTTTTAGGCGATCTAGGGGCGGAGATTATTAAGATTGAAGAACCTGCATCTGGAGACGAGAGCAGAACATATGGGCCCCCATTTATTCATGGTGAGAGCGCTTATTTCCTTTCTGTAAATCGCAATAAAAAAAGTTGTGCGGTCAACTTGAAAACGCCCGAAGGAATTGCGTTGATTCGCGATTTAGCGCTTAAAAGCGATGTGTTAATAGAAAATTTTAGACCAGGAACCTTGAAAAAATTTGGCCTCAGTTATGAGGAGCTTACGAAACAAAATCCAGGATTAATCTATTGTGCAATCACTGGGTTTGGTCAAACAGGCCCCGATTCACATAGACCTGGTTACGACTTAATTATTCAAGGTGAGTCTGGTGTGATGGATATTACTGGCGATCCAGATGGTCCGCCTACTAAGGTTGGAACTTCAATAGCCGATTTAATAACGGGGCAATATGCCAGTCAAGGTGTCTTGGCTGCTCTAGTTGAGAGATCTAGAACTGGAGTAGGAAGACGTGTTGAGGTCGCAATGTACGATTGTTTAGCATCCTTGTTAACGTTTAATGCAGGCAGTTATTTTTCCACTGGTAATCTCCCCAAAAGAAAGGGAAATTCTCATCCCTCGATTGTGCCTTATGAAACCTTTGAGACATTGGATGGCTGGATCAACATTGGTGTTGCAAATGACAAGTTCTGGAATTCATTTTGCAAAGTGATTGATCGATTGGATTTGCAACACGATCCAAAATTTGCAATCGCATCAGATCGGGTCAAGAATCGCTTAGAGCTTTTACCCATCATAAGAGAGATCATTAAGAAAAATAAAAAATCGTATTGGATTGAGCTTTTAGAGAAGGCCGGTATTCCAAGTGGAATGATTAAAAATGTTGGAGAGGTATGTGATTCAGAGCAGCTTGTCAGTAGAGGCATGGTTTTAAATATGCCACACCCAACAGCGGGCATAGTTAAAAACATCGATTCTCCGCTTAGGTTTGACGATCGAAATGACGAAGTCCATATTGCGCCTCCAATATTGGGTCAACATACGCGTGAAATTTTGAGAGATATTTTAAAAATCAGTCCAGCTGAAATTATGTCGTTAGAGAAAAAGGGTGCAATTAAGTGCACTGATATATGAGCGAAAAGAAAATAAATTTAGATGCGGCAAGACAGGCATTTGAGTCTGCGGCAAGTGAACACAGTCAAGAGTTTGAGCTGTTCTTTCTTTCCAAGTTTTATGGACTTCATTATTTCTATACTGATAAAACCTGTGAAATTACTTTTGAGCCCAAAGAATTTTCTTTTAATCCTCAAGGTTCGCTTCATGGTGGAGTGATTACTACGATTATGGATATCTCTATGGGGCATCTTCTTAAGAAAACTCAAGGTGCTGGAGTGACTTTAGAAATTAAAGTTCAATTTATGAAAGCCCTGAAAAGTGGTCAATGTAAGTGTATTGGTAGATTTCTGAGACGCGGAAAAAGTGTTGCGTTTATGGCATCAGAATTATTTGATGCAGATGGTGAATTGTGTGCTGTGGCAACTTCAACGTGGAAAATTATTGAAAAATAAAGGAGACAAAATGAAAGTTTTTTCAAAATGGATTGGAATTGCCGGTATTCTCCTGGCATCTACATCGTATGGTGCATGGCCTGATAGATCGGTAAAGATTGTTGTCCCTTACGGACCTGGTGGTGGGGCAGATACTTTCGCGCGTCCTTTGGCAGCAAGGTTAAGCGAGCAGTTGGGTGCTCCATTTGTGATTGATAATAAGGCTGGAGCTGGTGGCACGATTGGTGTTCAGTTTGTCGCCAAATCTGCTCCTGATGGCTATACCTTTGTAGTGGGCGCTATTCATCAAGCAATGTCGGAAAGTTTGTATCCCAATAGAGGGTATGACTTTGAAAAAGATTTCGTTCCGGTTGGCTTAACTGCAGTTGTTCCTAATGTCTTGGTAATTAACCCTAAATTACCCTTTAAGACAGCTGGTGAATTAATCTCTTACGCAAAGGAAAATCCAGAGAAGCTAACTTATTGCTCATCTGGTAATGGTACTTCCCAACATGTTATCGCTGAGCTATTTAAGAGCCTTGTTAAGGTAAAGATGCTGCATATTCCTCACAAGGGTACAGCAGCTGCTATGACCACATTCTTGTCTGGTAACTGCGATCTGATGTTTGATGGTATGGGTACTTCAGCCTCTCAAATCAATGCTGGCAATATGCGCGCTCTGGCTGTGACTACAGCTAAAAGATCACCTTATTTTCCGAATATTCCAACCATGAAGGAGTCTGGCGGTCCTGAGATGGATGTGGGTACCTGGTATGGTTGGTTTGCTCCTGCAGGAACACCAAAGGATATTATTCTCAGAATGAACAAGGAGTTGGCGATAGCATTGCAAAGCCCTGATATTAAAGAAGTTTGGAAAGCACAAGGTGCTGAAGTTCCAAACATACCTTTAGATAAGCAAAAAGATTTTGTTCGTTCGGAAATTAATCGCTGGACTCAAGTTAATAAGCAAGTTGGTGTGACCATCGATTAGTGTGTTTTGGTATATTGGAAGTCAAAAGCCACCTGAAGGTGGCTTTTGTATTGCTGGTGGGTCGGGCGAGATTCGAACTCGCGACCAACGGATTAAAAGTCCGCTGCTCTACCGACTGAGCTACCGACCCAGTAAAAAGAAGATTATAGCAAGAAGTTTATGGGTGCTCCCGGGTCAGTAGGCCTCTGCCTTCAAGCCCTTGTACTTACAAGAGCGTTATGCGTTTGCGCGTCTGGCAACCGGTGGATTTTTTGAGAAATAGTCCTTAATTCCTCTCATAATCGCTTCAGCAATTCGGTCTTGGTAAGCATCGTCATTGAGGCGCGCTTCTTCTTGTGGATTGCTAATAAAGGCGGTCTCCACCAAGATAGATGGAATATCTGGAGCCCTCAGAACAGCAAAGCTGGCTTGCTCAACTTTTGGTTTATGTAAGGGGGCAAATCCACTGATTTGCTTGAGGATGGAAGTACCCACTTGAAGTGAGTCTTTGATTTGGGCAGTTGTCGACATATCAAGCAATAGGTTAGCCACCTGCTTATCTTGCGTCTTGATATTGATGCCACCGATTAAATCTGAAGAATTTTCTTTATTGGCCATCCAGCGTGCAGTGGTGCTACTGGCGCCCATTTGTGAGAGCGCAAAAACAGAGGCACCTTTGGCCCTAGGCTCTATAAAAGCATCCGCATGAATCGAGACAAATAAATCAGCTTCAACGCGGCGCGCCTTTTGTACTCGTGTATGCAGTGGCACAAAGTAATCCCCATCTCGTGTGAGAAACGGACGCATATAGGGATCATTCTCGATTTTGTCGCGTAAGCGTTTGGCAATCGAGAGCACTACATGTTTTTCTTTAGAGCCCATGGCGCCAATCGCACCTGGATCCTCTCCACCATGGCCCGCATCAATTGCAATAGTGATAAGGCGCTTATGTTTGGTTTTTACGGCAGACTCTTTTACGTCTGGAATTGCTTGAGCCACTGGCGCCCGAGGAGCCTCTTTCTCTTTCTTGCTTGCGAACTGTGCAATCAAGTCGATTTCTTCATTGGCTTTTTCTAGGGCGCTTTCTTTGCGGGCGCTGCTTTTGACTAACTCCATTAACGGATCTGGTGGGATAGTTGGGTAGAGATCTAGCACCATGCGATATTGGTATTCTGCAATGGGATCAAGCGTGAATAGTTGAGGCTTAACGGGCTCTTTGAGGTCAAATACTAGGCGGACCGTGCCCGGTTGAAATTGCCCCACACGGATTTGTGAAACGTAAGGGTCATTGGGTTTGACTTTAGCTACTAAATCTTTCAGGGTGGAATTGAGTTCCATGCCTTGAACATCAACCACCAAGCGATCAGGGTTGGTAAGTAGTTGTTGGGTAATAGGCAATGCTTTATCAGACTCAAGCGTGATGCGTGTGTAATCTTCTGCGGGCCAAATGCGTACACCCAAGATCTTAGCTCCCCAAGCAATCTCTGCCTCACTGAAGAAGAGGATAAAGCCCAGCATCTTTGCTGAAGTTTTGAGATGCTTTCTTCTAGAGGAATTAATGAGGGCCTTACTCATTGCTATTGAATACGCATCTTCTCGAGAACGGCTATTCCCTGACTTGAGCTTGCTTGGAAGATGATATTTCTTTCATTTTCATCTACACCAGCAATCAGATGAATTTCAATATCAAAAGCAGGGAGCGTGCCTTCAGCTTTTTCTGGCCACTCCACTAAACAGAATCCAGGCTCATCAAAATGCTCTGCAAAACCTGCACCCTGCCATTCCAAAGGATCTCGCATGCGATAGAGGTCAAAGTGGTTCATCGCCAGAGTATTGCTATCAATAATTAGTGGGTAGGGTTCACACAAGGTATAGGTTGGACTCTTCACTCGGCCCTCATATCCCAGGCCTTGTATGAGATGGCGGGCAAAGGTAGTCTTGCCGGCTCCAAGATCACCCTCTAGGGAGATATTGAGGTGAGTGCTTTGATCCGCCTGAAAAAGATGACTAAGACTGGAGGCGAGCTTTTGAGCTAATGCAGTGGTATCCGCTTCTTGCCTACAATGTTGAGTAAATGAATTCTGAGCCATTTACCTAGTTTATTCAATTATTCAGTTACATTCTGTATTCCTAATGACTTCTTCTCAAATACCCAAGATTGTTGACTATGCCTCCGTTGATCAGGCTAATCTGCGTGAATGGCTGGGTGAACAGTCTCGAAAATTGGGTTTTGATGACTTACGGATTACCGATACCCATCTTGGTGTTGCAACTGAACGTCTGAATGACTGGCTCGCAGAAGGGCGGCATGGTCAGATGGAATATATGGCAAGGCATGCTCAATTACGCTCTGACCCAGCCCTCTTAGTTCCGGGTGCGGTCAGGGTCATTTGCGTCACCATGAATTACCTGTCCCCCACAATAGACTTTGACCATGAGTGGGGCAGATTGAGCGATCCTGCTCAAGCGGTGGTATCGATGTATGCCCGTGGGCGTGACTATCACAGGGTGATGCGCAATCGTTTGCAAGAATTTGCACAGCTGATTGAACAGCGGATTGGATTATTTGGTTATCGCGTATTTACTGATTCAGCTCCATTAATGGAAGTGGAGTTGGCACGTAAAGCAGGTTTGGGTTGGCGAGGCAAACATACTGTGTTGTTGAATCGTGAATCTGGATCGACATTCTTTTTAGGTGAAATCCTAATTGATGTTCCATTGCCTGTAGATCAAGAGCAGGAGTCGCATTGTGGAACTTGTCAGTCTTGTATAGACATTTGTCCTACGCAAGCCATTACTGCGCCTTACCAATTAGATGCGCGACGCTGTATCTCGTATTTGACGATTGAGAATCCAGATGCTATTCCGGTGGAGTTTCGTAGGGCGATGGGCAATCGTGTTTACGGATGTGATGACTGCCAATTGATTTGCCCTTGGAACAAATTTGCACAACGTACAACCTTACCAGATTTTGCTGAACGCCATGGGCTTGGGAACGCAAGTCTCTTGCAACTCTGGTCTTGGACTGAAGATGAATTTGTAAAACGCCATGAGGGTAGTGCTATTCGTCGGATTGGTTTCTCTAGGTGGCGCAGAAACTTAGCGGTAGCCATGGGGAATGCTTTGGCTGCTGATAATGTGTCCGCATTAGATAAAGAGCTCCTGCGGCAGGCTTTGCAGGATGCATTGCCTTTGGCAGACGCCTTGGTAGCCGAGCATATTGAGTGGGCGCTGAGTTCCTAAGTATTTTTTCGAAAAGTACTTAGTAACTCTTACAATCAAGGCATGTCATCAGCTAATCAACCCTTTATAGACCCCAGCGAAATCAATCTAGAAGCTTCTGTGGCGCAGCGCTATAAAAATCGCAGTGAGGCTTTTTGGGCTGGCATTCGCGATGCGTCTGGTGCACCTGCAATGGTGCTTTTTGCTGGCATGGTGGGTTTTGGTGCGATGGGTAAATCCAATGGTATGGATGCTTGGTTTACTACTGCCAGTAGCTTTTTCATGTTCGCATTACCTGGACAAGTAGTTTTGCTCGAGATGGCAATTACCGGATCATCAGTGCTTGCCATTGCCCTCGCAGTGACTTTAACGTCTTCGCGTTTCATCACTATGACAGCAACGCTCTTTCCGCAGTTTCATGAAAAAGATCGCAATCATGGTCTTTATGCTTCGGTCCATCTTCTAGCAATGACTCCATGGGCTATTTCCATGCGTGAGTTTCAGACGATAGAAGCGAAACATCGCTTGAGTTACTTCATTGGTCTTGGTTTACTGTGTTGGGTTATTTCTATTCCCGGCACCGCTCTAGGATATTTATTAGCAGGTGCAGTGCCACCGTACATTACGCTTGGTCTCGTTTTCATTAACCCACTATTCTTTTTGCTGACGTTTGCCGAGGTGAAACCTTGGGTTAACCGAATCGCCATTGGCTTAGGTTTTGTATTGGGCCCCTTTTTCTTTCTCTTGGATCGCGATACTAGCTTGCTGACCACTGGTTTAGTAGGGGGAACGATCGCCTATGTATTTGATCGCAAAGTGCTACGCAAAAGAGCGGGGGTGATGAGTTAATGAACGCTAGCCTCCAGGGTTGGGGTTTGTGGATTGCCTTAGCAGGCGCCACCATCGGAACCTATATTTGTCGTGCCATTGGTGTTTTGCTCGCCAAAAGAATTAATCAGGAGAGCGAAATCTTTCGCTATCTTTCTGCCGTCACTTATGCGATGGTGGCGGCCCTTGTAGTCAGAATGGTCCTAATGCCAATTGGTCCCCTATCAACTGTGCCCGTATGGATTCGATTGCTGATTTGCGCCTTAAGTATTGGTGTGATGGTTTCAAAACCAACACACCGTCTCGTTCCAGCCCTATTGACTGGAACCTTGCTGATACTTGCTTACGGTGTTATTCGTTAACTAGTATTGACATCTTGTTTTAGAGATGAGCTGCCAAGATCTTGGCGATATGCACAGCGTCTCTTTGGGTGCCATCGGTAATCTGGTGGCGACAGCTGGTGCCATCCGCAACTACCCAACTATCTGGTGCTTTACGAATCGCAGGTAAGAGGCTAGCTTCTGCCATTTGCTTAGACACTTCAATGTGTTCAGCCTCGTAACCAAAGCTACCAGCCATACCGCAACAGGAAGACTCAATCAGCTGAGGCTCTGCATTCGGAATGAGTTTCAGCAGTTCCATTGCTGGCGTAACGGCAGCAAATGATTTTTGATGACAATGACCGTGAAACAATACTGGGCGCGTTGCAGTTTTTAGTAACAACTTGAGTTTGCCTGCCCTAGCCTCACTTGCTAAAAATTCTTCTAAGAGTTGTGCATGCTGACTTACAGTAAGTGCCCGCTCACCAAATCCCATCACCAATGCTTCATCCTTTAAGGTGAACAAACAAGAAGGCTCAAGACCAATGATCGGAATATTGTTCTCTGCAAAGGGGGCTAGATGGTTTACTAATTCATCTAAGCTGGCTTTCGCTTTATCCACCATGCCTGCAGCTAGGTAAGTGCGACCACAGCAAAATTCTTTAGAGCAGGTATTTGTGCTGCCACTTAAAGTTTTGGTCTTTTGGGGAATATGAACTCGATAGCCAGCTGCCTTTAAAACTTGTAGCGCTGCACGTAAGTTCTCATCCTCAAAATAGGCATTGAAGGTATCGGCTAATAACACCACTCCCTTATTACCATTTGCATCTACTTTGCTCAGTTCTGCGGGCGTAAATTGATAGGGTGTAGTTGCATTTGGATTACTCCAGAAGTTTTTTGCTTTCCAGATTGGCAGACTTCTTTGTGCAGAAATACCCATGATCCATTCTTGTAATTTAGCAAGAGGAGCAATGTGGTTACGAAGATTGAGTAAGGCGGGGAGCCCTGGAATACTACTGATGATGGGAGCGTATTTCGGTAAGTAGGCAACAGCAAGATCGCGCATCGTATGACCAGTCCGCTTCTTGTAAGCAGATAAAAATTCGATCTTCATCTTCGCCATATCAACGCCAGTAGGGCATTCACGGCGACAGGCTTTACAGCTGACGCAAAGTTCCATCACTTCTTTAATAGCGTCGCTACCGAGGGGTGAACTCTCATCTTTAATATCCAATTGATTGGAGAGAGCTAGGCGCAAGGTATTGGCGCGACCACGGGTGAGGTGTTTTTCATCACGAGTAACACGATAGCTTGGACACATCACTTCCGCATCAAACTTGCGGCAATGACCATTGTTGTTACACATCTCCACAGCTTTGGCTAAGCCCATCGCTGGATCGCCTCCGGTGCCTGGTGCGCTAGTCTCTTCAGTAACGGGATTGTTCTGTACATTCCAGGCGGACCAATCTAAGGCTGGCTGCAGCGGAATTACTTTATAGCTTGGTGGAAAGCGGAAATTACTCGCATCATCCATCTTTGGTGGGTTAACAATCTTACCGGGATTAAATAATCCCTTGGGATCAAAAGCCTGCTTGATCTCAGCGAGGGCTTGCGTAATCTTCGGGCCAAATTGCCAGGAGATCCATTCGCCGCGGCAGAGTCCATCGCCGTGCTCACCGCTGTAAGCTCCTTTATATTTACGAACGAGAGCGGAGGCTTCTTCGGCAACTGCGCGCATCTTCTGTGCGCCATCACGACGCATATCTAGAATAGGGCGGACGTGGAGAGTACCAACAGAAGCATGTGCATACCAAGTACCACGTGAACCGTATTTAGAAAATACATCTGTGAGTGCTTGAGTGTATTCAGCAAGACTCTCTAGTGGAACTGCGCAATCCTCAATAAAGCTTACTGGTTTGCCATCGCCCTTGAGGCTCATCATGATATTCAGACCGGCTTTACGCACTTCCCATAAATTCTTTTGCAAGCCGGCATCAGGCATCGCAACTACCGAGCCCGGAAGCCCCAAGTCACCCATCAGATCTTGCAAAGACTTTAATTTCTCAACTAAGGAGGCATGTGCTTCCCCTGAAAACTCTACCAATAGGATGGCTTCGGGTGTTTGCGCGCTAGAGTCAATCAGCGCAGTCTCAATGGTTTTCTTAAAGCTAGGGTTATGGCGCGCCAAGTCAATCATGGTGCGATCGACTAACTCAACAGCGGTAGGCCCAAGCTTGACGATGTGTTGCGCGCTATCCATTGCTTTGAAGAAGCTGGCAAAGTTCACTACTCCAAGCACTTTATGTTGGGGCAATGGAGCCAACTTCAGCTCAAGAGATTTGAAATAAGCTAATGTGCCCTCGCTACCTACTAAAAGGTGCGCCAAGTTGACACTACCGTCTTGGGTATAGGGAAGCTCGCTTTGTGGATGGAATACATCTAGGTTGTATCCCGCTACACGACGCAAGACTTTGGGGAAGTGTGCCTCGATCTCGGGCTGTAATGTATTAGCAAGACCTTTAACAAAGTCGCCTAATTGTTTTGCAGCACCAGAACTGTGGGCGTAATTACCAAAGCTTGCTACCTGTCCGTTTGCTAACCAGGCATCAATGCCTAAAACGTTGTGGACCATGTTGCCATAAGCGATTGATCGACTACCGCAAGAGTTATTGCCTGCCATGCCACCAATAGTTGCCTGTCCAGCAGTCGAAACATCTACTGGGTACCAAAGGCCGTGTGGCTTGAGTGCAGCATTAAGGTGATCGAGCACAATGCCCGGCTCAACAATTGCTGTGGCTTGGGCTGGATCTGCATGTAAGAGTTTGCGAAAGTATTTGCTGTTATCGATGACGAGTGACGTGCCAGTGGTCTGCCCGCACTGACTAGTGCCTCCACCACGCGGTAGAACTGGAATACCTAAGTCAGCTGCAATCTGAATCGCCGTCGCAATATCCTCAGCTGTTTTAGGAATAAAGACAGCAACTGGCATGGCTTGGTAGATCGATGCATCGGTTGCATAACGTCCGCGACTGGCTACATCCGTCATGACCTCGCCAGAGGTTTCTTGTTTCAGACGTTTAGCAAGCTCTGCCTTATTGGCAACGAATTCTGGCAATGGCAAATCAACCGGCTTGTTCATGCTGCAACCTTCTCTTTAGATTCTGAGTCAATTAATTGAATAACAACATCACGCTTATTCATCACGTGCTGCATCATGACTTTACGCATCCGCAAGCTATCGCGGGCCTTTAATGCATCCAACATCTCTTGATGCTCCTCGACGGCTTTTTCCCACTTAACACCATTCTGGTTAGAGCGAAAGCGGAGCGCTTCAATGCGAGCGTTGACTTGGCTAAATAGTTGGCTGAGGACGGGATTGTTCGCTGCGTGATTAATAGCTTGGTGAATTTGAAGATTGAGTCGGTAGTAGCTAGATAAATCCCTGCGGGCATACGAGGCCATCATTTCGTATTGGAGCGCTTCAAGTTCAATCAGTGTTTGATCGCTAATATTTTGTGCTGCGAGCTCTCCAGAGAAACCCTCTAAATTGGCGATCACATCAAAGGTATGAATGATGTCATCTCTGCTCAATTGAACGGCAATGGCGCCACGGTTAGCAATCAATTCAACCAGACCATCAGCAGCTAGACGTCGAATTGCCTCGCGGACAGGGGTGCGTGAGACATTGAGCTGCTCTGCTAGCTCGCGTTCATTCAGCTTGCTTCCCGGCGCAATGGTGCCCTCTACCAATAAAGCTCTGAGCTTAAGGAAAATGGCCTCATGCAAGTTTTGTGTATTTGCTGGTGTTTTGAGCATCATCTGAAATGCCTTAAATTTGTATACATAATTACTATAACCCATCTATAAGCATAAATAACGCTATAAATAGCTTATTTTTTTGATTATTTAGAAATTATTTTGCATACAAAATTGTAAATTGCCAAAAAGTGACTTACACTGAGCCCCAAGATTAACTACAAAAACCAAGCGAGACTCAGCATGCTAAAACTAGATAACCACCTCTCGGGACGTCATTTCTTACATATCCCCGGTCCAAGCCCAGTGCCTTCCCGCATTCTGAGGGCGATTAGCTATCAAACCATCGATCACCGTGGTCCTGAATTCGGGGAATTTGGCCTCAAGGTTTTAGATGGCATCAAGAAGATTTTTAAGACCGAGCAACCTGTCATTGTTTACTCTGCCTCTGGAACAGGCTCATGGGAAGGGGCTTTGGTTAATGTTCTCAATCCCGGCGACAAGGTGCTCTTTTATGAAACTGGTCAATTTGCCAATTTGTGGCGTGCTCTGGGTCAGCGCTTGGGTTTAGACGTTGAGGTGGTTGCCAAACCTGGCCAAGATACTTGGCGCTGGGGTGTTGATGCGTCAGTGATTGAAGAGCGTTTACGTAAAGACACTGGACATGAAATCAAGGCAGTTTGTGTAGTCCACAACGAAACCTCAACTGGTGTTACCTCGAATATCGCAGCAGTTCGCAAGGCGATTGACTCACTGAAGCATCCGGCTTTGTTATTGGTCGATACCGTTTCTGGCTTAGGCTCTGCAGACTATGAGCATGACAAATGGGGTGCTGACGTTACTGTGTCTGGCTCACAAAAAGGTTTAATGTTACCTCCAGGCATTGGTTTTAATGCGTTGTCTGCAAGAGCGATTGAAGTCAGCAAAACAAACAAGATGTCTAAGGCCTATTGGGCTTGGGATGAAATCTTGGAGTCCAATAAAACAGGTTATTGGCCAACTACCCCCAGCACGAATTTAATGTATGGCTTGCATGAAGCGCTCGACATGATGATGGCTGAAGGACTTGACACTATCTTTGCGCGACATCAACGTTTGGCGGCAGCTTGTCGTGAAGCTGTCAATGCATGGGGCTTAGAAATCCAGTGCCAAGATCAAGATTGCTACTCACCAGTACTTACTTGTATTGCCACACCAGAAGGTATGAACGCAGATGTTCTGCGTAAGCATGCTCTGGAGAAGTTCAATTTATCCCTAGGTACAGGTCTTGGAAAAATCAAAGGCAAGGCATTCCGTATTGGACATTTAGGGGATTGCAATGAGCTCAGCCTGATGGCCGCGCTCAGCGGGGTAGAGATGAGTTTGGGTGCGATGGGCTACAAGCCTAAGGCAAGCGGTGTTGTTGCCGCCCAAGAATTTCTAAAATAATCAGTAAGTTGGGTGTAAATGGGGTGTCGGCTAGTAAACGAACTGGCTTACACCCCTTATAATTCAAGTACTTATAAAGATGGCAGTTTAATCAAATAAAACATATTCGAGATAGAGAGACTTCACATGTTGGCAACTAAACCGTATTTAACCCAGGCTGATGTTCAAAAGATTTTGGATGCAGCTGACAAGCACGCTGCAGCCAATAACTGGGCTGTGACGATTGCTGTCTGTGACGACGGTGGTCATCTGTTAGGTTTGATCCGTCGCGATACATGCGCTCCTGTCTCTGCTTACATCGCTCAAGAAAAAGCGCGTACTGCTGCAATGGGTAAGCGCGAGAGCCGTGTATACGAAGAGATTATTAATAATGGTCGCACTTCTTTTTTATCTGCTCCGCATATTTCGGGCATGTTGGAAGGTGGCGTCAATATCGAGGTAAACGGGTTTACCATCGGCGCAGTCGGCGTTTCCGGCGTTAAATCGACTGAGGATGCCGAAACCGCAAAGGCCGGCATTGCAGCCATTCTGTAAGTTACCTTGACAAATACTGTTCCTGAAATAAATTCTCCTACCGGCGCCACTGAGAGTGGCGCCACCCCAGCAACAATTACCTTTGCTGACTTTGGCTTAGATCCAAAAATTCAAAAAGCGGTTTCTGAGCAGGGCTATAGCATTCCAACTCCGATTCAAGCGCAATCGATCCCGCACGTGTTGGCGGGAAGCGATTTGATGGGTGCGGCCCAAACGGGCACTGGTAAGACGGCTGCCTTTGTATTGCCGATTATTCAAAAGATTCTGCGACACGCTAGTAGTAGCGCCTCACCTGCTCGCCATCCGATCCGTGCTTTGGTATTAACGCCGACACGGGAGTTGGCTGTTCAGGTTGCTGAGAACGCAGCGAGCTATTCCAAGCACACTGATTTACGTGCTGCTGTGGTTTACGGTGGCGTGGATATGAAAGAGCAGGTGGCCACACTTCGAGGTGGTGTCGAGATTTTGATTGCGACCCCGGGGCGCTTGCTTGATCACCTTGGTTCTAAAGTAGCCAACCTGTCTCAAGTAGAAATTCTGGTGCTGGATGAGGCGGACCGCATGCTCGATATGGGCTTCTTGCCTGACTTGCAGCGCATCATTGATTTGATTCCAGCTCAGCGCCAAACTCTTTTGTTCTCAGCTACGTTCTCACCAGAGATTAAGAAGTTGGCACAAAGTTATTTGCGCACGCCGGTCACTGTTGAAGTGGCGCGTCAAAATGCTGCGGCAGACACCGTTAAGCAAGTAGTTCATATGGTGGCTAGTGCTGATAAGCAGCAGGCGATTGTGAAAGTGCTGGAAGCGCGTACTCGCCTGGGCTTATCTCGTCAGTGCATCATCTTTACCAACAGCCGTTTGGGTTGCGCTCGACTAGCTCGCTCTTTGGAGCGGGATGGCATCAAGGCTGGCGCGATTCATGGTGACAAGAGTCAGGGTGAGCGCACCCTTACTTTAGATGCATTTAAGTCTGGAGCGATCGAAGCCTTGGTTGCAACCGATGTAGCTGCTCGCGGTCTGGATATTCCGTCGATGCCTTGCGTCATTAATCACGAGTTGCCATTTAATGCGGAAGATTTTATTCACCGTATTGGCCGTACAGGTCGCGCTGGCAGTAAGGGTGATGCGATTGCATTGGTCGATACTAGTGAAAAGCGTTTGCTTGATGATATTGAAAAGTTGATGAAGCGCAAGTTGGACGTTCAGCCATTGCCGGAGGGCAGCTCACGCCCTGCACCCAGCAGGAATTCCTCGAGATCAGATGCGCCACCAAAAATGTCAGACCCATTTTTCTACAAGCCTTATGAGCCCAGCGCTGCAGTGAAGCCAGCATCAGAGGTGGTAAATCCTACAGAGAAAAAAGTCGGCATTACTCCTTCAAAACCAGCGGTTGGCGCTTTACTTGGTGGCTTTAAGAAGAAGTAATTTTTCTGTCCCAAGCCTGAGTGGCTGCCAAAAGCCACTGTGCAATCGAAGTTTCTTTTCCATCTGGTAAATCTCGCAGTCCTAAGTGTCTTGCGGCTTTACGTAACTCTTGTAATGCCTGCTGCGCATTCTCAGTACGAATAGCACTTGCCAAAGTTTGCTTGCTGAGTTTCTCGCCATGCTCATCGAGCACCAGAGGTAGATGCAGATAGCTCGGGGTTTCATATCCCAAGGTCTTTTGCAGATAAATTTGTCGTGCTGTGTTGTTCAGTAAATCCGCCCCACGCACAATGTGTGTAATCTTTTGCTCGGCATCATCCACGACGACGGCCAATTGATAGGTGAATATGCCATCCCGGCGATGCAGGACAAAATCCCCCACTTCTCGATTGAGATCTTGAGTCTGTTGACCCAGGGCCAGATCTTCAAAATGGATGGTGAGTCCTGGTGGCAGGGCAAGTCGCCAAGCCACTTCGGTTGCTAATCTTTCTACTTCATCGAAGGCGCTAATTGGATGGGGGCGACAGGTTCCCGGGTAGACCATCTCTTGATTGCGGGGGGTCATTACGCCACGAGTTTCTAGAGTGTTTGCAATGTCTTGTCGAGAGCAGGTGCAGGGATAGATGATTTGGAGCTGATTTAAGCGCTCCAGAGCCTTTTTATAGCGCCCTTGATGCTGTGATTGCCAAGTTGGCTCTTCGTCCCAAGTGAGGCCGCAAGCAAGCAATTGGCGCAGGATTTCTTGATCCGCCCCAGAAATACAGCGGGGAGCGTCTAAATCCTCCATTCTGAGTAGCCATTTCCCGTGATTTTTACGGGCATCTAACCAGCTTCCTAGAGCGGCAACGAGCGATCCCGCATGAAGCGGGCCAGTGGGCGAGGGGGCAAATCGCCCGCGATAGCCGTCGGCTGGGGGTGAAGGGTTTTTAAGGTTCGGCACAGCTAAAATGATCTCATGGCTTCACCCCGTTTTGTTCATCTGCGCGTCCATTCCGAGTTTTCGATTACGGATGGTGTCGTTCGCATTGACGATGCGGTAGCTGCTGCTGAAAAAGATGGCATGGGTGCCTTGGCTCTCACCGACTTAAGTAATTTGTTTGGCCTAGTCCGTTTTTATACTGCTGCACGCTCTAGCGGAATTAAGCCAATTGCAGGCGCAGATGTTTGGGTTAGCAATCCTCAAGATCCAGATCAACCCCATCGTTTATTGCTCCTAGTACAAAATCACTCCGGTTATCTCAATTTATGCCAGCTTTTGAGTAAGGCCTCCCTTGAGAATCAATCTCGCGGTCGAGCTGAGGTCGATCTCAAATGGTTTAGCGAACCAGCCTCAAAAGCGGAAGATAAAGCTGTAAAAAGAACCCTGTCTTATGGATTAATCGCACTTTCAGGCGGGCGCTGGGGTGATGTGGGTTCTGCGCTCCTAGCTGGTCAAGAAGATTTAGCTAAAGATGCTGCTAAAAGTTGGGCTAACTTATTTCCAAATGCTTTTTATATTGAAGTGCAGCGTGGTGGCCATCCTCAGGATGAGCAGCAACTTCAATTGGCTTGCCACCTTGCTAGTGAAATGGATTTACCGATTGTTGCTACGCATCCAGTGCAGTTTATGCAGCGCAGTGATTTCATAGCCCATGAAGCACGAGTCTGTATCGCTGAAGGCGAGCTTTTAGGTAATCCTCGTCGTACTAAAAAATTCAATGAAGAGCAGTATTTCCTATCTCAAGAAGAGATGGAAAAGCGCTTTGTAGATTTACCGGTTGCGCTTGCAAACTCAGTGGAAATTGCCAAGCGCTGTAATCTTTCTTTGACTCTAGGTCAGCCGCGTTTGCCGGATTTCCCAACGCCACCGGGTATTACGCTCGACGATTACTTATTGCAGCAATCGGAAATGGGTTTGAAGCGCCATCTGGAGCGCAATTTTCCTGACGCAGAAGAGCGTGCCAAGGAAGAGTCGCGCTATCACGAGCGCCTGGTATTTGAGGTGAAGACGATTGCTCAAATGGGTTTCCCTGGTTATTTCTTAATTGTTGCGGACTTCATAAACTGGGCGAAAAATAATGGCGTGCCAGTAGGTCCAGGCCGTGGATCTGGTGCTGGCTCTTTGGTTGCTTACTCACTGGGTATTACCGATCTTGACCCGCTGCGTTACAACCTCCTCTTTGAGCGCTTCTTAAATCCTGAACGGGTATCGATGCCCGACTTCGATATTGACTTTTGCCAACATGGGCGCGATCGCGTCATTCAGTACGTAAAAGATAAATACGGAAAAGATGCGGTCAGTCAAATTGCTACCTTTGGAACGATGGCTGCAAGAGCAGCGATTCGTGATGTTGGTCGCGTACTCGAGCAAGGTTATAACTTTGTTGACGGTATTGCGAAATTGATTCCGAACAAGCCAGGTCAGTACATGACTATTGAAATGGCTAAGAAGGAAGAGAAGCAATTAGGCGAGCGTGAAAAAAATGAAGATGAAGTGCGTCAACTGCTTTCTCTCGCACAGCAGTTGGAAGGTATGACCCGTAACGTGGGCATGCATGCGGGCGGTGTATTAATTGCTCCGGGCCGCTTAACTGATTTTTGTCCGCTGTATACGCAAGAGGCGAAAGATTCCAAAGACCAAGAGAGCGGTTCAGTCATTAGTCAGTTTGATAAAGATGATGTGGAGGCAATCGGCTTAGTCAAGTTCGATTTCCTGGGTTTAACCACCTTAACGATTTTGGCAGCTGCTGAGAAATGGATTAAGGCGTTACATGCCGACCGTAAAGATTGGAATATCGGTGAAATTCTGCTCGATGATGAGAAAGCTTTTGAAGTCTTAAAGAACGCCAATACGGTTGCTGTCTTCCAGCTAGAAAGTCGCGGCATGCAAGGCATGCTTCGTGAAGCTAAGCCTGACCGCTTCGAAGATATTATTGCGCTCGTTGCACTTTACCGTCCCGGCCCAATGGATTTGATCCCAGACTTTATTGAACGTAAGCACGGACGTCAAAAAGTAGAGTATCCGGATCCCCGTATTGAGCCGGTTCTGCAAGAAACCTACGGCATCATGGTCTATCAAGAGCAGGTGATGCAGATGGCGCAGATGATTGGCGGTTACTCACTGGGTGGCGCAGATATGTTGCGTCGAGCAATGGGCAAAAAGAAGCCTGAAGAGATGGCGCAGCATCGCAAGATTTTTAGTGACGGTGCAAAAGCAGGCGGTATTACTGAAGGTAAAGCCAACGAGATTTATGACTTGATGGAGCGTTTTGCAGGCTATGGATTTAATAAATCCCATGCTGCTGCTTATGCGCTCTTGGCATATCAAACTGCTTGGCTAAAAGCCTATTACCCCGCTGAATTTATGGCAGCCAACTTATCGCTCGCAATGGATGACACCGATAAGGTAAAGATTCTGTACGACGATTGTTTGGCAAATGGGATTCGGGTGTTCTCGCCCGACATTAATACTGGCGTGTATGTGTTCACTCCATTGCGTGCACCAGATGCGGCACCGGACTCTCCTATTAGCCATATTCGTTATGGTTTAGGTGCGGTTAGGGGAACTGGTGAAGCGGCAATCGAAGTGATTGTGAAGGCACGTGAGGCTGGTGGTCCATTTAAGGATCTATTTGATTTCTGTGCGCGCGTTGATCGTAGACAGGTGAACCGTCGAGCGATTGAGGCTTTGATGCGTGCTGGCGCCTTTGATAGCTTGTATAAGGGCTCCATTCCTGCTGGTGGCAATCCTTACGATATTCGATCTACCCTATTGGCTTCTCTGGCGCGCGCAATTGAGGCCGCTGAACAAGCGGAAGCCTCAATTAATCAAGTGAGTTTGTTTGAGGTGGCAGGAGAAGATGATCGTCATTTGCCAGAGCTAGTCCGCGAATTACCATGGTCTGAAAAGAAACGTCTCCAGGATGAGAAAAGCGCTCTTGGGCTTTGTTTGACCGGTCATATGTTTGATGCCTATCGCGACGAGACGGCGCATTTTATTCGCCAGCCATTAGTCAACGTGACCGAGGGTAAGGATCAGTTGATCGCCGGCATTATTACCTCTGCTCGGATGCTGACTGGTCAGCGTGGCCGCATGATGATTGCAACCATTGATGACGGTACTGCTGCGATTGAAGTGACGCTCTATAGCGAAGTCTATGAACCAAATCGTTCTTGGCTCAAAGAAGATGAGTTGCTGGTAGCCAAGGTGAATATTACTCCCGATAAATTTTCTGGCGGGGTGCGAATAGTTTCTGAGGCGGTGATGGATATTACGGGAGCCCGCATGCGTTTTGCTCGCAACCTTCATCTATCTATCGATTCAGCCATTGATCTCAAATCCTTACGAAGCCAAATTGGACCTTACTTGATGAGCAACCGCATGCGAGATCCCAAGTTGGGTCCTGCAGTAGCCTCTATGCCAAGCGCTAGTGAGGGCATGAAGGGTTTAATGCTTACTGCAGCAGTAACCACCAGTGGTGGAGCCTGTCTGATGCAGTTCCCAGAAGAGCTGCGGATTTATCCAGATGATGCTTGCTTGCATGGTTTGAATCAAATTTTGGCAGCTAAGCAATCCAATGTCGTTCAGGTTCAGTACCACTAAGCGCGCATTATTTTTATTTCTTAGTTGCGCTTTGCAGTGCTGCGATCACTTGAATTGGGTCTAGCTGGTCTAAGCACTCGCTATTACTACTTGCGCGATCCTCGCAACCCGCTTTGCGGCAGGGAACGCATTCACCAGGTCCTTGTAGGATTGTGACATTTCCAATCGTCTGCGTGCGAGCTCTTAATTGATAGGGTTGTTCACCAACAAAACCATTAGGCCACGGCCCAAAGTTGGTGGGTGGTGTTGGACCAAATAGAGTAATGGTGGGTGTATTGCATGCAGCTGCTAGGTGTGTGATTGAGGTATCTACCCCAACATAAGCTATCGCTCCACGAATCAGTGTTCCCGCCTGTGGGATAGTGAGCTGGCCCGCGGTATCAACGATATGCTTACGGGTTGCTTCATCAAGCAATGAAAGAATATCTTGATTGAGTTGTAGATCTTGCTTAGCTGGGGATGCGCTCAGCACTACTTGCCAGCCTTGTTTTGTAATCCATGTCAGCAATGTTTGCCAATACGCCAGTGGCCAACGCTTATATGCGGTTAAAGGTCCGGGATGCACTACGACATAAGACAAGTGCAGTTGAGCGGCAATGCTTGGGGCGATCGGATCACCAGCGGGAGCTGTTACCGAAACTGGTTTCTTAAATAATTCCAGTGGATTTTTAAAAAAGATCTCAAGTAGTCGAAGCTTTTCCGTAATGACATGTTGTGCAAAATAATCTACATCAACTGTATGTAAGCTGATGGCCTTTTTCCAGGCATTTTGTTTAGCGCTCTTACTTTTCTTAGCTTGATCTTGCTCAGTGAGTCCTTGAGGATGACCGCCTAGTACACCCACGCGGTGATGAGCTGCTGCTAGGCCATAAAAATAGGCGCGATCACTGGGTTGTGTGACAACAGCTAGATCATATCGTTGAAAGAGTTTGATAAATAAAGAGAAATACTCTTTGAGATTTGGGCGGTCTGAAGTTTCAATGATCTGGGAAATATCGGGATTGCCTTTGAGCATCTCAAGCTTACCGCGGTAGCCTAAAAAGTGAAACTCCGCATCAGGCCATAGTTCACGCGCCTGTGAAATTAGTGGCGTAGTGACAAGGACATCCCCAATTTGGCGAGTCGCAATAAACAAAACTTTTTTCGGCTTCAGCGCTGAGAATGCAGTCATGGGGCTAATGTAACTTAATCCTACTGAGCTTTAGCGAGAATTTTTTCACGGACGCGACGCTCATTTTCTGCAGCATTGGATTGATCATTGATGCGGTGGTAGAGGTGCAGTACTTCAGTTGCCCAGGATCCAGATTTTCTGATCAATCCACGATTTTGCAATCGGAAAACAAAATCTGCATCTTCATGCCCCCAGCCTGTCATGGTTTCATCAAAGCCACCTATGGCCAGGGCGTCAGCTTTCCAGCACGCCAGGTTGCAGCCTTTAATACGGCGCCAGACAAATTTTTTATAGTTGCGCCAGGCGCCATCGCCTAGCTTGATTTTGAGGGGCCAGTACTTGTTGATGCCACCGGAAAGTCGATAGCTTAATAGATTTTTTCTGAATTTCGTGAAGTCCCAATGAGGCCAAGAGAGGATATCTTTTGTTAAGGCTTCATTGAGTAAGGCTCTGCTGCCAGTAGTGAAACAACCTTTTTTCGCCAAGCTCCGATGTTGTGCGACAAAGTCTGGCTGAACAACGCAGTCCCCATCTAAGAATATGAAGTATTCGCCAGAAGCCTCTGCGCTTGCAAGGTTGCGAATAAGGGCCAAGCGAAAACCTAAATCTTCATGCCAGACATGCTTAATCTGAAGTTTGGATTTAAGCTTAAGGGCATTAATAAAATCTTGGGTATCTGACTTTGAGCCATCATCAGCAATGAGGATTTCAAAGTTCGAGTCTGTTTGAGTTTCGAGAGATTGCAAAACAAAATCGAGAGCATCGATTCTGTTGTACGTTGCAACAATTACGCTGATCTTCATTCTTCTGTTTGGTTTTGAATAAGCCAAATTTTCATGTACCGATAGTAACTACCTTCAGCATTTGAGAGTGCTAATGCAAGACCTTGGTAGCCATCTAGGAATCCCGCTCTAATAAAGTAGGTTCTGAAGAATGCCCATAAACCATGCAGAATTGCTTTAAGGGGATTACTTCGCCTGCCTTTGGCAAATGCTTGTTCAGCTGATGCTGTTGAATAACGATCAATTTTTTGTAAAACCTGTGAGAAGTTCATGAAGCTGTAATGCAGCATTGGATTCTCTAGCTTTGCTACTTGCCCATGGGGAGTCAGTCGCTCATGAACAAGATCATCCGAGAAGCGGGCAGTGCCGCGTTTAAATAGTCGATCGACATAATCAGGGGTCCAGCCAGAATGACGAATGAAGCGACCGCAATACCAAGATAGACGCGGAATTGCAAAACAGTCAACATGGGCTGAATGATGAATAGCGGTCAGAATCTCAGTTCTGAGGGCTGGGGTGAGGCGCTCATCGGCATCTAGGGAGAGTACCCACTCCCCTGTTGCCAAGTCTAGGGCGCGGTTCTTTTGAGGCCCAAATCCAGGCCAGTCCGCCGGCTGGCTGATCACAGCCCCATGGTTTTTGGCGATTTCTAGGGTGCTATCGGTGCTATTGGTGTCGACAACTACGATTTGCTGGGCAATCCCTTCTAGGGAAGCCAAACAATCGGCCAAATTGGCCTCTTCATTGCGAGTAATGAGTATGACGGATAAGGTGGGCATAATTCATTATATGAATGCTCAAGACCGTACCGCCCTAAATCGCTTAATTCAGTACCTCAAGCCCCATATAGGCCTAATTATTGGCTCCATATTGGCCATGGCGCTGGTTGCTGGTGCAGAAACCTCTATTCCGGCCCTCATGAAGCCTTTGCTAGATCGTGGTTTCACTGGTCAGATGGATCAAAAACTCTGGCTGGTGCCAGTTTTCTTGGTTGGGCTGGCTTTCGTGCGAGGGATGGCGCAATTTTTGTCTAGCTATCTTTTAAATCGCGTTATCAATGCTGTGTTGCTGAAGATGCGTATGCAGATGTTTAAGGCATTGCTGCATTCAAGCACTGCGTTCTTTCAAAAGAACTCTGCATCCAGCTTAATTAATGCGGTAGTTTTTGAGGTAAATAATGCCCTCTCCATTATGGGTGGCATGTTGATTAGTTTGGTACGTGACTCTCTCACCGTAATTGGATTGATTGGTTACTTGATTTACCTAAATTGGCAGCTGACTTTAGTAGTGCTGATGATTTTCCCAATTATTGCCTTCATCATTGGAAAGATTAATAAACGCTTGCGCTCACTGAATCGTGAGCAGCAGGCTATGACAAGCGAGCTCGCCTACATTGTTGAAGAATCTGCAGCCGGGTACAAGATCGTGAAGGTGCATGGTGCTGAAGAGTACGAGATGGGCCGCTTTATGGAAAAAGCGGATCGTCTTCGTCAATTTGCCTTGAAATCAGCGGTTGCTGGCGGCTTAAATCAGCCAATCACCCAGCTCATTGCTTCTATGGCTCTGTCGATCGTCTTGGTCATCGCTTTAATGCAGTCAGCAACCGAGGGAACTACGGTTGGTGGCTTTGCCTCTTTTATTACTGCTATGTTGTTAGTCATATCGCCGATTAAACATCTCGCTGATATTAATCAGCCTCTGCAGCGGGGCTTAACTGCTGCAGAAATGATTTTCTCCCTCATGGACCAGCCTTTTGAGGAAGATGAATCTCGCAAAGAGAATATGAAGCCTCTAGGCAAAGCCAAGGGCGCAATTCGGTTTGAAGATGTTGGTTTCTCATATCAGCAAGAGGCTGGACGAAAAGATGCTCTTACTGGCGTGAGTTTGAATATTAAGCCTGGTGAAGTGGTAGCCTTTGTTGGACCGTCTGGTGGTGGTAAATCTACGCTGGTCAATTTATTGCCGCGTTTCTTTAGGCCGACCAGTGGACAAATTTTCTTGGACGACATTCCCCTTGAGGATATTGTGCTGGCTGATGTGCGTAAACAGCTCGCTTTTGTGAGTCAGGATGTGATTTTATTCAATGACAGTATTGCGGCAAACGTAGCCTATGGCGCTACCGGTGCAGATGGCATCGATCGTGGACGTGTCATAGAGGCACTTGAAGCGGCAAACTTATCTGCGCTCATGAAAGAAATGCCCGATGGAATTGATACTCAAATTGGTGATAACGGCAATCGTCTATCAGGCGGTCAACGTCAGCGCTTGGCTATCGCGAGGGCTATCTACAAAGACGCTCCTATTCTGATTTTGGATGAAGCAACCTCGGCACTCGATTCTGAATCCGAGCGTCAAGTGCAAGATGCTTTAGAGCGATTAATGGCCGGTAGAACTACTTTAGTTATCGCACATCGCTTGTCAACCATAGAGCATGCTGATCGGATTGTGGTGCTAGAGCATGGCCATGTGATTGAGAATGGCTCACACGAAGAATTGATTGCTAAGGATGGCTTATATGCCAACTTGCATCGCATTCAGTTTTCGAATGCTTAATTCTTTCTGGAGTTTTTGATCCAGAGCCAAGAGCTATTACAAATATCGGATAGCTTCTGCTTGGTTTTCCAGCTCAGTATTTTCTCTGCTTTATCGGCCTTGGCGTAGTACTCCGGAAGATCTCCCGGACGGCGGCCAACTATTTCATATGGGATTTTATGACCGCTGGCTTCTTCGAAGTGGCGTAGGAGATCGAGAACACTATAGCTATCGCCGCTACCTAGGTTGAAGGTGTGGCAGCCAGTATTGCCCTGAAGCCAGATGAGCGCTGCTAAGTGGCCTTCGGCCAAATCCATGACATGGATATAGTCACGCTTACCCGTGCCGTCTGGGGTGTCGTAGTCATCCCCAAAAATATTGAGTAAGGGTAGCTTCCCGTTTACAACTTGCCCAATGACTGGCATCAAATTATTTGGGATCCCATTGGGATCCTCACCAATGAGTCCTGATTCATGAGCGCCTACTGGATTAAAGTATCTAAGACAGGCTATCTTCCATTCCTTATCGCTTTTACTAAGGTCTCTTAGTATCTCCTCTACTTGGAGCTTATTGCGGCCATAAGGATTCGTTGGGCTAGTTGGATGATCTTCATCATAGGGTAGATAAACTGGGTCGCCATAAACGGTAGCACTGCTACTAAATACTAGAGTATTAATATGAACCGCTTGCATTGCTTGTATCAGGCTAATGCTGCCCTGAACATTATTGGCATAGTATTCAATTGGCTTTTGAGAGGATTCTCCGACAGCCTTTAACCCTGCCAGATGAATTACTGCTTGAATTTTTGCGTCGCGCAATACTTTGCTTAGTTTTTCGGTATCCCGGACATCCCCTTCAGTAAATCCAATGTTCTTAGAGCAAATCTTCTGCACTCGCTCTAAAGTGCCAATATTGCTATTGCAGAGATTATCGTAAATATGAACCTGATGGCCAGCATTCGCCAAGAGTAGGGCTGTATGGCTACCGATATAACCCATGCCACCAGTAAGTAAAATATTCAAGAGAGCCTCGTAAGGATAATTAGCTTAGTACGATATCGTACTGCTCTTGGCGGAAGCTGCCTTCTGCCTGGAGTTTGATCGGCTTAGCAATAAAGTCACCTAACTGTGCCAAGAACTGATTCTCCTCCTCAAGGAAAAGGTCAATGACATCAGGGGCGGCAACGATTCTAAATTCCCGGGGGTTAAATTGGCGATGCTCGCGCACAATCTCTCGCAAAATCTCGTAGCAAACCGTTTGCGCAGTTTTAATTTCACCTTTGCCTTGGCACGTAGCACATGGCTCACAGGTGATATGGGCCAGAGATTCTCGAGTGCGTTTACGTGTCATCTCCACTAGACCTAGCGAAGAGAAGTCATTCACCGAGGTGCGAGCATGATCACGTTCTAAATTACGATTGAGTTCATGTAAAACTGATTCCTGATGTTCTTTGCTCAACATATCAATAAAGTCGATGATGATGATGCCGCCAAGATTACGTAAACGTAATTGACGAGCGATTGCCTGAGCAGCTTCAAGATTAGTTTTAAATACGGTGTCATCTAGATTGCGTGCGCCGACATAACTACCGGTGTTGACATCAATCGTAGTCATGGATTCTGTTTGATCAATCATCAGGTAGCCACCTGATTTAAGATCAACTCTTCTGCCAAGCGCTTTATTGATTTCAGCATCCACATCAAATAAATCAAATAGGGCGCGCTCGCCACGATGTAGCGTGAGTTTGTCCAAAAGGTTTGGCATATACAGCATAGCGAACCCTTTGAGTTTTTCAAAGTTCTCTGCTGAGTCCACCCGAATTTTTATAGTTTCTTCACTAGCAAGGTCACGCAATACACGTTCAGCTAGATTCAGATCCTGATAAAGCAAGCTAGGCGCGGCCTTGTGATTTACAGCCTCACGAATCTTTTCCCAAGTGGTGCGCAGGTAATGCATGTCGTGCTCGAGCTCGGTATCGCTGGCTTCTTGTGCACTAGTGCGAACGATAATCCCACCTTTTTCATCGGTAGGCATGAGTCCTGCAAGCCTTACCTTAATGGCCTCACGCTCTTCAGGTTGATCAATTCTTTGGGAGACTCCAATATATTTTTCAGTGGCTATATCTGTCCCGGCTGGTGGTAGGTAAACTAAATTACGGCCAGCAATACTGAGTTGAGTTGTGAGTCGTGCACCTTTTGTTCCTAATGGATCCTTAAGAACCTGCACGAGAATATTTTGACCCTCGAAGAGTAATTTTTCGATTTGAGCTTGAGGGTTATTTTGAGTGATGTCGGCGACGTGCATAAATGCAGTGCGTTCCAAGCCGATTTCAATGAAGGCGGATTGCATGCCAGGTAGTACGCGTACCACTTTAGCTAAATAGATATTCCCGACAATGCCGCGTTGACGGGTACGCTCGATCTGAAGCTCTTGAACAGCACCTTGCTGAATTAGTGCCACCCGTGTTTCTTGGGGGGTGATGTTGATCAGAATTTCTTCGTTCATATGCGGGCGACTTTAGCGAAATCTAATAATTGGTTAACTTCGAATATAGGTAACCCCATGATACCGCTATAGCTGCCTTTAATTGAGGGAATAAAAGATCCACCAAGACCTTGAATGCCATACGCCCCAGCCTTGCCAAAGGGCTCGCCACTCTGAATATAAGCGTCAATTTGAGCTTGAGTTAAATGGGCAAATTCCACCTCAGAAACTTGTACCAGGCAAAGGGGATTTGTTTTGGGATCAGTTGTGAGTACAACTGCAGTTAAAACCTCATGTACTTTGCCGCTCAGCATTTTTAGAATACGCGCAGCATCGAAAGCATCATTAGGTTTTCCAAGGATTTCACCAGCCAGATTGCCAGGTAGACTAACAGTAGTGTCTGCACACAAGATGGGTGCCCAAGGTTTACCGCTGTTTTGCCACCTAGCTAAGGCAATAGCACTTTTGGCAAAGGTAACTCGCTCAACGTAAGCACGCGCCTTTTCATGGGGGAGGGGGGTTTCAAGAGTTTCCGTATCCTCGCCAGGTGCTGCAATTAACATTTCAAACTGGACGCCAATTTGTTTGAGCAGTTCCTGGCGTCTGGGACTCTGTGAGGCAAGGTAAATATAAGAAAACATGAATGGCTTACTCGCGGTGATAGGGGTGGCCTTGTAAAATAGTCCAAGCTCGATAGAGTTGCTCAACTAATAAGACTCTTGCCATGGCATGTGGCAGGGTCAGACTCGAAAGGCGCCACATCGCTTGAGCATTCTCTTTGAGACTGGGATCGAGCCCATCGGCACCGCCAATCAAAAAAGTGATATCAAAACCTTCTTGTCGCCAGCCTGCCAACTGGGTAGCTAGATTTTGTGTAGTTTGATCTTTGCCGCGCTCATCAAGTGCAATCACCCGAGACCCTTTCGGAATGGCTGTTGCAATTTTGACAGCTTCTTTGGCTGGACTGAGATCAGGTTTGATCTCTTTAATTTCAATGCTGCAATCTGAGGGCATGCGCTTAATGTAATCATGGGTTGCAGTTGCAACCCATTCTGGCATTTTGTGACCAACAGAAACAATCGTTAAACGCATTGCTAGGGTATTACTCTTCGTCGTCTGGGTCGCTTGCCTTCACAAGCCCCTTATCCGCTGCCAGCTTCACTCGTACAGGTTTAGCTCCCCACATGCCTTCAAGCTGATAGTAAGCGCGCAGTGCAGGTTGCAAAATATGAACTACGATATCGCCACAATCCACTAGTACCCACTCGCCAGTCTCTAGACCTTCTACGGAGATCACTTCACCACCTTTAGTGTTGACGGCCTCCTTAACCGACATGGCTAGTGATCTAGTCTGACGATTGGAGGTGCCGGTGGCGATGATGACGCGATCAAATAGCTCACTGAGCTTAGTAGTGTCATACACACGAATATCCTGTGCCTTGACATCCTCGAGGGCATCAATCACGACGCGTTGTAATTTTGTTAAGTCCATAGTTTCTCTAGTATTGTTCTCGGATATTTTGAATATAAGGGTGATCTTAGCCTGATTACTTGTACAGACCTAAATTTGTAATGATTTCTAAAGCATGGGATGGAATGTGCTCGGAAGCAATATCACTGCGAGAAGCGCTTTTCAGCTGATTTCGAAGCACTGTGGATGAAAGGTCTACTGCAAGACTGTTATCTAAGTAGATGCGGCCAAAGAGACTTTTTTCAAGGGTGTTTGTATCAATACATTGATACTTTTCTAATAAAGTCTTAATTTCAGGGCTGATTTGGGCGGGGAGTTCATGATGAGGCCTGCTGGCCACTGCGAAATTCACGAGTCCTAGTAATTGATCCCAGGACTTCCAGGAGGGCAGATTGATAAGAGAGTCGGCTCCCATTAACCAAGTTAAGTTAACCTGAGGCCCAAAACGTTCTCTCAGAGCTTTGGCTGTATCGATTGCATAGCTTGGGCCTACCCGATCAATTTCGATGCGATCAACTCCAAGTTGAGTCGGTATTTTTAGATACAGAAATGCCCTAGCTAAATCAGCGCACGCCGCTTCAGTGAGTTCAAGGCGTATTTCCGCAGGTGTGATGACAGGGCTTTTTTGCCAAGGCTCGCCACTGGGGATGAGGAGCAGTGTGTCAAGGTGCAGAACCTTTGCAAAATGGATGGCCAGTTTAAGGTGACCAAGATGTGGCGGGTCAAACGTACCACCCAGAATGCCAATTTTTTTTGGAGTGTCCAAATGTACTGAGATCAAGTTATGCAAGCCAGTCGCGGGGCTTAAGATAGTAGTCGTATAGCTTTGCCTCTGGCGTACCTGGTTTTGGTTGCCAGTTGTACCACCACTGCACTACGGGTGGCATAGACATCAAAATAGATTCTGTCCGTCCGCCAGAGTGCAGGCCAAAAATGGTGCCTCGGTCGAACAGCAAGTTGTACTCCACATAACGACCACGACGGTATTCTTGAAACGCTTTTTCTTCGGGCGTAAAACTATCTTTATAACGACGTTCCACAATCGGTAAGTAAGCATCAATAAACGCATCGCCAACAGCACGCGTCATGGCAAAGCTTTGCTCAAAACCTAGGTCATTGAAGTCGTCAAAGAACACGCCGCCGATACCGCGAGGCTCTTCACGATGCTTGAGATAAAAATATTCATCACACCATTTTTTGAATCGTGGATGTAGCTCTTTACCAAACGGGTCTAAAGCATCTTTAGCGGTTTGATGGAAATGTTTGCAGTCCTCATCAACGCCATAGTAGGGAGTAAGATCAAAGCCACCTCCAAACCACCAAACTGGCTCTTTATTGGGAGCTTGGGCGATAAAGCAGCGCACATTCATGTGAGTGGTTGGCACCTTGGGATTATTTGGGTGAAACACCAAGGAAACGCCCATCGCTTCAAAGCTACGTCCAGCAACTTCTGGGCGATGGTGTGAGGCTGAAGGGGGCATTTGATCACCGCGAACATGAGAAAAGCCTACGCCACCTTTTTCCAATATATTGCCGCTATCTAAAGTACAGGTGCGCCCATAACCCCGCAGCTTGCTATCTTCTGGTTTCTCCCAAGCATCCACCATAAAGGCTTTGCCATCGAGTGCGCTCATGGCAGTAGTGATGCGCTCTTGCAGGCCTAAAAAGTAAGCTTCCAATTCTGCAATATTAATTTGAGTCTGTTCAGTGGATGACAAGGATGAAAAGTCCTTCGTAGTTAGAGTTATTTCACTGCCCGATAGCCAATATCTTTCCGATATTGCATGCCATCGAATTGGATCTGAGCAATTGCTTCGTATGCCTTTTGTTGTGCACCGCGAACGGTATCCGATAGACCTACGACGCACATGACGCGACCGCCAGAGGTAACCATCTTCCCGTCTTGTAATTTAGTGCCAGCATGAAACGTCAATTGATCTTCAGTATCAGTGGTGATACCCGTAATGACATCGCCATTACGCGGAGTATCGGGATAGTTGTGAGCTGCAAGCACTACACCTAAGGCAGTGCGGCGATCCCACTCCAGCTCCACTTCATTGAGTGTGCCATTAACAGCATGATCTAGTGCCTTTACAAGATCACTACGCAGGCGTGCCATGATTGGTTGTGTTTCTGGATCGCCCATGCGGCAGTTAAATTCTAAAGTCTTGATCTTCCCATCAGGAGAAATCATGAGCCCCGCATAAAGGAAGCCAGTGTATGGAATACCATCCGCTGCCATGCCTTTAACTGTAGGCATGATGACTTCGCGTAAAGCGCGCGCATGAATTTCTGGGGTAACTACTGGAGCAGGGGAGTAAGCGCCCATGCCGCCGGTATTGGGACCTTGATCATCATCGAGCAAGCGTTTGTGATCTTGACTAGTTGCTAAAGCTAAAACATGTTTGCCATCTACAAGAACGATAAAGCTAGCTTCTTCACCAGTCAGAAATTCTTCAATAACAACGCGTGCACCGGCATTCCCCAGTTTGTTATCGGCCAGCATCATGTCGACAGCTCCATGAGCTTCTTCCAAATCCATTGCCACAACTACACCTTTGCCTGCAGCCAGACCATCCGCCTTAATCACGATCGGTGCGCCTTTAGCATCAATGTAAGCATGGGCTTCTAATGCATTTGAAAAAGTCTGGTACTCCGCTGTCGGGATACCGTGACGTTTCATAAACGCTTTAGAGAAATCTTTGGAAGACTCTAATTGGGCTGCTAACTGAGTGGGTCCAAAGATGCGCAAGCCATTGTTACGAAATACATCCACGATACCGGCCGCCAATGGTGCCTCAGGACCCACTACGGTGAGGTGAATATTTTCACGCTTGGCAAAGTCTGCCAATTCTTGAAGATCAGAGATTGGGAGGTTTTGAATACCGGCTGCGGTTTGTTTTGCAGTGGCTGTGCCACCATTACCCGGGGCCACATATACAGTTTGAACTTGTGGAGATTGTGCTAGCTTCCATGCTAATGCATGTTCACGACCACCGGAACCAATTAAAAGAATTTTCATAAAGGGCTAATAGAGATATTAATAAGTAGCGTTAAAAAGTTGGCCGATTACAAAGAAGCGTTCGTGAATACTTCTTGAACGTCATCTAAGTTCTCAAGCGCGTCTAATAGTTTTTGCATGCTTTCTGCTTGATCACCTTCGAGTTCGGTTTCAGTTTCAGGGCGCATCGTCACCGTTGCTAGTTCTGCTTTAAAGCCTGCTTGATTGAGTGCGTCTTGTACCTTAGGAAATTCAGGTACTGGCGTGAGTACCTCAAGTGAACCATCATCATGGGTGATGACATCTTCTGCGCCAGCATCTAGTGCGATCTCCATGAGCTGATCTTCATTGGTGCCTGGGGCAAATAACATCTGACCGCAGTGTTTAAACATAAAGGCAACCGAACCTTCGGCGCCCATATTGCCACCATTTTTTGCAAATGCATGGCGTACTTCAGCAACAGTTCGGGTACGGTTATCCGTCAAGCAATCGACAATGATGGCGGCACCATTGTGGCCATAACCTTCGTAACGAATTTCTTCGTAGTTAACGCCTTCCAAAGAACCTGTACCGCGCTGAATTGCCCGCTGTACGTTGTCATTCGGCATATTGGCATCCTTAGCCTTATCGATCGCAAGGCGTAAACGGGGGTTTGTAGCGATATCGCCGCCACCCAATTTAGCTGCAACCGTGATTTCTTTGATGAGTTTGGTCCAAATCTTGCCGCGCTTTTCGTCTTGACGTCCTTTGCGGTGCTGAATGTTGGCCCATTTCGAATGGCCGGCCATACGGGTGAGTCCTTTTGATTAATGTGGCTTGAAGTCCTTATTTTAAGGTCTTATGAGGCTAAGAATGAGGGTCCTACAACTTTTTTGTTACACTCTCACCTCTTAGTAAGCATCAATGCAGTATTTCCACTGCAAACACCTGCCCCGGTGATGGAATTGGTAGACGTGCCGGACTCAAAATCCGGTGCCGCAAGGCGTGGCGGTTCAAGTCCGCCCCGGGGCACCACCTCTGCATGGCCTTTAAATGATCTTCACTGCAACTTGTTTACTTGCAAAGCTGAAGGTCAGAATTTCATATTTCCACCCGTATTGAGCTATAGCCTCCTGAAAGGCTTTGAATTCATCATCTCTCCAGGATTTGTATCCAATATATTCATCAAATACGATGACTGTCCCAGGGACAATATGATCTCCCAGCGCGTTAAATATTGTTTTTGTAGAGCTGTAAAGATCGCAGTCAATGTTCATAAATCGAATTGGGCCGCCATGACTTTGCATAAATTGGGGAATGGTTTCCTCGAACCAGCCCGGAAATAGCGTTACGTTACCAGGTACCTCCGGCAGATTTCCATTTGCGCTGTAACTTCCTGCTGGTTCATCATTCCAATTTTCGGGGATACCTTGAAAGCTATCAAAGCCATAAACTACTGAATCAACTAGGGAGGCAATATTTCTAATCGATTTCCCGTTGTAGACTCCAAACTCTAAAACTACCCCTTCAAGCTTCGCCTCTCTGAGCGCCAATTCAATAGTTCTGGTGTCTGTTCCGACTAAGCTGGCTGATTTGATATTGAGCGATTTCAGGTGTTCCCAAGAATCTAATTCAGCCTTGACATCTTCCTCTTGAGCCAGTGATCTGAGTATTTCAGATCCCGAGGATTCATCTGAAAAATGCTCTTTCATTACCCCCAGAAAAAAGCGATAGCCATTATGAAGAGGATCGAGTTTTAATGCTTGCTCTAGGTTTGTGATCGCCTCTTGGGGCTTTCCAAGGTCAATCAAGGCCGCATGACTATTAAAGTATGGCTCTGCAAGGCTAGGCTCATGCTGTATTGCCATGTTGTAGGCCTCCATTGCGCCCTCGAGATTGCCAAATTCAGTTAAAGCAACACCGAGGCTGTTCCATGCATTTGCATGGTTTTCTTGAAGTGCCACAGTTTTTTCCAACCAAAATTGGGCATCTTCAGGCTTCATTGATTTCAGGAACATTGTGCCGATGTTGTAATGAATTGTTGCTGAATTCGGTGATAGCAAAAGCGCTTTTTTGTAGAGCTCAAATGCATCTTGAAAGCGATTCAATTTGGTAAGGTTATTCGCCAGATTAACTAGTGGCTCGACTTGATCTGGGAACAACCGCAATGCTTGTAGATAATTTAGATTAGCTGCCTCTATTTCATTGATGGCTGAATGGGAGATGCCAAGCTGAAGATAAATGCTCGATAGATTCGGATTGACGAGGTTAGCCCTTGTAAATAGTTCGATTGCTCTACTATGGTCACCATATTGCTGTGCTATAGACCCACTCAAACAAAGGGACTGGAGGTGGTTCGGAGCTGTTGTTAGAAGGGAGGAGTAGATTGCATCTGCTTTTTCTAGTTCACCATTCTGGTGAAGGGTAATTGCATTAGCAAGTTTGATTGGATCCACCATTATTTAACTCTTTTTCAGTAGCATCTAGTTTTAAATTTCGTAGGTTTCTGACTCGCTATTCATGGCTTGCTCAACGATTTTCTTCGTGAGCGTGGGCGAGAATAGTTCGATGAAGGTATACACAAAAGAGCGTAAGTAAGCTCCTTGCTTAACACCTAAATGCGTCACGTTGTTACCAAATAAGTGCCCAACTGGAATGACTCGGAGATTGCGATCTCGATCTGCGTCATAGGCTAATCCCGCCACGATACCCACACCCATTCCTGTTTCTACGTATGTCTTAATGACGTCCGCATCAATCGCCTCCAAAATAATATCGGGACTGAGATTACGCTGTGCAAAAGCGGCATCAATCTTGCTGCGACCTGCAAATGCTTTGTCGTAGGTGATTAGTGGATACTTTGCGATTTCTTCTAGTGTGATGGTTGATTGATTGAGAAGTGGGTGGCTCAGTGGCACCATGATGACGTGGTGCCACTGATAGCCTGGTAGTGCTAGTACTCCAGGGGTATTAGCAATACCTTCAGTTGCTATGGCGATGTCAGCACGATCATGAATGAGCAGCTCTGCAATTTGACCTGGGCTACCTTGTTGAATACTTACCCGTACCTTTGGAAAGCGTTTTGTAAATTCAGTTAGCACCTTAGGCAAGGCATAACGGGCCTGAGTGTGGGTAGTGGCAATCACAAAGTTGCCCTGGTCTTGACTGGCAAAGTCTTTACCCACTCTTCTTAAGGTTTCCACTTCATCCAGAATGCGCTCAATGGAGATGAGGATGCGCTTGCCTGGTTCAGTGAGTGAACGAATGCGCTTGCCGTGGCGTCGGAATATTTCTACGCCAAGCTCATCTTCCAACTCAATAATGGCCTTTGATACACCAGGCTGAGAGGTAAAGAGTGCCTTGGCAGCCGAGGTGAGATTAAAGTTTTGCCTAACAGCTTCACGAACAAATCGAAATTGATGTAGATTCATATGAATTCCATTCTTTATATCAACTGCGATATAGGAATCAGATTCTATATGATGTTGAGGTATTAAGCTCTAGATACCCAACGTAAACCCACCATCGCCAAAATGAAATACAGCAATGGAGGTGTCAGAGCAGTAAGCAATGTCGGCCATGACCCCAAAAGCCCTACATTTGAGAAAAGCGAGTTGAAGAGTTGGAAACTCATACCCAGCATGATGCCGCCAAAGACCTTAATGCCAACGCTGCCAGCCCGAACTTTTAGGTAAGCAAATGGCAACGCCAGTGCCAGCATGACAAAAATCGTAAATGGATAAATTACTTTTTTCCAAAAGGCAATGGAGTGCCTTTGTGCATCTTGTTTGTTATCTCTCAAATGTGAAATGAAGCGACCCAAACTCAAGATCGACATTTTTTCTGGGCTGACTAAAAGTACGCTCAAAATTTGTGGGGTGACTTCAGAACTCAGGCTGATAATCGGATGCACAAAAGTTTGCGCTGAATAGACTGGGTTGAGTGGATCCGCTTGCTTACTTTCCTTAAAGCGAGTTTCGGTGACGTCATCCAGAATCCAAGTTCCAGTTTGATCAAAGCGTCCAGATGCGGCGTTCCGAATGGAGAGTAGGCGATAGGCATCATCAAACTCATACATGCGGATATTTTTGATTTCGTTATCCTGCTCAATTTTGCCAACGTTGACATAGCGAACTCCTGGCCTAATTGGTCCACCACCGTCCTCATCACGTAAGCGATCTTTTACCCACACCCCAGTTTTAAATTGAGAGCTATAGGATGAGCCCAAAGCCTTCATACGAATTTGATCAGACAGGTTTTCGGTGTAAGGTCCAAGCCATTCACTCATCATGAGCGTAACAATAATTAAGGGTAGTGAAATCTTCGCTAGGGTAGTTAAGCCCCTACGCATATCCAATCCAGCAATACGTAAGATAGTGAACTCAGATTGACTTGCCAGCATCGCAAATACATAGATGCTTCCAATCAAACCAGCGATGGGAATAATTTCAGAAATGCGGCTTGGCGCTTTCAATAAAACATGCAGCAATGCTAGTGGCAAGGTGTATTGACCCCTAACTGAGCCAAGCTCACTGAGGATGTCAAAAAATAAGAACAGTGTGACTAAGGCAAAGAGAATGAAGCCAAAGGCAGCATAAATTTGCCTAGCTAGATAGCGTTCAAAGATATAGGGAAATAGGTATTTCATCTATTAGCCAAGAACGAAGGTAGTTGACGACGCCACCACTTCAGGGATGGATTAATACGATTACGAATGAGTAAAAAAGCGATGCCAAAAGCGAGGGCGTGTATAGGCCAAGCCGCCACTAAAACATTCACCTTGCCTTGCGACACAAAGTTTTGCGTGAGGTTTAAGAGGTTACTGTAAATAAGGTAAATCAACACCGCATAAAACATTGCCGTGTAATTGCCCAGCCTTGGATTGACATAGGCAAGCGGGATTGCAATTAACACAAGCCCAAGCGCCATTAGTGGTAATCCGATCCTCCACAGTAATTCAGCATGATTGGGATTAACGGTGGCTGCATTGGGATCATTTAACAACTCAGATACGGATTTTTCGCGATCGCGTGGGGCGGGATCGAGCGCGCTCTTGTTTTGGATGTTGGTGCTGTATTGGACGAACTCTAGAATCCTAAAATCAGGCTGCGTTGGCACTCCTTCGTAGCGCCGGCCATTATTGAGTACGATAGATTTGCCGCCCCCCTCTGCATTCTCAATAAATCCTGTAGAGGCAACGGCGACACTCAGGCGACCATTTTTGGTTTCTGCGGCAAAGATATTTTTCACTTCGCTTTTATCAACATCTAACTCTTCAATGAAAAATACGCGCTCGGCTTTGGCCGACTCTCTAAACTGACCTGCAGCAACCATAGAGACATCACTTCGTTGCTGAAAGCGCTGGCTGATGATGGTGGATTCACGGTTAGCCCAAGGCCAAACAAAGAGGGCTAAAAGGGCAATGATAACGATTAGCGGCGCTGCAAAGCGCAGGATGGGTCGAATGAGGCTGGCAATACTGAGACCGCTAGCAAACCAAACAATCATTTCTGAGTCTTTGTACCAGCGCACTAGCACCATGAGAACAGCCACAAAGAGGGAAACAGTCAAAAGAACGGCCATATAGCCAAGAGTGGCCAGCGCAATCAGGACGAGAGCATCCTCTGGATTAACGGCACCATTGGCTGCAAAGCCCAGAATGCGGATAACCAGAGTGGTAATCATGATGGTAACTAGGACCAAAAAAACGCCACCAGTCGTAAAACTGAGTTCGCGGCGAAGGGCTTGGTGAAAAATCATGAATAAGTGGGAAGTTCACTGTTATTGGCTCACTCAAGATGTGAACCTTCATCTCGGAGGATAATGGATAAACACCCATTTTTTCCCTTGAATTGACTTAAAAATACCTCAAGACATCATGACTATCCAATTTAGTACCAAAATTTTCGCGCAAGCCGATCTGAATAACCCTAAGCAATTAAAAGCAAGCCTAGCCACTTTATTGGCACAGAGCTCCGACTGCTTAGTTTTAGCTTATTCAAAGGCGGACTTAGATGCTCTAGCGAGCACCAAATCCAAATCTGGATTTTTAGTCGAATTGGATCGTCTGCTCGGTGGTTCTGTCACCCATGCTCATCTTGTTGGTGACCTTGATATTCAGCAGGCCTCTACCTGTGTGATTCGTGCCGAAAAGTCTTGGGCCTCATCTGGAGTGAAGGTAAAACGCATTCTCTTGGTATCTTTGAGCGACATTGCTCCGGCTAGTGCACGCAGTCTGAGCTCATACTCAAAAATTGCGCGCGCCGCATTAAAGCAGCTCAGCGGTGGCTCCATTCAAAATGCTTTGTGGTTTATTCCGAGTTTCGCTTTGGGTCATCGCGCAGAGTTCATAGCTGAAGAAGTGCGCTTGACCATTCAGTATGCTGGTGACCAGGCATATCGCTTTGGGGTTCGCCAACCGGCGATGAAGTTCAAGGCCAAAGATAAAGCAGATACTTTTAACCATCTCATTTTTGCAGGAAATGATGCTTGCGCTAAGGAGCTCAAGGCTGCAGTTCCAGAGGGTGCTGCAATGGTTGAGGGTATGAACTTAGCTAAAGACCTAGGTAATTTGCCTCCCAATATTTGTACGCCAACTTATTTAGGTAAGGCAGCGCAAGGCTTAAGTAAAAAGACTGGATTAAAGGTTGAGGTTTTAGGTCGTAAGCAAATTGAAGCCCTAGGTATGGGTTCATTTTTATCTGTAGCCCAAGGTTCGGATACGCCGCCACAATTTATTGTGATGCGTCACCTCGGTGGCAAAGTAGGTGAGGCTCCGATTGTGTTGGTGGGCAAGGGCATTACCTTTGATACTGGCGGCATTTCTCTGAAGCCTGGTGAGGCGATGGATGAGATGAAGTACGACATGTGTGGAGCTGCATCTGTGATTGGCACAATGTATGCAAGCGCTTTGATGAAGTTGAAAAAGAATGTGATTGGCGTGATTCCTACTTGTGAAAATATGCCGTCTGGCCAAGCTACCCGTCCAGGTGACATTGTGAAGAGTATGTCGGGGCAAACAATTGAGATTCTGAATACCGATGCTGAAGGTCGCTTGATCCTATGTGATGCCTTAACTTATGTTGAACGCTTCAAGCCTAAAGCGGTGATTGATGTAGCCACTTTGACTGGTGCCTGCATCATTGCATTAGGCCATGTCCACAGCGGCATGTTCTCTGATGACGAGGGTTTAATCAATTCACTCACGAAGGCAGGTCATGCCTCTTTAGATACTGTATGGCGCTTGCCTTTGGATGCAGCCTACCACGAGCAGTTGAAATCGAATTTTGCCGATGTGGCCAATATTGGTGGACGTCCAGCAGGTAGCGTGACTGCAGCCTGTTTCTTATCGCGCTTTACCGAAAAATATAAATGGGCTCACTTAGATATCGCCGGTACTGCTTGGAAGAGTGGCGCTGCCAAAGGCTCAACTGGACGCCCAGTCCCTTTGCTCGTGAATTACTTGCTAGAGCAAAAGTAATTCATGGCTCGGATCGATTTTCATAGCAACGTGAGCGATAAGCTGGAATACGCTTGCCGCTTAACGCGCAAGATCTGGAGTGCCACTTCCGTTGGCGAGCCTGTACGCAATATCGTGATGGTGGGCGAGAAAGCGGATCTCAACAAGTTGGATGAACTGCTCTGGGCATTTAGTGCAACGGACTTCTTGCCACATTGTTTTATTGAAGATGAGTCAGCAATGGATACGCCTATTTTGCTGACAGATGATTTTCTGTCGCCTGCTTTGCCCCACCTTCCTCATGCAGATGTTCTGATTCATTTGGGAATGCGTATGCCTTCTGACGTTCCAGGTTTGCTTGCCCGCTTCCCTCGCATCGTTGAGGTTGTGACCATTGATGAAGCAGAACGCCTTGCTGGTCGTGAGCGTTATAAAGCCTATCGTGACTTAGGTCACGAGTTGCATAACTTCGATCAATCTAAAGTGTGATGATTATTCGCCTCTCAGCATGTTGATTCATCCCGAATTTGATCCTGCCGTCATTCGCATTGGCTCATTTGCCATCCATTGGTATGGCTTGATGTATCTCTTGGCATTTGCTCAATTTTTATTACTGGGTCGTTTGCGTATACGCGCTCCGCAATACCAGTCTCTGGGATGGTCATATAAAGACCTCGAGGATCTTCTATTTGCTGGCGTCCTAGGCGTAGTGCTTGGTGGACGTTTGGGTTACACCCTGTTTTATATGCCAGGCTACTACTTCGCCAATCCTTTGAGTATCTTCAAGATTTGGGAAGGCGGGATGTCTTTTCATGGTGGGCTCTTGGGTGTGTTGCTTGCTTTGCTCTGGTTCGGCTATCGTCGGAAGGTTTCATTCTTTGTGGTGAGCGACTTAGTCGCGCCATTAGTTCCATTTGGTTTGGCATTTGGTCGCTTGGGTAATTTCATTAATGGCGAGCTGTGGGGAAGGCCGACAGATTTACCTTGGGCTATGGTTTTCCCAATGGTGGACTCTATTCCTCGTCATCCCTCTCAGATTTACCAGTTTCTTGGTGAGGGTATTTGCCTGGGCATCATTCTCTGGATTTATTCCAGTAAGCCGCGCAGAGTAGGGCAGATTTCAGGCTTGTTTTTGTTAGGTTATGGTGTTTGTCGTTTCTTGGCAGAATTTGCTCGAGAGCCTGACGCCTTCTTGGGGCTCTTGGGTTTGGGGCTTTCCATGGGTCAGTGGCTTTCTGTGCCCATGATCGTTTTCGGAATTTACCTTATAGTGAGAGTAAATACGAAAACAGGCGCTTATCAGTAGTTAAAAATCATTTTTTTGGGTCTTTTGTAGTTAATTTCCCCAAATTAACTAGATCCCTCGAAAAAGCATTGAATTTTCACTGATTCTGCCTAATTTCAGACCATTTCTACCCTAATCGAAAGAAATCCATGCTGGAGAAGCTCACTAAAGCTCGAAATTTGTCTAAGGCAAATAACGCTATTAAGCGCCTGATATCGGAGCGAGGAGAATCGAATGCGCTTAGCATGGCCGATGATGTAGTTAACAACTACCGTAAGTTGTCAAAAGATCAATACGTTTCATTTTTTACTTTTTTGTTTGAGAAGCTCAACCCTCAAGCCGATGCAGTACTGAAAGCGGCGCAAAATTTTGTAGCTGACTCTAGTGCACGTAATTACATCCAGTTGCAAAAAGTTTCTGAATCTCCTCGTCAAGAATTCTTCCGCCGCTTAAATCGCGCCAGCCAGGGTACTGCGGCTGTAGTACAAATGCGCCGTGATTTACTGCAGCTCTTAGATAAAAAACCTGAGTTGGCTGCCGTGGATTTCGATATGCGCCACTTACTTTCTTCTTGGTTTAATCCAGGGTTTCTGAAAATGCATCAGGTTGACTGGAAGTCCCCTGCCGAGGTACTTGAGAAATTGATTCAACATGAGGCCGTTCACGCCATTGATGGTTGGGATGATTTGCGTCGCCGCCTGCAGCCTGACCGTCGTTGCTTTGCCTTCTTTCATCCACAGCTTCCCAGTGAGCCCCTCATTTTTGTGGAGGTGGCGCTCCTACCTGAGATTCCAACCGTGATCACACCATTGGTTGATAAAAAAGCAGAAACAGTTGATCAGGCATCCCAATATAAAGTTGCCGTTTTTTATTCGATTAGTAATTGCGAGTCTGGACTGCGTGGTGTATCGATGGGTAACTTTTTAATTAAGCGGGTGGCCGAGCAATTACATGCAGAGTTCCCGGGGATAAAAACCTTTGTGACTTTGTCGCCTATCCCAGGGTTGATGGATTGGGTAGCTGCTGGTGCGAATTTAGGTGACGGCGTGCCGGCCGATAGATTGAAGCCGAACCTGAAGGTGGCGCGCGATGCTGCTTTGGAGGTGCTGGGACTCGAGAGCCAATCTTGGACTGAGCGATTGGCGGGCGGGTGGCACCCCGATCTAGCCTCCGAGAAAGAAAAAACGGCTTTATTGAGCTTGGCGAGCATGTATTTGGGGCTGGCCTCTACTGGGCGCGATGGCAACCCAGTGGCGAAGTTTCATTTGGGTAATGGTGCCAAATTGCATCTGGTGAACTGGGCAGGCGATCTATCACGCAAAGGGCTGCGTCAATCCGCTGGCTTGATGGTCAACTACCTTTACGACCTTGGAAGTGTGGAGGACAACCATGAGCGCTTTGCCAATGGTGAAATCGTCTATTCCAGGGCTGTAGGCCGCCTAATGACTCCCTAGTGTTTTCCCTTGTGCGGACTTTTGCAGCAAGCCTTAAGTGCCCTTAAAATGGGCGCTGTAATTATAAATATGAAGTCAATCATGAGATTGATACAAAAGGAGACGAAATGTTTAGTCAAAAAAACAAGTCAGTATTTTCTTTGAGCATGCTTAAGAAAGCAGCTTTTTTAGTCTGCGCTGCCCCTCTCGCTGTATTTGCTCAAGAGTGGCCAGCTAAACCCATCACTTTTTTAAATCCGTTCCCAGCTGGTGGTGGAACAGATGCTTTCGCTAGACCATTAGCAGCTCAATTAACAGAGCAAATGGGCAAGCAAGTCATTATCGATAACCGCGGTGGTGCAGGTGGTACCGTTGGTGCCTCAGTTGCTGCCAAGGCTGCTCCAGATGGTTACACCTGGTTCATCGGCGCTACCCACCACACTATTGCGCCTTCGATGTATAAAAACTTAGATTACGACATCGAGAAGAGTTTTATTCCGGTTGCGATGATTGCTAACGTGCCTCAGGTCTTAGTGGTTAATCCACAGCGTGTGAGCGCACGCAATGCTAAAGAGTTCATTGAGCTCATGAAGAAGAATCCAGGTAAATACAATTTCGCTAGCGCGGGTAGTGGCACAGTCCATCACCTAGCAGGTGAATTATTTAAGATTCAGACAGGCACCTTCATTACTCATATTCCATATCGTGGTGCTGGCCCAGCAATGAATGATTTATTGGCTGGACAGATTGACTTGGAGTTTGATGGCCTTGCTACTTCTGCCCCACAAATCAATGCTGGAAAGTTAGTGGCAATTGCTTTGGCTTCAAATAAGCGTTCCCCTGCGATTCCGAATGTGCCTACTTTCAAAGAGGCTGGCTTACCCGACTACGAAGTGTCTACCTGGTACTCCATTTTTGCTCCAGCCGGTACCCCTAAACCGATCGTAGACAAAATGATCGTTGAAGTACAAAAGGCCCTAAATACACCGAAGCTCAAATCGATCTGGGAAAAGAATGGTTCTGACACCCCTAATTTGTATGGTGAAGCGTTCGGTAAGCAGGTTCGTGCCGACGTAACACGTTGGTCTTCAGTGGTTAAGAAATCTGGCGCTACGTTAGATTAATTTGTAACCGGTTTAATTGTTTGGTTTTTTGAGGCTCGAATGAATTTATATTCTTTATTGGAAACAGGTTTTCCAAAAGATAAGCAGGCATGTGCATTAGAAACGCATGATGGTTTGTACTACTCCTGGAGTGATCTGGAGCGTGCGACTTCCAAGATGGCAAACCTCCTTAAGAGCCTCAAATTACCCGCTGGATCTCGTATTGCTGTTCAGGTTGAAAAGTCACCTGAGGCGCTCTTTCTGTATCTGGCTACTGTAAAAGCGGGTTATGTTTATTTGCCCCTGAATACCGCCTATCAAGCGGCGGAGATTCAATACTTTTTGGAGAATGCGGAGCCTGCAGTGGTGGTTTGCAGCAGCAAAAATTTCTCTTGGGTCTCTAAGGTTGCTTTCAAGGCGGGCACTAAGCACGTCTTTACTTTGGATGAAGATCGTAAGGGCACTTTGCTGCAGCGTGCTGCTGGTCAAAGCGATCAGTTCAAAACCGTTGCAGTGAAGGATGATGATCTAGCAGCTATCTTGTATACCTCCGGTACGACCGGTCGCAGCAAGGGTGCAATGCTAACCCACAAGAACTTGGGAAGTAATGCACAAGTGTTGCAGAAGTTTTGGGGCTGGAAAAAAGGCGATGTCTTGTTACATGCGCTCCCAATCTTCCATGTACACGGATTGTTTGTGGCAGCGCATGGAGCATTAATTAATGGCAGCAAAATGATTTGGTTGCCACGCCTAGACACTGCGCAACTCATTCATCACATGCCAAATTCGACTGTGATGATGGGTGTGCCCACTTTCTACGTGCGCCTATTGGCAGATAAAAACTTTAATAAGAGCGTTACGCGTAACATGCGTCTGTTTGTGTCAGGCTCTGCGCCATTGCTCACAGAAACATTTAATTCTTTCAAAGAGGTGATTGGCCAGCCAATTCTTGAGCGCTATGGCATGAGTGAAACCGTGATGCTCGTTTCAAATCCATATAAAGGCAATCGCGTAGGTGGGTCGGTCGGCTTGCCTCTACCCGGCGTCAAAGTGCGTGTCGTGAATGAAAGCAATAAGCCTTGCGGTCTTGATGAAATTGGCAGCATTCAAGTGAAGGGCCCGAATATATTTAAGGGCTACTGGCGCATGCCAGAAAAAACTGCAGAAGAATTTACTAAAGACGGCTGGTTTAAGACGGGTGACGTTGGTCGCTGGGGTGGTGATGCTAATGGCGGTAAAGCGCCTCAGGATTACCTCTGTATCGTTGGTCGTAGCAAGGATTTAATTATTTCTGGTGGCTACAACGTTTATCCAAAAGAGATCGAAAGTTTCATCGATGATATGGATGGAGTAGATGAGAGTGCTGTAATCGGTATTCCACATCCTGATTTTGGTGAAGCGGTAATGGCGGTAGTGGTGCCAAAAGCTGGCGTCAAGCTGGATGCGCAGACTATGATCGCAACACTAAAAACACAAATCGCAAATTTTAAGATTCCTAAGCGTTTAGAGATTGTTGCTGACTTACCTCGAAACGCAATGGGCAAGGTTCAGAAGAATATTCTGCGTCAGCAATACACTAGTTAAGAGCAGTAAGAGAATCTCTTAAAAACCAAATGCCTTGCGGCTTTCATTAAACATGAAGGCTGCAAGCATAAAGAGCATTGCACCAAAAATGCGTTTGAGTTGAGCGACATTGAGTTTCCTGGCCATCTTTGCGCCTAGTGGAGCGGTAAATATACTCACCGCCACAATACAGAGTACCGCTGGAACATAAACAAACCCAAGTGAACCTTCGGGAAGGTTTGGATTACCCCAACTTCCGTACATGTAGCCGATCGTTGCTGCAGCTGCAATCGGAAATCCTAGACCTGAAGAACTAGCCATCGCTGTATGTGGCTTGACGTTGCACCAAAGCATAAATGGCACAGTAATAAATGCCCCGCCTGCACCTACTAAGCTTGCAATTACACCCGTTAGCGCTCCAAATGAGAAAAGACCAGCAGCACCGGGCAATTCTCGCCCGGCTGCAGGCTTTTTATTGATGATCATTTGAATGGAGGTATAGACAATAAACATGGCGAAGAATAGGGATAGCCAGGAGGTGTTGATTGCCTCAAAAATCTCACTACCACCTATAAGGCTTCCAATGACTAGGCCGGGACTGAGTGCTGCGACTAACTTCCAATCAATAGCGTTGTGTTTGTGATGCGCCCAGATGGCTGAGGTGGTGGTAAAGAGTATGGTTGCCATGCCAGTTGCGATAGCCATATGTACGATGACGTTTTGGCCAAACCCTAAATGATTGAATACCACAATCATGAATGGCACCAAAATCATGCCACCTCCAATACCTAAGAGGCCTGCTAGGAAGCCCGATATGCTCCCACACAACATCAGCATGGCGATATCGGCTATTGACATGAATTCCCCGCCTTAGCCGCTAGGCCGTCATCCTGAACCCTAAGGTTCAAGGTGGAACGGCTACTCTGCTTTGGGTGCATTAAGAAATTCAGGGAGTGAACAGCGCGAGGCTGCCACTGTGAAAATTCGAAACGCTCACGCCCACAGTGTAAAGATCGTTCCTGATGCTTGCGCATCGGTTCAAGGAACTATTGGCCTTGGCGAACCAGGCAGGGAAAGGGTTTGCATCAGGGCATCTACTTGATCTTCCAGAGCATAAATTTCATTCTGGAGTCGAGTAATTTCTTCTGAATGGGGGTTAGATGAACCCCTCTGTTCGGAAGCAAGTTGAGATGCAGTTTGTAATTTAATGAGGTCACCTGCAATTTTTAGTGCAGCCATCATGCTTGCACGCTCAATGCTACGATTGCCACCATTAATTGCCAGTTGAATTTGCTCATCAACTAATGTGCATGCTGCACGAAGCAATGGCTCATGCTCAGTACTCGTGGCTAAAGTAATTTTTTGACCGGCGAGGGTTACTTCAATGCGTTGTTGGCTCATTGCCATCCTCTGGATTGGTTGGTGTCACAGGCTCACTGAGTAAGTTCAATTGACGCCCATCACTCTGCTCTGGCAGACGACTTAAAATATGCTGAACCCGTTTTTGTGCATCCTCAATCTTATTCTCAAGTTGGACGCGATCCTGATGCAGTGCTTTTACAGCATCAGAAATCAGCTGAATTTTTCCAGCCAGCCTCTCCAAAGACGCGGCTATCGGGTCAGATTCAGTAGAGTCGCCTGGGACATGAGGGATGTGCTCGGTCATATAGGCATTGTAGCCTTAGGGAAATGCTTTGTGAAACCCCCGATTTTGGGCTTAGTTCGGTAGAGTCACCCAATCACTACCAAGCTTTTCTAATCGAATACGGCCATCAAATAGTGCAATCAGGGCTTGATGGGTTGCGGGATCTTGGCTGGACCCTTGAAAATGCAGTTTGCCTTTATTGAGCATGATCACATGGTCAGCCCGGAGCGCAAAATGAATCTCATGCAAAACGGTCACCAGGGTTTTGCCTTGCCGCAGTAAATTGCCTTGCCATTGCAAAAAATCAGCTTGATGAGGTGGGTCTAAATTGGCGAGGGGTTCATCCATTAGAAGAACATCGGAATCCACAGCGAGAAGGCGTGCCAATAAAGCCCGCTGACGCTCTCCTCCGGATAGTTGCTGCAATGGGCGATCACGTAAATGCCAGGCATCCGCATGTTGGAGAGATTTCTCAACAAATGAGTGATCAGATTCTGAGGGTAGATGCAGCCATCCTTGATGAGGTATGCGTCCCAACATCACAGTCTCGTAAACGCTGAGGGAGTCTCCAAGCTCATCCGGCGCACTCGAGCCTTGATCAAGCCAGGCAATTTTCTTGGCAAGATCTTTATTGGCAAATGTAGATAGATCCACCCCGTCAATTGTGATTGAGCCATCCCACTTGAGTAAGCCAGCTATCGCTTGTAGAAGGGATGATTTACCCACGCCATTAGGGCCAATAACACTAGTCCATTTTCCCTGAGGAATATCTAAATTTAAATTAGAGAGAATCGCACATGGACCTCGATATATATTGAGCTGGTGGGTTTTCATGTGCGCGCCTCAAGGGATGTTCGCCTTAGCAGCACCAGCAAATAGAGGCCACCTAAGACTGCAGAGACAAGCCCAACAGGGATTTCAATTGGAGCGAAGAGGATGCGTGCAATTAGATCTGAACTCAGCAGTAAGATTCCGCCACCTAGGCAGGAAAATAATAGTTGCACTCGTTGTCTTCCACCAGCCAGCTTTCTAACTAAGTGTGGTGCAGCTAGCCCAACAAAAGCTACTAAGCCAGTTTGAGCAACAGCGCAACCTGTCGCAAGAGCGAGGATGCCAATCAATGCCAGACGTAGTTGATCTAAAGGTAGGCCTAAAGTGCGGGCCGTATTTTCACCCAGCGACAGAGCATCCAGTACAGGGCTAATGATGAGTGTGACAAGCAAGCAAAGTGCTAGTGCGATCGCCATCATCTCTACGCCAGACCAATTAAGAAGAGTTGTATTACCCAACATGAATGACTGAATACTTTGAAAGAGATCGGGGCGAATGAATGTGAATAAAGAGTTCGCTGCTCCCAAGATCACGCTGATGACCACTCCCGACAATAAGAGGCGCAAGGAACTACGGTAGCCGCCCGCCAAAAGTAACGAGGCCAGCACACCAATTAACGCTCCAAGAAATGCACCACCATTAAGACCAATCAGTTCTAGCCAAGTGTTTCCAAGATAGCCAAAGCAAAGGATGCTAGCAACCCCAAGTAATGCTCCTGATGCACTACCCAATAAATAAGGGTCAGCCAAAGGATTGCGAAAGAGGCTTTGAGCAATACCGCCAGCAAGCCCAAGTAAGGCACCTGCAAGGTAAGCCCCCAATGACCGTGGCAGTCGAATATCCAAAACAAGGGCTTGGTCAGTTTCAATGAAATTCCAGCTGGCACCAGTACTACCAAGTAGGGTGCCAAGCAGCACTAAGACGGCACTGAAAATAAGCAGACCGGATAGCTTTCCAAGAAAATAATTTTTTTGCATTATGGAGATGATGACATCTTCTCTTGTATGCAGGCGGAGATGATGAGGGCAGCCTCTCCCATTCGGGGCCCAGGGCGAACTAGGATATCTTTTTGATCATCCTTAAACACGCAAATTCGATTCTTAGAAACTGCTGGAATCGAACTCCATCCAGGACGCTTCTGAATATCAGCAATAGTAGATTCGGTGAGGAGGATGACATCAGGTTTTGCCTTAACCACAAATTCAGGATTGATTTTGGGAAACGGTCCGAGACCTTTTGGAATGATGTTGACTAAATTCAATTCGGTCAGAATTTCTCCAATAAAAGAAGTGCTTCCAGCGGCAAACGGCGCTGGATTGACTTCAAAGTACACGCGAATATTTTTATTACCTGAAGATAGCTGTTTACCAGCACGCGTGATTTCTTTTTGAACTTGATTCCACACGCGAGGGCTCTCAGATGTGCCTAGCAAGAGATCTAGTTTCTGAAGGGCGCGTTCCTCGTCGTGCATGGATTTCACATCCAATGAAAAAGTCTTAATTCCCAACTCATTTAGTCTAGCGACCACTGGAGAGGCTTTTTCCAGCAGTACGACATCTGGCTTGAGTTGCACGATACGCTCGATATTAATGTCACCCATTCCGCCAAGCTTAGGCAAGCCCTGAATTGATTGAGGCCAATTAGAAAATCGATCAACACCAACCAAGGTGCTGCATTTTCCTAAAGCGCAAACAGACTCAGTGAGTGATGGTAGAAGACTCACAATGCGCTGTGGCGTCTTATCAAAAACCACCGCAACCTCTCGATCATCAATCACTGAAACTGGCACAGCAAAAGTGGCTAAGGAAAATCCAAAACAAAATACAGCAAATCCGACCGCTAAATAGCGTGTGCGGGTCGAGATCTGCATAAATATTTCCATGAGTTACTTCATTGTGTAGCGAATACCCGCAAAGATGCTAACTCCTGGGGGATTCCAGCCATAGTTAAGTTGATAGTATTTATTAAAAATATTGTTCACTCTGCCAAAAAAAGTCCAGTCTTTAGTCACGGCATAACTTGCATAGCTATTAAATAGCGCGTATCCCCCAAGTCCATGCTGTCCGCTATCGTAACGTCTACCTACAGCCGTACCATTAATGGTTGCTTGCCATTTACTATTTTGATAGCCAAACTCTAGGTTTCCGGCCTGGCGAGCGCGTAGTGCCAAAGTATTTCCGGTTAATTGATTAATTGGATTCATTTGATCAAAAGAGCCTTTTACCGAAAAGTCATTCAGACGAGCGGTGCTCCCAAGTGAAAGTCCGCTAATTTTAGATAAACCCACATTTGCTGCGCAACCATAATTTGGCGGAGAATTAATTTGGGTATCAGTACAAAGAGGGGGCGTGGATGCGTAAGTAATCAGATTTTGTACAGTGTTGTTATACACGACTACATTTGCATCCATCTTTCTAGATTCATAATATATACCGCCTTCGGTATTTTTACTTTTTTCTGGCAATAGACTTGAATTTCCGTAGTTTGCTAAGTAAAGACTGCTGAAATCAGGTGCTCGAAATCCCGTTCCATAATTAACATTTGCTCTTAAGTTATTAGTAAGAAAGTAGCCGTATGAAATGTTGCCGGTATTCTGGGCGCCCCAACCAGTAAAGTAATCTCTGCGAGCAGAAAGATTTATTAAGTTGGAATCTCTTTTTAATGAGTATGCTAAGGCACCAGAATTAATATTGCGGTCCTGACTCATCGTAGTTGGCGTGCTATTGGGCCCACCCAACCCAGTGGGGTCGTAATAAGAGAGCGCATAAATACTTTGCGTTCTTCGCTCAAGTAGAAATTGCAGGGCATCCTCACCTAATTTGAAATCGTTTTGCCACGTATAAATATTTTGCTTCGTATTGTTTGGGCTTGAAACTAGTTGAACTGTTTGATCATTTTGAAATGAAGTGCTCAACTGCATTCTGCTATTCCATGTTTCAGTAATCTTGTCATTCGAGTACAAGGAATATTGACCTATTTGACCGATTTGTTGACCTATCAAAGCAGTTCCATTTATCCCATCGGCAAAATAGTCTTTTCCTGGTAACTGATTATTTAGTTTGCTTTGGAAAAATTGAATGCCGATCTCATGCCCAGCCTCCCATTGTTGGCTAAGTTGTCCTGTAGCGCCAACCTTGCTGTACCCAGTTCGCTCCCCTGGGTAACCATTAAATAATGAATAAGATGGACCATGATTATTTCCCGCTCCAGCAACACTTGGATATCCCATTGAGAGTTCTTGACTCACACTTAATGAATATCGAATAGGCTTTTCCCCTTCCGTAGCCCCATAAAGACTGGCATCACTAATCGATGTTCCATAACTTCCGTATCCTGTGGATGCACTTAGCTTAAGAGGGCCTTCACCCTTTTTGGTGAAAATTTGAATTACTCCGCCAATAGCATCGGCACCATAAATGCTACTTTGTGGCCCATAAATAATTTCAATGTGATCGATTAAAGATAGCGGAATGTTTCCCCAAGTGGGTCCTCCCATATATGACTGCTCTGATCGAATGCCATCGATTAAAACGATACTTTGACTATTGCTGTTACCTCTCAGAAAAACAGATGAGGCAGCGTTCCCGCCCCCCGAGGCAGTTATTTGAATCCCTCTTTGTTGTTGAAGAAGTTCAACCAGAGTAGTTTGTGCTGCCTGTTGAATTTCTTCCGGCCCAATATATACGTTGTCAGCAAGTACATCTTTAGCTGGTGTGGGCGTTCTTGTAGCCGTCACAATGATTGGATTCATTGGATTTGGCGAGTTTGCTACCGAAACTGTTGGATTACTTTGAGCAACCACTGCTGTGTGGAATGTTATTACTGAGCCGCAAAGAAGAGCGACAAGTATTTTGCTGCTGAACTGCTGTTTCATGATGAACCTTCTGCCTTCGAATCACCTAGCTCACTTCCCCGTAAGCTGGGTCGAACAGAATTTCACATTGTGAGAGTTCAGGCGTCAATTGGGCACCATGCTAGCTTGGCAGGGGATGCTTCATTGGCGCGCGAAGGTCCCCGTCCGCAAAATTCCACCTGTCTTGGCCGGTATCCGGGCTAGTAAACATCAGAATCTGGCCTTCCCATGCAATTGACGCGCACAGTGGCTTCTTCAGACTCCTGACACCTTAACTTTGAGGTTAGGGTGCATTTACTTACCGTTGCGGGGGCAGCACACGTTTAGTGTTTCCCGTTTAACTTCATTGCATTGCAACAAAGCACCACGACGTTTCAATTCTATCCTATCAATAAGGGTTAAACCGTTTTGAATACCAAAAAAGTCTACAATGTGCCCTCTAGGAACAAGGATTCATGACAGCATTAGACAAGCACCCCGAAAAAAACCTGATTCGTTTGCAGTTGAGCCAAAACTCGGTGTTAAAAACCTTAGATCCTGAAGCGATGGTTGATTTAGAGCGTCATTTAGTGATTTCAGACCTCAAAAAATCAGAAATCCTGCTCCATCAAGGTGACCATCAGATGGAGCAATATTTCGTTTTAGATGGGATTTTGAAGCGAATTGTCTCTAGTGCGGACGCAAAAGAAATGATTTTGCGTTTCGCCATCGAAAAAGATATTGAAACAAGCTATGCGGCTTGGCGCCTCAAGACTGCGGCCCCATACAGCATTGCTTCGGTAACCAAAGCGCGGGTCGCCCGTATGCCCCTTAAAAAGTGGGCTGAATTTCTGGATGCCCATAAGCCCCTTAAAGAGAGTTTTGAGTTTGAAGTGATGCGCTTAATGAGTGAGATCATGGCGCACACGATCACCCTGCATATGCTGGATGCTCCGGGCCGGGTAGAGCGTTTTTTACGTAAATACGAAGACTTGTTTGAGTTACTCCCAAAAAAAGAGTTGGCTGCCTACCTGAACCTCTCTCCAGAGACATTGAGTCGCCTTAAAACAAAGCATAAAGAGCTCTTTGTCTAGAGAGCAGGTCTAGATGTTTCTAGATTTCAGGGGAAATTGACCGAAGTCAATGATGAACCCGATCCCAGAGCCTAAGATTCATATTAGCCTTAACGGGAGAGCTTTTATTCCCCATGGCACTACTAATAACTTAATTGGAGACAGTTGGCGAAAGCTAAATTGCACTGAGCGTGCTTTACGTTCGGGCGGTGTAATGAACTATAAATTTCTATGACAACAGATAATCAAAATACCCAAGTCACTGATGGTTTTCATCTCGTCATCGATGCTTTAAAAGCAAATGACTTAGACACCATTTTTGGTCTCGTTGGTATTCCAATTACCGACTTATGCCGTTTGGCTCAAGCTGAAGGTTTGCGCTTCATTGGTTTCCGTCATGAGCAGCATGCTGGCAATGCTGCAGCGATTGCAGGTTACATGACTCAAAAGCCTGGTATTTGCATGACTGTATCAGCGCCAGGTTTCTTGAACGGATTAACAGCATTGGCAAATGCCACTGTGAACTGCTTCCCAATGATTTTGATTTCTGGCTCAAGCGAGCGCGAGATTGTTGACTTGCAGCAAGGTGACTACGAAGAGATGGATCAGCTCAATGCAGCCAAGCCATATTGCAAAGCGGCATACCGTATTAATCACATTGAAGATATCGGCATCGGTTTTGCGCGCGCAATTCGCGCAGCTGTTTCTGGTCGTCCAGGCGGCGTCTACCTAGACTTGCCAGCACAGCTGTTAGCTCAAACAATGCCTGTTGAAGAAGCTAAGAAATCGATCTTCAAAGTAATCGATCCAGTTCCACGTCAAATTCCTGCGGCCGATGCTGTAGAGCGTGCATTGAATGTCCTAAAGGGTGCCAAGCGTCCATTGATTTTGTTGGGCAAGGGAGCTGCTTATGCTCAAGCCGATGCGGATATTCGTACATTGATTGAAAAGTCCGGCATTCCATATTTACCAATGTCGATGGCTAAAGGTTTGTTGCCAGACAACCACCCACAATCTGCTTCTACAGCGCGTTCGTTTGTATTGGCTGAGGCTGATGCGGTGATGTTGGTTGGTGCGCGCTTGAACTGGTTGCTTGCGCACGGTAAGGGTAAGACATGGGGCAAAGATCCTAAGAAATTTATTCAGATCGATATTCAATCAAATGAAGTGGATAGCAACGTACAAATCGATGCCCCATTGATTGGCGATATCGGCTCTGTTGTTGGTGAGCTCTTGAAAGGCATTGCTTCAGTTCCAAAGCCTTCTGCTGAGTGGATCGGCGCGATTAACGAGAAAAAAGATAAGAACTTGGCGAAGATGGCTGAGACATTAGCTAAGGAAGCCTCGCCAATGAACTTCCATGGCGCTTTGCGTGCCATTCGCGATGTGATCAAAAAGAACCCAGATGTGAACTTGGTGAACGAAGGTGCAAACACGCTCGACTATTGCCGCGCAATTGTTGATATGTACAAACCACGTAAGCGTTTTGACTCTGGCACTTGGGGCATTATGGGTATTGGTATGGGCTACGCCATTGGCGCAGCCGTAACGAGCGGCTTACCTACAGTTGCAGTTGAAGGCGATAGCGCATTTGGTTTTAGCGGTATGGAGTTAGAAACTATTTGCCGTTACAACCTGCCAATTACTACAGTTGTGTTTAACAACAACGGTGTTTACCGTGGTACTGACGTGAATCCTACTGGCGGTGCAGATGTGGCCCCAACAGTATTCGTGAAAAATGCCCGTTACGACAAAATGATTGAGGCGTTTGGCGGCGTTGGTTACTACGTAACTACCCCGGCGGAGTTAGAGGCTGCATTGACTAAAGCGATTGCTGAAGGCAAGCCTGCTTTGATTAATGCTGTGATTGATGAAACTGCTGGTACCGAAAGTGGACGCTTAACTAACTTGAATCCATCGACTGCTGCTGGTAAGAAGTAATATTTTTTTGAACTAAATTGAGTAATAAATAAGCAATACTTTAAGGAGAATCAAACATGACTAAACCATTAGACGGTATTCGTATCATCGATTTCACACACGTACAAGCTGGTCCTGCATGTACTCAGTTGTTGGCTTGGTACGGTGCTGACGTAATTAAAGTTGAGCGCCCAGGCTCTGGCGACGTAACTCGAAGCCAGTTGCGCGATATTCCAGGTGCAGATGCTTTGTACTTCACTATGTTGAACGGTAATAAGCGCTCATTGACTTTGGATACTAAGACTCAAGAAGGTAAAGAAGTTTTAGAGAAGATGATCAAGACTTCTGACGTCATGGTGGAGAACTTTGGCCCAGGCGCTTTGGATCGCATGGGTTTTAGCTGGGCGCGTATTCAGGAATTGAATCCAAAGATGATCATGGCTTCTGTAAAAGGCTTTAGCGATGGTCACTCATACGAAGACTTAAAAGTTTACGAGAACGTTGCTCAGTGTGCTGGCGGCGCCGCTTCTACAACTGGTTTCTGGGATGGTCCTCCAACAGTTTCTGCTGCTGCTTTAGGCGACAGCAATACTGGTATGCACTTAGCCATTGGTATTTTGACTGCATTGATGCAGCGTCAAAAAACTGGCAAGGGTCAAAAAGTATCTTGCTCAATGCAAGACGCTGTATTGAACTTGTGCCGCGTGAAGTTGCGCGACCAGCAACGTTTGGACAAGATTGGTTACCTCGAAGAGTACCCACAGTACCCACACGGTACATTCTCTGACGTAGTTCCACGTGGCGGTAACGCAGGTGGTGGCGGTCAGCCAGGTTGGGTGTTGAAGTGTAAGGGTTGGGAAACAGATCCAAACGCTTATATCTATTTCACAATTCAAGGTCATGCTTGGGAACCTATCACTCGTGCGATCGGTAAGCCAGAGTGGGCAACTGATCCAGCGTACATGACAGCGGAAGCTCGCCAGGACAAGATTTTTGACATCTTCGCAACAATCGAAGAGTGGCTCAAGGACAAGACTAAGTACGAAGCTGTGGACATCCTCCGCAAGTTCGATATTCCTTGCGCACCAGTTCTGTCAATGAAAGAATTGGCTAATTCACCTGACTTGCGTAAGAGTGGCTCTATCGTTGAAGTGGATCACAAGGTACGTGGTAAGTACTTGACTATCGGTAGCCCAATCAAGTTCTCTGATTTGGAAATCGAAGTGGGTCCATCACCAGTCTTGGGTGAGCACACGAATGAAGTATTGGCTGACCTCGGCTATAGCGCTGATGACATCGCTAAGTTGCATGCAGCAAAAGCAGTTTAATAACGATTAGTAGTATTTGTATTGGCTTCAAAGGCGCCCCTTGTGGGCGCCTTTTTTATGCTTTGTTAGTAACAAAGAACCCTTGCCTGCTCTTGAAAAAACCCTAAGTCTTTAGTCAAATGGCTATTCTTGGGCATTAATCACTAAGATGTCCAATAAATAGACATCCCGTATTGCACCATAATCCGGCGCTGGTAAAATTGCCCCAATTCAAAATTTTATCTTTATTTGGGACTTAAATCATGGCAAAAGCATTAGAAGGGGTCAAGGTTCTTGACTTCACACACGTTCAATCTGGCCCTACTTGTACTCAGCTGCTCGCTTGGTTTGGTGCCGATGTAATCAAAGTAGAAAAATCTGGTGAGGGTGATGCTACTCGTGGCCAATTGCGCGACATCCCGGATGCGGATAGTTTGTATTTCACAATGTTGAACCATAACAAGCGCTCAATTACAGTGAATACTAAAACCCCAAAAGGTAAAGAAATTCTAGAGCGCCTGATTAAAGAGTGTGATGTTTTAGTTGAGAACTTTGCTCCTGGCGCATTAGATCGCATGGGTTTTTCTTGGGAGCGAATTCAGGAACTTAATCCAATGATGATCATGGCCTCAGTAAAAGGTTTTGGTCCTGGCCCTTATCAGGACTGTAAAGTTTATGAGAACGTAGCACAGTGTGCTGGCGGCTCAGCATCGACCACAGGTTTTGATGATGGTCCTCCGATGGTGACTGGCGCGCAGATTGGTGATAGCGGCACTGGATTACATTTAGCTTTGGGTATCGTTACAGCTCTATATCAGCGAACACACTCTGGCCGTGGTCAAAAAGTATTGGCAGCGATGCAAGATGCTGTATTGAATTTATGTCGTGTGAAGCTACGCGACCAACAGCGCTTGGAGCGTAACGGTTTGATGCAAGAGTACCCACAGTTTCCAAACGGAGAGTTTGGTGAATCCGTGCCCCGTGCTGGCAATGCTTCTGGTGGCGGTCAACCAGGCTGGATTGTGAAATGCAAAGGTTGGGAAACAGATCCAAACTCCTATATGTACGTAATCGTACAAGCCCCAGTTTGGGAGGCAGTCTGCAAAGTGATTGGTCGCGAAGATTGGATTACCGATGTGCGTTTTGCATCACCAATGGCTCGCTTGCCACATTTGATGGAAATTTTCGGTGAAATTGAAAAATGGACGATGACTAAGACCAAGTTTGAAGTCATGGATATTCTGAATAAATACGATATCCCTTGCGGCCCAATTTTGTCTATGAAAGAGATCGCAGAAGAGCCAGCATTGCGTGCAACTGGAACTGTGGTTGAAGTAGATCATCCAATTCGTGGCAAGTACCTCACTGTAGGCAATCCAATCAAGATGTCTGACAGCCCAACTGATGTGACGCGTTCACCATTATTAGGTGAACATACTGATGAAATTCTGAGTGAACTGGGTTACTCAACCGATGAGTTGATCGCTCTACGCCACGATAAGGTGATTTAATATGCGAGTTGCGCTGATTGGTAGTGCTGATTTTGGTAAGGCAGCCTTAGAGGCTTTTTTGGATCGTGGCGATGAAGTCGTTGCCGTCTTTTGTCCGCCTGATAATCCAAAATCGACTAAGCCTGAAGTGCTGAAAGAGGCCGCAATTGCAAAGGGTTTAGCGCCTTTGCAATTTGCTTCTCTCAAAGGCCCGGAGGCAGCGCAAGCGATGATTGAAAGCAAGGCTGATATCTGCGTCATGGCTTATGTACTGCAGTTTGTTCCGCAAGAGCTTTGTAAGATACCAAAACACGGCACGATTCAATATCACCCATCACTACTGCCGAAATATCGCGGTCCTAGCGCCATTAACTGGGCGATTGCTTTGGGTGAAGATAAAACAGGTCTAACTATTTTCCGTCCATCTGATGGTTTGGACGAAGGCGAGGTGATCTTGCAAAAAGAGGTTGTGATTGGACCTAATGACACTTTAGGTAAGGTGTACTTTGATCATCTTTTCCCGGTTGGTATTAAAGCATTGCTTGAAGCTGCAGATCTAGTGGTTGCCAATCAGCATCAAGAAGTTGTTCAAGATGAATCTAAGGCAAATTATGAAGGTTGGTTTGGTGTTGATGCCGCTCAAATTCATTGGGCTACCCATATTAATCAGATCTACAACTTGATTCGCGCATCTAATCCGGCACCAGGTGCCTGGACTAAATTTGGTGAGCAAAAAGTGCAGATCTATGATTGCCATAAGCATGTAGTGGCTACCTTCGGTGCTGTTAAAGGTAAGCCTGGCGAAATCACCCAAATTACTTCGGACGCATTCTTCGTAGCTTGTCATGGAGGGCAGATTGAGGTCCTCAAGGCAAAAGGCGCTGCAGGGAAAGTTACGGGCGCCCAATTGGCTAAAGAGTTGAACTTAGAGCTAGGTCAGTTCTTTACACTGTAATTTTCTTGCCATTCACCAAATCAATGGAATCCCAGCCCTATAAGGAATGAAGATTTGGCGATTATTAGCTGTGAGTAGGAAAGCAGAAAAACCTCTCACTTATCGCATCCTCTAATGTCTGCTTGACCATTCTGATCTTCAGGGTGTTTAAAGATTAAAAATAAATAAAGTACTTTAGTGGGCCGATACTTTAGGTAAGGTTCATCACCTTACCACTTGAACTTTTAGCTCTCTGTCCTAATTACCGCATAAGATCATTTTTATTGGATATGTTGGTTAACGCACTGTTTTTTCTGGGCGATTCTTTAGAGTGATCGGTGGATTCACTTATCTACTGTAAACACTAAGGAGTCGGTTTGAATGGACAAGATCAAAGAAAATAATTTATATGATGTGGTTAAGGATTTTGATGACGCTATGTTAGTCACACATAGCGCTCGCGGAATTCATGCAAGGCCCATGGCAATAGCGCGACTTGATGAAAGTATGATGGCTTACCTCTTAACTGATATGAACTCTATTAAGGTTGAAGAGATTCGCGCCAACCCAAATGCTTTGCTCACCTTTCAAAGTGCTAGAAAATTTGCCACGGTGAGTGGTGAATTAACCATAGATGGTGATCGCACCTTAATTGAGACGCTGTGGAAAGAAATCTGGAAGGTATGGTTTCCAATTGGAAAATCTGACCCAAACATTGCATTGCTGAAATTTACTCCAAGCGAAGGGGAGTTTTGGAACAACGCAGGAATGCAGGGGTTTAAATACGTTTATGCCGCTGCCAAGGCTTATGTATCTGGGGAGAGGCCAAAAACAGATGCTGAGCAGCATTCCAAAGTGAATATAACCTAAGGGGACCTTGGGCCGACGCTAACCCAGTGATTAAATCTTCTGGCTATCAATCAAGCGTGTTTTGCTCAGCTTGGAGTTAGCCAGGTTTTCTCTTTATAGATTGATTGCGATCGAATAATTACATCCTACCTTAGTACTCTAATGCGCCATTTCTATGTTCGATAACGAACAAAAGTAACTACTATTTATGATATAAATATTATTATTAATAATAAAAATTTTACTTTTTAAATATAAAAGTTATTCTCGATTCTTCTAGGTGAATACCCCTTAGGGGAATACGATTCGAGTATGTCCAAACCCTGTTTTAAGTACCTGCATTTCTCCGACTCCATTAGGAGAATAAATAAGCGTTATAAGTTAACTGAATATAAGCGGGTCATAGTCTTGGAGGCTGTTCTTACTGCCTATATGGAAGGTGTGACCCTCTCAGTCTTGGATCTCATACTGATGAAGGAAATCGCCTCCCAAGCAACCCTGCATTCAATCGCAAAGCTATTAATTGACTCAAAACTGATTAAGACTGATATATGTAAGGAAGATGCACGGCGCAAATACGTGTCACCAACTAAGTTGGGGATCTCTTGGCTCAATGAATGCTCAGAAGCGCTGACTTCAGCCCATAAAAAATGATTTTTTTATATAGAGCATGGATCTTATTGGGACTGCTATCGATATCCGCATTAGCCCTTGCCCAGTGAACAAGTCCTTATCATTGATAAGAGTGCATTATCAGTTGAGAGGGTAAGAAGTTAGGCTTATTCTTGCTGACTGAGATGTTCTTAACAACATCTGAAAATTGAAATTTGTAAATTAAATTTCTAAATTATCAATCAGACGTGTTTTGCCCAGCTTGGCGGCCGTCAGAATGACTAATGGTTCGCCAGCCTGTAGTCTGTCATTTGAGGAAGGTGCTAAATCGCTTTGTTGGCGTATGGCGATGTAGTCTGGATTCCAACCACGACCAGCTAATTGCGTAGCTGCGGCTTTTTCAATTTCCGACAATACATCGATGTTACGGACATTTAATTGCAATACTTGCTCCCGTACCTCCTTCAAGACTTTTTGAAGTTCAGGCGCCTCTAGACGCTCTTCAACGGAGAGATAGCAATTACGAGAGGAGAGGGCAAGACCATCTTCAGCGCGAATCGTTTCCCCTGGGATGATATCAACTGGGAGGGCAAACTGTTTTGCCATCTGGCGAATAATCATCAGTTGCTGGTAATCTTTTTTGCCGAAGACTGCTACTTTGGGTTGTACGCAGGACAGCAGCTTGAGTACAACAGTGCAAACACCTTTAAAGAAGCCGGGGCGGAATTCGCCCTCAAGGATGTCACCTAGTTGCTGTGGTGGGTCGACTCGGTACTCTTGGGGCTGTGGATACAAGTCGCGCTCGGTTGGTGCAAACAAAATGTACACGCCTTCTTTTTCGAGCTTATCGATATCCGCCTGCATGGTACGCGGGTAGCTATCAAAATCTTCGTTTGGTCCAAATTGTAGGCGGTTAACAAAGATGCTCGCGACGACCGGATCACCATGTTGCCTAGCAAGACGCATCAGTGATAAATGACCTTCATGGAGATTGCCCATAGTTGGCACAAAGGAGGCGCGATTTTGTCCGCGCAAGTGGTCGCGCAACTCTTGTATATCGCTAATAATTTTCATGCAACAGGGGTATAGGCAAGGCGAACGTAGATTGGAGCGTATGGCTCTGCTTGAGTAATTTCAACTAAAGCCTCACGTGAGAGCTCTAGCATTGCAATGAAGTTCACGATGACTATCGGAATACCTTTGCCGGATTTGATGGCCTCTTCAAATAACTCACCAAACTCGACAAAGCGTGTGTTTTGTAGGCGACGCAAGATGCGTGTCATGAAATCGCGAACAGATAATTCCTCACGGGTAATCGTATGGTGTTGGTTCAGTTTTGCACGGTGCAGCACATCACGCCAAGCCATTTGCAGATCATCTTGATTGACCTCAGGCCAAGTCACTGCAACGGTGGTATCAACATAACCATGAGCTATTTGGAAATCACGCCCATGTTGCGGAATTTGGTCAAGCTCTTGTGCAGCCAACTTCATGCGCTCGTACTCTAAGAGGCGGCGAACCAGTTCTGCACGTGGATCTTCAACATCTTCATCGCTATCAGCCTTCTTCATTGGCAACAGCATGCGAGATTTAATCTCAATCAACATGGCCGCCATTAAAAGATACTCGGCGGCAAGCTCTAAGTTGTGATGGCGGATTTGATCGATGTAACTTAGATACTGCTGAGTCACCTGTGCCATTGGAATATCAAGTACATTGAAATTCTGTTTACGAATCAGGTAAAGCAAAAGATCAAGCGGACCTTCAAATGCCTCTAGAAAAACTTCTAGAGCATCAGGCGGAATATAGAGATCTGTGGGAAGCTTAAATAGCGGCTCACCATATAGTTTGGCGAATGCCGATGACATCCCATCAGTAACCGATGGCGTGCTGTCAAGCAACTCTGTTTGAACGCTTGGCTCAGATCCCAAGGTATTGCCTGAGTTAGTCATTCGAATACACGTAAGCGCGTTGTTTTAATTTAGCTGCCTTTGCGCGATGTTGATCTTCGGTAGTCAAGGGCTCTCTATCCCAGAGGAGTGCACGACCAGCTTGCTGACCTGCTTCGAGATCTGGTTTCTCGGATTTGAGCTCATTTAAGAACTGGGTGAATTCGGATGTATACCTAGCCATCATATTTCCTAAAATTCTTATTAAATTCAATAACTTACAAAAAATTACTGCGAAGCAATGTATTGCCTAGGCCATCATTATTAACGATTTTTCCTACAAACCCGCCGACTTTTTGGCTAATTCCTAGAAATTTGCTCTTTTGACCCTATTTTTAGAGATTTGCAGCCAATAAAGCCTCGATTTGAGGCGCTTCAACACGCGTCATGAGATGTTTATAGGGTTTGATCAGATTTTGGCTGGAGAGCGGTGTTTTAACGTCATTCCAAGACATAGCTGGCACAGAGAGGAAGTCCTCAACCCCAGCCGTGACTTGTGGCAGTACTGGCTTTAGATAAAGACTCAATAAACGGAATGCCTCTAAGGTGACGCTGCAGACTCGTTGTAAGTCAGACTCGCGCTGAGGATCTTTGGCGATTTCCCAAGGTTTATTTTCATCCACAAAAGCATTAACCTTGTCGGCCAATTCCATGATGGTCCGCAATGCCTTGGCATATTCACGAGCTTCATACAGGTCAGCAATTTTTTCACCAGCAGATGCAAGGTCAGTCAGCAGTGGATTAGTCATCGCTGCATCAGAAACCACTCCACCAAAACGCTTAACCAAGAAACCGGCACTACGACTCGCAATGTTGATGTACTTACCCAAAAGATCGCTGTTTACTCGAGCAACAAAGTCTTGGAGATTCAAATCTAAATCTTCCATACTGTCATTGAGTTTAGTTGCAAAGTAATAACGGAACCACTCTGGATTAAAGCCGGACTCAATCACGCTATGTGCGGAAATTAAAGTGCCACGTGATTTACTCATCTTCTCACCATCGACCGTGAGGAAGCCATGAGCAAACACATTGGTTGGCGTGCGGTAACCTGCAAAGTGCAGAGTTGCTGGCCAAAAGAGTGTGTGGAAATACAGAATATCTTTACCGATGAAATGGTACTGCTCTGTAGTCGTATCGGGCCTGACCCATTCCTCAAAGTTCATGCCTTTAGCTTGGCAGTAATTGAGGAAGCTCGCATAGTAGCCGATCGGAGCATCAAGCCAAACATAGAAATATTTGCCTGGTGCATCCGGAATTTCGAAGCCGAAGTAGGGCGCATCACGGGAGATATCCCAGTCACCTAACTTACTGTCTCCAGGTTGTCCAACCCATTCCTTCATTTTGTTGCGAGCTTCAGGTTGCAGTGGGGTTCTTACCTGAGTCCAGTCACGTAAGAAGGTTTCGCAGCGGGGATCGGATAACTTAAAGAAATAATGATCGGAAACTTTTTTAATGGGTGTTGCACCGCTCACTACTGAGAACGGGTTTTTCAAATCGGTTGGGGAATAGGTTGCCCCACACTTTTCGCAAGAGTCACCGTACTGATCTTTGGCGCCACACTTAGGGCACTCGCCTTTGATAAAGCGATCTGGCAAGAACATTTCTTTAACGGGATCGTATGCTTGTTCAATGGAGCGCATTTCAATTAAGCCGGCATCACGTAATTTGAGGTAGATGCTGTGAGACAGCTTTTCATTCTCAGGGCTATCAGTGGTGTAATAGTTATCAAACGAGATTAAGAAATCATCAAAGTCGCGCTTGTGCTCTTTCCAAACATTCGCGATGAGTTCTTTAGGAGTGAGCCCCTCTTTTTCGGCACGCAACATAATCGGAGTGCCGTGGGTATCATCAGCGCCAACATAGTGCACTTCGTGACCACGCATCCTCTGAAAGCGAACCCAAATATCTGTCTGGACATACTCCACTAAATGCCCAATATGAATCTGGCCATTGGCATAAGGTAAGGCGGAGGTAACTAGCAGACGACGTTTGGGGCTACTCATGCGGACTTAAATATAAAAGTTTCAACAAATGGGAATACAAGATTATGGGGCTTGGAGCCCCGCTTAAGCACCAATTTTAGTCTGCGGTTAAAGTTAACACCGATTTGAACCTATTAAAGAGGCGTTTTATGGCTTTGCCCCACAACATTCAGATGTCTCACGCCTCCGTGCCCTTGGTGCACGAGGTGCAGGTCATGGATGAGGCAGGGCGCATCAAGACCACCCATATCCCCGGTGAGCGCCCTTTAACCATTTACTTAGATAAGCGGGAGGTGGTCACACTGATGACCTTGGGGAGTGCTCCTGAAGCTCTCGTTCTGGGCTATTTGCGTAATCAACGCCTAGTAGAGTCGCCAGATGATATTGCGAGTATTCAGGTGGATTGGGAAACGGATTCAGCGGCAGTCAAGACTCATCGCAGCACGGTCGATATCGATGCCCTCACCAGCAAGCGCGTTGTAACGACGGGCTGTGGCCAAGGCACCATGTTTGGTGGCTTGATTGAGGAGATGGCAGGGATCAGATTACCGGATGGCCCTCAGTTAACCCAAGAGGCCATCGTTGATCTGATTGATAGCATTCGAGTTCATGACACCATCTATAAAAAATCTGGCTCAGTTCACGCTTGCGCCGTGTTTGAGCGGGACGGCAACAACAACGTCCGCCTCTTGCATTTTATTGAGGATGTTGGGCGTCACAATGCCGTTGACTCAATCTCTGGGCTGATGTGGCTCGCAGACAAGCCAGGCAAAGACCTGATCTTCTTTACTACCGGACGCCTCACCTCCGAGATGGTCATTAAAGGCGCTCAGATGGGCATCCCCTTCCTAATGACTCGCTCTGGCATGACCTTAATGGGCTTGGAGCTTGCCCGCAAAACCAATCTCACCCTGCTATCCCGTTGTTCTGGGAAGCATTTTGAGATCTTTAACGCCCCAGAGAGGGTGATTTTTAGCTCTCCGCCTGTTGCCTCGTAAATTCGTGGGCATATGGCCCGTGATGGTTTTACAATTCGGCCATGACTATTAAATCTGACCACTGGATCCGCCGTATGGGCGAGCAAGGCATGATCAGCCCATTTGAACCTGGGCAGGTCCGCCATGATGCTGCCGGGCAAAAAATTGTGAGCTATGGCACTTCAAGCTATGGCTATGACATTCGTTGTGCTGATGAATTCAAGATTTTCACGAATATCAACAGCACTATCGTTGATCCCAAGAATTTCGATGAACAATCGTTTGTTGATTTCAAGGGTCCGGTTTGTATTATTCCGCCAAACTCTTTCGCTTTGGCAAGAACAGTTGAGTACTTCAAGATACCACGCAGTGTCTTAACGGTGTGCGTCGGTAAAAGTACGTATGCACGTTGCGGAATTATTGTGAACGTCACTCCATTCGAGCCTGAATGGGAGGGTTACGTCACACTCGAGTTTTCTAATACGACCCCATTGCCCGCAAAGATTTATGCTGGCGAAGGATGTGCACAAGTTCTGTTCTTTGAAAGCGATGAAGTGTGTGGCACATCGTACAAAGATCGTGGCGGTAAGTATCAAGGCCAAGTCGGCGTTACTCTGCCAAAGACTTAATCTGCTTAATCTGCTTAATCGCCGTATTGGCGACTTTAAAGGGTACACATGAAATTTCGTTTTCCAATCATCATTATTGATGAGGACTTTCGCTCTGAAAATATTTCAGGTTCGGGTATTCGCGATTTAGCGGAGGCGATTGAAAACGAGGGCATGGAGGTGATTGGCTTAACTAGTTATGGAGATCTCACATCCTTTGCCCAGCAGGCCTCCCGTGCTTCTAGTTTTATTGTGTCGATCGATGATGAGGAGTTCGTCTCTGATTCTGAAGACCATGACTTACCTGCATTAAATAATTTACGTGCTTTTATTACTGAAGTACGTAAACGCAACGAAGATATTCCAATCTTCTTGTATGGCGAGACCCGTACTTCACGCCATATGCCGAATGACATCTTGCGCGAGTTGCATGGCTTTATTCATATGAATGAAGATACGCCAGAGTTTGTAGCGCGCCACATCATTCGTGAGGCCAAGGTGTACCTCGATTCATTGGCGCCCCCATTCTTTCGCGCCTTAACAAATTACGCCTCTGAAGGTTCTTACTCTTGGCATTGTCCTGGGCACTCTGGTGGCGTGGCTTTCTTGAAGAGCCCGGTAGGGCGTATGTTTCATCAATTCTTTGGTGAGAATATGCTGCGTGCTGACGTCTGTAATGCAGTGGAAGAATTAGGTCAGCTGTTAGATCACACTGGGCCTGTATTGCAAAGCGAGCGCAATGCTGCACGTATCTTTAACGCTGATCATTTGTTCTTTGTGACAAACGGTACATCAACTTCCAACAAGATTGTTTGGCACTCTACCGTTGCCCCTGGTGATGTAGTGCTGGTAGACCGCAACTGCCATAAGTCCGTAATTCATTCGATCACGATGATGGGCGCGATTCCGATCTTCTTGATGCCAACGCGTAATCACCTCGGCATTATTGGCCCGATTCCTAAAGAAGAGTTTGAGTGGAAAAACATCAAGAAGAAAATTGATGCTAACCCCTTCATTAAAGATAAGAACGTGGTGCCACGCGTCATGACGCTCACGCAAAGTACTTATGACGGTATCGTCTACAACGTCGAGATGATTAAAGACATGCTCGATGGCAAAGTCGATTCATTACATTTCGATGAAGCTTGGTTGCCACATGCTGCATTCCATCCTTTCTATAAAGATATGCATGCCATCGGATCGGATCGCAAGCGCACTAAAAAGAGTTTGATGTTTGCTACTCAATCAACCCATAAGTTATTGGCTGGTCTCTCACAAGCTTCGCAGGTATTGGTGCAGGACGCAGAAGAACATAAGCTTGATCGCGACTGTTTCAATGAAGCCTATTTGATGCACACCTCTACTAGCCCCCAGTACGCCATCATCGCTTCTTGCGATGTGTCTGCTGCCATGATGGAGTCTCCTGGCGGCACTACGCTCGTTGAAGAATCTATCGCTGAGGCAATGGACTTCCGCCGCGCAATGCGTGAAGTGGATGATAAGTTTGGCGCAGACTGGTGGTTTAAGGTTTGGGGTCCAGATCACCTAACTGAAGAGGGTATTGGTGAGCGTTCAGATTGGATACTGGCGCCCAATGATAGCTGGCATGACTTTGGCAATATTGCACAAGACTTCAACATGCTCGACCCCATCAAGGCGACAGTAGTTACGCCTGGTTTAGATGTTGAGGGTAACTTCGGTTCTATGGGTATACCGGCGAGCATTGTGACCAAGTACTTGGCTGAGCACGGCGTGATCGTAGAGAAGTGCGGTTTGTACTCTTTCTTCATCATGTTCACCATCGGTATCACTAAGGGTCGTTGGAATACGTTGGTAACTGAGCTACAGCAATTTAAAGACCACTTTGATAAGAATGCTCCCTTGTGGAAAGTATTGCCAGAGTTCGTTGCTAAACACCCTCGCTATGAGCGCGTCGGCCTCAAAGATATCTGTCAGCAGATCCATGAGTTCTATAAGGGTCGTAATGTAGCTCGTATGACTACGGAGATGTACACCTCGGATATGGTGCCAGCGATGATGCCTTCAGAAGCTTGGGCAAAGATGGCACACAAAAAAGTGGATCGCGTTCCCTTGGATCAACTTGAAGATCGCATTACTGCAATGCTAGTCACTCCATATCCTCCAGGTATTCCATTGCTGATTCCGGGCGAGCGTTTCAATAAACGCATCATTGACTACCTCTACTTTGCCCGTGACTTCAATGCGCAATTCCCGGGCTTTGAGACTGATATTCATGGACTGGTAAAGGGTGATGTCAATGGAAGTAGTGAGTACTACGTTGATTGCGTAAGGCAGGAGCCAGATATCACTTTGTAATTGAGATCTACTTAATAAAAAAACCACCTACGGGTGGTTTTTTTATTTACCTGGCTTATCTAGCTGAAAGACTACCGGAGCATCTTCATTAGTCTTGCTTGATGGGTCATCTGGCTTGACTTCATCACCCCCGGTGAAATTAAAGTCTTGGCTCTGAATCACTGCAGCAGGCTTATCTAGCAATGTGGTGACTAACGCTGGGAATGCTGCAACTACCACAACCATGATGAGTTGCAGAACAACCCAAGGTAATGCACCCCAGTAGATATCGCTACTCTTGACTTCTTTAGGTGCAACGCCACGCAGATAGAACAGTGCAAACCCAAATGGGGGATGCATAAATGAGGTTTGCATATTGACGCACAGCATGACGCCGAACCACACTAGAGCTGCGCTGGCTGCTGCTTGGGAGTTGCCATTCATGGAGGCAAGTAATACTGGTGCCAGTAGTTTGACTGCGACTGGTGCAAGCAGAGGCACAACGATGAAAGCGATTTCAAAGAAGTCCAAGAAGAATGCTAAGAAGAAAACAAACAGATTCACAACCACTAAGAATCCAATCCAGCCTCCTGGCAGATTGGAAAACAATGTTTCTACCCAGTGACCGCCATCAACACCTTGGAAGACAACTGAGAAGCAAGTCGAACCAATTAAGATGAATACCACCATCGCCGTAATCCGCATGGTGTTTTGATAGGCCTGCTGTATCAAGCCCTTGAGATTCGGAATGCTTGCTCTACGAATCCATGCCAAAAGTAAAGCACCCATCGCTCCCATGGCGCCAGATTCGGTTGGGGTTGCGATTCCAGTCATGATGGTTCCCAGTACCAAGAAAATCAGCGCCGCCGAGGGAATAATTCCTAGTAGACATTTTTTCCACAGTTCCCAGCCTTTGAGGGTGAGTTCATTTTCTGGGGCCGCGGGAAGGTAATCAGGTCTGAAGCGGGATAGGAAAAAGGTGTAGAGAGCAAATAGGCCGATTTGCAGCAGGGAAGGCCCCCAAGCGCCAAGGTACATGCTGCCAACATCGGCGCTGCCACTTTGGGTTTTTAGCTGATCGGCCAAAACAATCAGCACTAGAGAGGGTGGTACAAGCTGGGTAATAGTCCCAGAAGCCGCTAAAACGCCTGTAGCGTAGCGCATGTTGTAGCCATAACGCATCATCACTGGGAGGGAAATCATCGCCATGGCGATCACCTGAGCGGCTACGGTACCGGTAATAGCCCCCAGAATAAATCCCACAATAATCACTGAGTAGCCAAGTCCACCCCGAATACGTCCAAAAAGCTGACCCATAGAGTCCAACATTTCTTCTGCAAGACCGCAGCGCTCCAAGATGGCGCCCATGAATGTGAAGAAGGGGATTGCTAGAAGTAGGTCGTTAGCAAGAACACCACCAAAGATGCGCTGGGGTATGGCCTGTAAAAACGGCATACCAAAGAAGTTTTCACTAATGGCAATGCCAGCAAAGAATAGTCCTGCAGCCATTAAAGAAAAGGCTACCGGAAAGCCGATCACCATGAACACAATGAGCCCGCCAAACATCAGCGGTGGCATCCATTCAAGTGGAATCATTGCATGGGCTTTTCATAATGGAGATCGGCAGCGGGTAATGTTGCTTTACCTTTCAGTGCGCCAATGCGTTTAATAATTTCTGATAGCCCCTGAAGACTCAGCATGAAGAAACCAAAAGGCACAACAAACTTAATAGGGTAGCGTGACAAACCGCCAGCGTTGAGCGAATGTTCTAAGACTAGCCATGAGGGATAAAACAAAGTAGTCCAAGACAGCCAGGCAAACAATAAGCAAGCGGGCAATAAAAAAACAATCAAACCAAAGAGGTCTACATAAAGACGTCCGCGATCAGAAAGCTGCGAGTAAATTAAATCTACCCGAACATGTTCATTGCGTTTCAGGGTGTACGAAGCACCTAGCATGACGGCACCGGCAAAGAGATACCACTGTAATTCCAGTGGCCAGTTATTGCTGATGTCTAGACTGTAGCGAACCAGCGCGTTAGCAGCTGACACTACGCAAGATAGCAAAATCATGATGCTGGCTGCCTTGCCCAGGAATTGATTTAGGCGGTCAATTCCTGTTGAGAATGTTCCCCAAAAGCCCATGCAGTTTAGAGATCTGCACGACCCCGTTTAATTGCGGCCAGTACTTGCGCTGGGGCGGTACCACCAGCATGTTGACGAGAATTTACAGAGCCATCCACAGTCAGTAAAGCAAAGACATCATCACCCATCAGCTCAGGACGGTTATCTAAGCCACAAGCAAAACGCAATTCAGAGAGTGATAAATCGGTGAGCATACAGTTGCGGCCTACACAGGCTTTCACTGCATGAGCTACTGCTTCGTGAGCATCACGGAAAGCCAAACCTTTTTTAACTAAGTAATCAGCCAGGTCGGTGGCAGTTGCGAAGCCTTCTTCGGCAGCGGCCCTCATCACATCGGCTTTAACCTGAATATGGGGAACCATATCAGCGAAGATGCGCAAGGTATCTTGTACGGTATCTACCGCATCAAACAAAGGCTCTTTGTCTTCTTGGTTATCTTTGTTGTACGCTAATGGCTGGCTCTTCATTAAGGTTAATAAAGAAATCAAATCACCGTAGACGCGACCAGTTTTGCCACGTGCTAATTCCGGTACATCCGGGTTCTTTTTCTGCGGCATGATCGAGCTGCCAGTACAGAAGCGATCTGGCAAATCAATAAAGCCAAAGCGTGGACTTAGCCACAGTACCAGCTCTTCAGATAAGCGGGACACATGCATCATCAAGATGGATGCAAAGGCACAGAACTCAATCGCAAAGTCACGATCAGACACCGCATCAAGAGAGTTGTTGCAGATGCCATCAAACCCCAAAATCTTGGCAACCTGCTCACGATCGATGGGGTAAGTTGTTCCGGCTAAAGCAGCTGCACCGAGCGGTAAACGATTAAAGCGGGCGCGCAGATCAGCCAAGCGGCTCGCATCACGACTAAACATTTCGTAATAGGCCATCAAGTGATGACCAAAAGTAATTGGCTGAGCTACTTGTAAATGAGTATGACCAGGCATGATCGTCGCAGCGTGATTCTCAGCAAGATTGAGCAAGGCAATGCGTAGGGTTTTGAGGGTGGCTGCGATTTCATCAACGCTGCCACGCAACCACAGGCGCAAATCAGTCGCTACCTGGTCATTGCGCGAACGACCAGTATGAAGACGCTTTCCAGCATCGCCAACTAACTCAGTCAGGCGAGCCTCGATATTCAGATGTACATCCTCCAATGCGAGTTGCCAATTAAATTCACCGGCTTCGATTTCGCGTTTGATCTGAGCCATACCCTTTTGAATATCCGCCAAATCTTGGGCGCCGATTATCTTTTGAGTGGCTAGCATTTCTGCGTGAGCTAAAGATCCTGCGATATCCACTAAGGCAAATCGTTGATCAAAACCAATGGAGGCGGTATAACGTTGAACTAGTTCGTCGACAGGTTCGTTAAATCGGGCCGACCAAGCTTGGGCTTTGTTGGAAAGGGAATTTTTGGATGAGCTCATAAACGCAGTATATTGATGTAAATCTTTAATTATTTTAAATGCTATGTCCCAAACCCCTATTTCTAGCCCTACATCCTCTAACTCTGGCACTCCTGAGCGCCTAGTAATCGCCTCCCGTGAGAGTCGGCTCGCTATGTGGCAGGCTGAATACCTCCGGGATTGTCTTAAAAAGCTCTATCCAGCATGCGATGTACAGATCCTGGGTATGACTACCAGAGGAGATCAAATACTGGATAAAGCCCTCTCTAAAGTGGGTGGAAAGGGTTTATTTGTAAAAGAGCTAGAAACTGCCCTAGAAGATGGTCGGGCAGATTTGGCGGTGCACTCCCTGAAAGATGTTCCTATGGTCATGCCTGAGGGCTTTGATTTGTCATGTGTGATGGTGCGGGAAGATGCTCATGATGCATTTGTCTCTAATGACTATGCCAGCCTAGAGGATTTGCCAAAGGGTGCAGTAGTGGGCACTTCTAGTTTGCGAAGAGAGTCTGTTCTCAGATCCAGATTTCCGCATTTGGTGATCCAGCCCTTGAGGGGCAATTTAGATACCCGTATGGCTAAATTAGATCGCGGTGAATATCAAGCCATTATTTTGGCTGCTGCAGGTCTCAAGCGATTGGGTCTAGGAAGCCGTATTCGGGCTTTGCTACCTATTGATCCCTACACGCCGGCTGCTGGGCAAGGTGCTCTTGGTATCGAAACCCTGATTAAGCATCCCAGAATTAAAGAGTGGCTTGCGCCTCTCAACGATTTGCCAACACTCTATGCAGTGACTGCTGAACGTATGGTGTCGCGCCAATTAGGCGGATCTTGTGAAGTACCTTTGGCTGCATATGCTACTTGGGATCAAGATCATATGAATATCCGCTCTTTTGTTGCTAGCGTGGATGGCACTGCAAGTTGCTTGGCCAGCGCTCAAGGCACCGTAAAGAGTCTTGATGATGCAGAGGCTCTAGGGTTATTAGTAGCACAAGATCTCATTGCTCAAGGTGCTGAGCGTTTATTGCCCAACGGTTTACCTAAATAAGAATTTATAAGTAAGATTTATTGGGTAAGCTGCGGATGAGCAATAAGACCATTGTCATTACCCGCCCCAGTGGACAGGCGCGTCAGTTGTCAGAAGCGCTTCAGGTGAGCTTACGCAATAGTGGCTTTACCCCCGAATCTACCCCCAAGATCATTTCTCTACCCTTGCTGACTATTGCCCCAAAGGGCGATGGTGTTTTGGTGGGACTGATTACTAAAGCGCTAAAGACTGCAGACTTAGCCATCTTTGTTAGTCCAAATGCCATTGAATGCACAATGCGTTTATTGGAGTGTTCCTGGCAAGAGCTATCTAACAATCCTGTGCCAATTGGGGTTATGGGTGGTAGCAGCATGGCAGCCCTCAAAAATCATGGCATTGGTCTTGAGGGTGACCCCGCGCAAGTCATTCTTCCTCTGAGTAATACGCGGTGGGATTCTGAGGGCTTATGGACCGAATTACAGAATCTGCACTGGAATTGGCCTACTAAAAAAGTGATCATCTTTAAAGGTGAGGGCGGGCGCGATTGGCTCGCTGACACTCTAAAAAATGCTGGTGCGCAAGTTGAAGCATTTTCAGTCTATGCTCGCGTTCCTTTAGATTTGAATAGTTCGGCCTGGAACGAAATTCATGAGATGGATTTTGCTAAATCACTTTGGCTTCTCACTTCATCAGAGGCGGTAAGGTATTTAGGTCAAGCGAAACTACCGCTTGATCTCGCTACAGCGGTTTGCCCGCATCACAATATTGCCGGTGCAGCTGAGCAAATTGGCTTTGGTGAGGTGTTGAATTGTGAACCTGGAGATGAGGCTTTGATTGCTGCATCGCAAGCTTGGCTATCAATTTAATTAGCAGGATAATTGAGAAGAGCCGGCAGAAAAACTTCGCTCACTAAAAGTGGGCGTCCTTTCAGTTGATATAGCGTACGTCTTGCCCAGCTGACCTGTGGCAACCCTGAATATTGCTGAAAACATTTTTTCCATAGGGCACTTTGTTTATCAAGGCGAGCAATCTCTCGGGTTGGTTTCTTTTGGGAGCGCATCCGCGTTTTGGCAAATAGCACTGCACCCAATGGTTTCTTTCCTAAACGCAGAACCTGATGATTACTGCCGTTTGAGCTGGTACTGGGGATGATGCTGTGTGCCATCACCAGCGGAATATCATTAGCGCAAAGCAGTACCTCTCTGATGCGACAACGCTTGAGCTTGAAATGAAAATAGCGACTCTCGTCGCTATTCAGGTTTTGGCGGCAATCACGCAAAACTACTACCTCTAGTTTTTGTCCGATTGCACGCTCAATTTTTTGGGTTAAAGAACCGGTATCGCTAAGCCAAGGCTGCCACTGGCGTGGTGCTTGATGTAATTCACCGGAACCGACTCGATTCCATGCAGAACGGAGGCGACGACGGTGAACCATTTTTAGTTGCCGCTAAAGCTTCTGCGTTGACCGCCAGTTTTGGGTTTACCAAAACGCGGACCAGCGGACGGACGTGAGTCACCAGAGCGATTACCACCAGCAGGACGTGAGTCGCCAGAACGCGCAGGGCGTGAATCAGCAAATCGATTAGCACCAGCAGGGCGTGAGTCACCGGATGGACGGGAGTCACTAGCTGGACGTGAATCGCTAGAGCGAGATTCGAAATGATTGCCTGAGCGATTACCACCGCCTCCGCCGCCAGAACGAGACTCTGAGCGGGCGCCAGAGCCATAGCGACCGCCACCGCCACCAGAGCGATTACCGCCGCCAAAGCCACCACCAGAACGGCCGCCACCTGAGCGATTGCCACCACCGCCACCGCCAAAGCTAGGCTTGGCTTGTGGCTCAAGGCCAGCAATAACTGAGGCAACGATGTCTTGCTGTGTAAAGCGTTCGATATTACGAATTTTGGCGCGATCACGATGTTCAACTAAAGTGATAGCAACACCATTGCGACCTGCGCGACCTGTACGACCGATGCGGTGCGTATAGTCTTCAGGTTTCATTGGCAAGCCAAAGTTAATCACGTGGCTAATACGTGGCACATCGATACCGCGGGCTGCTACGTCAGTCGCAACCAAAATCTTAGTATGACCTTTACGTAGTGACTCAAGACGACGCATGCGTACAGCCTGAGGCATGGCACCATGAAGGGCGCTAGCTTCGTAGCCGTTAGCACGTAAGGTGTCAGCAATTTTTTCACTTTCAATTTGAGTGCTTGCAAACACCACCGCTTGATCCAAAGAGGCATCAGCCAAAATATGCTCTAGCAATTTGTGCTTGTGTGACATACTGTCAGCCCAGTGCAGCTTCTGTTCAATGTTCGCGTGCTTCTCGCCAGCATGAGCAAGCTCAATGCGCTTGGCATTAGTAGTCAACTCATTGGCTAAAGACATAATCTTTGGCGCAAAAGTTGCAGAGAACATCAAAGTTTGGGTACGACTAGCGCAACGCTTGTCAATTGCCTCGAGATCATCGGCAAATCCCATGTCGAGCATACGGTCTGCTTCATCAATAACGAGTTGCTTTACATCATCTAAGCGAATTGCTTTACTGTCGGTCAGGTCGAGTAAACGACCAGGAGTTGCAACAACTAACAATGCACCTTTAAGCGCTTGGATTTGCTTGCCGTAAGGCATACCACCCATGACGGTTGCAATGCGAATGCCTTTCATGCCGCGAACCAAGTTCACTGCATCAGCGGCAACTTGTTGAGCTAATTCACGAGTAGGGCAGAGTACTAAGACCTTAGGCTGTGCACGGCCTGGTACAGGTGAACCATTTGGATTGTCTTCGATGAGTTGATTAATCAAAGGCAATAAGAAGGCTGCAGTTTTGCCGCTACCAGTTTGGCTGCTGACTAATAAGTCACCGCCAGCAAGAGCGGCAGGAATAACCTGAGCTTGCACTTCAGTGGCTTGGGTATAACCCAGTTCAGCAACGTTTTTAAGGAGTGGCGCCGCGAGGGCGAAATTCTGGAATTCAGTTCCAGCGGGATTGGTTTCTTTAGAAAAAGTCATGCTATTGCACATCCCATTAATGGGATGTCTCCGTGTATACACTCTCTGTTTTTTATTGAGTGTGATGGTCAAAGGCATCGACCATCAGACAGGCGGCAGCGCGTTTTTGTAAATTCGGTGTTTATGACTTCTAAACGATGCGCTGAAATATAGCTGGGGGGCGATGAATCAAATTGCTTTAAAAAGCTTCCCATTATGGCATTTCAAGAAGCTTATTACAAGGGTTTTCCCGAATTTAATTATGATCAGGTGATGAATTGGTTTATTTGGCCCTCAAACGTGGGCATTGTTGATTTCCCCACATACTTTGTGGGCGTCATTTATTGCAAGTAGTGAGCATGACCTACTTAATCAACCTAATCTGTGCTGGGCAATTTTTTCTTAGCTTCTTTAAATAAGCACCGACATTACGCTGCAGCTCTTTGGTTTCTAGTGGGGACTCTACTAATTGGCTTTGCTGGCAAGCTACTACTCTATTAATCAATTTCGATTGGTCATTATTTGAGCCAACGCAATAGACGCTCAACACCTTTACTGTAGGGTGGTCGCGCTAATTGAGTGCCACGCAAGAAATTGAGACCAAATAAACCTCGAACCTCTAAAACAGATTTGCGATGACTAAATGCCTCAAAACCTGCTTTGCCGTGATAAGCGCCCATACCGCTTGCGCCGATACCCCCAAAAGGTAAATCTTCCACAGCTGCATGCAGAAGGGTGTCATTAATTGTTACGCCACCAGAGCGGGTTTCATTCAGAATGCGCTTCATTACATCCTTATTTTTACCAAACCAGTACATGGCTAATGGCATTGGGCGCTCATTGATATAGCGGATGATTGAATCTATATCGTTGATTGTCACGATTGGCAGAATGGGGCCGAATACTTCTTCTTGCATGATCAGCGCATCTTCAGAAACGTTCAAGAGCGCTACCGGAATAAATGGCAGCCTAGTATTGTCGGTAGGTGAAATCAGTGGAATTGCTTGCGCACCATGATCTACTGCGTCTTGAACTAGTTTTTGCCAGCGTGCTAGCTGATGCTCATCAATCGCGCCAGTACATTCTTCTGGATTGGAGAATTGGTTTTGCGCTGCATTCTGCAGCTCTTGAATAAATACATTGCAATCACTTGCGTGAATTACGGCGTAATCAGGAGCAATGCAAGTTTGTCCGCCATTCACCAGCTTGCCATAAATAATGCTAGCGGCCGCCTCTTTGAGCTTGGCTGAGGAGTCGACAATCGCTGGAGATTTGCCACCCAACTCTAAAGTAATTGGAGTTAGGTGATCCGCTGCCGCACGCATGACCTTTTTACCAACGTCTCCTGAGCCCGTAAAAAATAGGTGATCAAAAGGTAGCGCTGCAAAAGATTCTGCAACTTCATTACCGCCAACAGTTACGCAAAATTCAATAGGGTGAAAATATTCTTGAATTAAAGTAGCCAAGAATCCAGAGGTGCGAGAACTTCTTTCTGACGGCTTGAGCCAAACGCGGTTACCTGCTGCGAAAGCAGCGATGGCTGGAACAAGTGCTAGTTGTACTGGGTAATTCCAAGGACTCATGATGCCCACAACACCCATAGATTGCATTTGAGTCCAGGCTTGAGAGGAGCCTAAAAATCCTGGTGTTGCTACTAACTGCGGTTTCATCCATTCCTTGAGGTGCTTGCGAACATGTTTGCAAGCCTGATAAACCATCTGAAACTCCAGTAGACGGCTCTCAATGGGGTGGCGATTGCCGAAATCCGCAGCCAATACTTTGCAGATTTTTTCTTCATTGGCGGCAATCATCCGCTCAATACGTCCAATCCGCTCAAGGCGAACCTGTAGCGTGGGGTTGGGTTCTGAGGCATAAGCTGCCTTGATTTCATCTAATTGGAGTGTGAAGCGATTGATCGACATAGGGTTATCTGGGGGCAAGCAAACGATTGAATAAGGTATTAGGATAAAGCCATGAACGAAACTACCCCAAAAAACTACCTATCCCTTGAACGCGCCACTTTGGGCGGCGGCTGCTTCTGGTGTCTGGAAGCGGTTTACCAGCAAATCTCCGGCGTAAGCGCCGTGGTTTCAGGCTATGCAGGAGGGGTGTTGCCAAACCCAGATTATGAATCTATTTGCTCCGGCCAAACAGGACATGCTGAAATCGTTGATATTTACTTTGATCCGGCGGTAGTGTCTTATCGTGATTTATTGGAAATCTTTTTTGTTATTCATGACCCAACCACCTTGAATTACCAAGGTCATGACCGTGGAACCCAATACCGTTCAGTGATTTTTACTCATGGCGATAGTCAAGCCACAACTGCCCATGAAGTAGTCAAAGAGTTAGAAGATGCGAAAATTTACTCCAATCCAATAGTGACTCAAATTGATGCAGCACCCGTTATTTATCCAGCTGAGGAATATCACCAGAATTATTTTCGTCAGCATCCAGGACAGGGCTACTGCATGGCAGTCGTTGCTCCTAAATTAGCGAAATTCAGAGCAAAGTTTCAATCGCTGATTGCGCCAGAGTTTCGCTAAAGCAACTGGGTCAAGCGTAGCCCAGTCTTTTATGGAGCCAATCGAGTAATACGCCATTGAGCGCCATTAAGTTGATAGTGAATGCGGTCATGCAAGCGTGAAGGACGGCCTTGCCAGAACTCAATCTCAGTGGGGAGTAGACGATACCCGCCCCAATGTTCTGGGCGCGGTGGCTTATCTCCAAAGTCTGCTGCGAAACGTTTTTCAGCATCCTCAAGAAATTCGCGATTGGGAATCTCGGAGCTTTGTGGTGAAGCCCACGCGCCAATTCGAGATGCTGCTGGGCGGGAGTGAAAGTATTCATCACTCTCGGCAGGGCTAACACGCTCAACGACCCCTTTGATCCGAACCTGGCGCTCCAATTCGTGCCAATGAAATAACAAGGCAGCGTGTGGGCGAGCAGCCAGCTCTTTACCTTTTTGGCTTGCGTAATTGGTAAAGAAGGTGAAGCCAGTGCTATCCGCACCTTTTAGTAAGACAATACGGGCTGATGGATTACCCGCTAAATCTGCAGTTGCCAAAGTCATAGAGTTGGGTTCAGGACACTCGGCTTTTACAGCCTGATCAAACCAAACCTGAAATAAGTCCAGTGGGTTTGGTGAAACCTCAGTCTCTGAAAGCTGGCCGAAGGTGTAGTTTTTGCGGAGTTGAGCAATGGAGTCCATTTTTTCAGTATAAAGAGAGTCTATGGCAGAAGACAAGATGGAAGACAGTTTGGGGGATCGTCGTTTTGGGGGTGTAGCTCGTCTATATGGCCCAGAGCTGCGTGAGCGTTTTCGCCATGCGATAGTGGTGGTGGCTGGACTGGGTGGGGTAGGCTCGTGGGCGGCGGAAGCATTGGCTCGTACTGCTATCGGACACCTCGTCCTCATCGATTTTGATCACATCGCTGAAAGCAATACTAATCGACAGCTACATGCCTTAGAGGGTGAGTACGGCAAGGCAAAAGTGCGAGCGATGACTGATCGCATTCGCCAAATTAATCCGGAGATTATGCTCACCACCCATGATGCGTTTTTGGAGCCAGAAAATCTGGATACCTTGATTCCGGAAAATGCGATTGTTTTAGATGCGACCGATTCAGTGCAAACCAAAATCGCTTTAGCAGTGTGGGCAAACAAAAATGAGCGTGCTTTAGTCATGTGTGGTGCAGCTGGTGGAAAGTCAGATCCCACTTCTGTACGCTGCGATGATCTTTCGCGAACTGAGCAAGATGCTTTGCTAGCGAAGGTGCGCCAAGGTCTCAGACAGGATCATGGCTTTTCTAGAAATTTGAAAAGAAAAATGGGTATTCGCGCAATTTATTCTCATGAGCCACGCGCGGGGACTGCTAGTGGTGGTCTTGCCTGCTCTGGTTATGGTTCTACCGTGATGGTCACGGCAGCTTCTGGTTTAGCCGCCGCCGCTGAAGTTTTAAATCTTATTGCTGCTCAGTAAGCAATTCTTTCAAATCCATCCATAAATCCTTAAGGGGAATCCCTGTAGGAAATTACGGATTCTGCTGTCATCCCAAATTTATTAATTTCCCATTGAGCCCGCTCTCACGAGGGAGAACTCATTTATTACAAATCACATTTATTCGTTTAAGTACTTTGCGCATTTTTATCCCCTAGTGTAGATGCGCAGTCCTCCCTAGACTTTGCCCCGTTGGTGATTTACCAACAACAAATCGAAAGGAGGTCTCTTTTGCAGACTGAACAAACTGGTTTACAGCGCCACCTCAAAGTGCGGCATATTCGCCTTATGGCTTTGGGATCCACTATTGGCGTTGGATTATTTCTAGGCTCGGCAAGCGCGATTCAAATCGCAGGACCTTCAATCTTATTGGGATATCTTCTGGCTGGCATCGTCGCCTTCATCGTGCTTCGCACCTTGGGTGAGATGGCAGTTCTTGAACCAGTCGCAGGTTCATTTGCGGCTTATGCCAATACCTACGTAGGACCGCTTGCTGGTTATATGGTCGGGTGGGGTTACTGGACTTACTGGATCGTCGTTGGAATAGCTGAAGTCACTGCGGTCGGTATTTATATGGGGATTTGGTTTCCTGAGACGCCGCAGTGGATCTGGGCCTTATCTTCCATTTTGATGATGGGTCTGATTAATCTTATTGCTGTCAAAGTATTTGGTGAGTTTGAATTTTGGTTTGCTCTCATTAAAGTGGTTGCCATTGTTGCCATGATTGCCTTGGGCGGCTCAGTTATTTTCTTTGGCTTTACTAATGACTGGAATCCCGTTGGCCTTGCTAACTTATGGCAACACGGCGGTTTCTTCCCTAATGGTATTAGCGGGATGCTGCTCTCTTTGCAGATGGTCCTGTTTGCGTATGTTGGCATTGAGATGATTGGCTTATCTGCTGGCGAAGCGGAAAATCCACGCAAAACTATTCCGATGGCGATCGATTCATTGGCATGGCGCATCCTCATTTTTTATATGGGCGCAATTTTTGTCATCCTAGCGATCTTTCCTTGGAATGAGATTGGCCAACAAGGCAGTCCATTCGTGGTGATGTTTGAGCGCATTGGTTTACGTGAAGCTGCTGGAATCATCAACTTCGTAGTGATTACTGCTGCCTTGTCATCTTGCAATGCTGGCATCTTTAGTGGTGGGCGACTCCTATATGCACTCTCAGTCAATGGCTATGCACCTTCGCCATTTGCCAAGTTATCGAAGTATGGCGTTCCACATCGTGCGGTGATGGCTACTGTGGCGGTTTGTATGACTGGCGTGGTACTGAACTACTTTGTTCCAGACAAGGCATTTCAATACATCATGGCCGCAGTGACCTTTGTCGGTTTAATGGTGTGGATTGCTATTTTGATCACACAAATTCAGTTTCGTCGCTCACTGACAAAAGTTCAGGTTGCCGAGTTGGCATATCGCACGCCTTGGTGGCCCTATTCCTCGTGGTTCGCATTGGCATTTATCGCCTTGGTAGTGGTGTTGATGGGCTTTCATGAGGATGCGCGGATTGCCTTGGTCTTAGGTCCGTGCTTATTAGGTGTGTATCTCGCCATGTTCTACATCGTTGGATTGCATCACAAAACAAAACTGAGTCGTGAATTCAAATAAGGAGACATAAATGATTGTTGGCGTACCTCAAGAAGTAAAAAATAATGAATTTCGTGTTGGCTTGACCCCGGGTAATGTCAGGGGTTTATGTAAGCAGGGCCATTCTGTCTTGGTGCAACGTGGAGCGGGAGAGCAAATTGGCTTGAGCGATGAATCCTATCGCCTCGCTGGTGCTAGATTAATTAATAACGCTGCTGAAGTTTTTGCTAAGGCGGAGATGGTCGTGAAAGTGAAGGAGCCTCAGCCTCAAGAATGTGCGATGTTACGTGAAGACCAACTGCTCTTTACCTACTTACATCTAGCACCTGATCCACAGCAGACCAAAGCATTACTCGCATCAGGTGCAAGTTGTATCGCCTATGAAACAGTAACTTCGTTTAATGGCGCTTTACCGCTTCTGGCTCCGATGAGTGAAGTTGCAGGCCGGATGTCTATACAAGCGGCTGCTACGCATCTAGAAAAAACACATGGAGGGTTGGGAATTTTGATGGCAGGTGTCCCTGGCGTAGCGCCGGCAAAGGTCGTCATATTGGGTGCGGGGGTAGTAGGTCGTAATGCGCTTCAGATAGCCGTTGGTATGGGTGCAGATGTCTGTATCTTCGATCGTAATATCGACTGCTTAAGGCAGATTGACATACTTTACGGCAATCGAGTGAGAACCTTTTATGCCGATCCACTTTTGGTGGAGCTCGAGGTTTGTGAAGCAGACGTAGTCATTGGTGCCGTATTGTTGCCTGGTGCCGCAGCACCAAAGCTAGTGACACGCGAGATGGTGCGCAAAATGAAGGTGGGTGCAGTAGTGGTGGATGTGGCAATTGACCAAGGTGGTTGTTTTGAGACATCTAAAGCCACTACACATACTGATCCCACCTTTATCGTAGATGGAGTGTTGCACTACTGCGTTGCAAATATGCCTGGTGCAGTCGCCAGAACATCTACCTTTGCTTTAACGAATGCAACTTATCCATTCATTGAAGCCTTGGCAAATCGTGGCATGGTGAAGGCGCTGTTACATGACCATCATCTACGGAATGGTTTGAGTGTTCATCGGGGTAAGCTCACATCCGAACCAGTTGCTAAAGCGCAGAAAGTAGATTTTGTATTAGCGGAAGAGTTGTTAGCTGCCTAACAGTTTGCCCGTAGCTCTACGTTTGAATGTCTTGGGAGTCTAGGCTCCCAAGCTTTCCTCTATCATTGTAAGAATGGACTTATCTGCATTAGCAATTTCTACCGGTGTAGTCGCTCTAGCTGAGATGGGTGATAAAACCCAATTACTCTCTTTGATGTTGGCTGCGCGTTATCCAAAACAGGCGCTGGCCATTATTGGCGGGATATTCATTGCGACGATTGCTAATCATGCTTGTGCAGCTTTACTAGGACATTGGCTCACTACTTTTATGAGTCCAGATCTTCTCAAGTGGATCTTGGGCTTAAGCTTTTTAGGGATAGGCCTCTGGCTTTTGGTGCCTGATCATATTGATGATGCAGCCGAATCAAAGGTGGCAGATAGAGCCTTTCAGGTATTGATGCTGACGGTTGGGCTCTTTTTCTTGGCTGAGATGGGGGATAAGACCCAGATTGCCACGATCGCCTTAGGCGCAAAATATTCCGATGTCTTTTCTGTGACAGTTGGCACCACTTTGGGAATGATGTTGGCTAATGCCCCGGCTGTTTGGATTGGTCAGAAATTCACTAAACGCATGCCCATTAAGTGGGTGCATGCAGTAGCCGCCGTCACCTTCATCGCTATTGGTATTGCTACCCTGATTTGGAGTTAGGTCGAATTTTCCTATGGGGCTTAAAATTACCCTATGAAAACTGATCTGCCACAGAGCTTTCGTAGGCTCGAATACCGCGCTCCTAATTACACATTCTCACAGGTTGAGTTGGATATTGCCTTAGATCCGGCTAGAACAATTGTGAAGAGTCGCCTAGAGGTTCTGCCTGGTGCTGGTCATGAGCTTGGCGCACCTTTAGTACTGCAGGGTCATGAACTGGAGTTTGTGAGCTTACGCGTTAATGGTGTAGCTCATCGTCAGTTTGAACTGAGCCCAGAAACGCTAACTATTCATGCTTTACCGAATGAAGGGAAGCAGACTTTCATTATTGAGATTATCTGCGTCTGTGTGCCTGAGAAAAATACCTCGCTCATGGGCTTATATGTTTCCAATGGGAATTTCTTTACGCAGTGCGAGGCTGAGGGGTTCAGAAAGATTACATACTTCCTCGATAGGCCGGATGTGATGGCGCGTTATCGCGTGACTCTTCGTGCTCGTGAGGCGGAGTGCCCAGTACTGTTATCGAACGGCAACCTTATTAGCACTGAAAAACTACCGAATGGTTGGCATAGCGCCATCTGGGAAGATCCGTTTCCAAAACCGTCTTACTTATTTGCCTTGGTTGCTGGAAAACTGGAATGTACGGAAGAAACAATTACTACAGGCAGTGGTGCAAAAAAGTTACTACAGATTTGGGTTGAACCTCATGATTTAAAAAAGACCCGTCATGCGATGGATTCTTTGATTGCCTCAATTCATTGGGATGAGAAACGCTATGGCCTGGAGTTGGATCTCGAGCGCTTCATGATTGTGGCAGTGGGTGATTTCAATATGGGCGCGATGGAGAACAAAGGTCTAAATATTTTCAATACCAAGTATGTCCTGGCTCAACCCGAGACTGCAACCGATGCTGACTTTGCTAATATCGAAAGTGTAGTGGCCCATGAGTACTTCCACAACTGGACTGGTAATCGCGTTACTTGTCGTGATTGGTTTCAGCTTTCCCTGAAAGAAGGTTTGACTGTATTTCGCGATCAAGAATTCTCTGCTGATCAAATGGGTAGCGAGTCCGGCAGGGCGGTAAAGCGCATTGAGGATGTCCGTTTATTGCGTCAACTACAGTTTCCTGAAGATGCGGGTCCAATGGCGCATCCAATTCGTCCAGACGAATATCAAGAGATTAATAATTTCTACACCGTGACGGTATATGAGAAGGGTGCTGAAGTTGTGCGGATGTATCAAACGCTATTGGGTGTTGAGGGCTTCCGTAAAGGTATGGATCTGTACTTCCAGCGTCATGATGGCCAAGCGGTTACTTGCGATGACTTCTTGACTGCTATGGCTGATGCTAATGGCCGTGATCTTTCCCAGTTTAAGAGCTGGTATAGCCAGGCTGGCACTCCTCAGGTTAAGGTAGAGGAGTTCTATGATGCGGATAAAAAGCAATATCAAGTGACTTTGACACAAAATCCTTCAGTAGATACAGTGCGCAAAGATAGCAAGCTCTTTCATATTCCACTGAAGATGCGCTTACTAACCCCTGCGGATGATCAAGTTGAGACTTTGTTGGAGTTAACTCAAGATCAGCAAACTTGGACTTTTGATCAGGTGACAAGCCGCCCAGTACTATCAATTAATCGTCATTTCTCGGCCCCGATTAATTTAGATTTTGATCAAAGTGAGGCTGATCTGCTCACCATGTTCTCGAGTGATGATGACGCCTTTAATCGTTGGGAAGCTGCTCAGAAACTGGCAATGCAAATGATTCTGGATAATCGCTTGCCTGATAAAGCTCTGATTGAGGCTTACCGCACTTTGTTAACTGATCCGGACTTAGATCCTGCATTCAAAGAGTTGGCGCTGACTTTACCTGCTGATACTTATCTGTATGAACAGTGCGCAAGTGTTGACCCTCAACAGATTTATAACGCACGTCGCACTTTCCGCCACGTCATCGCCAGTGAGTTGCGCATCGAGTGGGCTGCTCTTTATCAGCAGATGCAAACGCCAGGACCATTTAATCCTGATGCAGTTAGTGCTGGTAAACGCGGATTAAAGAATCTTGCATTAAGTATGTTGCTCGAAGCGGATCCGCTGATCTGGGCGCCAATGGCGGTCAATCAATATCAGAATGCCGACAATATGACCGACCGATATGCTGCTTTAGCCGGCTTAGTAATTCAGGGATCAAAATCAGCAGTAGCCTGTTTGGATGATTTTTATACTCGGTTTGCTGATGATGCTTTAGTCATTGATAAATGGTTTGCATTGCAATCGAGTAGACCGCCAGTTGGAAACGCTGAACCCACCTTGAATGAAGTCAAGCGCTTGCGTGAGCACGAGGCCTTCAAAATGAATAACCCCAACCGAGTTCGCAGCGTCATTCATGCTTTTTGTATGAATAACCCCGCTAGCTTTCATCAAGTGGATGGCAGTGGTTATGCATTTTGGGCAGAATCCGTTCTGACTTTAAACCCAATTAATCCACAAGTTGCCGCTCGTTTAGCTAGGGGATTAGATCGCTGGCGTCAATTTGCCAAGCCTTACCAAGACCATATGCTGGCGGCCCTAAAGCAGGTTGCGGCTTGCGAAACCCTCTCTCCAGATGTGAAAGAGGTGATTTCTAAGGCTTTGGGTAATTAATAGATTCAGAACAAGGCAAAATAGAGCCACAGCAGAACTAACCCCATTACGGAGAAATTCCTTTTGAGCGCCTCAAGTACTTTTAATACCAATTTCAAGCAGTACCTGACATCCGCTAGGGTGAAGGGTGCAGATATTCCCGCAGGTCTACAAGAGCTGTTATTGGCAGTTGCAGGTACGTGCTCAAGCTTGAGTCATGAGGTTGCGCAAGGAGCCTTGATTGGCTTATTAGGCTCTGCTGGCACTGGTAATGTCCAAGGCGAGGTCCAGCAAAAACTAGATGTGATTGCCAATGACTTATTAATTGACGGCGTACAGGGATGTAAATCATTGGCTGGTCTAGCCTCTGAGGAGATGGAGTTACCGCTCCCAGTTCAGGGCACTGGCGACTACTTGCTACTGTTTGATCCATTGGATGGCTCATCTAATATCGATGTGAATGTATCTATCGGTACCATTTTCTCTGTACTCAAGAAGCAAGATCCTTTAGCGCCATTACAAACTGCTGATTTTTTACTATCTGGCCGTCACCAAGTAGCTGCAGGTTATGTTGTTTACGGCCCGCAAACAACCATGGCATTAACACTAGGCGATGGCGTAGTGATGTTTACCTTGAATAAAGTCACCGGCGAATTCATCTTAATTAAGCATGCAGTGGAGATTGCTCACTCAACCAAAGAATTTGCCATCAATATGTCTAATATGCGTCATTGGGCTGAACCTGTCCGTCGCTATGTAGATGAGTGCTTAGCAGGTGTGAGTGGCGAACGTGATAAAGATTTCAATATGCGCTGGATTGCATCCATGGTTGCTGATGTTCATCGTGTTTTATCGCGTGGTGGCATCTTTATGTATCCATGGGACCAGCGAGAACCACATAAGCCAGGCAAGCTGCGCCTGATGTATGAAGCTAATCCCATGAGCTTTTTAGTAGAGCAGGCTGGTGGCGCTTCAACCAATGGTGATCAATTAATCATGGATATGATTCCTACGGAATTGCATGAGCGCGTCTCTGTGATGTTAGGGTCCAAAGAAGAGATTGAGCGCTTGCAGCATTACCATTCGCAGGCGTAATTATTTGCCGCTACCTGAGTCACCAAGATCCAAGAAAAACGCCCAATCACTGATTGGGCGTTTTAACTTCAGGCGTTCACATGGAAAATGAATTCAATCATTATGGCCGAACCTGCTTTTTGAGATAGGCAAGAGATTCTTCGACTTGGTCAATGAGTATCAGGCAGATATCGCCAGCAGATAAATCATTGAGGGCGGTGTCAATAGCCAGAAATTCACCAGTAATCTCTTTGACGTGTTTGGCTTTCTTAGTGCCCACTAGACCCTCTTGAAGAAGCTTGAGCACTTCACCATCTTTTCGGCCACGCTGACATTGATCTTGATAAAGGATGACATTGTCAAAGCTATTGCCAAGAATACGGGTCAGATCACGAATATCTTCATCACGACGATCGCCAGCGCCGCTAATTACTACATGACTCTTCTGAGGTTTCATAGCCTCAATTGCGCTAGCTAAAGCACGCATGGCATCTGGATTGTGGCCATAGTCAGCAATAACAGTAGCGCCTTTGTGCTGGAATTGATTAAAGCGTCCCGGCACTGCATTGGCAGAGCTTTCAAAGGAGTGGAGGCCACGCGCAATCTTTTCAGCATCCAAACCTAATGCCCAGGCCGCGCCAATAGAGGCCATAGCATTTTCAATTTGGAATCCTAAAACACCATTCTGAGTTAACGGAATTTCGCTAACTGGGAAGCGGAAGAGTACACGAGATCCTTTTGAGCAGACGATAAAGGCGCCATCAAAGTAAATCACTTTTTTGTTTTTGGCTCGATGTGCGGCAATCACGGGGTGGTGTTGATTTTGTGCAAAGAAAATCACTCGACCTGTGCAAACATCCCCCATTTTTACAACTATGGGGTCAGTGGCGTTGAGGACTGCAGCGCCAGATGGCGCCACATTTTGAACAACCACCCGTTTCAGAATCGCTAAGTCTTCAACGCTGGTGATGTAGTTGAGACCAAGATGATCTCCTTCACCAATATTGGTAACTACTGCAACTTCACAGCGGTCAAAACCTAAGCCTTCGCGCAGCATTCCACCACGTGCTGTTTCTAAAACAGCGGCATCCACATCGGGATGCATGAGGACGTTACGAGCACTCTTAGGCCCACTACAGTCTCCGGAATCAATTAAGCGATGGTTGACATACACGCCATCAGTGGTTGTCATGCCAACACGTAAGCCAGTCTCATTCAGTAAATGAGAAATCAGGCGCACGGTAGTAGTTTTACCATTGGTTCCTGTGACTGCTACAACTGGAATTCTGCCATCCTCGCCAAGCGGGTACATCGTATTGATGATGTCTTCGCCTACAGGGCGGCTCTTGCCATAGGAAGGCTTGAGATGCATGCGCAAGCCTGGAGCGGCATTGACTTCAACGATGCCACCACCTTGACTCTCTAAAGGTTTGTAAATTGCTTCGCACAGAATGTCGACGCCAGCGATGTCTAACCCAATCATTTGTGCAGCAGCGATAGCGCTGGCTGCAACATCGGGATGGACATCATCAGTCACATCGGTAGCAGTGCCACCAGTACTCAGATTGGCATTATTGCGCAAGAGAACGCGTTCGCCTGTATTGGGGATATGTTGGGGGCTCAGACCGTTGCTAGCTAAATGTGCAAGCGCAATGTCATCAAAACGAATCTTTGTTAATGCAGTTGCATGACCATCGCCACGTAATGGATTTTTATTTTCCAACTCAACCAGTTCAGCAACACTATGCTTACCATCACCTACTACTTGCGCAGGCTCACGCCGCGCTGCAGCGGATAGGCGGTTACCCACTACCAGCAGGCGATAGTCAGCGCCAGGTAAATAGCGTTCGACTATGGTTTCACGACCAAAAGCTTGGGTTACCACAAAGCCAGCGCGCACTTCTGCTTCCGTTTGAATATTGGCAACAACACCCTTGCCTTGATTGCCATCCTTGGGCTTGAGAACAATAGGGCCGCCAATATTTTGGGCAGCACGCCATGCATCGTCTGCGGTAGTGACTACTTCACCAGTTGGAACTGATACTCCTGCAGCTGCTAGAAGGTTTTTAGTGAGCTCCTTGTCTTGCGCAATCGCCTCGGCAATCGCACTAGTGTCACTGGTCTCAGCAGCCTGGATACGTTTTTGTTTGCTACCCCAGCCAAACTGCACCATGCTGCCCTCGGTCATGCGGCGATAAGGGATGTTTCTCTGAACTGCAGCATCAACAATAGAACCAGTGCTCGGCCCTAGGCGCACATCTTCATAGAGGGCCTCTAGCTCGGATAGGGCGGCTGCTAAATCAAATGGCACATCATTGAGTGTTGCCTGAATTAAAGCAAAGGCAAAGTCAAAAGCCATGCGCCCAACAACTTCTTCGGTGTACTCCACTACAACTTGATACACGCCTAAGTCAATGGTTTGTACAGTACGACTAAAAGTGACAGGGCAACCTGCTTGAGATTGAAGACCTAAAGCAGCATGTTCTAGCGCGTGTGCTAAGGAGAGAGTTTCATTTTGTCCACCGCGACGCATACTACCTAATTGCGGAAAGCGCTCGCGAATCTTGATTTCAAATTCGGGAATCAGATCAATTGAACGCTCTGATTCCTCGCAAGACACAATCGCCTCTAAAGCGGTATGACGGCTCCATAAATTTGGGCCACGCAACATGCGAATACGGGTGATTTCCAATTAAGCCCCTACTGGAATACTAGCGTCAGAAACAAAAGTTTCAGCACCAGCTTCGATAACGTTGAACGGAATGTCTAAGGCCCAGGCTGCAGCAATCGCGGCGCCAAGATTTAATGGTTTCCATGGCTCGCTGGCGTTAGGCTCAGAGTTAGGTGGTACTGGAATACTCTTTTGATCATGCTTAGCGGACTTCAAAGTAATCTGTTGATTGCCGATCATCACGACGCGACCACCATTCTTAAGGTGCTCTTGCGCAATCGGGGATGAGGAATCTTGAGTAAAGAAAATAACTTCGCCGTCACAGAGTTCCGCCATGCTGGCAACCATTGGATCATCAGCATTGAGAACGGCAACTCCCGTGGGTAGCACCACATCTACTTGGGTCCTAACGATGCTAAAAACCTGGTCTTCATCATAAATAGCGTATTGAGGAAAATTGGCTTTCGGATCTACGTTTAATACAACACCAACTTGGCAGCGGTCGTAGGCCAATCCTTCTATCAGCATAGACAGATTATTATTCTCGATCACGGCTGCTTCCACTGCACGATTCAATAAAGTACGGCGGGCATTTTCCCAGTTAGCAGCATTGCTCTTTTGAATTGAGCGATGACCAAAAAATAAACCCTTGCTACAAGACAGGCCGACATACAAATTCGTAAGTCGCAAAAAGTGGGCAATCATTTCAGCTACAGGGGTTTTGCCGCGAGCACCACAGACTCCGACCACGGGAATGCGGAAATCAGCTCCTGGTGGGAAGAGGTGGTTCGCGATCTCTTTGCCGACCGGTTGAGGTTTACCACTGGCAGGTTTTAAGTGCATCAATAAACCGGGGCCAGCATTCACTTCAACAATAGCCCCATTCTGCTCATCTAGTGGCTTACTAATATCTTGCGCAACCAGGTCAACCCCAGCAATTTCTAATCCCACTACGCGGGCAGCAAGAGCAACTTGACTAGCTACATCTGGATGAACTAAGTCGGTGACATCAAAGGCGACATTACCATTGCTTTGAATCAGTACTTTTTGATCTAAGCTTGGAATGCTGCTGCCGGTTAACTTTTGGCGTGCAAGCTCTAATTCGACCGCAGAGTCAATACGAACTGGGTTGAGTGGACATTCTTCACTTTTGCCGCGACGTGGATCAGAGTTAATTTGAATTTGAATCAACTCAAGAACGGTATGTTGGTTATCACCAGTAACCCAAACAGTCTCACCTTTGGCCGCTGCGACTACTTTATTGCCAACTACGAGTAGGCGATGTTCATCACCAAGGATGTGCCGCTCTACTAAAACTTCGCTGCCTTCATCGATTGCGACAGCATAGGCCGCTTCAATTTCTTGTTGGGTATACAAATTGATAAAGACACCGCGGCCGTGGTTGCCGTCGATCGGTTTGACAACAACTGGTAGGCCGATATCTTGAGCCGCTTCCCATGCATCGTCAGGACTAGTAACGGTGCGACCCTCGGGGGTTGGAACCCCTGCGCTAGACAGAAGACTCTTCGTGAGATCTTTGTCTCGAGAAATTGTTTCAGCGATGGCGCTAGTTTGATCGGTTTCTGCTGTCCAGATACGACGCTGCTTAGCGCCATAACCCAGTTGTACTAAGTTACCCTCAGATAGTCGGATGGAGGGGATGCCTCGCTCCTCAGCCGCATTAACGATGCAGGCGGTGCTGGGACCGAGCAATAGATCATCGCCGAGCTCACGCAGTTCCTGAAGAATACTGGCAACTAGTGCGACTGGATCTTTGGTGTCTTGCGCTAGAGCAAGATATAAATCGCGCGCATATTTGAGTGCAGTGAGTGTTACTTCTTCATTAATCGCACTCACCATGACTTTGTAAACACCGCGACGATCACCATCACGCGCTTTACCAAAGCCGCCGGGGATGCCGGCTAAATTTTGTAATTCTAGGGTGAGGTGCTCAAGGATGTGAGCTGGCCAAGTGCCTTCCTCGACTCTTTTGAGAAATCCACCAGCCTCACCATAACTGCAGCGGTGTTCTTGAAGACTGGGGAGCGCTCGAACAAGGCGGTCATAAAACCCGGGAATGAGGTTAGATGGAAAATCTTCTAATTCACCAATGTCGAGCCAAACTTCAATAACGGGATGGTAAGTCCACATATTAGGGCCGCGAAGATGCTTGACACTCAAGATCTCAATGGTTTTATCTAGTAATTGGGGCATATGTGGAGTGGGGGATCTCAGCGCCAAAATAGAAAATGAGGGCGGAGATGTCTCAGACTGTCTCTCTAGTTCTAATAATTATTCAAAATCCACAAAATTAGCAAAAATGCGTAAAAAAGCCTGCTTCGTCAATTTAACGGATTTCTACCCACTAAAGTTGACAGTATTACTAAATCTAAAAAATCTAGCTCCACTATACTTTTAAGACTAATGAAGCCAGAAATTTCTCCATCCGCCCCCCCTTCACCAAGTCATTGGGCTAGTGTTTTAGAGGCTCCTCAATCCCCAGTAAAAGACCTCAACTCCATACTGGCATGGGTCGAGCTTGATCTCGATGGTGAAATGCGCTTTGAGAAAAGCCTGCTTTGCTTGGTTCCTACGGGTCTATTTTGGAGTGACGGTATTCGCACGGAATTTTGGCCGATTAGCTCTGGAGCCCATCTTTTGCATGGTGATCATGCCGGAGTAGGGCATCTCAAGCTGGAGTCTGAGGCTAGTCTGCTGCGACTGTGGTACTTCACTCTGGCTGTCAATCCGCAAGTATTGCGCCTACAGAGCAGTTTTAGGCAGTTGATCAGGGGTGATCAGCCTAGTAGCGAGCCCGAGGCTTCTGAATACGATAAGCAGGTTTGTCCAGTGTGCTTAAGCCCTAAGCCTGCCAACTCAGATACTTGCCCAACTTGCGATCCAGAGGAGGATGCCCCTCCATCGACTTGGACTTTATTTAAATTGTGGCGCTTTGCTCGTCCCTATAAAAAAGAGCTCTTACTAGGCTTTGTCCTGACCTTACTATCAACCGGCGCCACACTGATTCCGCCCTATTTGACGATGCCATTGATGGACCATGTATTGATTCCATATGAGAAAGGTAATCCGATCGATTTTGATTTAGCTAGTAAGTACCTCTTCGCTTTATTTGCTGCAGCAATTGTTGCTTGGGGTCTTGGTTGGTGGAAAACCTACTTACTTGCATTGGTGAGTGAGCGTATCGGCGCAGATCTACGTAATACAACTTTTGAGCATTTGCTCAAACTGTCTTTGGAGTACTTCGGTGGCAAAAGAACCGGCGACTTGATTGCACGTATTGGCGCTGAGACAGATCGCATCTGCGTATTCTTATCCTTATACGCTTTAGATTTTGCAACCGATGTCATCATGATTACGATGACGGCAGCAATTTTGGTATCAATTGATCCTTTGCTAGCATTGGTCACTTTGGCGCCATTGCCATTTATCGTGTGGATGATTCATGTGGTGCGAGATAAGTTGCGATTTGGTTTTGAAAAGATTGATCGCGTTTGGTCTGAAGTAACCAACATCTTGGCTGATACGATTCCAGGAATTCGGGTAGTCAAAGCCTTCGCTCAAGAAGATCGTGAACTCAAACGTTTTGTTGATTCCAACAAACACAATTTGCAAATCAATGATCGCGTCAATCGCGTATGGGGCTTGTTTTCCCCAACAGTAACGCTATTAACTGAAACGGGTCTATTAGTAGTGTGGGGTTTTGGTATTTGGCAGGTTGCGCACCAAAAGGTCACTGTTGGCGTGTTGATTGCATTCCTTGCTTATATTGGACGATTCTACATTCGACTCGATTCAATGAGTCGCATCGTTTCGCATACGCAAAAAGCAGCGGCTGGAGCAAAGCGTATTTTTGATATTTTGGATCATGTCTCGAGTGTTCCTGAGCCAATTAATCCAGCACCTTTGGGTGAAGTGAAGGGCCGAATCTCCTTACGGGGCGTGGGTTTCCGCTATGGCAACCGTGCGGTTTCTAAAGGGATTGATCTCGATATTGCTCCTGGAGAAATGATTGGCTTAGTCGGTCATAGCGGCTCCGGTAAGAGCACTCTAGTGAACTTGATTTGCCGCTTCTATGATGTAAGTACTGGTTCGATTACCTTAGATGGGCGCGATATTCGTAGCATCAGAATTGCTGACTATCGCAAGCGTATTGGTTTGGTTTTGCAAGAGCCATTTCTATTCTTTGGCACGATTGCAGAAAATATTGCGTATGGAAAGCCAGAGGCTACTCGAGAAGAAATTATTGAGGCAGCGCGCGCTGCACATGCACATGAATTTATTCTTCGCTTACCACTCGGTTATGACTCATTAGTAGGTGAGCGCGGTCAATCCCTCTCAGGCGGGGAGCGTCAACGTATTTCAATTGCACGTGCACTGTTGATTAACCCAAGCATTCTGATTTTGGATGAAGCTACCTCATCGGTAGACACCACCACTGAAAAAGAAATTCAGCGTGCTTTAGACAATCTGGTCAAAGGCCGCACTACGATTGCGATTGCCCATCGCCTCTCTACTTTAAGAAAAGCAGATCGCTTGGTCGTGCTTGATAAGGGTGAGATCGTGGAGATTGGTTCGCATGATGACTTGATGGATGCACAGGGCGCGTACTACACCTTGTACCAAGCTCAATTGCGCCATGCTGTAGAGTTGGTTGAGGGTGGTGCCATTGGCGAAAGTATTGACGAAAATGAGCGCAAAGAAGTAGACCTGCAAGTCATTGCTAAAGCAACTGGGGGCGGGGTATGAGTCAGCATCAAAAGACATACACGCTAGAGCGTGATGCACTAGGTCGTTTGGTATTGATTGATGCTGCTGGAAATCATCATATTGGCGTCTATCCGGTAAGAGCATTTCCGATTACTGCACCAGGTGCCGGAATCTCGATCATGGATCAGTCGGGCAAAGAGTTGTGTTGGTTTGATAATGTCACCAACATACCTGAAGCCGAGTTAGATCTGATTAAGGAAGAGCTGGCTGCTCGTGAGTTCATGCCTGTAATTGAAAAAATCACCAAGGTATCTACTTTTGCTACCCCCAGTATTTGGGATATCGAAACTGATCGCGGCCCCACCAGAATTCGCCTCAAGGGCGAGGAAGATATTCGTCGCATTGCTGGTAATACGCTCCTCATTGCTGATTCCAATGGTCTGCAATTTTTGATTAAAGATTCCACCCAGCTAGACAAGGTCAGTAAGAAGCTTTTAGATCGATTCCGCTAGGTATTGATCCCGCAAAGGCCTTACTAGGGTTATTACTTAGGAGTTAGTGTTATCCCTAGCTATTCATTTAATAATTGTTGATAGGTGTCAAGTACTCGCCCCTTGGTTTAAGTAAAAATCCTCACATAACAAATAGAAGCCAAAGTAATATTGGTATTCAAATTTTTTGGAGGAGCGTTCATGAAAATGAAGTTAAAAGGGGCATTGATTTCCACCGCATTAGCCCTCGGTGCTACTAGTGTTTCACCTGCTTTCGCTGCCTGGGAACCAACCAAGCCAGTTGAGTTCATCATTCCTGCCGGTCCTGGCGGTGGTGCTGACCAAATGGCCCGCATGATCCAAGGCATCATTACCAAAAATAATTTGATGAAGCAGGCAGTAATTCCCGTGAACAAGGGTGCAGGTGCAGGAGCTGAAGGATTCTTAGCAATGAAAGAGGCTAAAGGCGATCCAAACAAGATCGTGATTACTCTCTCGAATTTGTTTACAACTCCATTAGCAACTGGTGTTCCATTTAATTGGCAGGACATCACTCCTGTAGCGATGTTGGCTCTTGACCAATTCGTTTTGTGGGATAACGCTGACAAGCCTTACAAAACAGCCAAAGAATATATTGATGCCGCTAAAGCAGCTGGCCCAGGTAAATTCAAAATGGGTGGTACTGGCTCTAAGCAAGAAGACCAAATTATTACCGTTGCCCTTGAAAAAGCAACTGGTGCTAAGTTCACTTACATCCCATTCAAAGGGGGTGGCGACGTTGCTGTTCAGCTTGTAGGTAATCATATTGATTCTTCTGTGAATAACCCAATTGAAGCGGTTGCTCAATGGCGTGCTAACAAATTACGTGCCTTGTGTGTATTTGATGACACTCGTATGCCTTATAAAGAGAAAATCACTGCTACACAATCTTGGTATGACGTTCCAACTTGTAAAGAGGCAGGCGTAAAAACTGACTACGTGATGTTGCGCGGTATTTTCATGGCTCCAGGCGTAACTCAAGAGCAGGTTGATTTTTATATCGACTTGTTCAAAAAAGTGCGTGCTACACCAGAGTGGAAAAAGTTTATGGCTGATGGCGCATTCAACCAGACATTTATGACTGGTAAAGAGTTTAGAAATTGGCTCACATTAAACGAAGCTTTACATAAGCAGTTAATGACTGAAGCTGGCTTTTTGGCTAAATAATTTAAAGGCCTATAGAGTAGAACCTCCGATTGGGGGTCCTATTTTTTAAGTACCCGTATGAATCAACTTTAATTAGTGAATAAAAAAATGTCTGAACAAGTTAATAACTCAAATCAAGAATCAGCAATTAGCGTAAGAGCGATGGATGTGATTACTGCCCTCCTGTTTATCGCGGTAGGTCTAGTGGTGATGGTTGGCAGCCTGAAGTTAGGCGCCAGTTGGGGTGCTGATGGTCCCGAAGCCGGATATTTTCCTTTCTATATTAGTTTGATTATTTTGCTTTCAAGCACGGTAACCCTCTATCAAGCTGCAATCGTCAATAAGAAAAAGAAAACAGAGTCATTTGTAGACATTGAGCCCCTAAAGCAAGTTATGGCTGTGCTTTTACCAGCAATTGTTTTTGTGTTGGGCGTGCAATTAATTGGTATTTACGTTGCTTCAGCCGTTTACATCGCGATATTCATGGTTTGGTTGGGAAAATATCCAATCTGGAAAGCAGTCGCTGTGTCTGTTGGAGTGAGTGCTGCCCTCTACCTCATGTTTGAATTCTGGTTTCAGGTTCCATTGCCACATGGCTCATGGTTCAATCCGCTCGAGTTCATTGGCGTGCAATAAAAAACAATAACTATTAAAAGAGATTAGAAAAGAAGGAGTCCAAGTTGGAAGAAATTAACGCTCTATTCAGCGGCTTTGCCGTTGCAATGACGCCCTTTAACTTATTGCTGATGCTTGTTGGCGTAACACTCGGTGTGATTATTGGTGTATTGCCTGGTTTGGGTGGTGCTAACGGAATTGCGATTCTGTTGCCATTGACTTTCACAATGCCGCCAACCTCCGCGATCATCATGCTCTCCTGTATTTACTGGGGCGCATTGTTTGGTGGTGCAATTACATCTGTACTCTTCAATATCCCGGGCGAGCCTTGGTCTGTTGCGACAACCTTTGATGGTTATCCAATGGCACGTAATGGAAAAGCTGGCGAGGCATTAACTGCAGCGTTCACATCTTCATTTGTCGGCGCTTTCTTCGCAATTGTGATGATTACCTTCTTGGCACCATTGGTTGCGAAATTTGCACTCCAATTCGGTCCGCCAGAGTTTTTCTCGGTTTACCTTCTCACCTTCTGTAGTTTTGTGGGTATGAATAAAGGTTCGCCATTCAAAACCATCTCCGCCATGATGTTGGGCTTTGCCTTGGCTACCGTTGGTATGGATACCGTGACAGGTCAGTTGCGCTTAACTTTTGGAAATCCAGAGTTAATGCGTGGATTTGACTTCTTGATCGCTGTGATCGGTTTGTTTGGTATCGGTGAGATTCTGCTTTCGATGGAAGAGGGCTTGGCTTTCCAAGGTGCCGCAGCAAAGATTCGCGGTAAGGTTGTTTGGGAAACTTGGAAGCAGTTGCCAAAATATTGGGCTACTTCATTGCGTAGTTGCCTAATCGGTTGCTGGATGGGTATCACCCCAGGTGGTGCAACTCCTGCGTCTTTCATGGCTTACGGTGTAGCGAAGCGCGTATCTAAGGATGGCGACAAGTTTGGTACCGGCAAGATGGAAGGTATCGTTGCTCCAGAGACAGCAGCTCACGCTGCAGGTACAGCGGCACTTCTCCCAATGCTGTCTTTGGGTATCCCTGGATCGCCAACTGCGGCCGTATTGCTAGGTGGCCTGTTGATTTGGGGTCTGCAACCTGGTCCATTGCTTTTCGTTGAGAAGCCAGACTTTGTTTGGGGCTTGATTGCCAGTATGTATTTGGGTAACTTGGCAGGCTTGTTTGTTGTATTAACCTGCGTGCCATTGTTTGCCTCTATTTTGAGAATTCCATTCTCAATTATTGCGCCAGTCATTATTGTGATTTGCGCGGTAGGTGCCTACACCGTTCACAATGCCATGTTTGATGTTTGGTTGATGTTGGGCTTTGGTGTTATTGGTTATGTATTCAAAAAACTTGATTATCCAATGGCGCCAATGGTGTTGGCTTTGGTGTTGGGTGATCGTGCAGAAGACTCATTCCGTCAATCCATGTTGTTCTCACAAGGTAGCTTAGATATTTTCTTCTCTAACTACTTGGTAGGTGCGATCACTACATTGGCTTTGGTATTGTTGTTCTGGCCATTGATTGGTAAGTTCATTGGCAAGAAAAAGGTGGCTGCAGCATAAGTAATGAAACACGCTAGAAATAGCGAATTCATAGGAAAAAGGGGCGTCAGCCCCTTTTTTCATGGAAAACCTAAAAGTCCGATAAAATTCTGAAATCATGAATTTCCGCAAAAACCGCCTCATTCACTGGATTGCTGCCGCAGCCATTGCAATGAGTGCACTTGCGCCAGCAGTTTCTCAAGCGGTATCGCTAGCGAAGCATGGTCAGAGTTTTGCAATGGAAATCTGTTCTGCTGATGGCGCTAAGATGCAAATTCAGGTGCAGGGCGATGATCAGGCGAATGAATCTGAATCTATGCAGCCTTGCCCATACTGCGTAGCCCACACAAGCATTACTCCATCGTTCAATACGAACCTCACGTTTCGAGCGCCGCAAACACTTGCTTTGCTGCCACAGCTTTTCTATCAATCACCCAAGCCTCTCGCTGTTTGGATAACACCCCCTTCAGCAGCACCTCCAACAAAAGCCTAAATCTTTTTAGGGCATAGCCTAGCTATGTAGTTGGCAACCAAATATTGTGTTGTCGTCGTATTGTATGGAGTGATAAATGTTGTTCAAACAAAAGAAAATTAGCGCATGCATTTACATGCTATGTGGATCGGTATTGATATCTAGTGGTGCTCAGGCTCAAATTGCACCACCACCTGATTACGATCAGAAATTGAAGGATTTGGTTGTGAATGCAAGTAGATCGGATACCCCCTTAGATCGCATGACTTTGAATACAACAGTTCTAACTCCAGAGGCGTTAGAACTCTCTCCTGATCAGACGCCAGATCAGATTCTAAAGAATGTACCAAGTGTATTTTTAAATGATCAGCCTTACTATGAGAAAGATCCAACAGGTCAAAGTATTAATGTTCGTGGCTTAGGAAATGCCAGAACATTGGTTTTGATTGATGGTGCTCCCGCATTAGATCCATTCTATGGAACCGTGCAGTGGAATCAAATCCCTATGTCTTCGGTTGAAAGTATTGAATTAGTTCGTGGCGGGGTCTCGAGTCTTTGGGGTAATTATGGTATGGGTGGCGTGATCAACGTTAATACAAAGAAAATATCGAACAGTAGAAATGAGGCTTCGGTTAGTTATGGATCGTATGGGACAGGTAATGTAGCAGTTTCAAAAGATGTTGCACTTTCTGACTCATTTAAGCTTAGATTTTCTGCTGACTATTTCAGTACTGATGGATATAGAAATCCAGCCACTATTTCACCAGCTACCCTTTGGCCAAATACAAAAAGGTTGCCCAACGTGGCAAGTGCGCAGCAGGCTCCTCTGCAGCCCGGCATGTCAAATGCAAGTGCACAAAATTCCAATGTGCGAATGCAGGGTGAGATGAAGTTCAGCCAAAATACAGATGGTTTTTTTAGGGCTGGCTATAGCACTATGGCTGACTTAAGTTCAAACTATGCGTTTGCAACAAATTTAATTCAACAAACCAATTTGGCAGCAGGAACAACTACAAGACTGGACATTGACAAAAAAATTACAGTTACTGGTTTTTATCAAAACGAAGTATTTAATAAAAATAACGGCGCCACTACCTCAAGTGGATCCAATCCGGCAATTGGCACCCCTTATATATCCTCTAATTATCAGGATCCCTCGACAACTGGAGGTGGTTCGGTTCAGTTTACCCATGATATTAAGCAGGCTTTAGTGGAGCAATATATTTTGGCGGTGGATGCCAGAACTATTTCCGCATCAAATTTAGCCAATACATTGGCAACCTCGAATACCAGCACCACACAAATCGGACAGTCGAATATTGGTGTTAGTTTTGCCAAAGGAACTCAAAATTTTTATGGCTTAATGGGGCAGGTCAAGACAACATCAGACATTCCAGTTCAAGCTACCCTATCAGCGCGTGTTGATCAGTATCAAAGTAGCGTGCCGACTTACTATACTGCAGGGGCAAATGGTTCCAACCCAAGTTTTGTGAATACACCAAATATTGCAGTAACTAAATTTAGCCCAAACTTAGGCCTGCTCTATAAAGCTACGAATAATTTAAACTTCCGCGCTTCCGCATACCAAGCTTTTCATGCCCCTGGCATGAACAATATGTTGCGTAGCTACGGCTCTCCTGGTAAGTCTTATAGTTTTGCAAACCCTAATTTGACCCCTGAAAACATGACAGGATATGAAGTTGGTAGCGACTACAGGTGGAATTCTGGATTTATTCAAGTGACTGGATTTAACAACACCATTAAAAATGCCGTTTATGCAGCAACGCTTGATCAAAATTCAGCTGCTTATTTGGCATTTTGCCCAGTAGGTTCTGCATGTAATGGAACATCCGCGTCCTCGTATTCCAATAACCAAAATACCCAAAGCCAAGGTCTGGAATTTCAGGCTCATCATGATATCAATGAGAAATGGTCTGCTGATGCTGGGTATACCTATACTCGGGCCTATGTTATTTGGAATGCAGCAAGTGTTGCAGCCGCCCTTAATCCATTGAATACACAGCTCGGTGGTGTTCCTCAGAATATGGGTAATGCTGCCTTGACTTACTACCCAGTTCCAAGAGCGAGTCTAACGGCCAATGTTCGATATATTGGAAATTCTTGGATGGATCCGGCGCACTCCCTGCCCGTGCCAGCCTATGCAATTATTGGTATGCGAGCAAACTATGAGATAACCCCGCAAGTATCAATCAATGCCTCCGTAGTCAATTTACTCAATCGACAATACATTACATTCGGCTCCGGTACTTCTCAGACCAGTTATACGATGGGGATGCCACAGGCTATTACCGTTGGCGCGCGTATCATCTTCTAATGAGATCTGCACATAAAATTTTATTGCATACAACTCTCGCCAAGATTTTTTTTGCGGGTGTCTCGATGTATTGTGGATATGCATGGGCTCAAATGGATCACTCTTCCCACTCTGGGATGAGTGCGCCTGCTAAGCCTTCTTCATCATGCAAGGGGTCGGGTTTAGATTGCGCGAATTCTGCAACGCCATTTTTAGGTAAGGATGGTAAGTTGCTTCTGGCATGGACTGGTGGCGGATTTGTTTCAGTTGCTAAATCTGATGATTTAGGAAAGACGTTTACATCCCCTATAGTTATTGCGGAGCATGGAAAATCTCTGGACGCTGGTAGCGATGCTCGCCCACAAATCGTTTCTGATTCCAAAGGTAATATATTTCTGGCTTATGCATTTTTCAAAGATGGTAATTGGAATGCACAGATCAATACGACCCGCTCTTCTGACGGCGGTCTCAGTTTTACGACCCCCATGCCGCTGATCAAAAATGGTTCTAGCGAGCGCTTTCCTTCGATGGTGATTGGTAAAGATGACTCCATATTCTTGGCTTGGATTGATAAACGTTTGGTTGCTCATGCGAAGAAGACGGGTAATCCGCGTCTTGGTGGATCCATCGCTTACTCATTTTCAAATGATGCTGGGAAAACGTTTCAGCCTGAGAAAATAGCTAATGAACAGAGTTGTGAATGCTGTCGTATAGGTTCTAGTATTGATCCAAAGGGTGGGGTAGCCATTGTTTATCGAGCTATTTTCCCTGGCGGTATACGTGATCACGCAACGCAGTTAATTAATGAATCCTCGTTCGGAAAAATTCGCAGAGTCTCTAAAGACGAATGGAAGACTGATGCTTGCCCTCACCATGGCCCTGCGATTGCAGTTTCTAGTGCTGGAAAAATGCATGTGGCTTGGTTTACCCAGGGAGCTGCTCGATCTGGAGTGTTCTATGCCAACTCTAGTAATCAGAGCGAAACCTACTCACCTCCAATTAGAATTGGAGGTGAGTATGAGAATGTTTCGCGCCCTTATCTCCTCGCTCAGGATAAGTCCATTTGGTTGGTTTGGAAGGGGTTTGATGGGGTAAAGACATCTGTGTACCTTAAGCAATCACCGGATGATGGTGTTACATGGTCTCAGGCAACCTTGATTGCGCAGACAAGTGCTTATTCAGATCATCCTTTGTTAATCAGCAACGGGGGCGATGTCTTTTTATCTTGGCTAACCCGAGCCGATGGCTATCAAGTCATTAAACTAAACGGCAAATAATGAAAAAACTACTTCTGACCCTTTCTCTATTGTTGCTGACGATGAATTATGTCTTTGCAGATGTAGCAAATATTCAGGCGTATCAAAAGGGTGAGTGGAGCTCTTTGTTAAAGAAAAATGCTGGCCAAGCAGTGGCCGTTCATTTTTGGGGCGTCACTTGTGGGCCTTGCGCAAAGGAAATGCCTCAATGGGGTAAGTTTCTCTCCGCTGATAAAAGTGCTAAGGTGATATTCATTCAGGTTGATGAAGTACCCCTCGAAGCGACTAAAAAAATGTTAGCTAAGGCCGGCTTAGATAAGGCTTCCAGCTATTACATAAATACTCCCTTCGATGATTATTTTCGCCATGAAATTGATCCGCAGTGGCGTGGTGAAACTCCAATGACTTTGTTGATTGATAAAAATGGAAGGATAGTCCGGAAAACAGGGCCGATAAATTTTGTTGAGTTAAAGAAGTGGTTCGCTAAAGGTGTTTATTAATTTAAGGAGAGTAATTTGAAAAATATTGTGATTGGTTTAATTTCTTTGTCTGCGGCAGCATTTACTGCTGGAGCCTATGCTCAAAACGCAAAAGTGGGCTCTCTGCAAATTGAGAATGCTTATACACGTTCAACTGTGCCGGGCCAAATGGCTGCTGGTGGTTTTATGAAGATCGAAAACAAAGGCGGCGTGGATTTATTGGTATCAGCTAGCTCTCCAGTAGCTGGCGAGGTCCAATTGCATGAAATGGCGATGGAAGGCAATGTCATGAAAATGCGTCAGGTAAAAGATATCCCTGTGCCAGCAGGTGGTGCCGTTGAATTAAAGCCGGGTGGTATGCATTTGATGTTCATGAACATCAAGGCGCCATTGACTGCAGGCGAAACTGTTCCAGTTAAGCTCAAGTTTGCTAAAGCGGGTGAGGTGGAAGTGAAGATGCCTGTGAATGCTATGGGTAATTCTGGAGCTATGAAGCACTAAGTACATAGTTTTTTGCATTCAGCTTCGGCATTAAAAAAGCCCCTAGTTTTACTTAGGGGCTTTTGTTTTGATGCTTTGGATTTATTGCTTATAGTTAATCCAAATTGAGATCGGTTACTGCGCCTTTACTTGCAGTGCTCGCAAGGTGAGCATACTTAGCAAGTAAGCCACGGGTGTAGCGTGGCTTGGGCTGTACCCAAGTAGCACGGCGCTTCGCAATCTCTTCATCGCTCACATTGAGTTGAATGAGTAACTTGTGGGCATCGATCGTTACAGAGTCACCTTCATGAATCAGTGCAATCACGCCACCCACAAAAGCTTCAGGAGCCACATGACCTACAACCATGCCCCAAGTGCCGCCAGAGAAGCGGCCATCGGTGATGAGGCCGACTGTCTCGCCTAAGCCCTGACCAACGAGGGCAGAGGTAGGAGCAAGCATCTCACGCATGCCGGGACCTCCTTTAGGGCCTTCATAACGAATAATCACAACATCGCCATCCTTGATTTTCTGCGCCATGATGGCGGCCATTGCATCATCTTCAGAATCAAATACACGAGCAGGGCCAGTAATAGATGGATTCTTCAGGCCAGTAATTTTGGCAACGCAACCTTCAGGAGAGATATTGCCCTTGAGGATTGCCAAGTGACCCTGTTTATAAAGCGGAGTGTCTAGAGTGCGAATCACTTTTTGATCGGCACGCGGTACGGATGGAACATCTTTTAATGTTTCTGTAATCGTTTTACCAGTGATGGTCATGCAGTCGCCATGCAAGAGTCCGCCATCTAACAAGATCTTCATCACTTGCGGAATGCCGCCGGCTTGGTGCAGGTCAGTTGCTAAATACTGGCCAGATGGTTTCATATCCACGATAACGGGAACGCGCTTACGAATGCGCTCAAAGTCATCAATCGTCCAATCAATTTCAGCGGCACTAGTGATCGCTAGAAAATGTAGAACTGCATTAGTCGAGCCACCAACTGCCATGATGACACTCACTGCGTTCTCAATGGATTTCTTGGTAATGATGTCGCGTGGACGTAAATTATTTTTAATTGCTTCGACCAACACAATGGCTGATTCATGAGCGCTAGTGACTTTCTCAGCATCGACGTTTGCCATCGTAGATGAGTAAGGCAGGCTCATACCCAAAGCTTCGAATGAGGAGCTCATAGTGTTGGCGGTATACATACCTCCGCAGGAGCCGCTACCTGGGCAAGCATTTTGCTCAACACCCTTCAGATCTTCTTCGTTAAGGCGCCCTGAGGTAAATTCACCAACCGCTTCAAATGCAGAAACAATATTGAGCTCTTTGCCTTTGTAATGACCAGGCTTAATTGTCCCGCCATAAACGTAAATTGCTGGTACGTTGGTGCGTGCAATCGCCATCATTCCGCCTGGCATGTTTTTATCGCAGCCACCAATGACTAGAACGCCATCCTGCCATAAACCATTTACACAAACTTCAATGCTATCGGCAATCACTTCACGAGAGACGAGAGAATATTTCATACCCTCAGTGCCCATGCCGATGCCATCTGAGACGGTCGGAGTACCAAACATTTGCGCCTTCGCACCTGCTTCCTCTAGTGCGCTTACTGCTGCATCGGCTAGTTTCTGTAAACCACTATTACATGGGGTAATGGTGGAATGGCCATTAGCCACGCCAACCATTGGCTTAACAAAATCCTTCTCTTCATAGCCCATCGCGTAATACATTGAGCGATTGGGTGCGCGAGCAACCCCTTCGGTGACATTGCGCGAGCGTTCATTGAGGCGTTTCATACTGATATTGACTCCAGAAAAGAATTTGTCGAAAAGCTCTATTGTGCCGTGATACAAGGCGGAACGCAGGGGTTTATGCAGTCATTCCCATGCCCTTGTTCTGCATTGCAACAAAGAGATTGGTCTATTGTATTTCTTGATCCAGTCTTATTATTAGCTTAAAAGCTAATATCCTTGGTAAAAAAGCTGCGGTACATTGCTTCATCAATTACTTTTTCTTATAAATTCAATGACTAAAGTTGGCCATATCTACCTAATTGACGATGATGAGTCGATACGTACCTCCTTAGGCAGAATGCTCAAGGATGTCGGTTATATCGTGGAAGAGTTCTCCTCCGCAGTCTCATTTTTAGAGCATTCAGTGCCAGTAGCGCCTGCTGTCATCTTGCTCGATATGCAAATGCCAGATTTGACTGGGTTAGATTTACAGGAAAAATTAGTCCAACTAGGTCGTAAAACCCCCATTGTGTTTGTCAGCGGTCAGAGTCATCCCCATCAAATTGTTACAAGTCTCAAACGTGGCGCTGTAGATTTCCTCTTTAAGCCCTTTAATTTGGAGGATTTATTAAAGGCAGTTGCAGATGCCCTTGAGTTTGATAGACGTCAGCTCAAGCGGGTTTCTAAGGAGGTGGAAACTAAGAAGGACTTCGCAACCCTTACTCCTAGAGAGAAGGAAGTCTGCTTTTGGTTGGTGAAAGGGTTGCTCAATAAGGATATTGCTGTTAAGTTGGGTACAACTGATGCCACAATCAAGGTTCATAAGGCTAGAGTAATGGACAAGATGAGCGTGGATTCAGTGCAATTATTAGTTGCAAAGTACCTTGAATCCGATTTAGAAAACCTCCAGAATGCTAGCTCTTGAGCTAATTTCCCTGTAGCTAAATTAGCACTAAAATGGGGCAATATTTTGATATATAAAACACTTAAATCATTTTTGTGAATACCAACTCTAACCTTCCTGACATTCGACAAGAGGCTTTTATCAAGGCTCGCGAAAAGCTGAGCTTAACTACTAAAGATCTCGGTGGAATGGCATGTCTATCTACTCGCCAAATTGAGCAGATTGAAAACGGTGGAACCAGCTCCTTCTACAGCGCCCAAATTAAAGCAACTGCTGCCAAGAAGGTAGCCAAGTTGCTTCAGTTAAGTGATGAAGAGGCGTTTGATTTCGGCGCAACTGCACCTGAGACATCAAGCGCAGTCCAGTTACCAATTGCAGAAGTTAAATTAGCAGATGCTCCAAAGATTGAGGGGGCCCAAAAAGAGTCTTCTAAAAAGGTGGAAGCAAAAATAGATGCCGTCCAAACTCAAGAGCAGCTGCAAGAGAGACAGCTGCCTGTAGAAGAGGAAAACGATCAGGCAAAAGAAGTGCCCTTGAATCAAGTCATCTCAAAGCCAAAATCGACTTCACAAAAGAAGCTTTTTCTTTGGTTGAGCGTGGCTGCTGCTGCAGCATTTGCAGTGGTCAATTTAAAGCCTTTATTTTTCTCAGAAAAACCAGCAGAAATCGTCCTTGTAAAAGAAGAAATCGTTGAGCCTGTTCCAGCGGCGGCGCCAGCAGAGCCAGTACCAGCAGCTCAAGCATCCTCTGTAGCAGTAGTGGTGCCGCCAACTTCCATTGCCAGTACTGAAGCCGCGGTAGCCTGCCCTGCTGAAGAGGGGATTATTAGCTACAAAACAGATACACCACGCAAAGCAGCCGATATGGTTTATGTACAGGTGAAATCAAAGCAAGTGGTTTGTGTGAGCGATGCTTCTGGGAAGATGCAAAACAAGATTATTGAGCCTAGCACGGGGGCATCTTTTTATGGCAAACCTCCGTTCAAAATTCTCACTAATGGTCTTGCTCAGGCTGACGTGTTTTTTCAGGGCGCAAAAGTGCGCCTGACAAACCTGAATTACAAAACTTTAATATTAGAAGCCTCTGAAGTAGCCGTTCCGTCTGTAGATCGGATAGATCCTCAGCTGCGCTAACTCTCGGAAGAGTTAGCGAGTTAGCGCATCAAATTTGGTGCTTAAACAGCTGAATCGTTAGTTTCGCCAGTGCGAATACGAATGGCCTGTTCGATTGGGCTAACAAAAATCTTGCCATCACCAATCTTGCCTGTACGTGCCGCTTTAGTAATGGCTTCGATTGCTGAATCTACGCGGTCATCGGCAACAACCACTTCTACTTTTACTTTGGGCAAAAAGTCGACTACATACTCTGCGCCACGATAGAGCTCAGTGTGACCTTTTTGGCGACCAAAGCCTTTAACTTCGGTAACAGTCAGTCCAGTAACACCTACTTCAGCTAAGGCTTCACGAACTTCGTCAAGTTTGAACGGCTTAATAATGGATGTGATTAGCTTCATATATTCCCCTTAATACAGTAATCATACCTAGAACTGAAAACCAATGCCCGGTTACGCCCTAAATTGGGAAGTAATGGGGTAGCGCCAATCACGCCCAAAGGCTCGAGTGGTGACTCGCACGCCAGGAGGTGCTTGGCGACGTTTGTACTCATTGAGCTTAATGAGGCGGGTTACTTTTTCTACGCTTTCAGGATCAAACCCGGCAGCAATGATTTGGGCGATGGATTGGTTTTGCTCCATGTAGCGCTCGACGATGCCATCCAATACTTCATATGATGGCAGGCTGTCTTGATCGGTCTGATCGGGGCGCAATTCTGCAGAAGGGGCGCGAGTCAAGATCCGCTCTGGAATAATTAGGGTAATACTATTGCGATAAGCGCACAAGCGATAGACCAAAGTTTTAGCAATATCTTTAATGACCGCAAAGCCACCAGCCATATCTCCGTATAGGGTGCAATAACCAACAGCCATTTCACTCTTGTTACCGGTTGTTAAAACTAGTCGACCTGTTTTATTGGAGAGCGCCATTAAGAGAGTGCCTCGCACTCGCGCCTGAATATTTTCTTCAGTAGCATCGAGTTTGAGACCTTTAAATTGTTCAGCCAAGGCATGCTCCAAAGCATCAACAGGTTCACTAATTGGGATCTCATCATATTGAACGCCTAGATTCTGGGCCATTTTTCTGGCATCAATCCAGGAGATGTCGGCGGTATAGCGTGAAGCCATCATGACGGTGCGCACTTTATCTGCACCCAATGCATCTACTGCTATTGCCAACACCAATGCAGAATCAACTCCACCCGAGAGGCCAATAATGACTCCCGGAAAACGATTCTTTTGAACATAGTCACGCACACCTAGAACAAGTGCCTGGTAAGCCTGAGCTTCCACACTGGATGGAGTAACCATTGTTCCTGGCTCTAAATCAGCAGATGCACTGACATATACATAGCCAAGAGCAGTCTCAAACTGCGGCATGGTCATCACTACTTTGCCTGCACTATTTAAGGCAAATGAACCACCATCAAAAACCAGCTCATCTTGGCCGCCGACTGCGTTTACATAAACCAATGGCATCTTGCTTAGGGCGATTTGTTGACGCAGCACCTCAATGCGTAAAGCTTCTTTTTGAAGGTGATAAGGCGAGGCGTTTAAAACTAGGAGCACTTGGGCGCCAGCTGCATGAGCCTGTTTTGCTGGACCTGCATGCCATGCATCTTCACAAAGAATAACCCCGTACTGAATGCCTGCATTTTCAAAGACGCAGGCGTCTTGACCTGGCGTGAAATAACGTACCTCATCAAACACTTCATGATTAGGCAGCTCTTGTTTGGCATAGCCGGCGATGATCTCCCCATCACGGATAACGGAGGCATAGTTTTGTAAACCAGCGGCAGTTTTCTTAGGGTGGCCAACGATGACAGTCAGCCCCGGAAATTTCTGGAGCTCCAGCATTAAACAACTGAGCTCTCGATCTGCTGCCTCAATAAAGGCTGGGCGTAATAGCAAATCTTCTGGAGGGTAGCCAGTGAGCGAGAGCTCTGGCGTGAGAACTACTGTGGCGCCTTGTGCATAAGCATCTGCGGCGGCTTGAGAGATGAGCTGCGCGTTGCCAGGCAAATCACCCAAAAGAGGGTTGATTTGCGCTAGGGCGATTTTTTGCGAGCTCACTCCAATGACTACTTAATTACTTCTGTGACTTGGCGTAACCTTCGATGCCGTCCAAAATTTCTTTATGGGCACCAGCAACACCAGTCCAACCTTTAACTTTTACCCACTTACCTTTTTCGAGATCCTTATAGTGCTCGAAGAAGTGTTGGATTTGGGCGAGAAGTAATTCGTTTACATCTTCAGGTTTTTGTAAATGCTTGTAGATCGGCAAAATCTTGTCTTCTGGGACGGCTAACAGCTTAGCGTCTTGCCCGCCTTCATCCTCCATCTCTAGCATGCCGATAGCACGGCAGCTCACCACTGAGCCTGGAACCAATGCAAATGGAGTAATGACGAGGACGTCTACCGGATCGCCGTCACCTGCAACCGTTTTAGGGATGTAGCCGTAGTTACATGGGTAGTGCATTGCGGTACCCATGAAGCGATCTACGAAGAGGCAGCCAGTTTCTTTATCTACTTCATACTTCACCGGATCCGCATTCATTGGGATCTCAATAATGACGTTGAATGATTCTGGAATTTTCTTACCTGGGCTGACCTTGTCGTAACTCATAAATACTCCGGTTGGTGATTAATGGATACCTAGATATTAGCAAAGAGGTGTCATTGCGCATATTTTAAAGCTTTCCGGGGCCCTCTAAAGACCTGTAATTACTCAATTGAGTGAGTTAAACCACTGCGGAGTGCGTTGGAATGAAAACGCCCAGCAAGGCCGGGCGCTATCTTGCCTTAGTTAAGTCGCCATTAATCCAAAGTCTCCAAGTAACGCTGGGCATCTAATGCAGCCATGCATCCAGTACCTGCACTAGTAATCGCTTGACGGTAAATGTGGTCCTGCACATCGCCTGCTGCAAATACGCCAGGGATGTTGGTAGCAGTAGCATTGCCTTCCAACCCAGAGTGTGTCTTGATGTAGCCATTATTCATATCGAGCTGACCAATAAATAACTCGGTATTGGGTTTATGGCCAATTGCAATAAAGGCGCCAGTTACGGCGATATCTTCTGTGCTGCCATCAGCTTTCTTAATGCGTACACCAGTGACACCTTTTTCATCGCCCAAGACTTCGTCGAGTGTGGAGTTCAATTTGAGCTCAACTTTGCCTTCAGCGACTTTGGCCATAAGGCGGTCATTGAGAATTGGCTCTGCGCGGAATTTATCGCGACGATGAATCACGGTAACTTTTTTAGCGATCCCTGTAAGGTAGAGCGCCTCTTCAACAGCAGTATTACCACCACCGACTACGCACACATCTTGATTGCGATAAAAGAATCCATCACAAGTCGCGCATCCAGAAACGCCACGACCCATAAATGCTTCCTCACTTGGAAGGCCAATGTATTGAGCAGAAGCGCCTGTGGAAATAATCAAGGCATCACAGGTGTAAGTTCCCGAGTCACCAACCAAGCGGATCGGCTTTTCAGTCAGAGCGGCAGTGTGAATATGATCAAAGATGATGTTGGTGTTAAACCGTTCAGCATGCTTTAAAAAGCGATCCATGAGCTCTGGGCCTTGGACGCCATCTGGGTCAGCCGGCCAGTTTTCTACATCCGTAGTGGTCATTAACTGGCCTCCTTGTGCCAGGCCGGTGACGAGGGTGGGGCTCAAATTGGCTCGAGCTGCATATACTGCGGCTGTGTAGCCAGCAGGGCCTGAACCGAGGATGAGGACTTTGGAGTGTTTTAGGGTATTTGTAGTCATATTCAAATTATAGGATTGCTTGATTACAATCGGTAGAACATGGCTAGAACCGCATACCCGAAGTCCAAAACTCCTTTAAACCTCCAGCCCCCTGAGAATCAAGGGCAGGGTAGGATGCCCCGCCTCCTTTCAGAAGTCCGTTGGTTTATCTCCCTTGGCCTTTGTTTGGGTTTATTAGCTATTTTGGTGACTTATTCCAAGGCGGATCCAGCTTGGTCGCATGCCAGCTTTGAGGCTCCTAAGAACCTGGGTGGGCGTTTTGGAGCCTATTTGGCCGACTTAATGCTCTATATCTTCGGCATTTCTGCATTTTGGTGGGTCGTACTCTTTGGCCGCCGTGTTCTGACTGGTTGGCGTGAACTTTGGAGCATTCCTCTTCCTTCGGATCCAGATGCCAAGCCAGATTCCCTATTGGTGCGTTGGTTGGGCTTTGGGCTGACTTTATTGAGCAGTATGGGTCTTGAGTCTATTCGCATGCATTCGCTTACCTGGGAGCTTCCTAGGCCTCCTGGCGGTATTTTGGGTGAGCTAATGGGTGATCCCTTGCAGATGACTCTGGGTTTTACGGGATCCACCCTAGTGTTGCTATTTACTCTGTGTGCTGGCTTGTCTTTATTTCTTCACTTTTCTTGGTTAGATGTTGCTGAAAGAGTAGGGCGCTCGCTTGAGCTTGCATACAACCGTTTACGTGAGCGTCGCGATAGCGAAGAAGATCGTAAATTAGGCGAAGTGGCTGCTGAAGAGCGCGAAGAGTTTGTTGAAGAGTTTCGTGGGCGGGTGGAAATTGCTAAGCCGGTACAGATTGTTCGTGCCCCTATAGAAATTCCGAAGAGCGCCCGCGTTGAGCGTGAAAAACAGCAGCCACTATTTGTGGATATTCCGGATTCAGAATTGCCGCCTTTGGCTCTACTAGATCCCGTACCAGAAGTAAAAGAAACAATTTCAGCAGATGTCTTGGAATTTACTTCTCGCTTAATTGAGCGCAAGTTGGCCGAGTTCAACGTAGAAGTGAAGGTCATTGCAGCCTATCCAGGTCCGGTGGTAACTCGTTACGAAATTGATCCTGCTGTTGGTGTAAAGGGTAGTCAGATTGTCAATCTCTCACGTGACTTAGCGCGCTCGCTAGGCGTGGTGAGTATGCGAGTAGTGGAAACGATCCCAGGCAAGACATGCATGGCTTTGGAGTTGCCGAATCCAACGCGTCAATCGGTTTACCTCTCTGAGATTTTGAGTTCACAGGTTTATAACGATAGTCACTCCAACTTGACTTTATCTTTAGGTAAAGACATTTCCGGTAGTCCAATCGTTGCTGACTTGGCGAAGATGCCGCATTGCTTAGTTGCTGGTACCACTGGTGCCGGTAAGTCCGTTGGTATCAACGCCATGATTCTCTCCATTCTCTTCAAGGCGAAGCCTGATGAAGTGCGTCTGATCATGATTGATCCGAAGATGCTCGAGATGGCAATGTACGACAAGATTCCACATCTCTTATGTCCAGTAGTGACTGACATGAAGCAAGCGTATAACGCTCTCAATTGGGCTGTAAATGAGATGGAGCGTCGCTACAAGCTGATGAGTAAGTTTGGCGTACGTAACCTTGCTGGCTTCAATAAAAAAATCTTAGAGGCTGAAGAAAAAGGTGAGAAGCTCACCAATCCATTTAGTTTGACTCCCGATGATCCGGAGCCAATTTATAAAGCACCAGTGATTGTTATCGTGATTGATGAGTTGGCTGACTTGATGATGGTCTCTGGCAAGAAGATCGAGGAGTTAATTGCTCGCATTGCTCAAAAAGCGCGTGCCGCAGGTATTCATTTGGTCCTGGCAACTCAACGCCCTAGTGTGGATGTGATTACCGGCCTGATCAAGGCTAACGTACCAACTCGTATTTCATTCCAGGTGAGCAGCAAGATCGATAGTCGTACGATTTTGGATCAACAGGGTGCTGAGGCTCTGCTGGGTATGGGTGACATGCTCTATATGGCGCCAGGTACCGGCTTACCGGTTCGCGTCCATGGCGCCTTTGTTTCTGATGACGAGGTTCATCGTGTGGTCGAGTGGCTCAAGGAGAAGGGTGAGGCTAATTACATTGACGGTGTTCTAGAGGGTGCTGACGAATCGACTATCGATGCACTGACTGGTGAAGGCGGTGGCGAAGCTGATCCTTTGTATGACCAAGCAGTAGCTATTGTTTTGGAAAACAAGCGTCCATCGATCTCTTTAGTACAGCGTCACTTGCGCATTGGTTATAACCGCGCAGCTCGCTTACTTGAGGATATGGAAAAAGCTGGTTTAGTTTCCAAGATGGGTAATGGCGGTAATCGCGAAATCCTCCATCGTCCTTCCGAATAAGGCCATCCCCTTGCGCAGATTTTTCTCAGTAGCAACAGCAATCTTTATTAGCATTGCATCCTCTTCACTTTCAAGTCCCGTACTTGCTGAAGGCGAAAGTGGTGCGGAGCAATTGCGTCAGTTTGTGCGTAATTCAAAAACTGCGGATGGTGAGTTTGTACAGCAGCAGTTGCGCGCACCCAAAGCTAATGAGCCCCAAGACAAAGGTTTAAAAGTGGTTCGCCAAACCCAGGGACGTTTTGTATTTCAGCGCCCAGGTCGATTTATTTGGGATACCCAAAAGCCGTATGAGCAAAAATTGATTGCCGATGGCAAGCAACTCATCATGTGGGACAAAGATTTAAATCAAGCTACTTTCAGGCCTGCAGGTCAGGCTTTAGCAACCACTCCTGCTGCAATCCTATTTGGGGAGACTTCTTTAGACCAGCATTTTGATTTGGTTGAGGCTGAAGATCGTCTGGGTATGAAATGGGTTGCTTTGGCGCCCAAGAAAATCCCCAATGCAAAAAATGGCAATGACTTGCCGTACACCAAGATCTCAGTCGGGATGGCTAATGGCCTACCCAAAGCGCTAGAGCTGATTGATGGCTTAGGCAGTGTGGTTTTGGTCACGCTGGATAAGATCCAGCTCAACGTCGATCTCCCTGCTAATCGCTTTACCTTTGTGCCACCTGCTGGCGCAGAAGTCTTACGCTTAAACTAACGTACATACCCATTAACTAATAGAGCATTACATGATTGATCCGCAATTACTCCGTAAAGATATCGCAGCCGTTGCTGCCCGTTTAGCTACTCGTAAATTCCAACTCGATGTTGATAGATTCAATACATTAGAGTCCGAGCGTAAATCCTTGCAAACTCGCACTGAAGAATTGCAAGCTAAGCGTAACCAGTTGGCTAAAGCTATTGGTATGAAAAAAAGCAAAGGGGAAGACGCTGCTGCTGAGATGACTGAAGCAACGAAGATTAATGTCGATATGGAATCAGGTGCAGCGCGCTTAGCAGTTTTGCAGGCGGAGATTGCGGATTTCTTAATGGGTATTCCTAATTTGCCAGATGAAGCAGTTCCGGTAGGTAAGGACGAGGCCGAAAATACAGAAGTGAAGCGTTGGGGTGCGATTCCAGAGTTTTCATTTCCTGTGAAGGATCATGTGGATTTAGGCGCGCCACTAGGGCTGGATTTTGAATCTGCTGCAAAGATTAGTGGTTCACGCTTTGTTGTTCTAAAGGGACCTGTCGCCAGATTGCATCGTGCACTAGCGCAATTCATGATTGATCTGCATACAACTCAACATGCTTACGAAGAGCTCTACGTTCCCTTCATGGTGAATGCTGCATCTATGCGGGGCACTGGTCAGTTGCCTAAGTTCGAGGAAGACTTGTTCAAGGTCCCTCGTCAAATGGGTGGTGAAGATGGGGAAGGAGAAGCAAAAGTTGAAAACTTTTATCTCATCCCTACAGCGGAAGTACCGGTTACCAATTTAGTACGTGACACCATTACAGCGGCTGAGGAGTTGCCACTCAAATTCGTTGCTCACACCCCATGCTTTAGATCTGAAGCTGGAAGCTACGGCCGTGATGTGCGCGGCATGATCCGTCAGCACCAGTTTGAAAAAGTAGAGCTCGTACAAATTGCCAAGCCAGAAGACTCAATGCAGCTTCTTGAAGAATTAACTTCGCATGCAGAAAAAGTTTTGGAGCTACTAGAACTGCCTTATCGAAAAGTATTACTCTGTACTGGGGATATGGGCTTTGGAAGCACAAAGACCTATGACCTTGAGGTATGGATTCCATCGCAAAATGCTTATCGCGAAATTAGCTCTTGCTCCAATATGGGTGATTTCCAAGCTAGACGTATGCAGGCGAGATATAAATCTGGGCAAGGTAAGCCTGAGCTGGTTCACACCTTAAATGGTTCTGGGCTTGCGGTTGGTAGAACTGGTGTTGCTCTTTTAGAGAATTGCCAACAGGCTGACGGCAGCATCGCTATACCGAAAGCCTTACGACCTTACTTAGGTGGATTGGAAGTGCTAAAGCCTATCTAACTAAAGGCGTAAGAAATTCAAAGAGCCCCCCGAAAGCTATAATCACTATTCGGTTCGGAGAGGTGGCAGAGTGGTCGAATGTACCTGACTCGAAATCAGGCGTAGGGTCAAACCTACCGTGGGTTCGAATCCCACCCTCTCCGCCAGCCAGATTTTGTATTTGTAAATACAAAGAAGACAGTCATCAAGCCCCGCCATGACGTGGGGCTTTTTATTTCAAAGGAGTATTACTGTTGCAATCGAGTCAGCAAGTACTTCATGATGTCTTTGGCTTTGATCAATTTCGTGGTGCTCAGGAGTCTATTGTTAAGCATGTAGTAGCTGGTGGTGATGCTTTGGTCCTCATGCCCACTGGCGCCGGTAAGTCACTGTGCTACCAAATTCCCTCGCTTGTGCGCCGCGGTGTTGGGGTGGTGGTCTCGCCCCTCATTGCACTAATGCAAGACCAGGTGGATGCGCTAACTCAGTTGGGTGTTAAGGCTTCATTTCTCAACTCTAGTCTGGATGCTGTCACAGCTCAACAGGTGACCAGTCAATTGCTGGCTGGAGATCTTGACTTGATCTATGTAGCACCAGAACGCCTAATGAACTCAGGCTTTTTATCCATACTTGATCGACTTCATGCGGGACCTGGCATTGCATTATTTGCTATTGATGAAGCGCACTGCGTTTCGCAATGGGGTCATGATTTTCGTCCAGAGTATCGCCAGCTCACTGTTTTGCACGAGCGCTTTCCTAAGGTGCCTCGTATCGCATTAACGGCGACTGCGGATGCGCCAACCCGCTCAGAAATTGTGGAGCGTCTTTCATTGGAATCTGCAGAGCAGTTTGTCTCTAGCTTTGATCGCCCCAATATTAAGTATCGAGTTTTGCAAAAGCAGAGTGCTAAGCAACAGTTGGAACATTTTTTAGATGCCGAGCACGCCGATGACTCTGGCATTATTTATTGTCTATCGCGTCGCAGTGTAGAAGAGACTGCGCAATGGTTACAAGACCGCGGGTGGGATGCCATGCCATATCACGCAGGTTTAAGTGCAGAAACACGCAGCGCCAATCAAAAGCGCTTCTTGCGTGAAGAGGGTGTCATCATGGTCGCAACCGTAGCTTTTGGTATGGGTATTGATAAGCCCAACGTCCGCTTTGTAGCCCATTTAGATCTACCTAAAAGTATGGAAGGTTACTATCAAGAAACTGGACGGGCAGGGCGCGATGGCTTGCCAGCCAATGCCTGGATGGCCTACGGATTTGGAGATGTGGTGAGCTTGCGGCAAATGGTGGATTCTGGCGAAGCTTCTGAAGATCGCAAGAGAGTAGAGCGCCAAAAACTCAATGCTTTGCTGGGCTATTGCGAGTCCACGACATGCCGACATCAAACAATCCTGCGCTACTTTGGAGAGATACATGCGGGTAGCTGCGGTAATTGTGATAACTGCCTAGAACCAGTAGCGACTTGGAATGCCACACAGGAAGTGCAAAAAGCATTGTCATGTGTGTATCGCACCGGCCAACTTTTTGGTGTGACCCATTTAATTGATGTGCTGCTGGGTAAAGTGACCCCTAGAGTGAAGCAATATTTTCATGAGCAAGTGAGTACATTTGGTATTGGCGCAGAACTCAATCAGGCTCAGTGGAATAGTATCTATCGTCAATTGGTGGCTGGCGGATATTTAGATGCAGACATTGCATTGCATGGTGGCTTAAAGTTGGTGGACAGTATTGCTTTGCCTGTACTACGTGGCGAGCAAGAAGTTTGGCTGCGAAAAGAAACTGGCTATTCCAAGAGCAAGGCTACGAAGTCTGGGGCAAGGAAGGGCTCTACACATCCCTTTAGCAATATTGCAGATGAAAAGCTGTGGGAGGCACTCAAGGCTCAAAGGACTGAATTAGCACGCGAACAAGGAGTGCCGCCTTATGTCATTTTTCATGACAGCACCCTGCAGGAGATGGTGAAATCGACGCCAACCACCTTAGATCAGTTCGGTCATATTGGTGGAGTTGGGCAAGCTAAGCTAGAGCGTTATGGTGAACACTTTATCAACGTCATTCGGGAGCATCGTGAGGCTAATGAGACTTAATGAGTTACCTCAGATTGCTCACCACAATCTGGAGAACTTGCAAGATGAGCAGGAGCAGTAGGGGTGATAAATCTAGAGCTCCAAAGTTGGGCATTGCTTTTCTGATTGGCGCCAGCAGGGGCTCAACCAGTAGGGAGACCAAGTAATGAATCTGGGAACCAGCACTAACCCAAGAGAGAATCACGCTTGCAAAAACCAAGCCAACCAATCCCGAAAGTATCAGATCTACTAAATCGGTTAAAGCTAATAGAAGCCACGAGATGTTCGTTAATGTGGCCCCTGAGAGCAATAAAAGGATTGCTGTCTTGCCTGCAACCAGTAGGTAAGCGGCTAAAAAGCTGGCGACATCAAAGCGCCCAACGCTCGGGATTAGCTTGCGAAGTGGGATAACGATCCAATTGCTCAGTGGTAGCACGTATGCGCCAATAGTTCTACTTTGGCCTGAACCCAGATTAAATGCGAGCCACTGGAGATAGCATCTCAAAAGACATGCTCCCGCAACAATGCTAACGAGAACTTGGAGGAGAAGGTTGGCGATTTGTATCAACATATGCATATTGTATGGGGTTTAAAGCAGGGCTTCACTCAGGCATCACACTTTCGTGTTCTAATGCCCTGCAATATGATTACTGTCGTTATCGCCTCCTATAAGTATGGTCATCTTGCAGCGCACTGCATTGAGTCCTTGCTATCTCAAACTACAGCCCCGGCGAGAATTCTATTTGTCGATGATGGGGCACATGACTGTAGCCACTTACCCAACTTATATCCCGATATTGAATATATTCTCAGACCACAGAATTTAGGTACTGTGGATAACTTCCATGATGTACTAATGAGAGTCAGTACGGAATACGTTCTTTTCATTGGCGCTGACAATTGGCTCAGGTCGGATGCAATTGAGATGCTATCTAGCGCCCGAGCGGATATTGTTACTTATGACATCGTGGTTACTGGTGAGTTAAAAGAAGAGATTCATGATCGTGTTCCTGGCGAGACTAGATCTCATCAAGGTGATCTCTACTGGGATCGAGAAGGGAAGCACCATGGTTCGATGATGTATCGAACCTCTCTGGGTCAGCAGGTGGGTTACAAGGAAAGATATGCCGATGGCATTCATCCGCAAGAGGATTGGAATCTTTGGGATAGGATGCGCGAGCAGGGTGCTTCAGTAGTCAGTCTGAACGAAGGCCTTTTGTACTACAGAAGACATCGTGAAAATTTTCTCAAGTATGACCATCTCGTCGATGCTCTTGAGGAAGAGGCTTAAACGTCTAAGCTAGTGTTGTTCTTATACCAGTTAGGCTGCTTTCATCAAGGTATAGCTTGACCCCCAATACACCTGAGCTCTCCCGCACAGGAGTTTTCCTGAGGCTAATTTCTAGAGATTCAATTTCCGAATAGCGAGCGCAGGCCTCAACTACCCTGGTGACTAATCTTTCTTGAGTCTCGTAATGCCCATCGGCAGCTAAGCGATCAATTTCAAGGATGAGGGGATCGTAGTCGAACACCTGAGTCATGAGATCTTCTGAAATCAAAATCAGTTTATTGCTGATCCATAAAGTCAGATTCAGTAGATGTTGATCAGGGATAGAAGCGCCGGGTGCATAGGTCCCAATTTGGGTATTTAGTCGGAGATCTTTTAATTCTATACAAGCTGTTGATGTCATGAGTTATTTTTCGATTGCTCTTGTATAGTGCTTATTTATTCGCTGAAGGTCACAACGTGATCAGCCACCAGGTGTATACCAATCTTTTCACCAATCGCATGATCATGGTGGCTAGGTACAAAAGCAAAAATTTCAACACCTGAAGCGAGCTTGAGGGTATACAAGAAGTCAGCCCCTCTAAAAGTCTTGCGTACAACCTCTGCTAACAAGGTACTGTGATCATCATGCTGAATATCATCAGCGCGCAAAAGTACATCGATTTCTTTTCCAACTTCAGCGCTGCGATCTTCTTCCAGGTCGAGCTCACCTAACTCAATTCTGACTTTATTGTTAGCTTGGACAACGCCTTTCAGAAATACCCCGCGACCAATAAAATCGGCAATATAGCGATTAGCTGGCTTGTGATACAGCTCGTAAGGGACATCCCACTGTAGTACTTTGCCATCCGTCATGACACCGATCTTATCGGCAATGGCAAAGGCTTCATATTGATCGTGCGTAACCAACAGGGCGGTAATATTGTTTGACTTGAGGATTTCTCTCATCTCACCTGCAAGACGCTCTCTAAGCTCAATATCTAAGCTAGAGAAGGGCTCATCTAGCAAAATTAAATCTGGTTCCGGTGCCATTGCCCTGGCTAGTGCCACACGCTGTTGTTGGCCGCCACTGAGCTCATGAGGATATGCATCGGCTTTATCGGATAGCGAAACCCGCTTAAGCCACTCCATGGCCACTACAGATCTTTCACTACTGGATAGATGTTGCAAGCCAAAGGCAATGTTCTCTAAAACATTGAGATGGGGGAATAGGGCGAAGTCCTGAAAGACCATGCCAACTTTCCTTTGATTGGGTTGGAGATGAGTGGAGGCCGAGCTCACCACCTGATCACGTAGGACGATATTTCCTGCTTTAACGGGTTCAAACCCACAAATTGCTCTCAAGACGGTGGATTTTCCGCAGCCAGATGAGCCCAATAAACAGCCAATCTCGCCTTGAGCAAGAGCGAGATTCAGGTCTTTAACCGCAGTAACGCGACCTTGGCCATCTCGACTGGGGTAGTCGATTTCCAGTTCTTGGATCGAAAGCAGAGTGCGAGCAGAGTTCATCTCTATAATTTTCTCATTAATGCTAGTGGTTTAATACATAGCTAGAGTCTAAACGGATTGCCGATTTGATGAATCGTATTGTGGTGCCACTTGCCCTGTTGTTATTTTTGCCCCTCTTTGGCCTGGCAGCACCTTTCCTATTCCCCGGGAAGGAATTATTAGCTACGGGTACCCTCAGTCACTTATGGAACTTTGTACTGGGCGGCTATATTGCCTCTACCTTAGTGCTTATTTTTGGTGTCGGAGTGGGAGTCTTTATTCTTGGGGTGGGCAATGCTTGGATTATTGCCAGCTATGATTTTCCAGGGAAGAAAATATTTGAGTGGTCCCTCATTCTGCCTTTGGCAGTACCCACTTATGTCATGGCCTACCTCTTTGTTGATCTCTTGCAGTTTTCGGGACCGATACAGAGCACGCTGCGCGCTGTACTAGGAGTCGATGCGCTCTGGTTCTTCCCAGATCCGAGGTCCTTGAGTGGGGCTATTTGGTCTTTTTCATTCTGCCTCTTTCCTTATGTTTATCTCATTACTCGTACAGCATTCTTAGAGCGCAGTGGTCGATTGATTGAGGTTTCAGAAACGCTAGGCTACAGTCCACTTCAAGGTTTTGTGAAATTGGTATTGCCCATGGCAAGGCCAGCCATCTTCGCGGGTATGGCTTTGGCACTCATGGAGGTGTTGGCCGATTTTGGCGCTGTCTCTTACTTTGGCGTTCAGACTTTTGCAACTGGCATCTTTAAGGCTTGGCTCTCATTTGGAGATCGAGTGGCGGCAGTGCAGCTTGCCTTAGGCCTCTTAAGCTTCGTGTTACTTATTTTCTTTATCGAGCAAAGTAGTCGATCAAAATTACGTTATGCCTCTGCAACTCGAGGTAAGTCACTCGCGAAGTCTTTGCAAGGCAAGAAAGCTTTTTTTGCATTTGCATTTTGTGGCGCTACGCTCTTGTGCGGATTTCTGATACCTGCATTTGCACTCCTGCAATTATTAATCAAGCAAGGCCTCACGATTGATATTCGTTATCTAGATTGGCTGAGTAATTCTCTTTCAGTTTCGATTTTGACAGCACTGATCTCTGTAGCGCTGGCCGTATTCTTTGCTTACTCCGTGCGAATGAATGCACGCTTAAGTTGGGTTAATAGATTACTGGGTTTTGGCTATGCTTTACCTGGTGCAGTTTTAGCCATTGGCATCCTCTCTTTTCTAGAAATCTTTCAGCTTGCTTGGTGGATGTCTGCCAGCATGTTAGTACTGATCTATGCATACCTAGTCCGCTTTCTTTCTTCTAGTTTGCAGAGTGTAGAAGCGGGTCTGGCGCGTATTACGCCCTCAATGGATGCTTCAGCGGCGCTCTTGGGGCTTTCTAGAATGCAGATTTTGAAGCGGGTTCATGTGCCCTTGCTCAAGCGTAGCCTGATTACTGCAGGCCTCTTTGTCTTTGTCGATGTCATGAAAGAGTTGCCTGCAACGCTTTTATTGCGCCCATTTAACTTTGACACCTTGGCTGTCGCAACCTTTCAGCTGGCTGCAGATGAGCGTCTTGCTGAACTGGCATTACCTTCCTTAACCATTGTTTTGGTTGGGCTTTTTCCAGTCCTGCTGCTATCAAGGGTCATTTCCAAGTCCTAATTGATAATCATTCGTATTTATGATACATTGGATTGAATCTAATTCTGATCGTAAATACAGCAATGGCAAACCCACTAATAAGAAAATTCCTAAGTAACTTTGGATTGTTGTTGAGCGTTTTTCTGGCTTTGCCCTTGCAGGCTCAGGAAGCGAAAGAACTCAATCTCTACTCAGCCCGTCACTATCAAACTGATGAGGCGCTCTACAGTGACTTCACCAAAAAGACGGGCATCAAGATCAACCGTATTGAGGCTGATGACAATGCTTTGGCCGAAAGGCTAAAGAGTGAGGGCGCCAATAGTCCGGCAGATGTGATTTTGATGGTGGATGCAGCTCGATTGTGGCGCGCTCAAATTGATGGCTTCTTTAAGCCAATACAGTCAAAGTATTTAGAGAGCCGTATCCCAGCAAACTTGCGTTCTCAGTTGGGGCCAGAGGGATCAGCTTGGTTTGGCTTTTCAACCAGAGCACGTCTGGTGGTTTACAACAAAGCAAAAATAAATCCACAAGAAGTTGACACTTATGAAAAGTTAGCGGAGCCCATGAATAAGGGTAAGGTGTGTACGCGTTCAGGTGCCCATCCCTATATGTTGTCATTAATTGGCGCCATGATTGAACGTCGTGGCGAGCTTGCTACTGAGGAGTGGGCAAAGGGTATGGTGGCTAATATGGCTCATCCTCCTAGAGGCGGAGATACCGATCAAATCAAGGCGGTAGCCTCAGGCGAATGCGGCGTAGCTTTAACCAATTCTTATTACTTGGTCAGACTCTTACGCTCGACTAAGCCAGAAGACCAGGCCATTGTTTCTAAGATTGGATTTATTTGGCCAAATCAGCAGACAACTGGCGCACACATCAATATTGCAGGGGGCGGGGTTGCTAAAAGTGCGCCACATCCACAGGCTGCAAAACAATTTCTTGAATACTTGGCAAGTGATTCTGCGCAAGAGTATTTTGCAAATGGCAATAACGAGTGGCCTGTAGTGAAGTCAGTCAAAATTGATAATGAAGGCCTCAAAATGTTGGGCCTATTCAAGGCAGAAAATATCTCTATTGCGGCGATTGGCAAGAACCAAATCGCTGCTCAACGCTTACTTGATCGTGTTGGGTACAAGTGAGATCTATTTGCTAGACCCCCAAAATCGCTAGAATGAGTTCATTGCTTAAAAGATCTGGATTTCAACATGAAAATTATCTCGGGTACTTTGGTGCTTGCTGTCTCAATGACCATGTTGGCTTGCGCAACACCCCCAAGCGAGTTTGGAGTCTATCGACAGTCCGATGGAACGGTTGGGGTACATGCCCCTAAATCCGCCAAAGATACTGAGGCTCAAGCAGTCGCAGCAGAGGAGTGTAAAAAACTAGGAAAGCGAAGCGCTACTGTTGTCGAAACTCGTAAAACAGTGAACGACCGCTTTCCTATGACTTACATTTTTGCGTGTAATACCTATTAGGTAATAACTGCTTAGCTCAGCAGCCATTTCTTAATCGATTTATTAACGCACATTGCATCTAAAGCTAAGCCAAAGAACTCTGAACCATTGGTAACCATGCTTTCAATGGCCTCAACCTTGCCAGATTTCACGCCACGCAAATAAGTAGCTGCACGATAGCGTAGGAAGTGCTCATTTGCACCTTCTTCGTTATCAGTAGAGCAAATCTCAAGGCTGCCATAACGAGTTTCTGGATTGATATTCAAAATAGAGAGGCCTAATGCGCCAATCAGCTTTTCTGGAACGGAAATAGGAACGTAAGAGTAGAGAGAAACTAACTGCTCCTGTTCGTCGACTTCAATAATATGGTCAACATCGAACACATCTTTCTCTGTCAACTCTGTCTCACCAGAATCGCCACCGCCAAAGGTAGACTCAAACTGCAACATTGCAGTATTGCTATCTTTAGAGATTTCGATCATGTCAGGATAGCCAAGTAAGCCTTTCCACCAATACATTAGCGAGAAGGTGCATGGCTTTACTTCAACCAAACCCTTATTGGTCGATTTGGCAAAGTACAGGCCGTAGAATTCATCATCTTCTTCGAGTCCGTACTGATCGACTTTGAGTTTCTTAGGTGCAGCTGCCTTAGAGGATTTCTTGGTAGCTTTCTTTGGGGCTGGCTTTTTGGCTGCCGGCTTCTTCGCCGCTACTTTCTTAACCACCTTTTTAGCCACTGGCTTTTTGCTTACTGTTTTTTTCACTACCTTTTTAACGGCCTTTTTGGCTGCCACTTTCTTAGTGGTCACTTTTTTAACGGCTTTCTTTGCAGGGGCTTTTTTTACCACCTTGGTAGCTACTTTCTTTTTTGCTGGAGACTTCTTTGTAGCCATGGTCTATTGCCCTTCCTATTGGTAGTTAATGTGCTTAATGCACCTTTGATCTTACTTCAGATCTTTCCACTTTTGCTGATACTGATATGGGGATTTACCTTGCAACATCAAGGCTGAATTTCCAATTGATTTAAGCCTCAACAAAAAGCTATTGCTATTTAGGGTCCGTATGCCATCGAACGGAATAATATAAAAATCAATCCTAGTCTAAGGCTGTGGGTAACTTAGAATCACTTAATAATGAGTAAATTAGTCAAAATCACTATTTGTGCCCTTGGCGGTGTAATCATCCTTATTGCAATGGGAGTATGGTACGCAGCCTCAACGGTAGATCCAGTGCAACTGACCAAATTACTTTCTTCCTCTGTAAAAACCGCTACTGGCAGAGATCTAAAGATCGCCGGGCCAGTAAGCTTAAGTTTTTTTCCAGGGATATCTGTTTCCGCAGAGAGTTTAAGTCTGGGTAATGCACCTTGGGCATCTGATTCTGACATGCTGACGCTCAAGCGCATTGATGTCAATATTAAAACTCTGCCATTGCTAAGTAAGCGTATTGAGATTGGTAACGTGAAGCTGGCTGGTCTGGAGCTATTTCTTCAGAAAAATGGAGCTGGTAAAGCGAATTGGCATATGAGCGCAGACGAATCTGGGAGTTCCCCTGCCGCTAACAAGAATGAAGGCACCTCTCCTACTAATGATAATTTAATCTCCATGGACAGTTTTTCGATTGCGGATGCTCGGATTCAGTATCAAGATCCTTCAAGCGCCATATCAAGCTACCAAATTCAGCGTTTATCGTTGGCAGATAGCGGCGATAAAACGATCCTATCCCTCAGTATCAAGCTTCAAGAGCAAGCTCTCGAGCTCAGTGGAAAAACGGGCTCACTTTCTAGATTACTCAAACAGTGGAATGTTTCCTCGGCGCAATTTCCAATCGACCTGAATTTCACTATGAATGGAAAGTCTATGATGATCAAAGGTGAGGTTAGTAAGAATCCCAAGACTCCACCTACGATTAATTTGACATTGAACTCAAAAGCATTTGACTGGCCTGTCTTTGTGGCGTCTCCCAATCATCCTCCACGGGATTTAAATGGCGCTAAGCCAGCAGTAGCAGTACATCAAGCCCAAAAGCCACAGTCCCAGTACTTATTTAGCAACGAGAATATTCCCTTTGATGTATTGCCTCAAGCCAAGGGGGAAATCGTCATGAATATTGGCGAATTAAATTTGCCAAAACGTAAACCTATTGAAAATCTTCAGGCTACCTTGCAATTGAATGGCAGTGTGATTGATATTCCAAGCCTGAGGTTTGAGATGGGTAAGGGAAGTGCTGATTTACAGATTAAGCTCTCAGAGCTCAATACGTTAACTCCCGTACTCACAGCCAAAGGAGTGACGAAGGATTTCACACTTGAAAGCTTACTAGCTAGGCTTGACCCTGGCTCCAAGGTGAGCGGGGGCAGCATGAAGATGGCATTTGATATGAAAACATCTGGGAGTAGCTTGCATCAAATGGCATCAAATTCCAATGGAAAGATGCAGTTGAGTATTAACCAGGCTCGTATGGGTACGAATTTTTTAAATGATGCCGGTGATTTCGTAGTGACGCTTTTGGATTCGATGAACCCACTACGTAAAAAAACTAATGAGACGATTTTGGAGTGTGCGGTTGCCTATTTACCAATTAATAACGGTCAGATCAATATAGCTAAGTCAGTTGGAGTTGAAACGGACAGGTTGGATGTGGCTTTAGCCGGCTTTATTAATCTGAAGACGGAGGCTATTAATCTCACTATTGATCCACGAGAGAAATCAGGTCTCACAACGGGCCTAGATTTAACTGGAATGGTCAAGATGGGTGGGACATTAGCAAATCCAAAGGCAGGCATTAATCAAGCTGGAGTAGTGAATAGCGCCGTCTCCATTGGGCTTGGTTTTTTGACGGGCGGTGCAAGCATTTTGGCTGAGAATGCTAGATCAATGGCTACAAAGAGCCACCCGTGCCGCGACGCTCTCCACCCCTGGTCTGATATCTATCCTGGGGCGGAGTAATTTTTAAAACAGCATTCCGCTGATAAAGAGGCTGAATAAAGAAATAAAGATACTGGCAAAGAATGCGGTCCAGAAACTAGAAATCGTAAAGCCACCCACTACTGCAGACACCATCATCAGCACTAAGGCATTAACAACCAAAAGAAATAATCCCATGGTGAGGACAGTCAGTGGCAACGTCAAGAGTATTAATAAGGGCTTCACTACTGCGTTTGCGAATCCAAGTAGCAGAGCGGCAATCAAGAGTGAGCCGCCATCTGCAAAGCGTAAGCCGCTAAAAAGATAGCTGGCAACCCAAAGGGATAGAGAAGTTAAGCCCCACTGGACTAAAAATGGTACCAAGTTACCCATGACGAGTGTCCTTATTTAAAAAAGCTATGTTATCTACAGCAAATGTTATCAGGGCTTTAATAATGCGGAGGGATTTCATCTTTTGGACTGCTGTTACCTACACTATCTCCGTTGCTAGCCTGCTCCTTGATGGATTTGAGCTCGCGATATAGAAATTCAATTTGTTGCTGTTGCTTGTAGATTGTTTGATTGAGTTGATCAATCAAATCTTCAGTAAAACTAAGTTTGATTTCAAGATTGGTGATGCGATCATCGGTCATGTCAGTTCCCTTATCTTTATCTTAAGCATCGACCAATTCAAATCGACCATCTTCCATTTCCGCTTTTGGTCTAATCCAAAAGTCGTGCGACTGGAGGGATTCATAGACGTAGGCTGGCTCTAAATTAGCTTCGATATTGGCAAGTAAGACTATCTTATAAAAGCCACCTGTCTTAATGTGTCTTAGCTTGCTACCCGGCTTAAAGATGCCATCATCGGCATCTGCCATCTTTGGCATCTTTGCTTTACTCATGTCAAAAAAGTACTTTCTTAGTATGATCTACGGATGGCAAATTGCGTCCCGTACTCCATTCTAGATATATCTCCGATCCCCGAGGGATTTACCGCTGCAGATGCCTTGCGTAACTCTTTAGACGTTGCTCAGCATGCGGAGGTCTTAGGCTATACCCGCTATTGGGTAGCCGAGCACCACAACATGACGGGTAATGCCAGCTCTGCCACCGCAGTCTTGGTTGGCTATATTGCTGGCGGTACAAAAACTATTCTCGTTGGATCTGGTGGCGTGATGTTGCCAAATCACGCTCCATTGGTGATCGCAGAACAATTTGGCACTTTGGCATCTATTTACCCTGGCAGGATCGAACTGGGCTTGGGGCGCGCGCCAGGGTCAGATCAAATGACGGCTAGAGCCTTACGTCGCGATTTACTTGGAAGCGATGACCGTTTTCCTCAGGATGTGCGCGAGCTGCAACATTACTTTGGCCCCATTCAGGAGGGGCAAGTTGTGAGGGCTATTCCGGGTATGGATACCGAAGTGCCGATATGGATATTAGGATCTAGCTTATATGGCGCTCAACTAGCGGCTCACTTTGGCTTGCCTTATGCCTTTGCTTCACATTTTGCACCCGAGCAATTATTGGATGCCATGTCCACCTATCGCGAACTGTTTAAGCCATCGGATAAATTGGCCAAACCCTATTGCGCATTTCTGATGAATGTAGTCGCTGCTGATACCGATGAGGAGGCGACCCATCTATTTACTACTTTGCAGCAAAACGTCATTCGTATGCGCCGCAATACCCGCGGGCAGTTACCGCCCCCAATACAAAATATAGACGACTTCTGTGAGCCGCATGAAAAAATGACTGCTGCTCATGCTTTGCGCTGTTCTGCGGTCGGATCTTTGCAGACCGTAAGAAAAGAGATGCAGTATTGGCTTGATCAGACTGGTGCTAATGAAATCATCATCACAGGTCAAATTTATGACCATCAAGCTCGCCTCAAGTCCTTTGAGATTGCTGCTGAGGCAGCCAAAGGATTGCGCTTTAGTTCTCTAACCTAAGACGTTGTAATTACTGGTAATGAGGATGTCTTCTGAGGCCGCTCTGCATGCGATTTGAAGCACTGCATTATCTTTGCTAATGAGTACCGCAGGTCTTAAGTGATAGGCTAGATCTAAGAAGATCTGATCATCCGGATCCTGGCATTTCCAGGGTGCGGCAGCTAAGTTCGAATCATCCTGCTGCTGCGCGATAGATTGCCATTGAGCCAAAATGGCTGCTTGAGCTTGTTCATCAAGCTTGAAGATAGGGCGCGAGATGACATCAGCAAATTCTTCTATTGTTTTCTGGCTAGCTACGAAGTGTGTTGTTTTATCAAAAAGCGCTTTCTTTAGGTAAAGGGCTTTTTCGTCATTGAAGACAAAAATATCTAGCAAGATATTGGTGTCTAAAACTACGTATCTCATTGCTGTTGATTGCGCCAGATTTCCGGGGTGATAGTGACTTGTCCCATATCCGAAGAAACGTATACTTCCCCATCTTGAATATTCACATGCAGAACCATACTTCGCTCGACTAACTTGTTCAGTTCTTTGGCTTGCTCTGCCGGAATGGAGATCACCTGAAGATTGCGGGCACGAGTCAATTTATTGGCAATACCATCCCACCAGATTTTGCTGGTGTGTCCACCATAACAATAGACGATAACTTGATCGGATCGACCACAGGCTTTGAGAATACGTCTTTCATCAGGCTGGCCTATCTCAATCCAAAGCTTGATGGCATCCGTGAGGTCTTTCACCCAGAGGTCGGGCTCATCTGTATCGCTCAGACCCTTAGTAAAAGCCAGCTCTTCTTGCGCTTGCAGAGCAAACGCAATGATGCGTACCATCATCCGCTCTTCGGTTTCAGAAGGGTGCTTGGCAATAGTGAGTGAGTGACTGCCGTAATAATGGCGGTCAGAATCTGCGACATGAAGGTCGGATTTGTGGATAGTTGCGCGTAGAGCCATAACGCATTATCGCCTTTTAACGCAGTCATTCGGTCTATCCCAGTATTATTTGGAAAAATGCCCCAATTTACTGTGTATCGTAGAGACCCATGATCCGTATTACCGAACTTCGTCTACCCATCAGCCATGCTCCTGAGGCATTGGAAGAGGCGATCTTACGGCGCTTAAATATCCAGGCCCAAGACTTGATTCGGTTTGATATTTTTAAGCGCAGCTACGACGCCAGAAAAAATGTGGCTTTGGCCTTTATCTATACAGTGGATCTATCGGTCAAGCATGAAGAAAAATTACTGAAGCAGTTTTCGAATGACATTCATATTCGACCATCACCGGATATGAGTTATCACTTTGTGGCCAATGCCTCACAAGTGAAGAGCGAAAGCTTTGAGCGACCTGTTGTCATTGGATTTGGCCCTTGTGGAATTTTTGCCGCCTTGGTATTGGCGCAGATGGGTTTTAAGCCAATCGTATTGGAGCGCGGCAAACCAGTACGCGAACGCACTCAAGACACTTGGGGTCTGTGGCGAAAAAATATCCTCAATCCAGAATCCAATGTGCAATTTGGTGAGGGGGGAGCAGGGACATTTTCTGATGGCAAGCTTTGGAGTCAAATTAAAGACCCGAAGTTTTACGGTCGTAAAGTCATCGCTGAATTCATCAAAGCGGGCGCCCCCGAAGAAATTCGTTATGTAGCTAAGCCACATATTGGAACTTTTCGATTGGTAGGCGTCGTTGAAAGAATGCGTCAAGAAATTATTGAGCTTGGTGGGGAGATTCGTTTCTCACAAAAAGTGGTGGGCTTTGATATTCAGGATGATCAGATTACAGGCGTCAAAATTGAATGTCATCCTGATCTGCCTGCCAATCATGTCGTGCTGGCTTTGGGGCATAGTGCTCGCGATACCTTTGAGGTCTTGCAGGCGGCAGGTGTTTATATGGAAGCTAAGCCGTTTTCTGTAGGCTTTCGTATTGAGCATCCCCAGTCTTTAATTGATAAAGCACGCTTAGGACCACATGCTGGTAACGAGTTGATTGGTGCGGCTGATTACAAATTAGTTCACCATGCCAAGAATGGCCGCGCCGTCTATAGCTTCTGTATGTGCCCTGGCGGCACAGTAGTGGCAGCCACTTCCGAACCTAATCGAGTTGTCACAAATGGCATGAGCCAGTATTCGCGTAATGAGCGCAATGCTAATGCAGGCATCGTTGTTGGCATTACCCCGGATGACTATCCTGGCGGCCCTTTAGCGGGTATCGATTTTCAGAGAGCCTTAGAGTCGAAAGCATACGAGTTAGGTGGATGCACTTATGAAGCCCCTGGCCAATTGGTGGGCGACTTCTTGGCTGGTAAAGCCTCTACAGAATTTGGTTCTGTAATCCCGTCTTATAAGCCCGGCGTGCACCTGACAGATCTTGCCGATGCTTTACCTCCTTATGCCATTGAGGCAATTCGTGAGGCGATTCCGGCTTTTGAGAAACAGATTAAAGGCTTCTCGATGAAGGATGCAGTGCTGACGGGTATCGAAACGCGCACATCCTCGCCGTTGCGCATTACTCGAGGTAGCAATCTTCAGAGCCTAAATATCAAAGGTCTTTACCCTGCAGGCGAGGGCGCTGGCTATGCGGGTGGAATCTTATCGGCAGGAGTTGATGGCATTAAGGTAGCGGAAGCGGTTGCGCTCGACTATCTATCCAAGTAAGTATTTAATTAATTAAGTGATCGATTAATTTCTCAAACTGAATTTCATTAAAATGTAAATTATCAAAGCGCTGTATTGCAGTATGCTCTGGTGGCTCTACTCTGCGCTTAATATATTCATCCCAGTGCTGTAGTTTGTATTCATCTCTCGGATCTAAGCGCCGCTCCATACGGCTTTTAGCTTCACTCTCGTCTAAATCAATCCAGGCAATTCTGATACTCGATACGCTGGGTACGCCCAGTTCTTCGGGCTTAAACATTCGTCCACTTTGGATTTCACTAGAAAAGGGGCCCACCAGGATGACATTCACACCGAGTTGTAGGTTTTCTTTGGCGATAGCAATGAGTCCTGCATATTCCCAATTCCTCAAGTTCTGGAGATAGAAAGGACTATCTCGATCATTGGGGTTATTGGTGGTGAGCTTCATGACATGGGCACTGTAGGCGCCATACACCGTATCTTTATCTAAAAAGAAAAAGTTTTCTCCTGTCTTTTCCACGATGAGTGGCAGTGCTTTTTTAGCTAAAGTGGTTTTACCGGTACCCGCATGGCCGGCAAAGAGAATAAGTCGTGGAGCGCTAGGGCTGAGCTTACAGGTCATTTATCCCTTTATTTGGAGGTATTCCTTGAGTAAATTCTACTTCTCAATCCCATGTTTATTGGAAATATCACCACTTTGGGTGAAGTGACGATAATATCGCCATGGCTTTAATCGTACTCACTGATGCAAAACTGGCTTTTGGCCACGTTGACCTCCTCGCAAACACTGCTTTCTCATTGGAATCTGGGGAGCGGGTTGGCTTAATCGGCCGTAATGGCACTGGCAAATCCTCTTTATTGAAGATCTTGGCCGGCATAGAAAAAATGGATGATGGTTTGCTGCAATATCAGCAAGGCCTCCGCATTGCCTATGTTCCACAAGAGCCTATATTTGAAGCTGAGGAGACCGTCTTTGATGCCGTATCCAAGGGAGTAGCTCAAGCTAAAGCCCTACGTGAAGAATATGAAGCCCTTAGTATTGGAGAGTGGGACGATGCTGCTCACCATCGCCTAGATGAGGTGCAGTCGCAACTGGAGGCTTTAAGCGGCTGGAATTGGGAGCAACGCGTTCATGAAACGCTGGATCGTCTGCACCTTGAGGCTGAGCTCAAGATTAATACTTTGTCGGGCGGAACTAAGAAACGGGTTGCTCTTGCTCGTGCGCTGGTGGAGATGCCAGATGTATTGCTACTGGATGAGCCTACTAACCATTTGGATTTAGATTCGATTTCTTGGTTAGAGGATTTATTAAAAGAGTACAAAGGCTCCGTCATTCTGATTACCCATGATCGTGCTTTCTTGGATAACGTCTGTACACAGATTGTTGAACTCGATCGCGGTATCTTGCGTACCTACCCAGGTAATTTCTCGGCCTATGAGGTATTAAAAGATCAAGAAATGAACTCAGAATCTTTGGCTAATGCACGTGCAGATAAGTTACTTGCCCAAGAAGAAGTTTGGATTCGCAAGGGGGTTGAGGCTAGGCGTACTCGTAGCGTTGCTCGTATAGCCCGTCTAGAGGCTTTGCGTACCACTCGCTCACAAAGACGTGATGCTGTTGGGCAAGTCAAACTTGCAGTTTCAGCAGGGGATAGAAGCGGCAAGATTGTTGCTGATCTACAAAATGTTTCTAAGTCATACGAGCGCCCGATTGTGAAGGATTTCACAGCAACGATTTTGCGCGGCGATAAAGTGGGGCTTCTTGGTCCTAACGGTGCTGGTAAGACCACACTCCTGAAATTAATTCTCGGGACGATTGCACCAGACTCTGGTACGGCAACGATGGGTACGCGCATTGAGGTGGCCTATTTTGACCAAATGCGTGAAGGTCTCGATCTCAACGCTTCTCTTGAGGATTACATCAGTCCAGGTAGCGAGTGGATCGAAATCAATGGCAATAAGAAGCACGTGAAGAGTTATCTGAGTGATTTCTTGTTTGCGCCGGAGCGTACTAATTCGCCTGTAAGCACTTTGTCTGGCGGCGAGCGCAACCGCTTATTGTTGGCACGCTTATTCGCACGCCCTGCAAACGTCTTGGTTTTGGATGAGCCAACTAATGACTTGGATATTGATACCCTAGACTTGCTTGAGCAATTGCTTCAAGACTATAAGGGCACCGTGTTCTTGGTCAGCCATGATCGTTACTTCTTGGACAACGTGGTTACCAGCATCATTGCTAATGAGGGCGATGGATTTTGGCGAGAATATGAAGGTGGTTACGAAGACTGGAAGATTCAGAAGGCGCGCTCAGATAAGATTCGTGCAGCTAATGGCGGCCTTAAGGCAGCTGAGAAATCCGAATTAAAGCCAGAAACAAAACCAGAGGCAAAAGTTGAATCAAAACCCGCTGCCGTAAAAACTGGGGTGAGCAAGCTCAATGGTAAAGAGCGACAGGAATTAGAAGCCCTGCCTTTACAGATTGAAACTCTGGAGACAGAGCAGGCTGATATTGGGATCGCCATGAGTAATCCAGATCTCTACAAGAACGAACCTGAATTAGCGGCGAGCATGCAAGCGCGCTTGTCAGAAATCACTGCCGATCTAGACATCAAATTACAGCGCTGGGAGCTACTCTTAAGTCGCTCAGAATCTTAATGTAATTGCAGTCCTAATCCCCAATGTTCAATGCAGCGTGGGTTATGACTTGCTCAATACCCTAGTCAAAAATCTGGAGATATCTACCAGCTCATCTGGATGAAGAGCGTGTTCCATTGGATAGGTATTCCAGTCCACCTGATAACCTAATTTTTCTAGGGTATCGGCTGAAGCTTCTGCGCGCTCTAGGGTGATCACGCCATCCCAAACGCCATGCGCCATAAAAATAGGAGTCTTGCTATTGTCCTCGCTACTCTCGAGTGCCAGTGAATTTGCTAGAGGTAAATAGCCTGACAGCGCCATGATGCCAGCCAATCTATGTGGAAAGCGCAGCCCTACTTGCAGAGACATAGCGCAGCCCTGCGAGAAGCCAGCTAAAACAATTTTTTCATAGGCAATGCCACGACTTGTCTCTCGTTCAATTAATTCCGAGATCGCTGTTGCTGATTTGTGAATGCCAGCAATATCCTCGCGGTCGTTAATAGCTCTCCCCGTAATGTCATACCAAGCTGGCATCACGTAGCCACCATTAACGGTGACAGCCATAGAAGGCGCGCTTGGAAAAATAAATCGAATAGCAGGGCACTCGGAAAGATTGAGTTGGGGAATGATGGGTACAAAGTCATTGCCATCAGCCCCTAGTCCATGAAGCCAAATGACAGCAGCGTTTGGATTGGGAGCGGTTTCAATTTCAATACAGGGCAATGCGAGCATTTATTTTTTATCCTAAATTACACAGTACATCGTTACTAAGTCTCTCGGGGACTTAGACTATTTTTCACGAACTAGCTGATTGCGAAGGCGACTGATTTCATCTAGAAGATCTAGCGCTAAAGCAACTCCAGGAGTATTGAGCTCTAGATCATGGGTCAGATGAGCAGCAGTCTTTGCGCGCTGAAGAGACTCTCCGCTAAAGCGCCAGTCCTCTGGGGATGAGCCCACAGGGCTGAGAACACCCTCGGATACCCAGGACATGATGAGATCCTCTGGTGCGCGCGTTGCTTGTGAAATTTCCACAATGCTCATGTGCACTTCCTCCTCAACAACGCTGCCTGTAATCCAGGTGATTTGTGTTTGTGTCATATTCATCATCTTTTCAAATGGTTTCTGGGCTTGAAATCAAAAGCTTTCTCCAGTGCTTGATAAGCTTCTTTTTGTGCATCTGTTTCGGCGTTGGGTAAAGCAATGGTTGGCACTACGTATAGATCGCCTGCCTCTTTGCTAGGGATACCCCTCTCTTTGAGTCGCATCTTGCGGCCGGCTGCTGTGCCCGCCGGAATCTTGAGTTCTAAAGTTGAGCCTGCAGGGGTCGGAATATTGACAGTGGTTCCAAGCGCTGCTTCCCATGGGGCCAGCGGTAAATTAAGATAAACGTCTTTGCCATCTACGCGATAAATGGGATTGGGATGGAAATCAATCTCAAGATACAGATCACCTGCATCACCAGAGCCCATACCTGGGCCGCCCTGACCAGCTAAGCGTAGATTTTGTCCAGCCTTAATGCCCTTCGGAATGCTGACATCGAGCTTGCGTTCTTGGGTGCTGACATGGCCGTTGGCATCTTGCGTAGGCATATGCAGGGCGATAGTTCGTTTTGCACCGTTATATGCATCTGCAAGATCAATCAGTATCTTGGCATGATGATCTTGACCTTTCAAGTTCATACCTTGACGGGGGTTGCCACCTCGTCCACCTTGAGTATGGCGTCCTCTGCCAAAGAGAGACTCAAAGAATTCGCTTTGATCACCCTCGTAGCCACCGCCAAACCCAGCGTGCCCGCCACCGAAGTTACTGTCAGAATACTCAAATCCCTCGTTCCAGTTTGGTGGAGGCGTGAAGTCTTGGCCATTTTTCCAGTTAGCGCCCATGCGATCGTAAGCAGCACGCTTTTCAGTATCTTTGAGAACGGAGTAGGCTTCGCCAACTTCCTTAAATTGAGCCTCTGCCCCAGCTTCTTTATTTACGTCTGGGTGATATTTGCGCGCCAACTTTCGGTAGGCTGCTTTAATTTCTGCTTCAGTGGCGCCCCGCGCGACACCGAGTGTTTCATAGTAGTCCCTGAATTTCATAAGCCTAATGAAGTCCTGATTAATTCAATAGTATTAATTCTACAGTCCCTAGCATTGATTTCTAGTTTCTTTTGGGTAAAGAAAAAGCGGGCTAGATGCCCGCTGATCGCTAGCGTGAGGGGGATTCTTTAATCAGCTCATGACGCCCACTTGCCAGGGCACGAATTCATAATCACCCAAACCCAATAATTCGCTTTTAGAAGCCTCTCCAGAGGCTGTCCTGAGAAAGAGTTCAAAAATGCGTTGTCCCATCTCTTGAACCGAAACCGTGCCATCTAAGATCTCACCGCAATTAATGTCCATGTCTTCAGTTAGTCTTTGATACATTGGTGTATTAGTAGCAAGCTTAATGCAAGGTGCTGGTTTAGAGCCAAACATGGAGCCGCGTCCCGTAGTGAAAGCAATTAGGTTTGCCCCACCTGCAATTTGACCGGTTGCTGAGACGGGATCAAAGCCAGGCGTATCCATAAATACAAAACCTTTGGCTGTGACTGGCTCTGCATATCGATAGACCTCCATCAGAGGTCCAGTACCGCCTTTCATAGAAGAGCCGAGTGACTTTTCAAAGATGTTGGCAAGGCCACCAATTTGGTTGCCGGGACTCACTTGCCCATTGATCTGTACATCACGACCAACGGAGTACTCATCTTTCCACCAACGAATCCGTTGAATCAGTTTTTCACCAATGGCTTTGCTTGCTGCACGACGGGTGAGGGTGTGCTCAACCCCATAAATCTCGGGTGTTTCGGAAAGAATACCTGTGCCACCATGGCGCGACAAGATATCAATTGCAGCACCTAAGGCGGGGTTTGCAGTAATGGAAGAAAATCCATCTGATCCACCGCATTGCAAACCAACACATAAATAGCTCGCAGAAACAGTTTGACGTTTTACTTTATTGGCTTCTGGAAGAAGTGCTTTGACAGCTTCAATGCCAGCTTCAATAGTTTTACGTGTGCCACCAGTTTCTTGCATGATGAAAGTATGCAAAGTAGAGTTTTCTTGCAATGCTTCTTGCTCCATCAATCCTTTCAACTGATTACGCTCGCAACCTAAGCCGATGATGAGAGCTGCAGCTAGGTTAGGATGTTGCGCGTAACCCGCCATCGTTCTGCGTAGCAGTTGCATTGGCTCACCACTCATCTCCATGCCGCAGCCGATACTGTGACTAAAGGCAGCTACACCATCGATATTGGGGTAGTCTTTCAACCTCTCGGGCGTGAACCAGTCAGCAATTTTATTGACCACCGTTGCAGAGCAATTGACGGTTGATAGAATGCCAATGAAATTACGCGTACCTACTTTTCCATTAGCGCGTACATAACCTTCAAATGTTGCACGCTCAGATTCTGGAAGAAGGTTAGTGGGCTTGTATTCACTGGCATAGGCATAGTCACGATCAAATTCACGAAACTCAGTGTTATGACTATGGACCATCATGCCAGCTTCAATATCAGCATTAGCAAAGCCCACAGTTACGTTGTATTTAAGGATAGGCTCACCCTTCAATATTTTCTTTGCGGCGATTTTGTAGCCGGCAGGTACTTGACTACGACTAGTCAAATTTTCGCTAGGGACGCTTTCACCAATGCCAATATCTATACGGGCAACAACAATATTATCGTTAGGATGTAGGCGAATAATTGGCCCAGCTAATTTTTTTCCAGATGTTTCAATCATTTAATACTTTCAATAGATATATTTTATTTGTTAGTCCATATTGAGTACATCAAAGGCTGCCCTCAACCTTTTTGAATACGAATGCGAGGTCTGCTCAATTTCTTCCGGGGTCCATTTTCTGAAGCCCTCGCCGGCCTTCATGCCAGTCTTTCCTTCCGCCATAAGTTGTACTACTTTTGGTGGCAAGGAGGTGACATTGGAGAGGGAGGGGTAGATTTCTCTTGCTGCATTTGCCATTCCGTCCCACCCTGAGATTTCTTTTTGGGTCATGGGCCCAACGGCGGCATAGCGAAAACCAAAGCTAAAACGTACTGCATCATCAATGTCCTCTGGGCTTGCAATACCCTCTTGCACAAGTGATAGTGCTTCACGCATTAGTGCATGTTGAATCCGATTAGCTAAAAAACCAGGAATGTCTTTTTTAACCAGCACCGGTTTTTTGTTGATAGCTTTATAAATTTGGCACACTCTTTCAGAAAAAGCGGGATCCGTTTTTTCTCCCATCACAATCTCAACCAATGGAACAATCTCTGCCGGCATAAAGTAATGGGCTCCCATCATCCTGTTAGCAGTTTTCAGGCCGGCAGAGATTTTGGTGATTGGAAAGCCAGAGCTATTGCTACCGATCGGGATATCGGCCGGGACTTTGTCATCAAGGTAGGAAAAAATTTGTTGCTTTAATTCCAAATTTTCGGCAACGGTTTCAATCACCCAAGAGCATTTACTCCATGCCTCCCAACCTTCCATGGTAGTGCTCACTTGAGCCGCCTCGATGGTAGCAGCATCAAGCGAAGCATTTTCACCGTGCAAACCAATCTTGAAGGCTAGCTCAATGGCTTTCCTTAGGCAGTTACTGGACTTCTCTTTACTTCTTCCTAGAATCGCAACAGGGACGCTGTAAGAGATGAAGCCAGCTGCAATTCCTGCGGCCATGGTGCCGGTGCCGATAACGGCTACGTATTGACTCATATTTTCATCTTATGTATTTAGGTTGAGAGTATATGGATGGCAGTCGATACCCTTTTTATTAACTACTGAGATCGAACACCAAGACCTCAGCATCTTTGGCATCACCAATGAGTAGGCTTTTTTCATTCTCTATTAGTAGTGCGTCGCCACTTGTTAGAAGTATATCGTTGACCTGTAGAGAGCCTCTTATCAGATGTACATAGGTCTTACGCTGTAAATCGAGATCCACTGTTTGGGACTGGTGACCATCAAAAAGACCAGCATATACCCGGGCATCCGCATGAATTTTGACAGCATTCCCCGATCCATCTGGCGATGCAATCAAGCAGAGTTTGTTTTGCTTTTCTGAGGGCGGAATAGATTTTTGCTCATAGCTTGGCGGGATTTCCATGACATTGGGTTCTATCCATATTTGGAGGAAGTGGGTAGTTTGATCATTGGCATGGTTGAACTCGCTATGGGTGACTCCAGTTCCGGCACTCATGCGTTGTACGTCACCAGGTGGAATGCCTTTGATATTTCCCATGCTGTCTTCATGTGCTAATTCACCAGACAAAACATAGCTGATGATTTCCATGTTGCGGTGGCCGTGCTTCCCAAAACCCATGCCTGCTGCTACCCGATCCTCATTAATCACCCTTAAATTGCCCCAAGCCATAAATCGGGGGTCGTGATAGCCCGCAAAAGAGAAGGAATGGAAGCTTTTAAGCCAGCCATGATCGGCGTAGCCACGGTCTTGAGCTTTTCGGAGGGTTAGCATGAGCAGAGTCTTTTCTGGAGGGCAATAAGCACATTATCATTAGCTTTTGACATATTTGCTGATTGGCCTTCCATGGGAAGTATCAAACAAGACATTAAAGAAACCTATCTCGGACTATACGAGACTGCTCAGGAGAAGTTGGGTGATTTTGCTCAGTTCCTGAGAGAGGCTTGGCCTATCTTGGCCATTCTTTTGGTGATCTTGCTTGGAGTTTGGTGGTACGCCGATCCACCACCACCAAGACATGTGGTGATGGCAACTGGCCAGTCCGGCGGCTCCTATGACGTTTTAGGAAAAAAGTACGCTGCTTTTTTTGATAAAAAAGGTATTACTCTTGAATTGCTCCCAACAAAGGGTGCCGAGGAAAATGTGGCGCACTTAGTTGATCGTCAGGATCCAGTTCAGGCCGCCTTCGTGCAAGCAGGCGCATTTAATCCTCATGAGGTTACTGGGGTTGAGTCGCTTGGCACAATTTCTTATGACCCAATTTGGTTATTTTATCGTGGTCCAGAGATTAAGGTGGATGATTTTCAGTCCATTAAAGCTCGCGCCACTTTCTTTCTGAATTCCAGAATGTCAGTTGGTTTGAAGGGGAGCGGAACTTATGCTCAAGCAATGCATATCCTAAAAGCGAATGGCTTTGAGGAAGGATCTCATTTTCTAAATCTCTCTAATACTCAATCGGTTGACGCTTTGCAAAAAGGCGAGATCGATGCGGTGTTCATTGTGGATGCTTATGAAGCCCCGAATGTCCAGAAATTACTAAAGGATCCCAACTTACATTTAGTTGCCTTTGATCGAGCTGAGGCGTATGCGCGGTTGCTGCCATATATGCAAATACTGAATGTCCCTGCAGGTGCATTTAGCTTGGCGCGGAACTTTCCTCCTAGAGATATTAAGTTGATGGCTTCAACTACCAATTTATTGATCGATGACAGAATGCATCCGGCGCTCCAATTTTTATTTTTAGAAGCTGCACGCGAGATTAACGGTCAAGCAAGCTTCTTTGCAGAGCATGGCGAATTCCCTTCTTTTAAAAATACAGGACTTGCACAAAGCCCTGTGGCCTTGCATTATGAAAAAAATGGCTCGCCATTATTAATGCTCTATTTCCCTTTTTGGTTAGCAGAACTGATCAATCGCTTGATTTTTGTATTGCTGCCATTTTGTGCTGTGGCATATCCTGTCTTACTGACTTTGCCGGGCTATCGTAATAAACGCATGAAGCGAAAAATTGATAAGTTGTATGGCACTCTAAAGAGCTACGAGCAAGAGTTAACTGAAAATTTTCTGCCAGAAGTGAAGAACGAGTATCTGATGAAGTTGGATTTACTAGAGTACCAGGCACTACAGTTAAAAGTCTCTAAAAGTATGTCTAGCGATTATTACGCCTTACGCACCAGCATAGACTATGTTCGCAACTGCCTAAATCGGGGTGTTCATCCATACAAATCTCAGGAGAATGCTGCTGGCGTATAGTTTAAGCGTAGCCATCTAAATCAAGCCCCATGAAACCTTACGACCATCCCGCTCGAAAACAATTGCACGAAGAAGTGCATGCGCGCCCACCCATTGCGCTCTGGCCAAATGAAAGAGTGTTATCACAATCTTTTTTGCTTGATGCAAGTTCTCGTCAGACTCAAATTGAGTGGATTCAAAAGCTTAGCGTCGCCTTAGGCATTTCTAATGATCATCAGCAGGATCACTCCTTTAAGATGTTGACCCTGGCGCCGGAGCCAGAGAGGGTGTTGATTAAATGGGAGTTGCATGGCGAGTTTGCAACCATTGCGGCCATTACACGTAATCCCATCAAAATCACTGGACCGTTACTGGAGTCACGCCTCGCTCTGGAAAAGAGTTTGGATGTATTACTTCAAAGCTTGGGCTGCCCAACTATTGTTGAGGCTGGCGGCGAAAGAATTTCTGCGTTAGATCTCGCATTTGAGCATCGCACCCTCTTTACAGAAGCTCAAGAGGTATCTTCCATCTTTAGCGGGAATACCGTACTAGGTAGTTACATCTTATCGAGCAAGAAGGCTCAGTTATGGACAGATTTACGCTTAGATGAAGATGGCTTTATTTCTTACTTTATTCCCCACGATATTTTGGGATCACGGCAGGCTGGTCGTGTTGCGCGTGCAATTGCTGAAGCTGAAACTTATCGGATGGCGGCTATGATTGCTTTTCCGGTAGCGAAGAGCCTTTCTATGCCACTCAGAACCGCAGAGTCGGAATTGGCGGATTTATCTAAAAACATTTCTCAATTGCAAACTGAGTCAGGGGTACATACCGAAAAAGATGGCCAGTTTTTAGGTGAACTCTCTAATCTAGCCTCACGAGCCGAGCAATGGATTTCCGGATACGGACTGCGCTTTACCGCATCTGAGGCTTATAGCCAATTACTGAATAAAAACCTATACGAGCTAGCAGAGTCTGCGATTCCGGGCGTGCAATCCCTCTCCGAGTTTATGGATCGACGTTTTCAGCCGGCGATGGGAACCTGTATTTGGACTCAACGTAGATTAAAAGAATTATCTGACCGAATCTCAAGGACAACTCAAACTTTGAGAACGCGTATTGAATTTGTAAATGAAGAGCAGACACAAAAATTACTGGCTAGCATGGATCAACGAGCCCGCTTGCAATTACGATTACAAGAAACCGTGGAGAGTCTATCCGTACTGGTATTGACTTACTATGCAGTGAGTTTGCTCGCCTATATAGCTAAAGGTGGCAAAGAGGCTGGTCTTGCTATTCATCCAGAAATTATTGCCGCTATCGCCGCCCCAGTAGTGGCGATTACTTTCTTGTTTATCAGCAATCGAAGACGCAAGCGAATCATGGAGATGGGTAAATCGCTGTAGATATTAAAAAAAGAGGTCGAGGCCTCTTTTTTTAATGAGCGTAAATACTTTTAACCCAAGCTATCTGCCCAGATGTTATGCGCCCAGCCCCAAGCATAAATACCCTCAAGAATAGAAGGTGCAGGTGATAAGCCTCCAGAACCAGGAACGGTCTTGAATGTTTTTTCTGCGGCATTGTATTGATGGACGCTGGCAACGTGCACGACTTCTCGGTTATTCACAAAGCTGTAGCAGGTATTTGTCAGAACTGGCGCTGGATTGATTTCCCAGCCATTCAATTCTGCAACGATTGCTGCTGCTGCGACTTTGGCATGTTGATTAGCCATGTGACCAGATTTAGGCATTAACGGTGCAATCTGAATCGCGTCACCTAGCACATGAATATCTTTGCGTGCTGTTGATTCAAAGTTGAGGAAGTTGACATTCGCCCAGCGACCATTGGAATTCGCTAATCCGGTTTTGATGGCGATTTCACCAGCAGCCATTTGCGGTAAGACATTCAATACATCAGCCTTCACATCATCTTCAACTTCGAGTCTGAGTGTTTTGGTTTTCGCATCAACGCCAACTACATTGCTCTTCGGACGGTACTCAATCATTCCAGCATATTGCTCAGCCCAAACTTTCTTGAACAAGGCGCCCTTGGAAACTACATCTTGGTTGGCATCTAAAATCAATACCTTGCCCTTAGGATTGTGCTGCTGAAGATAGTTTGCTACCTGACATGCACGCTCATAGGGTCCAGGAGGGCAACGATAAGGAGCTTCTGGGATGCTGATTGCAAAAGTACCGCCTTCACGCATAGCAGCGAGTTGCTTGTGTAAGGCAACAGTCTCTGGACCGGCTTTCCAAGCTTGTAGCGTTACACCTTCTTTATTGGCTTGAGCAAGGCCTTCAATGCTTTTAAAGTTCATTGAGACACCTGGAGACACAATGGCTTTGTCGTAGCGCAAAGTTTTTCCGGAAGCGAGTGTCACCGTCTTTTTATCTGGATCAATGCTACTGACGCTATCTTGAATAATCTTGATCCCATGGCGCTTGCTGAGGGTGTCATATGGTGAGGTAATTTCAGCGATCGTACGTGATCCGCCGATGACCAAATTAGACATTGGGCAGGAGACAAAGGAGGTGTTGGGCTCAATCAGAGTCACTCTAGCGGTGTTATTGGAGAAGAGTCGCAAGTATTTAGCGGCGGTAGCGCCACCATATCCGCCACCAATGACTAAGATTTCTGCTTTTTGTAAATTAGCCGCTTTAGTTTGGCTTGAAAGACCTGCAAGCAGACCAACTGCTGCAGCACTCTGACCTATAAAATGTCGACGATCCATAGCGCCTCCTTATTGTTTCTTGCCAAGTTGATTGGCAATAGTGGTGAGTTGTTCGTCGGAATAGCCTTTAGCTAGTTGAGGCATGATGGTGCCTTCTAATGCTCCAGACTTATAAGCTTTTAGCTTGGCGAGCATTTGTTCGCTAGTGAGATTATTAATTAGTGGCATGCCGCCATCCACAACGCCTTTGCCATCTGTACCGTGGCAATTGGCGCAGGTAGCAGCAAGTCCACGTTTATATAGTTGGTCAGCGTTTTGGGCAAAGCCGAGTCCGCTCCACTGGCTCAGGCCAATGAGGGCGCTAGTCACCAAAATGGGTTTTATATACTTCACTTGCATAGGGATTATCTCCGTCTTACATACAACCGTTCTTAGGATACTGCTGATGAACTCTATCTTAATCAGATGGGGATGGGATTAGTGGTTTTACTTAGACTGATTTTCAATAAGCTCAGAACCAAAAATGAGGGTATCGACCTTGTTAGTTTTTTAGTATTCCACTCCAAGACCTATAAACTAGCAATATGCAAGGCTCATTTACCTACCGAAATGCCATTTTCATCCTACTGCTAGGTGTATTTACCTACCTATATGGTTTAGATAGTCGCTTTGCTCCGAAGAATGGGGATGAATATCCCTATATGCATATTGTCCGAATGACCGCGGATGCTGGGGCTTGGTTACCGCTTCAGTCCGAAATGGATGGCATTAAAAATACTAAGCCTCCCTTGGTGTTTTGGGAGGGTATTGCTAGTACCGCCTGGGGAAGCGACTGGACACTCTTCTCGCTGCGTTGGCCCAGTGTTATATATACCGGCTTAACCGCATTTTTCTTATTTTTGGCTGTCTCTCGCTTTAGCGGTAGGCGGCAGACTGGCTTATTGGCGGCTTTAGTATGGCTTTCCTTTTTTGCAACTTACCGCTACGGACGTCCGTTCCTGACAGACCCCCCCGAAGTATTTTGGCTAAGCTTGCCCTTTTTTGCACTCTTATATTGGGGTAAAGCCGCTTTTGATTCAAAGTTTTTCTTTCCTGTATTGGCAGGTGCCTCTTTTGGTATGGCCTTGCTGTCAAAGTCTTTTGCCTACATCGTTCCCGCTGCATTTGCTTTGGGCTTGTTTTACTGGCGCTGGCGTGAATGGAATATCCCCAAGGTCTTATTGCAAGACCTATACAAAGTCTTATTGATTGCAGTTCTAGCTTTGGGCGTATTTGCGCTGTGGTTTGCGCTAGATCCTTTCCCTGAAGCAGTTTGGAAAGAATTTGTTCTAGGTGAGAATGCTGGTAAGTTTCAAGCGCGCAGCTCTAACTATTTATTAGATTTAGTGCGGGGTGGCGATAGTGTTTGGATGCTGGCTTTAACGACTTTGGCTAATGCCGGACTATTTATCTTCGTGTTGATTTCTGCATTGATTCAATGTTGGCGAGAGCGGCGTTTTATGTCTCTTGAAGAGAGCCTTTTACTGCTGTTAGTCTTAGCCTTTTTTATTGTGTTTAGTTTGCCAAGTCAGCGCTCGGGGCGATATCTACTTCCAGTGATGCCAGCATTTGCTACTGTGATCGCATTGCATTGGGATCGATTGCCTGCATGGGGATTTCGGGTTGCATTGCTACTGCAGTTGCTATTACTTGTTGCGCTTGTTTGGGTAGGTGGTAATTTACAGCTGTCAAACTTCCTGGGCCAGTCCGGCATCTGGAGTTATTCCCCTTGGCATTGGGTTTTTATGGGAGCCGCGATAGCACTAGTAATGCTTGGTATATTGAATCGCAATCGAAGTAAGGCAATCGCTTTAGCGGGCTGCTTTCTTTGCTATTGCGCACTTACTAGTGGCTTATCACCTCTCGAGGGTTCCTTGGGTCGGTACTCGCAAGCGACTATTCAAGACCTTGCCGGAAAAGATGTTTGGGTACCTTGCGACTATCGCGCTAAGGATGAAGAGTATCGACTCTTATTACCTGGGGCAATATTGCATGGCTATTTTGCGAAGGATGCCAGTCAAATTGATTTGCTAACTAAAAGTTACCCACTGGTAGCGGTGCAGTCAGCTATTGGTGTAGAGCCCGCGCTATGTGACTCTTGCAAGATAGTGGGTAAGCGAATGGAGATGCGAGCGCGCCATTCTGATGCAGAAATTCAGGCGATACTCAAGGGTCAAATTGGAGAGCACCTGTTTGTGAATGAATATTTAATTTCTACTCCCACAAAAATTGCATTGCCATTAGTGGGTAAGGATGCTTGTCGATGAGTCGCGTGATCGCCTTTTGTTTTTTATTGCTTGCCTCGGTGCTGGGTTTTCTTCACATTGACAGTCGCCCAGTATGGGCGCCGTTTGCAAGTAATTACCCAATAAATAATGTCAATCAACTTGATGATGCATCGGAGTTAACGGAGGATACTAAGCAAGTCAAGGTGCTGAAAAATACTGCGCCATTAAAATCATTAAAGCATGTTCAGTCCAGCCTGCTGACAGATTGGTTACCTGACACTGGAGCTCCTTCAGTGCATGCCGCCTCTTTAATTGCGCTTAAGGATGGTGCGGTGAGAGCCTTCTGGTTTGCGGGCAGTCGAGAAGGTGCTCCAGACGTAGTCATCAATACATCTGTTTTTGATTCGCAGGCATCTCGATGGAGTGCCCCAACAGTTGTGGTGGATCGCGTTAGTGCTGAAAAAGGCCTGTCTCGCTACATTGCTAAGTTAGGTAATCCTGTTCCAGTCAGAATGGCCGATGGCCGCATGCAATTATTTTTCGTAACGGTTTCTATTGGAGGTTGGGCTGGCAGTTCAATCTCTTCAATGATTTCAGATGATGAGGGCTTAACTTGGGGTCAACCTCAGCGTTTAATCAGCTCCCCACTAATTAATTTAAGTACCTTAGTAAAGTCACCAGCCATCTCATTTGTAGATGGGCGGCTGGGTTTACCGGCATATCACGAATGGATTGCTCGTTTTGGTGAGTTTCTGAGAATCGATGCGAGTCAGGTGATCGATAAGCGACGCATGAGTTCGGGTAGGGGTGCAATTCAGCCGGTAGTTTTTGCTGATGACCCACAAGAGGCACAGGCTTTCTTTCGCCAAACTCGATCCAGTTCTCAGCCAAAGCAGATCCCTTCAAGTGAAACCAAAGATGCTGGACAATCTTGGACGACAACAAAAGACCTGGAGATTCCGAATCCCAATTCTGCCCTTGCTGCACTCACTTTAGCTAATGGAACGAGATTGATGGTCTTGAATAACATCGAGTCAGCGCGCTATCGATTGGTGATGGTAATGCGTGAACCAAGCTCCCTTCAATGGCAGGTAGTGCAGGTGCTCGAGGAAGATGCGTCTTTAATCAATGATCAGCATCGAGAATTTTCCTATCCGTATTTAATTTCTGCGAGTGGTGAAGATGCTCATCTTGCCTATACCTGGAATAGAACAAAGATTAAGCATGTTTATTTTCCAGCGACCTGGTTTAAGCATGCCGCTAGCAGCCCTAAAGAAAAGGAAGTGCAATGATGACTCCTTATTTACAATTGATCGCTCTTCTAGAGATGTCATTTAACTGTGCGGTAGTGCTCATTATTCTTTCGCAAAAACTATCTTCGAAAGAAATTCCATTTGCAATTCGCCTGCTTATGCTCTTGTTGTTAGTAAACTTATTTTTCTGGCCACTAGGAATGTCGCTTGAGTTACCTTTGGCTGCCTATGTTCGAGGTGTTACGGGTGAGCTGAGTGTTGTGACTATGCTTTTACTGTGGAGCTCCGTCCTACCTTCTGCTAAAAAAACACCGCTTGGATTTAAGGTACCGGTGGTATTAATTGCGATTGCGTTTTATCCCTTAGCGCTAGGTCTTGGAATGCTCGATCCCTACGCTTGGGGTTATGGTTCCATTGGTCTTTTAATCGCCACCATTTTCTTTGCCATAGTGTGTGGCCTTGCTGGCTGGACTAAGGGCGTTTGGATTCTGTCCTTTGCGATTATTGCGTGGGCAGCCCATTGGCATGAATCCGCCAACCTCTGGGACTATCTTTTAGATCCTTTCTTAGCTATTTGGGCCTTGCTAACAATCCCGAATGCAATTTATCAGAAGCGTCTTGAGAGAGTCCGGTCAAACCATCTGTTTAGAGCGGGTTGAGTAGCGAGCTAATTAATCGATACATCTCTCAATTTTAGGTAACAAAAAAGCCAGCAGAGATTCGCTGGCTTTTTTATTTACCGCTATTCCGGAATTAATCTGGAATATTGGCTTTACGAATGACTGGACCCCAGATGTTGATTTCTTTATCAAGGTGATCTTTGAGGCCTTTAGCGGATACTTTATCCATTGACACAATATCAATATTGGCATCATCCAAACGCTTCTTCACATCAGGAGTATTCAATGCCTTCTTGAGTGCAGCATTGATTTTGTCCAAGATTGGTTGCGGAACGCCTTTTGGAGCATACACGCCGTGCCAAACTTTAACTTCAAAGCCTTTGAGACCTTGTTCGTTCAGAGTTGGAACATTAGGAATTGCAGGCAAACGCTTCATCGTGGTCGTGCCAAATGCTTTCACGCGACCATCCTTGATATAAGGAATAGTTTGAGTTGTCTGGTCGCACAATAGGTCAACTTGACCGCCTAAGAGATCAGTCAAAGCAGGGCCAGTTCCTTTGTAAGGAATATTGGTCAACCGAACACCCATACGACTTTGAAACAATAGACCGCATAGCTGTGATACAGCACCTGGACCCGCATTAGCCATCGTTACTTTTGAACCATTGGCTTTAATGTAAGCCTCAAGCTCTTTAAAGTTATTGGCTGGCAAATCTTTTTTACCGAGCAACACCATTGGCACGTCAGCAACTTGGCCGATGTACTCAAAGCTAGTCATTGGGTCGTATGGGAGTTTGTCATACAGCGCATTTGCTGTTGCCATACCCATGTGATGAATATAGATGGTGTAGCCGTCTGGAGCTGCGCGAGCTACTTTGGTGGAGGCAATTGTGCCGCCAGCGCCAGGCACGTTCTCTACTACTACTGTTTGACCTAAGGCCTGACCCATTGGCACTGCAATTAAGCGTGCGATAGTGTCAGTTGGGCCGCCAGCTGCAAATGGAACAACCAATTGAACTGATTTAGTAGGCCAATCCTTTTGAGCAGATGCAATATTGCTACCCAATAAAGTGCTGGCGCTGACAACTGCAGCAATTCCAGCAAAGAGGGTTTTCTTTATTTTCATTTAAGTCTCCGTTAATGTGTGATGCAGGCTAATTTTGCCACTATTGAATACTATCGGTTTTAGGGTTTACCAGCAATCGCCAGAGTCCTTTGGGCCAATAAGACGACGGGACGGTCAATCATGCGGCCATCTAACTTCACTGCACCGCCTTTAGATGCCTTGTCAGCCTCGATGACCCGATGAGCCCAAGAAACCTCTGCAGCAGTAGGCATAAAGGAGTCCTTCACCAAGGAAACCTGCTTTGGGTGAATACACAACTTTCCACCAAAGCCCATTCTTTTGGCACGCTCCGCATCATCTGTGATTCGCTCAATATTATCAGTAGAGGGAGTAACCCCATCAATTGGAGGGGCGATCTGGGCCAAGCGTGAGGCCAGCACAATCTGAAAGCGCGCAGTTTGTAGTTCAGTTTCTTGTGCGTCACAAACCATGCCTAAGTCCGCTTGCAAATCAATATTACCTAAGGCCAAGCGCAATACTTGTTCAGAATTAGCGATTTCATTGAGGCGTTCAAGACCGATGGCAGTCTCAATCATCGGAATGATGGCGGTGTTTGGAAGGATTTGTGCTGCGCCATTGATTTGATCGAGAGACTCACTTTTTGGAATGAGTAAGCAAGCTGCATCCAATTCTTGGATCAGGATGAGGTCTGCCGCATAAAAATGACTACCAGGAGAATTCGAGCGGATCACTAGACGCTTTTTTTGTTCTGCAGTAAATGAAGGCCAAGCCGCACGTATTGCTGCGCGGGCAGATTCTTTGTCTTCCTGGGCAACTGCATCTTCTAAATCAATGATGACGCCATCGGCACCACTATCGAGTGCTTTAGCAAATCGCTCTGGGCGTGTCCCCGGAACGAATAAGAAAGTACTGCTAAAGCCGATTGGGGTATCAAGTGGATTCATGTCTGTGGCTTTATAAAATGTGAGGCAATGAAAGAATCAGCAACTGAGATTTAGGATATCAAGAGACCTATCTTGGACTCCTTGCGGATATTCCACAAGCGCTCAATTGCAGCGCTCATCTCATTTGGGCTTGCGCCGCCACTAAATGCCGCTAGACGCATGGCCTTATCGGTAATTTCAGTGCGACTGAGAGTATTGCCGGGATCGCCTTTGGGTTCGTCAACGCGACCTTCTAAAACCTCGCCACTATTTAAATAGACTTTGACTTTGCCAATCCAGCGTTGAGGGTAGGCTCCATCCACTTCGGGATCTAAAATCATGGTGACGCGATCACGGAATGCGCAAATGGCTTGATCATGAAAGTGTTGCTCAAATTCTTGCAGACCTGCAAATTGATAATGGGCGATGAGGGCTAACACAGTTCCCATAGAGAACTTAGATTGGTGCACAGTCGTAGGATCGGTCACTGGGCCAAGCACATCGATTGCGCCCTGATGAACCAAGGTTTCTACTTTAGCGATATCACTGGGCTTGAGTTGATGGGCCAACATCACTTGTAATAAGGCATCTGCGGCAGGGTGAGTGTGACGACACGAGGCATGATATTTAAAGCTCGTCTCAGTAATGGTCCAGCGAATACCCAATCGATCAATCAGCTTACTAGGGTCTGCATCACTCGACATACCAGCCGCTAAACCTTGTTTGCCCTCCAAAATATGTTCGGCACCAGTAAAGCCTGATTGCGCTAGGTAGGCTGACATCAAACCAGCAGAGGCAGCGTGCGCAGTATGCAATTGTTTGGAGTCGGCGGCATCGCGCAGAAATTCCCAAAGGCCAGCGGATTGAGTGCCGGCTGAACCAAAAGCGTGCAACATTTGAGTGGGGTTCAGTTTCAGCAGGCGACCTACTGCAGCGGCAGCAGCCAATGTGCCTGCGGTGCCGGTAGTGTGAAATGTCTTGTAGTGTGAGCGACCTAAAAATTCACCGACCCGAATGCCGACCTCATAGCCGGCAACAGCAGCTACTAGAAGATCTTCGCCTGAGGCACCAATCGTTTGCGCCGTTGCTAATGCTGCAGGAAACACCACAGTAGCGGGATGAAAGACAGAGCCATTATGGACATCATCTTGCTCGGCTACATGTGAAGCTGCGGCATTCGCTAGTGCCGCTAAGAAAGGGCTTGAGTTTTTGCGGCTAATCAGAATTTCAGCAGAACCAGGATTAGCGGCATTAAAGCCACCCATGTTTTGCGCAAACTGCGTAATCGTTTCTACTGGGCGTGAACCTTTGCCGGCAATCGCAGAGCCAAACCAATCTACCAGTAAATCTTCGGTGCGCGCAATCACCTCTTGGGGGATGGCGCCAATCTTTAATTCGGAAGCAAATGTAGCTAAGGTTTTAGATAAGTGTGGAGTTGTCATTGAGTAAAAATTTCCTAAGCTAAAACTGCAGTGGCTTGCATGGTGAGCCAGCCTTCATGATCTTCGGCCCAAATGGAGATCGTTTTTCCAAAAGGATCTTTCTCCAAATCAGGCTTAGCACTCACTTTAAATACATTGATGTCAAAAGTAGGGCGAATGGCGCGGAACTCAAAACTCTTTAACTTGCAGGCTGGAATGCTTTGTCGCACAAGATCCACCAATAAGGTTGCAATTAAAGGACCATGAACAATTAAGCCAGGGTAGCCCTCAACTTCAGTAACATATTTGCGATCGTAATGAATGCGGTGACCATTAAATGTTAGTGCTGAGTAACGAAATAACACAACATCATCAGGAGTAATTGTTTTAGACCAAGTCGCTCCCGTAGGAGCTGGTGTTGGTGCAACTGGCTTGTCGTCTGATCCGGGAGCATCGCGATACACAATGTCATGCTCTTCAACTAAGGCCAAGCCATTTTGATTAGAGATTGTATGTTTAACTAATACAAAGATGAGATCGCCAGTGCGACCCGCCTTGTGTGTAACGGATTCAATTTTGGAGATGCGTTCAATTTCATCACCAACTGCCAGTGGGGCTAACCATTCAACTCGACTGCCAGCCCACATGCGTCGCGGCAATGGTACGGGGGGTAAAAAGCCGCCACGCTTTGGATGACCATCGAGTCCGATTTCTGATTGAAGGGCGCATGGTAAAAAATAGAGCCAATGCCATAGCTCTGGCAGAAAGCTACCTGCAACGGGCGCAGCATCAGGTCGATCGAGCGTGGCTGATAAAGCTCTGACAGGCGCTGCAGTGACGATATCTTGAAGGGTCTCAGTTTTACCGAGCCATTCTTGGAGATGGGTGATAGTTTGGGGTTCGATTCGCATAAGTTCCATTATGCCAATTTCAGCCCCTGATAAAGTGGACTTAGATCAATAAAGTTGCTAGTAAATAGCTTAGTAAGCCGGCCAGAGCTGATCCAGTTAAGACACTAATCACCCCTTTTTGAAACTGAAAGAGTGCCAAAGCTGCAAGCAAGGTAATCACAATCGAAATCCATGAGATTGAACCACCAAGACCATGTGGAAAAAAGACGTGATACGCAAAGAACAGCCCCAGATTAGCGATGACGCCAACCACTGCTGCAGAGATGGCAGTGAGGGGTGCAGTAAAACTCAGCTTGCCATGTGTGGATTCGATGAGTGGACCACCGACTAGTACCAGAAAAAAGGAGGGTAAAAAAGTAAACCAAGTAGCAACACAGGCCCCAAGCACGCCAAACCAAAACGGGTTGCTATTACCAATTAAATGTTGAATATGGCCAGCAAGATATCCAACAAAAGCTACCACCATGATGAGTGGTCCTGGAGTAGTTTCTCCGAGCGCTAAACCATCTATCATCTGACCGGCGCTGAGCCAATGAAATTGATCTACTGCACCCTGGTATACGTAAGGCAGAACTGCGTAAGCGCCACCAAAAGTGAGGAAGGCGGCCTTAGTGAAGAACCAGGCAATTTGCGGGTAAAGCGTTTTCCAGCCAAAGATCAGTGCCAGGGCAATAAACGGAATTAACCCGAGAGTAAGAACAACCAAGCTATGCAGTGCCAGTTTCTTTTTAGAAAATTTGGCATGGTCTGGGGTAGGGGTGTGATCATTAATCAATGCGGGAGCATGGGCTTCACTCAATTTGTCGTGAGCAGCGATTTGCTGAAAATATTCTGGGTAGCGTTTACCACCCCAGACTCCAATCAAAGCAGCAAAGATAACGATGATCGGGAAAGCTAAATTAAAAACAAAGATCGCCAGAAAAGATGCGAGCGCAATCCAACGTAGTACTTGATTGTGAATCGTGCGCTTACCAATGCGTACTGCAGCATGAAGGACGATTGCAGTGACCGCAGGTTTAATACCAAAAAAGATTGCGGCAATCCAGGGAACTTGGCCAAAGGTGAGATACACCCAAGACAAGCCGATTAATATAAGCAGAGAGGGCAAAACAAAAAGAGTGCCCGCTAAAACACCACCCCAGGTGCGATGCATCAGCCAGCCGATATAAGTGACTAACTGCTGCGCCTCAGGTCCTGGTAGCAGCATGCAATAGTTGAGCGCATGTAAAAAGCGCCGCTCAGAAATCCAGCGACGCTTCTCAACAAGCTCTTGATGCAGGACGGCTATCTGTCCAGCGGGCCCGCCAAAGCTAATAAAGCCCAGCTTGGCCCAAAACTTCAGGGCCTCGCGCAGTGGAACGATCAAACTTCTTCCATTCCACCAACCACTTGGCTAAAGCCGTTATCAACATAAATGATTTCAGCGGTGATACCGTTCGCCAAATCAGACAATAAGAAAGCGGCGGTATTACCAACATCATCAATCGTGACATTACGACGCATGGGGGCAGTTTTCTCAACCGCTTCTAAAATTTTCCCGAAGCCTTTAATGCCAGCAGCAGCCAACGTTTTAATCGGGCCAGCAGAGATTCCGTTAGCGCGAATGCCTTTAGGCCCAACTGAGCCAGCGATATAGCGCACCGAGGCTTCCAGTGAGGCCTTAGCAAGTCCCATGGTGTTGTAGTTAGGAACGTTGCGCAGACTACCGAGGTAGCTCAGGGTTAGCAAAGAAGATTTATCGCGCAACATGGGTAGAGCCTCTTTTGCCATTGCTGGGAAGCTGTAAGCAGAGATGTCGTGAGCGATTTTGAAGCCTTCACGAGAAAGACCTTCTAAAAAGTCGCCAGCAATGGCTTCACGTGGTGCAAAGCCAATCGCATGAACAAAGCCATCAAACTGCGGCCAAGTCTTAGCTAAATCCTGAAAAAGGGCGGAAATCTGCTCATCGCTGCCAACGTCGCAGTCAAAAATCAGCTCGGTATTGAATTCTTTAGCAAAATCGACAATTCGGTCTTTAAAGCGCTCACCAACGTAGGTAAAGGCCAGTTCAGCCCCTTCGCGGTGGCATGCCTTGGCAATACCATAGGCAATAGAGCGGTTAGAAAGAAGGCCGGTAATCAGAATTTTTTTGCCAGCGAGAAAGCCCATATAGTGTCCTTTGCTTCAAATATGATTTGCTATCTACAATTGTTGCATATATGCCCATGCTCCCCGCCATCCGCCAAATCCCCAATTTGCTGCTCTTAGCCTTTCTGGCTGGGGTAGCACAGAATTCGGCTCATGGTGCGCAGGGGATCGCTCAATACGGTAAACCCAAATACGCTGATGGATTTAGCCATTTTGATTACGTCAATCCCCAAGCGCCTAGGGGTGGCACCTTAACTTTGCCTAACCCCGATCGTCGCACTAGCTTTGATAAGTTCAATCCGTTTACGCTACGTGGGGTAACTGCGCCTGGTATCGCCCAGCTGATGTTTGAGTCTTTGGCGGTGGGCAGTGCGGATGAGGTCTCTAGTGCCTACGGTTTGATTGCAGAAGATATTGCAGTGGCGTCCGATAAGATGTCGGTGATGTTTCGGATTCGTCCTGAAGCAAAGTTTTCAGATGGTAATGCGATTTTGGCTGGTGATGTCAAGCACAGCTTTGATACCTTGATGAGCTCTCTTGCCAATCCACAATTTAAAACGGTGTATGCCGACGTGAAGCAGGCGGTAGTTGTCTCGGATCGAGTGATCCGCTTTGACTTTAAGAATCGCAATCCTGAATTACCAGTGATGGTAGGTACCTTGCCCATCTTCTCTCGCAACTGGGGTAAGAAACCCGATGGCACTATTACTCCATTTGATAAGTTGACTTTTGAGCACCCGATAGCAAGTGGCCCCTATGTGATCGAGTCTTATAAAGCTGGCAAGACCATGATCTTTAAACGTAACCCTAATTACTGGGCTGATCAGGGTGGTAAGCCACTCAATGTCCGTGTTGGTTTTTACAACTTTGATCGCGTGAACTACAAACTCTATAGTGATGATGCTGTTCGTTTAGAAGCCTTTAAGGCTGGAGAGTTTGACGCATTAGTAGAGTACCGCGCTAAGAATTGGGCTAAGAGTTATGTGGGCCCCAGGTTTAATGATGGCACCCTAGAAAAGAAAGCGTTTCTAAATCACAATGGCGCAGGCATGCAAGGTTTTGCAATGAATGTACGTCGACCGATTTTTCAGGATCCACGGGTACGACAAGCTTTGGGTTACGCGCTTGATTTTGAATGGTTAAATCGCCAACTCTTCTTTGAGCAATACAGTCGGATCAATAGTTACTTTACGAACAGCGATCTCAGCGCCAATTTCGATGGCCCTCGTAAACCTACTGAAGCGGAATTGAAATTACTGAAGCCCCTGAAAGCGCAATACCCTAAGTGGGTGCCTGACGCCGTCTTTGATCCAATGCCTATAGCACCCTCAACCGCTTCGCCCGATAGCTTGCGCCAGAACCTGCGCAAGGCGCGTGATTTATTAGCTCAGGCTGGTTGGCAGTACCGCGATGGTGCCTTGCGAAATATGCAGGGCGAGCCATTTCGTTTTGAGATGGTCGAAGATGGTCCATTCTTTTTGAGGGTTTTGTCATCCTATATTCGTAACTTAGAGAAGCTGGGTATTGCGGTGGATATTCGGACAAGCGATTTTGCTTTACATCAGAAACGCATGGATGAATACGATTTCGATATGACCACCATTCGTTTCCCTGATTCACAAAGCCCTGGTAATGAATTGTGGGATCGCTTTGGCAGTCAGGCCGCAAAAGAAAAAGGCTCTGACAATGTGATTGGAGTTCAATCCCCTGTGGTTGACGCCTTAGTGGATGCAGTTGTCAAAGCTCAAACCCGTGAAGAGTTGCGTGCGGCTACTAGAGCCTTAGACCGCGTGCTTTGGAATAGTTATTACGTCATTCCCCAGTGGTACAACCCAACACACCGAATCGCGTATCGTAAGGAGATGCGCTATCCAGAACCGCCTTTGTATTTCACCGCTGAATCTTGGATTCTGCTCAATTGGTGGAAAGAGGGGGCGCGTTAATGCAAGGGCAAATGTGGTCATATATTTTCAAGCGTGTGCTCTTGATGATTCCTACTCTATTAGGTGTCTTAACTCTGACATTTGCTGTGGTGCAATTTGTCCCGGGCGGCCCAGTTGAGCAGTTAATGTTGGAACTCAAAGGCAAGGGCGATGCAGCAGTCAGTGGTGCGGAGTCTTCTGGTGGTGGAAGCAACTATCGTGGTCGCCAAGGAGTGGATGCTGAGCGTTTGGCTGAGGTGAAGGCCTTGTATGGTTTTGATAAGCCGCCAGTAGAGCGCTATTTCATGATGCTGAAACGTTTTGCACAATTTGATTTGGGTCAGAGTTACTACCAACACCAAAGTGTTTGGCAATTAGTGGTCTCTAAATTACCTGTGTCTATCAGCATTGGGTTATGGACCTTTTTTCTGACGTATTTGGTATCGATACCCCTAGGTATAGCTAAGGCAGTCAGAGATGGCTCTCGCTTTGATGCGGTGACGAGTACGATGATTCTGGTGGGCTATGCCATTCCAGGTTTTGTATTGGGCGTTCTTTTGCTCGTCATTTTTGGCGGCGGCAGTTTCTTGCAAATATTCCCCTTGCGCGGGCTGACTTCAGATAATTGGGGTGAGCTCAGCATGATCGGCAAGGTAATGGATTATTTGTGGCATTTAGTTTTGCCAATTACCGCCTCAGTTTTAGGAAGCTTTGCCGTGATCACCATGCTGACTAAAAACTCCTTTCTAGAGGAGATTCGTAAGCAGTATGTATTGACTGCGAGAGCTAAAGGCCTCACCGAAAAACAAGTGCTATGGAAGCATGTGTTCCGTAACGCACTTCTTCCCTTAGTCACTGGCTTTCCGGCGGCATTTATTGGCGCCTTCTTTACCGGCTCGCTACTGATCGAAACCTTATTTTCTTTAGATGGACTCGGTTTGCTTTCCTATGAGTCCGTCATGCGACGTGACTACCCAGTGGTTTTCGGAACACTCTATCTCTTTACACTGATTGGCTTGTTTACAAAGTTGATTTCGGATCTTTGCTACGTCTACATTGATCCGCGTATCCAGTTTGGTGCGGGAGGTGGCTCATGAGTCGCTGGCACAGATTTAAAAATAGCCGCATGGGTTACGCCAGCCTATGGATCTTCATGATCCTATTTGGTCTCTCCATGGGTGCAGAGCTGATTGCGAATGACAAACCCCTGATTGTTCGCTACGAAGGAAAATTCTATTTCCCAATTGTGAAGTCACAACCTGAGCGAGTGTTTGGCGGTGACTTCGCGACGCCAACCGATTTTTTAGATCCGGATATTCGCCACAACATTACTAGTAATGGTAATTGGGCAATTTATCCGCCAATCCCCTACAGCTATGAAACACTGAATTACTTCTCAAAAGTGCCCAATCCTGCACCACCATCGTTTGATAACTGGTTAGGCACTGATGATCGTGGGCGCGATGTCTTATCTCGTTTAATTTATGGCTTTCGCCTATCGATTTTGTTTGGCTTAGCGCTGACCATTGTTGGCGTTAGCGTAGGCATCATCACTGGCTCTTTAATGGGGTTCTTTGGCGGTAAGTTTGATCTGGTTTCTCAGCGTTTGATTGAGATTTGGTCGGCGATGCCAGAGTTATATCTACTCATCATCTTTGCCTCCATCTTTAACCCGAGCATTTGGCTTCTGATTATTTTGCTAGCGGCATTTGGTTGGATGGGCCTATCTGATTATGTGCGTGCAGAGTTCTTCCGCAATCGCGCACTAGAGTACGTTCGTGCAGCCAGAGCATTGGGATTAACCAATCTACAAATCATGCGCCGTCATATTTTGCCGAATAGTTTGACACCCGTTATTACCTTTCTTCCCTTTAGAATGAGCGCGGCGATTTTGTCGCTCACCAGTTTAGATTTCTTAGGTTTAGGTGTGCCACCAGGAACGCCGAGTCTTGGTGAATTACTCTCCCAAGGAAAAAGTAATTTAGATGCGTGGTGGATTTCACTATCAACCTTTGTTGTTTTAGTAGCCACCTTACTCTTACTTACTTTTATGGGTGAGGCCTTACGTGATGCTTTTGATTCTCGTAAGTCAGGCGCGATGAGTGGAGGCCGTTCATGAGTTCCGTGAAAAGTGCTGCTCCACTCCTGCGCTATGAAGATTTTTCAATTTCTTTTGGTTCAGGTCGGCGTGAAAAATTTGCTGTGAGCCATCTTGATTTAGAAATTGGGGTAGGTGAGCGCATTGCCCTAGTTGGAGAGTCCGGTTCAGGTAAGACGCTGACTGCTTTAGCGCCACTACGTCTTGAGCCGGAGGGTGCAAAAACATCTGGTCGAATTTTGTGGAGTGGCCAGAGTGCAGATGCTAGTAATCCTTCTGTGAATTTGCTAGACCTACCAATACAAGCTATTCGTGAAATTCGTGGTCGTGAGATTGCCATGGTCTTCCAGGAGCCGATGACTGCGCTCAATCCTTTGTTTACTATCGGCAATCAGATTGTTGAGGCAGTGCAGATTTATGAGCCATTGATCTCTAAGCCTGACGGAATGTCTGCTGCAATTGAACTGCTTAAGAAGACGGGTATTCCGGAGCCAGAAAAACGCTTTCATTCTTATCCTCACCAGCTATCTGGTGGACAGCGCCAACGCGCCATGATTGCAATGGCCTTGGCTTGTAAACCCAGATTACTCATTGCAGACGAGCCTACTACCGCTTTGGACGTGAGCTTGCGTTTGCAGATTTTAGATTTACTCAAAGAGTTGCAGGAGGAGTCTAAGGATCACGGTGGCATGGCGATCTTATTAATTACCCATGACCTTAATTTAGTAAAGCATTTTGCTCAGCGTGTTGCCGTTCTCAATCAGGGCAACCTAATGGAAGTAGGGCCTACAAAGCAAGTCTTTGAGCATCCGGATAACGCGTATACAAAAGCGTTGGTCAACAGCGAACCTGTGCGCAACTTAGCACCAGTAATGCCTTTGGCACCCGTCCTATTAAAGACGGAGAGCTTATCTGTTTCTTATCCTGGCACAGAGTCCACCTCTTGGTTTAAAAAATCTTCACGTCATCAGGTCTTACGAAAGGTGAGCTTTGAGCTCAAGCAGGGACAGACTATCGGTGTCATTGGGGAGTCTGGTTCAGGTAAGACCACTTTAGGTATGGCAGTTTTAGGTTTGTTGGGTGATTCTGCAGCAGAGATCACGGGCACAGTAGATGTATTGGGTAAAGATTGGCAAAAGCTAAAACCATTGGATCGCCGAGCCATGCGCTCGAGTTTGCAGGTAATTTTTCAAGATCCATTTGGCTCACTTTCTCCGCGCATGAATGTGATGCAAATTGTTTCAGAGGGTTTGGATGTGCATTTTCCGAATTTGTCTGCGGCGGAGCGTGAGTCCCGCGTTCTCGATATTTTGCGAGAGGTGGGAATTGATCGTTCCGCTCTCACGCGCTATCCCCATGAATTTTCTGGCGGTCAGAGGCAGCGCATTGCCATTGCTCGTGCTTTGATTCTGAAGCCGCAGATCTTGGTATTGGATGAGCCAACTTCAGCATTAGATGTATCGATTCAAAAACAGGTGCTCGCATTGCTGACGGAGCTCCAGAAAAAATACAACTTAGCCTATTTGATGATTAGCCATGATTTGGCGGTCATTCGGGCAATGTCGCATGAGGTGATGGTGCTCAAAGGGGGTAGGGTGGTGGAGTTTGGTGATACTGAGACCCTCATTAAGCACCCTCGTCAGACTTACACCAAAGAGCTTTTTGCAGCCGCTGAACTGAGCTAAGAGCTCAGTTAAATAGGCTCTACAAGGGGCTAAAGTGGTGCATTTACGCCCCATAATGGCAAATACACTATTGAAAACAAAGAGTTATCTCAGGCTTAGCACTTGGTGAAATGGGTCTTCTTTGCTAGAATCGAGTGATGTCCCTTAAAAAAGACCTCTTGCCAACGCTGATTCAGCAGTTGCCGATCGCTGCGCTGATTGCAATCACATTGGCTGCGAATCCCGCGCGAGCTGTGGATGCTGTTGCTGATACTGCAAAAGATTCGTCCGCAGAAGTTGTTAAAGAGACTCCTAAAGAAACCATGTTTCAGGCAGGTAAGTCTTACTTCGCCCGCGTGTCAGATCGTTTGGCAGATTCCGTTACCGGCAAATCAGATGAATTAATTAATCGCGCTATGGAAGTGATTGGCGTGCGTTACCGCTGGGATGCTGAGTTGCCGCAATCAGGTTTGGACGGTAGTAGTTTTGTTGGCTATGTTTTTAAAGATAAGCTAGGTTTTTTATTGCCACGCAAATCGACTCAAATGAGCCGAGTGGGCAAACCGATTACTCGTGAAGAATTGCAACCTGGTGACTTAGTGTTCTTCAACACCATGCGCTTAACTTTCTCTCATGTCGGCATTTATGTTGGTGACAATAAATTTATTCACTCTCCATCCAAAGGTACCAGTGTGCGTGTAGACGATCTTGGTAGCCTTTACTGGGATAAGCGCTTTGACGGTGCTCGCCGCTTAGACGGTAGTGACAATTTGGGTGATGCAGAGCGTCAAGAGTTGCTCAATGAAGTCAATAAGCTCAAGCGTAAGTCCCGTAGCCTTTGATTTTTATCTAGCTAAGCGAGTGTATGCTCCCTTAGCCATTCTTTGAGCGCTAAATCAATCCTAGTTTGCCATCCCGACCCGGATGCTTTAAATGCTTCGACTACGTCGCTAGACAAGCGAATGGTAGTTGATACTTTCGTTGGTAAAACTTGAGCCCCTCTAAGTTTTCGAGAGGCTAATTTAGCTTGTAGCGACTCTGGCAACTCTTTAAATGTTTTTGACTTTCTGAGCTCTTCAGCTGACCACTCGAAGTTTTCACCATTAATTTTGGATTTGTTTTTCATATTCAGTGAGCTCCCGCTTGTTTGCTTTTCTAAAGCTAATGACTCGTATTCCCTTTTCGCTCATCCACAGAAAGTCTTGCACCCTCAAAATCAAACTCGATAACCTCCTCAAATAAGAGATTTCGTTCTATTAGATTTCTTTTGTTTTTATGGTCATCATAGGTAATCTCCATATATCTAATTGTAGTTACAATCAGATATATGGAAATATACCATGCTTATGATGTGGGGATGTGGGGAGGTTTTACTGCTTCAACCTTTCCTTAATCAACCCCATTTGCTCCTGTGCTGCAACCTCACCAGCAAGAATGGCGGCATTTCTAGATTTGAAGTCACCGCTACTCATTTGTTTGAGTAGGGGCGTGATCACAATATCGGCGCTCTTGAGCTCATATTGATTAATACTTCGCTGCATGATGGATATGGTTTGTTGCATAACGCCAAAGGTTCCGCTGGCATCCTGATGAACAGGCTCTGATGAGATGTTGACCGCAATCACCAGCGTTGCGCCCATCTGCCTGGCATAACTCACTGGTACGGGGGCAACTAAGCCGCCGTCAACATACTCTTTGCCGCTAATGACTGCTGGCTGGAATACACCTGGAACACTACAGGAGGCGCGCACTGCTAGACCTGTATTGCCAGAGCGAAACAAAATACCTTTACCGGATTGCAGTTCAGTCGCCACAATCCCCAGGGGTATCCGCATTTGCTCGATAGACTTATTTTGCACTTCACGATTCACCATGTTTTGCAGGGCGTCCCCTTTAATGAGGCCGCCAAATCTTCCCGCAAAAGGGAGTCCCCAGTCGGCAATGGTGGCTTCATCAAGACTTAAGGCGAGTCGATTGAGATCATTTCCAGTAGCACCAGAGGCAAGTAATGCCGCAATAACGCTTCCGGCGCTACTGCCGACCACGATATCGGGTCGAATACCTTGCGCCTCTAAAGCCTTAATAACACCCACATGGGCAAAACCTCGGGCGGCACCCGCCCCTAACGCAAGGCCAATGACAGGCTTGCGACTACTCATTAAGCTACAACCAGCCAGACTCGAGCCCCCAAGCAGAGCCCCTAAACCTAGGCCTAAGCCCAGAAAACGACGTCTTGCATCGGTCTCAGGGGATGAAAGAGGGGGTAGGGCTGTAATTTCGTGCATATAGCTATTGTATTGAGCCTCCCTTATAATAGTTGCACGGTGAGCGAAAAAGACTTCGTTTCAGCGCGGGTAGCTCTCCCAAGTGAATTTTGTGGATGCATTGCCCGCAGTAGCTAAAAGTGCCACCAGAACACTACCAACCCATTACTGAAATACATTTTTATAGTCTCATCAGGCCAATGCCTGATAGCCCGAATTTTATGGATGATCACAATAAACGCGTAATTGAAACAGCCCTCTTGTGCGCGCAAGAACCACTCACAGTTGCTGATATGACGCGCTTATTTGTGGAAGATATTGCCGCTGGTGAAATTGATCATGCTCTTACCGAGCTTCAAAAAGCCTGGGAAGATAAAGGCATGGAGTTAGTGCACATTGCAACTGGCTGGCGTTTTCAGAGCCGCTTAGCAATGCGTGAATATCTTGATCGTTTGACCCCAGAAAAGCCGCCAAAGTATTCTCGTGCGGTGATTGAAACCTTGGCGATTATTGCCTACCGTCAGCCGGTGACACGTGGCGAGATCGAAGAGATTCGTGGTGTTGCAGTCAGTAGCAATGTGATGAAGCAGTTAGAGGATCGGGGTTGGGTTGAGGTGATTGGTCACAAAGAGACCATCGGTCGTCCCGGTTTGTATGCCACAACTAAGCAATTTTTAGACGATCTCAGTCTGACTAATTTACAAAGCTTGCCAATGTTAGAGGATGCTGCGCCAATGGCTGCAGCTGCGCAATTAGGTCAGGCGGTCATGGAATTTGATCCTAGTGCTACTGTTGAGACAGTCATCGAGTTAGATGAAAACGGTCAACCCATCATTCAGTTAACAGATGATGAATCGGTAGACGACGAATCCATGAGCGAAGAGATAAGTGAAGCAGTAGAAGCAGTTACTCCAGAGTCTGAAGACAAATCAGACGAACCAAAATAATTATTAATGACAAGTCATAACGAAAACGATTCATCTCCGATTAAATCTACATCGGATAACTCCACTGGTTCTGAGTCTGCGCCCAATCATTCAGAGGGTGCAAAAGGCGAAGGGCGTGAGGGTGGTCCACGTCGTCCACGCCGTCAGGGTGCGGGCGCTGGTAAGCCGTTTAATAAGAAACGTCCATTTAACAAGGATCGTCCTCGTCGCGAGGGCGACCCTGGTGGTGCGCGCGATGGCGTTAACCACGCAGCTGCCAAGCTGGCACCAAATCCGGCAGAAAGCGAAGCCTTGTTTGCTTCAGTAGTCTCTGGAGAATTCGATGCCGCATTAGATGCGCCTGAGGCCATTGAAGTTAAAAACCCAGATGGTGTGAATGAGAATGAGATTTCTCATCAAACTGGTGCAGAGCGTCGCGCACAACGTGTCCGTCATGACGATGATGCCGATACACCTAGCGATGATGAGATGAGTAGCTTGCAATTTGCCAACATCGATGACTTGCCGCTCAGCTTGCGTGATGAAGTTTGGTCAGACTTGGATGGCTTGGACGACGAAGCTGACGACGAAGATACTGTCAAGTTGCACAAGGTATTAGCTGATGTCGGCATGGGTTCACGTCGCGATATGGAAGACTTGATTATTCAAGGACGTGTGTCCGTGAATGGCTTGCCAGCCCATATTGGCCAGCGTATCGGGCCGACCGATCAGGTGCGTATTAACGGCAAGCCTGTGCATCGCAAGATTCAGACCAAGCCGCCACGCGTGATCATGTATCACAAGCCTTCTGGTGAAATCGTCAGTCAATCTGATCCAGAAGGTCGTCCAACTGTATTTGATCGTTTGCCAAAGCCACGTCAAGGACGTTGGATTGCAGTGGGGCGTTTGGACTTTAATACTGAAGGCCTCTTGCTATTTACAACTTCAGGTGAGCTGGCAAATCGCTTGATGCATCCTCGTTACGGCGTTGAGCGCGAGTACGCTGTCCGTATTTTGGGTGATTTGAGTCAAGAAAATATGGCTCAATTAAAGAGTGGTATTACCTTAGATGATGGCCAAGCCAAATTCTTACGACTTTCTATGGGTGGCGGAGAAGGTGCAAACCGTTGGTACCACGTTGCTTTGACTGAAGGCCGTAACCGTGAGGTACGCCGCATGTTTGAGGCAGTTGGGCATGTCGTCTCTCGCTTGATTCGTACTCGTTACGGCATTTTCTTATTACCTCCACGTTTGAGGCGCGGTAAGTGGGAAGAGATTGAGGCTGGCGGTATCTATAACTTAATGAAGTTTGCAGGCTTAAAAATGCCTCAACCCCAAGATAAGGGTCGTGGCCCCAGTTCTGGATCTCATGGAAGAGACCGTAATCCCGCCTCCAGTGGGGATTTTCAGCCAGACCCAATGCAAACCTCGGTTTCTTATTGGGGTTCACGGGATGCTTTAACCCAGGCCAGTGGTCATGGTTCTCTCACCCATCAAGGTCGGGGTGGTAAACCTGGCGGTGGTGGTTCTGGCGAGGGGCGCGGTCCTTTCCGGGGTCGTACTCAGGGCGGACGTCCAGGTGCAGGTGGTCAAGGTGGTCAGAGCCAGAACCGTAATAAAGGCAAAAAAGTCCATCATGGACAGTCTGCTTTTGTAACGGCAAGCCCTCAAACTCCAGGAAATGGCCCTAAACGAGGGGCACCTAAAGGGCGCAAACCCTTCAATAAAGGCCCTAGAAAACCGCGAAATCCAAGCGAAAGCTTCTGATTTTCATGAGTTTTCCTCTAAATCGGCTATAATTTTGGACTTACAGCAGTTTGCTGCTGTTTTAAGTTGTTACCGACTGATGTTGCGATCAACGTAAGTCGGCCTGTTCTGAATTTCGAGAATATGGGCTTTGAAGCCCATTTTTTTTTGCCGTTTTGGATTGAAGGGTATTCGTGAAGGATCAGCGGATTATTTCTGCAGAGGTAGAAAACCTAGGGTACACGCTAGTTGATATCGAGCGTGAAGCCGGAGGTTTGCTGCGTGTCACGATCGAAAACCCGGATTATGAGCGTTTGATTAATGTCCAGGATTGCGAAAAGGTAAGTCATCAACTGAGCTACACATTGCCAGTGGAAAACATTCCCTTTGAGCGTCTAGAGATTTCTTCTCCTGGTCTAGATCGCCCTGTTAAATCAGCGGCTGATTACGAGCGCTTTTCCGGAATGGAAGTGGATTTGAAATTGCGAGTTGCCGCTGGCGATCGCAAGAAGTTTCGTGGTGTGTTGCAAGGATTGCTGAGTGGTGAGTTGGATTCACCCGATGCGAAATTTGGTTTGTTGTTTGAAGGCGCTGATGGCGCTGAGTCTCAATTGGAGTTTTCTTTAGCCGAGGTCGATAAGACTCGGTTGGTCCCTGTTATTGATTTCAAAGGAAGAAAGTCATGAGCCGAGAAGTTCTCATGTTGGCAGACGCCTTAGCGCGTGAAAAGAACGTAGATCAAGCGATTGTGTTTGAGGCGCTAGAAATGGCGTTGGCATCAGCTACTAAGAAACGTTATCCGACAGAAGATGTGGATATCCGTGTATCGATTGATCGCGAGTCTGGTGAATACGAAACCTTCCGTCGCTGGTTGGTTGTTCCTGATGAAGCAGGTCTCCAAGAGCCTGATAAAGAAATTCTGCATTTCGAAGCCCTCGAACAATTTCCTGATATGGAAGTTGGCGAATACATTGAAGAGCAAATCGAATCTTTAGCCTTTGGCCGTATTGGCGCACAAGCTGCCAAGCAAGTGATCTTGCAACGTATTCGTGATGCTGAGCGTGAGCAGATTCTGAACGACTACCTTGAGCGTGGCGAAAAAGTCATGACCGGTACCGTGAAGCGTGCTGACAAAAATGGTTTGATTATTGAGTCTGGTCGCGTTGAAGCCCTGCTGCGTCGCGATCAAATGATTCCTAAAGAGAACCTCCGTTCTGGTGATCGTGTTCGTGCTTACATCTTGAAAGTAGATCGTGAAGCCCGTGGTCCACAGATTGAGCTCTCACGTACTTGCCCAGATTTCTTGATCAAGTTATTCGAGAACGAAGTTCCAGAAATGGAGCAAGGTTTATTAGAGATTAAGGGTGCAGCACGCGATCCTGGTATCCGCGCAAAAATTGCTGTGATTACTTACGACAAGCGTATCGATCCAATTGGCACTTGCGTTGGCGTTCGTGGCACACGCGTTACTGCAGTTCGTAATGAAGTGGCTGGCGAGGCGGTAGATATTGTGTTGTGGTCTGAAGACCCAGCGCAGTTTGTGATTGGTGCCTTAGCTCCAGCACAAGTCTCTTCGATCGTAGTTGACGAAGAGCGTCACGCTATGGATGTGGTGGTTGATGAAGAGAACTTGGCAATTGCGATTGGCCGCAGTGGACAGAACGTCCGCCTGGCTAGCGAACTGACTGGTTGGCAGATCAACATCATGACTCCAGAAGAGTCTGCTGAGAAAACTGAAAAAGAAGCTGCTTCTGTACGTCAATTGTTCATGGATAAATTGGACGTTGACCAAGAAGTTGCTGATATTTTGATCGAAGAAGGTTTCAACACATTAGAAGAGGTTGCTTACGTACCCCTTTCTGAAATGTTGGAAATTGACTCTTTTGACGAAGACACCGTAAACGAATTGCGTACTCGTGCGCGTGACTCTCTCTTGACCATGGAATTGGCTAAGGAAGAGCGCGTTGGCGAAGTCTCACAAGATTTACGTTCCCTTGAGGGAATGACCACTGAACTGGTTGCCAAGCTTGCTGACAATCAAGTTCATACCCGTGACGACTTAGCTGAACTGGCTGTTGATGAGCTAGTTGAGGCGACACAAATTGACGAAGAAACCGCGAAAACGCTCATCATGAAAGCGCGCGAACATTGGTTTACTTCATGAGAGGAAGTAGTACATGGCAACAACAGTAAAAGTACTCGCTAAAGAATTAAAACGTACCGCGCCAGACCTTCTAGAGCAATTGAAGGCGGCCGGTGTTGAAAAAGGTTCTGAGGACGACAGCATTACCGAAAAGGACAAGACTGTCCTGCTTGAGCATTTGCAAAAAGAGCATGGCAGTGCAGATACGGGTAGTCGTAAAAAGATTACCTTAATCAAGCGCGAAAACTCTGAGATTCGTCAGGCAGATTCTGCTGGGCGTACTCGCACTGTTCAGGTTGAGGTTCGTAAAAAGCGCGTGCTCGTTAAAGCAGGAGATAAAGCTCCTGAAGAGGCTCCTGCTCCAGCAGCCAAGAAAGCTGTTTCTGCAGCATCCGCTAAACCCATCTTATCCGCTGAAGAGTTAGAAAAACGCGCTGCTGAAGCTACGCGTCAAGCTGAGTTATTGGCTCGTCAAGAAGCTGAAATGAAAGCAGCAGAAGATGCTCGCCAAAAAGAGGCTGATGCTGCAGCGGCTGCAAGTGCAGCTGAGCCAGCGACTGAGAAATCCGCCAAGGCAGACGGAGATGCTGCAGCAGCTAAAGCTGCTGAAAAGAAAGCGAAGGCTGACAAGGCTGCTAAAGATATTGCTGATGCTAATAAAGTGCAATTGGCGGATATCACTAAACGCCGTGCCGCTGCTGAGGCTGAAGCTTTAGCAATTCGCGACATGATGAGTACACCTGCGCGTGTTCTTAAGGCGCCAAGTGAAATTGCTGCTGAAGAAGCTAAAAAAGGTACTCTACATAAGCCTGCCAAGGTTGAGGGTGCTGAGGATAAGAAAAAAGCAGTTGCTAAAGTTGGCGGTAAGACGATTAAATCTGCAGAGACTTCATCTACTTGGCAAGAAGAAGGCGCTAAAAAACCAGGTGGTCTCAAGACTCGTGGTGATAGCTCAGGTGGTGTAGGTGGTTGGCGTTCAGGCGGCGGCAGAAGAAAGCAACGTCAAATTGCTGAAGCCAATGTCGACACCAATTTCCAAGTGCCTACTGAAGCTATTGTGCGCGATGTCAATGTCCCAGAAACCATCACCGTTGCTGAGTTAGCTCACGCTATGGCTGTGAAGAGTGCAGAAGTGATTAAGCTCTTGATGGGTATGGGTCAGATGGTCACCATTAACCAGATCTTGGATCAAGATACGGCAATGATCATCGTCGAGGAAATGGGCCACACAGCGCATGCTGCTAAGTTAGATGACCCCGATTTAGATTTGGGTACAGCTGGTCACGATGCAGAGTTATTGCCGCGTCCACCCGTAGTTACGGTGATGGGTCACGTTGACCACGGTAAAACATCTTTACTTGATAAGATTCGCGCAGCTAAGGTTGCAACTGGCGAAGCTGGTGGTATTACTCAGCACATCGGCGCGTATCACGTTGAAACTCCCCGCGGCATGATTACCTTCCTTGATACTCCGGGTCACGAAGCCTTTACGGCAATGCGTGCTCGCGGTGCCAAGGCAACGGATATCGTGATCTTGGTGGTTGCAGCGGATGATGGCGTGATGCCACAAACCAGAGAAGCGATTCACCATGCTCAAGCAGCGGGTGTTCCAATCGTTGTAGCAATCAATAAGATTGATAAACCTGAGGCCAATTTAGAGCGTGTCAAAACGGAATTGGTAGCTGAGCAAGTAGTGCCTGAGGAATACGGTGGCGATGTGCCATTTATTGGTGTTTCTGCCAAAACAGGTGATGGTATCGATGCATTGCTCGAGAACGTGCTCTTGCAAGCAGAAGTGTTAGAGCTTAAAGCAGCTAAAGAAGCTCCGGCACAAGGCTTAGTGATTGAGGCACGTTTGGATAAAGGGCGTGGCCCGGTTGCAACTGTTCTCGTTCAGTCTGGAACGCTCAAGCGTGGCGATATGTTGTTAGCTGGTTCAACCTACGGTCGTGTTCGCGCGATGTTGGATGAGAACGGTAAGCCATGTAATGAAGCTGGCCCATCTATCCCTGTAGAGATCCAAGGTTTATCTGAGGTTCCTGCAGCTGGTGAATCTGTACAAGTGGTTCCTGACGAGCGTAAAGCACGCGAGATTGCACTGTTCCGTCAAGGCAAGTTCCGTGATGTGAAGCTAGCGAAACAGCAAGCCTTCAAACTCGAAACCATGATGGAAAACATGGAAGAGGGTGCAATTGAAGCGAAGTTGTTGCCGCTGATTATTAAAGCAGACGTACAAGGTTCTCAAGAGGCATTGTCACAGTCATTGCAAAAGCTCTCTACTGCGGAGGTGAAGGTTCAAATCGTTCACGCAGCAGTCGGTGGCATTACTGAGACTGACGTGAACTTGGCAGTTGCTTCTAAGGCAGTGATCATTGGCTTTAACTCTCGTGCAGATGGTGCGGCGCGTAAGTTGGCTGAAAATAATGGTGTGGATATTCGTTATCACAACATTATTTATGACGCAGTTGATGAAGTGAAGGCAGCCTTAAGCGGCATGTTGACACCAGATAAGAAAGAAGAAATCACCGGTATGGTGGAGATTCGTCAAGTCTTCTTGGTATCTAAAGTTGGCGCGATTGCTGGTTGCTTAGTGCTCGATGGTGTGATTAAGCGTAACTCTAGTGTTCGCCTCTTGCGTGACAATGTGGTGGTCTGGAGTGGTGAGCTAGATTCTCTCAAGCGCTTTAAGGATGATGCAAAAGAAGTTCGTGCCGGTGTTGAGTGTGGCTTGTCATTAAAAGGCTACAACGACATCAAAGAGGGCGATCAACTAGAAGCATTTGAAGTGACTGAAGTTGCTAGAACACTTTAAGAGCTACCCAGTTAATGCATAAATCTAGCCCTCATCGTAACCAGCGTCTCGCCGATCAAATTCAGCGAGACCTGGCCGAGCTGATTCCTCGTGAATTGCGTAGCCCGAGCCTAGGTTTGATTACTTTACAAAGTATTGAACTTACGCCAGATTTGGCGCATGCAAAAGTCTTCTTCACTGTTTTGGGCGCTGAGCCTGAAGTAGCATTGAAGGCGTTACAGGATAAAGCGGGCTACTTACACTCTTTATTGTTTAAGCGTTTGCATATTCATACTGTGCCAACCCTGCATTTCCACTACGACAGTTCTGTTGAGCATGGCATCGAAATGTCTCGCTTAATTGATCAAGCGGTGGATAGTGATCGCAAAGACGAGAACGCGTAAATAGCTATGTCTGTACGTATCGATGGCGTTGTCTTGCTTGATAAACCTGCTGGCATGAGCTCGCAAGGAGCCGTTACTGCTGTGAAGCGTGCATTCAATGCGGAAAAAGCTGGGCACACGGGCACCTTGGATCCAATGGCTACAGGCTTACTCCCCATTTGTTTGGGTGAAGCAACAAAGTACTCTCAGGATTTATTGGAAGCGGATAAGACTTACATCGCTCAAGTGAAATTTGGTCAGCGCACTGATACTGGCGATGCTGAAGGCCTCATCATTGAAGAGTTGCCGCTCCCAGTATTTGCTGATGAAGTTGCCTTGAAGTTAGCGCTAGAGTCATTATTGCCCGCATTTACTGGTCTCATTAGTCAGGTTCCGCCAATGTATTCAGCACTCAAGCGCGATGGCAAGCCTTTATATGAATATGCTCGTGCTGGTGTTGAGTTGGAGCGTGCCCCACGAAATATTACGATTCACGCCATTCGCTGGACCAATATCAATTGGCCTGAAGCCACTTTAGAAGTGAGCTGTAGCAAAGGTACTTACATTCGTGTCTTAGCAGAAGATATTGGCAAAGCTTTGGGTTGTGGTGCGCATTTGGTTGGCTTGCGCCGTACTGAAGTAGGTCACCTCACTTTAGAACAGTCTTTCACAATCGAATCGATTCAGAAGGGCTTGCAAGAAAGCTCATGCTACATCTTGCCAGTCGATGCGCTATTACAAACCTTGCCACATCTAACAGTAGATGAGCAGCAAGCAAAACGTTTAGAGATGGGGCAGCGAGTCCCGCTCAATTTAACCTCGATAGAAGCGCTAGTGCGTATCTATCGCGCAACTGCTGCTCCACATAACTTTATCGGCACTGGAGATTGGCGCTCTGGGGTGTTGCATCCCAAGCGTTTGATTTCTTCGGCGCATTAACATTTTTGACTTATTAATTGATTAACCTTAACTAACCCGAATTTCATATTCTTAACTTTAGAAGCTTCACATGACTAAACGCGCACTTCGTAATATCGCCATCATCGCCCACGTTGACCACGGTAAAACTACTTTGGTTGACCAACTCTTGCGCCAATCTGGCACATTCCGCTCAAACGAAAAAATGACCGAACGCGTCATGGACTCAAATGATTTGGAAAAAGAGCGTGGCATTACTATTTTGTCCAAGAACTGTGCGGTTGAATATGACGGCACACACATCAACATCGTCGACACACCAGGACACGCCGACTTCGGTGGTGAAGTAGAGCGTGTGCTCTCCATGGTTGACGGTGTTTTGCTTTTGGTTGACGCAGTTGAAGGCCCAATGCCACAAACTCGCTTCGTAACTAAGAAAGCCTTGGCTCTTGGATTAAAGCCTATCGTTGTGATTAACAAGGTTGACCGTCCAGGTGCACGTTGTGACTACGTAATAAACGCCACTTTTGAATTGTTTGATAAGTTAGGCGCTACGGAAGAGCAACTCGACTTCCCAATCATCTATGCATCAGGCTTGAACGGTTATGCAGGCACAACGGAAGATGTCCGTGAAGGCGATATGCGTCCATTGTTTGACGCTGTTCTGAAATACGTCCCTGTGCGTGATGATGATCCAGATGGTCCTTTGCAATTCCAGATTTCTTCAATCGATTACAACAGCTATGTCGGTAAGATTGGTGTTGGTCGTATTAGCCGTGGACGTGTGAAGTCAGGCATGGAAGTAGTCTGCATGAACGGTCCTGATGGCGTGCCGTTTAAAGGCCGTATTAATCAAGTGTTGAAATTTAAAGGTTTAGAGCGTGAAATCGTTGACGAGGCCTTTGCCGGCGATATTGCTTTAATTAATGGTATTGAAGAGTTGGCGATTGGTACAACGGTTTGTGCGGTTGATAAACCAGATCCATTGCCAATGCTCAAGATTGACGAGCCTACTTTAACCATGAACTTCATGGTGAACACCAGCCCATTAGCTGGCCGTGAAGGCAAGTTTGTAACTAGCCGTCAGATTCGTGAGCGTCTTGACCGTGAGTTGAAAGCCAATATGGCTTTGCGCGTTAAAGAAACTGATGATGACACCGTATTCGAAGTGTCTGGCCGTGGCGAGTTGCACCTCACCATCTTGGTAGAGACGATGCGTCGTGAAGGCTATGAGATGGCAGTTTCCCGTCCTCGTGTTGTCTTTCACGAAGAGAATGGCGTCAAGATGGAGCCGTACGAGAACTTAACGGTTGACGTAGAAGATGCTACTCAAGGTTCTGTAATGGAAGACTTGGGTAAGCGTAAGGGCGAGTTACAAGATATGGTGAGTGACGGAAAAGGTCGTACCCGTCTTGAATACCGTATTCCTGCACGTGGTTTGATTGGCTTCCAGGGCGATTTCATGACCATGACTCGTGGTAATGGTTTGATGAGTCATACATTTGATTCTTATGCTCCAGCCAAAGATGGCATCTTAGGTGAGCGTCACAACGGTGTATTGATTAGCCAAGACGATGGCGAGGCCGTTGCTTATGCTATTTGGAAACTACAAGACCGTGGTCGTATGTTTGTAAAGCATGGCGATCCTGTTTATGAAGGCATGGTGATTGGTATTCATAGTCGCGATAATGACTTAGTTGTGAACCCAATTAAAGGTAAACAATTAACTAACGTACGTTCCTCAGGTACTGATGAAGCGGTTCGTTTAGTGACACCAATCGACTTGACTTTGGAATACGCTGTTGAGTTCATTAGTGATGATGAGTTGGTTGAAGTAACGCCGAAGAGCGTACGAATCCGTAAGCGTCATTTGAAAGAGCATGACCGTAAGAAAGCTTCCCGCGAGTAATTTCGCAAAGTTGCTACACTGAGGCACTTTAATCAGTCATCTAGTGAGTTAATAAGAGTCACCTTTGGGTGGCTCTTATTTTTCCTCCAGAGCAATATTCTTAAAATCTTAGTAAATAAATTATTTCATGCTGCCATCAATCGAACAACGTCTTGCCCAAGAGTTATCTGCTAAACCTGCACAAGTGGCTGCCGCCATCGCATTGATGGATGAAGGTGCAACCGTTCCCTTTATTGCACGTTATCGCAAAGAGGCAACTGGCGGTTTGGACGATACGCAGTTGCGTTTACTAGAAGACCGACTCGGTTACTTGCGAGAGTTGGAGGAGCGTCGTAAAGCGATTGTTGCGTCGATTGAAGAGCAGGGCAAGATGACTCCGGAGTTACTCAAAGCCATCCTGATGGCAGAAGATAAGACCCGCCTAGAGGATCTCTATCTTCCTTATAAACTCAAGCGTCGTACCAAGGCGCAAATCGCTCTGGAGGCTGGATTAGAGTCTTTAGCTAATGACTTATTGGCTAACCCCATGTTGGATCCAGAAGTGGAAGCAGCCAAATATCTTAAAGAGGCATTTACATCTGATCAGGGTGATAACCCAGGCGTCGTCGATACTAAGTCCGCTCTTGAAGGCGCTCGTCAGATTTTGATGGAGCGTTTTGCTGAAGATGCTGGACTGGTGCAATCACTTAGAACGTATTTGCAGGAGCATGGCGTTGTGGAATCTAAAGTCATTGCTGGCAAAGAGCAAGAGGGTGAGAAATTTTCAGATTACTTCGATTACTCAGAACCTATCTCAGCAATTCCGTCGCATCGTGCTCTGGCTTTATTTAGAGGTCGTCGTGAGCAAATGCTTATGGTCAACTTGCGTCTAGACACCGAAGAAGAAAAGCCCAAATGGGACGCGCCGCATAATCCTTGTGAGTCCCGTATTGCCAATCATTTCAAGATTAAAAACGAAGGCCGCCCTGCTGATCAGTGGCTTGCAGACACTGTACGTTGGACTTGGCGCATCAAATGCTCGATGCATTTGGAATCTGAGCTGATGAGTGCTTTGCGTGAACGCTCTGAAGCGGAGGCGATTAATGTCTTTGCGCGCAACCTCAAGGCTTTACTGTTGGCTGCACCTGCAGGACCAAAGGTTACTATTGGCCTTGATCCGGGCATGAGAACCGGCGTCAAAGTGGCCGTAGTAGATGCGACAGGTAAGGTGGTAGATACCGATGTGATTTACCCACACCAACCCAAGAATGATTGGGATGGCTCATTGCATACGCTTGCTAAATTAGCTGAGAAACATCAGGCTAACTTAATCTCGATCGGTAACGGTACAGCCTCACGTGAGACTGATAAATTGGCGCAAGATTTAATCAAAGCTAAACCTGAACTTAAGCTGACCAAGATTGTGGTCTCTGAAGCAGGGGCATCGGTTTACTCTGCCTCTGAGTACGCCTCAAAAGAATTACCTGGTATGGATGTGTCATTGCGTGGAGCGGTATCGATTGCGAGAAGGCTACAAGATCCTCTAGCCGAGCTAGTGAAGATTGATCCAAAGTCTATTGGCGTGGGTCAATATCAGCACGATGTGATGCAGACTCAATTAGCTAAGTCATTAGTGGGAGTAGTAGAGGATTGCGTTAATGCGGTCGGTGTTGACGTGAATACGGCATCCGCACCCTTATTGGCAAGAGTCTCAGGCTTAAGTGCTACGGTTGCTGAAGGAATCGTGACTTATCGAGATAGCCATGGCGCCTTTCAGACGAGGGCAGATTTGCGTAGCGTGCCTCGCTTAGGCGAGAAGACTTTTGAGCAAGCAGCTGGTTTCTTGCGCATTATGAATGGTAAAGATCCTTTGGATGCCTCTGCTGTCCACCCAGAATCCTATCCTTTGGTAGAAAAGATTCTGAAAGATATCAAGAAGGGTGTTAAAGAGCTCATTGGCGATATCGCAATACTTAAGGGGCTCAATCCAGAAAAGTATGCCGATGAGCAGTTTGGTCTTCCTACAGTTACCGACATTATTAAGGAATTAGAAAAGCCCGGCCGTGATCCTCGTCCGGAGTTCACTACAGCGACATTTAAAGATGGTGTCGAAAAAATCAGTGATCTTAAGACCGATATGATTTTAGAAGGCGTAGTTACCAACGTGGCAGCCTTCGGTGCCTTTGTCGATATTGGCGTTCATCAAGATGGCCTGGTACATATCTCTGCATTGGCCAATACCTTTGTAAAAGATCCGCACACGGTAGTCAAAGCAGGGCAGGTGGTGAAGGTCAAAGTACTTGAAGTAGATGAAAAGCGCAAGCGCATTGCACTCACCATGCGACTCTCTGATGAAGCGCCTAAAGTGTCGGTAGGCTCAAAGCCTGAGCAAAGGTCAAATAGACCTGGCACTTCAAGAGCTCCAGAAGCTAGAAGACCGCAGGAAGATAGAAGATCTGCGCCTCCAATGAATAATGCAATGGCTGATGCCTTACGAAAGCTTAAGGGTTAAAAAATCGTTACACTGAAGTAGTGGAGTACATCAAACAATAGGCATAGAAATATTAGCTAAATGAATCCGATCAAACATATTCTTCTGACTTTGATGGCTCTGTATGTCTCTACTTCTTTAGCTCAAACAGCGCCAACAGTAGCTGCAGCCTCAGACCTCAAGTTTGCCCTAGAAGAAATCGCTGCGAACTATAAGGCTGATAAGGGGCAAGAGGTGAGGCTGGTATTTGGTTCATCTGGTGTGCTCTGGCAGCAAGTCAAAAATGGAGCGCCCTTTGGTTTGCTGATGTCTGCCGACGAGGCGTATATCGATGACTTACATAAAAATGGCTTAACAGTAGATCAGGGAAGTCTTTACGCTATCGGCAGAATAGCTCTCTTGCAGAAAAAGGGTAATCCAATCAAGCTTGCTACAGATAAAGATGGTTTGATTAAAGCCATTACAGAGGCCAAGAAAATTGCCATAGCCAACCCAGAGCACGCCCCTTACGGTAGGGCTGCAAAAGAATACCTCATTGGCATTGGTGTTTGGGATCTGGCCCAGCCTAAGCTAGTGTTTGGAGAAAATATTTCTCAAGCAACGATGTTTGCCTTAACTGGCTCAGCAGATTTTGCAATTGCAGCTTTATCTTTAGCCATATCACCCCAAGTGCAAGTGCAATCTACCTATGTATTAATACCGGATCACTTGCATAAGCCCTTAAGACAAAAGATGGCCTTGATCAAAAATAGTACATCTAGCGCAAAAGATTTTTATCAATACCTACAAGAGTCTAAGTCTCGGCAAATCATGAGCAGGTATGGCTTCACTGCTCCGTAGTCATCTATTTGTAATATAGTTCGATTATTATGGAATTATGAAAAATACTGAAGCTATTCTGGCATTCATGGCCCTAGGGCAAGAATCCCGCTTAAACGTCTATCGCCTCATCGTTCAAAAGGGTGATCAGGGTTTATTGCCATCGCAAATCCATGAAATGCTGGGTATTCCCAATGCGACGCTCAGCTTTCATCTGAAAGAGCTCTATCAAGCCAATCTCATCACTGTCGAGCGCCAAAGTCGTAATCTGATCTACAGACCAAATCCAGGAATGGTAGAAGATCTTAGTCAATTCTTGCTAGCTAACTGTTGCGACGGTAAGCCATGCAAAACTACCAAAGTGATCAAAAAGGTAAAGGCCCAATGAAGCAGTACAACATTCTTTTCTTATGCACTCATAACTCTGCTAGATCGATCTTGGGTGAGGCTTTAGCATCCACTCATCCAAGTGGAAAATTTGTAGGCTATTCAGCAGGCTCTACCCCGGGAACAAGCGTGAATCCTATTGCTGCTGATATTGCAGAAGAATTGGGTATGGACCGCACTCTTTTGAGATCGAAGAGTTGGGATGAGTTTGCTTTACCAGACGCTCCAAAGATGGATTTTATTGTGACGGTTTGCGATAACGCCGCTGGCGAAGTGTGCCCATTTTGGCCAGGTCAGCCTGCGACAGCGCATTGGGGATTCCCTGATCCATCCCAAGTACAGGGTACTGATTTAGAGAAAAAGGCAGCTTTTAATGAGGTCATGAATGGCCTCAAAAGACGTTTAGATATTTTGGCGGCAATGCCATTGGAAAAACTCGATTCTATGAGCCTGAAAGAGATACACAGCAAAGCATGAGCTCCCTTACTAAAAAACTCTCCTTTCTAGATCGCTATTTGACGGTCTGGATCTTTGCAGCAATGGCCCTAGGTATTGCATTGGGTCACTTTATTCCAGATGTAGAAAGGTTTATTAATTTCTTTCAGGTTGGAAGCACTAATCTTCCAATTGCTATTGGTTTGATATTGATGATGTATCCACCCTTTGCTAAGGTGCGTTACGAAGATCTGCCTGACGTTTTTAAAGATAAACGTATCTTTCTGATTTCGCTATTCATGAACTGGATCATTGCACCAACTTTAATGTTCTTTTTAGCGATTACTTTTGTTCCAGATCAACCGGAATATATGGCTGGGCTGATATTGATTGGCATCGCACCTTGTGTTGCGATGGTCATTATTTGGAATGATCTGGCCAAAGGCTCTACTGAATACGCTGCTGGCCTAGTGGCATTTAATGCCATTTTTCAGGTGCTGTTCTTTAGTGTCTACGCCTACTTTTTCCTGACGGTATTGCCTCCATATTTCGGGCTCGCAGGATCAAGCGTGAGCATAAGCATGGGTCAGATTGCGCAAAGTGTATTTATCTATTTAGGCATTCCTTGTATCGCAGGAATATTGACTAGGGTAGTGATGCTCAAGTTCATGACTAAAGCGCATTATCACGAGCATCTTGTGCCTCGGATTGGCAAGCTTACCTTGATTGCCTTGCTCTTTACCATCGTCGTGATGTTTAGCCTCAAAGGCGGGGTAATTTTGACGCTCCCGATGGACGTCCTTACCATCGCCGTTCCATTGCTGATTTTCTTTCTGATCATGTTCTTGCTGACATTCTTTGTCACCGGCAAGATGGGGATCGATTACCAGCGTTGCTGTACGCTCTCATTTACTGCTTCGAGTAATAACTTTGAATTGGCGATTGCTGTAGCGATTGCGGTATTTGGAATTAATTCTGGAGCAGCCTTTGCAGCAGTCATCGGGCCCTTAGTAGAGGTGCCCATCATGATTGGCTTAGTGACTGTGGCCTTATGGTTTAAAGGGCGCTATTTCTCAAGAAGCGTTTAAGTTGCAGGATTTGCAGTTCTCATTCGGCAAGTTTTTTTATGCTCTGTAAGGCCTAACTAGATTCTCTAAACCAAAGGCATCATTTGCATGCCTGAGTTGGTCAATAGACTCTCTCAGCGCTTTTACTTCTTTGCATTTGAGTTTTTGAAGTTTCTGACGATCCATTCCATAGGTATCGACTAGATAGCGAATTCTAGTTAAGCATATTTGCAGGCGAATAAGCCAGTAGATGGCAAATATCCCCGGTGCGAATAAGAGCAGCAAAATACTCATTGAAGAATCCATAAAAAAGACCGTCACTTAGACGGCCTATTGAAAATAATCTAGCGATGCACTTTTTAAGCTTACTTGACTAATAAAACAGCTTGCTTGGCTGTATTGCTGACTCTCTGAGCAACAGAACCCATCATGGTATCGACAATACCACTGCGACCTTTTGAGCCCATGACGATCAGATCAAACTTTTCTTTATTGGCAAGTGCAATGATCTCGTTGGCAATATTGCCGCGCTTAATAACCATGCTATGTTTTACGCCAGCCGAATCCAATACCTTCTGGGATCCCTTGAGTTCTTTCTCACTCACTTCGCGCAGGTAGTCATCAATGACGCTATTTGCCACAAATTGTTTCACATGACCCAAGCCAATATCATCATGAACGCTAATTAATGTCACTGTGCACTTGCTGCGCAAATCTTTTGCTAATTTCACAACATACTTAGCTGCATTAAGTGAAGATTTGGAGCCGTCAACTGGTAATAGAATTTTCATAACACCCTCATTTTTATAGTAAATAAACTAAATTCTCATACCCTTAATTTACTCTCAATATGCCTATAAATCCACAAGGGGTTTCCAATACCTTACTAAATTGTGTATCTATTTTCTTGAAAAGATTTACTTCAAGAAGGCATCGTAGAAGGTTTTGATAATGAGTATGGTGACCAAAATGAAGAAGCCCTTACGAATAAAGGAGTTGCCATGCTTGATCGCAATCCTGGTGCCAATTTGACCGCCCACCAGATTGGCGCTGGCCATGAGTAAGCCAAGCTTCCAGTCAAAGTAACCTAGATAGAAAAATACGCAGAGCGCACCTAGATTGGAAGCAATATTGAGAAACTTGGCAGGCGCTGCAGATCGCAAAAAATCAAATCCTAAAACACGGGTGTAAAAGAGTTTATAAAAGGCACCAGCTCCAGGCCCTAGGAAGCCATCGTAAAATCCAATGATGCCGGCGCCTGTTGAGGCAATAGCTTTTTGTTTATGGTGATGATGCTTGGGAGCGTGAACTAGACCCGCGCTAGATTTGATATTAAAGATCAGTAGTGCTAGCAATAAAAATGGCAGGGCGCCTCTGAGCCATTCGGTTGGTAGGCGAGTAACGAGGTAGGCCCCTGCAACTGAGGCAAAAAAGGCAAAAGTAGAAGAGATGATCACAAGGCCCCAAGGGCTTTTATTGACTCGGCTGTACTGAATAGCTGAGCCAATCGTACCTACGATAGAACCAAACTTATTGACTGAGAGTAGGGTGGCTGGTGGAAAGCCCGGTAGGGCTGCAAACAGTGCTGGAACCTGAATCATCCCCCCGCCACCAATAATGGAGTCGACCAATCCCGCAAATAATGCGAAGGCAAACAATAAGCCAAGGTCAAATGCAGAGAGTTCAAGCATGCTGTCTATTCATTTTCTAGTTTTAATGGGCGCTGCTGCCCCATTTTAGAGGGTTTCATTTGGGCGTACTTGGATTGCCTTGCCTAGCTTGGTGGGGGTGGATAATCTAGTGCAAATGAAAGTCAATTCTGAAGGAGTCTCCTCTTCTAGGGTGTATTTACCTGCTGGGCAGAGTTATGTTTCTTTGCTGGATTTTTTCACAAGCAATTTCCCGCATATCGATAGAGCTGAATGGGAATCTCGTTTTATAGGGGGTCTAATCATGACTCCGGAGGGAGGGGCACTTGCAGCTAGTGATGCTTACCTACCTAATACCCATTTACTGTATTTCAGGCGCTTAGTGCGTGAACCAGAAATTCCTTTCGAAGAAGCCATCCTCTTTCAGGATGAGCATATTTTGGTTGCCGATAAACCCCATTTTTTACCAGTGACTCCAAGCGGTCTTTATCTTCATCAAACCCTATTGAATCGCCTAAAGAAAAAAACAGGCATTCAAGACTTAAGTCCTATTCATCGTATTGATCGCGATACTGCAGGACTAGTCATTTTTTCAGTCAAACCTCAAGAGCGGGCTCAATATCAAAATCTGTTTAGAGACCGAGAAGTCAAGAAAGTATACGAAGCCATAGCGCCGTATTCAGAAGAGTTGATCAAAAAACTGCCAATGACTTATGAAAGCAATATAAGGGAGTCTGAACATTTCTTGCAAATGGAAGAAGTGGATGGCACTGTAAATACAGATACCTACATTGAACTGATTGAAGTAAATAAGCCTTGGGCTAAATATCGCTTAACTCCGGGTAGTGGCAAGAAGCATCAATTACGCTGCCACCTTAATGCCCTCGGGGTTCCAATACGTCATGATCAGATCTATCCAATCCTGACCCCTTATCAAGAGTATGATTTGGACTTTTCTAAACCCCTACAGCTCTTAGCAAAAGAGATTCATTTCAAAGACCCGGTAACGGGGCAAGAACGATTTTTCATGAGTGAAAGAGTATTAGTTTGAAATCCGTATGACTGTAAAGCCCGCCAAACGATTAGCTGTAGCCCCAATGATGGAATGGACTGACCGTCATTGCCGCTCTTTTCATCGCTCGCTCACTAAGGATGCTGTTCTCTATACCGAGATGGTGACGACAGGCGCCCTCATTCATGGGGATGTGCCACGCCATTTGGATTATTCGCAAGATCAGCATCCAGTCGTATTGCAACTTGGCGGCTCTGAGCCTTCTGATCTAGTAAAAGCTTCAGAATTAGCCCAGCAGTGGGGCTACGACGAGATTGATCTTAATTGTGGTTGCCCGTCTGAGCGCGTACAACGTGGAGCATTTGGTGCTTGTTTAATGGCTGAGCCACAACTAGTTGCCGATGGTGTCAAAGCTATGAAAGCCGCTGTTGATATCCCGATCACAGTAAAGCATCGCTTGGGCTTAGACTCGATGGATGCCGCAAGCTCTGAAAAAGATTATCAATTTGCTTTGAACTTTATTCTTGCGGTAGCGGATGCGGGTGCTAGCCAAGTTACCATCCATGCGCGCAATGCTGTTCTCAAGGGTTTATCCCCAAAAGAGAATCGTAGTAAACCACCATTGCGTTATGAAGTCGCCGCAAAACTTCGTCTAGATGCGCAAAAACAATTTCCTAATCTCAAAGTGCTGCTCAATGGTGGCCTAGAAACTAATGAGCAAATTGCTGGTCATTGGGATGACTTTGATGGTTTTATGGTGGGTAGGGCGGCATATCATTTTCCGGCAATGTTGCTTGGTTGGGATGATTTGATTAAGACCAATGGTGAAGCTGCTGGGTATCTATTTAGTGAGACCGAGTGGCATCGCATACAGATTGCATTAGTGAGGCAGGTGCAGGCATGGTTTGACGAGTGCCAATCTAAAGGCAAACCGTTTTATATCGGCGCATTTACAAGACATATCCTTGGCCTAGCCCATGGTAGAGCGGGATCGCGTTATTGGCGCCAGCGCCTTTCTGATCACCATGCCTTGGCTAAAGTACAGAGTAAGGTAGCTATTTTGGACTTCTTTATCGATGCTAGCCTCACCTTGGGGGATTGGGCTGCCTTTGAGTTTGATGAGGCTTAAATCACCTATCTAAGCCATTTTTGACAGGGTTTTGTCTCAAAAGCTATAATCTATGTCTTCAGTGGCGGACGTAGCTCAGTTGGTAGAGTCCCAGATTGTGATTCTGGTTGTCGCGGGTTCGAGCCCCGTCGTTCGCCCCACTTAGCCCAAGATCCTAAATCTTTAGGTTCTTATAAGCCTCTCGCAAATTAATCTTTCGGATTTTCTCTGAATAAGCGCAGATTAAAAAGGGCGGGCAATGTTTCACATATTTACAGTAACTCAATCCCAAACCCCTTCATTGCCAAAGCAAATAAGCCAAAGCAGATAACAGTTGTCACCACGCAAGCTCCCATAGTTATCCAGAACCCTAGCTTGGGAAGTAGGTATGGAAACAATAGAAACATAGGCAATGTTGGCATCACATACCAGAAGGTGTAATAGGCGTGATTGGCAATCTTTTCTTCTGGCTGGTTTTCTACATACAGCCATACAAGTGTTAAAAGAGTCATCAAGGGCAATGCTGCAATAAAGCCACCTAACCTATCACTGCGTTTAGCTACCTCAGAGATGAACACAACCATTCCTGCTGTTAGGAGATACCTAGTAATAATCCAAGCCATAGAAGCCTTTATTGTGTATGCCCACCCCATTATAGGAATATCGTTTAAAACGACAAAACAAGAGTAAATTGAGCTTGTAATGTTTAAAACAATTCTCGCTCTTCCTCGTACTGTTTGGCTTATTGGTTTCATCAGCCTGGTAAATGATTCGGCCAGTGAGATGCTCTACCCTTTGATGCCTTTGTACCTAGCATCAGTCTTAATGGCTGGGCCAAAGGCATTGGGAATCATTGAAGGCATTGCTGAGGCCACTTCTAGTATCTTTAAATTAGTTTCAGGCGTGATTGTTGATCGTACAAAAAAAGCCAAGCCTTGGATTGTTTTGGGCTACACGCTGGCTGGTATTGGTAGACCCCTGATTGTGATTGCGAATTCATGGCTATGGGTTTTAGCAATTCGCTTTACTGATCGAATGGGTAAGGGTCTTCGAAGTTCCCCCCGTGATGCCCTCTTAGCTGAGAGTGTGAATGAAAATCAGCGAGGTATTACCTATGGCTTGCATCGCTCAATGGATAACGCAGGTGCAGTCATCGGACCACTATTAGCGGCGATGTTTTTATCTATGGGGGTAGCGCTCAAAGATATCTTTCTATGGGCCATTGTTCCGGCTGTAATTACCATTACTCTTGCTTTGTGCATTAAAGAACCAAAGCGAGAGGCTGTTCCACAAGCAAGTAAATTTAGCTGGTCGCTTGAGGGGATGCCAAATCAATTCAAAAGATATCTAGTTGTGGCAGGTATTTTTGCTTTGGCGAATTCATCTGACATGTTCTTGTTGCTAAGAGCAAGAGAGGCGGGGGTTCCACAAGAGCAAATCCCTCTCTTATGGGCGGCAATCTCTTTAATTACAACATTGTTTGGTACCCCCTTATCCGCACTATCAGATACTTTTGGCCGTAAGCGATTTATTTTGATTGCTTGGATTGCTTTTGCATTTTTTTACATTTGTATGGGCTTACCAGGACTTTCCACTTATCAAATATTTGCGCTCTTTGGGGTTTACGGATTATTTAAAGCAGCAACAGAGGGGGTTGAAAAAGCCTTAGTCGCAGACTTTGCGCCAAAAGGTCTGGCTGGTACCGCCTTTGGCTGGTTCAATTTAATAACAGGGTTAATGCTCTTTCCAGCCTCATTTATCTTTGGCTGGATATACGAATCCATTGCGCCACTGTATGCATTCTTATTTTCAGGCGGATGCGCATTGGTGGCATTTGTGTTGATGGCTTTTTGGGTCGACAGGCCCAATCAAGCTAAGCTAGAGACGTAGATCAAATTATTTCACGAGTAATACTGGTTGTTTTGCTGTGCTACTAATGCGCTGTGCTACTGAGCCCACCAAGAAATACCAAAACTTCCTTCGGTGGTTTTTTATTTAAAAGGGCGTAGAGTGGAAGTTCAATAGGAGAGTCCCCATGATAATTCACGTACCTACCAATCAAGAGCTACAAACTTTGGAGGCCCTGCGTATTCATAGGCGAGCACACAGAGCGAGCATTCCAGCCCAGATTTCAGGCCATGTTGAGCAAGCTAAGGGCGGGCTAACTACAGGCCAGAAAATATCAGACACGGTAGCGAAGACAGTGGGGTCCTGGAAATTCATCATCATCCAGAGTATTTGTATTTTGGGTTGGATTACTTATAACTCGCTAAATAATGCCAATGTTTGGGATCCATATCCTTATATCTTGCTCAATCTAATGTTGTCATTTCAGGCAGCTTACACCGCGCCGGCAATTATGATGAGTCAAAATCGACTTTCAGAAATCGACAGGCAGCAGGCTAATAATGATTTTGAGGTGAACGTAAAAGCAGAGTTAGAAATCGAATTACTTCATCAAAAAATAGACATGATGAAAGAAAAAGAACTTTTTGCTCTGACTAAAGCAGTTGAGGCTTTGAGTCAGAAATTGGATGTTTATCGTAAATAATTCAACCATTTCGACCCACGAATTGAGCAATATAGTTTTAGAAGGCAACCTGCATGAAATTGATGTGACCCATCTCAACATTAGTAGATGTTAGTTTTACCCGTACCTTATTTCCGATGGATACATCTTTAGGAAGCTTCAGAAGCATTCCCTCGGCAGGGGGATTGAAAATCCTGACCCACCCATAATTTGGCGTAATGCCGGTAATCACGCCATTAAAGTCTTTGCCAATATAGGGCTCTAAAAATAGCGCAGCTTCAGATTTGCGCATTCTGCGCTCCACCTTACGAATGGCATCCTCCTGTGTGGTGCAGTGGAGGGCGAATGCATAAAGTTCCTGGGTTTCATATGCATTAGACTCATTATTAATAGCTTTTTTGAGCATGCGTAAGGTAATTAAATCGGGATAGCGTCGATTTGGCGCTGTTGAATGCATGTAATCTTGAACGGCCAAACCAAAGTGGCCGATCGGAGTAGCCCCTGGCTGCTCTAAAACATACTCTCCTGGACCCATTAGTTTAATAACGACCAGAGATAGGTCGGGAAAGCGCAGGGGGTCCGCTTCGTGCCGTTTGGCTAAAAATTCCGATAGAGCTTTAGAGTTGGCTTCATTAGGTAATACTTCCCCATACTGCTTGGCAAGTTCAACAATGCGTAACCATCGGTCTGGACTACGAACCACTCTTCGTAGAGAAGGGATACCTTTTTTGAGTAGGAAACGCGCAGTCGAGCCATTAGTTGCAATCATGAACTCTTCTATTAGCTGCCTACCACGGTTATGAACCTGTTCGGCAATCCCAATAATATGTTCACCTTCAAAAACAGCTTTTGGCTGGAAAATCTCTAGCTGCAGTGATCCAGCCCGTTGCCGCTTCAAACGTAATCGCTGCGCAATTTCATCTTGGACCCTGATCTGTAGATCCATGCCAGGAACAGCAGCCATTGCGGCTGGCATTTCTCCTTTGCCCTCGATCCAAGTTGATACGGCGTCATAAGCTAACTTTGCTTTATTGTGTACCTTCGCTCTATAAATTGTCGAGCCTAAGATCTCTCCTTTGCTGCCAACAACAATTTCAGTAACTAAAGCCAGCCTGATTTGATCAAAATTGAGGGAAGTGAGGTTGGTAGATAGTTTTTCTGGCAGCATCGGAAAAATTCGTGCAGAGGTATAGATCGATGCGGTGTTATGTTTAGCATGCTCATCAATAGGAGTATCTTTTTTAATGAGGGCGTCGACATCCGCTATGGCAATATAGATTTTATGATTTCCATTGCCAGCATCACTGCATACTGTTAATTGATCTAAATCTTTTGAATCATCATTATCTAGAGAGCACCATAGGAGATTGGTGAGGTCCTTAACAAGAGGATCGTTATCTTCTGCTGGCAGATTAATGGCGTCTAGTTGTTCGTGGACTTCTTTGGAAAAATTAGGCTCAAGCCCTCTTTCCTCCGTTACGGTTGCAGCGATCCTAGCTAAGTCAGATTTATCATATTGCTGGTGTTTTGACATATATTGGGTGTTGACCAAGGTAGTTGAAGTGTTGGGCTATTCTCAATCATATCGGAGGTAGTCTGCGAATCTTCTCAAAAGCAATTAATTACATAGGGTATGCACTAAGAATATAAGATTTCGTTTGAATCTTTTTTAAGAGAGCATACTTAGAATCTAATTATAATTTTTATGCAATGAATATAAGGGGTAAATTATGTTTAAAAAAATAGTAGTTCCCATTAGTGGTGATGCAATCACTAAAAAAGAACTTAATAAAATTACCAAGCTAGCTAAGATAGATGATGCCGATATTGTCTTGGTTTATGTATCCGACCCATTGGCACCTTACGTATATACAGAAAGTGTCAATAATTTATTGATCTCGGAGGCAGCCCATAAAAAAGCATGCGCAGAGTTTGCTAAAAAATTATTTACAAATGCTCAGTCTCAATTAGGATCTAGCCTTAATGTTAAGTTTATGCATATCATCCATCCCAATATTGCCGATGGTATTTTAGAGGCAGCCAAAAAATCTAAGGCAGATGCGATTGCGATGTCTTCTCATAAGCGCACTGGTCTATCTGGATTGATTTTACGTAGTGAGGCCTGTGAAGTTGTTCTTCATAGCCCTATTCCCGTCATTGTGCTTAATTGATATGAAAATCGAATTCATAGGACCGCCTGTACTTGCCGAGGATGGTGGCGTTTTTTATGCGGCTAAGTTAGACGGTGAGACTCTCTTATGTCACTTTAGTTACGAAGCTCTGGAGGATGTTGATCCTGATACAGTTCAAGGTGATGCTGCAACCCTTTTTCAAAAGCATCAACTAAAGCTTCTTTCAATTGCGGAGAAAAAAATTCGAGATGGTCATGCACACGATGGTCAAATTCAAATTTTTAGCAATGACTTGCTTTTATAAAATCCACTAATTTCTTTAATTTTTTCGACTAATATAATTTGTACTTCTCAGTAAAAGCAAAATTTATTATTTCCCTGCTATTTTCCTTAGGTTGGATGGGATTTTCTTTTTGGTATTCCCAGCCTTGGTTCTCAGATCTCAGCAATGAAATAGGAACATTTCCCGCTTACTTCACAATTACATTTATAGCAATCATCCCAGGCTTCATGAATGCCTTTGTGGCGATGGCGCTACTACTGGATCGTCGTCCTAAAGTCATTGTTGATCAGCACTACCCACCAGTCACGATATTAATCGCTGCCTATAACGAAGAAAATTCAATATCCTCAACCTTGTCAGGAATTTTTCTACAGGACTACCCAGCAGATATTCGTATCATTGTGATTAATGATGGCTCAAGTGATAAGACTGTTGATTCTGTTAAAGCATTACAGTCGGCCCATCCCAATTTAGAGCTCATTGATTTGGGACATAACGGCGGCAAGGCATCTGCTCTAAATCATGGCTTGGTAAAATGCACAACGGACATCATTATTTCAATCGATGCGGATAGCTATATATTGAAAGATGGGGTTCGTCATTTGGTTGGCCGATATCTTTCAGATCCAATAAACACCAAGGCAGTGGCTGGTGAAATTCTCATTCGCAATTCACGAGAAAACTGGATCACTAAGGCGCAGGAGTGGGATTACTTTTTAGGTATTGCCACCATTAAGCGCATTCAGTCTTTATTTCAAGGCACTTTAGTTGCTCAAGGCGCATTCTCTTTATACGATCGAAAAACAGTTTTAGATCTGGGTGGGTGGCCGGAAATGGTCGGTGAAGATATCGTGCTGACTTGGAGAATTTTGGTGGCAGGTTACAGAGTTGGCCATGCCGAAGATGCCTTGGCATTTACCGACTGCCCTAACACATTAAAAAAATTTGTTAACCAAAGAAGACGCTGGTCACGTGGTTTGATTGAGGCTTTTAAAGATAACCCAATGATCCTGTTTAAACCACGGTACTCAACTTTTTATATTTGGTGGAATACGATGTTTCCACTGATGGATATTGCTTTTACCTTTGGCTTTATTCCTGGACTAATTCTCGCTTGCTTTGGTATTTTTTGGATAGCAGGCCCCATGACCCTATCACTATTGCCAATGGCTTTTTTGCTCAATTGGCAAATGTATTTAAAAGGTAAGGCGATGTTCAATGCTGAGCATTTAACAGTTCGGGCAAATATCTTGGGATTCTTGTCTTATGTATTTGCTTACGGATTTATTCTCCAGCCTGCCTGTGTGTATGGATATTTTTCTGAGCTATTTAATCTTCGCAAATCATGGGGGACAAAATGAGAAACTTTCTCCTCTTCAAATTACTGAAGCAATCTTTAATATATATCCTATTTGCACAGATTGTAATAACGCCTCTTGCTATTGCTCAGGGGCTTCCATTGGGTGCGAGAATTTATCAAAGTGTCGATACAGAGCGTAATTCTGTTAGCAAGATCATGGCTGAGTACTGGCGTGATGGAAAGAATGGTCAGGATGGGATTATTTTTGATTCACCATTTCAGCCCTATTATGAGGCGAATGATATCGAGGTGATGACTCAGGAGCGTAAGTCACTCAGGGTGTCTACATCATCTGAAAATATGGCTGGTACTTTTTACAATTTCCCTAAACCTATTTCAATGCGAAATAAGAGCCTTCGGTTTCGAGTTAAAGTCTCGAACTGGTCTCAGATTAAAGAGCTTAGTCTTATTTTAAGTTCGGGAGATGACTCTTTTACTCGTAGCTTTACGCTTGACCTCACAGAGAAATTACATGGTCAAACTAATAATAATTGGGTGGAAGTAACGGCGCCCATTAGTAATTTCTTTTCATACAATAGTCCCAACATGCTTGATATTTACTCTGCATTATGGAGAGTACGTGACAAAGGTGTGTCACGAGTAGAGACTGAAATAGCTGGATTTCAAATTATTGACAACGGTAGCATTGCGCGTATTAGCATTACCATCGATGATGGTGATCTCGATAGTCTTATTGCAAAGCGCATCATGGATCAATACGGGATGAAAGGTTCGCTATTCATTGATCCATCTGCAATTGGACAAAAAGGATTCTTGTCACAAAAGCAGCTTGATCTATTTGCAAGAGATGGTTGGAATATTGGCGGTCATGATATTAACTATAACCTTCGAGCCATGTCGACGCAGGAAGTTGATAGTTTTCTTGGCTCAACAGCCTCTTATTTAAAGGATCGCCAATATGCTGGTCGTGAGTATTTTGCTTATCCTGGCGGTCTAGATGATCCACGAATTAATGCTTTAGTGTTAAAACATTTCAAGTATGGCCTAAATGTTGATAGTACAAGCAATGCTGGAAGTACTATTAGTGACTACAGAATTAACCGTATGAGCATTGATCGTTGGACTACTTTAGCTCAGGTTAAAAAATGGATTGATGATGCAAAATCTAATCATGAATATTTAGTATTAAATTTTCATACATTTAGTGCTGCTCGTAGTACAGATGAAAATATTAGCCCTGAATTCTTTTTAGAAATAATTCAATATATCGATACTAGTCAAGTACTGGTACAAACTGTATCTGAAGCTGTAGAGAGTATTAACACTACTCAACTTAGCGAAGAAATAAAAGGCTTTCCAAGGATAAGCCTATTACCTATTGCTCAAGTAGATCGTATTACGCTCATTGATCCACGAAGACAAGATTTTGGTGTTGGTCTTGCGCAGACTGTCTATAGCAACCCAGGCGCTACATATTTAGGTCAGGAGTTACAGTTCTTGGCTAACTATAACGATGGTAACTATGCATTAAAGGGTGGTTTGGGTATTGGAGTATTAAGTGGAAAAAACTATTTAGTTGGTGATATGACAGCTATGAAATTTGTGAATGCAAATAGCTTAATTGCATTTGGGGTCTACGGTGATGTAGTCAATTCAGTTTTAGGTCTTCAACAAGGTGTTACTCAGCAGGGATGGAATATTGGAGGAGATCTATACAACGATTATGGAGGCCTATCGCTTAGCGGAACTCAAAGCTATTTCACGCAAGGAAATACTCAAACTGGTGGAACTGCAAAAATTTATGCGATGACTGCTTACGAGGGCGTACACATTTACATTAAGGACCGATACTATATTAATAGTCAGGCAGATACTCCACTTTTCTATTCTCCACAATACTATCAGAGACTTACTACTGGCCTCGGCTGGCGAAAGGTTCTAGGTGAAAATATATATAGTGGTTGGGTTGATGCTGGACAAGCTAATGCTGCAGGAACAAAAATCTTTGCTGGCTCGGGAAGGTTCGCTTTAGACCATGTTCAAAATAAGGCAATCACTTATGGTGTAGCACTTGGCACTGATATCAGTGCGGCTAGTAATTATCAGTACTATTATGTGGATGCGCATTTTAAATACACTTTTTAATCGAAAATAGGCAATGAGTTTCCTTAATTTGATGCAAACGGTGTGCGTTAAGCCATAGCAAGAATATAGGGATATCAATACTAATGTTGAGTTCGCGGCTACGAGCCCAGTAGCATCAAATGATTATTACTTTAAGACTCGGGCAGGTTATGGAAAGTCTGCTGGGTTTTTAGGGCCTAATTACTTTTATCGCTATGTGATGGAAGAGTTGATCATCCCGTTTTAATATCGTGCCCTCTTAAGGGGGGGGGTAGAGGCGCCCCAAAAGGCAACACGATTTCGCCCTTCATTTTTAGCTTGATACATTGCTAAGTCAGCCTGATTGAGTAATTCATTTAAAAGTATGTCCTGCTTATATTCCATGTTTTCATTCGGGTTAAAAATCGTTCCCCCAATACTAATTGTGATTTTTATTGAGGAAGAGGAGCTTGTTTCATTTGCCGTATTGGCTATGTGTTCGCGCAAACGCTCGGCAATTTGAGCAGCCCCTGTAGCATCTGTTTCTGGTAAAAGAATTAGAAATTCTTCCCCCCCAATACGGCCAACCGTGTCGATGGAGCGAAGGACTTCTTGGGATTGCCTTACTAAATTAATTAAAACTTCATCGCCAACATGATGACCAAGCTGATCATTTACATCTTTAAAATGATCAATGTCCATTTCTAATAAAGCAAAAGAGTGTTTATTTCTTCGCGAGCGTTCAATTTCTTCCGAGACTCGATAGAGTATTTCAGTGCGACTTAAACTATTAGTGAGGGGGTCGTGCTGAGCAAGAGTTTCGAGCATCAGTTGATTGTTATCAGACTTGATAATTAATTTCCTAAGTCCAAGAACGCCGAGCAATAAGAATCCTGAAATTGGCAGTGACAATATTGCGTCTAATAAGTCGAAGCGACCAGACTCAAAGATATGAAATATTGGACCAATTCTTCTGCCAATCATTAAGCCAAGACCAGTAGCTAAAAATAACCAGCCCCAGCGATATATCGTTACTGAATGTCGAAATAATGACAGGCTAATAAGCGAGGCAAAGACCTGGCAGAGTAGTGATAAGCAGTAAAGGCCAATTGCTATATACAAAGCGTGCCTTAAATTTCATGATTAGATTAGATAGATTACAACTAAAAATTTAAAGAAAGTCCATAGATACAAGAACTAATGGGTATACACTGAACAAAAGGGTGAGGAATTCCACAAAACTCACAAAAACAGCGTATGACAGATGAATTAAGCAAAGAGCAGATAGTTAAACAGTCAGAACTTCGCTATAGGCGATTATTTGAGACCGCTCAAGATGGCATCTTGATCCTTGATTTTCAAACAGGCGTTATTCAAGACGCTAATCCATTTATTACTAACCTACTAGGCTTTACGAGGGATGAGCTCATCGGTAAAGAGTTATGGGAAATTGGCGCAATGGTAGATAAAGCCGCGGCCTTAACGGCATTTACTGTGCTTAAAGACAAAGGCTACATACGATATGAAGATTTGCCATTAAAAAGAAAAGATGAGCAAATTATCAATGTAGAGTTCGTCAGCAATGCCTATGGCGTTAATGGCGATCGTGTTATTCAATGTAATATTCGCGACATTTCAGATAGAAAAAAACTTGAAAAAGAATTGCTTGAGTATCAACACTCCGTCAATATTTCTATGAATGAAATGGTTGATACTCTTGCCAACGTCATTGTTGCTCGTGATCCCTATACTGGCGGACATCAAAAGCGTGTAGCAAATTTAGCTGTAGCAATTGCTGCCGAAATGAATTTACCTTTACATACAATTGAGGGTATTCGTATGGCCGCTTTAGTTCACGATATTGGAAAAATTACCATACCCGCAGAAATTCTAACGAAGCCTATTGCCTTAAGTAACTTTGAGGTGGCAATGTTAAGAAACCATGTTCAAGCCGGTTACGATATGCTCAAACATATTCACTTTCCCTGGAATATTGCTCAAACAGTTTTACAGCATCATGAGCGTTTAGATGGCAGTGGCTATCCCAACGCAATTAAAGGCGATGTAGTCTGTGAAGAGGCCCGAATTCTGGCTGTGGCAGATACTGTAGAGGCAATGTCATCGGATCGCCCTTACCGAAAAGGTAAGGGTATGGATGCCGCATTAGAAGAGATCGCTATGGGTAGTGACAAGCTATTTGATGCTGACGTCGTTAACGCTTGCTTAAAGGTATTTAAAGTTGATGGATATGCATTTCCACCACTGATTTAAATAAATTTTTTAGTATAAGGACTAGCGGTAGTTGCTTGGTTAACAAGTATTGCTTTAAGTAACGCCCATCAATCCTCTAAAAAGTACTTTGGAGCAACGAAGTGCTAAACGGTTGCTCCAAAAACCCTTTGGTTTTAAAAACCAAAGAGTGAGGGGCTACTTCCTTTAAATCCTCGAATCTGCTTACACATTTGCTTACACACCGACACTGACAACCCGCAGAACCCCTGTTTATATGGGTCTATCATGGGCTTCTGCTCTCATAAGAAAGAAGGCCTAGGGGTCTTGTAGTAAAGACCTCAATAGATTCAAGAGGTTAGTGGTGAATTAGGTGGTCAAAATTGCTTACACACCGCTTACACACCGGAGCAAAAACCGAGGTGTGTAGTAAATGCGGTTTTAGTGTGGTTTTGCAGTGGTAAACACCAGCAGCAAGGTGTGTAGTAAATGTAACGATTTAGGGCCCATAGCTCAGTTGGTTAGAGCAGAGGACTCATAGCGAAAGTTGTGCCTTATGCGTGGAAACTGCATAAGGGATGGTGTCAAATTCGGAGAAAGCTAAGTCTAGCAATAGATACGCTAACGCCGAGCCAAGCTTCAGTATGAAAGTGCTGTTGAAGGTGTAGAGACTAGACGGCACCCACCTAAGTTCAGAAATGAATACGGTGAAGGCATAGTCCAGGGAGTAGTGAAAGCTACACAAACCGGAATCCTTTGGTCCCAGGTTCAAGTCCTGGTAGACCCACCAAAAAAGTAAACCCTCATCAGCAATGGTGAGGGTTTGTCTTTTAAGTGTTACTTAAAGTAACGCCTACCTACTTTACATAAGAGCACTTTGGAGCAACGAAGTGTTAGATGGTTGCTCCAAAAATCCTGTGGTTTCGAAAACCAAAGACCGAGAGGCCACTTCCTTTAAATCCATGAATTTGCTTACACATTTGCTTACACACCGACGCTGACCACCCGCAGAGCCCCTGTTTATAAGGGTCTATCTTGGGTGTCTGCTCTCATAATCCTTTGGTCCAGATTTAAGTTCTATTGGGTCGGGAGAGATTCAAACTCGCGACCAATGATTAAAAGTCTACTGTTGTGTTGCTAAATCATCGCCAACCTCACGCACTGCTGCAATGCCCGATGTCTTAGCATTCTCCTAGGCATCTTTTTCCAAATTTCGTTCTCACCTTTTACTTCAGCTAGGTACTCTCGCACAGTGGTGGGTACTTCACGATCTTTTCGATAGATTGAGCATTCAATCCACTCTGGTAGACCGTCTACCAAGGTATCGGCTTGAGTAAAGTGCAAGCCGTTAAATTGAGGATGTTGATTGAGTAACTTTGAGCATCCCTCAATCGTAATAAAGACTTGCCACTGCCCATCTTCATATTGAGTAAAGCCGATTTCTTCGCACAGGGGATCTAAATGCAGGCTTTGCATCATTCTTAGTAATGTCAAAATCGTCTTAGCCGGTACTTCGATTTGAAGATTTACCCAGGCCTGAAGTCCTGCCTCCTCAATACCCAGTCCACTAGCGGCTCTAGCTAGTTCCTTCGCAATCAAATTATTAAAAAGCTCTATTGATTGAGCGATAACTGATTGACCATTAGGTTGAATGATGGATTCATCACCAAAGTTCACTATCTTTGGACTATTACTTGAGTTGGGCACTCCTATCACTTCCTTAATAGAGTCTTCTGCAATATGTTCTATGCCTTGTTTTTCTAAAATGCTTTTCAAAGCTTGGGAGCGCTTATTTGGTTTACTAGCTCTGTCGATGGTATTTTTCATGACGGGTCTTCCTTTGTGCGCTAATTGATCTGCTTAATAACTAAACGCCTGCTGTTCTGCACTGGCATCTTGTAGTTATTCGCAATATCTGGGAGATCTTGTTCTAGACGTTTGCTATCCAATCTAAAAGACGGTTTAGGCGCCTTCCAGGTGGCGATCATCTTGCCTTGATATAACAGTGATTCAGCTTCCCCCATCTGATTCATGATGTTTTGCTTAATAGTGGAGATCTCTTCTTCGCGAACGTCGATCTCGCTATTGAGTAGTTGTAGGCGCTTCGTTAATTCAAAAGTTTGCGCTTTAGCCTCTACTGACTTTGAGGGATCGCCTTTGCTAAAGAGTGCTTGACAGTCGGCTTCGCTTTGCGCTGGAGGCGGTAGATCTTTTAAAACGTACTCATGCCAAAAGAGGCTGGCCTTTTCTAGTATGGCGTTCTCTAATTCCAAGTCTCTCGCAATCTCATAGATCCGAAAGTCGCTATTACCAAAGAGCACAGCAAGATCGACTTTATTAAGGTTCGTGATAGCCATATACCAAATGCACTGGCATAGATAGCTCATGGGCACTTCATCCGATCCGACTTCTCCCCAGTCACCAGAGCTAAAGGGGTTGGCTGTTTTGCATTCCAAAATACGAGTTGGGGAAGAAGAGCCATTTTCTAATACAAAGCGATCTATGTGCGCACTCATAAAAGAATGCTCTGGGTGGATGTAGATAGACTCATCGTGAACGAGTTCAAAGCCAGTAGCGCTGGCATACTCTGTTGCGACAAACTCTTCGGCAAAAGAGCCAAAGCGCAGGGGTAGGGAGTCTAGCTTCTTGGTTTCTTTCCCAGTCTTTTCCATCCAGACCTCTAATGGAGATCTAAATCGAGACAGACCCAAAATCGCTCCAATGTCACTACCGCCTATGTATTTGCTGCGATCTACGCTAAAATCTTGATTAATAAGCATTTTTTGTCCTTTATTTAATATAAATTACTATTTACTTAGTAATTATTACTAATATTATAGCAAATATAACTTGATTACAAGCGATCAAATTCGTGCGGCACGCGCACTTCTTCGGTGGAGTGGTAAAGAACTGGCTGAAAAGACGGGTCTTGGTTTTTCAACGCTGATGAGATTAGAAGTTTTGGATGGCGTTCCAAGTGCACAAGCAAAAACTCTGGAGACTATTCAAAACGTATTCGAAAAAGCTGGCGTTGAATTCATTGGTGCACCAGAAGACGGCGCCGGAGTACGCTGGAAATCCAAATCAAAATAACAGTCATCAGGTGACTGCTTAGCGATACACCTACTATATTCAGAGACACAAATCGCGTGATGTTGTATCAAGTGTTTGCACAAAAATATTTTTGATTTGTGCTGTTACAAAATCAATTATTTTCTGCTAAGCTGTAGTTAAGTTAGCAGTAACTCCAAAAAATTACTGCTAATTACACAAGCGGACCAAATACCCTTGTGGCCTGTGAAGTAGATGCAGTTCAAAACCTGCAGTCGTCAAACCCGACAAATCAACCCACAGTTTTGTAAGACACAATTTAGTTGCAATGCCTAAACGATTCAAATCCCGTTTAGGTGGTGATGACGGACCAAATACCGTCGCATGGCCAAAACCAAATAGGTCACCAAACCAATAGCACGTTTTACCGACGGCCAAACTCCGTCAACTCTTGTGGACCAAATCCCACAAACAACTTGTTTTTTTAGCGCGTTCGTACGCTTTACCTCTGGGTATCTGGGGGCTTGGCGCACGCTCGCAACACATTTTATTTTTTAAAGATTAAGGAGTAGTTATGTCCAAAGATATCAAGGATGTTGTTACAGAAGTAGATAAAGAAGAGGTTAGAGAAGTCAGTGGTTCAGTACAGGTTGATAAGCCTAGTCAGGCTCACGGCCAAACAGGCCCAAAGACGGAGCGGGGTAAGTGGCACTCAAAATGGAACTCCCTAAAGCATGGGCGTTACGCTAAGAGCACGCTATTGCCATTTGAGGATGAGGTAGCTTTTAAGGCACATCTACGCGAGATTCGTGCCGCTTTACTTCCGAATGATTATGTTGAGCAGCAAATCGTTGATGAATATAGTCATGCGCTTTGGCGCTTGCAACGCCAGGAAAATCGCACCGCTTATGAGCGCGAGAAAATTCTTGATCAGCTAACGCCATCGATGATGGCCAATATGCTGGGTTTATCACCAGAGTATTGCGCTGCGGCTCCTGATTACTTAATCAATCTCAAAACGAAGATCCACCGCTCACAAGAATGCCTAGCTAATGCTGCCTATGAGCAATATGAGCGTTTAATGGCGGGGGCTCAAGGTGTCACCAACTTTAATTTGGTCTGGCGCAACTTTCCGGATTTGTTTAATGCCTTAGGTATGCATATTAATCGTCTAGGTTCATTAAAGCCGCTCTTTACACCCAATCAAAAGGATCTCGATCTAGCATGGCAACAACGTCCAGAAACAGTCCGAGAGTATTTGGAGGTCTTAAGTAAGGAGCTCTTTTACCTTGCCAACTTTAACGAGTACAAGCCGCAAATTCGTCTGTATATGGAGTCCTGGTACTTTGCGCAGCATCATGAGTTAAAGCGCTTAGAGCGCGATGATGCTGGGCTCATGGCTGAGCGCAAACACGCCAATACCATGCTCGATAAATTGATGCAATTGCGAAAGGCGCAATACACCTTATGGGCAGCTGCGCCAAAGGAGTTGCCAATGCATGGTTTTAAGCCACCCAAGGAGATTGATTTTCGAAAAGATTAAATAGACGCTTTTTGCGAAACGAAATGGTTTTTATTTCATAAAAACAAGTACTTAACATTTTTGCTCTTTAACAATTTGAATGTTTTTTAGCCCCACCAGCGCTAAATGAGAATCAATCGGCGGCGCTGGTGGAGGGCTTTTCTGTGCTCTCCTACTTAAGCTCAGTTCAGGCGTAAACTAAAAGTATTAGAAAAATTGCTATTTGGGCATTCTTAAGCTTTTTATCTGCATGATTAACGCTGCAGGGATGTCCATTAATCTCCTATGAAAAAATTCGACATTCTCCCAATCCTATTTGGTGTTTTGCTATCAGTCATTGCGCTGTATTTCATGTTGAGACCCTCAACTGCTACTAGCGCGCCTGCGTCAACCATCCCCGTGGTTAAAGTGGGCAATGTATCTTGGGATCAAACTGAGATGACGATTGCCGATATGAAAACATTTGCAACGGCTACAGGCTTTGTGAGCCAGGCTGAGAAAAATGGTGGCGGACTGAATTACGAATCTGGTTTTGTTAAGAAACCTGGCTGGACTTGGAAAACCCCCTACGGTGTTCCTGCAAAAGATAATGAGCCCGCAGTGCACCTCAATCAATCTGAAGCGGCATCTGCCTGTCGTTATTTTGGCAAACGTTTGCCTACTGAATCTGAGTGGACTTCTGCGGCATTTGTAGAGCAGCGAACTAATCCACCTACTGGCTTTGTTAAGGGAGAGCGTTATCCATTTCCTGGTGGTAGTACGCCTGCAGTTTCTCATTGCTTAAGTGGCTGTGGTGATTACAAAGGTGTCGCACCAGCAGGCGCATTAAACCGAGGCACTGGTCATGTCCCCACGGGCACCACTAAGCCTGGAGTTAATGGTCTATTAGATATGGGCGGCAATGTTTGGGAGTGGACGGCTACTGAGCGCAATGGTGGCTTCATTACTCGTGGTGCTTCTTGGTGGTATGGCCCGGAGAGACAAAAAGAATCTGATGTTGAGTCTAAGCCAGCAGATATTGGAGTCGTTTACATTGGATTTCGGTGTGTGGCTGATGCCGTGAAACAATAGGGAATGACCAATCTTGCAGTCGATCCAGCCGCCATTGAGATCACCCCTGAATACCAGGAGGTAATCGATGCCATCGAGCGTCATGACCCTTATATTTTTGTCAGTGGTAAAGCAGGTACTGGTAAGACCACTTTAATTGGCTATCTGCGTGAGAACATTCATGGCAACGTGGTAGTAGTTGCACCAACTGGTGTAGCTGCATTGCAGGTGAAGGGTGTCACGATTCACTCCTTTTTTCGCTTGCCACCTCGCTTGATCTTTCCCGAAGAAGATATCAAGCCTCTAAAAGACAAGCGTCTCTATAAAGATATCCGCCTACTCATCATTGATGAGATCTCGATGGTGAGAGTAGATGTAGTGGATGCAATTGATCTATTCCTGCGTGCTAACGGACCACAGAAGAGTGAGCCCTTCGGCGGCATACAGGTCATGTTTGTAGGGGACTTGTTTCAGCTGCCGCCGGTGGTATCTCAAACGGATATGCAAGTGCTCTCTGAGCGCGGTTACGAAGGTCCTTACTTCTTTTGCGCAAATGCGTTGCATCGCAAAGATGTCACCATGGTGGAGCTATCCAAGATCTTCCGTCAAAAGGACGCGCACTTTGCCGGTCTACTTAATCAGATCCGCATCAATCAAGATATTGATGAAGCGCTCGATACCTTAAATGCCGTCTGTTATGAAACCAAAAAAGAAATTGATGAGCAAACCATCACGCTAACCACCACTAACGCCCGTGCGGATCAAATTAATGGCGCAGGATTACGAGCGCTCACAACCGATGCCAAGGTCTATATGGGCAATAGCACCGGTAAGTTCAATGTGGATGATCGTAATCTGCCGTCACCCAATCAGCTCACCCTCAAGGTGGGCGCAAAGGTGATGTTTACGGCAACCGATAGCAATTTCCCGAAGCGCTGGGTGAACGGTACTATTGGCGTCGTTCGCGAATTGTTACCGAACACGGTGAAGGTGATGGTGCAAAACGGCCCTTACTCCAATACGGTGGAAGTCAAAGGACATCAGTGGGAATCGTATCGCTATGACCATGACATGATGTCTGGCAAGATCTCACCAAACATCATTGGCACCTTTGTACAGATCCCATTAATGCTAGCTTGGGCTGTCACTATTCATAAGAGTCAGGGCAAGACTCTCGACAAGATCAAGGTAGATTTATCCTCAGGGGCTTTTGCCTCGGGGCAAGTTTATGTCGCCTTGAGTCGTTGCACCTCCATCGAGGGCATTACTCTTGAGCGTCCTATACAGCCCAAAGATGTCAGCTGTGACCAAGAGGTGAAGCGTTTCTATCTGAATTGCTTGCCTGGCTAATTTTTCTTAAAAGCCCGCCGCCAAGCCATCGCGACGATGATCACTTCCTGCAATATAAGCATCCTGAGTTTGTTCACCTAATAGAGCAATTGCTTGAGCGCTTCCAAAGTCTAGGCTGTTCGCTGGCATGACAGTCACTTCATGTCCCATTGCTTTAAGTCCATCGACGACTGCTGTTGGCATGGATGCTTCAACAGTGAGCTTACCCACATCATCAATTCTCCAGCGAGGCGCATCTGAACAGGCCTGTGGATTGAGGTATTCATCAACAAAGCGCATTACAAACTGAAGATGTCCCTGTGGCTGCATATTGCCACCCATCACACCAAATGCCATAGTGGGTTGATTACCCTTAGTAAGGAATGCGGGGATGATGGTGTGAAAAGGACGCTTACCTGGTGCCACTTGATTCGGATGGCCATCGACCAAACTAAAGCTCATGCCACGGTTATGAAAAGCAATGCCACCTGGAGCAACTACACCAGAACCAAAGCCTTTGAAGTTCGACTGAATATAAGAAATCATCATGCCACTCTCATCCGCAGCGCACAAGTAAACGGTGCCACCAGCATGTGGATCTCCAGCGCCGTAGCTGCCTGCTTGATTGTGATTAATCAGAGCAGCACGGCTAGCCAAATAATCTCTGTCTAATAGGCCGCTCGCTGGCACTTTCATGGTGCTGGCATCGGAGACATGAGCGTACGCATCAGCAAAGGCAATCCGCATGGCTTCCACTTGTAGGTGAATACGCTTTGCAGAATTAGCTGGATATTGTTTTGCATTAGCTGCTTGCAAAATACCGAGTGCCATCTGGGCTGCAATGCCAGAACCATTGGGAGGAATCTCATGCAAGGTGTAATCGCCATAATCAAATGCCAATGGCTCAACCCAGTCCGTTTGATTAGCAGAAAAATCTGCCATGGTGAAACAGCCGCCTGTACTTTGAGCAAAGTCGACCATGCTTTGGGCTAATTTTCCGGTATAAAAAGATTCACCTTCAGTGTTAGCGATCTCACGCAGTGTATTAGCTTGGGCGGGGTAGCGCCAAAGTTGACCGGCAGTAGGCGCCTTGCCATCAATCAAAAAGGATTCACTAAAACCAGGTTCATTCTTCAAAATGGGAATGGCTTCGCGCCATTGACGAGCGATTACTGGTGAGACTGGAAAGCCGTTTTCAGCATAGTCAATAGCGCGCTTGAAGAGTTGCGCAAAAGGCAGCTTGCCAAATTTACGAGATAACTCAATCCAACCCGAAACCATGCCAGGTACGGTCACGGTATTCCAGCCAATCAAATCCATGGCGGTTTTGCCAGAAAAATATTCCGGCGTCCAAGCAGCTGGGGCACGACCAGAGGCATTCATACCATGGAGTTTTTTTCCATCCCAAATGAGAGCAAAGCCATCGCCACCAAGACCATTCATGGTGGGTTCAACCACGGTCAGTGTGATCGCAGTCGCTAAGGCTGCATCAACCGCATTGCCGCCGCTTTGCAAAGCTTCAATGCCCGCTTGTGTAGCCAATGGCTGTGAACTAGCAACTGCATTTTTAGCAAGGACTGGGGCACGGCCGCCACCAAAGGGAGGGGAAATTAACATGGATCCGATCTATTCAATAAGAAGGTGTGAGCAAAAGGAATGGGCAATTAGTCAATTTTAACGTTGGCTGCTTTTACTGCCTTCGCCCACTTGTCTTGCTCGCTTTGCGTGATCAAAGTTAATTGCTCGGAGTTAGCAAATTGCGGGTGAATACCTTGAGTTGCTAAACGCGCTTTGAAGTCGGGGTTAGTCAGAATCTTACGGATCTCCCTTTCCAGCTTGGCAATGATTGCTGGAGAAGTGCCCTTGGGTACATAAACTGCATAAAAGTTTTCTACATCAAACTGCTTCATACCATCTTGTCCTAAGGTGGGGACATTGGGCATTAATGGTGAGCGCTCTGCTGCAGCAATAGCGATAGGGCGTAACTTGCCACTCTGAATATGTGGCAGTGATGCTGTCACGCTATCAAACATCATGAGCGTGTTACCAGCAATTAAATCAGGTAAGGCGAAAGAGCTACCTTTGTAAGGAATATGTGTACCGGTGGCTCCGATACGTTGCATAAATAGAGTGGACTCTAAGTGAGAGAGACTGCCATTACCTTGAGACGCATAATTGAAGTCACCTTTTTTCGATTTAATGAAAGTAATTAACTCCGACAGGTTTTTAGCTGGAACTGTGGGATTGACAACAATCAGGTGAGGAATAGTACCAACGAGAGCAACAGGTGCAAAATCCTTTGTAAGGTCTGCTGGCGGATTTTTGAAGAGTGCTTGTGAAATAGACTGATTAGTCATCGCACTGAAGTGAATGGTGTAGCCATCTGGAGCGGCTTTGGCTGCTGCGCCCAAGCCAATCATGCCACCTGCACCAGGTTTATTTTCAATCACAATCGCTTGTCCGAGAGCCTCGCCCAAGGGAGCCATAACGGCACGAGCAAATACGTCGGTAGAACCGCCTGCAGGAAATGACAAAACTGCGACGATTGGTTTTTTAGGCCAATCCGTATCTGGTGCAGCTAGCACTTGTCCACACAAGCTTGAAATGATTGCAAGCCCGAGGAATGGTTTTGAAAAACGATTCAAGAAGTTCATGACATTGTCCAGTGAGTAAGTAGGTAAGAATAAGTAGGTAATATAGTATTGGAAACCACCCAAGGGGTGTAAAGCGAATAATAAAAGTTAAATTGAGACAACTATGACTGCAGCACTTCAAACACCTTCAGCTATTGATATGTCGGCCTATTGGTTGCCATACACGCCAAATCGTTACTTTCATCAGCATCCAAAAGTAATGCAGTCAGCCAAAGGAGCTTACTACTTTGATGACCATGGTCGTAAGTTATTCGATGGATTATCGGGCTTGTGGTGCTCACCTTTGGGGCATGCTGATCCACGAATTGGTGCAGCCATTCAAAAGCAGTATGAAACCATGGACTATTGCCCTGCATTTCAGATGGCGAGTGAGGCTACTTTTACTTTAGCCAGTCGCATTGTTGATCTGGCGCCAACAGGCTTAGATAAAGTATTTTTTACCAACTCTGGATCTGAAGCTGTAGATACAGCACTCAAAATGGCGGTTGCCTATCATCGTTGCATGGGTAATGCCTCACGCTTTCGGATGATTGGGCGCGAGCGCGCTTATCACGGTGTTGGTATTGGCGGTATCTCCGTTGGCGGCATTGTGGCCAATCGCAAGGCATTTGCTGGAATGATGATGCCGGGAGTAGATCACCTACCGCACACATTCAATCTCTCACAAATGGCTTACTCAAAAGGGCAGCCTACGTGGGGCGCACACTTAGCTGATGAGCTAGAAAATATTGTCACTTTGCATGATGCCAACACGATTGCTGCAGTAATCCTAGAGCCAGTGCAGGGATCGACGGGGGTGATTGTGCCCCCACAAGGTTATTTGCAGAAGATTCGGGATATTTGCACAAAGCACGGCATCTTGTTGATCTTTGATGAAGTCATTACGGGCTTCGGACGCTTAGGAGCAAACTTTGGTGCAGATCGTTTTGGTGTGACGCCAGATATGATTACCTTTGCAAAAGCCATTACCAATGGAGTGATTCCGATGGGCGGTGTATTGGTGCGCGGAGATATTTACGATGCCATCATGTCGCAAGGCGGGCAAGAGCAAGCGATTGAATTCTTTCACGGCTACACTTACTCTGGCCATCCAATCCCCACGGCAGCTGCTCATGCTGTACTCGATATTTTTGAATCCGATGATTTAGTCAATCGCGCTAAAGCACTGGAACCGGTCTTAGAAAATTCCCTGCACGCCCTCAAGGGAAAAACAGGCTTACTGGATATTCGTAACTTTGGTCTTTCTGGCGCGGTCGATTTAGTGCCCATTGCTGGTAAGCCAGGATTGCGAGCCATGAAGACTTTAGAGGCTTGCATTGAAAGAGGTGCCTTAGTGCGCATTACGAACGACACGATTGCAGTTGGCCCTCCATTTATTTCAACACCAGCCGAAGTCGAGCTCTTAGTGAGCGTTCTGAGTGATGCGATTGATGATGCTATGAAGATCAGCTAATGACGTGAGCTAGCAGAATGCTAGTTAAATAAGTGATACAGAATGGGGATGGCTACCGCGCTAATGACCCCATTCATTCCCATAGCAAGACTGGCATAAGTTCCTGCCTCAGGATGAATGCTAAATGCACGCGAGGTACCAATGCCGTGAGCGCCAATGCCAATAGCAAAACCACGCTGCCACCACGCTTTCATTCCCAGCGCATTCAGAATAAAGGGGGCCAGAATAGCTCCGAGGATGCCGGTAGTGACGGCAAAGATGGCGGTTAAGGTCGGGGATACGCCAATACGCTCAGCAATACCCATAGCAATAGGTGCAGTAACTGATTTGGGATACATGGCACCCGTAATGCTGGAGTCGGCGCCGAGTAATTTAGCAATGTTTACTGCGCCCACAATGGATACCAAGCCACCCGCAATTAAAGAGACTAGCAAAGGAATAGATCGGCCCTTTAGGCTACTTAAACCTCTATAGATCGGTATGGCTAAGGAGACGGTTGCTGAGCCTAATAAGAAGTGAATAAATTGCGCACCTTCAAAGTAGGTGGAATAGGGCATTTCAACAAATTGAATGATGCTGGCGACCAGAATGATCGCAATTGCTACTGGGTTGGCTAAGGGATTCTGTTTGGCAGCTTTATAAATCGAGAGACCTACTTGATAGGCCGCCAAAGTAATAAAGAGGGCGAATAAAGGGCTGCCCGAGAGATAAACCCAAATCTCCACAATCGAGTGTTTTTCGTTCATTGCCCTGTCTCTTTTGGCTTTGCGCTCAAAAAGCGGACCACTATCGCGCTCGTGGCAATGGTGAGAATCACGCTACCGACCAAGGCGCTGATGATTGCTAGGGCATTGGCCTTCAGTTGGGGTAAAAATAGCACCACCCCAACGGCCGCCGGAACAAATAAGAGGCCAAGGTATTGGCTAAAGCCATCGGCCACCAATGCGAGTTCATGATTAATCCCTTTACGGAGCACCAGCCAAATAATCAGTAGCACCAAGCCAATCACGGGACCAGGGAGGGTGGGTAGGGCAAATTTGGAGACAAGCTCACCCAGGCTTTGAAAGAGAAGGATTTGGACAAGGCCCGAGATCATGACTTGATCTTACTGCTCTGCAATATATGTTGCAAAGCAATAAATTATTTCTTCGTTAAGATAATCACTACAACAAGAGGGTCTTTGTCTCTTGGATGAGGCTTGATATAAAAAACACTAAGGAGAATGGGCATGGCTGACTTAAACGTCAACGGTAAAAAGTACAAGGTGGATGTTGATCCAGAAACCCCTTTGTTGTGGGCGATTCGTGATCATGTTGGATTAACGGGTACTAAATATGGTTGCGGTGTGGGTCAGTGTGGTGCATGTACTGTTTTGTTTGATGGCCAAGCAATCCGCAGTTGTGCCATTCCGGTGAGTGCGGCTGTAGGTAAGAAGATTGAAACTATTGAGAGCCTAGAAAAAAATGGCCAGCTCTCTAAAGTGCAAAAAGCGTGGGTTGACAATCAGGTGCCGCAATGTGGCTACTGCCAGTCTGGCATGGTGATGGCAACTACGGCCTTGTTGCGCAACACCCCAAAACCAACTGATGCTCAGATTGATGCTGCGGTCACCAATATCTGCCGCTGCGGAACCTTCCAACAAGTGCGTGATGCTATTCATGCTGTGAGCAAGGCATAAGGAGCAATCATGACAAAAACTATTAATACAAACACTACCAACACTTCACGTCGCCACTTTATTGTTGGATCAAGCGCTATCGCAACAGGTCTAGCAATTGGCTTTGACTTCTCCTTCATCTCATCAGCAAATGCTGCTATGGGCACTGGCACAACTGCTATGGCCCCACTCGCAACACCAGAGATTGGTGTTTGGGTGGTGATTAAGCCAAACGATGACATCGTTGTGCGTATCGTCCGCTCGGAGATGGGTCAGGGAACTATTACTGGCTTAGCCCAAATGGTTGCAGAAGAATTACAGTGCGACTGGAAAAAAGTATCTTACGAGTACCCATCGCCAGCTGAGAGTCTCAAGCGTAAGCAAGCATGGGGTAGCTACTCCACTGGTGGTAGTCGCGGTATTCGTACTTCTGAGCAGTATGTTCGTAAGGGTGGAGCAGCTGCTCGCATCATGTTGGTTCAGGCTGCAGCTAATCAATGGAATGTCCCAGCGTCTGAGTGCGTAGCTAAAGATAGCGTTATTACACACACCCCATCTGGTCGCAAAACTACTTTTGGAAAAGTATCAGTTGCTGCATCTCAGTTAGAAGTGCCAAAGGAGATTGCTCTCAAAGATCCTAAAGAGTGGACTGTGATCGGCAAGTCATTGAATCGTATTGATGGCACGGCTGACAAGGTCACCGGCAAGCAAATCTATGCCATTGACCTCAAGTTGCCCGGCATGCTGGTTGCCACTATTAAAGAGTCGCCAGTATTTGGCGGTAAGGTCAAAAGCTACGATGCCACTAAGGCTAGCAGTATCAAAGGGGTGAAGAAGGTCATTCAAGTAAATGATTCTTCGATTGCCGTGATTGCTGATACTTTCTGGCAGGCAAAGACAGGTTTAGATGCCGTCAATATTGTTTGGGATAACGGTAGCAATGGGGATGTTTCTAGTGCATCGATTAAGAAAATGCTCGAAGAGGGGCTGACAGCTAACGATACTTTTGTAGGCAACTCCAATGGTGATGCTAAGGAGGCGATTGCTAAGGCATCTAAAAAGATTGAGGCAACCTATTTCTATCCATTCTTAAACCATGCAACGCTAGAGCCACAAACTGCAACGGCAAAGTGGACGCCAGATTCTTGCGAAGCTTGGGTTCCAACCCAAGATGGTGAAGCATCCTTGGCTGCGGTAATTGCTGCTTCAGGCTTGCCTTCAGAAAAATGTAATGTGTATAAGGTCAACCTCGGCGGTGGATTTGGTCGTCGCGGCGCCTTCCAGGATTACACAACTCAGGCTGTCAATATCGCCAAGCAAATGCCGGGCACGCCCATCAAATTGATTTGGACTCGCGAAGAGGATATGACGCAGGGTCGTTATCACCCAGTGATGATGTGCAAAATGACTGCCGCGATTGACGATAAGAAAAATATTACTGGCCTAGATATGCGTTTGTCCGGCCAATCTATTTTGGCAACAGTGCGTCCAGCAGTAGTGGCGGCTAATAAGGGTAAAGATCCTGTAGTGTTTCAGGGATTAGATCCTGCGGGTGAGCATGGCATTACCTATAGCTTTCCGAATTTGATGGTTGACCACGCAATGCGAAATACCCATGTGCCACCAGGTTTCTGGCGTGGCGTGAACGTCAATCAAAATGCCGTCTTCCTGGAAACCTTTATGGATGAAATGGCTGAAGCTACCGGTGTTGACGCTGTGGAATTCCGTCGCAAGCATATGGAGAAATTCCCTCGTGCAATCGCCGTTCTCAATGCCGTAGCAGATGGCATTGGTTGGAATAAGCCAGCTAAGCCAGGTGTTTTCCGCGGTGTCGCCCAAATGCGCTCATTTGGAAGTTATGTAGCTGCCGCTTGCGAGTTATCAGTCACTAATGGGAATGAAGTCAAAATTCATCGCATTGTGGCTGCAACCGACCCTGGTTATGTAGTCAATCCAGCGCAAGTTGCTCGTCAAGTTTCTGGTTCGTTTGTGTACGGCTTATCCGCTCTCTTCGAAGAAGAAATTACGATCGAGAAGGGCGCGGTTGTGCAGAAGAACTTTGATACCTTCAATTCCATTCGCCTGTCTCAGATGCCTAAGGTAGAGACGATCATCATTCAAGGTGGTGGTAAGGATTGGGGTGGTGTTGGAGAGCCAACGATTGCCGTGGCAGCACCAGCGGTTCTCAATGCGATCTACCGTGCCACAGGCAAGCGCTTGCGCACAGTCCCATTGAAAAACAGCGGCATTAAGTTGGTTTAATGATGATAGGCAAGCAGGAATGAGACGAACGCTAGCAGCTTTATTGCTAGGGACCTCGACTCTTTTCCTGCCTTGCTTAGCGCACTCTCAAACCTGGGTGGGGGATTCGATTGTGAATCCCCTGACTTCTTCTCCAGGGGATGCTGTGAGGGGGCGCGCGATCGTGGCTAGCCGTCAAGTTGGTTTATGTTTGCTGTGCCATAGTGGACCATTTCCCGAGGAACGCTTTCAGGGCAATCTAGCACCAGATTTGGTTGCTAGCGTGGGTAAATCCACCCCAGCTCAATTACGAGCTCGATTAGTTGATCCAGGTCGCTTGAATCCATCAAGCATCATGCCGGCGTACTATCGCACCACTGGTCTGAGTCGCGTGGCTCCCAAGTTTATGGATCACACTATTCTTACTGGCCAAGAGATAGAAGACGTTGTGGCTTTTTTAGTAAGCCTTCAATAACTAACCGAAATTACGAAATGAATATGACTAAGTTCAATCCGAGTTCAAACCCCATCAAACTAAGTCGGCGAATGTACTTATCTGCGCTGGGTCTTTTAGGTCTATCCGGTTGGATGGCTCCGAGTTTGACGATGGCTAAAAAGCCAGAGGCAATGGAAGCGATCGTAAAAATTGCTGGCTCGAACACTATTCTTGATGGTCGAGTGAAGTTGGTGATTCCACCTTTGGTGGAGAGTGGTAACTTGGTGGTTCTCAAGCTATCTATAGAAAGCCCAATGACTGCAAATGACTACGTTAAGGCGGTGCATGTGATTTCTGAGGCTAATCCATCCCCCAGTATGTTTACTGCGTATTTCACACCCCGCTCTGGCCGCGCTGAGTTAACAACTCGTGTGAGGTTGGCAGACTCACAACGGGTATGGGCTATCGCTCAAATGAGTGACGGCAGCTTTTTTCGAGGGTATGCCGATACGCTAGTCACTCTTTCAGCCTGTACGGAGATGATATGAGCAAGACCTCCCGTACAGGCATTACGATGCCAGCCCAAGCAAAAAAAGGTGCCATTGTTGAGATTCGGGCAATTGCTCAGCATGATATGGAGACGGGCTATCGATACACTGAAGATGGTAAGCGAATTCCACGTGACATCATTCAACTCTTTACTTGTCAATACAACGGCGAGGAAGTATTCAGGGCGGATTTCTATCCAGGCATCGGCGCTAACCCTCTCATCATTTTCACTACCGTAGCAGTAGCCTCTGGCACGCTCGTGTTCAAATGGGTGGGAGATGGTGGCTATGAGGCAGTAAATCAAGCGCAAATTACTGTTTCGTGAATCTATTTGTTTTTTGCCTTCGTGTATTACCGTCATTAGTCATTCTGATTGGGGCAGATTGCAGTCAAGCACTTGAAGCTCCAAAAGATCCTCGGCAATCAAGCTATTACCTGATGACACCAGAGAATCGGGCAATGCAAGATGACTCTAATCTCAATCCCGCTGTATTTTGGGTTATGGATGGTCACAGTCTCTGGAAAGAAAAAACCGGTACAAAGAATATATCCTGCGCATCCTGCCATGGCGATAGTGGGCAAAAGATGGTTGGTATAGCAACACAGTTCCCTAAGATGCAGAAAGGAAAGTTACAGACCTTGGAGGGGCAAATTAATCAATGTCGCACATCACAGCAAGAAGCCCCGCTACTCGCTTATGAGAGTAAAGAGCTCTTAGCCTTGACAACATTTGTGGCAACCCAATCTAAGGGTTTGCCAATCGCCATTCAAGAAACGCTTCAGAACAAAAAAGATCTACAACAAGGCCGTCAGTTCTTTAATGAAAGAATGGGTCAGCTCAATTTATCTTGCGCTCAATGTCATCAAGATCGCGCTGGCTTGAAATTAGGAGGAAGCCTGATTCCTCAGGGGCACCCAACTGCTTACCCAATTTACCGAATTGAATGGCAGACCATGGGGTCTTTACAAAGACGTTTACGCAACTGTATGAGTGGGGTGCGCGCTCAGCAGTTTGAGTACGGCTCGCAAGAGATGGCTCAATTAGAGTTATTTCTCATGTGGCGAGCCAGAGGCATGCCCTTAGAAACTCCAGGAGTCCGACCTTGAGTGCAACCTAGTCTGAGAAGACTACTGAAGTTGCACTATTAATCAAAACACGGTCATGCAAGTAGTAGCGCAGGGCGCGTGAGAGTACGGTGCGCTCTAAATCTCGACCCTTTCGAACTAAGTCTTCAGGCGTATCGCCATGGGTAACGCGAGTGACGTCTTGTTCAATGATCGGGCCTTCATCTAAATCACTCGTCACAAAGTGTGCGGTAGCTCCAATCAACTTAATACCGCGAGCATGGGCTTGATGGTAAGGCTTGGCACCTTTAAAGCTTGGCAAGAACGAGTGGTGAACATTGATGCAGCGTCCGGATAATTTGGTGGATAAATCATCCGACAGAATTTGCATGTAGCGTGCCAAAATAACCATGTCTACCTTGGAATCAGCCACAATTTCTAGGAGCTTCGCTTCTTGCTTTGGCTTTGTCTCTGGCGTAACTGGTAAGTGATAAAACGGAATATCTGCAAAATCAATACTGGAGTAAACCTCACGCGGATGATTGGAAACAATTCCACTGATCATCATTGGCAACTCACCAATACGCCAACGATAGAGAAGATCTACTAAGCAATGATCTAGCTTAGATGCCATGATCAGCACTCGCTTTAAATCTTTTACAGCGCGCAAGTCCCAGGTGAGGTCAAAGCGCTTAGCAATTTCTACAAAGCCAGCCTTCAGAGATTTGCTATCAGCACTGCAGCTAAAGCTTACGCGCATGAAGAAGCGTTTAGAAGCCTTGTCATCAAATTGCTGCGCTTCCTCAATATCACCACCTAATTCAAAGATGTAGGTTGAAACAGCGGCAACAATGCCCGGTCTATTGGGGCAGGTCAGCGTGAGGTAGTAATTTTCTGTAGTCATGGCTTTAAAAAGGGGTAGAGATGGCTTTTAGGGCGTAATTTTAGGCTGCTTATTTGGAGGTGGCAATACTGTCTGCTGGACCTAGGTAGGGCTCGCTCATATCTTTGATCTTAGGAATGGGTATGTCTGAGCAAATCGGCTTTGGTCCTAAGGCATTCAGAAAATTGCAATCTTGTTTGGTAGCCGCAGAGGCGGCGTGTTCTAAGGGGGATTTACCAGTGGTTATAGTGGAGATGGCGCTAGCTGCAGTTGAAGGGTTGGCTGCTGCTGCCGATACCGCTACTGAGCCTGCAGAACTTGCAGCTGTAGTGGCAGATCCTCCTAAAGCCAGTAATGGCGCCGCACAACCTCCCAAATTAAGGCAAAGAACCATGCATCCAAGAACAGACCAGCCCGATGGGTGTGGTCTGCTTTGAGAGGCATTCAAAATGGGATGTTTATTTGCGCTGGCAAACAACGTTGAAAACGCCAGCTGCCCAAGACTCGCTTACAACAGGCTCAAATTCACTATTGGGAGTTTTGTTATCTGAAACTACTTTACCGCTACCTTTGTTGCCAGCGAACTCTTTGTATTCGATTGGGCGGTAGCTAATGGCTGGGCAGTTGTACTCATTGATGCCGATGATTGAGCTAACAGGTTGTTTTGTTTTTGGATTAACGCTAGACCTCTTCAGGTCGAGCATTGACATGATTTGCGCTTTATCGCCTGATGCGCTTATCGTATCAAGATCAACATACACCACCATCACCGCATTTGATCCTAATTCTTTCCACTCAGCGAAGCTGCTAGAAAAGGGTAGTAAGGAGAGGGTGGTAAAAAGAGTGAGTACGTATATTTTTTTCATAATAAATAGTATTGTCAGTAAGAAGGTTGAACCTAAAAAGAGCTCTTAGGAACATTCTAAACTCCCCAGCTTATTTTTCCTTAATATTGAGATCTAGTTGTCGGCTGATCTTTTGGGGTTTCATTTGCAGGGGAAGATATTCATTTCGAGCCCAGAGCACACTCATATTGCGGTAAAGCTTGTTCTGCACCCAGCCAGACTGTCCAGCTTGATAAATAAAAAGGGATTGCTCTAAGTCTGATAAGTCATAAAGCGTCCGCAGGCTCGGTGCCTGCTTAGTTTCAAAGGGATTATCAGATCTGAGTAGTTCGAGACGCCCCACATTGATACTAAAGCTATCACCAGGAAATGGCTGCGTCAAATTAAAGAAACTTCCAAGCAGTGGCACCTTGCTTAAAGGGCGATGCTCAGAGACTGCAATATGCGCGTTTCCCCATACCCAGTTTTTAGGGTTACTCCCAAATTGGGAACTCAGTTGCTCAAGTGCTTTATCAAAGGCTGCATTCGAAGTGTCAGCACAACTCTCAACCTGTTCAGTTTTGGGGTCGTTGCACCAAGGGCTATTGGGATTTTGTAATTGCAATATCAGTGGATTTCTAAAGTTGCGGGTACCATAATTCTCTGTGAACAAATATCCTAAGCGTGAGAAGAGTTTGCGCGTGAGTTGGTCAGCCCAAGCATTAAATATCAGTGCGCCAGTACTATCAATTTTCATATCCCCATCAAAGTTCTTGCTGAGCTCAATTGCTTGTTGAGCCAGTGGATGTGTTGACTGTACAGATTTAAATGATGCTAATAATGGTGTGGCGCCCAAAGATAGAGTATCTGCTTGCATCGCTTTCATGGAAGCAAAGTCATGCGTTGACCTACCTTTAATGAGCTCCACAATTCTGTCATAGCGTGTTGGTAGATCCCAGTCGCCGGTCAATGGATTTGGATCATTATTGGCTAAGATTTTCTGGTTGGCTGTAGCGATCCAATTGGTCTCTGGGTTATTGCTATTCGGCAGCTGCTCGAAGGGGACATAGCCAGTCCAATCATATTGCTTCTCCCAGCCCAAGGCTGGCGCCACGCCATACAAACCTTGATGCAAAGTGCGCTTTGGGGCGACTCCAGTAGTTTGAAGCGAAATGTTCCCATCTACATCTGCCATCACGACGTTTTGCATTGGCGCATAGTTTTTGCGTAGCGCCTGCTTAAATGTATTTAAATCTTTGGCGTGATTCATATCCAGCAAGCCAGCAACGGACTGATTTTCAATATCTAGCGCTGTCCAGCGTAAGGACAAAACAAAGCGATCGGTATCGATGGCACGTTTTGCGCGTGCATAAGATTCAGAAATCACTGGACCATGCCTAGTCTCTTTGACTAAAAACCGCACTGAAGACTCGCCTTTGATATCGATGATTTCTTGGCGAACTTTAAAGGGTAGCGGGCCGTCTGGACCTCGATACACTCCAGGATTTTTCGGATCAAGCTGCTCAATATATAAATCTTGAACATCAGGGCCAGTATTCGTAAAGCTCCAGGCAAACTTTTCGGTCCTGCCCAATACCACCGCCGGAATACCGGGAAGGGTTGCGCCCATGACATTCAGTCCAGGAGCTTCTAAGTGAGCCATATACCAAATTGCAGGCGCTGATAAGCCTAGATGGGGGTCGTTTGCCAGCAGGGGCTTGCCAGAGGCCGTCAGTTTTCCGCTAAGCGCCCAGTTATTAGATCCAATACCTTCCTTGCCGCCTGGCACCTCATTGATAGTCAATTCAGTTGCAGGCAGCTTCTTGGACTTTTGATCTCGTGCAAGTGGGTTTGGATTGAAGACATTTAGCTCCTGATATATTTTGGCAAAGTCAACATTGCTCACAGGCTCACCAAGCGTATATGCTGGCATCACTTCCCATACTTGCTTGGTTGTTAAAAACTGTGAGAGTTCGAGGCGTTGGAGTTCTTTATGCCAGTTACCCCCAAGATCAAGCGCCATCATCAACATCCAGGCGAGGCTATCGGTAGGTGACCAGTGACCTGGTTTAGAGCCTGTTAAAAAGTATTCAACTGGAAGGGCCCAGCCTAAGTGGGCATTACCAGCGTTAACTCCATCCGCATAAGACTGAAGCAATCTCTTGGTGGCAATAGGGTAGTGATCAAACTGTTTTTCAGCGGCACGCTTAATACCGAGAGTCCGAATAAAACGATCAATTGCAAAAGTTTCTTTGCCGAGGAGTTCGGATAGTCGCCCACTAGCTAGTCGGCGATTAATTTCCATTTGCCATGATCGTTCGCTAGCATGCAAATAGCCCAAGGCAAAGAGTGCATCAGTAGAGCTCTTTGCCTGAATATGGGGAATATCACTCTCATCAAAGGTAATCGAAACAGAATCCCCGAGAGACTTGATAATCCGCTGGCCAGAAGGATTGGTTTGAGCTGAGCTTAGGTAGATTGTTCCAGCGGCGATGATCAAGACTAAGGCTGCAGAGCCAAACCAAAAGATACCTTTAAAGGCTGATTTAAGACCTGAGTTTGGCGTGGATATTTTCATGGGAATAGTTTAGTGGGTTTGCCTAAATTAGACCCTAGGCTTGATGAAAGCAGGCTTCCCACCTCCGATAGGGCTCACATGCTAAAATTTATCTTGTCTTGGTTTATTTAGTGCGGCTTTATTGCTCGTGCGAGCCCGAGTGGTGAAATCGGTAGACACAGCAGATTTAAAATCTGCCGACTCAAAAAAGTCGTGCCGGTTCGATTCCGGCCTCGGGCACCAATCGATTGATTTCAGACATCCTTGAAATATCTTTACTTTCTCTCCTTGCTTTTATGTGCCGCCCCTGTTTTGGCTGCAGATTTCTTAGTTTTTACTTGTGAGCGTTCGGAAAATAACTACACCGAAACTTATCAACTTAAAGTCATGGCTGCCTCAAAAAATCAGAAGGCCAAAGTCTTTGTCGATGACCGAGATTTAGATCGGGCTAGCGAGTTGGGTCAGCAAGCCATTAAGAATGTTGTTATTGCTGAATCCACAGTCCTCATTTCAATGGAAGCACAATTTCCCCCAGAAAATTTTGATGGTATTCAGTATGGCGCTGGTTCTGTAATCACGGTGATCATCATTAATCGCTCAACGGGTCAGATGAGAAAGGCGGAGACGGTTAAAGGTGGAATACTCTCGGCAACCCTCGGCGAGGGCACGAAGACTTATCAAGAGCAATGCACTGCTGCTAATAAGTCTTAATTAGGTTCAGTTACAAACCCCAGCTTCGTTAAGCCGGCACGACGCGAGGCCGCTAATACCTGAGCAACATATTCATATTTCACTGACTTATCAGCGCGTAAATTGATTTCCGGTTGCGGCTCCTTCTGAGCAGCTTTTTCTGCATAGCCATCAAAAGTTTTTAAATCAATTGGTGTGCTATTCCAAAATATTTGACCCTGAGCATCAATAGAGAGTTGAACTGACTCTGGCTTTACTTCATTACGTACGCTATTGGCTTTCGGCAGCTCAACCTTCACCGCCTGCTGAATGACCGGCAGGGTAATGATGAAGATGATCAGGAGTACCAACATGACATCCACCATCGGAGTCATGTTGATTTCGGCCATGATGCCGCTTTCTTCTTGATCGTTCTGAAGATTAAAAGACATGTTTATTCTCCAGACTTCACGCGGGCACCAGTAACAAAGTAAGCGAGGAGATCATTGCCAAAGCGATTGAGATCAGCAACCAATAATCTGTTGGCACGATTAATCGCATTAAAGCCTAACACTGCTGGAATCGCTACAGCCAAGCCTAAAGCAGTCATGATGAGTGCTTCGCCAATGGGGCCAGCAACCTGATCAATCTGTGCGCTACCTGAGCTGCTGATTGCGATCAAAGCATGATAGATGCCCCAAACCGTTCCAAACAAACCAATAAATGGTGCGGTTGCGCCGGTCGAGCCAAGGAAGGTAAGTCCTTTTTGGAGTTGGGCTGCAACACCATCAATACTGTTTTTTAGACTTCTCGCCATCCACTCGGAGTAGTTCAGTGTTTGCAAAAGTTCACGATGGTTAGTCGATTGGCTTTGGTGATGGGTAGAGGCACCATTTGCCGCTTTAGCAATTTGAAAGTAGGGATTACTTGCATGGCTGGTAAATGCATTCAGACCCTGGTCATAGGAAGTGGCGCGCCAAAACTGATTAATCTCAGGTTGGAGTTTGCGTAAATTGCGCAACACCCAAAAACGGGAGAGCAAAATTACCCAGGTCACAATGGAGCAGATCAGAAGTGCGATGGCCACAAAGCGGGTAACTGCATCGCCCTCGAGCCATAAATTTGCCAAGCCAAATGGTGTATTCATAATATTAATTCTTTAAATTAAATTTAATTAAAAGGTTGGTAGAAATTCTTTGTGGCGAACCATTAACTAAAAATGGTTTAAAGCGATAACGACGACCAATCTCGGTTGCTGCTCTATCTAATCTTGGAAATGAGCTGGAACGTAATAGGGCAACATCCTCAACACTACCTGATTCATCAATAATCAGTCTCACCACCACTTCACCTTGCTCCCCAGATCTTTTGGAGAAAGAAGGGTAGTAAGCATCTGCATCTGGTTGATATACGACAACTAGTTTACCAATGTCAGTCTGAATCGGTGTGCCACTGGATCCAGGAGTGGTTGCGGGTGCAACTGCGGCATTGGGAGCCTGTGATTCACTTTTAGATTGCTGGGGTGTTGGCGGGGTAGGAGCCTGTTGTTGAGTTTGTGGAGGTGTTGGTGCCTGCGTGGATTTTTCATCCACAGTTTTCTTCTTTTGTTCTTGCTTGGGTTTTGGTGGAGGCGCAGCTGGGGCAGCCTGGGGTTGTTTGGCAGCCTCAGGACTCACCAGATTGGCCATCACTCGCGCATCATCTTGATTGTTATCGTTGTCAGGCTTCATGCTGCTCTGAAAGCCAATCAAAAATAATAAATGCAAGGCAATAACAATGCCGATGATGATGCGTTCGGTCTTATCAAATGGTAGATACGCATTCATCCGATTTAGAAAGGTACTCATGTGAATGAGCTCACTAGCTGAGATTTAATGCTGTGTTCATCTAGGTCTGATTGCATGAGCTCGAACGCCATTTGATGCAAGGTCTGCGCATCCTTACTGCTGATGAATGTAACAGAGCCATGTTCATCATTATCTAAGCGCTTGCCCTGAGCCTCTAATTTTCGTTTGAGTTGGCGCACTACTGCTTCACTGGTATCAACTAGATTAATTGAGTCTCCCAATAGTTTACGTATGGCTTTTCGCAAGAAAGGATAGTGTGTGCACCCTAGAACAAGCGTATCTGCTCCAGCTTCCTGAATGGGTTCTAAGTGTTCGGCAAGTAGCTCTAGAGTTTGCTCACCATCAGCTTGGCCCGCTTCAATTAGGGGAACTAGGCCGGCACCCGCTTGTTTAACAAACTGACAATCGGGTAGGGTGGCTAGTAAAGCGCTAAATTTACCGCTCTTGAGCGTAGCCTCGGTTGCAAGTACACCAACAATGCCATTACTGGACTGCATTGCTGCAGGTTTGATACCAGGCTCTACGCCGATGATTGGAATATGACTGAGCTCATTACGAATAGCCGCAATCGCCTCGGCGGTTGCAGTGTTACAGGCAACCATAATGGCATCACAACCTTGCGCTGCTAAGTATTGGCATAGCTCCATGCTGCGCAAAGCTATCCACTCACTAGACTTCTCTCCATAAGGAGCATTGATGGAATCAGCTAGGTAAATATAGTCATGCTCAGGAAGTTGGCGCAAAGCCTCATCCAAAATTGATAAGCCACCAACTCCAGAATCAAAAACTCCGATGAGTGCCAAGTTAGGTCGCTTAACTAAGGGCGGTTGATTTAATGAATCAATGACGTACTAATTGACTCAAGCAATCATGACTGGAATGCCGGCAATCTTTGCTTGCCACTCTTTGGGGCCGGTCTCATGCATAGAGATGCCGGCAGAACTGACCGCTACTGTCACTGGCATGTCTTTGACATCGAATTCATAAATTGCTTCCATGCCAAGGTCAGCAAAACCCACGACCTTCGCCGTCTGAATGGCTTTAGAGACTAAGTAGGCGGCGCCACCAACGGCCATCAAGTAAGCAGACTGATGCTTTTTGATCGCTTCAATTGCAGTGGGGCCACGTTCAGCCTTACCAATCATGGAGATCAATCCAGTTTGAGCCAGCATCATCTCAGTGAACTTATCCATGCGGGTTGAGGTTGTTGGGCCTGCTGGACCAACTGCTTCGCCTCCCACTGGGTCTACTGGACCAACGTAATAGATCACGCGGTTTTTAAAGCTCACCGGTAATGCCTCGCCTTTAGCCAGCATGTCTGCAATGCGCTTATGCGCCGCATCACGACCAGTCAAAATTTTGCCGTTGAGGAGCAGTGTTTCGCCTGCTTTCCAGTCAGCCACTTCTTCAGCAGTCAAAGTATCCAAGTTCACGCGCTTGGATTTTTTAGTGTCTGGAGTCCAAGTCACATCTGGCCAATCAGATAAGGATGGTTTTTCTAATATCGCTGGGCCATCGCCATGCAAGTGGAAATGTACGTGGCGGGTTGCAGCACAGTTTGGAATCATCGCTACTGGCAATGAAGCTGCATGCGTTGGGTACTCCATAATTTTGATATCGAGCACAGTGGCCAAACCACCTAGGCCTTGTGCCCCAATCCCGAGCTTATTCACCTTCTCGTAGATCTCTAAGCGCAGCTCTTCGGCACGAGTCTTCGCGCCGCGTGCGATTAATTCTTGAATATCTACTGGGCCCATCAAGGACTCTTTTGCCATTAGCATGGCTTTCTCAGGCGTTCCGCCAATACCGATGCCTAAAATGCCGGGAGGGCACCAGCCTGCTCCCATCGTCGGGACGGTCTTGACTACCCAATCGACGATCGAATCAGAGGGGTTAAGCATGACCATCTTAGCTTTGTTCTCAGAGCCGCCACCTTTGGCAGCGCAAATGACTTCAACATCATCGCCTGGGACGATTTCATAATGAATAACCGCCGGGGTGTTATCACCTGTGTTTTTGCGCTTACCTGCTGGATCAGTCAAAACGGATGCGCGTAGTGGGTTATCCGGGTTCATATAAGCGCGACGAACACCTTCGTTCACCATTTCAGAGACGCTCATGGTGGCATCGCCCCACTGAACATTCATACCAATCTTGAGAAAAACGACTGCAATACCAGTGTCTTGACACATTGGACGGTGACCTTCTGCACACATCCGGCTATTGGTCAAAATCTGCGCAATCGCATCCTTCGCTGCGGCACCTTGCTCAAGCTCGTAAGCTCTGCCCATAGCGGAAATGAAGTCTTTGGGGTGATAGTAAGAGATGAATTGGAAGGCATCTGCCACACTCTGGATTAGGTCGTTTTGTTTGATATTTGTCATGGTTATAAGCTTAATTATGCAAGGTTTAATCTATTTTAAGGGTTTGCCATAGAGCAAATCTAGCGTGTTTTCACTTATCTTATTAGCTCTTGGGGATGCGTTTCCCTAATCCTGCGCTATTTTTGCAGAAAAAGACGACTGATTATTGAATAGAAGGGCTGTAAAGCATGGAACCATTGATGCAAGAAAACCGCGTATTTAACCCGCCTGCAGACTTCATTAAGTCCGCCGCTATTCCCGGAATGGACGCTTACAACAAGCTCTGTGCCGAAGCTAACAATGATTACGACGGTTTTTGGAGTCGCCTTGCTAAAGAAAATGTCTTCTGGAAAAAGCCCTTTACTAAAGCCCTTGATGAATCCAAAGCGCCTTTCTACAAATGGTTTGAAGATGGCACTACCAATGCTTCCTACAACTGTTTAGATCGCCAAGTTGAAAATGGCCTTGGCAATAAGACTGCGATTATTTTTGAAGCGGATGATGGATCTGTTACCAATGTAACTTATCAAGAGTTGCTAGAACGTGTTTGCAAAATGGCAAATGCACTTCGCAAAATGGGCATTCAGTCTGGTGACCGCGTCATCATTTACATGGCGATGACGATCGAAGGAGTTGTCGCAATGCAGGCGTGTGCTCGTATCGGCGCAATTCACTCGGTTGTGTTCGGTGGATTTTCTGCTCAAGCACTGCGCGATCGAATCATTGACGTTGGTGCCGTAGCCGTGATTACCGCTGACGGACAGTTCCGCGGCGGCAAATCATTGCCCTTGAAGGCAATATGTGATGAGGCTCTGTCCACTGGCGAGTGTCCCAATGTGAAGCATGTGATCGTCAACAAACGCACCGGTAATGATGTCACCATGACAGCTGGCCGTGATGTTTGGATGCAAGAAATCGTAGCTAATGAATCCACTACTTGCGAGCCAGAGTGGGTCAGCGCTGAGCACCCACTATTTATTTTGTATACCTCTGGCTCGACAGGTAAGCCTAAGGGCGTTCAACACTCTACTGGTGGCTACCTCTTGTGGGCAATTCTCACAATGAAGTGGACTTTTGATATCAAACCAAATGACGTCTTCTGGTGTACTGCCGATATCGGCTGGGTAACAGGTCACTCCTATATTACCTACGGCCCACTCGCAGTTGGCGCTACTGAGATTGTGTTTGAGGGTGTTCCAACCTACCCCAATGCGGGTCGTTTCTGGGACATGATCCAAAAACACAAGGCAACCATCTTCTATACCGCTCCAACGGCGATTCGTTCATTAATCAAAGCATCGAGCAATGATCAAGCAGTGCATCCCAAGAGCTATGATTTATCTTCCTTGCGTCTCTTGGGTTCAGTCGGTGAGCCGATTAATCCAGAAGCGTGGATGTGGTACTACGAGAATGTGGGTGGCTCACGTTGCCCAATCGCAGATACCTTTTGGCAAACCGAAACTGGTGGTCACATGATTTCACCATTGCCAGGTGCAACCCCCATGATTCCAGGTTCATGCACGTTGCCATTGCCAGGTATTCAGGCGGCGATTGTGGATGAAGTGGGTGCAGACGTTCCAAATGGTCATGGCGGTATTTTGGTTGTGAAGCGTCCATGGCCCTCCATGATTCGTACGATCTGGGGTGATCCCGATCGCTTCGTGAAGTCTTATTTCCCGGAGGAGTTGGGTGGCACTTTGTATCTGGCAGGTGACGGCGCAATCCGCAATAAAGATACTGGCTACTTCACGATTACGGGCCGTATCGACGATGTATTGAATGTCTCCGGTCACCGCATGGGTACGATGGAAATCGAATCTTGCTTGGTTGCCAATCCCTTAGTTGCTGAAGCTGCAGTAGTGGGTCGTCCAGATGAGTTGACTGGTGAAGCAATTTGCGTATTCGTGGTTCTGAAGGGCGGACGCCCAACAGGTGATGAAGCCAAGAAGATTGCAACTGAGTTGCGGAACTGGGTAGGCAAGGAGATCGGCCCGATCGCTAAACCAAAGGACGTTCGCTTTGGTGATAACTTACCTAAAACTCGTTCTGGCAAGATCATGCGCCGCTTGCTGCGTGTGATCGCTAAAGGTGAAGAGGTGACTCAAGACACCTCGACTCTGGAAAATCCAGCGATTTTGGATCAGCTCAAAGAGTCTGTTTAAGTAGTTAATTGCGCTTTTAGAGGCAGACCCTTCTGGCAAACGTATAATCAACGGTTGTACGGAAGGGTGGATGAGCGGTTTAAGTCACACGCCTGGAAAGCGTGCGTAGGTTAATAGCCTACCGCGGGTTCGAATCCCGCCTCTTCCGCCAGTAGTCTGAAGCCACCTTCGGGTGGTTTTTTCTTTGCTTTTTCTTGATTTTTGCCCTAAGAAACCATCTCAAGCTAAATCATTTTGATATTCAACCCCCTGTTTTTAATCAAAAAAAGGGGTTTTTGATATTTCTGTTGCGTTGCCGCAAATAAATCTTGCACTGCAATAAAAAACTTCTTAGAATGGTGCATTGCAATACATTTATCAATTTTATAAAAGTTAGGAAAATCTCATGTTCCAGAATCAATTAAACGACCAAATGACACAAGCTCAAACTAAAGCTGTTGAAAACGCTAAGTTCTTAGCCCAAGTAGCTGTTGAAAGCGCAAAAGAATTAGCTGAAATCAACCAAGCTGCTGCTAAGGATGCTTTAGTTGTCGCTCAAGATGCAAGCGCTCAATTGTTGGCAATTAAAGATGCACAACAATTGGCAAAATTGGCTCAGCCAGAAACTGCACAAGAAGCTGCTAAGTACGCTGCTGCTTACCAAGCTAAGGTAAACAAAGTTGTGCGTAACAGCAACAAAGAAGTTGTTCAAGTAGTTGACGCATCTATCGATGACGCACGCGCTGATATGGTTAAGTTTGTTAAGGAAGCTACTAAGACAGCTCCTGCTGGTTCTGAGGCATTTGTATCTGCATTCAAAACTGTATTTGAAACTTCACTCCAACAGTTTGACCAAGTTCGCGCTTCAGCAACTGATGCTTATGCAAACTTTGAGAAAAGTGTTGATGCTGCAATGGCTAACTTTCAAGGCCAATACGCAGTAGCTAAGCCAGCTGTTAAAAGCCGTAAAGCTGCTTAATTCGTTTTAATGGCTTTGCACGAGAAACCGCCTTCGGGCGGTTTTTTCTTTTTCTGCTTGCCGTAAGATGGATGTTTTAGAGCTAATGTGGAGAAAACATGATCTTTGCAATCCTTTTAATGGATCGTCCTGGTACCGCAGAATTACGTATTCAAGTGCGACCCGAGCATCGCGCTTACTTGGGTAAGTTTGCAGACAAGATGGCCTTTGCTGGCCCACTCACATCGGAAGATGGCAAAACGACAGTGGGCAGCTTGTTGGTGATGGATTTTCCTAGTAAGGCAGATGTTGAGGCTTGGCTAGCGGATGAGCCATTTACCAAAGCAGGAGTCTATGAACAGCCGGTTATTCATGTGTTTAACAATAGCTGGCAACAACAGGTTGGGTTTCCACCTGCTGCTTAAGTAAAAAAAGAGCCACCTCATTTGAGGTGGCCGCTTTGATGGATCTGTCTAGAGATGATCTAGATTGGCTTGATTTGTAGCTTCCTAAATTTGATGATGCCGCCGGCGGACTGAAGGGCAATGGACCCCTCGGAGAACTTACTATCTCTGGCATCTGTAACAGTGAGTACTCCATTCATCATTACTTTGAGCTGAGGTCCATTGGCCGTAATTTCCATGGTGTTCCAGCGCCCACCTGCTTTGTGAATTGGGTTGACCTTGGCAATATCAACAATGGCACCGGTGGAGTATTCCTGTCCCGGACGCGTATCCCAGATATTAATTTCATAAGCATTTCCAGCGGTGACTTTATTGGGATCCTGGCAGCGAATAAAAATTCCACTATTGGTGTTGGATTCAGCCCAAAATTCAGCGCGAATAATAAAGTTCCGATAACTTTTACTGCTCACCAGAAATCCAGACGGCTTATTCCCTTCAACTATTCCTTTGCCAATGACCCAATTCGCGCTGCCAATAATGTTCCAACCGTCTAGGCTGACGCCATCGATTAAATCGGTATAGCCCGCTTGTGCTTGAGCATGGGTGTTGATTGAAAGCAGGGCAATAGTCAGCGAAAAGGCAATTGCTAGAACTTGTTTTAAGGTTGTTTGCATCATGATCTCCTAATGAATTTATCTTTGTAGCTGCAATCTTGCTTCCATGCATTGTTACTGACTTGGCTGTAATTCAACAAGTACTCACTTTCCCTTAACTTGGAACCAGGAATCCAGTAGACTTAGAGTATGAATTCAACAACATTACGCCCCTTAGCCACCCTTGTTTCTATTACCACCATTGCCTTAGCGGGATGCGGCTCTATTGAGTCAGCAGCCCAAGATGACTGTACTTCTATAGGTTGGCAAATTGGCAGCAAGGGCTACAACGATTGCTTTAAGGCGCGTGTTTACGAGCGCAAACTGGATTACTCTCCGCCCCCCGGTAGCAAGCCCTCCCCATCAGTCATTTAATAGGGTTTACCCTAATTAAATTCACTTGAGCGCCGTCAAGGACTTGAGTGTAGAAATAACCCAAAATCATCCTTGATCTTGGGAATTTCCTATTTAGAGCGAGCTAAGTTGTTTCTTGCCAATTTGGGCCTTCTTAAGCGTAGCTGTAGACATAAAAAATAGCATCATTATTGCGACTAGAAATTAGAGATTAAAACTATGAATCACCCAAAACCCTCGTCTGAAGTCAAGGCTGTTGCTGTAGCAACTGCAGATGATTTAAGGGAAACCATTCGTCGCAAGAGCAAACTCAAAGGGCGTCAAGCAGACGATGTGTCCTTGGCAGAGGTTCGCCAGTTAATTGGTGTTGCAGTTGATCGTCGCGATTTGCTAATTGAAAATTTACACAAGCTCAATGATGAATACCGCGCTTTGCATGATCGTCATTTAGTTGCTTTGGCAAAAGAAATGAATTTGCCGATGGCAGAAGTTTACGAAGTGGCTACTTTCTATCACCACTTTGAAGTGGTACGTGGCAATGATCCAGTGGCAGACATCACTCTACGTGTCTGTGATGGTATCGCCTGTGAACTGGCTGGCGCGCAAAATCTACTAGCAAAGTTGCCGGTAATTCTAGGCAACCCTAAGATTAAGGTAGAGGCTGCTCCATGCGTGGGTCGTTGTGAGCAGGCTCCAATAGCAGTTGTACATCAGTACCCAGTATTGTTTGCAACTACGGATAAGGTCGCAGCCGCAGTCAAAAATAATCTGACTACCCAGCCAATGGCGAAGGACAGTGCAAGTTTTGATCCTGCAGCTTTCGCTGAACAGGGCGTATCTCCGCAAGGTGACAATCAAGCGGTTTCACCGGACTATGTGGGCTACGAGTCCTATCGCGCACAAGGCGGTTACGCCTTAGCAAAAGAAATTATTGAAGGTAAAAAAGATAGCGAGAGCATTGTCAAGATCATGGAAAGCTCGGGACTTCGCGGCCTTGGTGGTGCGGGCTTCCCAGCGGGACGTAAGTGGCGCATTGTGAGAGATCAAGTCGCTCCAAAATTGATGGCAGTGAACATTGACGAAGGTGAGCCAGGCACATTTAAAGATCGCACATATTTGGAGCGTGATCCACATCGCTTCTTAGAAGGCATGTTAATTGCTGCCAATGTAGTGGGTATTGATGCTTGCTACATTTACCTACGCGATGAGTACCATGGTTGCCGTGAATTACTCGAAGTGGAGTTAGCTAAGCTCATGGCAAACCCTCCATTTAAATTGCCGCTGATTGAGTTACGTCGTGGTGCAGGTGCATATATTTGCGGCGAAGAATCTGCCATGATTGAAAGTATCGAAGGTAAGCGCGGTGAGCCCCGTATGCGTCCTCCGTATATCGCTCAAGTTGGATTGTTTGGTCGTCCAACGCTCGAACATAACTTTGAAACTCTCTATTGGGTTCGCGACATTGTTCAGCGTGGTCCAGAGTGGTTTAGTTCTTTTGGTCGTCATGATCGTAAAGGCTTGCGTAGCTTCAGCGTTAGCGGTCGAGTTAAAAACCCGGGTGTGAAGCTAGCCCCAGCTGGAATTACGATTCAGGAGTTGATTGACGAGTATTGTGGCGGCATGCAAGATGGCCACAAGTTCTACGGCTATTTACCCGGTGGTGCTTCAGGCGGTATCTTGCCAGCAACCATGAATGACATTCCACTTGACTTCGATACCTTGCAGCCTTATGGCTGTTTCATTGGCTCTGCTGCGGTGATGGTGTTTGGTGACAAAGACAAAGCGCGTGATATGGCGCTCAATGTCATGCACTTCTTTGAGCATGAGAGCTGCGGTCAATGTACGCCATGTCGTGTAGGTACAAGCAAGGCTGCCAAGTTAATGCAGTCGCCATCTTGGGATCAAAATACTTTAGAGGACTTAGCAACTGTGATGGTTGACGCTTCTATATGCGGCCTAGGTCAAGCTGCACCCAATCCAATTCGCTGTATTGCAAAATATTTCCCAGAAGAAGTTGCTTAATTAGCAGGCAAAAAAACAAGGGAAAAACGAGACAAATATGAACGCACCAGTAAATCCTAAAGAGCTTGAATTGCAAACCGTTGAGTTCAGGCTAGACGGTCAAACCATCGTTTCTTACGAAGGCGAGACTATTCTCAAGGCCGCTAAGCGCCACGGGATCGATATTCCTCATCTGTGTTTTAAAGATGGTTATCGCGCTGATGGTAATTGCCGCGCGTGTGTAGTGGAGATCAATGGTGAACGTACCTTGGCACCAAGTTGCTGCAGAAGTGCTACGCCTGGTATGGAAGTGAAGGCTAATAGTGAGCGTGCACTGAAGAGTCAAAAACTTGTCTTAGAAATGTTGTTATCCGATATGCCCGATGAAGGATTTAAGTGGGTAGGAGACAGCAAAGAAGAAGAGCAAAAAAATCAACATGGCGAATTGAGCACTTGGGCTGCACGCTTAGATGTCACCGTTCGACCAGAGCTCAAAGCATTACGTCGTGAAAAAGTGAGTCATGACATATCTCACCCAGCGATGGCAGTGAACCTAGACGCCTGTATTCAATGTAATCGTTGCGTGCGCGCTTGTCGTGAAGAGCAGGTTAATGACGTGATCGGCTACGCAATGCGCGGTTCTCATAGCGAGATCGTATTTGATCTGAATGACCCAATGGGTGATAGCACTTGCGTTGCCTGTGGTGAGTGTGTGCAGGCTTGCCCAACGGGTGCATTAATGCCTAAGGGATTAATTGGCTCGCAAACGGTTGACCGCAAGGTAGATTCAGTATGCCCTTTCTGCGGTGTAGGCTGCCAGATTACTTACAACGTTAAAGATGAAAAAATTGTCAGCGTAGAAGGTCGTGATGGCCCGGCCAACCACAATCGTCTCTGCGTTAAAGGTCGCTTTGGTATGGACTACATCCATAATCCACAGCGCTTAACTAAGCCGCTGATTCGTAGGGCGGGCGTTGCTAAAGATGAAGCTTTATTAGAAGGTAAGCAAGATTGGTCCGATATCTTCCGTGAGGCTACTTGGGAAGAGGCTTTGGAGCTTGCTGGTGGTGGCCTCAAAAAGCTGAAGGATCAATATGGCAATAAGGTGCTTGCAGGCTTTGGCTCTGCAAAAGGCAGCAATGAAGAGGCTTACTTATTCCAAAAACTGGTTCGTACTGGTTTTGGTAGTAATAACGTTGACCATTGCACACGCCTTTGCCATGCATCTTCTGTGGCTGCATTGCTTGAGGGCGTTGGTTCGGGTGCCGTTAGCAACCAAGTAAACGATGTTGAGCACTCAAGCCTTATTTTCTTGATCGGTTCAAATCCAACAGCAAACCATCCCGTTGCTGCTACCTGGTTTAAGAATGCTGCTAAACGAGGCGCAAAAATTGTATTGTGCGATCCACGTTCGACCGAAATTAGTAAGCATGCCTGGCGTACGATGCAGTTCAAGCCAGATACTGACGTTGCTATGCTCAATGCCTTGATCTTCACCGTAATTGAAGAGGGGCTAGTTGATAAGGACTTTATCCAGAATCGCTCTAATAACTTTGAAGCACTCAAAGAAAATATCAAGGGCTATAGCCCTGAAGCAATGGCTCCAATCTGCGGTATTCCAGCGGAAACCTTGCGTGAGGTTGCCAGAGAATTTGCGACAACTAAATCTGCCATGATTTTGTGGGGTATGGGAATTAGTCAGCACGTTCACGGTACTGATAACGCCCGTTGTTTAATTGCCTTGGTCAGCATTACTGGCCAAATTGGTAAACCTGGTTCTGGCTTGCATCCACTGCGCGGACAAAATAACGTACAGGGCGCAAGTGATGCGGGATTAATTCCGATGATGTTCCCGAACTACCAGCGCGTAGACAATCCAGAAGCGCATGCGTGGTTTGAGAAGTTTTGGAATACCCCATTAGATAAGAAGCCTGGTTACACCGTAGTGGAGATCATGCATAAGATCACCGCACCGGATAGTGATCCAGACAAGATTCGTGGCATGTATGTTGAAGGCGAGAATCCTGCGATGAGCGATCCCGACCTGAATCATGCCCGTCATGCTTTAGCTTCTTTGGACCTATTGGTTGTACAAGATATTTTTATGACCGAGACCGCGCTCCTAGCAGACGTAGTATTGCCAGCGAGCGCATGGCCTGAGAAGGTCGGTACTGCCAGCAATACGGATCGTATGGTGCAGATGGGCAAGAAAGCGATTAACCCCCCGGGAGACGCTAAGCCTGATCTGTGGATCATTCAGCAAATTGCTAAGCGCATGGGCCTGAACTGGAATTACCAAGGTGCTGATGACGGTGTTGCAGAGGTGTATGACGAGATGCGTCAAGCAATGCATGCGGCCATTAATGGTATTACGTGGGAGCGTCTAGAAAAAGAGTCTAGCGTGACTTACCCATGTTTATCTGCTGAAGATCCAGGTCGACCCATTGTGTTTGATGACAAGTTTGATACCAAAGATGGCAGAGTGAAGTTAGTGCCAGCCGATATCATTCCCGCAAACGAGCGCCCAGATGCGGAGTATCCTTTTGTGCTGATTACAGGACGTCAGTTAGAGCATTGGCATACCGGCAGTATGACGCGCCGTGCAACTGTCTTGGATGCGATTGAGCCGATGGCTACTGTGTCCATGCATGGTGAAGATATGACGCAGTTAGGCGTATCTGCTGGTGATGTGATTACGGTTCAGTCCCGTCGTGGCGAAGTGGCTATCCACGTTCGTCGAGATGATGGCACTCCGCGTGGTGTGATCTTCATTCCGTTTGCATACTATGAGGCTGCAGCCAACCTCATCACCAACTCTGCCTTAGATCCATTTGGCAAGATTCCAGAATTTAAGTACTGTGCGGTCAAGCTCGCCAAAGGTGGTCAGGCTGCTCTAGTGATGGGTTATGGAACTAATGACCCTAGTAGGCAGCAGCCTGAACTCACTTCCTAAGCTATTTTGCAAAACCTAACAAAGCCCCCTGATCAGGGGCTTTGTTGTTTTAAATCTCTTAAAATATATCTTTAGCGATTGCCCTTTAGAATCAGTCATGGCTAGTTCAAAACCCCAAACCCCTCCATCTGATACCAAAGCAGAATTACCCGTCCTAATTATTGGAGCGGGTCTAGCAGGTCTAACCGTTGCGCTGCATATGGCAGAGACGCAGCCGGTTATTGTGATGGCCAAGCGCGGTCTGGGTGAGGCTGCAACTGCTTGGGCTCAAGGTGGCATTGTTGGAGTGGTCGATAAAGTGCATGACAGTGTTGATTCTCATGTTACCGATACCTTAGATGCTGGCGCAGGACTCGTGGTAGAGTCTACTGCTCGATATATCGCTGAAGAAAGCGCTGAAGCGATTCGTTGGCTAGTTGAACAGGGCGTTCCGTTTACCGCCGATGAGACTGGTCCCATGGGTTTGCATCTAACGCGTGAAGGTGGTCATAGTCAGCGTCGGATCGCACACGTTGCGGATGCTACTGGTAAGGCTATTCATGAGGTGCTATTAGATAAAGCACGAGATCATCAAAATATTCAATTACTAGAGCATTGGATTGCTTTAGATCTGATTACTAATCGTCAATTAGATGCAAAGACGCAACGCGCCAAGCCGAATCGTTGTTATGGCGTGTATGCTCTCGATATTAAAAATAATCGTGTAGAAACGATTGAAGCCAAGTCAGTGGTATTGGCTACCGGCGGTGTTGGCAAGGTTTATAAGTACACCAGCAATCCGGACACCGCGACAGGTGATGGTATCGCTATGGCCTGGCGCGCAGGTTGCCGTGTCGGTAATATGGAATTTATTCAGTTCCACCCAACGTGTTTGTATCACCCGAGCGATAGAACCTTTTTAATTACTGAGGCGATGCGTGGTGAGGGTGGTTTGCTCAAGCTCCCCAATGGCACTCGCTTTATGCCCGAGCATGATGAGCGCAATGAGTTGGCTCCTCGTGACATTGTTGCTAGGGCAATCGACTTTGAGATGAAAAAGCATGGTCTTGATTACGTGCATCTCGATGCCACTCATTTAGGTGAAGCTTTTATCAAAGAGCATTTCCCAATGATCTATGCGCGCTGTATGAGTTTGGGGCTAGACATTACTCAAGAGCCAATACCTGTAGTACCAGCAGCGCACTATACCTGTGGTGGAGTTGTGACTGATCTCAAAGGGCGTACTGATTTGCCTGGTCTGTATGCGGTAGGTGAGGCTACCTACACTGGGCTGCATGGCGCTAATCGCTTGGCAAGTAATTCCTTATTGGAGTGCATCGTTATTGGCAAAGCTGCTGCTGCAGATATTTCTGCATTAAAAGCGCCAGCAATGCCAAAGCTCCCACTCTGGGATGAGAGTCAAGTAGAGGATGCAGATGAACAGGTGGTAATTGCCCATAATTGGGATGAGCTGCGTTCATTGATGTGGAACTATGTCGGTATCGTGAGAACTAATCGACGCTTGGAGCGAGCATTACATCGCATTAAGCTCTTGCGATATGAGGTACAAGAGTATTACGCTAACTTTAAAGTAACACGCGACTTAATTGAGCTTCGCAATTTGTTGGAGTGCGCGGAACTCATTGTGAGATCAGCTTTAATGCGTAGAGAGAGTAGGGGGCTGCATTACAGCCGTGATTACCCAGGTACTTGGGCAGTTTCTTATCCAACTATTTTGACGCCTCAGGCTGAGGGTAATTCCGAAAGCTCTGCAAGCTAGAGATTAATTACTATGCGGATATTCTCATTGAGAAATCCACGGCCTTAATATCTTTAGTGAGCTTTCCGAGAGAAATCCGATCAACGCCCGTAGCGGCAATGGCGCGCATCTGATCTAGGTCGATACCACCAGAGGCCTCTAACAAGGCGCGGCCATTGGTAAAGGCGACAGCTTCTTTCATTTGCTCGGTAGTAAAGTTATCGATCAAGATATTTTTGGCGCCAGCATCTAAAGCTTCTTTCAGTTCAGTCAAGTTTTCTACTTCCACCTGAATATCTACTCCGGAATTTAAAGCCTGTGCAGCTTTCACGGCAGCAGCAACACCACCTGCGGCAGCAATATGATTCTCTTTAATTAAGATGCCATGCCAAAGTGCAAGACGTTGATTTTGACCACCGCCGACGCGTACCGCATACTTCTGCGCCTGACGTAATCCCGGAATGGTTTTGCGAGTATCTAGTACTGCGCAACCTTTTAGATTGGGGCTGACGCCTGCAATCGCATCAACATGTTGACGCGCAATACTGGCAGTCCAAGATAGTGTTTGTAAAAAATTAATACAGGGACGCTCAGCCGAGAGTAGGGCTCGAGAATTTGCATCAATATCGCAAACTTTGGTATCGGGCTTCATCAAGTCGCCCTCTAAGTAATGCCAAGTGACTTTTGCTGCGGGGTCTAAGTATTTGAGAGTACCTTCAAACCAATCAACTCCACAGAGCACGGCCTCTTGGCGTACGATCAGTTGTGCGTGTACAGGCTTACTGGGAACCAGTTGGGCAGTCCAATCGCACTTACCAATATCTTCCAGCAGCGCGTCAGTAATATTGCGTTGCCGTGCCTGTTCTAAGGTTTCGTTGTAATCAAACATGCATCTGTAGTCTAAAAGTTGAATTAAGCGGCACCAATATTCTTCACAAAGCCATGTTGCGCCTTTGCAAGTAGGTCGGGGTGACTCTGGGTGAAATCTAACATTCGCTCGATGCAACCCAATGCTTTCACTCGAATATTTTCTTGGATAACAATTTCACCAGAGGCGTTCTCAAGACAATTCAGAATACCTTGTAAGCCATTCATGGCCATCCAGGGACAGTGGGCGCAACTCTTGCAGGTAGCGCTATCACCAGCAGTAGGGGCTTCAATCAATACTTTATTGGGAGCTAATTGGCGCATACGATGCAATATGCCATTATCGGTGGCCACAATGTATTCAGTAGCAGCGCCTTCTACTACGGCTTTGATCATGGCAGAAGTAGAGCCAACAACATCCGCTAAATCTACTACTGCTTGTGGCGATTCTGGGTGAACCAAAATCATGGCTTGAGGGTGGGCTGCTTTGAGCATCTCTAATTCAACCGCTTTAAATTCATCATGAACAATGCAGGCACCATTCCATAACAACATATCAGCGCCAGCCTGCTCCTGAATATAGCGACCTAAATGACGATCAGGTGCCCACAAGATTTTTTTACCCTCAACTTTGAGTTGATGAACAATGGCTAAAGCGCAAGAGCTCGTTACCATCCAATCAGCTTGTGCCTTAACGGCAGCGCTGGTATTGGCATAGACAACCACAGTGCGATCCGGATGAAGGGCTCTAAAGGCGGCAAAGTCAGCAGCATCACAACCCAAGTCCAAAGAGCAGGTCGCCTCTAGGTCGGGCATGAAGATGCGCTTTTCAGGGCTTAAAATCTTGGCAGATTCACCCATAAAGCGCACACCAGCCACAATCAAGTTCTTGGCAGGGTGATTTTTACCAAAGCGCGCCATTTCTAATGAGTCGGCAACAAAGCCACCAGTTTCTATTGCAAGGTCTTGTATATCTCCATCAACATAGTAATGAGCAACTAAAGCAGCATCTTTTTCGATTAGTAATTGCTTAATACGAGCAAGCACAGCAGCTTTTTCAGCGCCATGTAGTTGGGGAGGTGTCTTGGCCCAAGCTTGAGCTGTACATGTTGCCCCGGCCGCGTTCTGCTGGGGGTAATCAAAGACTATAGGGGTGCTAACAGTAGAAGTCATGGGTAATTTTATCTCTATTGCGCAAGCTGGCGACAGCCCACTTCAATTACTTAAAACGGTAGCTTTGCCTCTGGCTTTGCAGCTAACAGCACCGCTTTAAACTCCGCCTGTATACGCTGGATAGCCTCTTCACTATCTGCTTCAAAGCGCATCACTACAACTGGTGTTGTATTGGAAGGTCGGGCCAGGCCAAAGCCATCGGCGTATTCCACTCGCACACCATCAATCGTATTGATTGACTCGGATGTTGGGAACTTCGCATTGGCTTTGATTGTTTCTAGTAAGGCGAATGGCTCGCCTTCGGCGCAGGCCAACTGCAACTCTGGTGTGCAGATGGCATTTGGCAGGTTATTGAGAGTGTCGCTCGGATTTGTCTCTTTACTAAGAATCTCTAGCAAGCGTGCGCCGGTGTAAAGACCATCATCAAAACCAAACCAACGGTCTTTAAAGAAGATATGACCGCTCATCTCACCAGCCAGTGGGGCGCCAGTTTCTTTGAGCTTGGCTTTGACTAAAGAGTGGCCAGTTTTCCACATGATGGGTTCGCCACCATGCTCTTTCACATAGGTCGCCAGATTACGAGTGCACTTTACGTCGTAAATAATTTGACCACCAGGATTGCGGGAGAGTACATCTTTTGCAAAGAGCATCATTTGGCGGTCTGGGAAAATGACTTGGCCATCTTTAGTTACTACGCCTAAGCGATCGGCATCGCCATCAAAGGCAAGGCCTAATTCATTATCGGTAGTTTGGAGGTTCTTGATGAGGTCTTGCAGGTTTTCAATATGGGCTGGATCCGGATGGTGATTAGGAAAACGTCCATCGACTTCGCAGAATAATTCTTGAACTTCACAACCCAAAGCTCTAAATAATTTACCTGCAAATGCACCGCCAACACCATTGCCGCAATCGACGGCAATCTTCATGGGACGAGCAATCTTGATGTCGCCTACGATGTAGTTGAGGTACATTGGGAAAATATCAAAGGTGCTACGTGTTCCTTGGCCAACAGTAAATTTCTTAGCTTCTATGCGTTTACGCAAATCCTGAATCTTTTCACCATAAATCGCCGCTGTTCCCAGAACCATTTTGAAGCCGTTGTAATTTGGGGGATTATGGCTGCCGGTAATCATGATGCCGGACTGAGGTGTCTTGCCATTGATGGTGTGATTAGCAGCGAAGTAGACCATCGGTGTAGCAACCATGCCTAGATCAATCACATGAATGCCAGTAGAGAGCAGACCTTCTGTTAATGCCTCAATCAAGCTAGGACCAGAAAGACGACCATCACGACCAATGGCAATATCGGTTTCACCAAGCTCACGCATTTCAGTGCCAAAGGCTTGGCCAATCAGTCTGGCGATAGAGGGATCTAGGGTCTCATCAATAATTCCGCGGATGTCATAAGCTTTAAAAATAGATGGAGACAATTGCATTACAGATCTTTCAGTAAAAAACACTCAAGTATTGCTTGAGCGATAACTAGTTATTTGAATTTAATAGATTAATGCGGGCTGCAGTAACAGCGTCAATGTCTGCACTGGCAGCAATATCATTCTGATGACTCGCAAGTGCTTTCTCAATCGGCTTGGCTAGTACTTTGCCGTATTCCACACCAGGTTGATCAAAGCTGTTGATATTCCATAGGGCACCTAAAGTCGCAGTACGGTTTTCGTAGAGAGCAAGCAGGGTACCCAGATAAAAAGCATTGAGCTTTGGTAGTAATAGCAAGTTGCTTGGGCGCTTACCTGGATGGACATCATTTGGATTCGCAGCAGACTTACCGCTTGCCAATGCCTGAGCTTGTGCTAAACAGTTGGAAAGTAGAATGCGGTGATGCGCTACAGCCTCTGGCCTATCACTCATAGGCTCACGAACGGCAATGAAATCAATTGGAATGATTTCTGTACCTTGATGAAAGAGTTGGAAGTACGAGTGCTGGGCATTGCTGCCTGCACTACCAAATACTACCGGCGAAGAATGCTTAACGGCCTTGCCATCGCGATCCACGCTCTTGCCGTTACTCTCCATATCGAGCTGTTGTAACCACTTCGGAAACCAATCTAAGGCATCTGCATACGGAATAGCGGCATAGGCTTTGATATTGTGTTTCTCTTGCTGGTGGAGTAAAGAGAGCGCCATGATGACGGGGAGATTTTCTTCAAGAGGTGCATTCTTAAAATGCAAATCCATTGCTTCGGCACCAGCTAAAAATTGCCTGAAGGTCTCAAAGCCATATTGCAAGGCAATCGGTAGACCTACTGCCGACCAGACAGAGTAGCGGCCACCAACCCAATCCCAGAAAGGAAAGATATTGTCTTCACTTACGCCAAAGTCTATAGCAGCAGGGATGTTGGCAGTGACTGCATACAAAGAATAGGTAATTTGGCTAGCAGTGCAACCGTTGTCTTTAAGCCAGGCAACAACGGCTTTGGCATTCATGGAAGTCTCAAGAGTCGTGAATGACTTCGAGACCACAATGACACGAGTGCTATGCGCTTGAGCGTGAGCGAGAATGCGCGCTAACTCAGCAGTATCAATATTAGCCAAGAAATGCATCCGCATGCCGCGGCTTTTAATGCCGGGAACATGGGCTAATGCTTCAATCGCTAAGCGAGGACCAAAGTCTGATCCGCCTATGCCAATATGAATGACATCAGTTACGCCAACCCATTTATTGCACAGCGCGTCGATACGATGCCAAACTTCAGAAACAGCGGGCATAACATCTTTGCCATCGATCATGACTGGCGTTTTGCTTAAGTTGCGGAGCGCGGAGTGTAGGGCTGGGCGATCTTCGCTATTGTTGATATGCTTACCAGCGAACATATCCGCAATAAATTGCTCAAGATGATTTTGACGAGCATAAGCAAAGAGCTTTTTCCAGCTAGCAGTATCAATTCCTTGATAGGCAGTATCGAGCACCACATCAAGGGCGGAGTGAGTGCTTTGGTTGGCTAATTGAGCGTGCGCAGACATGGCTAGATTTTATCAATAAGGATGTCAAAATCCCCTCAAAACGCTGAAAATGTTACGATTTCATCAATAACAAGGCTTTATCTTAGGCAAAAGTCATTACAAAATTGAGACATATCTGAAATCAAGTCAGGAATAGCGGATGGAGCAGGTTGATTGCGTAGTAGTAGGCGCTGGAGTAGTTGGCTTAGCAGTTGCTCGCGAGATGGCATTGCAGGGCCGAGAAACGATTTTGCTCGAGCGTGAGGATTCTTTTGGAACCATCAGCAGTGCGCGCAATAGTGAAGTGATTCACGCAGGGATTTATTACCCTAAGGATTCTCTAAAGGCTAGGCTCTGCGTAGAAGGTAATCGTCTCTTGTATGAATACTGCCGCAGTCATCAAGTGAGCACGCAAGCTTACGGCAAGTTAATTGTTGCTGCAGATGCTAGTCAGCTAGATGATTTGCAAGCTATTTTGTATAAAGCCCAAAACAATCAAGTCCCCGATATCAAAATGATTTCAGGTGCGCAGGCTAAAGCGCTGGAGCCGCAGTTGCAATGTGAGGCAGCAGTACTCTCAAGTTCAACGGGTGTGGTGGATAGTCATGGATTAATGTTGTCATTGTTGGGCGGGTTTGAGGATGCAGGCGGTATGGTTGCTTATCAATCTCCCTTGCTTGGCGCTAAACCGATTGGCAACGATGCCGGAGCTGGTTTTGAGCTCACCATTGGTGGTACTGATGGCATGACTATTCAGACGAAGTTGCTGATTAATTGTGCGGGACTCAGCGCCCCAGCGCTGGCCCAAAAGATTGAAGGGCTCTCGAAAGACCGAATACCCAAAGCCTACTTCGCAAAAGGAAATTATTTCTCTTTATCTGGTAAATCCCCATTCAATCATTTGATTTATCCCATCCCTGAGCCCGGTGGGCTAGGCGTTCATCTGACTCTCGATATGGGTGGTCAAGCCAAGTTTGGTCCAGATGTGGAATGGCTAGACATTAACGAGGAATGTCAGATTAACTACACAGTTGATCAAGGGCGAGGAGACAGTTTTTATGCGGCAGTCAGGCAGTACTGGCCAGGCCTAAAAGATGGCTCTTTACAAGCAGATTACTCGGGCGTCAGAGCCAAAATCGTACCGCCAAACGCCCCAGCAGGAGACTTTTACTTTGAAGGACCTGAGCAGCACCAGCTTGCCGGACTATTTAACCTCTATGGCTTTGAGTCCCCGGGCCTTACCTCTTGTTTGGCAATTGCCCAACATTTAGAGGAACAAATCAAAAGTTCTCTATAATCTAGGACTCAATTCGCAAAGGAAGAGTGGCAGAGCGGTTGAATGCACCAGTCTTGAAAACTGGCGAGGATGAAAGTCCTCCGTGAGTTCGAATCTCACCTCTTCCGCCATTACGGTAGTTATAAAAAGCAGTAAAAAGCAACATACGCCGCAGAGACCAATAGATACAAAGGTCTCATAGTCGATACAAGTCGATACGCGTCGGGTACAATCGGTATCAGCTAGACATTATCTAAGTACAGATAAGGGACAGAATGACACGATTACCTAAGACGGCTAGGGCGGCACTAAGCCCCACCACACTACACAAACTGCCCGACGGAAAGCACGCAGACGGGGGCGGTTTATTCCTATTTGTACGCTCAAATGGGGCTAGTAGACGCTGGCACGTTAACGCTGGCGGCAAGACTCACTCAATAGGCGGCTTTCCTGAGATCAGTCTCTCAGTAGCTAGGGAACAGGCTCTCAAAATCAAGGGCTCATTAGCCCTCGGTATCGACGTTAAGCCTAAGACACTCAAAACGCATACGCTTGGCTCAATCGCCGAGACCGTTCACGATAACCGCGTATGGGGTAACGAAAAGCACAAAGCCCAATGGATAAACACGATCAAAACTGGCGTGCCTGATTTATATGATCGCGATATATCCAGCATTGAAGTTGCAGAGCTCGAGACTGCCTTATTAAAGGTGCTTAAGAAAACGCCTGTAACTGGACGACGCTTACGTCAACGTCTTAGCGACATATGGGACAAAGCGATCTTAATGAAGTTGGTAACGCTTAATCTGCCCGACGCTTTAAAGAAAACATTAGAGCAAGGTACGCCCAAGGTAAAGAAGGGACACCATGCCGCATTAGATTGGCGTAAAGCCCCAGCGTTTTACCAATGGTTAGCGCAAGACGATCTCAGCATGGGAAAGCTAGCACTCAGATTTACCATGCTCACGGCTGGCAGAACGAAAGAGACGTTACTTGCTAAGTGGTCAGAGATTGACGGTAAGTTACGTACCGTGCCTGATACTGATATGAAAATGGGTAGGACTCACTTAGTACCGCTAACGGCTGAGTCGTTAAAAGTATTAAAGCTGGCTAAGGCGCACCCTCACGCCGAGAAGGGCTACGTATTCCAATCACCTCGATATGGTGACAAGCCACTAAGTGACGGCGCAATGTTGGCGCTAGTTAAAGACCGTGATAAAAAACTTTTCCCTAACCATTTCACACCGCATGGCTTTCGCGCAACATTCAAAACATGGGCTAAAGAGACTAATGTCGCACGCGAAGAAGTGATCGAGGCTTGCTTGGCTCACGCTACTAATGACGCTTACGACCGCTCTTTGTATATGCAAGAGCGCGAGCAACTACTAACTAAGTGGACGAAGTATTTAACGAGCTAAAAATATAGGTGCACCGATAATTTAAATAGCTGAGGCTATAAGTTTGTAGATTTAGAAAGTTGTTGTATATTTATTTCCGTGTACTTGATTGAGTACATATTTAAGTTAAGTGCCGTGGGGGTATATAAACTTAGATTGCGTTAAAGAGAGTTGTATTTTTTTAATTAGCACACAGCAGTAAGCGTTATTGCAGAAATGCAAGACTCGCATTATGCGAGACCGTGGGGGACGCAGACACGAAAACTATTTTTCGTTTGTTTGCTCGACGGACTCGTACGCAGACTTAGCGCAACGCGCTAGCTCTAGCACCGAAAGGTAAACAAACGTAAGCAGTTGGTAGTACGTGTGTGCACCTTTTGGAAGTTAGAACATGACTGCATTAAACAATGAAATAAAAGAAGTACCAGCCACAACTTATCTGCGCCGCGCAGACGTTCGCGCTCTATTGGGGCTTAAGAACGACGCAAGCGTTACCGATTGGTTTACCCGAGGCAAAATTCCGCGCCCGCACCTAATCATTGGCAACAAGCCTGTATGGATAGAGTCGCGTTTTCACTCTGAGCTACTCGAAATGAGCGGCGTAAAGAAGGAGGGCAAATAATGGATAACTCATTTAATGGCTTAGACATTACCGTAATGGAAACCGCCTACCTAAAAGCCAATTACCAAAAATTAAGCGGAATTACAAGAGGCGTAGCTGACTTTGCAATCACCGCAAATGCAAAAGCGGTAGCCTTGCTAACGCTAGAGGAAAACCACTGCAAGCTGATTGTTATAGGGCAAGACGAAGCCGTCGGCTCACTCGTTGCCGACCTATCAGACGAACTCGGTAAAGACGAGTGCTTATGTATGGCAATTACAGGAAGCGCCGATTTTGTAGAGAGCGTTAAGGCTGAGCCCGAGGTAATTAAAGCCGTTGCCTTAGCTAAGAGTAAGGGGGCGATTCAATGAGCAAGAGCCTATTACAGAGCGAGCTAGCCCAAGACATTGAGCAACTCTTAATCGAGGGTACTGGCGGCATTGACATAGTTACCCAAGACGGTAAAAAGCTCACGCTATCAGTATTTCCTACTGCGCTATATCCGCTTAAGAGCCGCATTGACGATCTACCTCTTGGATTGGACGACTAATGCGAAGACCAAAAGATAAAGCGCTCACGGGCAGAGCGCTTAATCAACTACAGGATATTAACAAGGCAACTCTTAAACCATGTTTAAAAATTGTCTTAGCTAATTCTAATCGTCAAGCACCGCGCCCGCAAGTGCTAAGAATTGTGAGGCGTGTATGAGTAAGTTAACTATTCAAGAAATACAAGCCCTCACGCCCGAAGAAAAAACCGCGTACTGGGCAGGAATATCAAGCTCGAGCAACCAAGCCTCAGATTTTCTCAAAGCTACCGAAAGTACAGAGCCTAAAAAGGGGTCGCGCAAGGTTGCTAAGGCACAAGTATTGCAAGAGCCCGAGCCACCTTTAGTAAATCCCTTTATCGAAACTCGGGTAGACCTTGCTCAATGGATAGATAAAGACCCACCGCTTAGGGAATGGCTCATTAAAGGCTTTATTCCTATGGGTGCGGTATCAGGACTATTTGGGCAAGGTGGCATAGGTAAGAGCTTTCTCTGCCAACAGATAGCAACGTCTCTAGCGCTTGGTAAAGATACTTTCGGGGAAGTGCACGAAGGTAAAAAATACAAGGTGCTAGCAATGTTTTGCGAGGACGATAGCAACGAGTTAGCAAGGCGGCAAAAAGGTATATGCAAAATGTACGGCGTACCGCTTGCTGATACCTTGGAAAACTTGCACCTCTATAGCTTTACTGAGGTCGAGAGCTATCTTGCTAGGACGGTAGGTAACGAGCTAAAGCTAACAGACCTATTTAACTTTCTTAAGGTCGAAATTGAGAGGGTCGGGGCTACGCTTATCTTGATTGACAACATAAGCAAGGTTTTAGCTAGCTCAAAGGTCGCAGACGAGTTAATAGGCGAATTCATTACCGCACTAACCCGCTTGTGCAAAGACCGCGCAATCCTCTTTGTAGGGCATACAGGCAAGGCTAACGACGAGGGTAAGACCACCGAGTATTTTGGCTCTGTGGCCTTTCATAACCACGTTAGGTATCGCACGTTTTTAGAACCCAAGGGTGAGTATGTACGGCTCTCATGCAAGAAGAATAACTACGGCGACCTTAGCTATACCTTTACGGCTCAATTCAACGGTGAGGCGTTTTCTCTAATCAATGAGGCAACGGTAGCCAAAAAGAGCGCCTATAGCAAAGAGGTTGATATAGATAAGGGTAAGGCGGCAATTCTCGAGCTTATCGCTAGCGGTGCAGAGCGTGGCGTTTACTACTCAGGCGCAAAGCAAGCAAAGCTATACGTAGCCAAGGTAATGCTTACAGACCCCAAGCTATCTAAAGGTCTAAGCAAAGAGCAGATAGACAACGCTTTAACGGTATTACTCAATGAGGGAAAAGTAGCAGAGGCTAACGACATTACGAATAAACAGGGCAACAAAACACCCTATTTATTTATCAAAGGGTCGTAAGTCTCATGCCTGTATTTTTTATAAAACCACCTTAATCGTTAGTGTCGTAAGTATGGTCTATCCCTTAAGGGAATAGACATACTTACGACCACTATTAACCGTATGTCTCAAAGAAGACTTACGAGACTTACGAAGACTTACGACAAGACTTACGACTACCAATTTAAGAAAGAAATACTATGACTAAAGAATCTAACTACACCGTACCAACATTCGAGGGTATGTACTTTTTATCTCAAGAGCCAACAGTAGATAACCTCTATTTCGAGGGTTACGTTGAGAGGTCATTGCCTAATGGTCTTAATGTAGTAAGAGTTTGCTACCACCCATTCGAGGAATATGAGGACGAGCAGTACACGCTTTCCAATAAAAACTTTAAGGGCTTTCTTTTCTATACAACTGCAAGCGCATTAAATGCTTATGTAAAAAAGAAAGTAACTACGATTGATTAGAGAAGAGTTAAAGCGACGACACCCTCGGGTATTCCCAAAGAGTTTGCGCGTCACCATAGGGCTCTAAAGAACTTGGGGGGTGGTTTAACTCGGTTACTTAAAACTCTTGCGGATCGTCGCCCTAGCTCTGAATTCGTGAATTTCAAAATGAACCCAAAAATAGGTACGGTTATAGAAATAGGAATAGCCAAAGCTATTAAACAACTTAGGAAAGGTTAACTAATACCCAAATATTAGTTAAAAATAAAAATGAACGAACATATCCCACTCACGCACAAGGCTGGCTTAGTGCTACAAATATTTGAAGACCTCGAGACAGTTAAATCTCAAACCCAACTAACGAAGGCTCAGGTATTTGTATTCATTGCGGCGCTTAAACAACTTGATACCGAAGATTTTGCGGGACTTGGTAAGAGTATCGCTATCGAATCAGGTCTTGCTAGCCCTAAAGACTCTTACGAGACGCTAGTAAAACTTGGTAAAGATTGGACGTTAAAGAAGTGCGAGGCTTTCTTAGTTGCGCTAAAAGCTAATATTCCTGAGAGCAAAATCAATTAACAAACAGTCGATAAAAGTAGATACACGATTACACGCAAAGCCATATAAATAAAGGCTTGCACGTCTGTTTTAGTTTTGCTAACGTAGAGGTATGCAGTTTGAATAGACACTACGAGACGTAGTGGTTCAAACAGGCAAGCGACCGATCACAGTCGGCTCTACGTGACGCAGAGAGACTAAGACCCCAAGCGAACGAAATACTTATTGCCCGTTTTATTACGTAGGCACTACTACAACTTAAATTTTGAAAGTATCGAATCATGGAACATAACCAAATCATTCAAGCATTAGAAGCAAAAGGCGCACAATTCTCAGAGCTGGCTCAAAGGGTCATGGATATTGAACAGAAGCAAGCTAGCGCTAAAGGCTATGGCGTAACTTCTACTGCCTCAGGTCTTGAGCTCAAATCTTTAGTAGCCGCATTGTCTAACTCAGGCAACATGACTGCTAAAGCGTCTGTAGACGTTACTAAGAGCACCCTCTTGCAAGGCGTAAGCGCTGGTTACTTGAATCCAGTAAGCCAAAATATCGGCGTATTCGCTCAAGCAGAGCAACTCTCTATCGCTTCTCAAATCCATTCTTTTGGCACTACTGCCGCGATTATTGATTACTCAGTATTGACAACCGCAGATAGCGGCGCAATCCAAGTTAAAGAAGGCGACCTCAAGAAAGAATTAGCCGTTGTATCAACACCTAAAAAGGTTGAAATGCTTACGCACGCTGGTTGGGTAAAGATTTCTACTCAAGCGCTCGACGATCAAGTAGCAATCCAACAAGCTATCGGCTCAATCATGTACGGCGCTATTGCTCGTTCAGTTGACGCAAATATCGTAGCTACTGCGACTGCTGAGGGTACTGCTGGTGCAACTATGTCTACACCGTTGTTATCTGCATTGGGCGCAGTTGCTCAAATTCAGAGCTACGGTAAATCAGGCGTTGTATTCGTTAACCCTATCGACTTTGCCGCAATCACTTTGGCGACTAACTCTAACGGCGACTTTATCCAAGTACCTCAGGCTTACGCTGGCGTTATTCGTGCGGCGGCTGGTGTTGCACAAGGCTCATACCTTGCTACTTCATTAGACGGCTCAGGGCTCGATTTAGCCGTACGTGAAAACGTAGGTATCGACATTGGCACTACTGCCGACGACTTTGTTAAGAACTTGCGAGTATTGCTTGCTGAGGCTCGTGCAGTTGCCTTAGTACGTGACGCTAATTTAGTTGTAACTGGCGCATTAGCAAAAGTAGCAACTAAGTAAGTAATTCTCTGCGCTCTAACTCTTGGTCGGATTGGCGGCGCAGAAATAGTCGTGCAAGGGGACTCAAAACCCTTGCAAGATTTTTAACAAGTGGCTCGAAAGAGTTGCTTGGTTTTCCAGTAGTGCCTGAGACGCGACGGGGGGAATTCCTTTCCAAACAACGGCGAGCCTTTTTAATGGGGGCGAAGTAATTTAAAGCGGCTGAAAGCTAACCCCTATCAGCAACCGTAACAGGGCTTTAAATGCAAATGAATAACTACGAAAGCGCTCAAAAGGCGCTTTTCGTTTAACTGAGGTAGCAACATGACTAAACCAACGCTTGTAGATTGGAAAGCCAAGCGGCTTAACGAAAATAAGAAAGAGCCTTACTGCCAAGTTTGCTTAAAGCTAGAGAGCATTGCGACCGCTATCGGTGCACCCGCAAAACTCTGCTCGAACTGCGTAGGTCACTATCACCGCGATATTAAGAGAGGGGTAATTTAATATGCCAATGGCTCAAAATAAAGAGTGCTCGAGAGGTGGTTGCCACCGCGTAGTGCCACACGGTACTCGTTATTGTGCCGAGCACACTCAGCAAAAGAATAAAGCCGACTACGATATTTATAGGCGCGACGATATAGGTCAAAAGCTATACCGCACTAAAGCATGGGCTAATACTCGTCGCTATCACTTAGCCGAGCACCCGTTTTGCGTTGAGTGCGAGAAAGAGGGTATCTATAACGTAGAGAACCCTGAGGTTGACCACGTTATCCCGCTTAAAGAATGGATTGCCCAAGGCGGCGACCCTTTAGACCAAACAAATCTACAAACCCTTTGCCTAAAGCACCACGGCGAGAAAACGAGGCGAGGCGAGTAGATTAACGCTTACAGACTTTCTCTATGAGCGTTTCCATTGCTGAGTTAGGCGCTGGGTATTCCCAGTTGACGTTATAAGACGGCTCGCTAATTGTTTTAACAATATTGCCGCCAGCCATAGGCTCAGAGTAAAAGAAAAAACCGACGGGCTGAAATTTTTGGTTTACGCAATCGACTTCCATACGAGTAGCGAGCGAAATAAAGCTAACGCCCTTCTCTAGCGGTTGCTTTTTCTCATAGGTCTGCAATACAACTACCTTTTTGAAGTCTTTAGATACCCCAGCAGTAGTCTTAGCTGGGTCGTAGTACATGGTGTAGGTCGTACTATTGTTAGCCCCACCTTTTTGACCGCTACCAATCTCTACCCACTCAGCAAGGGCATGGCTAGCGGCTAAGGTAAGGGCTACTGCGGCTACGGTCTTAATGGGGCTCATAAAATCCTCGGTCGGGCTATATCAGGTAATAATAGTAAATATCATAACCAAATACGTGGGGTATTCATGAGATTTTTACTAACTAGCTCGGTAGCTCTACTAGCTCTTAGTGGTTGCGTCTCTACTTCGGGTGCATTACCTATGGGAAAAGATACTTTCTCAATAACCGTAGGCGTATCCGATTCAATGTTTGACGCAGATAACGCGCCTAGGGCAAAAAAAGAGGCTATTACGCAAGCTAACGAATATTGCAAGAGTCTTAACAAAGAGACGCTAATACAAAATGTAAGCGGTAGAAGTAATGGCAAGAGTGGTAGTAATTACGACATTATTTTTCAATGCCTAAACGCTAACGACCCCGCATTGAATACCCGACCCGTCTACACGACTAAATAAGTTTTGCACCTTACCTCGCAGTAAGGTGAGCATTGTTACCTCGCACTCGGGATACTCTTTAAGCATTTTTTTAACATTAACCCGAGTTAACGTTAACTTTGTTGCCTGACTTAATACGACCTTACTAATATCCCCCAAGCCGTTAGCGGCTAACCATGCTTGATACTTTTCGCTACTCTTTAAGCATTTTTTTAACACGCGCCCGAGCGCGGGTTACTTGGGTTGCCTCTTGTAATACTCGAGTACCAATATCCCCCAAGCCGTTAGCGGCTAACCATGCTTGATACTTTTCGCTACTCTTTAAGCATTTTTTTAACCGATCTACGTAGATCGGTTAACTTAACCTTACCTCGCAGTAAGGTTAACCGCCTACCCAACCCCTAAAGACTTGCTCTAATTCTGTACGAGGCGGGATATAGCCTAGCGGCGGGCTTTGTCGTATCAAATATTGCTTACGGTAGATCGGGTTCTCGGGCTCTTGCCGCATTGTTAGTAATACGATATTTCTAGCGTTAACCTCAGCGCGTTTACGCGCCGCCTCTTTGCTTAATCCACTCATATACACCCCCTGTATTTGCTCTATCGGGATAGTGTAATCAAAGTTGTACAAATAAGGGACATTACGTATTATTGACCTACAGACCAATATATACGGGTAGGTATTGCGGACACCTCTTCCGCCAAATAAAAAACCCCAGCAATCACTTGCTGGGGTTTTGTCTTTCTAGTAACTAGAAAGGCGTTATTGCTTTACTTTTTAGCAGTTGGTGCGCTTACTACGGCAGCAATCGCTTCTGTGTAAACCACTTTAACTTGGTCATTTACAGCAATGTCTTTCATTAAGTCAGGATTCTGAACTTTCACTTTGAAGATATTTCCTTGAGGACCTTTTAAAGATACGATGTTCTTAGCCGCATCAATTGCTTCAATATTAGCAGTAGCAGTAATGGTGTTGGTAGTGATCATGCCTGGCTTATCGCCTTGTGGGGCGGTAGTAGTGGCAGTAGTAACTTGCTCACTAGTTGTGCCTGGGCTTTTGACCTTAACCAACTCAATAGCAACAGCGAGTTCATAAACAACGTCAAAACGATCGCCTACTTTAATCTCAGCAAAGTTCTTTACTTCAGGGCCAGCAACGATAGTCGATTCACCATCTTGATTCTTGAGGGTAACAGTGCGGGTTGCAGCATCAATATTGATGACTTCACCGTCATAAATGAGGGCAGTCTCTTGGGCAGCTACAGCAGCAACAGGAGCCTTTGGTTGGTTTAGAACGAAGTAAGCGCCGGCGGCAATAGCAGCAAGAACAACAACAATAATTACTTTTTTCATAACAGCATTAATCCTTAATAAATTGAATCACATTACCTGTGAGCGATAGTGGGGTAATTGATAAATATGGTTGCTTTAACAATTATGGAGATTGTATTACTCATGTTATTAATCAGAATGAGTTTTCAGGGCTAATTCGTCAAAAACAGGCTTAATTCCATACTATTTATTGATCTATCGCAATCTTCAGTCTTTTAAAAGGCACATACTCAGCAAATGGGATCAATAGGGGCGTATGTGCTTTTAAAGTTACTTTCGGGGTTCGTATTAATGGGTATGGCCCTTGCGGTTGGTGCAGCAACGCCGCAAGTCTTGCTGAAATCCTATGAGACTCAATCTGGTAAAGCAAACCCGGCTCGCGGAGAGCAATTCTTTAACGCTAAGCATGGTAAGGAATGGAGCTGTGCATCCTGCCATGAAAATCCCCCTAATCACGACACCAAACATATTGTTACTGGGAAGGTCATTAAGCCATTAGCACCTAGCGCCAATCCCACCCGCTTTACTAATGAAGCTAAGGCAGAGAAATGGTTTAAGCGAAATTGCAATGATGTACTCGGCAGGGACTGCACCTCGCAAGAAAAAGCAGATGTTCTATCTTGGCTAATGACCATTTAATGAATCCCAACAAAATGAAAAAAACTGTATTGATTGCCGCTACCTTGTTATTGATCTCTTCGCCTACGTTCGCGGGAAAAATGGCGATGCCTACCGATATGCCAGCCTCCTATGAGGCAGAGTGCGCTAGTTGTCATATGGCCTATCCACCAGCACTCTTAAGTCAGCAGAGTTGGAAGAATGTCATGTCTAGTCTTTCAAAGCACTTCGGTACCGATGCTAGTTTGGATTCAAAGACTCAGAATGACATTACTATTTGGTTGCTTAAGAATGCGACTACTCGACAAAAGTACAGTGAGACTGCCCCTGAAAACCGTATCACTAAAACATCTTGGTTTATTCGTAAGCATGATGAGGTGAGGTCTGAGGTTTGGAAGCGGGCAAGCATCAAGAGCCCAGCCAATTGTGGTGCTTGTCACATCGATGCTGCTAATGGCGTCTTTAGTGAGAAGAACATTAAGATCCCAGCGAAATGAATAATCCCCTGAATGACGCAGTTGGTGCCACTGGCAAAGTGAGGCAAGCCATTATGGTGTGGGATATGCCAGTGAGAGTTTTTCATTGGCTGCTAGTGGTTTGTTTTGCAGGTGCGTGGCTCAGCTCAGAGAGTGAGCGCTGGACCTTGATTCACTATGCATTTGGATACACCGCATGCTTGCTTGTCCTTATTCGATTAGTGTGGGGCGTTATTGGTACCCGTTACGCTAGATTTAGTCAGTTCCTTAAAAGTCCTAAGGCGGTAATAGGGCATTTTATGGCCATGTTACGTGGTCATCCTCATCACACTGTTGGTCATAATCCAGCGGGTGGTTTAGTCATGTTTGCGCTGATGTTGCTCATACTGTTAATTGGCTTAACAGGCTATCTATCGGTTAAAGAGTTTTTAGGCAACCTTGCATCAGAGGCTCACGAAGCAGTTGCTAGTTTGGCTCTTGGCTTAGTCATCATCCATATCATTGCAGCAATTGGCATGAGCTTGATCGAAAGACAGAATCTGGTCAGATCAATGGTGAGCGGTAAAAAAAAGGGCATGCCAGAACAGGGAATACGTTATCCGCAGTATGTCATTGGCATCTTCATATTTTTGGGTTCGCTTTACTTTTTCTACCTGATCTTGAGTGGCTACTTTCCTAGCCTGACTCAGTAGGCTTGGTCACTCGGTTGTCTAGTCTGATGCTGGTTGTACGATAGATAGTATGGGGACCCCTCAAGAGTAGGTATTAGCTTTACAGCTAATTGCCTATAGATATAGCAATCTTTACATTCGTGAGATATTTTTTTATTAATCACTGTATTACTTCAAGGCTTTTATGAAAACTAAACTCTCCCTGCTTGCCCTATCTATTACATTCATTTGCGGTAATCCCGCTAATGCCGCTGGCGGCGGCGGTGTGGTTGCTGACCCTGGCGCAATGCAGGGCAAACACTTTGACTCAAAGGGTAAGGCACCGTCCACATTTACGGTTGATCTACAAAATGGCTTGCGTAAAACTTTGCCGTTTGAAGATAAGCGCGACTTTGAAGAGTCTAAGAGGGGATTTATTGCTGCCCCTACTTATAAAACCATCATGGCGGATGCCGGTAACGTCGCTTGGGATATGGGTAGTTATGACTTCCTCTTGCAAGGTAAAGACTTTGATAGCGTTCACCCATCATTGCAACGTCAAGCGATTCTGAATATGGGCTACGGCCTCTATGAAGTCATCCCAGGACAGATTTATCAAGTTCGCGGTTTTGACTTATCGAATATCAGTTTTGTCAAAACAAATACCGGCTGGATTGTCTTTGACCCATTGACGTCAAAAGAGACAGCGAGAGCAGCTTTGGAGTTGGTTAATGAGAAGCTAGGTAAGCGCCCAGTAGTGGCGGTGGTCTACTCCCATTCTCATGCTGACCACTTTGGTGGTGTACGCGGTGTGGTGGATGAAGCAGACGTGAAGAGTGGCAAGGTTAAGATTATTGCTCCCGCTGGTTTTATGGATCACGCCGTCGCAGAAAACGTATACGCTGGTAATGCGATGACGCGCCGTTTGTATTTCCAGTATGGCGTTTTATTGCCACGTAGCCCATTTGGCCACGTTGACCAATCGATTGGTAAAAATACTGCGGCTGGTAACCTAGGTTTAATTGAGCCAACTATTCTCATTAATGAGCCGTTTGAAAAAATGACGATAGATGGTGTGGAGATGGAATTTCAGAACACGCCCGGTACCGAAGCACCTGCTGAGATGAATACCTATTTCCCACAGCTCAAAGCATTCTGGGCTGCTGAAAATATTACGGGCACCATCCATAACATCTACACCTTGCGTGGTGCATTAGTACGTGATGCTTTGGCATGGTCTAAAAATATCAACAATGCCTTATATCGCTATGGCAACGAAGCACAAGTGATGTTTGCTTCACATTCTTGGCCGCGCTGGGGTAATGATCGTGTACAAGAAGTAATGCGCACTCAGCGTGATAGCTATGCGCACCTGAATAATGAGGTTCTTCATTTGGCGAATAATGGTGTAACGATTAATGAGGTACATAACGTCTACAAGCAACCTGAGAGCCTGAAGTCTCAATGGGCTGCTCATAGCTACCATGGCTCAGAGGAACACAATAGCCGCGCCGTCATCAATCGCTATTTGGGTTACTGGGATGCTAATCCTGCCACCTTGATTCCTTTATCACCAAAAGATTCTGCGCCACTCTATGTAGAGATGATGGGTGGTTCAAGCAAGATCATGGCAAAGGGTAAGCAACTCTACAAGCAAGGCAAATACCGCGAAGCGATGGAGATTGTGAACAAGTTAGTTTATGCAGAGCCAAACAATACAGTTGCTAAAGATTTGCTGGCAGATATTTTTGAACAAATTGGCTATCAAAAAGAAAGCCCAAGCGTACGCAATAGTTTCTTGGGTGCTGCCTATGAATTGCGTCATGGCATGCCTTCTGGAGCTTCGCCCAAGAGCAGTGGTCCTGACATGATCAGGGCAATGACTACAGAGCTTTGGTTGAATGCATTGGCCATCAGCATGGACAGTAAAAAATCTGCCGGCATGAAGTTCACTATTAACCTCAGCACTCCCGATAATGGTGAAAGGTTTGTCGTGGAGATGAGTAATTCTGCGCTAAGCAATATCAAAGGCTATCAGGATAAAAATCCAAACCTGACCATCACCGTAAATCGCAGCGACTTAGAAAAAGTGATGGGCGGACAAACCACCTTTGAAAAACTACAGGCTGAAGGTAAGGCCAAGTTTGAAGGTGATCGCAAAGCATTTGAGCAACTGCGAAGCACGATGACTACCTTTACTCCAGATTTTGAATTGATGCCTGGCACGAAAGTCAAAAAAGCGCCTCCTGTTAAACCAAGCAAAGATCCGTTTGAGGCTCCTCCAATTGCCAATTCAGATGGTGCTTAAGTTCAGTATGCAGTTAGGGATTTAGTGAGAATTAAAAATGGGCTCCTTGGAGCCCATTTCTTTTCCTCGGAAGTAGTAAATGACTCAAGCTGCGAAAGCGCCACCATCTTCTAACGCCTTCAACTCCTCGCCATCAATACCCAATTCCTGAAGTACCTCATTGGTGTGCTCACCCAGCAAAGGAGGATGACGAGAAACCTGTTGCGGAGTGCCCATCATCTTGACTGCAAAGCCAATATTGGGAACCTTGCCTTCAATCGGATGATCAATCTCGATACGCATCTGACGATGCTGTCCATGCTCACTATCAAATGCCTGTGGATAGGTATTAATCGGCCCAGCAGGAATGCCAGCTGCCAACAGAAGATCTATCCATTCATCACTAGTTTTGGCGACAAAAGTTTTCTCTAGCTCAGCAGCCAGTAACAAACGATTGGCTAGACGCAGTGGATTAGTTCTAAATAGAGGATCTTCAAATAATTCTGGGCGATCAATCTTATCGCAGAGGAGTTTCCAGAGTTTTTGATTGGTGGCACCCATCACAAAGTAACCGTCGGCGGCTTTCATAGCCTGATAGGGCGCGCTCATATGATTTGCAGTACCCAGCTTATAGGGCTCAACACCAGTCCCCCAATATTGCGCTGTATCCCAAATAGAGAAGGCTAAAGCAGAATCAAATAAGGAGGCATCAATAAATTGCCCTTCACCTGATTTGGTCTTACCAATATAGGCTGACAAAATTCCATAGACCGCAAAAAGGGCGCAGCCAATATCTGCCACTGGAACACCCGCTTTCACAGGAGGACCATCTGGGTAACCTGTCACGCTCATGACGCCAGACATGGCTTGTGCCATCAAGTCAAAGCCGGGGCGATCTGCCCATGGTCCTGTTTGCCCGAATCCTGAGATGCTGGCATAAACCAGTCCTGGGTTGAGATCTTTCACGGAGGGGTAATCGATACCCAGTTTTTTCATAACGCCAGGACGGTAGTTCTCGACCAAAATATCGGCAGTCTTCACGAGCTCAAAAAATACTTTCTTCCCGGCTTCTGTTTTGAGGTTGAGGGTTACGCTACGCTTGTTGCGATTCATATTCAGAAAGCCCATGCTGTCTGAGCCTTTCATCTTGAATCCCATTGCCCCACGAGTTTGATCTCCAGTGCCGGGCGGCTCAATTTTGATGACATCGGCACCCAAGTCAGCAAGCAACATGCAGCAGTAGGGGCCGGCCATTACTTGACTTACGTCAAGAACTCGAACGCCAGCCAGGGGCAAAGGCTTGCTGATAGGTGTTTTCATCATTGTCTCAATAGTTTTTATATGTTTATATTGCTAAGTTCAATTACAGCACTGAATATAAAACAAAAAATGGAGATCGTATGATCAATCAATCCCCCAAACGGATTTTGCGCAGATTCGCTTTCTTGGCGCTGGGTATCAGCAGCACTTTGCCACTGACTGCTAATGCTCAGCAAGCCTTTCCAATAAAACCCATCCGCTTAATTGTAGGCTTTGCTCCTGGTGGTGGAACGGACATTGTGGCTCGCGCTATTGCTCCCAAGATGAGTGAAATATTAGGCCAAAGCGTCGTTATTGAAAATAAATCTGGTGCGGCCGGAACGATTGGTGCAGACCTCGTTGCCAAATCCAGTCCGGATGGCCATACCCTGCTCATGGGGCACTCCAACTCCAATGCGATTTCTCCATTTGTTTTGAAGAATGTGCCTTACAACCCGGCGACTGATTTCACACCAATTACCTATTTAGGTTATGTACCAAACGTATTGGTAGTCAAATCTTCTCTACCCGTGAACTCTGTGGCGCAATTGATTTCCTTGGCGAAACAAAATCCAGGTCAAATGACTTATGGCTCTTCTGGTATCGGAAGCACCCAGCATCTAGCGGGCGCTTTGTTCTCGAAGATTGCCGGCGTAGAAATGAATCACGTGCCTTACAAAGGTAGCGGTCAAGCGATTGTGGATTTATTGGGTGGTCAAATCACGATGAACTTTGATACCTTGCCGCCAAACTTGCAGCAGATTCGTCAGGGTAATTTAAAAGCTTTGGCAATCTCCACGCCAAAGCGCTTGGCATTATTACCTAACGTCCCTACATTTAATGAAGTAGGTATTGTTGGCTTTGATGTAACCAATTGGTATTCTGTGATGGGGCCCAAAGGCATGGATCCTGCAGTCGTGAATAAGATTGATCAGGCCGTAAAAGCAGCCACTAATGATCCAGAGATCAAGAAAACATTGGATGCTCAAGGCTTACAACCAGAGGGCCCAGCAACACCAGCGGCCTTTAATTTGTTCCTGGCGGGTGAGTTGGCGAAGTATCAGCGCTTGGTAAAGAGCTTGAATATCAAGGCTGAATAATCCATTTCCTGTGCTTATCAAACTAGGTTGGCTAATTGGGCTATAGTATCGTTCAACCCTCTCTCTTGAATGAGGGAGGGTTTTTCATTTCATGACAACAGCCATTGACTCCACCCCAGATCGTATTGCCGAAGTTCGTTTAGAGCTTCGCAATAACATTGCCTATATTACCTTTGACCATGTTGCTGCTCGTAATGCAATGACAGTGGGAATGTATCAAAGCCTAAAATCGATTTGCGAGCATTTAGCTGAGAGTTCTTCGGCCAGAGTTGCCATTCTGAGAGGCGCTGGCGGTAAGTCCTTTGTCTCGGGTAGTGATATCGCCCAGTTCTCTGGATTTAGCTCTGGTGAAGATGGTATTCGTTACGAAGAGGGTATTGATGCTTACCTTGCACCTTTAGCCATGTTGCCTATTCCAACGATTGCAGTCATTGATGGCATGGCGGTTGGCGGAGGTCTTGCAATTGCTAGTTGTTGCGATTTCAGAATCTCCACACCTGATGCGCGCTTCGGAGTGCCTATTGCCAAAACACTGGGTAATTGTTTATCTGCTGGCAACGTCGCCTGGCTCGTTGCACACTTAGGTATCAATATCGTTAAGCGCATGCTCTTATTGGCGGAGCTGGTGACTGCGCCTGAGTTACTTAAACAGGGCTACCTCTTGGCCACGTATCCTGCTCAAGCGCTGGAGAATGAGTCAAATCAGTTGGCTGAGCGCTTAATGAGCCTCGCACCTATTACGCAAAAATCTAGCAAGCAAACTCTTGCAAGAATCATTAAAAATAATTTACCCGATTGCAATGATTTAATCCGCGAGTGCTATGGTAGCGACGACTTTAGGAATGGTGTTGCTTCGTTTCTGGATGGCAAGCCACCAACCTGGCTAGGAAAATAATTCTAGAGTTGGCAGTCTACAAAAACAGTTCTTGTAAGTTATTGAGATAGCGCAATCCTTGTTCAGTTGCTTTGAGCTTGTTGGGATTGGGATCTAATAAACCTTTTTTACTCGCCTCATCCAGTCCTTTTGACACTACATTGAGTGGCAACCCAGTGCGCTCTCCAAATGTAACGGTGTCTACGCCATCAGTCAGGCGCAAGGTATTGAGCATGAATTCAAAAGGGAGATCTTTGGTCGGAATCTCTCTCGCTTCGACCAAGGCATTACCCTTATTCTCCATTGTCTGCATATACGTTTCTGGATGACGTTCTCGTACCTGACGCGTAATTTTGTCAGGGAATGAAATCTTCCCATGTGCACCTGCGCCAATTCCGATGTAATCACCAAAGCGCCAGTAATTGAGATTATGTTTGCACTCCTGATCTTTTTTCGCGTAAGCAGATACTTCATAGCGTCGATAGCCTGCTGCCTCTAGCAAGGTTAAGTTCTGCTCAAAGATCGCATCAATCTCATCTTCGCTGGGAAGCTTTGGTGGGAAGCTCGCGAAATAGGTATTGGGTTCTAAAGTCAAATTATAGAAAGAGAGATGCGGCGTCTTAAACGAGAGGGCAGTTTCAATATCCGATCTTGCGGCTTCTAGTGTTTGATTGGGTAAGCCAAACATAAGATCGAGATTGACGGATTTAAAGTGTTGCAGGGCAATCGCAATTGCGCGCTTGGCTTCTTCACCATTATGAATGCGCCCTAAAGCTTTGAGCTGTGCATCTTGAAAACTCTGAATACCTAAAGAGACGCGATTGATTCCTGCCTTTGCAAAGCCAGCAAACTTCTCAGTCTCGACAGACCCAGGATTGGCTTCCATCGTGATCTCACAATCGGGCTCTAGGTTTACCCGTGCCCGAATGGCTGAAAGGAGTTCATTCATACCATTGGCAGATAACAAGCTGGGGGTGCCGCCACCAATAAAGATGCTATGCACTTGACGACCCCAGATGCGAGGAAGCTCTGTCTCTAGATCGGCAATGAGTGCTTTGATATAACGCACTTCATCAAAGCCTTGCTTGCCATTTTTAATTTGATGCGAGTTGAAGTCACAGTAAGGACATTTCTTTTCACACCATGGAAAGTGAACGTACAAAGACAGCGGGGGTAGGGCAGTGAGTTTTGGCTGCGTAGCCAAAACAGAACTAAGCGTATTGAGCACGGATTTGGAGTTGAGTAATCAGTTCACGCAAGGCTTGGCCTCGATGACTAATCTGATTTTTCTCAGAGGGCCCTAATTGGGCGACGGTCTTGCTGAGCTCTGGTAAAAAAAAGTGGGGGTCATAACCAAAACCACGATCACCCTGAGCATCATCAATAATTTGCCCATACCAGCGGGCTTGGACAATCAGTGGCTCTGGGTCGTTAGCGCTATTGACCATAACAAGAGCACAAACATAGTGCGCTCCACGATCAGCTTTGCCTTGTAATGCTGCAATTAGCTTTTGATTATTAGCCGCAGTATCACCATCAAGCCCTGCATAATGCGCTGAGTACACTCCAGGCGCCCCATCTAATGCATGAGCACAAATCCCGGAGTCGTCCGCGAGCGCAGGTAAGCCGCTCGCAGCGCTGGCATGACGGGCCTTAGCAAGAGCATTCTCAATAAAAGTATGGTGCGGCTCTTCCGCCGCTGGAATACCCAACTCACCTTGAGGGATGACTTGAAAGTTAAACGGCCCCAAGAGCTCCTGAAATTCACGGACCTTGCCAGCATTGTTAGAGGCGAGAACGAGCTTTTGCACCATCTACCTGTAATATTTTATTTGAAGGCTTCTTTTTGTAACTGAGTTAAATCACCGATACCTTCTTCAGCCAGATCTAACAAAGCATTTAGTTCGGCGCGGGAGAAGGCAGGGCCTTCAGCGGTACCTTGCACTTCAATCATGCCACCTTTGCCTGTCATCACCACATTCATATCGGTATCACAAGAAGAGTCTTCTGGATAATCTAAATCCAGTACGGGAACACCTTGGTAGATGCCAACAGAAATCGCTGCAACGCTGTCGATGATGGGGTCAGCTTTAAGTACGCCACTTTCAAGAAGGGTGTTGATCGCATCACGTGCTGCAACATAAGCACCGGTAATCGATGCAGTTCGTGTTCCACCATCGGCTTGTAAGACATCGCAATCTAAATGAATTGTTCTTTCTCCCAACACTTTCAAATCAAAGACGCTGCGCATCGCACGGCCGATCAAGCGCTGAATCTCTTGAGTACGCCCAGACTGTTTGCCACGAGCTGCTTCACGATCGCTGCGGGTGTGAGTAGAGCGGGGGAGCATGCCGTACTCAGCGGTAACCCAACCTTCACCAGAGCCTTTTTTATGGGGAGGTACCTTTTCTAGGACGCTGGCTGTACAGAGCACTTTGGTATCACCAAAGGCAATTAGGACTGAGCCTTCAGCATGTTTAGTAAAAGCGCGGCTGATGCTCACAGGGCGTAATTGGGCTGGAGCGCGGCCACTAGGGCGGGTGATGTTGGGCTGAGTCATGGGGGTGGTCCTAAAGATCTACAATGTCCCTATGATATCGAGCATGACTGGTTATGGCAGCGCTTCTCGCCAAGTCTCCCTGGGAGCTGGTGTGGTAGCCGATCTGCAAGTGGAATGTCGGGCTGTAAATAGCCGCTTTCTGGATCTGGGCTTTCGTCTTCCAGACGAATGTCGCGGGGCCGAGCCTGCCTTACGAGAGCTGGCTACGCAAAGCCTCTCTCGAGGTAAGGTCGAGTTTCGGGCTGCATGGCGCGTTAATTCGGGTGCCGCTGGAGCAGCTAAAGCCAACTCGCATGCCTTGGGCGCCTTAAACAAAGATCGCCTAGATGCGCTTTACACCCTGCAAGAACATGCGCAAGTAGCCTTTCCGAATGCAGAAGCTTTGTGTATCGCCGATATTTTGCGCTGGCCCGGGATTGTTTCTGAACCTAGGGGTGAAGAAGAGGGCTGGATTGCCGCTACCGTTGAAGCGGGTCGCGCTGCTCTCGCTACCCTAATGGATAGTCGCCATGCCGAAGGTAAGGCTTTGGTCACGGTGTTAAGCACTATCACTAGCAAAATGCGGGAGATAGTGAAGGTGCTTGAGCCCAAGGTTCCCCTTTACGTTTCCCAGTATCAAGAAAAACTCACCGAGCGTCTATCTGAGGCCTTAGCTGCCCAAGAGCAAGGGAAGGGCAGTAGCGGGTCTGGCACCGAGTTGATGGAGCGTATTCGTCAAGAGGTTGTGCTCTATGCCGTCCGTATCGATGTGGCAGAGGAGTTTGCCCGACTCAAGACCCACCTTCAAGTAGTCGATACCGCCTTAGCAGGTAAGGGCCCGGTAGGTAAGCGTTTGGATTTCTTAATGCAGGAACTCAATCGCGAGGCCAACACCTTAAGCTCCAAATCAGTTTCAGAAGAATGCACGCAAGCTGCTTTAGAGCTCAAGCTCCTGATTGAGCAAATGCGTGAACAAGTGCAAAATTTAGAGTAATTGATATTTAGATAATCGTCATGGCTAGCCCGAAAATTAAACCCAATCTCTCGCCTGCCTATCAAGGCAGTATGTTGATGATCGTTGCGCCATCAGGCGCCGGTAAATCCTCCTTAGTCAATGCTCTGTTGCAAGAAGACGCAGCCCTCAAGCTTTCACTTTCAACGACAACGCGTGCACCAAGACCGGGCGAAGTAGATGGTAAGGACTATCGCTTTATCAAGAGAGCAGAATTTATTGCTGAGCGTGACCAGGGCCATTTTTTAGAGCACGCTGAAGTGCATGGTAATTTTTACGGTACATCCAAAGCTTGGATTGAGACTCAGATGAAAACCGGGCGTGATGTGATGTTAGAAATCGACTGGCAGGGCGCACAGCAGATTCGTCAAATCATTCCTGAAGTGCAGTGGATCTTTATTTTTCCACCTTCATTTGAGGCTCTTGAGGAGCGTTTGCGTAAACGGGGTCAGGACGATGAGGCTACTATTCAGAGAAGATTGGCTGCAGCGCATTTAGAGCTCCAGCATGCTTACGAGGCGGATTTTATTGTGATCAATGATGATTTTGAGCGGGCATTGATTGATTTACGACATGTGGTCGCAGCCAGCCGCCTGCGCTCAGGGCCGATTATGGCTCGTAACCCTACGCTTTTAAAGCGCCTCGGAGTCTAATCAGTTATCCTATGGGTATTAAAGCTAAATTTAAGTGAGTCCAGCATGGCCCGTATTACTGTAGAAGATTGTCTAAAAACTATCCCCAATCGTTTTGAGCTGGTATTGGCTGCGACTTATCGCGCACGTCAATTAGTTCAAGGTCACTCCCCACGTGTTGAGTCCAGAGATAAAGCAACTGTAGTTGCCTTACGTGAAGTTGCTGCTGGTGTAACTGACCGTGACATGTTGACCAAAGTACCTTTGTAATTTAGGGGTTCCGTTGTGGAGCTCCCCTTAGGCGACCCAAACACATCGGAACTCAAAGGTCAGATCTCGCCCCAAGAGATCGCTAACAGCGATAAGTCTTCCATCCTCGCAACTTTGTTGGCTCAGTCGAGTCGACACCTATTTGGCCCAACATCGGCGCCTTCATTACCGCTAAAGCACCAAGTTGTTTCGATTGATAGATTGATTTCTAAATTGGGCTATCTCAAGCCTGATGAAGTTGTTCTCATTAAGCAAGCCTTTCATTTTGCTGATGCGGCTCACCTTGGGCAGTATCGCCATAGTGGTGAGCCTTACATTACCCATCCTGTAGCAGTTGCTGAGCTTTGCGCTACCTGGCGCTTAGACGCGTCTTCCATCATGGCAGCTTTAATGCATGATGTGATTGAGGATACGGGTTGTACTCAAGCAGATCTAGTTGGTAAGTTTGGCAGCAAAGTGGCTGAGCTCGTAGAGGGTTTAACTAAGCTCGATAAGTTGGAGTTCCAGAGCCATGCTGAGGCTCAGGCCGAAAGCTTTCGTAAGATGTTTATGGCAATGGCGCGCGATGTCCGCGTGATTTTGGTCAAGCTCGCTGATCGTACGCACAATATGCGTACGCTTGATGCTGTCCCAATAGAAAAGCGTCGCCGGGTTGCTGCTGAAACAATTGAGATCTACGCTCCGATTGCACACCGCTTAGGTCTCAATATCATTTACCGCGACTTACAGGACTTGAGTTTCCGCTACTCTATGCCAATGCGCTTTAGGGTGATCGAAGGCGCTGTGAAGCGGGCGCGTGGTAACCGTAAAGAGATGGTGGAGAAGATTTTGCAAAATGCTCGGTTGGCATTTGCAAAAGCTAATCTCGAAGTTGATCTACAAGGTCGAGAAAAAACCCTTTTTAGTATCTACAACAAAATGCGTAGCAAGCATTTGAGCTTTTCTCAGGTGCTTGATGTGTATGCCTTCAGGGTAACAGTCCATTCCATTGACGAGTGCTATCGTGCACTCGGTCTTTTGCATGCGCTTTATAAGCCGATGCCTGGAAAGTTTAAGGATTACATTGCTATTCCTAAGCTGAATGGTTACCAGTCTTTGCACACGACACTATTGGGCCCATCAGGAGTGCCGGTAGAGTTTCAGATACGTACTGGCGATATGCACGCTGTTGCTGAAGCAGGTGTTGCTGCGCACTGGGCCTATAAAGATGGTGGTCCTGATATGAGTGAGGTGCAAAACCGTGCACATCAATGGCTGCAATCCTTGATTGATATTCAGGATAGCAGCGTAGATTCGCAAGAATTCTTAGAGCACGTCAAAATTGATTTGTTCCCAGATGCAGTTTATGTCTTTACGCCAAAGGGGCAGATTAGGGCTTTACCGCGTGGCGCCACCGCTCTCGATTTTGCTTACTCCATTCATAGCGATGTAGGCAATACTTGCGTAGCAGTCAAGATTAACGGCATGCAGTTACCCTTACGTAGTGAATTAAAGAATAGCGACATTGTTGAGGTGGTGACATCAGCGAATTCTCAACCCAATCCAGGTTGGCTAGCATTCGTGAGGACAGGCAAAGCCCGCGCCTCGATACGTCATTCATTGAAGACTAAGCACTATGCCGAGTCTTTGCAGTTAGGCGAACGTCTTTTGGCTGGCGCATTACGTCAGCAGGGTGTGGATGCTGGACTACTATCACCAGAACTTTGGGAAAAGTTATTGCATTGGACTGGGGATAAAACGCGTGAAGAGGCCTGTGTCAATATTGCCTTGGGCCGCAGATCTTCTCAAGAGCTAGCAATTCGCTTAAAGATTTTGATTGACGATGAGGGCGGCTCTGACCAAATGCGTTTGGGCGCAGCGGATTGGGTCTCTCCCCAACAAGAAATTGCCTCGCATCATCACCAGCGCCAAGCCATCTTGGTAGATGGTCGAGAAGGAAACTCAATTCATTTTCAAACTTGTTGTCACCCGATTCCAGGTGACAATATCATTGGCTATCTTGGTAAAGGCGAGGGTTTGCAGGTGCATACCAATGACTGCCAACTCGCCCTCAGAATGCTCTCAAAAGATAGTGATAAGTGGGTAGAGGTAGAGTGGGGTAAAGAGGTCAATCGGGAGTTTGAGGTTGACTTGGCGATTGATACACGCCAAGGCAAAGGCGTATTAGCTAGAGTGGCAAGTAGTGTGACTGCTGCAGACTCCAACATCATGAACGTATCAATGGATGATCGCTATAAAGAAGATGCCGTCACTATTCGCTTCACTATCCAAGTATCAGACCGTCTGCACCTCTCTAAAGTGATGCGTAGTTTGCGTGCGAACCATGATGTGATGCGAGTTACTCGCGTACGGGTTAGTTAAGCTCCTGTCAATCCCAATTACTGGTACTGAACGTCTAGGATTTCAATCTCAGTTGGGCCAGTTGGCGTCTGAATTTTGACGCAATCACCCAGCCGCGACTTGATTAAGGCTTTAGCAATGGGTGATACCCAGCTGACGTGACCTAGATCTAAATCGACCTCGTCGACCCCAACAATCGTGATGCTTGTCTGTTTGCCAGCATCAACACCTTCCAAGTTCGCATAAGTAACGGTAGCCCCAAAAAAGACCTGCTCGGCATCCGCTTCACCCGATTTTCGGGCCTGGTTATCGACCACTACAGCAAATTCAAGGCGCTGATTGAGGAAGCGAATCCTCCGATCAATCTCCCGCAATCGCTTTTTTCCATAAATATAGTCACCATTCTCGGAGCGGTCGCCGTTGGAGGCAGCCCAGTGAACAACCTTGACAACCTCTGGCCGATCAAGGTTTAAGAGCTGTAAAAGCTCTCTTTTAATGCGCTCGTGACCAGCCGGTGTGATGTAGTTCTTCTCTTCCATGGCATAATTATGGCTGTTGCGGCTGTAGCTCAGCTGGATAGAGTACTTGGCTACGAACCAAGGGGTCGTGGGTTCAATTCCTGCCAGCCGCACCAACCCTTACAGGGCCTAGTTGAAAAACTGGGCCCTTTTTCTTTTTTTTGGCATTTCATAGTGATTTCAGGTAGAAGCCTTATAGTTTGCCTATGAGCATTTCAGACCCTAATTCTTCAATTTTACTGACTCCAGTGGCAGTTTGGTCGCAAGCAGATAAAACGCATGCTCAAGTCAGCTTGAGTGGTGCAGTCAATGTGTATTCCCTGGCTGGAGTGTGGGCCGATGTTCGGGAAAAGCAAAATCAGTGGTTAGGGCAAGGAAATGCACAAGCGCACTCACTGATTTTTGACGCATCAAAAGTCAGCTCTTTGGATGGATCGGCATTTGCATTTTTGATTGATGTGCAAGAGGCGCAGAACAAAGCAGGTGGACAGTTTGATATTCAAGGCTTGGATCCCAAGTATCAGCCGCTCTTGCGTGAATTCGATCCTATTAATAACTTATTCCCAGAGCCTGCTGTAAAACAAAAAAGAAGTTTTGTTCTGAGCACTGGCATGGCTGCGCAGAGTTTGGGGGATGATGCCCGCGGCCTAGTGACATTTACTGGCCACCTGTCGGCAGATTTAGTTTGGTCCATTCGAAATATCAGGCAAGTTCGCTGGGGTGACTTTGTGAACGCTGCTGTAGAGGCGGGTATTTCCGCATTACCTATTGTTGGTCTAGTTGCATTTTTGATTGGCGTCATTCTGTCCTTTCAGGCTGCGATTGGTATGCAGCAATTTGGCGCCGTCTCATTTGTTGGGCCACTCGCTGCGCTAGGCATTGTCAGAGAGATGGGGCCACTGATTACTGCGATCTTACTTGCCGGCCGCTCATCAGCAGCATTTGCAGCCGAGATTGGTACCATGACCGTCAATAGTGAAGTCGATGCATTAGTCACTGGCGGCTTAAGTCCAATCCGCTTCCTTGTTGTACCAAGAGTGCTGGCGGGGATATTAGTAGCGCCCATATTGACCTTATTTGCCGACATCGTCAGTATTTTTTCTTCCATGCTGACTATGCAAATTTATGGTGTTCCCTTTATTAACTTTTATAACGGCATGTTAGCTGCTGTCGATATTGAGGATGTTCTATCCGGCCTTGTTAAGGCCACTCTCTTTGGCGTGGTTATTTCAGCAATGGGCTGTTTACGAGGCATGCAAACCGGTACCGGTGCAGCTGCTGTTGGCATCTCCGCAACTCGGGCAGTGGTGAGCAGTATTGTCATGATCGTATTGGTGGACGGTATCTTTGCCTACATCTCTTACAGGACAGGTTTCTGATGGATGCACTAGATAAAGCGATTGATGTTCAAAATCTTACTGTAGGTTATGGCTCAAAAGTACTTTTGCAGAACCTCAACTTCTCCGTCAAGAACGGTGAGATCTTTGTGATTTTGGGTGGATCAGGTTGCGGTAAATCGAGTCTCTTAAAGAATTTATTCGGCCTCTATCAACCGCTTGCTGGAGATGTGCTGATCGAGGGTCAAAACATCACTACTGCCCAAGGTGCTGAGCGCCAAAAAATCATGACGAGCTTTGGGGTCATGTATCAGCAGGGTGCTTTATTTGGCTCCATGAATCTACTGGATAACGTGACACTCTTTATGGAGGAGTACACCCAGCTCACTAGAGATCAGATGAATTTATTAGCTCGATGCAAACTGGATTTGGTAGGTTTACTTCCATATGAAACGTACATGCCTAGCGAAATTAGCGGTGGCATGCAAAAACGGGCTGCGATCGCACGGGCAATGGCTTTGGATCCTAAAATATTATTTTTGGATGAGCCTTCGGCAGGTCTTGATCCGATTACGTCGGCCGATCTCGACAGTACGATTTTAGATCTTTCAAAAAACTTAGGATTTACTTTTGTGATTGTTTCTCACGAGCTAGCTAGTATTTATTCTATTGCTGACAAAGTCATTATGTTGGATAAGGATGCCAAAGGCATTATTGCCGAGGGCGATCCTAAGCTATTAAGAGATGGCAGCAAAGATCCTCGAGTGCACCAATTTTTTAATCGCATCATGAGCAAGGACGCAGCATGAGTAATAACTCCAACCCGAATTACTTCCGTCTTGGCATTTTTGTTCTGGCGGCAATTAGTGCATTGCTCACCATTATCTTGATCTTTGGCTCAGGACAGTTTTTTAAAAAATCATTCATGGTTGAAACTTATGTGAAGCAATCAGTGACGGGCTTAGATGCTGGTGCGGCGGTACGATTTCGGGGTGTCAAGATCGGACAGGTGACATTAATTGCTTTATCTGGTGACTTGTATGAGAAAGAAGTGCCGATGATTCAGAAGCAAGAGTATGTAGTCGTGAGAATGCAAATTTATGGCGATGCTATTGAAAAAAGCCACCTAGAAACATTTATTAATGATAACTTACGTGCGCGCATTCGATCGATGGGTATTACTGGTGTGAATTATGTTGAGTTAGATTTCTATCCAGGCGCCGCTCAATACTCTCGGTTGCCTTACCCTTGGACGCCGGAGTATGCAGTTGTGCCCTCTATGCCTAACCAGGCGGATGAAATTATTTCTGGTGTTCAGAAGTTGATTGATGCACTTAATGGTATGGATATCGATGGAACTCAGAAGAAGTTTGATGCGCTTCTGGGCAATCTAAATCAATTGATGGCTGGTGACGGTAAAAATAATACGGGTCTGATCAATTCGGTTCAAGATCTCAATGTCTTATTGGATCGAATTGCTAAGGTCACCGATAAAGATCAACTCAATATTCTGATGCGTGAATTGGTTGCCACCATGGTTTCTTTGCGTCAAACCGTTACTAGTGTTCAGGGTGACACTACTGCAACCTTGGAGAACCTGCGTCAGGCCAGCGAGCAGTTAAATGAATTTACCCGAGTCGCAAGTCAATCACCGTCTACTCTAATTTGGGGTGAACCACCTGCACGTATTACGCCTCCAATGAATGGAGTCCAAAAATGAAAATTCAGATGACTAATCACTCACGTTTCATTCAGTTTGCCGCTTTTGTATTCGTAGCTACCGTATTAAGCGCATGCTCATTACCTAAAAGACCAGCATTAGAGATTAATAGTTGGATGGTCGCCCCAGAGCGTACTGGCGCCTCCTATAAGCCACGAAGTGATTTGTGGCTCAAAATGGGTTCATCGTCAACAACGCCACCTTTCGATGGCAAGTCTTTGGTTTATCGCTTAGGTGATCAACGCTATGAAAAGGATTTTTATAATACGTATTCTGCCTTACCAAATGAGATGGTCAGTAATGCGACACGTCAGTGGCTGAATAATGCCCAGATCTTCTCTATGACCGTAGGTCAGGGTAATAACTTCTTTCCGTATTACATCTTGCAGACATCGATAGAGGAGTTTTATGGTGATTACCGGGTTCGTCCAGAGGCTGTTGTAACGATAGAATTTTTTCTTACCGCAACTGACCCCCAAAAGCGTAATCCCGTCATTGGTAAAAACCGCTATACCAAGAGAGTTGCACTCAAAGACAATACCCCCCAGGCATTGGTGCTGGGCCAGCAGGAAGCCTTGGCGCAAATTTTAAAAGAGTATGAGGCGGTGCTTTATAGGTACGCTGGTAATCTGCCTCCACCTTTAGGGCAGTAGGCATTTTAGAATGACAGTACATAAAAGAATATTGGAGAAGACATGGATTTAGGACTCAAGGGTAAGGTTGCATTGGTGATGGCATCTAGCCGAGGTTTAGGTCAGGCGATGGCTATTTCTTTGGCGCGTGAGGGCGTCAAAGTGGCGGTGACTGGCCGCAACCCCGAGGGATTAAAAAAATCGGTTGAAATGATTGAGGCTGCCGGTGGAACAGCTTTAGCTCTGAGCTGGGATCTTTCTGATGCATCCCTGATCGATAGCCTGGTGAGTAAGGTGGAAAAAGAGCTGGGTCCGATTGATATCTTGGTAAACAACACTGGTGGGCCTCCTCCAACATTAGCGGCGGGGCAGGATCCTGCTTTGTGGCAAAAGAGTTTTAACGACATGGTGCTATCACTCATCAGCATTACCGATCGAGTTCTACCGGGAATGCGTCAACGTAAATGGGGTCGCATTATTACGAGCACCACTTCAGGTGCTATTGCACCCATTAAAAATCTTGCCATCTCCAACACCTTGCGTGCTGCATTGCTGGCTTGGTCTAAAACCTTGGCAGCAGAAGTAGCGGCCGATGGAATTACTGTGAATGTAATCATGCCAGGTCGTGTGGCAACGGATCGTTTACGTCAGCTAGATGAAGCACGTGCCCAACGTGAAAATGTGAGCTATGAATCTGTTGTTCAAGCTAGCTTGAGGCAAATTCCGATGGAGCGCTATGGCGACCCTTGTGAATATGGTGATACAGCAGCGTTTCTGGCCAGTCGAAATGCCTCCTACATTACTGGTTCAGTGATTCGTGTAGATGGCGGTCTGATTCAGGCGGTCTAAATAGTGTTAACCAGCTTTCTACGGGCTATTCAGCGAGACCTTCGATCTAGTGAGTTGGTAGCATTACTAGTCGCGCTGACGCTCTCTGTAGCCGCCTTATCCAGCGTTAGTTTCTTGGCTGACCGAATGCAGCGAGCCTTTCAGTTCGATGCACGCCAGCTTCTTGCTGCGGATTTATTGCTCGTTTCTGATCAACCACTGCCCGAGCACTTTATTCAGGAAGCCAAGGGGCGGCAACTGAGCTTTGCCCAAACTATTGTCTTTCCGAGTATGGCCACGGTAGGGGTGCAAAGTAAGCTGGCCTCCCTTAAGGCTGTGAGTTCTGCCTACCCCTTACGCGGTACCTTGCAGGTATCACCTTCATCAGTCGGCGCAACTCCACCAAAAGGTTCGGTCTGGGTGGATCCCGCAATGCTCAGTGCGCTAAAGGCAACGGTTGGCGATCAGATGTTATTGGGCGATAAGACATTCCTCATTAGCGGCATCTTGGAGCGCGAGCTTGACCGAGGCGCTGGCTTTATGAACTTTGCGCCACGCGTCATGATGTCACTTGACGATTTACCAGCCACGGGCCTGATTGGTCTGGGTAGCCGCGTGACTTATCGGCTACTTTTAGCGGGGAGTGACTCGGCTATCTCTGATTATGAGCAATGGGCGACGCAATCGATTAAATCCGAAAGCCTCAGAGGGGTGCGCATTGAGACCTTGGAAAATGCGCAGCCTGTAATGCGTAAAACCCTCGAGCGGGCAGAGCGCTTTTTAGCCTTAGTTGCCTTGCTGACGGCCATGGTAGCTGCGGTAGCGATTGCCTTATCAGCGCGTCGTTATGTTTTAAAGCAGGCTGATGTTTGTGCTGTTATGAAATGCCTTGGCGCAAGCCAAAAAACGATTCTCATAAACCAAGTCAAGATATTGGGTGCTCTGTGCATATCAGCCGCTGTGATGGGCGCTGTGATTGCTTACGGCGTTCAAGAGATATTGATTGGGATCTTGGGTAATTTGATATTTGCCAATTTGCCCTCACTTTCACTCTGGCCCTTGGCCTGGAGTATTTTATTTTCCTCCTGCTTGCTAATCGGTTTTGCTGGGCCGCCCTTATTTAGTTTGGTCATGATTTCACCAGTGCGACTGATTCGAAAAGAGTTAGGATCGGTGAACATCAAGGTGCTGTGGGTCGCACTCTTTGGATTGAGTACTTGCCTTGTCTTAATTGCGCTTGCAGCTCAAGATTGGAAGCTAGCCTCTTGGGTTGCCACAAGCTTTGGTTTGGCCGTTGCGCTCTTTGCTGTAGTTTCTTGGTTATGCCTTGGTTTACTAAAACGCCTGTTTTCGAGAGGGAGTAATCATCACTTCGCACTACGCTTTGCACTAACGGCGCAAGCACGTCGATCTAGCTTTGCAGTCATGCAAATCACGGCGCTAGGTATTGCCTTGATGGCCTTATTGCTCATCCTGCTGCTCCGACAAGATTTATTGGCTACCTGGCAGGACAATATCCCAGTCGATGCACCTAATCGCTTCATGATTAATGTTCAGGAAGATCAAAAGTCTAGTATCACTCGCTCACTGCTGGATGCGGGAGTAGCAAAGCCGAGCTTTAGTCCCATGGTTCGTGCGCGCTTAGTTGAGGTTAATGGAAAGATCATTGGACCCAATGACTACATTGATGAAAACGCGCGCCGCTTAGTTGATCGAGAATTCAATCTCTCATACACCGAGCAGTTGCCTGAGGGTAATCGGATTACTTCTGGAAAGTGGCTTGAGGGGGGTGCGCCGCAAGTTTCTTTGGAAGCGGGGATTGCGAAGACTTTGAAGTTAAAGCTGGGAGATCAAATGACCTTTGAGCTTGCCGGGGAAAAAGTCACTGCGCCTATTACCTCTTTGCGTAAGTTGGATTGGAGTTCGATGAAAGTGAATTTCTTTGTCATCATGCCGCCTGCAATGCTCGCAGAAATGCCCCAGTCTTGGATTACCTCGTATTACCAAAGCACTGCAATTGAAGGTTTGGATTATCAGCTTGCGCAGTCCTATCCCAATCTCACTATCGTGGATGTGGGGACATCACTTAAACAAATACAGGATGTACTGGATCGACTATCTTCTGTATTAGGCCTCTTGTTCGCCTTTACCATTGCGGCAGCGATTTTAGTTTTAGTAGCTGCAATAGCGGCAACACAAGATGAGCGTTTCAGGAGCGCGGCCTTGTTAAAGGCGGTAGGTGCGTCGCGCTATTTACTGGGGAAGATTGCATTAACCGAGCTCCTGATTATTGGAGTGCTTGCAGGAACTTTGGCTGGACTTGCTGCCGGAATTGCAGCATGGGCACTTGGCCGTTTTGTACTGGAGATTGAGTTCAATGCATTTGCGCAGTCTTTGGCGATGGGTATTGGCTTTGGGGTAACTGCTTGTCTACTAGCGGGTTATCGCTTTCAGAGAAGAATTCAAACCGCTACTGCAATGGAATGTTTGCGTGAGACCTAACTAGACTGAGGGTCTTGATTTGCTTAATTTAGCGTAACTAAGTTCTTCGGTAATTCCACTAAACGCGTTCCACTAAAGCGATCTGGCAGACTTTGACGTAGCAAGGGTTTGGCTCGATCTAGGTAAATGCTTAGTGGCCACAGAAATAAAGCGACTGCAAATAGCATTTCAATAATCTGCCATCTTTGCAGCTCGAATAGCCACTGCAAAATCACGCAAGGCACCAGCCACAAAGATCCAAAAAAATAACGCCAAATCGCTTGTCTGCGAGTCAGCTTGTATCCGCCTGGACCAATCATGCGCACTCGCCATGTTTGCATTGCCAGCGTCTGCCCCGACTTAGTCCAATACCAAATAAAGTAAATGCCTAGGACGGCATAGAGATAGAGAAAGGTAATCCAACTTGGTAGGGATATGCCAAACAGAATACCTAATCCCAAATTTGGAAGTAGGAAGGTAAAAGCGATGACACCTAATAAAACCAATTGCTCATAAAGAATGCAAGAGATCCGTCGCCAAAACTGTGGAGCAGGAAGTAGGTCTAATTCAGCGGGACTTATCACGACTTAAGGATTGTTTGAACTGCTATCGGGGCTGCTGTTCGTTGTTGGAAGCTCTGAAGCAGGAGCGCCACTGGCTGTTGGGGGCGGTACTAAGTTCGATTTTTGTTTGATCGGATACTGTTGTAACGTAGGTGCACTTAAAGCCGTTGGCTTTTTCTTATTGACCTCTGCTTGGGCCAGTTTCTTCTTTTGCTCATCACTCAGCTTTTGATAAGCACTCCAAGCTTCAGCTTTTTTCTCAGCGGGGAACTTGAGACTGCTTAAATAGTTTTCTCGAGCCAGACGGCGGTCTTTTTGAGAGAGCTTAGACCAACCCGTCATGCGGGACTGCAGTCGCTGTTGATCAGCCTCACTCATCTTGGGATGTAGATTAGCGACTTGTATCCATTTTTTACGACTGTCTGGGAGCATGTAATCCCAATCATCTTCCAGTGGAGCCAGGATTTTTTGCTGCCCTGGCTTTAGGTTCTCCCAAGTACCATCCGGTTTTTTCTCCGGGATGCCAGTGGTTTTTCCATGACCTGCTGCCGATGTTTGGGCGAATACATCTGAACTTTGTATTGATCCTAGGGCGCCAATCGCCAGCATCATGCTGATGCTTAGTGAGGCACTCAAGGACCATCGATTTTTTAGCATGCGCTACTGAGCTCGCTATGACTGTTAGGACGGAGTCTTAGCTGAACTGAGGCTTTCTTGATCTGATTCCGCTAAAGGACCATTTTTGAGGAAGCCCAAAAAGCCGCTATCAGCATAAGCATCGGGCGGGACATCGTCAGTTAAGAGGGCAACATCTAGCTCGGCAATATCGTTGATACGGGAATCTTGCTGCCATTGGGCGATTCCGATCAGGCCGAACACCAGAACGGCTAATGGGGCAACCCAACCCACGTTATCCCAGAGTGAGCGTGAACCAATAGACCAGCTTCCACTAGAGCCTGCTAAAACAGGCTGCGCAATGCGCACTTTTTCTGGTTTTTTCACAGAAAGGGCTTTGAGGCGAGCTGCATAAAGGCGATCTTTGATCCCAGTTGGTAGGGATTGAGTTCCTTGGCGGAGCAGGGCGGCAGCGGTCAGACCAAATTGATCTGCTTCTGTTGTGCTGAGGATGTCTTCGTTGCGGTTCACAGGGTAATTCCTTTTAATTTCAATGCTTTAGCTAGAGCCTGGGTGGCTCTTGAGCAGTGGGTTTTGACGCTTCCCTCGCTACAGCTCATTGCAAGGGCAGTTTCAGTAATGCTTAGCTCATCCCAATAACGCATCAGGAAGGCTTCTCGTTGACGGGCGGGTAATTTTGATATTTCCGACTCTAAGGACTGCAATAGCTGACTACGTTCAAGCTTAAACGCACCATCTTGGTGAATTTCACTGTCATCTGGAGCTGAAAGCGACTCTAGGGGGTCAAAATCATCGTTTTCATCGGATTTCTTACCCATGTTCGAGAACAGGGTGACCCAAGTATTACGAACTTTTTGACGCCTGAACCAGTCGTGAATGCGATTTTGCAAAATTCTGGTGAAAACTAGGGGTAATTCCGCTGCAGGTCGGTCACCATACTTTTCAGCCAGTTTGATCATGGCATCCTGAACGATATCCAAGGCCGCATCGTCATCTCGCACAGCATAGACCGCTTGCTTGAAAGCGCGCTGCTCAACACTACTCAGAAAGTCAGAAAGTTCTTGGGGCGAAGCCATTCAGTAGATTAGACCTGAATCAGAGGGAATTCGTCTATTTTAAGGGATTGCTATAGAATATAGGGCTTACTACCTAGAATCTCATTCAAGAAGTGGTTTTTTCCGGTAGCAGCGCCGTTCGAACTCAGGCCACAAGCAAGAGACAGAACAGACCAAACAATTTTTTGCCGAAAATTGCAAAGGACGAAAGAAAATGAATACAAGCAGCGCCGAATTTTTAGCTTCTAAAGCTAATCAAGACACAACAATTACAAATCCCGCAGCAACTCCACCAGAAATGATTGGTGCTGAGATGCTGGTGCAAGCTTTGCACAAAGAGGGTGTTGAATACGTCTGGGGTTACCCAGGTGGTTCCGTTCTCTTTATCTACGATGAGATTTTTAAGCAGGATAAGTTTGAACACATTCTGGTTCGCCATGAGCAAGCAGCAGTTCATGCAGCCGATGGCTATGCACGTGCAACCGGTAAGGTTGGTGTTGCCTTAGTGACTTCAGGCCCTGGCGTAACCAATGCGGTAACCGGAATTGCGACTGCTTACACTGATTCGATCCCGATGGTAGTCATCAGCGGTAATGTACCAACCTATGCGATTGGTGAAGATGCTTTCCAAGAAGCTGATACCGTGGGCATTACTCGCCCAGTAGTCAAGCACAACTTCTTGGTAAAAGATGTGAAAGACCTTCCTTTGGTAATTAAGAAGGCTTTCCATATTGCGCAGACAGGCCGTCCAGGTCCAGTATTGATTGACATCCCTAAGGATGTCTCTGCAGCTAAAGGACCATTCGTCTACCCAGAAACATTGGAGATGCGTTCATATAACCCAGTGGTTAAGGGTCATAGTGGACAAATTCGTAAAGCTGTTTCTTTATTGCAAGAGGCTGAACGCCCATTCATCTATACCGGTGGTGGTGTGATCTTGGCTGATGCCGCTCCAGAATTAAAAGAGTTTGCTGACTTGCTGGGTTACCCTGTTACCAATACCTTAATGGGTCTTGGCGGTTTCCCAGGCACTAGCCCTCAGTTTGTGGGCATGCTTGGTATGCACGGTACGTATGAAGCCAATATGGCGATGCAGCACAGCGATGTGTTGATTGCAATCGGCGCCCGTTTTGATGACCGCGTGATTGGCAATCCTACGCACTTCGCAAGTCATCCTCGCAAGATTATTCATATTGACATCGATCCATCCGTGATTTCGAAGCGGGTGAAAGTGGATGTGCCTATCGTAGGCAATCTCAAAGAAGTATTGCAAGAGATGACTGCTCAGCTAAAAAATGCTGGCCCACGTAAGAATGAAGCCAAATTGGCAGCATGGTGGGCGCAGATTAACGAGTGGCGTAAAAAAGATTGCCTAAAGTACGACGAGGCATCGCAAATCGTCAAGCCTCAGTATGTAGTGCAAAAGTTATGGGAGCTCACTGGTGGTGATGCATTCATTACTTCTGATGTTGGTCAGCATCAAATGTGGGCTGCACAGTTCTACAAGTTCGATAAGCCACGTCGTTGGATTAATTCCGGCGGTCTTGGCACCATGGGTGTTGGCTTGCCATATGCCATGGGTATTAAGAAAGCATTCCCAGATACAGATGTATTTGCCATTACTGGTGAAGGCTCTATCCAGATGTGTATTCAAGAGTTATCCACTTGCAAGCAATACAACACGCCTGTGAAGATCGTCTCTTTGAATAATCGCTACCTTGGCATGGTTCGTCAATGGCAAGAGCTCACTTATAACAAGCGTTATTCCAGTTCCTATATGGATTCATTGCCAGACTTTGTGAAGTTGGCAGAAGCCTTTGGACATGTGGGTATGCGTATTGAGAAGAAGTCTGATGTTGAAGGCGCTCTCAAAGAAGCCATTCGTTTAAAAGATCGCACAGTATTTATGGATTTCCAGACAGACCCAGAGGAAAACGTTTGGCCAATGGTTCAAGCGGGCAAGGGTATTACTGAAATGCTTTTGGGTAGCGAGGACCTCTAATGCGACATATTATTTCCATATTGATAGAGAACGAGCCGGGGGCATTATCCCGTGTGGTTGGCTTGTTTTCGGCTCGCGGCTACAACATTGAGACCTTGAGTGTTGCGCCGACTGAAGATCCATCCTTGTCGCGCATGACGATTGTCACGATTGGCTCTGAGGATGTGATTGAGCAAATCACTAAACACCTCAATCGCCTAGTTGAGGTGGTTAAGGTTTTTGATTTGACTGAAGGTCTTCATATTGAGCGTGAGCTCATGATGATTAAAGTACGCGCTGTGGGTAAAGAGCGTGAAGAGTTGAAACGTACAACGGATATCTTCCGTGGTCGCATCATTGATGTGACTGATAAGAGTTACACCATTGAATTAACTGGTGATGGCGCCAAATTGGATGCCTTCATTGATTCGATTGATCGCGCATCGATTCTGGAAACTGTCCGTTCTGGTGGTTCTGGTATTGGGCGCGGTGAACGCATTCTGAAGGTTTAATTTTTTAACTAATTACTGCATTAACTACATTTTCAAAACAAGGAAAGAGCATGAAAGTTTTTTACGATAAAGACGCCGATTTGTCCCTCATTAAAGGCAAAAAAGTAACCATCATTGGTTACGGTTCACAGGGTCACGCACACGCATTGAACCTCAAGGATTCCGGTTGTAACGTAACTGTTGGTTTGCGTAAGGGCGGCGCTTCTTGGAGTAAGGCTGCAAATGCTGGCTTGACTGTAAAAGAAGTTGGCGAAGCCGTGAAAGATGCTGACGTAGTCATGATGCTTCTACCTGATGAGCAAATCGCTGACGTGTATAGCAAAGAAGTTCACGGCAATATCAAGCAGGGCGCTGCACTAGCATTCGCTCACGGCTTTAACGTCCACTACGGTCAAGTTCAGCCGCGCGCTGACTTGGACGTGATCATGATTGCTCCTAAAGCACCAGGTCATACTGTGCGTGGTACTTATGCTCAAGGTGGCGGCGTTCCCCATTTGATCGCTGTGTATCAAGATAAATCAGGTTCAGCTCGTGATGTTGCTTTGTCATATGCAACAGCGAATGGTGGCGGTCGTGCCGGCATCATCGAAACCAACTTCCGTGAAGAAACTGAAACTGACTTGTTCGGTGAGCAGGCTGTTCTTTGTGGTGGCGCAGTAGAGTTGATCAAAGCTGGCTTTGAGACTTTGGTTGAAGCTGGTTACGCTCCTGAGATGGCTTACTTCGAGTGCTTGCATGAGCTCAAGTTAATTGTTGACTTGATCTACGAAGGTGGTATCGCCAATATGAATTACTCAATCTCTAACAACGCTGAGTACGGTGAGTACGTCACTGGCCCACGTATTGTGACTGAAGATACCAAGAACGCAATGCGTCAGTGCTTGAAAGATATTCAGACTGGTGAGTACGCTAAGAGCTTCATCTTGGAAAACAAAGCAGGTGCGCCTACTTTGATCTCACGTCGTCGCTTGAATGCTGAGCACGACATCGAGATAGTTGGTGCTAAGTTGCGCGCCATGATGCCTTGGATTGCCAAGAACAAATTAGTTGACCAGACTAAGAACTAATCAGTAGTTATTTAAAAAGGCTCAGAACAAAGATGATGTATCCACACCCCATTATTGCGAAAGAAGGTTGGCCGTATTTGGCATTAGTGGGGGCTGTTACTTTGCTAGTCCACTATCTTGGTGGCATTGCATGGTCATGGCCCTTGTGGATCATCTTTATCTTTGTTCTGCAGTTCTTCCGAGATCCGCAGCGTATTGCTGCCTTAGGTCGTGATCTAGTGTTATCTCCCGCTGATGGTCGTATCGTCGTCGTAGAAAAAGCGAACGATCCTTATGCGGGCCGTGAAGCTTTGAAGATTAGTGTGTTTATGAATGTATTTAACGTTCACTCCAACCGTAGCGCAGTCAACGGTACGGTAAAAGAGATTCAGTATTTTCCTGGCAAGTTTGTTAATGCCGATTTAGATAAGGCGTCTACGGAGAACGAGCGCAATGCTGTTGTGATTGATGCCAACGGCCAAATCGTGACTCTAGTGCAGGTTGCAGGCCTCATTGCCCGCCGTATTCTTTGTTATATCCATGTTGGCGATAGACTCAAAGCGGGTGAGCGTTATGGCTTTATTCGCTTTGGCTCCCGAGTCGATGTATATTTACCCTTAACAGCCGAGCCTTTAGTCAGTGTTGGCGATAAAGTTTTTGCTACGAATACTGCATTAGCTCGCGTACCCGGCTTAGATTAATTAAGTCGTTTTAACTGGGAATATTCTTTGCCTACATTTCGCCGTCGTGGCCGTATCGATCGCAGTCGCTTAGCAAACTCTCGCACTGATCGCACTCAAAATGAGTGGGCGGAGGACTTGGGTGATGGGATTGATTTTGAAGTAGAAGAGTTGCACGTAGATAAGCCACGTAAACGTAGCAAGGGCATTTACTTACTCCCTAATGCATTCACCACCGCAGCCTTATTCTGCGGCTTCTTTGCCATCGTCAATGCGATGAACCACCAGTTTGAGATAGCCGCTATTGCTATTTTTGCATCTTTAGTTTTGGATGGTATGGATGGTCGCGTTGCTCGTATGACTAATACCCAAAGTGCTTTCGGCGAGCAATATGACTCTTTGGCTGACATGGTGTCTTTTGGAGTGGCGCCTGCGTTGGTTGCTTACGAATGGGCTTTAAAAGACTTAGGTAAGTGGGGTTGGCTGGCTGCCTTTACCTACTGTGCGGGAGCGGCCTTACGTTTGGCCCGTTTCAACGTCAATACTGGCGTGGTAGACAAGAAGTTTTTCCAAGGCTTGCCTAGTCCAGCGGCTGGCTCTTTGATAGCTGGTTTTATTTGGCTGGCTGATGACAATAAGATCCCAGTGCGCGACAGTGCAATCCCTTGGATCACTTTCTTTTTGGCTGTTTATGCTGGCTTGACCATGGTATCCAATGCCCGCTTTTATAGTGGCAAGGCTTTAGATGTGCGCTACCGCGTGCCTTTTGGCGTCATGGTTCTGATGATTCTGACCTTTGTTCTCATTTCTTCTAATCCGCCTTTAACTCTGTTTGGCCTCTTTGTGGTGTATTCCATCTCGGGATATGTTATTTGGGCTTGGGAACACCTGAGCGGCCGTCGCTTTAGCTAATTTGTAATATTTAGGTTATATTTAATCTATGTTGATGAATTTCTCCCTCTCTAAACTGCTTCTACTAGCACTAAGCCTTCAGCTTGGGGCAGGTAAGGCCTAGGTTAATGAGATTAAAGTAATTCATTAGCCACGACATACCAGCCCCAGCAAATTGCTGGGGTTTTTGTTTTGAGGGTTGTTAATTAGTAAACATGAATCAGCAGTAAGCATAATTAAGCAATATTGAACCGGAGAGTAGTGATGAGCGACAAAGTAATCATTTTTGACACCACCTTACGTGATGGTGAGCAATCACCTGGTGCTTCCATGACCAAGGATGAGAAGGTGCGCATTGCCCGTCAGCTAGAGCGCCTCAAGGTTGATGTGATCGAAGCTGGATTTGCTGCGAGCTCTGAAGGTGACTTCCAGGCAATCTCTGCAGTAGCAGCAGCCGTGAAGGATTCAATTGTCTGCTCACTCGCACGTGCCAATGATAAAGATATTACTCGGGCTGCTGATGCATTGAAAGCTGCTAATGCAAAACGGATTCATGCGTTTTTGGCAACTAGCCCACTCCATATGGCCGTGAAATTGCGCATGTCTCCAGAAGAAGTTTTAGAGCAGGCTAAACGTTCCATTCGTTTTGCAAGAAACTTGGCTGGGGATGTGGAGTTCTCAGCAGAAGACGGCTATCGCTCAGAAATGGATTTCTTGTGCAGAGTAGTTGAAGGAGTTATTAATGAGGGTGCTACTACCATCAATATTCCGGATACCGTAGGCTACGCCACTCCAGAGTTGTATGGTGAGTTCATCAAGACTTTGCGTACCCGAGTTCCCAACTCGGATAAAGCAGTATGGTCCGTGCATTGTCACAATGACTTGGGTATGGCAGTCGCCAACTCCTTGGCTGGCGTCAAAATTGGCGGAGCGCGTCAAATCGAGTGCACTGTTAATGGTTTAGGTGAGCGCGCCGGAAATACTGCATTAGAAGAAATTGTGATGGCTTTGCGTACGCGTAAGGATTATTTCGATATGGTGTGCGGTATCGATGCAACTCAAATTGTTCCTGCATCGAAGTTGGTCTCGCAAATTACTGGTTTCGTTGTTCAGCCGAACAAGGCAGTTGTAGGTGCCAACGCGTTTGCGCATACTTCCGGAATTCATCAAGACGGCATCTTAAAAAATCGGGATACCTACGAGATCATGCGTGCGGAAGATGTAGGCTGGTCTGCCAATAAGATTGTGCTCGGCAAGTTGTCTGGCCGTAATGCTTTCAAACAGCGCTTACAAGAGTTAGGCATTGCGATTGAAGCCGAAGCGGATTTGAACGAAGCTTTTGTCCGCTTCAAGACCCTGGCCGATCAAAAATCAGAAATCTTTGATGAAGATATTATTGCCATCATGTCGGATTCTGCTGCAGCCGAAGAGGGTGAGTTCTATAAATTCATTGCTCTAAGTCAGCACTCTGAAACAGGTGAGCGTCCTAAGTCAAAAGTAACTTTTCGGGTTGGCGATAAAGAAGTGAACTCTGAGGCTGAAGGTAATGGTCCAGTTGACGCGAGCTTAAACGCAATTGAACAGATCGTGAAGAGCGGGGCAGAGCAATTGCTTTACTCTGTAAATGCAATCACCTCAGGTACCCAATCTCAGGGCGAGGTTACTGTCAGACTTGCAAAGGGTGGACGTATCGTGAATGGCGTTGGAACTGATCCGGACATCATTGCGGCTTCAGCGAAAGCCTATTTATCAGCACTGAATAAATTGCATGATCCTAGCCAAGCTAAGCTCAATGCGCAGATGACGCCTTAAGAAATTCTCGGCGACATCTGCAGTGTCGCCGCAATGCACCTCTTATTTATTAAGATCCGTGCTCTTGTAGTACTTGGTGCCTTTGCCAGTAATTTCTGCGGCAAGGCCTGAGTCTGTCAGTTGATACATTAATACGCCGGGTGATACTGTAGTCGCATCTTGGTATCCGCCACCATTAGCCTCATACTTAGCGGCGGCAGTTACTTGACCGCCAAATGTCCATCCAGAATTCACAAAGTCATTCAGTGCGGCCTGTGTTTGAAAGATAAAAATATTTTGGAAGGACTTTATTCCCAGGCCCAGGCCGGCCTGAACCTCTGCCATATTCATATAAATTGGTTTAGCGCCATCTTTTTGGATAACGACACCGCTACCTGTGCCTCCACCAGCAATCAATATCTTCATACCAAAGTTGCTGAAAGTCGCGTAGCCAATGGATTTCTCAATTAACTCTTTTGCCTTGGGCTGCGCTTGGTATAGTGCCTTTAAGGTATCCTCTCTTTTCTTGAGGATCTCTTGGCGTTGCTCGGCAATTGTTTTGTCGGCGGCAAATGGATTAGAAAACTGCGCATAGACTAGCGTAGGGAATAGGGCTAATAGACCACAGGCTAATGCTTGGATGAATTGAGTTCGCATCGTTTTTTCCTTTGCTGTATTTTCGCAATGAATGAATTCCATCTTTATACTCCAACAAGCCTTCTTGTCCAATATCGATCTAATATGACTCTGTTCACTCGCTGTATCTTTACTCTCTTCATGCTGTCATTGGTTGGCTGTAGCAGCTTGCAGCGCAAAGCGGCAGTGCCATCTCAGCAGATGGGTCAAGCACAAATTGCGGGTTTTACTGGTGTGCGCTATATGGTTGCCAGTCAATCGAGCGTGGATCAGATGGCTGTGGATATTCAGGCGGGATTTAAGGTGAGGGATGAAAAAACCTTAAATGCACCTGCTAATTATTTATCGCTCTCTGGTGGCGGTGATGATGGTGCATATGGTGCTGGATTATTAATAGGGTGGGCGGAGCGCGGCGATCGTCCGCAGTTTAATTTAGTCACTGGTATTAGTACTGGCGCATTAATTGCTCCCTTCGCATTTATGGGGAAGGAATATGATCCTGTCTTACGCGATGTTTATACAAAATATGGTCCCCGGGATATCTTCATTGAACGTGGATTGATCTCTGGCATTTTGAGTGATGGCCTATCTGACACGACCCCCTTGTTTCATTTGATTTCAAAATACATTGATCAAGATTTTCTGAGGAAGGTAGCAAATGAGTACACCACTAAAAACCGCTGGCTTTTGATTGGGACAACTAATTTAGATGCAGGCGTACCCGTGGTCTGGAATATGGGAAAGATTGCCAGTATCGGTACTCCAGAGGCCTTAGAGCTTTTTAGAAAAGTCATGCTGGCCTCTGCATCGATTCCGGGTGCATTTTCACCAGTCATGTTCGATTTTGAGGTTTCTAACCAAAGCTTTCAGGAGATGCATGTCGATGGCGGTGCTATTGCTCAGGTATTCCTCTATCCAAGCGCCTTATCTCAGCGCGCTCAAGATTTGAAACTCAAGCTACAGAATCAGCGTAACGCCTACATTATTCGCAATGCCCGTTTAGATCCTGAGTGGCGCGAGACGGAGCGGGGTACCCTGAGCATCATTCAGAGGGCGATTTCTAGCATGATTCAGACTCAAGGCATTGGCGATCTATACCGTATTTATCACACCACCCAGCTTGATGGAGTCAGCTTTAACTTGGCTTTTATCGGGTCAGACTTCAAATTTCCGCATAAGACGGAGTTTGATACTGCCTATATGCAGGCTCTACTTGATTACGGCTACAAGCAGGGCCTTGGCGGCAAGGAGTGGCAAAAGTACCCACCAGGCTATAAGCGGGGATTTGATGAGGAATTGCCTAAAAAATAGGCAATTCCAGTTATTTTTTATAATAATTTCATATAAATCAATGGCTTGACCTAATACCCATCGTTTTAACCCAGTTTGAGTGCCTAGCTCAAGAGCTAGGGATTTAAGGCAGATCTGCTACAATTCGATGGCTTTGATTTTTAAAGCTTTTTTGTTGGTTTTGATTAATAAATGCACGACACAAGTTGGGTGAAAGCTCAGGTGTTCGCAAGTAAGGAGTATGAAAATGGCAGTTGCTGATATTAAAACGGCGGAAATCGTCAAAGATAACGCGCGCAGCGCAAATGATACGGGTAGCCCTGAAGTTCAAGTTTCATTGCTAACAGCCCGCATTAATGAATTAACCCCCCATTTCAAAGCTAACGCTAAAGATCATCACAGCCGTCGTGGTTTGTTGAAGATGGTTTCACGCCGCCGCCGCCTTTTGGATTACCTCAAGGGCAAGGATTTGGGTCGCTACCGCGCATTGATCGAGAAATTAGGTCTCCGTAAGTAATTCTTATCGGTATTGCAATGCCATCTATCTTAGGGTTGTTTCGTAACAGAACCAGTCTTAAGCAGATGGCATGTTTTTTGAGCGCTTCAAGATTATTTGTGTAGGGGATCGTGTCATTCCAATGAGTTTCTGGGTTGAAGAGCCTAGTGTCTCCCTGGAATGGCATCCCTTGTGATCTTCAAACGCTCCAGTGTTGTCGTGACACTGCTTTATCCCACGACAAGCGTGAAATCCATGTGGCTTTTACGTGAACAATTTGGAGAAGATCAGAATGACTATGTTTAAAAAAGCAGTAAAGACGTTTCAATGGGGTAACCATCAAGTAACTATGGAAACAGGCGAGATTGCTCGTCAAGCTGGTGGTGCTGTCATCGTTAACGTGGATGACACAGTAGTAATGGGTACAGTAGTTGCCTCTAAATCAGCCAAGCCTGGCCAGTCTTTTTTCCCATTGACTGTTGATTACCTAGAAAAAACTTACGCTGCAGGAAAAATTCCTGGCGGCTTCTTCCGTCGTGAAGGTCGTCCATCAGAAGGCGAGACGTTGATCTCCCGTTTGATTGATCGCCCATTGCGTCCATTGTTCCCAGAAGGCTTCTTGAACGAAGTGCAGGTAGTGGTTCATGTGTTGTCTATCAACCCAGACGTTCCTGCTGATATTCCTGCATTGATCGCTGCTTCTGCAGCTTTAGCTGTTTCAGGCATTCCATTTGCTGGCCCAGTTGGCGCAGCACGTGTTGGTTACGCTAATGGCCAATACCTTTTGAACCCAACTCGTACAGAGCAAGCAACTAGCGAAATGGATTTAATTGTTGCTGGTACACAGGCTGCTGTATTGATGGTGGAGTCAGAAGCTAATCAGCTGTCAGAAGAAGTGATGTTGGGTGCGGTTGTATACGGCCATGACCAAATGCAAACTGCGATCAACGCAATTAATGATTTAGTGCGCGAAGCTGGCAAGCCAGAGTGGGATTGGACTGCTGCACCTAAAGATGAACCATTTATCGCCAAGGTCACTGCATTGGCTGAAGCGCCTTTGCGTGAGGCTTATCAGATTCGTCAAAAAGGTGCTCGTTCAGACAAACTCAAGGAGATCTCCAAAACAGTCTTAGCTAAGCTAGCTGAAGAGGGTGATGTTGATGCGGTTGCTGTTAGCGACATCATGTTTGAAATCGAAGCCAAGATTGTGCGTAGCCAGATTTTGAATGGTGAGCCACGTATTGATGGTCGTGATACACGTACCGTTCGTCCAATCGAGATTCGTAATGGCGTATTACCGCGCACACACGGTTCAGCATTATTTACCCGTGGTGAGACACAAGCCCTTGTAGTAGCTACGTTAGGCACTGCACGAGATGAGCAGATCATTGATGCACTCGAAGGTGAGTACCGTGATCGCTTTATGTTCCACTACAACATGCCTCCGTTCGCTACTGGCGAAACAGGTCGTGTAGGTAGCCCTAAGCGTCGTGAAATTGGTCACGGCCGTTTGGCTAAGCGTGCATTGATTCCCGTATTGCCAAGTGCAGAAGATTTTGCCTATAGCATTCGTGTGGTTTCAGAAATTACTGAGTCCAATGGCTCTTCATCCATGGCTTCCGTTTGCGGTGGATGTTTAGCAATGATGGATGCTGGCGTTCCTGTTAAGGCCCACGTCGCTGGTGTTGCAATGGGATTGATTTTGGATGGCAACCGTTTTGCTGTGTTGACAGACATCTTGGGTGATGAAGATCACTTGGGCGATATGGACTTTAAAGTAGCAGGTACTGCTAACGGTATTACTGCTCTGCAAATGGATATTAAAGTTCAAGGTATTACTAAAGAAATTATGCAAGTCGCCTTAGCTCAAGCTAAAGAAGGTCGTTTGCATATTTTGAGCAAGATGCAAGAAGCGATGGGTTCAGTTCGCACTGAATTGTCTGCGCATGCTCCACGTATGGTTTCTTTCAAGATTCATCCAGATAAGATTCGTGAAGTGATCGGCAAGGGCGGCGCAACAATTCAAGCCTTGACCAAAGAAACTGGTTGCAGCATCGACATTAAAGATGATGGTACTGTAACAATCGCCTCTACTTCTGCTGAAGGCATGGCTGAAGCAAAAGCTCGTATCGAAGGTATTACTGCTGAAGCTGAGGTAGGCAAGATCTACGAAGGCCCTGTAGTGAAGTTGCTTGAGTTCGGCGCTTTGGTCAACATTCTTCCAGGTAAAGATGGTCTCTTGCACATTTCTGAAATCTCTAATGAGCGTGTAAAAGAAGTTAAAGACTATTTAGCAGAAGGCCAAGTTGTTCGCGTGAAGTTGTTGGCTGCTGATGAGCGTGGTCGTTTACGTTTATCTCTCAAAGCTGCAATGGCGGATGAGGGTGGCACGATTGCTCCTTTGGCGGGTGCTGAAGCCGCTCCTGCATCTGGCGAAAACGCTTAAGTAGTTCGGTTAGCAAGCGGAATTCATATGCGCGTAATAGAAATTAAAGAATTTGGCGCACCAGAAGTGCTGGTGTCTGCCACTCGTCCTGATCCAGCGCTTCCTAGTGCTGGTTCTGGCGAGATTCTGATTCGTGTTTTGGCTGCTGGGATTAATCGTCCTGACGTTCTACAACGTAAAGGCCATTACCCGGTTCCAGCGGGCGCATCTGATATTCCTGGACTCGAAGTTGCTGGTGAGATTGTTGGCGGTGACTTAGGTCACGTCGACAATCTGTTTGGACTGAAAGTGGGTGATAAGGTGTGCGCGCTAGTGCAGGGTGGTGGTTACGCAGATTTGTGCGCGGCCCCAATTGCCCAATGCTTACCTTATCCAAAGGGATTTACCGATCAAGAGGCTGCCGCATTACCGGAAACGTTTTATACCGTGTGGAGTAATGTCTTCATGCGTGGCGAACTATCAGAAGGTGAAACTTTATTGGTTCAAGGTGGCTCTAGCGGTATCGGTGTGACAGCTATTCTGATTGCGAAAGCCTTAGGTCATAAAGTATTTGTGACTGCAGGCACTGATGAGAAGTGCGCTGCTTGCGTAGCCTTAGGTGCTGACTTGGCGATCAACTACAAGACACAAGACTTTGTCGACGAAGTGAAGAAGGCTACAGACGGTAAGGGTGTCAATGTCATTTTGGATATGGTTACCGGCGCTTACGTACAAAAAGAAATCGATTGCCTGGCTGATGATGGTCGTATTGTCATAATTGCAATTCAGGGTGGCTCAAAAGCTGAAGTGAGTACGAATCAAATTTTGCGTCGTCGCTTGACTATTACTGGTTCTACATTGCGCCCACGCCCAGTGTCATTTAAGAAGCAAATTACTCAACAGTTGTATGCCCATATCTGGCCTTTGTTAGATTCGGGGAAATTAAAGCCTGTCATTTATAAAACATTTAGCCTAGATCAAGCGGCAGATGCTCATCGTCTGATGGAATCTTCCGAGCACGTTGGCAAGATTGTTTTAACTGTTTAAGTATTGAATTCAATTTCATGCGTCCAATCACTGTTATCGGCAACTGGAAAATGAATGGCAGCTTTGCAAGTAATGCAGACTGGGTCAAGACTGTTTGCCGTGGCATGGAGCAGGGTATGCCTGCGGGTCGTAAGTATGTGGTGTGCGCTCCAGCACCTTATTTGTCACAGTGTGGTGATTTAATTCGTGACTGCTCTTTAGCTTTTTTAAGTTTAGGTGCTCAAGATGCATCAGCTTATCCAGCGGGAGCTTATACCGGTGATGTTGCGGCCGCTATGTTGAAAGAGTTTGATTGTTCTTACGTCATTGTGGGGCATTCGGAGCGTCGCCAGTACCATCATGAGGCTGATGAGCAGGTGGCAGAAAAAGCACTGCAGGTATTAGACAACGGGATGATTCCTGTGATCTGCGTTGGTGAGTCTGCAGATGAGCGCAATTCTGGCCGCGAAGTTGAGGTAGTCAGAGGTCAAATTTCAAAGCAAGTTGCTATTTTGCAAGATCGTTTGGCGGATTGTCTGATTGCCTATGAGCCTGTTTGGGCTATTGGTACGGGTAAAGTAGCCAGCGCTCAAATAGCTCAGGACATGCACAGAGCGATTCGCTTGCAGTTGGCAGAGTTTGATGAAGATGTAGCTTCCCATGTGGGAATTTTGTATGGCGGCAGTGTCAAGCCTGATAATGCTGTTGAACTATTTGCAATGCCAGATATTGATGGCGGATTGATTGGGGGCGCTTCATTGAATCCTCAGGATTTCTTAGCCATTTGTCAGGCCTAGATTTTTTATTTGGAGATAAGCCATGGAATGGTTTAAGACTTTATTGATCGTTTTACAGGTTATTTCAGCTTTAGCTGTGATCTTGCTCGTATTGCTTCAACAGGGCAAAGGTGCTGATATGGGTGCCGCTTTTGGTTCTGGATCCTCCGGCAGTCTTTTTGGCGCCAGCGGCTCGGCCAACTTCCTTTCCCACACAACTGCTATCTTTGCGGCAATCTTTTTTGTTTGCACCTTAGGCATTACTTGGATCGGAAATAAAAAGGAAGTAAGTCCTGGAATTTTGTCGGGTACCGTGGCTCCTGCTGCCGCACCAGTAGCCCCAGTTCAAGATCCGACCAAGCCAGCAGTTCCAAAGTAAAAAATAGGGTTTTAAGTAGTTTCTATCGCTATTTTTGAGGTAAATGAGTGGTGCAATGCAGTAGAATTGACGAGTTTTACAAGATGCCGACGTGGTGAAATTGGTAGACACGCTATCTTGAGGGGGTAGTGGCTTAGGCTGTGCGAGTTCGAGTCTCGCCGTCGGCACCAAATTGTAAAAATTGTAGGGTTTAATGCCCTAAATCAAGGTTTTTTGTAGTGGAGTAATTGATAATTTGTAGCTTCTTAGGACTTACCAGACGAACGACTCAAGGCCATTTTGAATCTCGCTAATTACTTTCCTGTTCTGCTTTTTATCCTTGTAGGTATTGGGGTTGGTTTGGTACCCATGTTCCTCGGAAAAATTTTGGCCCCATCGAAACCAGATGCTGAAAAACTGTCTCCCTATGAGTGCGGTTTTGAGGCCTTCGAAGATGCGCGTATGAAATTCGACGTACGTTACTACCTCATCGCAATTCTATTTATCTTATTTGATTTAGAAACAGCATTCTTGTTTCCGTGGGGCGTGGCTCTGCGTGATATTGGCTGGTTCGGTTATGCCTCTATGGTGATTTTCTTATTGGAATTTATTGTGGGCTTCGTATATATCTGGAAAAAGGGCGCTCTCGACTGGGAGTGATCGATATGGCATTAGAAGGCGTTCTCAAAGAAGGATTCGTTACCACTACTGCGGACCAGTTAATTAACTGGACTCGTAATGGTTCTTTATGGCCAATGACATTCGGCCTTGCTTGCTGCGCTGTAGAAATGATGCATGCAGGTGCTTCACGTTACGACTTGGATCGTTTTGGTGTGGTCTTCCGCCCATCTCCGCGTCAGTCAGATTTAATGATTGTTGCAGGCACTTTGTGCAACAAGATGGCTCCAGCACTTCGCAAAGTTTACGATCAAATGCCTGAGCCACGCTGGGTGATCTCCATGGGCTCCTGTGCTAATGGTGGTGGTTATTACCATAACTCCTATTCAGTAGTTCGCGGTTGTGACCGTATCGTGCCAGTCGATATTTATGTTCCTGGTTGCCCTCCTACAGCAGAAGCCTTGATCTATGGAATTATTCAGTTGCAATCCAAGATCGCTCGCACCAGCACGATTGCGCGGAAGGCTTAAACCATGTCAGATCGTTTAGTTCAACTCGCAGCTAATTTAGAAAAAGTTTTAGGTAAGCGTGCCCAATCTATCCAGATTGCTTTGGGCGAAGTCACTGTTGTTGTTAATGCAGATACCTATTTTGAATCTGCTATGTTGTTGCGTGATGAACCATCATTGGCTTTTGAGCAATTAATTGATTCATGCGGAGTGGATTACCAGGACTATCGAGATGGACAGTGGGGTGGTCAGCGTTTTGGCGTAGTGACACATCTTTTATCTGTAGCTCATAACTGGCGTTTGCGTGTACGCGTATTTGCACCAGAAGATGCCTACCCAGTAGTTGCTTCGCTAACACCAGTATGGGCTTCGGCAAATTGGTTTGAGCGTGAGGCATTTGACCTTTACGGCATTTTGTTTGATGGTCATGAAGACTTACGCCGCATCTTGACTGACTACGGTTTTATTGGTCATCCATTTAGAAAAGATTTCCCAATCTCTGGCAACGTAGAAATGCGTTATGACCCAGAGTTAAAGCGTGTGGTGTATCAGCCAGTCACAATTGAAGCGCGTGAAATCACGCCACGTATTGTGCGCGAAGAGCAGTACGGAGGCCCGGTTTAAGTCATGGCACAAATTAAGAACTACACTCTCAATTTTGGACCTCAGCATCCTGCAGCGCATGGCGTATTGCGTCTCGTGTTAGAGCTTGATGGAGAGGTGATCCAACGCGCTGATCCGCATATTGGTTTATTACATCGCGCTACAGAAAAATTAGCAGAGACACGTACCTGGATTCAGAACGTTCCTTACATGGATCGTTTGGACTATGTATCGATGATGGCAAACGAGCATGCTTATGTGATGGCAATTGAAAAGTTGCTGCAAGTAGATGTGCCTTTGCGTGCACAGTACATCCGGGTGATGTATGACGAGTTAACGCGTCTACTAAATCACCTCTTGTGGATTGGTTGTCACGGTTTAGATGTGGGTGCCATGGCCGTGTTCTTGTACGCTTTCCGTGATCGTGAAGATATTTTTGACATGTACGAAGCTGTATCAGGTGCACGTATGCATGCTGCTTACTATCGTCCGGGTGGAGTCTATCGTGACCTGCCAACGCAGATGGCGCAGTACTCAAAGTCTAAGATTCGTAGCACCTCTGCTATTAAGCGTCTGAATGAAAACCGTAGCGGTACATTGCTTGATTTCATTGAGCAATTCTCCAATGGTTTTGATGCCAACGTGGATGAGTATTGCAATCTCTTAACGGACAACCGTATTTGGAAGCAACGCTTGGTTGGTATTGGCGTCGTGACTCCGGAGCGCGCTTTGCAGCTTGGCTTCACTGGCCCTATGTTGCGTGGTTCCGGTATTGAGTGGGATTTGCGTAAAAAGCAACCTTATGAAACTTACGACAAACTCGACTTTGATATTCCTGTTGGTGTGAATGGCGACTCTTATGATCGCTATTTAGTGCGCATGGAAGAGATGCGTCAATCCAACCGTATCATTAAACAGTGCGTGGTTTGGCTCAAGGCAAATGATGGTCCAGTCATGAGCGACAACCATAAGGTGTCTCCGCCAAAGCGTGTGGATATGAAAACTAATATGGAAGAGTTGATTCACCACTTCAAACTCTTTACAGAGGGTATGCATGTTCCTGATGGCGAGGCTTACTCTGCTGTTGAGCATCCTAAAGGTGAGTTTGGCATTTACTTAATTTCTGATGGCGCGAATAAGCCATACCGTATGAAGATTCGTGCACCTGGCTTTGTCCATCTATCTGCAATGGATGAGATGTCCCGTGGCCACATGTTGGCTGATGCTGTAACTATTATTGGAACCCAAGATATTGTGTTCGGGGAGATTGACCGCTAATACAGCGTGCCAAGGATGAATTCATGACAACAACCCTTCAACTATCTGACAAAACGCTCGCAGACATCGCGCGCAATGTTGCGAAATACCCTCCAGAACAAAAACAATCTGCTGTAATGGCCGCTTTGATTGCCGCCCAAACTGAATTAGGTTGGGTTTCACCAGAGGTGATTGAAACAGTTGCCCAAATTTTAGAAATGCCAACCATCGCAGTTGATGAAGTGGCTACTTTTTATAATATGTATGACACCAAAAAAATTGGTAAGTACAAGTTGGTAATCTGCACAAACTTACCTTGCCAGCTAATGCATGGTGAGACTGCTGCAAGCTATTTAAAAGAAACACTTGGCATTGGCTACAACGAGACAACGCCTTGCGGCACCTTCACTTTAAAAGAGGGTGAGTGCATGGGCGCTTGCGGTGATTCTCCCGTGCTGTTGGTGAACAACAAGCGCATGTGTAGCTTTATGAGTAAAGAAAAGATTGATGCGCTATTAAGTGAACTCCGTGCAGAAGGGAAAGCAGCATGACTAGCTTGCACGATAGACACATTAAGCCTTTAATCCTAGCGGGATTGAATGGTGAGAACTGGCGTTTAAAAGATTACGAAAGCCGAGGCGGCTATCAACAGCTACGTCGCATCATCAATGACAAGATTGCACCAGATGCCATCATTGCTGAATTAAAAGCATCATCATTGCGTGGTCGTGGAGGCGCAGGCTTCCCAACTGGATTGAAGTGGAGCTTTATGCCCCGCCAGTTCCCTGGCCAAAAGTATTTAGTTTGCAATAGCGATGAAGGTGAGCCAGGTACATTTAAAGACCGCGACATCATGCGTTACAACCCGCATGCTTTGATTGAGGGCATGATCATTGGTGCCTACACTATGGGCATTTCTGCGGGCTATAACTATATCCATGGTGAAATTTGGGAAGTCTATTCTCGCTTCGAAGAGGCTCTTGAAGAAGCCCGTGCTGCCGGATACCTTGGTGACCAGATTATGGGAAGTGATTTTAACTTCCAATTGCATGCTTCTCCGGGTTGGGGTGCCTATATCTGCGGTGAAGAAACTGCACTTTTAGAGTCGCTCGAAGGCAAGAAGGGTCAACCACGCTTTAAGCCACCATTTCCTGCCAGCTTTGGTTTGTATGGCAAACCGACCACGATTAATAACACTGAAACATTTGCTGCTGTGCCTTTCATTATGGCGATTGGTGGCCCGGCCTATCTAGAGTTGGGTAAGCCAAACAACGGCGGTACGAAGATTTTCTCTATTTCTGGTGACGTTACTTATCCAGGTAACTATGAGATTCCGTTGGGCACACCATTTGCTGAATTATTAAAGCTTGCTGGTGGCATGCGTGATGGCATCCCACTCAAGGCTGTGATTCCTGGCGGATCGTCGGCTCCAGTTATTCCGGGTGCAGAGATGATGACGCTCACCATGGATTACGACAGCATTGCGAAAGCTGGTTCCATGTTGGGATCTGGTGCAGTGATCGTCATGAATGAAACACGCTGTATGGTTCGCGCCTTAGAACGCCTGTCCTACTTCTATCACGAAGAATCTTGTGGTCAGTGCACCCCATGTCGTGAAGGTACTGGTTGGTTATGGCGCATTGTTCACCGCATTGAGCACGGCGAAGGCCGTCCAGAAGATTTGGATTTATTAAATGATGTAGCAGCCAATATTCAAGGTCGTACTATTTGCGCCTTGGGTGATGCAGCTGCCATGCCAGTTCGCGGTATGTTGAAGCATTACATGGATGAATTTGTGTATCACGTAGAACATAAGCGCTGCTTAGATTCTGTTAAACCTTTATAAGACATTGAGCACGGGACATCTTAAAGTGAGCATGGTTGAAATCGAATTAGATGGTAAGTTAGTAGAGGTTCCGCAAGGTTCGATGGTGATGCACGCCGCGAATAAGCTTGATACGTATATTCCGCACTTCTGCTATCACAAGAAATTATCTATTGCTGCTAACTGCCGTATGTGTTTGGTAGAGGTAGAGAAGGCACCAAAAGCATTGCCAGCTTGCGCAACACCAGTGACGCAAGGCATGAAGGTATTTACGCATTCCGCTAAAGCAGTTGAAGCGCAGCGCTCAGTGATGGAGTTCCTGCTGATTAACCATCCTTTAGATTGCCCAATTTGCGATCAGGGTGGTGAGTGCCAGTTACAAGATTTAGCAGTTGGTTACGGTAAATCGAATTCACGCTACGAAGAAGAGAAGCGTGTGGTATTTCATAAGAATGTAGGACCACTCATCTCCATGCAAGAGATGACCCGTTGTATTCATTGCACTCGTTGCGTACGTTTTGGTCAAGAAGTTGCCGGCGTGATGGAGTTGGGTATGGTCAATCGCGGTGAGCATTCTGAAATCACTACCTTTGCCGGTCAAACCATTGATTCAGAATTATCTGGAAACATGATTGATATTTGCCCAGTTGGTGCCTTAACAAGCAAGCCATTCCGCTACGCAGCGCGTACTTGGGAATTAGGTCGCAAGCGTTCAGTAAGTCCGCATGACAGCCTGGGTGCTAACACTACCATTCAAACAAAAGCTAACAAAGTCATGCGTGTCGTTGCTTTAGAGAATGATGCAATTAACGAATGCTGGATTAGCGATCGTGATCGCTTTGCTTATGAAGGCTTGAACAGCGCAGATCGTGTAACAACACCCATGGTGAAGCAGGACGGTCAGTGGCTCGAGACTGATTGGCAATCAGCAATGGATTACGTTGCTCATTCGCTCAAAACAATTTCCTCTGAGAGTGGTCCTGAAGCAGTTGCTGCTCTAGCGCATCCAATCTCTAGTACTGAAGAGTTGTACCTCCTTCAGAAGATGATTCGTGGTTTAGGCTCCAATCAAGTCGAGACTCGCTTACGTCAAACTGACGTAAGGGGTTCTGCCTCTGCCCCATGGCTGGGTATACCGATCAGCAAATTAAGTGAGTTGGATCGTGTTTTAGTCATCGGTAGCTTCTTGCGTAAGGAGCAGCCTTTGATTGCTGCACGTTTACGTACTGCAGCTAAACGTAGTTTGCGAGTTTCACGTATTGATGCGGGTGGCGATGATTGGTTAATTCCTGCTGTTGGTATTGCTGCTGCCCCAAGTGCATGGATCAATGCATTAAGTGAAGTTGCATTAGCAGTAGCCAAAGCTAAATCTGTTTCTGCTCCATCGGGCACAACTAACTTACCAGTTTCTGCTAGTGCGCAAGAGATTGCGGATGGCCTACTTTCTGGTTCATCTTGTTCAGTATTGCTAGGCTCTGCCGCAATAGCTCATCCACATGCATCTGATTTACATGTGCTGGCGCAATTCATAGCTGAACAGACTGGTGCAAGCTTAGGTTTCTTGCCAGTTGGCGGTAATGCTGTTGGTGCTAGCTTGGTTGGAGCTAATGGTGTTGGTGTTGAATCAGTCTTATCTGGTGAGCGTCGTGCTGTGATCTTGATGAATATCGAGCCAGATGCTGACTTACCAAATCCTGCACAAGCGCGAGCTGCTTTGGCTAAAGCCAATACCGTGATTGCCCTAAGCGCCTATAAGAGTGCTGATCTTTTAGAGGTGGCTGATGTCATTCTGCCCATCTCCACATTTACAGAAACAGTCTCTACTTTCGTCAATGCAGAAGCTCGTACGCAAACTATTCAGCCTGCTGTAAAACCTTTGGGTGATTCTCGTCCTGCCTGGAAGGTTCTGCGGGTTCTTGGCGGATTATTGAATTTAGATGGTTTTCTCTACAACATGCCTGAAGAAATATTGGGAGAAGCACTGGGTGACAATTACTGCACTAAGCTCAACAATCAATCTAAAGCCACTAGCATATCTAACGGGAATGCTGCTCCATCAGCAGGTTTAGAGCGTTTATCTGATGTGGGTATTTACGCTGGCGATCAAATCGTACGTCGTTCATCCGCCTTGCAGTTAACACGCGATGCAAAGCGTGGCAACGAGGTTGGCTTGGGTCAAGGTCTCTTTACTGAGTTGGGCTTGAAAGAGGGTGATGTTGTGCGAGTGACTCAAGGCGGTCAATCTGTAGACCTGCGAGTGACATTGGAAGCGAACTTGGCCCAGGGCGCTGTCAGAATTTCTGCGGGCACTATGGCTAGCGCTCAATTGGGATCAATGTTTGGTCCTGTAACAGTTAGCAAGGCATAAGGGGCGAGATGGATAATTTTTTGAATCTCGTTACCACTCAAGGCGAAGCTATCTTTGGTTCACTGTGGCCGCTCGTTTGGGCTTTGGTGCGTATTGTCATTATCGTATTGCCGATGTTTGCTGCCGTTGCTTATATGACTCTTTGGGAGCGCAAGCTGATTGGTTGGATGCATATCCGCCTTGGACCAAATCGCGTTGGCCCTTTGGGATTGCTGCAACCGATTGCCGATGCTTTGAAGCTCTTGATGAAAGAGATCATTTCTCCTACGCAAGCAAGTAAGGTTTTGTATTTCATTGCACCAGTGATGGTGATCATGCCGGCGTTTGCTGCTTGGGCTGTGATCCCTTTTCAGGCCAAAATGGTTTTGGCTGATGTCAATGCTGGATTGCTGTATGTGATGGCAATTTCATCCATTGGTGTTTATGGCGTGATCTTAGCGGGTTGGTCATCCAACTCTAAGTATCCATTCCTTGGCGCCATGCGTGCTTCAGCCCAAATGATTTCTTATGAAATCGCTATGGGCTTTGCTTTGGTTACTGTCTTGTTGACTTCCGGCTCTTTGAACTTAAGTACGATTGTGGCCTCACAAGAGCAGGGCTATTTCGCCAACATCGGCTTGAACTTCCTTTCTTGGAACTGGTTGCCGCTGCTGCCAATGTTCCTGATCTACTTCATCTCTGGCGTTGCTGAAACTAACCGTCATCCATTTGATGTGGTTGAAGGTGAGTCTGAGATTGTTGCGGGTCATATGGTTGAGTACTCTGGTATGGCGTTTGCGATGTTCTTCTTGGCTGAATACGCCAATATGATCTTGATCGCCGCTCTAGCATCCACTATGTTCTTGGGTGGTTGGTTACCAATTGTGGATTTACCAATCCTGCGCGATATCCCTGGTTTCTTCTGGCTGTTTGCCAAAACCTTCTTCCTCTTGTCTTGCGTCATTTGGCTGCGTGCCACATTGCCACGTTATCGCTATGACCAGATTATGCGTTTGGGTTGGAAGATCTTTATCCCCATCTCCGTATTCTGGGTAGTTGTCGTTGGTGCATGGGTTGTATCTCCATTGAATATTTGGAAATAAGTTGATCAATCATGTTTAAGAAAATTTCCCAATTCCTCGATAGCTTGATGCTGAAAGATATTTTGGTCGGTATGTCGATTACCGGCCGCTATCTTTTCAAGCCAAAAATTACGATTCAATACCCTGAAGAGAAGACACCTCAGTCTCCTCGTTTCCGTGGTTTGCATGCTTTACGCCGTTATGAAAATGGTGAAGAGCGTTGTATTGGTTGCAAACTGTGTGAAGCAGTTTGTCCTGCTTACGCAATCACGATCGAAACTGCTGAGCGCGATGATGGTACGCGTCGCACCAGCCGTTATGACATTGATTTGACAAAGTGTATTTTCTGCGGTTTCTGCGAAGAGGCTTGCCCAGTAGACGCAATTGTTGAAACTAACATTTTTGAGTATTTCGGCGAGAAACGCGGTGACTTGTATTTCACCAAGGATATGCTCTTAGCAGTGGGCGACAAGTATGAAAAAGATATTGCCGCTAACCGCGCAGCTGATGCGCCCTATCGTTAATCGAGTCGAGCCCAAGAATATATGACATTCGATACTTCTACCTTATTTGCAGCATTCTTTTATGCTTTCGCTGGTCTTTTAGTGCTCTCAGCATTGCGCGTGATTACTGCACGTAATCCAGTACATGCTGCACTCTTTTTAGTGCTCGCTTTCTTCTGCGCTTCTGGCCTGTGGATGCTGCTAAAAGCCGAGTTCCTCAGCTTAGCCTTAATTCTGGTTTACGTTGGCGCTGTGATGGTGCTCTTCCTTTTTGTGGTCATGATGTTGGATCTGGATCTTGAGCATTTACGTCGCGATTTCAAAAAATTTCTTCCCGTAGCATTCTTGATGGGTGCGGTCATCGTCTTAGAGCTATCTATCGTCTTGATTCGTAGCTTTATCGGTACTAACTCCCCAGTGCAGCCGATGCTCGAGGAGATGGCTTCTAGCAATACACAAGCATTAGGTATGTTGATCTTCGTTGATTATGTTTATGCCTTTGAGGTCGCTGGCGTCATTCTGTTGGTAGCCATTATTGCTGCTGTCGCATTGACCTTACGTAATCGCAAGGATTCGAAAGCCCAAAATATTCATGAGCAGGTGAGCGTGAATTCTGCTGACCGTATGCGCATCGTCAAGATGGATTCTGATATGGCTGCAAAGCAAGATGCCCGTGGGGAGAAGAAATGACTATTACCCTGGCTCACTACTTAGTGCTCGGCGCAATCTTGTTTGCGACTAGCGTGATTGGTATTTTCTTAAACCGCAAGAATATTATCGTGCTTTTAATGGCAATTGAATTGATGCTCCTATCGGTGAACATGAACTTTATAGCCTTCTCTCATTATTTGGGGGATATGGCTGGTCAAGTATTCGTATTCTTTATTTTGACTGTGGCTGCTGCTGAGGCGGCAATCGGTTTGGCAATTTTGGTCGTTCTCTTCCGTAAGGTAGACACCATCAATGCTGAAGACCTTGACCACCTAAAAGGCTAGTCATGCAATTGACCTTAACTCTTCCTGTTCTTTGTGCAATTCCGCTGGCGCCATTATTTGGCTCAGCTATTGCTGGGTTATTTGGCACTAAATTAGGTGGCAACCGCATCAGTAATGGCGCTTGTCAGTTCGTCACTATTCTTGGCGTGATGGTTGCTTTCGTTCTGTCTTGTTTTGTACTCGTACAGGTGATGGATGGTTTCTATTTCAATGGCACTGTATATCGCTGGATGCAGTTGGGCGAACTCAATCTGGATATTGGCTTTTTAATTGATCCGCTGACAGCCACCATGATGTGCGTAGTGACCTTTGTTTCTTTAATGGTTCATATCTACACCATTGGTTATATGAAAGGCGAGGAGGGCTATAACCGCTTCTTCTCGTATATATCACTCTTTACCTTTGCTATGTTGATGTTGGTAATGAGTAACAACCTCTTACAACTCTTCTTTGGTTGGGAGGCGGTGGGTGTCGTTTCTTATTTATTGATTGGCTTCTACTATGAGCGGCAATCGGCCGTATTTGCCAATATGAAGGCTTTCTTGGTCAACCGCATAGGTGACTTCGGCTTCATTCTTGGCATCGGGTTATTGCTAGCCAGCACTGGATCCATGAACTACGACGTGATCTTTGCTCAGAACACTACTTTGGCTGCACAAACATTGCCTGGTACAAGCTGGAACCTAGTAACCGTAGCTTGTATTTGCCTCTTCATTGGTGCAATGGGTAAATCAGCTCAATTCCCATTGCACGTTTGGTTACCAGACTCCATGGAAGGCCCAACCCCAATTTCTGCTCTGATTCATGCTGCAACCATGGTGACTGCAGGTATCTTTATGGTGTCACGTATGTCACCTCTATTTGAGTTATCTGATGCGGCATTGAGCTTCATCTTGGTGATTGGTTCGATCACTGCGCTCTTTATGGGATTCTTGGGTATCGTCCAGACCGATATCAAGCGGGTAGTAGCTTACTCAACGCTGTCTCAGTTGGGTTACATGACTGTTGCATTGGGCGTATCTGCTTATCCAATCGCCATCTTCCATCTGATGACGCATGCATTCTTCAAGGCGCTCTTATTCCTTGCAGCGGGTAGTGTGATCTTGGGCATGCATCATGAACAAGATATGCGGAAGATGGGTGGTCTTTGGAAGTACATGCCAATCACTTGCCTGATGATGTTGTTAGGTAACCTAGCATTGATCGGTACGCCATTTTTCTCGGGTTTTTATTCAAAAGACTCCATTATTGAAGCGGTAGCAGCTAGCCATATTCCTGGCTCTAGTTTTGCTTACTTCGCAGTGATGGCCAGCGTCTTTGTCACCGCTCTATATTCATTCCGTTTGTACTTCTATGTATTCCACGGTAAAGCCCGTTGGGGTCATGAAGATAATCACTCGCACGATCACCATCATGATCGTGCAGAGCAGGGTGATGATCATGCGCACCATGGTTTAGCCCCCGGTCAAAAGCCACATGAGTCACCTTTTGTTGTGACTTTGCCGCTGATCTTGCTGGCGATTCCATCAGTCATTATTGGTTACTATACGATTACGCCTTTATTGTTTGGCACTTTCTTTGGCGATTCTATCTTTGTGGATATCGGCAAGCATCCTGCCATGAAAGAACTTGCCGAAGAGTTCCATGGCCCGATTGCAATGGCAATGCATTCTTTGACATCACCGGTCTTACTGTTGGTCGTTCTCGGCGTATTGACCGCGGCAATTGGCTACCTTTGGGCTCCGAAGTTGCCTGGTGTTGTAGCTCAAGCATTTGCACCGATCAAGAAGTTGATGGATAACAAATACTATCTCGACGATTTAAACCAAGCGGTATTCGCTAGAGGTTTGTTATGGATCGGCGGCGTTTTGTGGCATCGCGGTGATCAGCAGGCCATTGACGGTTTCTTGGTTAATGGTAGTGCGCATGCGGTAGGGCGCTTTTCCACGGTTATTCGCCATTTGCAATCCGGTTATCTCTATCACTATGCCTTCGCTATGATTGCGGGCTTGGCGATATTGTTGGCTTGGGTTTTATACGCTTACCTGCCTTTTGTTCGCTAGGCCTTTGTTACTTAAGTAGCCATCATGATTCTTTCTTTCGCCATCTGGATCCCGATTTTCTTCGGCATCATTATTTTGTTCTACGGTTCAGAGAGACCCACAGCCGGTGTTCGCTGGTTAGCCCTCTTTGGTTCTGTACTGGGCTTTATTGCAACGCTGCCATTGATTATTCATTTCGATATTGCCAATCCTGGCATGCAATTTGTTGAAAAGATGAGTTGGATTCCGCGTTACGACATTAACTACCACTTGGGTATCGACGGAATATCAGTCTGGTTTATTGTTTTGACAGCCTTCATCAACATCCTCGTAGTGATTGCTGCCTGGGAAGTCATTGACAAGAAGGTTTCGCAATACATGGCCTCTTTCCTAGTCCTTTCTGGATTGATGATTGGTGTGTTTGCCGCTTTAGATGCTTTGCTGTTTTATGTATTCTTCGAAGCAACCCTAATCCCGATGTACATCATCATCGGTGTATGGGGCGGTCATAACCGGATCTATGCAGCATTTAAGTTCTTCTTGTATACCTTGCTTGGCTCATTGCTAACCTTGATTGCCATGCTCTATCTGTACAACGTGACTAATACCTTTGATATCCTGGCTTGGCATAACGCACGTCTAGACATCGTTGAACAAATCCTGTTGTTCTTCGCTTTCTTTATGGCCTTTGCCGTGAAGGTGCCAATGTGGCCTTTACATACTTGGTTGCCAGACGTTCACGTTGAAGCACCTACTGGTGGTTCCGTAGTGTTGGCTGCGATTATGTTGAAGCTAGGTGCTTATGGCTTCTTGCGTTTTTCATTACCAATTGCCCCGGATGCAAGTCAGTACCTTGGCCCATTCATCATTTTCTTATCATTAGTGGCTGTGATCTACGTTGGTGCAGTAGCGCTAGTTCAGAAAGATATGAAGAAGCTGGTGGCCTATTCATCAGTAGCGCATATGGGCTTTGTGACTCTCGGCTTCTTCCTCTTTAGTCCCTTGGGTATTGAGGGCGGCATTGTGCAGATGATTTCTCATGGCTTTGTTGCTGGTGCCATGTTCCTTTCTATTGGCGTCTTGTATGACCGTATGCATACCCGTCAAATTGCTGATTACGGCGGAGTTGTCCATCGCATGCCTGCCTTTACAGCCTTTGCTGTCTTAATGGCGATGGCGAACTGTGGATTACCCGCTACCTCTGGTTTCGTGGGTGAGTTCATGGTGATTCTGGCTGCTGTAGATTACGACTTCGTGATTGGTATCTTGGCATCAACCGCTTTGATTCTTGGTGCCGCTTACTCCTTATGGATGGTCAAGCGTGTATTCTTCGGCGCAATTACCAATCAGCATGTTGAGGAATTAAAAGATCTCAATGCGCGTGAGTATTTCATGATGGCGGTGTTGTCTATCTGTGTAATCGGTATGGGTGTTTATCCAAAGCCTTTTACCGACATGATTCATCCAGCTGTGATTAATCTGCTTCAGCATGTTGCTGTTAGCAAACTCTGAGTAAAAGCTAATGCAAGCATTTGACCTATACGCCGTCCTGCCGGAACTCGTTTTACTTGTAGTTGCCTGCCTTTTATTGGTGGCGAGTGTTTATGTACCTGAACATCAGCCAGCAACCCCAGGAGTAGAGCAGGATATATTCCACACGCCACGTGGCGTTGGATTTGTTTACTTTTTCACCATCATCTTGTTGGTGTATTTGATCTTTGCATTTATAGGTCGCATGGGAGATGTATCCATCGTAGCTATGAATGGCTTATTTCAGTCAGATCCCATTTCAAACCTCTTGAAAGCTTGTTCATGTGGAGCGGTATTGGTGAGCCTAGTGTATTCAAAACAGTACCTGACTGATCGCGCATTATTCCGTCCTGACTTCATTGTCTTGGCTTTGCTAGCCTTGTTAGGTCAATTTGTATTAATCTCCGGTGCAAACCTACTCACACTCTATTTGGGTCTTGAGCTGATGGCCCTGCCAACTTACGCCTTGGTGGCGATGCGTCACAGCAGCGAGAAGAGTGTTGAAGCAGGCATTAAGTACTTCATTCTTGGAGCTCTGGCATCTGGTTTCTTACTCTACGGCATGTCTATGTTGTACGGCGTAACTGGTTCACTCGATTTAATTGAGATCTTTAGAACTGTTGCTGACCCCCGTGTGAATCATTTGGTTATGGCCTTCGGCTTGGTATTTATTGTCTCCGGCTTGGCCTTTAAGTTGGGGGTTGTGCCGTTTCATATGTGGGTGCCTGATGTGTACCAAGGTGCCCCGACAGCAGTGACTTTAATGATTGCAGCCGCTCCCAAGTTAGCTGCTTTCGCTCTGCTATTCAGACTCTTGGTAAATACACTTTTGCCGCTGATGGGTGATTGGCAGCCGATGCTGGTGATCCTTGCCGTTTTATCCTTAGTAGTAGGAAATGTCACCGCTATTGCGCAAACTAATATCAAGCGGATGCTGGCTTATTCTGCGATTGCGCAAATGGGCTTTGTATTGCTCGGTATGCTATCCGTGTTTGATGATCATGCATTTAGTGCATCGATGTTCTATGTCATTACCTATGTCTTAACTACCTTGGGTAGCTTCGGCCTCATCATGATCTTGTCACGCAAGGGCCATGATTGCGAAACGATTGATGACCTCAAGGGTTTAAATAAGCGCCACCCCTGGTTTGCATTTATTGGTCTAGTAATGATGTTCTCTTTGGCTGGCATTCCGCCAACAGTGGGCTTTGCTGCCAAACTTGGCGTACTTGAAGCTCTGGTTGATGGCGAGCATACCTTCTTGGCAATTATTGCGGTGATCGCATCCTTGATTGGTGCCTTCTACTACTTGCGAGTGGTTAAGGTGATGTACTTTGATGAGCCAAAAGAAGAGCATGTTGCTGAGATTTCTGGATCTGGCTTTGCGCGCGGACTGTTGAGCTTGAATGCGATATTGGTTCTGGCTTTAGGGATCCTCCCAGCTGGGCTCATGGCTGTTTGCTTAGATGCAATGCGCCGCACTCTACTGGGTTCATAGGCGGAATCATCAATCAGATTGCGATATAGGCTCCTTACAGGAGCCTTTTTCTTTGCTGTCACCTAGATTTTGTATGATGAACGTTCAATTAATGAAAGATGTATGATGACTGAAAAATCATTTAAAGACCTACCAATCGGTGATGCCCATTTGAGGGAAGAATGCTTATCCAGTGAGGATATTTACGGCGGTATCTTTTTGAACATGAAGCGCGATCAAGTCAGTCTGCCAGACGGAAATCAGGCTGTACGTGAATATCTTACTCACCCTGGTGCAGTCGCTATTCTAGCGATCTTAGATGATGGTAGGGTGCTGATGGAGCGTCAATATCGCTACCCGATTGCAAAGGCCTGTATTGAGATTCCTGCGGGTAAGTTGGAAATTGGTGAAGATCGATTACTTTGTGCGCAAAGAGAACTTGAGGAGGAGACTGGCTACTCTGCAAGTAAATGGAGTTTTATACGCCGCATTCATCCGGTGATTTCGTATTCGACAGAATTTATTGATCTCTATTTAGCTGAAGGTTTAGTATCCGGCAAAAGCCACTTAGATGATGAAGAGTTTTTAGATGTCTTTGCGGCCCCTTTGGAGCAATTATTAGAATGGGTAGAGCGGGGAGAGATTACGGATGTGAAGACGACCATTGCGACTTATTGGCTGGATCGCTGTCGTCGTGGTTTAGTCACTCCTGAGCCTATTTCGGGCTAATTCAACTATCGATTAAAATAGGGCTATTGAATTTGGTATTTTTGCCCCTATATAGGTCTTATGAAAGTTTATAACCTCGCTTGCCCGCTGTCTCATCGCTTTGAGGGATGGTTTGCCTCTGAAGAGGATTGCCTTGCTCAGCAAGACAAGGGAATGCTGGCGTGTCCTATTTGCGATAGTACGGAGATTTCCCGGATGCCGTCGGCTCCACATATTGCTAAATCAGGATCTAGCAAAGATACTCCGACTTCAACTGAACTTACCGTCGCCAGTTCTGCGACAACTGATCATACCGGTGTCACTGGGACATTGAGTGGTGATGTCGTTGCGTTGACTGGTGGCGATCATTCTCAGTTAGAGGCGCAGGTACAGGCAGCCTTTTTAAAGGGTATGCGTGAGTTGATGGGGCGTTCGGAAGACGTTGGGAGTTCGTTTGCAGAAGAAGCTCGAAAAATTCACTATAAGGAATCTCCTGAGCGCAGTATCCGCGGTCAAACTACTCTTGACGAAGCTGAGGCTTTGCGCGATGAGGGGATTGAGGTGTTGGCAATGCCTATGATGCCTGCACTAAAAAATACCTTACAGTAGCCGGCACCTTCCTAATTCCCCTATACTTGGTGTGCACCCAGAGTCTGGGTATGACCATTTATTAGAATAGGAGAAGTACCCATGAAACGCTTTTTTTTAGCATTGTTTGCAGCTGTCCTAGCGCTCACCATTGTGGCTTGCTCCAAGTCCTCTGATACAAAAGAAATTAAGGTTGCAGTTTCTCCTGCATCTCCCCCCATGTTATTTGATGATAAAGGGCAGATCGTTGGCGTTGATATGGATATTTTCCAGGGCTTCTGCCAGTCGCGTGGATGTACTTTAAAAGTCACTCCGTATGATTGGGCTGGAATGTTGGGCGCTGTCTCTAGTGGTCAGGCTGATGTGGCTTTCTCAGGAATTTCTATTACGGACAAGCGTAAAGAGGTGATGGATTTTTCCCAGCCTTACTATGACAATGCTTGGCATCTTGTGAGCATGAAGAATAAAAATATTCAGATCACTGACTTAAATCAGCTCAAGAAATACTCCATTGGCTATCCACGTGGCATGGCATACGATGACCTCATCAAGAATGAGCTAGAGCCAAAGGGTTTCTATTCACTAAGCAAGGTCAAGCTCTATCCCTCATATGCAGAAGTGATTACCGATCTGCAGAATGGTAATTTGGATCTAGCCTTTATTGAGGAACCGGTATTCCTGAATTACGAAAATAAACTACAGTTGCCGATTCAGAGTAGCTATGTATTTCAGGGCTTTGATAAGCTAGGTTTTGCTTTTGCTAAAGGTTCTAAGCTGCGCGATGATTTTGATAAATACCTTAACGAACTTGGCCCAGAAAAAATTAAAGCCATTCTGGATAAGTGGATGAAATAAACTCCATTTATTAATACCTCAATCAGTAGTCAAAAGGCTGCCCTGTGACTTTTCTGGATATTCTTGCTCAGTTAGCTCAGGGCATTTCTTATACAGTTCTAGTAACTCTCGTTTGCTCACTAACGGGCTTAGTCGTCGGCTTATTTTTAGCAAGTCTACGCCGTCTCGATATTCCCTGGCTAACCCCGCTGATTGACTGCTATACCTATGTCTTTAGGGGTGTGCCAGTTTTGGTCTTACTGTTTATGGTGTACTTTGGCTTACCAGGCATTGGCCTTAAGGTTCCGCCTTTGATGGCGATGGTGCTCAGTTTAGGTCTAGTAGCATCCGCCTATTTAGCCGAGGTATTTCGAGGGGCGTTTAACTCAGTAGATCCTACTGAAGTCGTTGCTGCCCAGGCCATGGGAATGACTCGTATACAAGTTCTCAGGTTTATCGAGTTACCCCAAATGCTGCGATTTTCAGTTTCGGGTATGGTCAATGAGTTCACCTCGGTGCTCAAATATTCTCCATTTGCCTATACGGTGGGGATTCCGGAGATTACCAAGCAAGCTATGACACTCACTTCAACCACGCTACGTGGTATTGAGGTCTATCTAGCTGTGGGCATTTTATATTTCGTGATTTACCGAATTTGCTTAGTCGGCATTCAACTTCTGAGTAGGCGTTTCCAAATTCCAGGCATGGCCCCAGTATGAGCGCTAGCACTACATTACTTAAAGAGGTAATCCTGTGGCATTAATTCAAGTGAGGGATTTGGTAAAAGAGTTTGATGGACAAACCGTCTTATCCAACATTAATCTGGATTTAAAAGAGGGCGATGTTCGGGTCTTGATGGGTGCCTCTGGCTCTGGTAAATCTACCTTATTACGTTGCCTTAATCGCTTAGTTGAGCCCACCTCGGGATCGATTGTTTTTAGAGGTAAGGAAGTATTGCATCCTGACGTGGATGTCCGGGAGCTGCGTAAGCAAATTGGTTTTGTATTTCAGCAATTCGCCCTTTACAGTCATCTCACCGTCTTGGATAACGTGTCATTAGGTCTGCGTAAATTGCATCAGATGGGCAAAGCGCAGGCTAAAGAAAAAGCCCTCCAAGAGCTATCCCATTTTGAAATGACATCTCATCAAGATAAGTATCCCGCACAGCTTTCTGGCGGACAGAAGCAGAGGGTGGCTATTGCCCGTGCACTCGCCATGGATCCAGCAGTCTTGGTGCTCGATGAGCCTACCTCAGCACTAGATCCTGTCATGTCTAGAGATGTAGCGGATCTGATCAATCGCTTGCATAGCGAAGGGATCACGATGATCTGCGTGACCCATGACCTTAACTTGGCACGCAATATTGCAGATACCGTGATGTTTCTAGATCGCGGCGTCATTCGAGCCGATGACCGTATTGATATATTGAGTAAACATTCTGATCCAGATATCAAAGCCTTCTTTGGTGCCGAGGAGAAGCGTTAATGGGCGGGTGGCCATCCTTCATTCGTGATCTCACGGAGCAGATGCCCATGATTTTGACAGGGCTAGTGAAGACCTTGCAATTGGCGGGCTTGATTAGTGTTTCAGGATTGCTGTTAGGCATCGTGGTGTTTTATCTCACGCTGAGTAAAAACCAATACGTGCGTAGTGCCATCAACTCTTATATCTCCTTTTTTATCGGCATGCCATTAATTGTTTTATTGTTCTTAATGTATTACGGCTTGCCACAGTGGGGCGTTCGACTCCCTCCATTCACAGTCGCTTTCATTGGATTTACATTTAACGTAGCAGCTTACAATGCGGCATATCTAAAGACTGCCTTTAATGGTTTGGATAAGAGTCAGTTGGAGGCAGCGAGTGCGCAGGGCTTCAGTCCTTTACAGATCTTTCGGTTGATTACCTTGCCGCAGGTGATTCGACTGTCTATTCCAGCATTAACGAATCAAGTAATTGCAAATCTCAAAGATAGCTCGGTTGCGTTCTTGATTCAGTACACTGAATTCTTTGCGCGGGTACAAGAGTTGGCTGCGACCAACTTCCAATTCTTCAAAGCCTATTTTTTGGCTGCCTTGGTTTACTTAGTCTTGGTATCAGTGATTGTGTTGTTCGCTCGCGCCATTGAGAGGCGTTATCTTATCCCCGCTTAATCGAGAATGAACAATAAAAAAAATAGCGGCCCAAGGGTCGCTATTTTTATCTGCAGATACTGTCTGCGGACCAGCAATTACTTCGAAGTCGGCATCACAAACTCTGCACCCTTGGCAATGCTCTCAGGCCAGCGTTGCATCACGCTCTTTTGCTTGGTATAGAAACGAACGCCTTCTTTGCCGTAGGCATGCATATCGCCAAAGAGCGATTTCTTCCAACCTCCAAAACCATGCCAAGCCATTGGAACGGGGATAGGTACGTTAATGCCAACCATACCTACTTGTACGCGGCGAGCAAATTCACGGGCAATATTACCGTCGCTCGTAAAGCAAGCTACGCCATTACCAAATTCACAGGAATTCACTAAATTCAGAGCCTCGGTGAAGTTTGCTACTCGCATACAAGATAGTACTGGTCCGAAAATTTCTTCTAGATAGATTTTCATGTCGGGGGTAACGTTATCAAAGAGGGTGCCTCCGATAAAGAAGCCACTCTCATGTCCTGGCACCTTCAAACCACGACCATCAACTAATAATTTTGCACCGGAAGCAACGCCGCTATCAATGTAGCCGGTGATGCGCTCTAAGGCAGCTTTAGTAACAATAGGACCCATTTCAGCGTCGAGCTCCATGCCGTTCTTCACCTTAAGAGTTTTAGTGCGCTCAATGAGTTTTGGCATGATTTTCTCGGCAACATCACCCACCAAAACTGCCACTGAGATTGCCATGCAGCGCTCGCCAGCAGAGCCATAGGCCGCACCAATCAAAGCATCAATCGTCTTATCGATATCAGCATCAGGCATCACGACCATGTGATTCTTGGCACCACCTAAAGCCTGTGAGCGCTTACCGAAGTGCGCACAACGCTCATAGATGTAATTAGCAATTGGAGTTGAGCCTACAAAGCTTACTGCCTTGACATCAGGATTCTCAATCAAGGCATCTACCGCTTCTTTATCGCCTTGTACTACGTTAAACACGCCATCAGGCAAGCCAGCTTCTTTTAATAGCTTAGCCATGAACAAGGATGCGGATGGATCAGTAGGGCTAGGCTTCAGAATGAAGGAGTTCCCACAGGCAATCGCCACTGGGAACATCCACATTGGTACCATGACAGGGAAGTTAAATGGCGTCACGCCAGCAACCACCCCTAAAGGCTGGCGCATTACCCAGTTATCAATATCGGTAGACACTTGCTCGGTGTAATCGCCCTTGAGTAGCTCCGGAATGCCGGTGGCGAATTCCACAATTTCAATGCCGCGAGTAACTTCCCCTTGGGCGTCGGTAAATACTTTGCCGTGTTCTGCGGTAATGATGGCAGCTAATTCATCACGGTTTGCGTTGAGCAGCTCAAGATACTTAAACATAATGCGCGCACGGCGCAATGGGGAGGTCTGGCTCCAAGTCTGGAATGCTGCCTGAGCATTTGCTACAACATCATCAACCTCTTGTCGGCTAGCTAGGGCTATGCGTCTAGCGACAGCTCCTGTGGAGGGATTAAATACATCGGCGAAACGACCGTCTTTTGGGTTGACGACTTTGCCGCCAACGAAATGACCAATATCTTCTTTTGATGTAAAAGCTTGGGGTGCGCTCATAGTGATTTACTTAATATTCTATTGTCTGGTTTTGGGTTCAATAAAGATGCTTGGGCTAGATTCCGCACAACTTTATGGTCTCGTTTATTCTACTGACTCTATTTTATCGTTTTAGCTATTTTTACGCTTTTTAGCCCCCTAAGGTAAGTAAATGAGTCTTCTATTCTCCAGTTATGTTCTAAGCTCCCCGAAGGGGCCTTTAACCCTATCAAACCGAGTCGTAGTAGCCCCAATGTGTCAATACTCTGCAGTTAATGGAGAGGCTCAGGATTGGCATTTAATGCACTGGGGCAATCTCCTGAATAGTGGCGCAGGGCTTTTCATCATCGAAGCCACCGGTGTGACCCCTGAGGGGCGTATTACCCCTGTATGCCTGGGTTTGTGGGATGACCGCACAGAAGCAGCCCTGAAAGATAAGCTCACGAGGGCTCGGAGTTTAGCTCCAGCCACTCCGGTCTTTATTCAGCTGGCGCATGCTGGCCGCAAAGCCTCAAGTGCTAGCCCTTGGGCTGGCGGTCAATTGCTCTCCAAAGAGCAGGGCGGCTGGGACATGGTTGCGCCATCAGCCATTCCACAGCTTAAAGATGAGCGTTTGCCGCATGAGCTCTCAAAAACAGAGTTGGCTGAGCTCATGGCTGCATTTGTTATTGCGGCACAGCGGGCTGAGCGGATTGGGGTCGATGGTATTGAGCTGCATGGTGCCCATGGCTATCTGTTGCACCAGTTTTTGTCGCCAATCGCCAATCAACGTACGGATGAATATGGCGGCTCTTATGAAAACCGTATCCGCTTTCCATTGGAATTATTTGCGGCGGTACGAAAGGCTTATCAAGGTGTTTTAGGTATCCGCATCTCTGCGAGCGATTGGATTGAGGGTGGTTGGACTCCCGAAGAGACGGCTGATTTTGCTGCTCGACTAAAGCCCTTGGGATGTGATTTTGTACACATCTCATCCGGGGGGATTTCTCCATTGCAAAAGATTGCGATTGGACCAAATTACCAAGTGCCATTTGCTAAGATTGTGAAAGATAAGTCTGGTATTCCGACCATGACAGTTGGCTTGATTACCGAGCCTGCGCAAGCTGAAGCTATTTTGCAAAAAGGGGATGCGGATTTAATCGCTCTGGCACGCGCATTTTTATACAAACCTCGTTGGGCTTGGGAGGCTGCTGCAGCCTTGGGCGGCACCGTGCCTTCAAATGAGCGTTACTGGCGCTGCTTACCGCGTGAAGCCCAGGCCATTTTTGGTGATGTCAAAGTAGGGCAGCGATAATTCGTTTCAAACAACAAATAAAACCCAGTTTCTGGAGATCAATATGAAATCAATCAAACTCATCTACCGTTCTTTAGTCATCATTGGTATGGCATTGGGCTCTCATTTCGTTCATGCCCAATCATTCCCAGATCGACCAATTACCCTGGTTGTCCCGAACCCGCCTGGAGGTTTGGTGGATACCTCAGCGCGTTTATTGAGCGAGCCCTTAAGTCGGGTGATTGGTCAGCCGGTGATTGTGGATAACAAACCAGGTGCTAGCGGAAACACTGCCTATCAATATGTGGCTAAGGCCAAGCCCGATGGATACACCTTGTTGATTTCTTATTCTGGATACCACGTTGGTAACCCTTCCTTGATGGATAAATTGCCGTGGGACCCGATTAAAGATTTTTCTCCAGTTGGTCTCCTGACAGTTTCTACGAATGTGATTGCGGTGCATCCTTCGGTACCTGTGAACAACTTAAAAGAGTTGATTGCTTACGCTAAAGCCAATCCTGGAAAGCTCAATTACGCTTCGCAGGGCAATGGTTCGGTATCTCATATTGGCACGGAAATCTTTAAGCAAAATACTGGTGTGGATATCGTTCACGTACCGTACAAGGGTTCTGGTCCTGCAATACAGGATGTATTGGCAGGTCAGGTACAAGTCTTTATCACGACACCACCTTCGGTGATGCAACACGTACAAAGTGGAAAGCTGAAGGGCTTGGCTGTTACAGGTAAAAGCCGTCACCCTGGCATGCCCAATGTGCCTACTACTGCTGAAGCAGGCTTACCTACTTTCCAATTGGAATCTTGGGTAGCTTTATATGCTCCAGCAGGCACGCCAGCACCAGTCATTACTAAGTTGACCGAGTCTGTTAAGAAAAGTCTGGCTCTACCTGAGGTGAAAGAGCGTTCTGATGCAGCCGGTGTTGAGTTGCGTTATCTAACGCCTTCACAGATGGATGCCCTGCTGAAAAAAGAATTGCCTTATTGGGATAAAGCAATCAAATCAGCCAATATCAAGCTGGATTAAGTGATCCATAAATGAAACAACACTCCGTACGAGAATCTTGGTTAGAAGATGCTGTAAGACATTTGGAGCCGGTATTCTCCAAGGCGGGATATGCCATACCCCCAGTGAGAGTATCTTGTGGCTTTCCAGCCTCTAGCAGTCCCCGAACGACCTTAGGGCAATGTTGGCCGCGTGAGCGCTCTGGTGGTGGGGTTAACGAGATCTTTATTTCACCTAAGATAGATGATCCCGTTCAGTTATTAGACACTTTGGTACATGAGTTATGCCATGCCGTGGATGATTGCTTCAGCGGCCATGGCGAGGACTTCAAGGGCATTGCTCAGACTGTTGGTTTGGAAGGTCCCGCCAGAATGGCTCATGCGACCGAAGAGTTGATGGTGCGTCTCATGATGATTAGTCAAGAGCTTGGACCATATCCACATCAGGCAATTGTTTTTCCGCCTCCAAGGCCGAGTAATGCGAGTCGCAATAAAGCCAAATGTAGCCAGTGCGGATATGAGGTGACGCTACTAAAGAAGTGGGCAACATATGGCGCACCTATTTGCCCTAAGGACAATATTCGAATGCAAGAAGCGCTTATCGAGACAATCGAAAATACGACCGAGCACGATACAGAATCTGTTACAGGATCGAAGCCTAAGGCAGATGAAATCCGCCGCGCTATCAGCTAATGAAAAAGACTGATTAACTAGCAACAGCAGAAGGGCTCCAAACGGAATCCTTTTTACTTGCCTTGGCAATTTCAACTAAGATCTTTTCATGCAACAGGCAATCTTCTTCGCTCGCTGTCAGGATTTTGAGTTTGGTGGGTAATGCCTTCACATGTCCTGAGGCATCAGTACCAACGGTGTAATCAATGAGGTCAATCGATAAATCTTCTTGCCCACGTGTCATGGCTACATAGACTTCAGCCAATAATTGGGCATCCAATAAAGCGCCGTGCAAGGTTCGATGTTGATTGCTAATCGCAAAGCGTTCACAGAGGGCATCGAGCGAATTACGCTTGCCCGGAAACATTTGACGGGCATCGAGCAAGGTATCGGTAATTTTGGAGGCAAGGCCCCTAAAAGCCGGGCGCTTGAGCAATGCAAATTCATTATCAAGAAAGCCTAAGTCAAACGCTGCATTATGAATAACTACCTCAGCCCCATCAACAAATTCAATTAACTCTTCCACAATATTTGAAAATACTGGCTTGTCAGATAGGAACTCACGAGAGAGTCCATGAACTGCAAAGGCACCAGCATCGATATCACGTTCAGGATTAATGTAGTAATGAAAGGTGCGATCAGTTAAGCGACGGCCCACCATCTCAACGCAACCAATTTCAATAATACGATCGCCTGTAGCGGGATTTAGACCAGTTGTTTCGGTATCGAGAATCACTTGACGCATTAGGTGCCTTCTAAGACAGTGGGAGGTATTTCAAGGGGTCCGTTACCCGCATATTTATCCAGATACAGATAGATCACAGGGGTAATGATGAGCGTAACAAACTGCGAGAAAATTAATCCGCCTGCTACGCTGATTCCTAAAGGTTGGCGCAGCTCCGCTCCGGCACCAAGGCCAAGGGCGATAGGTAAGGCACCCATGAGCGCTGCAACAGTAGTCATCATGATGGGGCGAAAGCGCAAGATACAGGCTTCACGAATCGCTTTTTCGGGAGTCATACCTTGATTACGCTGCGCATCTAATGCAAAGTCAATCATCAAAATTGCATTTTTCTTCACAATACCGATGAGCAGCAAGATGCCGATCGAAGCCACAACAGTTAGCTCAAATCCGAAGATGCGTAAAGACAAAATTGCACCAATCGCTGCAGAGGGCAGGCCAGCCAAAATGGTGAGAGGATGGATATAGCTCTCGTACAGAACGCCAAGTAAGATATAAATAACACCTAGTGCAGCCAATAGCAAAATGACCTGACCCGATTGATTGTCTTTAAATACAGCTGCATCACCACCATAACTCGTGATGATGGAAGGTGGTAAATCAACTGCCTTAACAAAGCCATCTATTGCCTTTGTTGCATCCCCTAAGAAAACATCTGGAGCGAGGTTAAAAGAAATCGTTACCGCTGGAATTTGACCCTGGTGGTTTACTGCAGTGGGTCCCACAGTTCTGACAAAGCTCGCCAGACTGGATAGCGGAATCAATTTATCTGTCGCTCTACCCCGAACGAAGACCTTGTTCAAGTCTGTCTCAAATTGACGATCATTCTCTGCTGTTTCCAAAATCACATAATAGGTATTGACGGGGGTGTATATGGTGGATACCTGTCTTTCACCGAAGGAAGAGTAGAGGGCAGTACGAATATCGGCAATGGACACTCCTGCACTGGCAGCTTTTTCCCGATCAATTTCAATTTTGACATTCAAACCTTTTAATTGCGAGTCACTAGTGACATCCTTAAAAATTGGATCAGCCCGCATTTTTTGCAACAATTTCTCAGCCCATTCATTGACACCTTCAAAGCCAACGCTTTGCAGGGTAAATTGATAGCGACTTTTACTGCTTCGACCACCTAGCTGTAAATTTTGTACCGGGCTCATGTAGACCTGAATACCGGGAATTTCTTTAAACTTAGATCTAAGGCCCTCCATGACCTTGCTCATTTTTTGGCGCTCATCCTTGGGCTTCAGAATGATGAAGAATCTTCCGGTATTGCGACCTGAACTTTGGCCGCCGCCAAGAATAGAGATTGAGGTTGCAACATTAGGATCGCTATCCACCACTTTCGCAGCCCGATCTTGCAAAGCCATCATTGCGCTAAAGGAAGTGTCTTCAGATGCCTCAACAGTCACGCGTAACTGGCCAATGTCTTCTTCTGGAAAGAATCCTTTTGGACTGTAGACAAAAAGAGCAATCGTGATGACAAAGCTGGCTAATGCCCCAAATAACACTCTTCTTCTATTTGCTAAGGCTAAATCTAAAAAGTGAACATATTTCTTTAAAGTCCATTCATATGCGCGATCGAACTGCTTTGTGATTTCATATTCTTTTGGATGCTCACCAGGTTTAGGCAAAAAGCGGCTGCATAACATTGGTACTACTGTTAATGAGACAACGGCCGATACTAGGATTGATAGCGTCACCACAACGGCAAATTCTCTAAAGAGGAGACCAATTGGGCCGGCGATGAAAAATAGTGGAATAAATACCGCCACTAGCGACACGGAGATTGAGATGATCGTAAAGCCAACCTCTTTGCTACCTTTTAAAGCAGCTTTTAAGGGATCCATACCTTCTTCAACATAACGCATGATGTTTTCTAATACTACGATTGCATCATCTACCACCAAGCCAACAGCAAGAGTGATACCCAGCAAGGAAATATTATTAAGGCTGTAGCCTAAAAAGTAGAAAACAAAGAATGCACCGATCAGAGAAATCGGTAAGCTAATGGATGGAATGACAGTTGCAGACACATGCTTTAGAAATAGGAAGATTACCAAGACAACGAGTGCGATAGTGAGAAGCAGGGTGAGATTGACATCATGAATCGACTCAATAATCGAAAGCGATCGGTCATTAATCAGCGTTAACTGAATAGATTCCGGCATTTGCGCTTGTAGAGAAGGTAACAGTTTTTTAATGGAGTCAACAACTTCAACCGTATTGGCATTTGGTTGGCGAAGTACGGCAATCGCTATTGAGCGCTCACCTTTTGCCGAGGCAAAGGTCTTTACGTCCTCAAAGCTCTCTTGTACATCAGCAACATCTTTGAGATAAATTGGATATCCATTACGCTGGGCAACGATCAGGTTACCAAATTCTTCAGCTGACACTAGTTGTGGATTGGCATAGATGGTGATCAGCTGGCGGGGGCCATCAAGGGTTCCAACAGGGCTATTGGTATTGGCTTTGTTGACTGCAGCTGCCACCTCATCCATGGTGATATTGCGATTACCCAAAGCATCTGGTCTCACGCTCACTCTGACTGCATAGCGCTTTGCTCCATAAACTGCTACTTGTGAAACCCCAGAAATAGTGGATAAGTTCGGGGACATCAGGTTCTCTGCATAAGCATTCATTTCAGAGAGGCTGATTGACGGGGAGCTCATGCGCACAATTAATACGGGTGTATCGGCAGGATTAATCTTTCGATACGAAGGAGGTACCGTCATTTCAATTGGCAAACGGCGTTGGGCCCGTAAGAGGGCTGCCTGAACATCTACGGCCGCCTTATCAATATCACGATCGCTTGTAAATTCAAGGGTGACACTCGTTGAGCCAAGTGAGTTGGTGGAGCTGATGACTTTGATGCCGTCAATGGTTGAAAATTCTTTTTCAAGCGGCAGTGCAACAGCCGAAGCCATAATTTCAGGTGATGCACCAGGTAAGCTGGCCGATACAGAAATAACTGGCGTATTAAAACTAGGAAGAGCGGCTACTGGAATCTTAAAATAGGCAACACCCCCAGCAATGACAGTTGCAATAGATAGCAATACCGTCATTACGGGACGTCTAATGCATAGCTCAGAAAGCGTCATTTTGGTTCAGCGGTAGAAGTTTTATCAGCGGGGGGCTTCTCTGATTTAGCAGCTTTTGCCTCACGCACCTTACTGCCAGTGCGTAAATTCTGCTTACCCTCAACCACAATGCGATCGCCAGAATTAATTCCAGTAATGACTGAGGTGCTCAGGTACTCATAGGGTACTTTCACTGGCTTTGCGGTGACTTTATCGTCCTTATCAACTACATATACTAGACGCCCAGCAGGGCCAATGACAACGGCTTGAGTGGGAACGGCAATCACGTCTTTTAAGGTGTTGGCATTGAGCGAAACGCGTGCAAATTGCCCAGGAAGTATTTCCAACTTATCGTTCGGAATTTGTGCTTTTACTCGAACTGCGGCAATCAATGGGTCAACTTGGTTATCGATCACCAGAACTTGACCTTCATAAGTATTTTTTCCGGTATCACCAATAGTCACTTTTACTTTTAAAGGCGCATCATCTTTTTTATTTTCTAAAATGATGGGAATATCCTTTTCTGGAATGACAAACTGAACATTAATTGGATTCAGTTGCGTGATTGTGACCATCGAACCTACGCTCGAGGTGGCAGTTGAGCTTGTTGAAGTTGTTACGACATTACTTGCTTGCACTAAAGAGCCGGGGAAGACGTTGATGATGCCTGCTCTTCCGTTAATCGGTGAGCGAATTGAGTCAAAAGAGAGTTGTACCTCGGCAGAGCGGGCAGCAGCTTGTGCGGACCTAGCATTGGCTAAGGAGGTTTCTAATCCTGCTTTGGATATGAAGTTTTTGGCAACCAATTCTTTTGCACGTAAATACTGTTGCTGAGCATCATCGGCGAGTGCTTTTAACTTTTCATAGTTAGCGCGGTCGTTGCGATCATCCAGAGTAAAGAGGAGCTCACCTTCTTTGACTTCTTGCCCATCCTTCACGTGAATGGTCTTTACTGTATTGGTAATCATTGGGCGAATATCGACGATGCTATTAGAGACAATCGTGCCAGTGGCCTCAATAATGAGAGGGATATCCTTTTTTTCAACTACAAAGCTGGTAATAGTTTGAGGTCCACCGCCGGCTTTGCTAGGAGCTGGGAAAAAATAGTTGTAGGTTTTAAATCCAGCATACAAAATGATCAGCACAATCAGAATGCGCCACTTGTATTTCAGGACAAATGCTTTGGCAGTGGCGAAATCTAATTTCTTTGGGTTACCAAGTCGTGGTGAAACCTTGTTCCAAAGACTGCATAAGCGGGCTTTGATCCAATTTTTGAGCTTTGGGAGCTGCGCGACTACTTTATCGAGCGCTGATTCTATTTTTGACACGGTCTCGGTTATTTCTTGGCTCTATATGGGTTTTGCGGGGAATTTGGTAACAGCTTTGAATGCAATCATTCTCTCATAAGACCGTAAGAAATGGGCTATAGGGCATTGGCCCAAATTAGGGTAGAAATTCTTCTACACCTTTGTTTGCCAAGAGGTCTGCGAGCTCATTTCCGGGGTGGCCGTTGTGTCCACGAACCCAATGCCACGTGATCTGATGGCCGGGAATGAGGGCATCTAGTTCTTGCCATAAATCGGCATTTTTGACGGGATCTTTGCTGGCGGTCTTCCAACCCCTTTTTTTCCAACCCTCCAGCCACTCAGTAACCCCTTTTTGGACATATTGTGAGTCTGTCCAAAGCTCTACAGAGCTCGTTTGCTTGAGGGCTCGAAGTGCATGAATTACGGCGCTAATTTCCATCCGATTGTTGGTGGTGTGTTCGGCACCACCATGAAGGTGCTTCTCATGGCCGCCTGAGCGCAAGACGGCACCCCAACCCCCGGGACCAGGGTTGCCTTTGCAGGCACCATCGGTATAAATGACGATGTGAGGAAGTGGTTTAGTGTGAGACATGCCGTTAATTTACTCGGTCCTGCTTGTTCACTAACTGCTGGCGACTTTCAGCTACAGGGTTTAATTGAGTGATTGCTGGGATGCGCAGACCTTGGACTTGTCCAATAAGGCGGATGCCTTGCTGACGCTTAATGGCAGAAACTAGGAAAACAGCCCCAAAAATAGGCCACCAGCGGTTGCCAGCAGGCTCCATAAAGTCCATTCTGGCCATGCCTGACTCACCACTCAAGGGCAGTTTATAGCAGCCAAAATGACCTCTATCTAGTGAGAAGTTCAGTAACTGCAACCAGTCTTTAATTCTGAGAAGGCCAATAAATTGCCCATCCCTTGGTAGATAAGGGGTGCCGATCAATCTGCTGAGATATTGGCGAATACCCCAAAGACTAGCCGGATTAAATCCGGAAATAATCAAGCGGCCCTCAGGGCGAAGGACGCGCTCAGCTTCTCGCAGAATTTGATGAGGATCAGTAGCAAATTCCAAGACATGTGGCATCACTAATAAATCGATGGACTCAGAGGCAAAGGGCAGCTCATTGGCGTTGCCCTCAATCTGATGCCAATTAAACTGACCAGCCTGTTTTTGGCGATCATGAGTGTTCATCAGCAGGGCGTGCAAAGGCATGCGGTTTTCTGCCAAGGTGTTGATTTGCGGCAAACCAATTTGTACGGCATAAAAACCAAAGACATCAGCCACAATTTGGTTAAAACATTTTTGCTCCCAGGCAAGCACATAGCGCCCAGGAGGCGATTGCAGCCATTTTTCCCACGAACTCCATGGTGGTGCGGGCATCTGAGAGGGGGCGGGTGGGGTTGGTATCATCGGTCTATGGTGAAGAATACTTTATTGCAAGTTTGGCCGATACCGGCTTTTGATGACAATTACCTTTGGTGTATCCATGATGGCCAGTCTGCCTTGATTGTTGATCCAGGTGATGCTGCCCCCGTACTGCAATATCTCGACCAAAATAAGTTGACTCTGACTGGTATTTTAATTACCCATCACCATGCAGATCATACTGGCGGCATTCTGACTTTACTCAATACCCTTGGTTCGACTATCCCAGTTTATGGCCCTGCCGCGATTGATATTCCGGGTCGTACCAATGCCTTGATGGAGGGTGACAAGATAGAAGTAGCTGCGCCACGTCTTAGCCTTGAGGTTTACGAAGTGCCTGGCCATACTTTGAGTCATATTGCTTACTTTGCGAACATGCAGGCCAATGTAGTTGAGCCTATGCTGTTCTGTGGTGATACCTTGTTTGCGTCTGGCTGCGGTCGTTTGTTTGAGGGTACTCCAACGCAGATGAGCCAGTCTCTCGCGAAGTTTATCGCTTTGCCCAAAAATACGCTGGTGTATTGCACCCATGAATACACCTTATCCAATATTCGCTTTGCGCTGGCGGTTGAGCCCAATAATGCCAATCTGATTACTTGGGCGCAAACTGCTAAAGCTCTGCGCGATCAACATCTACCAACATTACCAACGACCATCGGGCAAGAATTGCAAGTGAATCCATTTATGCGTTGTGATCAACCGGCCGTGATCGATGCCGCTCTCGAGGTCTCCGGTGAAAAATCTCTACCTACGCCAGCACATGTCTTGGCAGTAATTCGGGCGTGGAAGGATCGGTTCTGATGTTGTGGCGTTATGCGGTGATATCACTGATTACGGTATTAACGGGTTGTGCCAGCACTGGAGATTGGTCCTCTGATGTGCCGACACGTCAGGATCCCCGCGCCTCTAACGCAAAACGGGTAAATCTAAAAAATCAATCCGTAAGCGACTTGTACGCACCATCGAGCAACCTCTGGATTCGGATTCGGGATGGCTTTGAGATGGCGCCCATGAATACGCCGCTGGAGATCGAACAAGTACGTTGGCTTAGTGCCCGCCCAGACTATGTTCATCGCTCAATGGCTCGTTCCTCACGCTACTTGTTTTATATCGTGCAAGAGGTGAATGCACGCAAGATGCCAACAGAGATCGCTTTACTTCCGTTTGTCGAAAGCGCATTTGTGACGCACGCCAAATCTAGTGCAAAGGCTATGGGCTTGTGGCAATTTATGCCTGCAACTGGTAAAGATTTTCGATTAACGCAAAACGTTTTTAGGGATGAGCGTAGAGATGTCTTGCAGTCTACTGATGCGGCCTTGGATTACTTGCAACGTTTGCATAAGCAGTTTGGCAGTTGGGATCTCGCTTTGGCTGCCTACAACTGGGGCGCAGGGAATGTCTCAAAAGCACAGAAACGCAATCTTGCTGCAGGGCTCCCTACGGATTACCTGAGTCTCAAGATGCCCAATGAGACTCGAAACTATGTTCCGAAGTTAATGGCTTACCGGCAGATTGTTTTGGATCCCAAAGCTTATGGCATTGTTCTGCCGGATTTAGAAAACCATCCTTATTTCGTTGCTGTGGATGTCGGGTCTGATATCGATGTGGCTCTGGTAATACAGTTGAGCGAAATTCCGGAGGACGAGTTTCATAGTCTGAATCCCTCATTTAATAAGCCGGTCATCTTGAGTAACGCTAATCAGCAAATCTTGCTACCGTTTGGACATGCCGAGGTTTTCCAGGAAAATCTCAAGAAGTACACCAAGCCACTATCTTCTTGGTCGGCAGTACAGGTGACCAAGACGGAATCAGTTGAGCAAGCCGCAAAAACGCTAGGTGTTGATGCTGAAACTTTACGAGCAGTCAATGGCATTCCCAAAAGTATGAGAATTCGGTCAGGTTCAACGGTTCTAGTGCCTAAAACTAGCCAGCGCCCAGGGGATATCTCAGTGGCATTAGCCGAAAACGGCAGTCTCAATTTGGATAAGTCAGCGCCAAAAAAATGCGCAAAGGGGGCTAAATGCCCTGTTACTAAGCCTGTAAAAGCTTCAGCTAAGGGTAATTCTTCTGCAAATCAGCATAAATCCGCATCGACAGGACTTGCAAAATCTGCGAAAAATGGATCTTCGAATACAACTAGCTCGACTCCCAAGGCTTCAACTGGCAAGGGGGCCAGCAAGATTCAGTAAACCCAGACACTTTAATTTACTTATTTAGGTTGACCATGTCCTATAAATCAGAACACGAACGCTCCATTAAAGACCCAGATGGATTCTGGGGAGAGCAGTCAAAGCTTATTCATTGGGAAAAGCCATTTCACAAAGTTCTGGATTACGCAAACCCTCCGTTTGCCAAATGGTTTGAGGGTGGCTTAACCAATCTTTGCTACAACGCAGTTGACCGTCACCTCAAAGATCGTGCTGAGCAGATCGCTCTAGTCGCTGTTTCAACAGAAACCAATCTAGAAAAAGCATACACATTTAAAGAGCTTTACGAAGAGGTCAATCGTATTGCGGCCATCTACAAAGCGAACGGCGTTCAAAAGGGCGATCGTGTGCTGATTTACATGCCGATGATTGCTGAGGCTTGTTTCGCAATGCTCGCTTGTGCACGCATTGGTGCAATTCACTCCGTGGTGTTTGGTGGCTTTGCATCCCATAGTTTGGCATCACGTATCGATGATGCAAAACCGAAAATGATTGTAACTGCAGAAGCGGGCGCGCGTGGTGGTAAGGCAGTCCCTTATAAGCCTTTGCTCGATGAGGCAATCAAGCTGGCGAGCTACAAGCCTGAAAAAGTCCTGATCGTGAATCGTGGCCTGACTGAGTTCACCGCAGTGGCTGGTCGCGACTTGGATTACGCAACCGAGCGCCAGAAACACCTCAATGATTTAGTGCCGATTGAGTGGGTGGATGCAACTCACACTTCATATATTTTGTATACCTCTGGCACCACTGGTAAACCTAAAGGTGTACAACGTGACACCGGTGGTTATGCAGTTGCCTTGGCTTCCACTATGAAGCATATCTTCTGCGGTAATCCTGGCGAGACCATGTTCTGTACGTCAGATATTGGTTGGGTGGTGGGCCACAGCTACATCATTTACGCACCATTGCTGAACGGCATGGCAACCATTCTTTATGAAGGTACGCCCTTGCGTCCTGATGCAGGTATTTGGTGGGAGCTGGTTGAGAAGTACAAAGTATCAGTCATGTTCTCTGCACCAACTGCAGTTCGTGTTCTCAAGAAACAAGATCCTGCCTTCTTGACTAAATACGATCTCTCGAGCTTGCGAGCTTTATTCTTGGCAGGCGAGCCTCTAGATGAGCCAACAGCAACATGGATTCATGATGCGATTAAGAAGCCGATCGTGGATAACTATTGGCAGACAGAAACAGGTTGGCCGATGTTGGCAATTCAGCGTGGCGTGGAAGTGATGCCACACAAGTTTGGTTCGCCTGGTGTTCCGTCATTTGGTTACAACATGAAGCTATTGGATGATGCTACTTCGGAAGAATTGGGACCAGATCGGAAGGGCGTTATTGCGATTGAAGGGCCTTTGCCTCCAGGCTGTATGCAAACCGTTTGGGGTGACGATAAGCGTTTTGTGAGTACTTATTGGGAAACTATCCCCGGTAAGATGATTTACTCTACTTTTGATTGGGGCATTAAAGATGCGGATGGCTACTTCTTTATCTTAGGACGAACCGATGATGTGATTAACGTTGCTGGTCATCGCTTAGGCACCCGCGAGATCGAAGAGAGTATTTCTGGTCACCCAAATATCTCAGAAGTGGCAGTAGTGGGCATTGAGGACAAACTCAAGGGCCAGGCTGCGATCGCCTTTGTGATTCCAAAGGATGCCTCTGATACAGCTACTCTAGAAGCAGAGTGCATGAAAACTGTCGACACCACATTAGGTGCAATTGCTCGTCCAGGCCGCGTTTATGTGGTTACGGCTTTGCCCAAGACACGTTCAGGCAAGATCGTCCGCCGCGCTCTCCAGGCTGTAGCTGAGGGGCGCGATCCAGGTGATATCAGTACCATGGAAGATCAAACCGTTTTAGCTCAAATTAAGACCATCATCGAACACAGCGCAAAGTCTTAAACCTAGCTTGGTAGCATCAAAAACAAGCCCCTGTGTCGTGTGACTCAGGGGCTTGTTACCTTGCAAGCCCGATTGGCTGGGAATCCAAGGGTTTATACGCAAAAATGGTATGATTGATGGGTTCAAAACTTAATAAATTACCCTAGCGCTTAAAGACACTCACCTCCCGCACAAACATTTCTGGGTTGGTCTTTTTGGGGTGTTGAGCGTCGGATGGAGCAGGGACTGGAGATGGTTTGTCACCCTTGCTTCCTTCTTTTCCTCCCGCCGTGTTGGCTTTAGCTGACGGCACTATATTTCCCGGTTTTAGTATTGGCGCTCCTGGCGACACTACCGGCGAAGTTGTTTTCAATACCGCACTTACTGGCTATCAAGAGATCATTACTGATCCTAGTTATTCACGCCAAATTGTCACCTTGACTTATCCACACATCGGAAACGTTGGGGTAAATGGGCAAGATGCTGAGTCCGATCAGATTCATGCGGCTGGCTTGGTTGTGAAAGACCTTTCTAAGCGTGTCTCGAATTTCCGTTCTGAAGAAAGTCTGGATAGCTACCTCATAAAAGCGGGCGTAGTGGGCATCTCTGGTATCGACACCCGTAAGCTCACTCGTATTCTGCGTGATAAGGGCGCCCAGTCTGGCGCGATTGTCGCCGGCAAGATGGGTGATGACGTAGAGGCCCTCGGTAAGAAAGCCTTGGAACTGGCTAAAGCCTTCCCGGGTATGGCTGGTTTAGATTTGGCTAAAGTCGTGACAACAAAAACTCCATACCAATGGCGTGAAGCTGAGTGGGACCTGCATGGCCCTGACGATGCCCCTGCATACAGATCCTTAGATGTCAGCAAGCCAATCAAAAAAGTCGTTGCCTATGATTTTGGTGTGAAGCGCAATATTTTGCGCATGCTCACCGAACGTGGTTGCGAGTTAACTATTGTTCCTGCGCAAACCAGTGCCGCCGAAGTGTTAGCAATGAATCCCGACGGTGTGTTCTTATCAAATGGCCCCGGAGATCCTGGTCCTTGCGATTACGCAATTGCTGCTGCAAAAGAAATTATTGAGAAGGGTGTTCCGACTTTCGGCATTTGCTTGGGCCACCAAATTATGGGTTTAGCTGCTGGCGCTAAAACCTTGAAAATGAAGTTTGGTCACCATGGTGCAAACCACCCTGTAAAAGATTTGGATACGGGGCGCGTAGCGATTACTTCTCAGAATCATGGCTTTGCAGTTGATGCGAAAACTTTACCTGACAATATTCGTGTTACGCACGTGTCTTTATTTGATGGATCACTGCAAGGCCTGGCTTGGAAAGATAAGCCTGCTTTGTGTTTCCAAGGGCACCCTGAGGCCTCACCGGGCCCTCACGATATTGCCTATTTATTTGATCGTTTTGTGGAGCTCATGAATGCTGCAGCTGTTGGTAATAAGGGGGGCAAATAATGCCTAAGCGTAGCGACATTAAGAGCATTCTCATTATTGGCGCTGGTCCAATTGTGATTGGACAGGCCTGTGAGTTTGATTATTCTGGTGCACAAGCTTGTAAAGCCCTGCGTGATGAAGGTTACAAAGTTATTTTGGTGAACAGCAATCCTGCCACCATCATGACTGACCCAGAGATGGCGGATGTGACATACATCGAGCCAATTACTTGGGAGGTAGTGGAACGCATTATTGCCACAGAGAAACCCGATGCCATTTTGCCAACGATGGGCGGTCAAACTGCTTTGAACTGCGCACTCGATTTACATCGCCACGGTGTTCTTGAAAAATACGGTTGCGAATTGATTGGCGCTTCACCAGAGGCGATTGATAAAGCGGAAGACCGTCAAAAGTTTAAAGATGCGATGACCAAGATTGGTCTAGGATCTGCGAAGTCTGGCATTGCGCACTCCATGGATGAAGCCCATGAAGTACAGCAACGTATTCAGAAAGAAACTGGCAGCTTAGGTTTCCCAGTCGTGATTCGGCCTTCATTCACTATGGGCGGATCAGGCGGTGGTATCGCTTATAACCGCGAAGAATTCGAAGAGATTTGTAAACGCGGTTTAGATTTATCACCAACCCGCGAGCTCTTGATTGAAGAGTCCCTCTTGGGTTGGAAAGAGTTCGAGATGGAAGTGGTGCGTGACCGTGCCGATAACTGCATCATCGTTTGCTCAATTGAAAATTTAGACCCAATGGGTGTGCACACTGGTGACTCGATTACGGTTGCTCCTGCGCAAACTTTGACGGACAAAGAGTATCAAATTCTGCGCAACTCTTCGATTGCGGTTTTGCGTGAGATTGGTGTGGATACTGGTGGTTCAAACGTGCAGTTCTCGATTAACCCAGTCGATGGTCGCATGATCGTCATTGAGATGAACCCACGTGTATCACGTTCATCTGCATTGGCTTCTAAAGCAACTGGTTTCCCGATTGCTAAGATCGCTGCGAAGCTGGCAGTGGGTTACACCTTAGATGAGTTAAAAAATGACATCACTGGTGGCGCAACTCCCGCATCCTTTGAGCCATCGATTGACTATGTTGTGACAAAGATTCCTCGCTTTGCGTTTGAGAAGTTCCCGCAAGCAGATTCACGTTTAACCACGCAGATGAAGTCCGTGGGCGAGGTGATGGCTATTGGCCGTACATTCCAAGAATCATTCCAAAAAGCATTACGGGGTTTAGAGGTTGGTGTTGATGGTCTTGATGAAGTTTCTACTGATCTGGATGACATCATTCAAGAAATCGGTGAGCCAGGCCCAGATCGTATTTGGTATTTGGCAGATGCTTTCCGTATGGGTATGGGCTTGGATGAGGTTTACAACGAGACGAAGGTGGACCCTTGGTTCTTGGAGCAAATCGAAGAACTCATCACTATGGAGACTGAGCTCAAGCAGCGCAAGCTCGATAGCTTGTCAGCACCGGAGTTGCGTTTCATTAAGCAAAAAGGTTTCTCAGATCGCCGCTTAGCGAAATTATTGGGAGTAGACCCCTCTTCCGTTCGCGCAGCACGTCATCGCCTCAAAGTGGTTCCGGTCTACAAGCGGGTAGATACCTGCGCTGCTGAGTTCTCAACGAATACGGCGTATCTGTACTCCACCTACGAAGCTGAGCATGGCGAGTGCGAATCTCAGCCAAGCAATAAAGATAAGATTATGGTTTTGGGTGGTGGCCCTAACCGTATCGGTCAAGGTATTGAGTTTGATTACTGCTGCGTTCATGCCGCCTTAGCAATGCGCGAAGATGGTTATGAAACCATCATGGTGAACTGCAATCCAGAAACGGTTTCTACTGACTACGACACATCCGATCGCTTGTACTTCGAGCCTTTGACTCTGGAGGATGTTCTAGAGATCGTCGCCATTGAAAAGCCAAAAGGCGTCATCGTTCAGTATGGTGGCCAAACTCCGTTGAAGCTGGCTTTGGATCTCGAGGCTAATGGCGTACCAATTATCGGTACGTCACCAGACATGATTGATGCTGCAGAAGATCGTGAGCGCTTTCAAAAGTTATTACATGAGTTGAATTTGCGTCAGCCGCCTAATCGTACCGCCCGTGCGGAAGATGAGGCTCTGAAGCTTGCTGAAGAAATTGGTTATCCATTGGTAGTTCGACCTTCCTACGTATTAGGTGGCCGCGCCATGGAAATCGTTCACGATGGCCGTGATCTTGAGCGCTATATGCGCGAGGCAGTCAAGGTTTCTCATGACTCTCCAGTATTGCTAGATCGCTTCCTGAACGATGCGATTGAGTGTGATGTGGACTGCATTAGTGACGGTCAGCAGGTATTTATCGGTGGTGTGATGGAGCACATTGAGCAAGCTGGTGTTCACTCAGGTGACTCTGCCTGTTCATTGCCGCCGTATTCCTTATCCGACGAGACGATTGCAGAAATCAAACGTCAAACCGCAGCGATGGCGAAAGGTCTGAACGTAGTTGGTTTGATGAACGTACAGTTTGCGATTCAGCACGTCGATGGTAAAGATGTTATCTATGTGCTTGAAGTGAACCCACGCGCCTCTCGTACCGTGCCATTTGTATCGAAAGCAACTGGTTTGCAGTTAGCCAAGATTGCAGCTCGCTGCATGGTGGGTCAAACGCTAGAACAGCAGGGCATTCTGAATGAAGTTAAGCCAGCTTACTACTCGGTAAAAGAAGCTGTGTTCCCATTCAACAAGTTCCCAGGCATTGACCCGATCTTAGGGCCAGAGATGCGCTCTACAGGTGAGGTAATGGGTGTTGGTAGAACTTTCGGAGAGGCGCTCTTCAAATCGCAATTAGGTGCCGGAATTAAATTACCTAAGAGTGGCACTGTGTTGTTAACCGTGAAAGATAGCGATAAGCCTAAAGCAGTTGAAGTTGCTAAGCTTTTGCATCAATTGGGATTCCCAATGGTTGCTACAAAAGGTACTGCCGCAGCTATTGAGGCAACTGGCTTACCGGTACGCGTAGTTAATAAGGTTAAGGATGGCCGACCACACATTGTTGACTTGATCAAGAATGGTGAGATCTCTCTGGTATTTACTACTGTTGATGAAACTCGTACTGCAATTGCAGATTCACGCTCTATTCGTACTAGCGCTCAAGCTAATAATGTGACTTACTACACTACGATTAGTGCGGCACGCGCGGTAATGGATGGTTTGATGGCATCTCAAAATGGTAACAAAGGGTCGCTTGAGGTGTATTCATTGCAAAATCTACACAAGACTCTCAATTAAATTAAATGAGGTAAGAAGCATGAACACAATTCCGATTACCAAGCGTGGCGCAGAGCTCCTGAAAGAAGAGTTGCATCGCTTAAAGCATGTAGAGCGTCCATCCGTGATTAATGCAATCTCTGAAGCGCGTGCACAAGGCGATCTATCTGAGAATGCAGAGTATGACGCTGCCAAAGAGAAGCAAGGCTTTATTGAAGGTCGTATTCAGGAGCTTGAAGGAAAGCTATCTGCAGCGCAAATCATTGATCCGGCCACTTTGGATGTCAACGGTCGCGTAGTATTTGGTGCTACGGTAGATCTTGAAGACTTAGAAGATGGTACCAAGCTCACTTATCAAATTGTAGGTGACGATGAGGCCGATATCGCAGTCAATAAGATCTCGATTAGCTCGCCTATTGCTCGCGCTTTGATTGGTAAAGAAGAGGGCGATGTGGTTGCAGTTCAGGCTCCCGGCGGCAATCGCGAAGTAGAGATTCTCGCGGTCCGTTACCTCTAATACAAAGCAGAGTCCATATGCAGACTTTAGAGACTCCGAATCATATGGGGGCTCAAAGACTTTTTATTGTGATTGCTGGTTTATGGGTAGGCAGCATCCTGACTGTGGGCTACTTGGTTGCCCCAGCTATTTTCAGTACGATGACTGATCGACAAGCTGCCGGAATGGTTGCTGGCAGCATCTTTAAATTGGAGGCCTACCTCAGCTTGATTGTGTGCATTGGTCTCATGGTTCTAGCCAATCTCTTGGTTAATCGCGGGCTTAATCAATTTAGGCTTATTCGTTGGCTCTTATTGGCAATGCTACTCTGTGCAATCGCAGCTAGCTTTATCTTGATCCCCTGGATGAACACCTTGAGAGATGATGCCCTTATTCAAGGTATGCCAGTCATGCTTTCTCCCTCAGCCACTGTGTTCGGAAGGTTGCATGGCGTCTCCAGCATGCTGTTTATGCTGCAGAGTCTTTTGGGAATCTTTTTGGTCTGGCGACTAACTAAGAGGTAAGTTAAGTCAAAAGCAAGTTAAAAGAAGTGCAATAAAAAACGCCGACTAGCGACGTTTTTTTAGCTACAGTACTTTTTAATACTCTAGAGTTCAAGAGCCCAATGATTTCTTCTTAGTGCTACTCATGCGTACCTTGCGTTTCTTGATTGGGGCAGGTGCTGCAACTGCTTTGCGGTAGCCGGGTGAAGACCAACCAATTTTTGATTCAGCAGCATCAGCACGAAGAACCCGTTTCTTAGGGGCAGCGCTTTTGACCGCAGCTGCTCTTTCAAAGGGCGACTTGCTAGCAGCTAAGCGTCGATCTGATCTCTCAGAAGTGCTAGTACGAATGCCAGCTTTCGCTATCACACGATTTGGCTGGCGCTTAGTACGGGGTGCTTGTAATGTCTTTTTAGTTTGTTTACTAGATCTACTCAAATTCACGAGTGCTGCATCGACAATATCAATCGGCTTCCAGAGCACCAGCAATTTTCCAATGTGCTGAACGGGTGCGGCGCCTAGCTTGTCGCAGAGCTCCTCATAGATAGCGATGCGTGATTCACGATCATCGCCAAAAACGCGAACTTTAATCAAGCCGTGATGAGAGATGGCTGATTTAGCCTCTTTAATCACCGCAGGGGTCAGGCCATCTCCACCAATCATGACGACTGGGCTGAGCCCATGAGCGTCAGCTTTAAGGGATTTCCGCTGTGCGGGTGTAATAGTAAGTGCAGTCATGGGCTCGATGATAGAGCATTAGGGCTTGTAAAACAGGGCTTTCGGCTTTGTTTGAGTCAATATCAAGATGTTTCCAGTCGATTCCTTTTGCCTTGTAGAGCATAAACAAGGAAAATGATTAGTGAAAGTGGGTAAGTTGTGGCAAAGAATAAATTTAATAAAAGTTGGTTACAGGATCACCTAAATGATCCGTACGTGAAGATGGCTCAAAAAGAGGGTTATCGCGCACGAGCCGTGTATAAGCTGAGCGAAATAGATGAGCAGGATCGACTCATCAAAGCAGGTATGACGATTGTGGATCTCGGAAGCGCCCCTGGGAGCTGGTCTCAGTACGCCCGCAATCGCCTGACTGAGCTCGGTAAAAATAACCCCAATATTGAATCTGGTAAGCCAGATGGAATCATTATTGCGATCGATATTCTGCCGATGGAGGATATTGCAGACGTTTCCTTTATTCAGGGGGATTTTCGCGAGGATGAGGGTTTAAAGGCGCTGGAGGCACTTTTACCGGCAAATGCAGGTGGAAAAGTCGATTTTGTGATGTCTGATATGGCCCCTAATTTATCCGGAGTGGGGGTGGCGGATGCGGCCCGAATGGCCTTTTTGGCTGAAATTGCCTTGGATTTTTCAGTTCAGCACTTGAAGTCTGATGGGGCTTTATTGATTAAGTGCTTTAACGGTAGCGGCTACAGTCAGATCGTGGAATCCTTTAAAAAGGTCTTTAAATCAGTGGCTTCCAGAAAGCCAAAAGCCTCTAGAGCCAAGTCCTCAGAAATCTTTTTACTCGGCCGAGACCTTAAAGCACCCAAATAACCCCCCAAAAGAAGGGGTTTATAAAATAAATTAGCTCTTCGCTATTGAAAAAGCCTAGTAGTAGAATCAAATACTTAGGTATAGCAATCCGCTTTAACTCCCGGATTAATCCGGCAAAGGTCTCCTTTTGAATAGCAATATGTTGCAAAAAATCGGTGTGTGGCTCATTGTGGGTTTGGTCTTGTTCACTGTTTTTAAACAGTTCGACAAGCCTAAAGATCAGAATCAAGTCACGTATTCTCAATTCATGGATGATGCCAAAGCAGGCAAAGTCAAGCGAGTGGATGTGCAAGGTCGCACATTGCAAGTGACTCCAAACGACGGCAACAAATATTCCATCATCTCCCCGGGAGATATCTGGATGGTTGGCGACCTGATGAAGTTTGGTGTCCAGGTCACTGGTAAAGCAGATGATGAGCCGAATATGTTGGTTTCTGCTTTGTATTACCTTGGACCTACTTTATTGATTATTGGTTTCTGGTTCTTCATGATGCGTCAGATGCAGGGTGGGGGTAAGGGCGGTGCATTCTCTTTCGGCAAATCCAAAGCGCGCTTGATTGATGAGAACAGCAATACGGTTACTTTTGCTGATGTTGCTGGTTGCGATGAAGCAAAAGAAGAAGTCTTCGAGATTGTGGACTTCCTCAAGGATCCGCAAAAGTTTCAAAAGCTCGGTGGTCGTATTCCGCATGGCATATTACTGGTAGGTCCTCCAGGTACCGGTAAGACCTTGTTGGCGCGTGCGATTGCAGGCGAAGCAAAGGTTCCCTTCTTCTCCATCTCTGGATCAGACTTTGTGGAGATGTTTGTTGGTGTTGGCGCCTCTCGTGTGCGCGACATGTTTGAGAACGCCAAGAAAAATTCTCCTTGCATCATCTTCATTGATGAGATCGATGCGGTTGGTCGTCATCGTGGTGCTGGTATGGGCGGCGGTAATGATGAACGTGAACAAACTCTCAACCAAATGTTGGTAGAGATGGATGGTTTTGAAAGTAATAGCGGTGTGATCGTTGTTGCTGCAACTAACCGTTCCGACGTGTTAGATAAGGCCTTGTTGCGTCCAGGACGTTTTGATCGTCAAGTGCATGTTGGCTTGCCAGACATTCGTGGTCGTGAGCAAATTTTGCAAGTGCATATGCGCAAAGTTCCAATTGATCCAGATGTGGATGCGGCCGTATTGGCACGTGGTACCCCTGGATTCTCGGGCGCAGATTTAGCAAACTTGGTCAATGAGTCTGCATTGTTTGCAGCACGTCGTAATAAGCGTGCCGTCGATATGAAAGACTTTGAAGATGCAAAAGACAAGATCTATATGGGTCCTGAGCGCAAGTCTGCAGTAATGCGTGAAGAAGAGCGTCGTAACACGGCGTATCACGAGTCTGGTCATGCTGTAGTTGCCAAAATATTGCCTAAGGCTGATCCAGTCCATAAAGTCACTATCATGCCGCGCGGCATGGCTTTAGGTGTGACATGGCAGCTGCCTGAGTTTGATCGTGTGAACTTGTACAAAGATCGCATGTTGGAAGAGTTAGCGATTTTGTTTGGCGGCCGCGCTGCTGAGGAAGTGTTCTTACACTCGATGAGTACGGGCGCTTCAAATGACTTTGAGCGTGCCACCAAAATGGCCCGTGACATGGTCACCCGTTATGGCATGAGTGATAGCTTGGGTACGATGGTTTATGTCGATACCGAGTCTGAAAGTATTTTTGGGCGTAATAGCTCGAAGACGGTTTCAGAGTTAACTCAGCAAAAGGTGGACGCAGAGATTCGTGCCTTGGTGGATAGTCAGTACGCATTGGCAAGATCGATCCTCGAGCAAAACCGTGACAAGGTTGAAGCCATGGTGACTGCTTTGCTTGAATGGGAAACTATTGATGCCGAGCAGATTACCGACATCATGGAAGGTCGCCCACCACGCGCTCCGAAGCCACCACCAGCAACCCAGTTTGGTAACTCTGCTGGTACGCCTGGTCCTGCTGCCGGGGCTGCTCCAGCCACTGCTTAGCAAAGTGAGCAAGCAAACTCTGCCCGCAACATGGTGTTGCGGGCGTTTTCTTTTTGACTTTAGCAAACGTCAGCGCCCACTAGTGATGGGTATTCTCAATGCCACGCCAGATTCCTTTTCGGATGGTGGCAAGTTCAGAACTCCAAGTGATGCTATTGCTCAAGCGGAGCGCATGATTGCTGATGGTGCAGACATAATTGATATCGGCGGTGAGTCGACTCGCCCTGGTGCTGAACCCGTCTCTCTGCAAGAAGAATTAGATCGCGTCTTGCCAGTGATAGAGGCTTTAAAAGATTGTGGCGTCGCTTTATCAATTGATACATACAAAGCCGAGACTATGCGTCAAGCTCTTAAGGCTGGAGTTGATTTCGTTAATGACATTTGGGCATTGCGACAAGAGGGTGCGGTAGAGGCTATTATTGAGAGTGATCAGCGCAATCCAAGCAAACAGTGCGGCCTTATCCTAATGCACATGCAGCGCGATCCACAGACTATGCAATTTGATCCTGAATATCAAGACGTCATCGCAGAAGTGAAACAGTTTTTACAAGAGCGCACAAAGTCACTGCAAGAGAAGGGTGTTGCTCAAAACCGCATCGTCATTGACCCTGGTTTTGGCTTTGGTAAAAGTCTGGAACACAACCTTAAGATGCTGGCCGACTTTGATCAATTTTCGCAATTGGGTTACTCGGTATTGGCGGGGATGTCTCGTAAATCTATGTTGGGAAAATTAACGGGTCGCGATACCAATGACCGTGTAGCACCTAGTGTGGCAGCCGCTATTCTGGCTGCCGATCGGGGGGCTCGTATCATTCGCGTCCATGACGTTCAGGAAACAGTCGACTCCTTGAAGCTCTGGGAGGCTATTCAGGAATAATCTGTTTAGTCAAATAGCCACAAGTTTTATAATCAAGCCCATGAAAAAACAATACTTTGGTACCGATGGCATCCGCGGTGAAGTGGGGCAATTTCCGATTGTTCCGGAGTTTATTACCCGTCTTGGCTATGCGGCCGGCAAAGTACTGAGTAACCAAGCAAAGCCTGGAGAGCGCTGCAAGATTTTGATTGGTAAAGATACGCGTGTTTCAGGTTACCTACTAGAAGCTGCTTTAGAGGCAGGCTTTGCTGCCGCAGGTGTCGATGTGATGTTGTGCGGCCCAATGCCAACTCCTGGGGTTGCTTACCTTACTAAAGCATTGCGCTTATCTGCAGGTGTAGTCATCTCCGCTTCACACAATGCTTATCAAGATAACGGTATTAAATTCTTTTCCGCAGAAGGCGGTAAGTTAAGCGATGAGTTTGAGCTGGCTATTGAAGCCGAGCTCGCTAAACCGATGGGTTGTGTTAGCTCAAAAGAATTAGGTAAAGCATTTCGTATTGATGATGCTGCAGGTCGCTACATTGAATTCTGTAAATCTACTTTCCCCGGTGAGTTAAACCTCAAGGGCATGAAGTTGGTTGTAGATTGCGCTCATGGAGCTGCGTACCATACCGCGCCTCATGTTTTTCATGAGCTGGGCGCAGAGGTCATTTCGATTGGCGTGAGTCCGGATGGTCGCAATATTAACGATGGCTTTGGCGCCACAGCCCCTGCAGCATTAATTGCTAAGGTTAAAGAAGCTAATGCAGATCTCGGCATTGCTTTGGATGGTGATGCCGATCGCTTACAAATGGTCGATGCCTCTGGCCGATTATTTAATGGCGATGAGCTCCTATACGTTCTTGCCAAAGACCGGATTGATCGTGGCCATGCAATTGGAGGGGTGGTTGGCACCTTGATGACGAACCTTGCCGTGGAAAATGCGATTAAGGGTTTAGGAATTGGATTTGAGCGCGCCAACGTAGGCGACCGTTATGTCTTGGAGTTACTCAAACAAAAAGGTTGGATTATTGGTGGTGAAGGCTCAGGTCATCTGCTTTGTTTGGATCAGCACTCAACCGGTGATGGCACTATTGCTGCACTGCAGGTACTGGCAGCGATGAGCCAGACCAAGAAGGGCTTAGCCCAACTCCTAGACTCCGTAACAATCTTTCCCCAGGCGCTCCTCAATATTAAATTCAAGCCGGGCTATGACTGGAAGGCTGACAACACCCTCAAATCTAAGATTAGCCAGGTGGAGAGCGATCTAAAAGGCACGGGTAGGGTGCTTATCCGCGCTTCGGGTACAGAACCCGTCCTGCGGGTCATGGTTGAGGCTCAGGATGGCAATGTAGCTATGAACTCAGCTAAGAGCATCGCCGATCTAATACCAAAATCATAAGTAATTGATTTAATTGAATTAATTTTAATTAAAACACTTGTCACAAAAGAGTCATACTGACATCGTATCGTCCTCATATCGCAATGTTGCGTAATTTATCTGAGGAACGATCCACATGAACTCATTTTTGAAAAAAGCGTTGGTTATTAGCGCAATTTCATTGGCCCCAGTTGCTTTTGCCGCGGATATGACTGGTGCTGGCGCAACATTCCCATACCCAATTTACGCTAAATGGGCCGAAGCCTATAAAGCAAAAACCGGCTCTAACCTGAACTACCAATCTATTGGTTCTTCCGGTGGTGTTAAGCAAATCAAAGCAAAAACTGTTGATTTCGGTGCAACTGACAATCCAGTGAAGTTTGAAGAATTAGAAAAAGATGGCATGGTTCAGTTCCCAGCCATCATTGGCGGAGTAGTGCCTGTAATTAACGTAGAAGGCGTAAAGCCATATGAGCTGAAGTTATCGCCGGATACCTTATCTGATATTTTTCAGGGCATCATTGTTAACTGGAATGACAAGCGTATTGTGTTGAATAACCCAGGTATGAAGATGCCTGACTTGCCAATTACTGTAGTTCATCGTGCTGATGGTTCAGGAACTACTGCGATTTTTACAAACTACTTGGCAAAAGTTAGTCAGAACTGGAAAGATGCTGTAGGTGAGGGTGCTGCTGTTAAATGGCCTGCTGTCTCATCCGTTGGCGGTAAGGGTAACGAAGGTGTTGCTGCAAACGTATCGCGTGTTAAAGGCGCTATTGGTTATGTTGAGTATGCCTACGCCAAGAAAAATAAAATGATTAGCGTTTCTATGAAGAACAAAGATGGCCAATTTGTTCAGCCTGATGACATCACCTTTGCTGCTGCAGCTGCTGGAACAGATTGGTCCAAGATTCCAGGTATGGGTACATTCATTACCAATGCTGCTGGTGCTAAATCATGGCCAATCACTGGTGCATCTTTCATCCTCTTGTACAAGAATCCAGAAAATAAATCCAACGCTGCTGAAGTAATTAAGTTCTTTGACTTTGCATTCAAAGATGGCAAGAAGATGGCTGAAGAGTTAGATTACGTGCCAATGCCTGACGTCACAACAGATTTCATCCGTAAGAATGTATTTGCAAAGGTTGTTACTAAGTAAGGTTCAATGATTAAGATTTCTTAATCATTATGCATAACAGCTCCACCAAAAGTGGAGCTGTTTCAATATTTAAATAAGCGTAATTTATGATTGAATCGACCCAGTCTCACTCAGCTCCGACGCCTCAGGCGCTTCGTATTGCTAAGTTACAGCGTATTCAAGACTTTCTGTTTCATGCAATTACCCAATTTTTTGCATTATCAGTTCTGATTGTTCTGATCGGCATCATCATTTCACTCATCATTAACGCTTGGCCAGCACTCGATAAATTTGGTATTGGATTCTTCTTTACCAAAGAGTGGGATATTGTTAATGGGGAGTTTGGTGGATTAATCGCAATCTATGGAACTATGATTACCTCTTTTATCGCCTTGCTGATTGCGGTACCTTTAAGTTTTGGTATTGCAGTATTTTTAACAGAGCTATGTCCAAGCTCCTTGCGTAGGCCATTAGGCACAGCAGTTGAATTACTAGCTGCAGTCCCTTCCATCATCTACGGTATGTTTGGCCTCTTCATCTTTGCTCCTTTGTTTGCTGATTACATCCAGCCTGCATTAGCCGCCACTCTGGGTCAAATTCCAGGCTTTGGAATTCTATTTTCTGGCGCATTTAATGGTATCGGCATTCTTTGTGCTGGACTCATTTTGGCGATGATGATCCTGCCTTTTATCGCCTCAGTAATGCGTGATGTATTTGAAATTGTTCCCCCAGTTTTAAAAGAGTCTGCCTACGGTATTGGCTGTACTACTTGGGAAGTGGTTAAAAATGTTGTATTGCCTTACACCAAAGCAGGTGTCATTGGAGGGATCATGCTGGGATTAGGTAGGGCACTCGGCGAAACGATGGCTGTGACCTTTGTGATTGGCAATGCCCATCGTTTATCTGCATCACTATTTGCCCCAGGAAATTCAATTGCATCAACGCTCGCAAACGAGTTTGGTGAAGCTGAATTAGGACCTCATTACTCCTCTTTGTTTGCCTTAGGTCTTGCGCTCTTTATGATTACCTTCATGGTCTTAGCGATCGCCAAATGGATGTTGGCAAGTATGGAGAAAAAACAGGGGCTGAAAACATGAGAGGTCTGTCAAATATCAATCCTGCAATCTTTGCTAAACGCAAGCGCGCTAATAAGATTGGCCTAGTCCTTTCTACTGCGGCTATGGTGCTTGGGATGGTTTTCCTTTTATGGATTTTGAGCATTCTTTTTATCAAAGGATTCTCTTCGATTAATTTAGGAGTGTTTCTCAATAGCACGCCTGCTCCCGGATCTGAAGGCGGTGGTTTAGCTAATGCGATTGTAGGTAGCCTCATGATTGTGGCTAGTTGCACCTTAATCAGTACGCCTATTGGCGTGTTGGCTGGGCTATATCTCTCTGAGTATGGCGATAGAAGTAAGGTGGCTTCGGTAACCCGCTTTGTTACTGACATCATGCTTTCAGCTCCTTCTATCGTGATTGGTTTATTTGTGTATGCCATCTTCGTAGCTCAAGTCCGTCACTTTTCGGGCTGGGCAGGTACGATTGCATTAGCCTTAATTGCTATTCCTGTAGTGGTGCGTACCACCGAGAATATGTTGCGTTTAGTGCCTGGTAGTTTGCGAGAGGCCGCTTATGCTTTAGGTACACCTAAGTGGAAAGTGGCATTTATGATTACTTTAAGAGCGGCGCAAAGTGGTGTAATAACCGGTATCTTGCTAGCCTTGGCTCGTGTCAGTGGTGAAACAGCACCCTTGCTATTTACCGCGCTTAATAATCAGTTCTTCTCTACCAATATGAATGCCCCCATGGCGAACTTGCCGGTGGTAATTTTCCAGTTTGCGATGAGTCCTTATGACAACTGGGTTGATCTTGCTTGGGGCGGCGCGCTGTTAATTACTTTTGCTGTGCTGGGCTTAAATATATTAGCTCGAGTGGTATTTCGCCAGAAGGTTCAAGGATGATGAGTAATATGAAAACAATGTTTGGCTTAAATCACGTCGATAGTCAAGGGGCAGGGATGAACGAAACAACAAATCAAAACCCACAAGCTATGGCTAAGAATGCGCTTGAAGTGCGCAATCTTAACTTCTTCTACGGATCTTTCCAGGGCTTGAAGGATATTAATCTTGATATTGAGGAAGGTAAAGTGACCGCCTTCATCGGCCCCTCAGGTTGCGGCAAATCCACTTTGCTCCGAACTTTAAACCGCATGTATGACCTTTACCCTGGTCAACGCGCTGAAGGTGAGATTAACTTCTATGGCCAAAATATCTTAGAGCCTGGACAGGACCTTAATTTATTGCGCTCACGAATTGGTATGGTGTTTCAGAAGCCAACGCCATTCCCCATGTCTATCTACGAAAATATTGCTTTTGGTGTGCGTCTTTATGAAAAGCTTTCTCGCTCTGAGATGGATGAGCGAGTTGAGTGGGCCTTGAATAAGGCCGCTTTGTGGAATGAAGCTAAAGATAAATTAAATCAAAGCGGCTTGTCCTTATCTGGTGGTCAGCAACAACGTTTGTGCATTGCTCGCGGGGTAGCAGTTAAGCCGTCTGTGATTTTGCTGGATGAACCAACTTCTGCTTTGGATCCGATTTCTACAGGTAAGATTGAAGAGCTCATTAATGAACTTAAGCATGAGTACACGATTGCTATCGTCACTCACAATATGCAGCAGGCTGCCCGTGTGTCAGATTACACTGCCTATATGTACCTAGGAAGCCTCATTGAATATGGCAAAACAGATGAAATCTTCATCAAGCCTAAGCGTAAAGAAACAGAAGATTACATTACCGGCCGTTTTGGTTAATTGGAGAAATATATGCCAGATAGACACCTTTCATCACAATTTGACGCAGATTTAAATTCACTTTCTAGCCGTTTGCTAGAGATGGGTGGTCTTGTTGAATCCCAAATCTCCACAGCGATGCGTGCTTTCACGCAAATGGATATTGATACTTGTAATGTTGTCATCCAGAACGAAAAGCTCGTAAATGATCTCGAGATCCAGATTGACTTAGCTTGTACTGAACTCATTGCCCGTCGTCAGCCTACGGCACGAGATCTCCGTCTCGTTATGGCTGTTTCAAAAGCGATTACCAATTTAGAGCGTGCCGGTGATGAAGCTGAACGCGTTGCCAAGAGAACCAAGCGCTTAATTGAAGCTGGAGCTACTCACAATATTAATGTTGCTGAAATTCGTTTATCCGGACAGATGGCAATTTCTCTTTTGCGTCGTAGCTTAGATGCTTTCGCAAGATTAGATACCGTTGCGGCTGCAGAAGTAGTGCAGGAAGATCGTCAGATTGATGAAGAGTTCAGAGGATTTGTTCGTAAGCTGATTTCATACATGATGGAAGACCCGCATACGATTTCAACAGGTTTGGACATGCTGACTATTGCTAAGGCAATTGAACGTATTGGTGATCACGCAAAGAATATTGCCGAATTCGTTATTTATATTGCCAAAGGCTCTGATGTGCGTCACATCCCACATGAGGATTTGGTCCGCGAGGCTAATAAACCGTAACCAATCAAAGCGGAATCCCAGATGACTCACCGAATATTAGTTGTTGAGGATGAGCCTTCGATTGCTGAGCTCATTGCAATCAACCTTACTCATGCAGGCTATGAGGTTGAAAGGGCGCTCCAGACTGATCTTGCTATGAATATGATGCGAGATCAGTTACCTTCTCTTTTAATCTTGGACTGGATGCTCCCTGGTAAATCAGGCGTTCAATTTGCTAAAGAGTTGAGATCCAATGAGCGCACCCGCTCTTTGCCCATTCTGATGCTGACTGCTAAGAGTGACGAGTCAGATAAGGTTCTTGGCTTAGATTCTGGCGCAGATGATTATGTAACTAAACCTTTCTCTCCCAAAGAGTTGGTTGCACGTGTCAAGGCGCTTTTGCGCCGCCAAACCCCAATAGAAGACTCTGGCCCTTTGGCGGTGGGCCCATTAAGAATGGATCCACTCTCTCATCGTGTGACCGCTGTTTGGCCTAATATGGATCCTCAATCCATTCCCCTGGGGCCTACCGAATATCGCCTTTTGCAGTTTTTGATGGCTAATCCTGAAAGGGTGCATTCTCGGACAAATTTGCTTGATAAGGTCTGGGGAAATGAGGTTTATATCGAGGAGCGGACAGTAGACGTTCATATTAAAAGGTTAAGGGCGGCTTTAGCGCCTGCGGACTGTGATCGCTATATAGAGACGGTTCGTGGAAGCGGTTATCGAATTACCAAGATGCCAACCCAGACCTAACTAGAAGCAAGCTCTAAACTAGAGTTTTGGATCCAATGGAGCAGATGCTCTAAGATTGTCGAATGTTATCCGTTATTACTCGCTTTACTATGCTTGTTTGCTTGGCTTTTCTCGCCGCATACATAGCATCCTCAAACTTGGACCCCTTTTGGGGGGTTGCGGCGGCAATATCCGTGCTTGCAGTGCCTTTGATTTATTCCTATATCAATTTAGCTCGTTTAAGAAAATTTACCTTATCAGATTCGGTCGAATCTATGCCTTTACCAAGCGGCTACTGGGAGGAAATCTTTTTTCGCCTTCAGCGTTTAGTCCGCAATCTTAAACAACAGATACTATCTATCGAAAAACAGCACAATCGTTTTATTGAGGCTTTTCAGGCTTCTCCTAATGGCATTGTGATGCTAGATAGCGAAGATCATATTGAGTGGTGTAATGCGATTGCTGAGCGCTTCTTTGGTTTGAACTTTAAGCGTGATGCACTACAAAGAATCAATTTTCTCATCCGCAGACCTGAATTTATCCAGTATCTTAATAAGAGAGCGTTTGAGGATCCATTGCTATTGGATCGCATGGGGCCAAGTTCAAACCTCAGTTTGCTATTACAAGTTTTTCCCTTCGGCGAGCAGCGCCATCTCTTGCTTGTGCAGGATGTAACCGATCTGCAGAGGGCTGATGCAATGCGACGTGATTTTGTAGCAAACGTTTCGCATGAAATGAGAACGCCAATTACTGTATTGATGGGTTTTTTAGAGACTATGCAGTCGCTTGATCTCGAGAGATCCCAGCAAAGTCAATATTTTGAAATGATGATGTCTCAGGCTCAGCGAATGAAGAGTTTGGTGGAAGACTTGTTGACCTTAGCTAATTTAGAGGCAAATACTTTGCCCGCCCCAATACAAGAAATGAGTATCGCTACTCTGATGGCACTGTTAAAGAATGATGCAGAGGCGCTTTCTCAAGGCCATCATACCCTTAGCTTTGAGATCTCGAATGCAAATAATTTGATGGGAGAGGAGCGGGAGATTCTTTCTGCCTTTGGCAATTTAGTCTCCAATGCTATTCGATACACACCAGATGCTGCTTCAATTAAGGTGCGATGGAGTATCAATGAGCGCGGGGAAGGTGAGTTTTCAGTTATTGATACGGGGCCAGGTATTGCATCTGAGCATCTCTCTAGGCTAACTGAGCGCTTTTATCGCGTGGATAGAAGTCGATCTAGGGATACTGGAGGCACTGGCTTGGGATTGGCGATTGTGAAACATATTGCCAATCGCCATCAAGCTCAACTCATCATTAATAGTACGCCCGGACAGGGCAGCACCTTTACCCTTCGATTTCCTAAGGAGCGTATTTCAGTTTAAGAGCACTTCTATTGCTTAGCCCTTTTTGTCTTTCTTATCCTTTTTGTCTTTCTTATCCTTCTTTTTCTTTGACTCTTTAGGTAACTTATCTAACTTACCATTGGCATACAGGCACCACACCTTGATTTCTTCAAGTAGCTCGTTCAGGTCATCATAGGATAGGTTCTTAAAGTCTTGTAGACCAATAGCACCAGACTCTTGTAGCTGTTTTACAGCATCTTCATATTTATATTCGCTCATGGGTATCCGGGTAAAAGTAATCAGAACCGACACACTCTAGCAAAGTAATATGACAAAACTATTTTTTCCTATCGGGTAGGGCTTGGCGCTTGATATTTTGACTGTCTTCATTTTGTAATAGTTGCAGTTCATGATCAACCCCGTGAGTTCACTACATACCACCATTACCTGCCCTAACTGCCTCGGACAAGAAGCTCTAGAGATCCCGCAAGGTTATTCTCAACATCTATATCGCTGCCCAAGTTGCAGCACTATTTTGAAGCCGAGATCAGGAGATTGCTGTATTTTTTGCAGCTTTGGAAGCCAAGATTGCTCTAGTGCAGAGCAAAACTTAGCCGCCTAAGCTACTTCCCAGTAGACTAGGGTCTCGTTTCACGAATATGTCATCAGAGTTTCATAAAATAGACATATTCAAGTAAACCTGCTTCTATTGGAAATGCTGTGGCCTTACAACAAAATAAATCCCTAATGAATGCTACTGATCTCGTCGCTGCAGTCGACCTTGGGTCTAATAGCTTTCGTATGTTAGTGGCCCAAGTCGTCAAGACGCCCTCGGGCACTCAGCTGCGTCCGATTGATACGCTGCGTGAGTCTGTCCGTTTGGCTGCTGGATTAACTGATAACAAATTATTGGGCAATGATGCTTATCAGCGGGGTATTACAGCAATTCGGCGCTTTGGTGAGCGCATTCGGGGGTTTGATCCTGCCAATGTGCGTGCTGTTGCCACTAACACCTTGCGAGTAGCTAAAAATGCACCTCACTTTATCCAAGAAGCTGAGGAGGCCTTAGGTTTTCCTATTGAAGTTATTGCAGGCGTAGAAGAAGCTCGCTTAATCTATATTGGTGCCGCTCATGAAGTACCAGCAGTACAGGGCAATCGCTTGGTGGTCGATATTGGTGGAGGCTCTACCGAGCTGATTATTGGCAAAGGTTATGAGCCCAAGTTGATGGAAAGCTTATATATCGGCTGCGTTTCTCATAGCCTGACATTCTTCCCTAAGGGCAATATAGATTCTCATGCTTTTAAAGAGGCAGAGCTAGCGGCAAGAAGAGAAATTCAGGTGATTTCCGAGGCCTATCTCAAGTCTGGCTGGAAGCAAGTTATCGGCTCTTCAGGAACCGCACGTGCTTTAGCCGAACTGATTGCGGAAAATAACTTCAATGGCCAGATTGATGGCTCCGATGGTTTGATTACCCACGATGGCTTAAGAGCCATGAAAAAGCATCTGCTCAAATATGAGCACATCAATCAGGTTGAGCTCCAGGGCCTTAAAGATGATCGGCGCTCAGTTTGGCCTGGTGGCCTTGCCATCATGATTGCTGTATTTGATGAACTCGGTATTGAGTCCATGGAGGTTACAGATGCCGCTTTGAGAATCGGCGTTCTGTACGATTTGTTAGGACGCTCGCAGCATGAGGATATGCGCTTTGTGACAGTTGAGCAATTCATGCAGCGCTACGCCGTAGATCGTGAGCAGGCTAAGCGCGTTAGCAATCTAGCCGCTGAGTTTTTGGCGCAATTACCCAAGCCAGATGAAGAGAGCCGAGCGGATAACATCGCCTTATTACAATGGGCCGCCAATCTTCATGAAATCGGCTTATCGATATCGCATAACGGATATCACAAACATTCTGCATACATTGCTGGTAATGCGGATATGCCAGGTTTCTCAAAAAACGATCAAGCTAGATTAGCTGCCCTACTCATTGGCCACGCGGGCAAGTTAGGGAAGTTAGCAAATAATCCCTCTTTCTCTGATTGGCATATGTTGTTTTGCATGCGGCTTGCGCAGGTACTTTGCCGTGGGCGCAGTGATGTCAATTTATCCAAGGTGAAAGTCTCGGAGCACAACGGAGACTATCTGGTTACCCTCTCAAAAGACTGGGCTAAAGAACATCCATTAACAGAGTTTAGCCTTCAAAAAGAAGCGGCCGAATGGGAGCGTATCGGCCGACCTTATAGCATTAGCTTGAAGTAATTTTTACAGCCCTAAAAAGTGCTTTGCGTAGCGAGGATTGATTTCCGATAGACGCAACATGGTCAATACATCTGCTGTATTGAAGTCTGGATCCCAAGCGGGTGCGCTACAAATCTTAGCGCCCAACTTCAAATAACCTTTGATCAAGGGTGGAGGCTCTACGTCTAAGCCGCCATTGAGTCGCTCCAGTGGCAAGGGTAGGCGAGGGAAAGCATGATTTTCAACTGGGGCCATCTGATCATTGCTTAGTGAGTTGTATAGACTGGCTGCAAAATGACCACCATCACCCATAGGGATACTGGCACAACCGAGCATGATTTCATAATCATGTTTTTGCATGTATTGCGCTAAGCCGCTCCACAATGCCATGATGACTGCGCCTGAACGAAAGTCTTCATGCACGCAAGATCTACCGAGCTCAACTAATTTAGGGCGCAAGTGATCCAAGCGGCTTAAATCAAACTCTGAGTCAGAGTAGAGACGTCCAATCTCTAGTGCTTTGTGCGGAGGGAGTACGCGATAGGTGCCGACTACCTTTAATGATTCTTGATCACGTATCAGCAAATGATCGCAATAGGAATCAAATTCGTCAATATCGAGGTTTTCTGGATTGCTTGGAAGCTTTGCCCCCATCTCTTCTGCAAACACCTTGTAGCGCAGGCGCTGTGCCTCTTTAATTTCACTGGCGTTACTAGCCCAAGTAATTTGAAATGCAGGGCGCTTTGGCTTGGCGATCGCTTTCTCGGCAACTGGCTCTATAGTCCTCAGCTCAGCTCTGGCTTTAGTGGCAAATTTCTTACCAAATAACTTCTTCGCCATTTTTTTAGAAAAGAGTTTTTTAATCGCTTCAGTTTTGCTCTTTTTAATCTTCTTTGGCTTTACTTCAAAGCGAGAATTAAAGAGATCAAAGGCAGCAAGAGGATTTGGAATGTCAGACATAGTTTTCCTTAAGTATTAATAATCAATAGTAAAAAAGAGGTATTACTATTTGATGACAAGGGGTAAGCAAATCGTTGCCCACAATAAGGCGGAAATCAGTAGGGTGAGCATGACTGCAGCAGAACCAAAATCTTTTGCTCTTTTCGATAGATCATGATGATCAAATGAAATGCGATCGATAGCCGCCTCGACGCTAGAGTTCAGTAGTTCGACCACTAAAACCAGGATGAGCGATGCAATGAGGGCGCATTTCTCAAGAGGGCTAATTGGCAAGAAAAGGGCAACTGGGCTCAGCACCGCAAGCAGGAAAAGTTCTTGTCTAAAAGCACTTTCCTCTTGAAATGCGTAGACTATGCCGCACCACGAATTCTTGGCTGCATGCCATGCACGCGTGAGGCCACGGTTACCCTTATGCGGGTTTTGTTTAATGTTGTAAGGTGCTGACAAAATAAATTCTTAAGCGAGAGCGGTACTATGAACTGCTGTGGAGGGTACAGGTTTGAGATGCTTGGCAAACTGCTCAGATGCCGCTCTCCAAGAAAACTGCTCAGCATGGGCTCTAGCCAGTTCTCGAGGGATCTTCAGTGCTTGCATACAAGCTACTCGAAGATCTTCATGCATTGCGCCGGCAGCAGAGTTGCCTAAAACATCAATTGGACCTGTTACTGGATAGGCCGCGACTGGCGTGCCACAAGCCATGGCCTCTAAGATTACTAGCCCAAAAGTATCGGTTTTGCTTGGGAAGACAAAAACATCGGCAGCAGCATATACCTTGGCTAACTCTTGTTGCTGTAAAACGCCAAGATAGTTGATATTGGGATATTTTTCTTTAATGCCGGCCATGGCAGGACCATCACCAACCACCCATTTAGAGCCTGGAAGATCTATCTCTAAAAAGGCGTTGATATTTTTCTCTACTGCTACTCGACCTACGTATAAAAAGATCGGGTGAGCGCTATTGAGGGCTTTGGACTCTTGCATTTTGAAGATGTCTAAATCTACGCCCCGGGACCACAACACAACATTTTTAAGCCCAAACTTCTCAAGATCATCTTTTACAACAATGGTTGGTGCCATCACTGCCATTGAGGGACCATGAAACCAGCGAATAAAAGCATAGGTGATCGCCAAGGGAATTCCGGTACGGGCCTTAACGTATTCAGGAAAACGCGTGTGATAGGCCGTAGAGAATGGCAAATGATTCTTTACAGCATAAGAGCGTGCTGATAACCCCAAAGGACCCTCTGTAGCAATATGCATGGCATCGGGTGCAAATGCTTTAATGCGGCGAGCTACTTCTTTTCCCGGAAATAAGGACAGGGCAATATCAGGATAGGTAGGGCAGGGGATAGATTTAAAACCAGTCGGGGTAATCATTTCGACTTCATGACCCATGCCAATGAGTTCAGCCCTTGTTTGTTTGAGCGTTCTTACAACACCATTGACTTGTGGATCCCATGCATCAGTAATGATCATTATTTTCATACAGTAGCCTCTTTAATCAGTGTTGCAAGCTCGGGTTGGAGAGTAATTTCAGGTGCTTCTACGGGGTCACCATGAATATGTGTCCAGTAGATAATTTTCAGTTCACCGGTCGTGGTCTCTACTAGTGCTGATAGACTTTCGACCCAATCACCATCGTTGCAATACAACAGACCATCGATTTCACGAATTTCTGCCTTATGGATATGGCCGCATACGACGCCATCACAATTTCTTAGGCGGGCTTCTCTGGCCATGATGTGCTCAAAGTCAGCTATGTAGCTGACGGCATTTTTTACTTGATGCTTGAGATATTGGGAGAGGGACCAGTATTGCAATCCCATCTTGACGCGCAACATATTGAAGTAACGATTGATATACAAAATGAAGGAATACAGTGAGTCGCCGACATAGGCAAGCCATTTAGCGTATTGCATTACGCCATCAAATAAATCGCCATGGGTTACCCACAGCTTCCGTCCATCTAAGGTTGTATGTATGACCTCTTCTTGAACCTTGATATCACCAAAGGACATTCCAAAGTACTGCCGAGCTGCTTCGTCATGGTTACCAGGGATATAAATAACTTCAGAACCCTTACGGGCTTTGCGTAATAACTTTTGAACGACATCATTGTGGCTCTGTGGCCAGTAAAACGACTGCTTTAAACGCCAACCATCGATAATGTCGCCCACCAGGTAAATCTGATCAGCTTCATTATGTTTTAAGAAATCGAGGAGGTAGTTTGCCTGACACCCTGATGTTCCTAGGTGTATATCTGAAATCCAAATCGCTCTGTAATGCGTCATGAGTACGTATTAAGCCGATTCATTATGAAGACCTCATGACACTTTTGCGACAGTTTGATGACTTGATTTATATTACGGCTAGATATGAAGTATTCACAATCAAACCCCATCTCAATTCCCACCTCAGCCCCAAGCAGTTGGCTTCGCTATTGGATATGGATGCAAATCCTGACGCATGTGATTTGTGGAGTCTGCAAACTATTTCTCCTGTTTCCCTGGCTAAATCGAGATCAGAAAGATCGCCGCATACAACAATGGTCTAAGAAATTATTAAAAATTTTTCATATTCAGTTGCGTGTGATTGGCGCTGAGAAATTGCTCTCTAAGCCTCATTTGTTGGCATCAAATCATGTCTCTTGGTTAGACATTCATGTGATTAATGCATTTAAACCCGTCCGTTTTGTCGCTAAATCGGAAGTGCGGGGGTGGCCTGTATTTGGATGGATGGCAGAGCAGTTGGGTACCGTCTTTATCCGAAGAAATAGCGCCCGTCATGCGAGACAAGTGGTAGACCAGATGGCTCAGGTTCTGAAAATAGAGTCAGTCTGCATTTTCCCTGAAGGTACCTCTACCTCCGGAGAGTCAGTATTGCCGTTTAAACCCAATTTATTTGAATCTGCCATCCTGGCTCATGCACCAGTCTTTCCGATAGCAATTGCTTACCGGTCAAGGTTAACGGGTCTGAGGAGTGACGCTCCTGCCTTTATTGGGGAAATAGGGTTACTGGAATCGATGTCCAATGTCATTAACAACCGAGATATAGAGGTGTATTTAAGCCTTATAGAGCCCTATTTAACTGACAAAGCTGAAAATTCTGATCGAAAAGAACTTGCTCTCTATTGCCAGGAGGCTATTACTAAAGCCTTATAAACGGTATATGTAATAAAAGTGTCATATCCTAGAGGTACAAAGAACTATTGCTATCGGAAAGAGATATGACGTCAAAGCATAAAGAAATAGACGAGTGGTACAAGCGCGCTCGGGAAGATATTCTCGATAGCATGGATGAAGAGCTCGAAATGGAGCTCGACGATGATCGTTTATCACCTGATGGCGGAAGCGCCTCTGTCATACCTCGAAATGTCTACTTTAAAGAATTGTTTCGCCTGCAAGGTGAATTGGTCAAACTCCAAGATTGGGTAGTTGAAAATAAACTCAAGGTAGCTGTTTTATTTGAAGGTCGCGATTCTGCCGGTAAGGGTGGTGCGATCAAACGAATTACTCAACGTCTTAATCCTCGCGTTTGTAGAGTCGTCGCATTGAATGCACCGAGCGAGCGTGAAAAAACCCAGTGGTACTTTCAGCGCTATGTATCAAACTTGCCTGCTGGTGGCGAGATCGTATTGTTTGATCGTAGCTGGTACAACCGTGCTGGTGTTGAAAAGGTTATGGGATTTTGTAACGATGCCGAGTATGAAGAGTTCTTGCGTACAGTTCCTGAGTTTGAGCGCATGATTATTCGTTCTGGAATCATTCTGATTAAATACTGGTTCTCTATCTCAGACGATGAGCAATATAGCCGCTTCATGGTGCGTATTCATGACCCATTAAAGCAATGGAAACTGAGCCCAATGGACTTGGATGCTCGCCGTCATTGGGAAGCCTATACCAAGGCAAAAGAGACCATGCTTGAGCGCACCAATATTCCTGAGGCACCGTGGTGGGTTGTCGCTGCAAACGATAAGAAAAAAGCCCGCCTCAATTGTATTTCGCACCTACTGACTCAAATTCCCTATCAGGAAATTGAGCATCCGGAGATTACCTTGCCTGAGCGAGTGCATAACCCGGATTATCTTCGTGGGCCTGTACCAAAAAATATGTATGTTCCCGAGATCTATTGATTTTCTCAATATAGGACTCGAGGTGTTAATCTCTTAATATTGATTAAGGGGTCGGTACTTGAAAGCAAAGCACAGCATTACCAATAGAGAATTTAAGCTCCTGATTAAGCCTCAGGGCTTGGATAGGCGTAGCCGAATCACTGCCTTAAGCGATCAAATTCTGGGTTTTTGCAAAAACAATAAGGTGGAATTTTTTCACCTTGATAACGCTACAACTGGCTTACGGAATATTTATTTCTACGATACGCCAGGCGAAGATTTCAGACTTAACAATATTATTTTGCGCGTACGTGAGTCCCGACAAAACATCTGGGTTGATGACTGGTGCGAGGTTACTCTGAAGTGCCGTACTGATGATTTGGTTAAATCTCATCAATTCGACCCTACGCCTAAAAAATCGATAAAGTCCCGCTTACGACTAAAGGAAGAAATTCTACGCGGCGATGCAATCGGAACGGCCAGAAGTATTTATTCTAATAATGCAATTTTAGATGCGGTACCAATCGATAGCTTATTTGAAAAGTCACTAGCTAGTGTTGCCAAGTTCTTCCCCGGCTTAATTACTTTGCCAATTGATAAAAAATTACCCATCCGAATTGTTGGCGGTCGTACCAATAAGATTCTTGAGGCATGTTTGCCGATTGGCAACTTAGTATTTGGTGATGGCGTGCAAGCGCATTGTGAGATTGCCATCTGGATGAAGAGTGTAGGCGATCCAATTGTTGGTGAGCTAGCTTTTTCTTACCGGTTAAATGATGCCAACCGTGGTCAAGCTAAAGCGCACAAGCGCGCTGATAAGTTCTTTAAGAAACTGCAAATTGAACTAGAAAGTTGGTTAGAAATTGGCAGTACCAAAACAGCCTTGGTATACGGAAAACCTGAGTGAACTCTCGGATTCAAGATAATGCGCAGTTGACTCAGCTGTCGAAGTCTCCTAGCTTGCGTGATTTATTTACTCAGTTTTTAATTATTGGTGCGGTCAGCTTTGGCGGGGGCATCATCGCCTACGAACGCATTCTCTTGGTCGAAAAGCGTCAGTGGCTCAGCACTGATGAGTTTATGGCGTACTTAGCCATTAGTCAGACAATGCCGGGCTTAAATTCTGTGAACTTGGCGGTACTTACGGGTGATCATCTGCGCGGTGCTCTGGGTGCCTTCATCGCTACCTTGGGCTTAATATTGCCAGGCTCATTGCTTGTGCTTGGGTTTGGCATGATTTACGCCAGCGCAGCAGATCATCCTTCGATCAATCTCATCTTGGCCGGTATTGCAGCAGCCGCTACCGGCTTGCTAGCGGCAATTACATACAAAATCGGAGATGCTCACTGGCGTCACGTGAAGTCCTTGGCCATTATTGTTTTCACATTTATATTGATGAGCATTTTCAAGCTTTCACTGCCATACGTGATCCTGATTATGGCGCCGATATCGATCTATCTGTATAGACCAGGTCAACCCCAATGAGTCTATTGATTCACTTGGCTTGGACCTTTGCCTTACTGTCTGTTCTGGCGGTTGGTGGTGGCACTGCAGTGTTACCGGAGATGCAAACCATACTCGCACATCAGTTCGGCATAGACCATACCCAATTTGTCCATATTTACAGTATTGGCCAGTTAGCGCCTGGTCCTAATATGTTGATGGTCTTAGTTATTGGCTATCAAATTGCTGGGCTTATCGGTGCAGGCGTGGTCTTGCTGTCCTTCTTTTTACCTTCAAGCCTAATGTGCTTTTATATGGGAAGGCTCTGGAATCGTTTTGGAGAAAGTCCTTGGCGACGATCTATTCAAAATGCGCTTGAGCCCATTTCGATTGGCCTCATGTCATCCGGTGTTTATGCTGTTGCCAAGGCATCTGTGGTGAGTGGTATTACCTTGGCGCTTGCCCTAATCACTCTGTATCTGATACTCAGAACCAAGATTAACCCAGTCTTGGTTATTCTTGGCTCAGGGGGATTTGGTGCTTTACTAATGGCCTATTTAAAATAGGTAAAAGTTTAGAAGGTTCCTCTTAAGCCTAACATCAGACTTCTACCTGGTTGTGGGGCATACAGTCTCACAGCCATTGGAGTAGTGGCATACCGAATTTGCTCATTGAGTAAGTTCTTCAGATTCATATACACAGTCCAGTTCACATCCTTTACTTTTTCTGTATAAGAGATGCCAGCATTTAATAAGTTGTAACTTGGAGCAGGGCCTTGATCCCAGTTTGCTAGCCGATTCTGCTGGTAGCTATAGATATAAGTTGCATTCGTCAGCCAACCATTTTTTTGGTGCGCTAATTCTGCTCCTAAGCGAGGCGCAGGCTGCAGGGGCAGATTGCCTCCCGCATCAAAAGTTCCCTGTGAAGCATCGCCAAACACTCGACTACCTAAGCCGGGTTGATTCCAGTTGTAAGTAAGCTCACCCTCAATTCCCTTGATGGTCGCTGCAGCTTGCTGCGCAGTCACTACGTTAAAGCCATCACCTTGTTGCCCGCCATTGTTAATAGCGCTACCAGTGTAGTAACCATAAATATAGTTATTGAAACGGTTGGCATAAATGCTTGCCTTGCTTCTTAGTAATCCGCTGGTCTTCTGAATATTGAACTCCAAGTTATGTGAGGTCTCTTTGGTGAGGTTGGGGTTACCAATGTCAAAGGTGGCAGTGGATTCATGTGCACCATAAGAATAGAGTTCTTGAGCACTTGGCGCTCTTTGCGACACGGTATAAGCTACACCAGTTCCATACCCTTGCATGAAGTTCCATAAGCTACCTGCAGAGTAGGACATGAGATTGAATTTGCGATTCTGCAGAGTAATATTGGGAGTAGTTCCGGTGGGGGTAGCTGTAGGCTGAGTCTCTAAAGCTGTACCCAAATTCGGATTCTGGGCAACATTGTTATATCGAAGCCCCAGGCTTCCTTGTAGAGAGTTCCATTTGCCTTCCTCAATCCAAAATAAGGCATTGGAGTTAGTTTTTGTGGGAGGAACAATGGCGTAACTATTTGTACCTACTTCCGTGGCGTTGAGAGAGGCAGCAGAGATCTGCGCTCCGAAGGTACCTTTCCATCCGACTATAGGATTGTGGGCCAGTTCTAGGCGTGCCTCATTGGCAATATTCTTCCAAACCGAAGCAGCTGCACCCACGTTATTAAATTCAGTATGGTTATAGTTCGAATTAGCTGCACTCAATTTAAAAGAAGAAAACCCTGTAAATGGATCTCGAGTTTGATGCTGGATGTCATATCGATTCTGTGATTGGTTAATCGAGCCACCTTCAGGTGTCGGAATACCATAGTTATTATTTAAGCGCTCTACAGAAACTCCTGTATAGCCAGATTCACCTATATAAGAAACGCCAACGCCTAAATTGTTCTGGTTGCTAAAGCTATTTGGCAACTTGCCAGAGTAGTTATTGCCACCGTTTCCATCCGGTGGAACAGTCCACCCTCCCGCGGGCTCACCTTGCGATTGCGTTGAGTTCCCTGGTATGCGGTAATTATTGGCATTATTAATTGCGGTATCAACGTGCACGGCTATTGAGCCAAAAGCACCATCTACCTCTAAGGCTCCAGCTCTACCGTTGTTTACTGTCTCGTAGCTAGTGTTGACGGCACCGGTTGGCCTATCAGGAAGGTTAGTTAAGATGCGATCATTGATCACGTTGACCAGTCCACCGCTAGATCCCGATCCATACAGTAGGGCGGCTGCACCACGCAAGATTTCTACTTGATGTGCATTTTGCATATTGTTTCCAACGGCATGATCTTGCGAGATGTTAGATACATCGCCAACTGATAGACCATTTTGCAAAATTTGCACACGTGCACCTTCAAGACCTCGAATAACTGGTCGAGATGAGCCTGCGCCATATCCCGTCGCAGATACGCCAAGCTCATTGACTAGTGTCGCGCCTAAGGTTGTACCCAATTTATTGAGTAGCTCATCACCTTGTAAAACCTTCGTTGGCGTCAGAATGCTCTGAGTAGCCTCTTGTGATCCCGTTGCAGTGATTTCTAAGTCTGGGACAGTTAATTGGGCGATGGTGACTGAGCTCAATAATCCAGAGATCAGAATAAAAATGAGTTTTTGCTTGCTCAAAAAAAGATGGGGGTGCTGCATAGTGAAGCCTTCATTCTGAAAAATGCACCTAATAAGGGTGATGCATTGAATCAATCGGTAGCCCAAGCATTCGCTTGGCACGATGATGAATTACAGAATGAAGCTAGGCGGAGCTCTAGATTGATATAACCCAATTTGAATTCGGGCTAGTGAAGGGCTGTTTGATACTAAGTAAGCTTCCTGAGAGAGGTTGCTGGTTAGCAAGAGATTGGATGTTGAGGCAACGAATCCAGCAAGTGTCAGCGCATCAAGCAAATGACAGCTATCAAAGCTATGGCCAGGTGTAGTTGCTTGATCTGTGCAACTCAGTTCAATATTTTGATGGTGTATGCCGGAGTGAGCAATGCTGTGAGCAAAGCCAACCCAATGGGTGCCCAATAAGCTAGCAAGCAGAAAACTGAGGGCAAGGAAGCCCCTGAGTTGCTTTCTGAGTTTGCTTAAAAATGAGGCTTCCATGCCCCGAATCTTACAGTATTTGCCCCTGTAGGGCATCTCGGTGTAGAATATCGATTCCGTCGGAGTGTAGCGCAGCCTGGTAGCGCACCTGCTTTGGGAGCAGGGGGTCCAAGGTTCGAATCCTTGTACTCCGACCACTTTCCCTTATTGTTCTAGATATACCCAGCATATTCTGCCCATAGCTCAGCTGGATAGAGCAACGCCCTTCTAAGGCGTAGGTCGCACGTTCGAATCGTGCTGGGCAGGCCAAATTTCCTAGTAAAAACAATGACTTAGTTCAACCGCTGGGGTGCAAAAGTCCATTGCACAGTCATTGCACAGTTTGATTGGTAGGCTGTACAATAAAGACTAGTTAAATTGCTGTTAAAACTAATGTCTAAAAAAGCCCAAACAACCGTTGTGTTGCGCGAAAAAGAACTGTTCTTAGTTAGTAGAGCGGGCACTACCAGTTGGCAAATACATTACAAGGTTCAATCTCTAAATAAGTGGCTGCGTAAAAGCACAGGCACTACTGATTTAAAACAAGCTAAACAGATTGCTGAAGATTTTGCTGCGGATACAAGAGCAGCAGAGCGCAGAGGCTTTCCTGTAGTGAGCAAAAAGTTCAAAGCAGTCGCTGAAGTAGTCAGTGCAAAATTCAAAGAGCAAATCAAGCACGGCACCGGCAAGAAGAAGTTTGCCGACTATTACAGAGCAATTGATCAATACCTGATTCCATTTTTTGGTAATTTCAATGTAGATCGGATTACACCTGCAGTACTCAATGAATTTGATATTTGGCGCTATGAGCGCATTGGCCGTCGCCTAAAGCAAAGTACTCAAAATACCCACAACCTAGCTCTTAACACTGTTTTTGATCACGCCATTGAGAGTGGTTATATGACTGAGTTCTTGCGTCCCAAATACAAGAACACTGGTGAGGCAGGCGAGGCTAGAGGCTTTTTTACTCACGATGAATTAATCGCCCTGCAGCAGCACCTTCAAAAGTGGACAACTGAAGGGAGAAGCCAGGCTACTCGAGATCTACGTGAACTACTGTGTTTGTTTGTAGCATTTGTGGCTAGTACGGGCGTGCGTCCTGGTACAGAGACTAAAGAGCTACAGTGGCGCCATATTGAGTTTTTGGAAAAAGACCATTCCAGACTGATTCACATTCATTTGCCACAGGGCAAAACAGGTGCTCGCAAGATCATTGCTCGTCATGAGCTTTGGCCTGTTTTAGAAAAACTCAGAGAGCTTCAACCCGCATTTGCCAAGCTCACACTTGATCAGTTAATTGAATCGAAAAGCAGCGAGTATGTTTTCAGAATGCGCAGTGGCGAGCGCCCCTATAGCTTTGTTAACGTCTTTGGGGATGGCATTAGAGCTGCAGGCATGCTGACTAACGGTAAAGATACCCAAGAGCGCAGCTTATATAGCCTGCGTCACTACTACGCTACACAGCGCATCCTAGAGGGCTATACCTATGAGGAGTTGGAGGCGCAAATGGGAACCAGCGCTGAAATGCTGCAAAAGCATTACAACCATTTAAGTGTCTTGATGATTGCTGATAAGTTGGCGGGTAAGACGCCTAGTAGTAAAGAAGGGGGCACTCAAGATGCTGAGATATTAAAGTATATGAATCCAGCTAAGGCCAATATGATGGGCCTCATCGCTTTGACAACGGGTATCCATATTCCATTGCAAGAGCAAAATCCATCAGCCGCCAAAGAGCTTGCACAAGAGCTCTTAACCAATAGCAAGCGTAAAGTTTAAGCTTATGAATAAAAAGCATTCATCCCACACGACCATGCTGCCAGTCACTGCCTTTTTTGTTCGTAAAGCAGAAGCCGCTCTAGCTAAGGCCGCTAATCGAGTGGCTGATTTACATTTTTTTGAGCAGGTCTTGGCAAGACTAAAGTCTGGTGAAGATTTGAGTCCAGAGCTAGCAGCATTTAAAAAGGTAGATAAAAAAGCAGCTATTGAATCAACCAAGACATTGATAAAACGGTGCAAGGATGATTTAACCAAAGGCTATTGGGATATTAAGAGTAAAAAGATCACCCTCAAAGTCAAAGCAGAGTTTATTAAGGATGAATTAGTACCACGCTATACCGCGCAATATAGGGTAGCAATTAAGAGTGGGGAAGTAGTGATTCAAGTAGAGACTGCTGGAGTAACAGTTGAGGTTCACACAAATAGTAAAAAATGCAAAGCCTCTATAGTAGAGCGGGTTCAAGATCAGGTGATGAAAGAACTAGTTCTGGCAGGTATGCGATAGTTAAAGTGGTCTTAGGATTTAGCGCTCTCATAACCAGAGAACCTAGACTCGACCTAAAAGTCACAAAAAGAAGGCTTTTGAGACTAAAGGTGAGGTTTGGAGTTCTGAGCGTTACTTAAAGTAACGCTGGGCATGCTAAAAAGTGTGTAGGCAAACTCCACACACATTACACATTAATTTTCACGGCATTATAGGTCAGCCATCATCAACTCCCCGTAAATTAATCCATTTTGAGGTTTGACGCTCGCATTGTCTTAACGGTCGATTAAATGAGATGGGTATAAAGCCAAGCTCAGCAATTCATAGTGGTTAAGAGGATAATAAAAAAGTACATCAAAAATAAGGGGCAATAGGATGTTGGACACACTTATTATGAGCAGAATCCAGTTTGGTGCAAATATTTCCTTCCATATTTTGTTCCCGACTATTTCGATTGCCTTAGGCTGGTTCCTTTTCTACTTCAAGATTAAACACAACAGGACTAGGTTAGATTGCTGGAAAGAGGCATATCAGTTCTGGATCAAAGTCTTTGCCTTAACATTTGCTTTAGGTGTCGTGAGTGGTATCACGATGAGCTTTCAGTTTGGAACAAACTGGCCTGGGTACATGGAAACCGTTGGCAATATTGCCGGTCCATTATTGGCCTATGAAGTCCTAACAGCCTTTTTCCTTGAGGCAACTTTCTTAGGCGTCATGCTATTTGGTGCAAAGCGTGTTTCGCAAAGAGTGCATACATTAGCTACTTTTTTGGTGGCTTTTGGGACGAGCCTTTCAGCCTTTTGGATTATTGCTTTAAATTCATGGATGCAAACTCCGCAGGGTTTTACCATGATTGATGGCAGAGCGCATGCCGTTGATTGGATAGCCATCATCTTTAATCCATCGATGCCTTATCGCCTGGGGCACATGATGTTAGCTTCATTTTTAACAGTATCGTTTTTCTTAGCCGGTATTTCTGCTTACCGCTACCTTCGTAATAGCCGCTCGGAAGCAAATTTGATGGTGATGAAAATGGCGCTCACTGCTGCCATGGTTTTAACGCCTATTCAAATTATGCTTGGAGATCTACATGGTCTAAATACGCTTCATCATCAACCTGCAAAGCTAGCCGCTATGGAGGGAATTTGGAATGGCGGCACTGGTGTGCCTGCAGTAATCTTTGGGATACCCAATAAACAAACTCGTACTAACGACTATGAGATCAGCATTCCTAAGTTGGCGTCTTTTTACTTAACCCATAGTTGGGATGGTGAGGTCAAGGGATTAAATGATTTCGGAGATAAGATTCCGCCTGTTGCCCCTGTATTTTTTGCTTTTAGAGTGATGGTTGGCGTTGGTATCTTAATGCTCTTATTTTCATGGTTGGGACGTTGGCAGATGCGTCAAAATCGGCCTCTACCAAAGTTGTTGGCCAAAGGTTTAGTGCTGATGACCTTTTCAGGCTGGGTTGCCGTGTTGGCTGGTTGGTATGTAACCGAAATTGGGCGACAACCTTATTTGGTAACTGGAGTGCTGACCACTGCACAAGCTGCAACCACTTTGCCAACAAGCATGGTCTTTTCTACTCTTTTTGCATACTTAACTCTATATGTGGGTTTGCTAGCTGCTTACATTTGGGTGGTCTTCTATCTGGCTCGCCAGGCTGACGATAAAGAAAGTCCCAAAACTCAAGTTGAAAAGCAATCTGAAACTTCGTGGAGTCTTTTTAGGACTTAAGCTATGACCTCAATTGACTATACCCAAGCAACTGTCTGGCTCCCGCTATTTTTCTTTGTTGCCATGGGATTTGCCATGCTGTCTTACGTGGTTCTGGACGGTTACGACTTAGGAATTGGAATGCTGCTCAATCGTGCAACAGACCATGATAAAGACATGATGATTGCATCGATTGGCCCTTTTTGGGATGCCAATGAAACGTGGATTGTTTTAGGTGTTGGCCTATTACTCGTTGCGTTTCCACTGGCTCATGGGCCGATACTGACTGAGCTCTACTTACCTGTAGCAGCCATGTTGATGGGATTAATTTTGCGAGGTGTGTCATTTGACTTTAGAGTCAAGGTCAATATTGAGCAAAAGCCACTTTGGAACTTATTGTTTTACATCGGCAGTTTGATTGCTTCAGTCTCTCAGGGCATCATGATCGGCCGCCTGATCGTGGGGTTTGATTCGGGAATTTTGGGCTGGGTTTTTTCACTGCTAGTTGGGATATGTTTACCAGCCGGTTACGTGCTGCTTGGATCAACATGGCTGATCTTAAAAACAGAAGGACAGCTTCAGCAGCAATCATTTCGATGGGCTAAAACCAGTTTATGGCTCACCGGATTTGGTATTGCATTAGTCTCGGCTGCCACGCCATACTTTAGCCCTGAAATCATGAACAAATGGTTTGCTTGGCCACAAATTCTTTGGCTCTCACCGGTACCACTCGCAACCGCTATTTTGTTCCTGCTTACAAATCACTGCATCCAATCCTTAGAGCGGGGTGCTAGTAAGCGGGAGTGGTTACCATTTGCCTGTGTTGTTGCGATTTTTTGGCTGGCATTTTTTGGCATTGCTTATAGTATTTTTCCATATGTCATTATTGGAAAAATGACCCTCTGGCAAGCTGCTGCGGCTACCGAATCTCTATGGGTAATTTTTTGGGGTGCAATTATCGTGCTCCCAGCCATTTTGGGATATACGCTTTTTTCATATCGGATATTTAAGGGTAAAGCTAGTGCGCTCACTTATTATTAGGCTTGTTTCCCTCGCTTATTATTCACTTTGTATATGATCTCATGCGTATATACGCATATATTCATAAAACTGTATAAAGTAATTTGAAGATAACGTCATGATGAAGCCGGTAGACATCAAGATTGCGTGGCAAGGTCAGAGCGACTGTGGGTCATGCTCTATCAGAAACTCTGCTTTATTTGCAGAGTTAAACGAGGAAGACTTTTCGAAAATACATGCCCCAATTGACGATCTAAAGTATGAAGCTAATTCATTGATTTATTCCCAGAATGATTCAGCATCACATCTATACACTCTGCGGGAGGGTTATATAAAGTTGCTCCATCTCAATCCAGATGGTTCCACGAGGATTGTTCGCGTTGTGACTCCTGGTGATTTATTTGGTATGGAAGCTTTATTGGGTGATCTTTACTCTCACTCTGCGACAGCTCTAACCAATATTCGTCTTTGCAGAATTCCTAAAAATATTATTTCTACCCTTGGTGAGGAGTCCCCACGCCTTCATCGTCAAATCGTTAAAAAATGGGGTGAGGCTTTATCGCAATCGGAGTCATGGTTCTCTGAGATTAATACCGGTAGGATCGAAGTTAGGCTTGCACGGTTTTTTCTGAAGCTAGCAAAGCCATCTGGTCATTCCGCAGTTGCGCCATTGTTTAAGCGCGAAGACATGGGATTGATGATGGATGTAAAGTTTGAAACCATTAGCAGGGCCTTAGCATCTATGTCAGAGCAAGGGCTCATATCAAATGTGACTAGGCTTACAGTCCAAGTCCCCAATATTGATGCACTTCGTACTTTTTCAGAGCGCGGCCTTTAATTTTTGTGAAAAAGAAAGGCTGCCGAAGCAGCCTTGTAATGGCATTAATGCGAATGCAGAAATTAAGCCTTCTTGGCGTAAGCAGAGCACCAGCCTTTGCCAGCAACTTTCTTAGTTCCAAATAAAGAACAGCCTCCAGTTGCATCGCCAACTTTACCTTGGAACAATGCGCAGTTATCACACTCTTGACCAGCAGCATATTTTGCATACTTTGCCTTATCAACAGTTGTGGCAACCGCTTTGTAACCTAAAGCAGCGGCTTGTGGATCAGTTTCAGCAACCATGGCTTGGGCTTGAACTTTACCGTTCAAAGCCAGCGTACAGGCACCAGCAGCAGACAAAATCATAAATTGGCGACGACTATTTTTCATACGGACTCCAAGGTTAAACATAAGGAACTTCAAATACTTACTAAAAAGCATATTAAAGGCAGTAAAGTCACCCGCAATAGGGGTTTCTCAGTATGAAGTTTATTAATTCTTGCAGGTACATTAATGGGGTATGCATAAATGCGTATATATGCATTTAAATCATGTTCCTTATTTACAACTGAATGACTGCAGATTCTTGATGAATTCACTAACGTTGTAGTGAATACCCTAATAAAGTAAAAATCAGTCTAAGTGGAAACACCAATTTCGAGATTGCCTGATTAGTATGAGGTTATTAAGTATTACCCCTTAAAACAGCTTTATGTAAGACGGAGACAATCCCTATGCAAGTGAAGTATTTAAAACCAATAGTTGTGGTGAGTGTTTTGCTTGGCCTTGGTCAATGGAGTGCGCTAAGTTTCGCGCAAACTGCCGACCAACTCTATAAACGCGGTCTTGCTGCTACCTGCGCTAACTGTCATGGCACGGATGGTAAGGGGGTGGTTGATGGAGGCATGCCACTAATTAACAATCTCACTAGCGCGCAAATGCTGGAGAAATTAAAGGCATATAAGTCTGGAGCTTTAGAGGGCACTATCATGCCGCAACTTGCTAAAGGCTATACAGACGAACAACTCATCACCATTGCCAATCAGCTTGGCAAAAAACAATAAGGAGGCGTCATGGATCGTCGACATTTTATAGGTCATAGCGCTGCAGCAGTAGGTCTACTTGCAGGTCTCTCTGGTCAAACCAGAGCAGCTAGTTTGCAAAAAGCAGAAATATTAGTCATTGGCGGTGGATATGGCGGTGCTACTGCTGCCAAATATTTACGCATGTTCTCCAACAATACTGCCAGGGTTACCCTGATTGAGCCAAATACTTCCTTTATCTCCTGTCCAATGTCTAACTTAGTCATTGGCGGCTCACGAACTATGGCAGAAATTACCTCGCCATATGACACTCTTAGTAAGCGTCATGGAATTAAGATTATTCAAGATAGCGTAGTCAGTATTGATCCTACTCAAAAGACCGTGAAACTCGCCTCCGGAAAAACATTGCGCTATGACAAAGCAGTGGTCTCTCCCGGCATTAGTTTGAACATGAATACTATTGAAGGTCTGGCGCAGGCCAATAAGGACGGCATAACTCTACAAGCTTGGAAAGCAGGCGCAGAAACCGTGGCTCTGCATAAGCAAGTGGCTGCGATGCGTGAAGGTGGTACTTACGTTATTAGTATTCCAGAGGCGCCTTATCGCTGCCCTCCTGGCCCTTACGAGCGTGCCTGTCAAGTTGCAAGCTATCTCAAGCAACATAACTCAAAGGGCAAGGTCTTAATTTTAGATGCCAATCAAGACGTAGTATCTAAAGCGGGCTTATTCAAAAAAGTATGGGCTGAGCAATACGCTGGCATGATTGAATATCTACCTAAGCACAATGTTGTTGGTGTTGATGCTAAAAATAAGATAGTCAAACTCGAAGTGCAAGATGATGTCAAAGCTGATGTACTCAATTTGCTACCCCAGATGGCAGCTGGTGAAATTGCTGTCAAAACTGGCTTAGCCAATTCCAATGGTCGTTGGGTCAATGTGAATTACATTAACTTTGAATCTACCGCTCAAAAAGATATCCATGTACTAGGAGACTCGATTCAGATTGCACCACTGATGCCTAAGTCTGGTCATATGGCCAATCAACATGCCAAAGTGGCTGCTGCTGCGATTGTGGCCGAGCTTAGTGGCTGGGAAGTCAATCCTGCCCCTGTTCTTACCAATACTTGCTATAGCTTTGTCAACAGTAGAGAAGTGGTGCACGTTGCTAGCGTTCATCAATATAACGCCGCCGAGAAAACCTATAAAACTGTTCCAGGATCTGGTGGATTATCTCCAGCGCCAACAGTACTCGAAGGTATTTATGCTTGGGGCTGGGCGCATAACATCTGGGCAGATAGTTTGGGTTAATGAAAGGGTTTGACAATTAAAAAGAGGCTTCGGCCTCTTTTTAATGCCCACCTCATGCTCTGCTTAGTAGTCATGCGCTGACATCACTAGTTACTAAGGACCAAGAGCGCAACAGGGACGACGGGGATGCGTTTAGTTTGAAGGCCATTAAGTGTGAATATAAAAAGCACTTTTCGTGCTCATGACTAATAAATAGGAGCTTAGGCTCCTTTTTTATGATCTAGATCAAAAACTTTAGGGTCACATCGGTTTTACTTCAATTTAAGCATTGACTTTGTATGTCGTCTTTAATAATATATAAATTAATATATTATTAATTTATTAAATGAGGTTAACTAAGATGGTAGAAAACGTTAAGGTACACAAACCAGCGCCCTATATGAATCCTTTGTTGGCGGGAATTCTACTGGGGATGGTTTTGTTAGCCACCTTCGTAGTTACGGGTCATGGTCTTGGGGCTACAGGCTTTACAACACGCGTAGTAGCCTGGATTGGAATGTATGTCGCTCCAGTGGCAACTAATGCAAACGACTACTTAGGCGGTATGGTTGAAGAGGGCAAGCCCTTAAATGCTTGGATTACTTGGCAGGTAGTGGGTGTGGCCATAGGCGCTTTGTTATCCGCATTTTTAGCAAAGAGGATTCATATTCAGCTTGATGGCAAAAAGTTCTTAGGTGGCTCTAAGCGTCCTATGACGGCTTTATTTGGCGGCATCTTGGCGGGCTTTGGAGCGCGGGTTGCTGCGGGCTGCACTAGTGGTCTTGGTTTATCTGGCGCAGCAGTATTGAGTTTGGCTGGATTTACCTTCTTGGGAACATTCTTTGCAGTAGGCTTAATAGCAAGTCGATTCTTGAAAGAGGAGAAATAAGATGACTGAAATTCTTTCGGGACTTCTTTTGGGCGCAGGCTTTGGGTTTGTATTAGAGCGTGCTGGATTTGGTAACCCGAATAAATTAACAGGCCAGTTTCGTTTAACAGACTGGTCTGTATTTAAGGTGATGTTCACAGCCATTGTGTTTGCTGCGGTGGGATTAATGGCCTTAGAACATTTTGGATGGGTGGATGCGGGTAACTTATTTGTGCCACCAGCATTTTTAGGTGCTGCAGCGTTAGGTGGGGCTTTAGTCGGTGCTGGATTTGCGATTGGTGGATATTGCCCAGGTACATCAGTAGTGGGCTTGATGTCTGGGCGTATTGATGCGGCGATATTCTTGGTTGGCTTAATGCTTGGCACAGTATTGTTTGCGGGCATTTATCCCAATATTGAATTCTTAACCACTTTAGGAGAATACGCAAAAGCTGACGCATTACCAGATGCCTTCAATATCTCAGGTTTATCGATCGATATTGGCATGGTCATTGCAGCAGTCGGCGTATTTGTATTGGGCTCTTGGATGGAAAGCAAATCTAAAGGCCCCGTCAGTTCACAAGTTTAATTATTTAAAAGGAAATATATGTCTAAGAAATCTACCGTAGCAGCATTAGCAATGGCCTTAGCTGGTTTGGCAGCAGCTCCGCTAGCACAGTCTGCTGATGCCCCCACAACACCAGCAGGTGCAGAGCAAAAGAATCCTTGCGGACCAAAAAAAGAGGCGGCTAACCCATGCGGTCCTGCGAAGAAAAAAGCAGCTAACCCATGCGGTCCAGCCAATCCTTGCGGCCCTAAAAAGCGTAAAGCTGCAGAGTAATTATAAAAATGCTAATTCAATCTAATCTTTGGTTGGCCGCTCAAGAGCTGGCAAGCATTCAAATGAAGTACGCAGAGTCTGGGCGTACTTTAAGTGAGGCTGCTTTATGCGGTGCCAAGGCATTTGTTGAATGGCAACATTACCCCGCTAATGACTTGGTAGATGAAGTGAGTGGTTATGAGTTTTATTACCACGCACATTCTGCTGATGAAATGCCTAATGGGGAGCACGGTCATTTTCATGTGATTAAGCGTAATGCAAAAGGCTTTCATCATCTGATTGGGATTGCATTAAACCAAAAGGGATTGCCAACTCGTCTGTTTACTACGAACCAGTGGGTGACAGGTGAGGAGATGGCAGATTCAACAATGGTGGTGAAGTCCATTCAGGGATTTGAAATGGTGACAAAAGGGCGCATGGCTCTAGTGACTAAGTGGATCGGCGCTTTGATCCAATTATTTGCTAAAGAGATTGAAGGATTGATTTTAGAGCGCGATCAAAAGATTGCACGGCTAGTAGCACAGCAGGGTAATCGAGAGCTTGTCCTAAATTCAAAAGAACATCATGTATTAACCGAATGCAAAATTGATCTGATGGAACGTATCTCAGACCATTTGTTAGTTGTCAATTCCTAGAGGAGTGGAAATGAAAAAGATTCAGTGGCTTTTAGCCTTAGTTCTAATAAGCTTAGTAAGCTTAGCCCAGGCAATTACCTTACCTGGTCCGGTTGTTAGCGCCGACTGGTTGGCAAACAATATGTCTGAGGTTCAAGTCATTGAAGTGAGAACAGATTTAGCAAGTTACCTCAGAAGTCCGGAGTTTGATACAGATAAAAAAACTGGTAAGAAATTCCTCGTAGAGGTTGGTGGCCATATTGCTAATTCAACGCTCCTGGACTTTAAGAAAGTACGTGTTGAGCGTTTAGTAGATGGCAAGAAGATTAAGCATCTGATTCCTGAAAAAGCAGATTTTGAGAAGTTGGTTCAATCTCTGGGAATTAATTCCGATAAACCAATCGTCCTCGTTCCTATTGGACAAGATATGTCTGATATAGATGAAGCATTGCGAACTTATTGGTCATTCAAGGTGTATGGCGAGGATCAAGTAGCGGTATTGGATGGCGGTATGGCAGGATGGTTAAGTGAGGGTCGTGAATTTACAATTGCCAATTCTCCAAAGGCCACAGGAAATTGGATTGCAAAAGCAGAGCGTAAGGAACTAATTGCGAGTTCTAATGAAGTAGCTGCAGCATCAAAAAGTGGCAAGCCACAATTATTGGATGCTCGTCAGCCTGCTCAATACTTAGGACTTGCAAAACGTCCTGATGTCTTAACCTTTGGCCATATTGCGGGCTCCAAAGAATTAGCTCCTGAGTTATTAGCTAGGCCAAGCAATGGTGCATTGTATTTTTGGCAAAAGAAGACTTATGACGCATTGCTTGCAGCCAACGGTTTAAGCAGCAAGGGTCCAACCATTGCCTACTGCAATACTGGTCACTTAGCCTCTGGCGGTTGGTTTGTGATGTCAGAGTTAGTGGGTAATAAATCCACCAAGTTATATGATGGTTCTTTATATCTTTGGACTTTGGAAGGTCGTCCATTAGTTGGCGTGCCACTGAATTAAGGGTGTCCACTATGTCAGTCCTTGAGGCCACCTTGAATCTGAAAATGCTGCACTCATCAGCCGAAGATGCCTGCCGCTTGATGAAAGTGCTGTCGAATAGAGATCGGATGATGTTGTTATGCCAGATTAGTCAAGGTGAAATGTGTGTAAGTGAGTTAGAGGAGTGTCTTGATATTCATCAGCCTACTTTGTCTCAGCAACTCACTGTATTGAGAAATGAAGAGTTAGTCACGACCAAAAGAGAGGGAAAGCAAATTTACTACTCTCTCTCCAATCGAGTAGCTTTAGAGGTAATCAATGTGCTTTATCAAAATTATTGCAGTACACAACCAAAAGAGGTCTTAATATGAAATGCAATGTCGGTGGTATTGATCGTATCTTACGTATAGTCGTTGGCCTGGTATTGCTTGGTCTAGCAGCAACGGGAACTGTGGGTGTTTGGGGTTGGATTGGCGTTGTGCCACTAGCAACAGGATTATTTAAATTCTGCCCAGCTTATACATTGCTAGGAATTAATACCGGCAGAAATTGTGGTTGAGATCAATTGCTGTAGCTTCCTCAGGTTTTCTTGAGAGCTTATGTTAATAATATATGCGTATAAACGTATATACGCAAAATATCTAAAAGGAAATCAATGAAGACAGCACATGATCTAGTCACCGCAGCTAAAGCTGCGATTGATGAGGTGAGCTTGGCGGATGCCCAATTAGCTATTCAGAATTCTGATGTATTGCTCGATGTTAGGGAGGCTGATGAATATATGAATGGCCATATCCCAGGAGCTGTTCATATTTCAAGAGGGTTGCTGGAGTTTAAGTTGAGCAATGACCCTGAATTGAGTGCACGTAGTTTAAAAATAGTTCTGTATTGTAAAAATAGTGGGAGAGCAGCATTAGCCTCTAAAGTTTTACATGAGATGGGTTATTTGCATGTTCAGTCAATTGCCGGTGGATTTGATGCGTGGGCTGGGGCGGGTAATCCTGTGGCTAAGCCAGAGGCAATTAAATTTGAGTAAGAATTATCTCTACCGATACACCCTGTAACATTGGCCATCTTATGCTGTAAGCAATTGAAATTATTGGATATTCGAGCGGCTACAATTTCCTCTAAGGCGTAGGTCGCACGTTCGAATCGTGCTGGGCAGGCCAAATAGTCTTGGTCCGTACCGGACACATGGTTTTTTGTATCAGCCCATTGAGCAAATATTGATCTTAATCGTCAATCATATGAAACACCGAAGTAGGACTTAGGTGGCCTTTCACAGGCCCCTAAATTAACCTTAATTTACTTTGACACCCTTTTCTTTAAAGTACTTTAATGCGCCTGGATGATAGGCAATCGGTGAGGCATTCGCTTTTTGGTTCTCTAGCTTGATATTTCTGTACTCAGCATGTGAGCGGACAAGTTCAAGTTGATTATCAAAAATAGCTTTAACAATTTTGTATGCCTCTGCATCAGACATAGAAGCGTTCACAACTAATAGATTGGCAACTGCTGCAACTTTGTTATCTTTTTCCATACCGCTATAAGTTTGCTTTGTAATCTCAGATGGGAAATACAGATTGCCATATTTTTTATTCATAGCAGGGACTTCAGCATTGGTGTCCACCATGACAATTTTCATGCCAGGACTATTTGCTAAATCGGTAACAGCAGCAGTTGGTAAGCCGCCTACCCAAAAGAAAGCATCAATCTTGCGGTCTTTCACGGCATTAACAGATTCTGCAACGCTCAAACGCTCACGCTTGACATCTTTGTCTTTGTCCAACCCTGCAGCCTCTAACAAGCGAAAAGCCATTACTTCTGTAGCACTGCCTGGTGCGCCTGTACTGATGCGCTTACCTTTGAGATCTTTCATGGTCTTAATGCCAGTCGATTCGACGGTAGCAACGTGCATGAGGTTTGGATACAGAATCAGTAAGTTGCGTAAATCTACTGGCTTGCCCTTGAATTTATCTTCACCATCTTTAGCATCTTTGGCAGCATCAGCCATTGAGAAACCAACATAAGGTTTGCCAGTGCCAACGAGTTTTAAATTATCAACTGAGCCGCCTGTAACTTCAGCGGTTGCTGACATTCCTGGTACATGCTTGGATAAGACTGAGGCAAGACCACCACCCATTGGGTAGTAAACGCCACCAGTACCACCGGTTGCGATAGAAATGTTTTGCGCTTGTGCACTTGCCCACAAAAAGCTGAGAGAAAGCGCAATGATTTTAAGTAGTTTCATTTTTAGTATTTAAATATTTGTTAATTCAATTAATCTAACTGGGCACCAGACTTCTTAACTACTGAAGACCAACGGGTAACGTCTGCGCTTACCTGTTTACCAAAAGCCTCGCCATAGAGATTAGGCGTATCAGATCCATTTTTCTCCCAAATTGATTTGAGCTTTGGATTGTTTAACGCTTTTTGAACTTCGGCAATCATCTTGTCTACGATTGGTTTTGGGGTGCCGACAGGAGCAAACATGGAGTACCAGGTAGACACTTCGTAGTCAGGTAAGCCAGCTTCTTTGAAAGTAGGTACATTCGGAATGGCAGTTGAACGCTTATTAGATGCTACAGCAATCGCTACTAGCTTGCCCGCATTAATTTGCGGAGCCGAAGTAGCAAGACCATCAAATTCCAAGTCAATTTGGCCAGCTAGTAAATCATTCATTGCTGGGCCAGCACCGCGATAGGGGATATGAGTAATAAATGTGCCTGTTTGTATCTTAAAGAGTTCGCCAGCCAAGTGATGAACTGTGCCACTGCCTGCACTAGCAAAATTGTATTTACCAGGGTTTTTCTTCATGAGCGCGATGAAATCCTTAGCATTACGTGCGCTCACTCTTTGTGGGTTTACTACTAAAACTTGTGGTACGTTTGCAATCATCGCAACTGGGATAAAGCTCTTCTCAATATCGTAATCAAGATTTTTATACATTGAAGGCGCAATTGTGTGGTGAGTTGCGCCGATAAACCAAGTGTAACCATCTGGGGCTGCTTTTGCAGCTACTGAGGCACCAACGGTACCACCTGCACCACCACGATTATCAATAATGAATTGCTTACCTAATTGCTCTGTCAACTGCGCAGCTAAAGGTCTTGCAAAAGCATCGGTTCCACCACCCGCTGGAAATGGATTCAAAAAAGTGACTTGTTTTGCTGGCCACTCTTGCGCTAGGGCAATTGATGGCATTGATCCAAGCAGAAGGATGTTTCCAGCAAACAAACATGCTTTTAAAAGAATGCGCTTTTTTTGATTTTTATAATTATTCATTGGTAGATCCTGTATTAGTCTGAGATTTTAGATTTACGGATAATAGGGCCCCACTTATTAATTTCCGCCTCTAGATGTGATTTCAAGGCTTCGGGGCTTACTTTATTCATCGCGACAATATCAATATTTGAGTCATTGAGGCGCGCTTTTACATCTGGATCATTGAGCGCCTTTTTTAGTGCTGCATTGATCTTTTCCAATATTGGTGGTGGGGTGCCTTTAGCAAGATAAAGTCCATGCCATACTTTCACATCGAAACCCTTTAGTCCTTGCTCATCAAGTGTTGGGACATTTGGTAGTGCTGACAATCTTTTTGGAGTTGTCACCCCATAAACCTGTACTCGCCCATCTTTTACGTATGGGATAGTTTGAGTTGTTTGGTCACACAAAAGATCAACTTGACCACCCATCAAATCAGTCAGGGCTGGTCCAGTGCCTTTATATGGAATAGTTGTTAACTTCACACCTTCGCGACTCATAAAAATTAATCCGCAAAGTTGCGAAACAGCGCCAGGGCCAGCATTGGCCATAGTCACTTTTTCTTTATTCGCTTTGATATATGCCTCAAGCTCTTTAAAGTTCTTTGGGGGGAAATCTTTGCGACCTAGCATGAGCATCGGAACATCAACAACTTGTCCAACATAGTCAAAATCCTTCATTGGATCGTAAGGCAACGAATCATAAAGTGCTGGGGCAGTTGCCATTCCCATGTGATGTAGAAATAGGGTATAGCCATCTGGTGTTGATCTTGCCACCTTGGTTGCGGCGATTGTTCCGCCGGCTCCAACCACGTTTTCAACAATCACAGTTTGACCAAGTGCCTTACCCATGGGGACTGCGAGCAGTCTTGCTACCGCATCAGTTGGTCCCCCAGCCGCAAAAGGAACGATTAGCGATATTGGTTTTGCTGGGTAATTTGATTGAGCCTGGGACGCAGTGCTAAATGCCATCGTAAATAGCGCTATCAATGAGATACCGCTTCGGACTAATGTATTTTTTTTCATGTCTTGTTCAATTGAAATAGTTATGACCTTCACATCATCTTTTGCTTTTTGTATTAATACCTTAAGGAATACCCTAAATTAAGGGTAAATACCGAGTCATTTGTCGATCTTAAGGGTAAGAATAGAGCTTTTCTATTCCACACTTGAATTTGTAGCCGGCAACTAATGAGGAGATTTAACGTGAAGTACTATCTTAAAGGGGCATTGATTTCCACCGCATTAGTCCTCGGTGCTACTAGTGTTTCACCTGCTTTCGCTGCTTGGGAACCAACCAAGCCAGTTGAGTTCATCATTCCTGCCGGTCCTGGCGGTGGTGCTGACCAAATGGCCCGAATGATCCAAGGCATTGTTACAAAAAATAATTTGATGAAGCAGTCAATAATTCCGGTCAACAAAGGTGCTGGTGCCGGCGCTGAAGGTTTCTTGGCAATGAAAGAAGCTAAGGGCGATCCAAACAAAATAGTTATCACCCTCTCAAACTTGTTCACAACGCCACTGGCAACTGGTGTTCCATTTAACTGGAAAGACATCACTCCAGTAGCGATGTTAGCCTTAGACCAGTTTGTATTGTGGGATAACGCAGACAAGCCATATAAAACAGCCAAGGAATATATCGATGCCGCTAAAGCAGCTGGCCCAGGTAAATTCAAAATGGGTGGTACTGGCTCTAAGCAAGAAGACCAAATTATTACCGTTGCCCTTGAAAAAGCAACTGGTGCTAAGTTCACTTACATCCCATTCAAAGGGGGTGGCGACGTTGCTGTTCAGCTTGTAGGTAATCATATTGATTCTTCTGTGAATAACCCAATTGAAGCGGTTGCTCAATGGCGTGCTAACAAATTACGTGCCTTGTGTGTATTTGATGACACTCGTATGCCTTATAAAGAGAAAATCACTGCTACACAATCTTGGTATGACGTTCCAACTTGTAAAGAGGCTGGAGTTTCAACTGACTACGTGATGTTGCGCGGTATTTTCATGGCTCCAGGCGTAACTCAAGAGCAGGTTGATTTCTATATTGAGTTGTTCAAAAAAGTACGTGCTACACCAGAATGGAAGAAGTTTATGGCTGATGGCGCATTTAACCAAACATTCATGACTGGTAAAGAATTTAATAACTGGTTGACCTTGAATGAAGTGCTCCACAAGCAACTGATGGCTGAAGCAGGTTTCTTGGCTAAGTAATCGAAATATGTACCCTTAAATGCTGCTAGTCCGCTAGTGGCATTTTTTTGAGTTTTTTTGCAGTAGAATAAAAAAATGAAGTCACATTCTCGATCTTTATCAATTCTTATTTGCCTTTTCTTGATTTCTTTCAAGGTGGTAGCATCTAGCGTTTTTATTGAGGCCGCCATTGAGCGTGCCGAGATGTATAAGAGCTTTCAGCTTGGCACTGCTGCCGTAGAGATCGGTCTTCAGTCCGGTTCTTCGGATGATAAGCAGGATGCTTGCTCTTTATTTTTAATGAGTCATGTTACAGCTAGCGTGAGTTCGATTGATATTGCCGTACAAGATCAAACTGCTAAGTCCGCTTCTCATGGGGCAGCGTACGATATATTATTCACGCAGAATATTCCTGATTCTGCGTTCAAGCCGCCGAAATACATCCTCTAATTTCGTTTAGAGGATGGGGCTTAAGCTAATTCCCCATCAAAATTTTTTATCTGAAACACATTTTCAGATTTTTTGGGAATTATTACAATGTCAAAGCTATATAAATTATTATTCGCAATTTCTTTTGTTGGGCTCATTTCAGCGTGTAGTAGCGTTAAGTTAGATGATGCCAATGGTGTGGCTGAAGTTAATGCTGGCGGCTCAATGACTTACGATCCAATTAGTGATCCCAAGTCTAGCGTATATGGCAAACGTTCAATCTATTTTGAGTTTGATAGCTATACCGTAGATCCAAAATATGTTTCAACTATCTCTGCTCATGCCTCGTATTTAAAAGCGTTTCAAAAGCAAAAAGCCTCCGTGATCATTCAAGGTAATACCGATGATCGTGGAACTGCAGAGTACAACCTCGCCTTAGGCCAAAAGCGCTCCGAATCTGTTAAGAAGGCCCTAGTTGCTCAAGGTGTTAGTGAATCTCAGTTGGAGGCGGTGAGTTTTGGAAAAGAAAAGCCAGCTGACCCGGCTCAGACAGAAGCGGCATTTAAAGAAAATCGCCGCGCTGATTTTGTCTATCGCTAAACATCAAAGGCTATTCAATGAAAAACATATTCAAACTCAGTTTGATGGGGATTGCTTTCCTAAGTGGATGCGCGACAAATACCACATCCAATAACTCGGCAGAAGTTACTAAAGCGCCGGCACCTATGACAGCAATAACTCCAGTTCAGTCAGGCGTTGTTACTAGGCGACTTAATGATTGTATTGTGCGAACCAATCAAAGCGCCGATGCATTGCTGGTAGATAGTCAGATTATTGTAGTTACAAGAAACAATCCGCATGCTAAGGCTCTCTTTAATTCGGCCGATAAATTAACTGACCAGCAGATAATTGCTCTAAGAAGTTACTTGGCTGAAGCAAATACCTGTCGCCCGGTTGCTACTGAGGGCTTAAGCCCCGAGTTGACTTTAATTTATCAAGAGTTCTTTAAAAAAATAGATGGCGTTTATGCGGATCTCATTGCTAGAAAGATCACTATCGGAGTAGCTAACCAGGAAAGACAATTGCTCATACAAGATGCCCGTATGAAGCGGTTGGCCGTGCAGTCTAAAAAGAGTTAGCGAGCCTAAGTTATGACTAGGTATAAATTTAAATGCCGTTCTTGTAAGTTTGAATGCATTAGTAGCATAGGCAGAGAAATTGGACTTCACTCTTCTAAAGTGGTGATGGTTTGCAAATTTTGCTCAATAATTAATACTTATACTTTGGCTCAACAAGGGGGTATTAATACTGAAATTAGTAAGTTGCAAGTCTGTCTTAGTTGTCATTCTAGTGGTTATCTTTCCCAGTGGGATGGCCTTACTTGCCCGCATTGCAAGCTACATATGAGGGCGATTGGAAACCCTATAGGTACAAAGCGATTCTGCAAATATTGTCAAAGGTGAATTTGATGAATGCTAACAAAAAAACTCTAGAAGAATTATTCGAGCAGTTAGATCTTTCGTCACAAAAAATTCATATGGAGAGATACATAGAAAGGCATCAGCTCAAGCCAGGTTCAGTCCTTCACGATGCCATCTATTGGGCTCCAGATCAAAAGGCCTTTTTAATTAAGGCTAAGGCCGGTGATTCAGAGTGGTCAGAAGTAGTAGATCAATTAGCTAATTTATTAATACAAAAATAAAATTTTGACTGTTCTCTTTAGGCAGCAGAAGTCACGCTTAATTGTGTATATGCGTATATGAGTGTATGCGTATATATACATCTATTACGTAAGATTGTGGTGGCAGGATGTACCACCAAGGTCCGCTTTGGGTCGTTAGCGGACATTGGTTAAACAAGCGTTACTTTAAGTAACACTTACAAATCATTCAAAAAGTACTTTGGAGCAACGAAGTGTTAGATGGTTGCTCCAAAATTCCTGTGGTTTTGAAAACCAAAGAGCGCTCAAGCAGAATAAACCACTATTTTTGCGCTATCTTGAATCTGCACTGCAATAGACCCTTGCTGTTTCTTTCTTAGCACTGCTGCTAGCGCATCATTAAATGAGCCATAGGTTCCAATGCCTATCCAAGCTGAGTAGGGGTTATTGGGCTTATGTAATGCTCTAAAGGTTTTAGACATTGGATAGCTTTCTAATTGATTGAGGGTAGTTTGAGCAGCTTGAATCTTTTGCCTGGCTCGCTCCGCTTTAACTGCTGCTTGTGCTCGTTTAGCCTGATCTTTAAGGGCGTTGATCCGCGCCTGTGCTGGCGTTAGTGGCTTAGTTGGGCTAGATTTAAATTCATAAAATCGCATACTGATATTTAGCTGTTGGCTTTTAGTGACTAATACTCAGTGGGTAGCATTAAGATCCAACGCTCACTATCCCAGCAGGCATAGAGTGCTATGGAATCTAGTGGAAAGGTCGTATAGGTAATTTTCTGAGTGGCTAGTACGTTGCCATTGCCATCATCGAGTAATAGCTCAGCCTTGCCGTTATTCACAGTCAACTTGCAACTGACAAATACTTCCGCTTTAGTTAAATGGACAATATGACTGCTAATGGCATCCATCAGCCAATAGCAGGCCGCTTCTTGTGCCAAAAATTGTGCACCATCCGTTAGAAAGACTTTAGGCCATAGAGGGTAGTAGTACTGCGTTCCATAAAATTGCTCCAAATGATTCAAAAGCTGGGTTTTAGATAGATTCATTTATGCTATGCCTCACAGTCATTTATTTATGAATTGGGTTTACGCAACAGATCTAGTTAAAACCTTGCTCTTTTGACTCGTTTTCGGGATTTTCAATTCAAAGCGACTGCGCAGCTGCAGGCTCGCCGCTTCTATGGCTGCATCAAATGTACCGATCTCCGCTTCGCGCTTGAGTAGTTCAAGTACTTCAATGACATTCTCTAAATTAGCAGCCTCTACAGTAGTTTTTCCATTAGCCAGCTCTAAAAGCTTGCTGCCATAAAAAACGTTAATGCACAGTGATCCTGCGCTGCTGTTAAACCACCAAGGTTTAATGCGCTTGGGCTTTTCGATACTTTTGATATTGCCTTCTAGATCCTTGACGTTTTTGTAGCGCTTTACGACAAAGTCTTTACCGCTATGTTTTGCTTTGGCTAATTCCAGCTGTTCCCATAACTTGCTAATCAGCTTGTTTCTACGCTGCACTATAGGGGGTTGGTTTTTGGGCCGTTTTGCATCGGTCAATTTGAGGGTATTGAGGTTCTCTAGTGTTGCCATCGTGTTCTCCATCAGTTGAGTTAAAAATGCCTGGACAACACAACAATATGATCAGAAAACCCCTTTGGACAACCGAAAAAAGGCCGTTCTTAACCTCTTTTTAGGCCTTAGAACACATAGGTACTTTTTTTATCGATTTTTATGTTCAAGCTAAATAAATTCATAAAAAGAAGTAAAAACAGTAAGGCATAAAGGTTGGCACGCCGAAGGTAATAGTGCTGCGAAACCCGTTCTGATGTGTGACGGTACGCAATTCAGATCACTTACTATCTGGCCTCATTGCACTACCCAAGACCCTGTTTTGGATGCTTTAAACGACGCCCCTGTGTGGCAGTACCGTTTGCAATGTTGTATTGGTTGGTAGCGTAGCGATACGTGAATGTAGGCTAAATGACGAAGAAATTCGTCTAGGCTGAAAGTGAGTGGGAACGCCAATGAAATAAATCCACAAGCTAGTTTGCAATGGTTCCTGATATAGGCCGCAAATTAGCTGCGTATGACGGCACGTAATAGGTGATAGCAATACCTACCTATCTTGCACTGGCAAGTTGTGTGTATATCAGTTGAAAACCTCAGTGAAAGAGGTAAGCATAAGTCAAGCCCTTTATCAGGGCTTGGCTTGTGCTTCCTAGTGAAAGATCTTGAAATTCAATATTTCTAATTATGACTATAAAAAATATGATAAAAAGAAGAAAAATGCGATGAGCGCAAGCGAAGAGCAAGCTAACGCAGTTAGCTTTTAAAGTAATAATCTTCAGTCATACATTGAAAATTTCAAGACTTGGTATTCAAAGAGCTTCTGCAAACTCGAAAGATTTTGAAGAGTTTAATGACTCCAACGTTCGCATACGTCTATTTTTATATTTTTGCTCTCTTTCCAGCATCTCTTTTGTAGTTATAGAGGCTGTAAAACCTCGCCACGTATATCCATAGTCTCTTGAAGTCTGCTTAGTTCTTTTTTGCTTAATACAGTCAGCTAACAAAACACTGGAGTCATGCCATTTTTTTCCATCCCAATGAGCATAGCCACTAACACGATATGGCTCGTTGTAGCCATCTGTTGATATTTCATAAATTCCAACTCTCAGTGGAAAAATATCCCATGAAAACCAAATAGTTCGCTCATCGTTTTCAAATAAATTTAGCGTCTGAGGATCACAATCAACTCGTATATGCATTCTGAAGTAGTCAAGGTCTCGCAATTTAATAAGTTCATCAATAAATTCTTTGTTATCAGAAAGCATGTAACCATCACCAAAAACACAGGCTCTAATTACATTCTGATAGTCCTGTACAAATTGCTCCTCTTGATCATTGTCGATTAGTTCCCAGATCTCATACACACTCGGCAAGTAAGCATCAAGCTCCTCCACATCATAATCAGCAACATTTGCGTCAAGTGGTAGATCGTTATTACGTAAAAGATACGTATTGGTAATTTCTGGATATAGCTTTGACATTAATTGATTAATTGGTTGATCTATTTCATCGTGAATAAAGCCAAATTTCTCTAGTTCCCATAAAAGGCTACCTAAATTTTCGTAATTTTTTTCTGGACTATTACTGTATCTTGGATGTTGTGGCATTTTGATTTTTTTCCGTCAATTTCACATATTGGTTGTGAAATACTACTGCAATACGAAATATTTCGATTGGGATATATGGTGACGATTTTGACAGAATTTATACCTATTCATGTGGCATTTCTGCCACGAATCACCATTAAAATCCATGATATTTCCACTCAACACATTAGTTACGTTAAGTGTTGAGTACTTGTAACCATTTGAAAATCAAGCGGTTATTTTTCAGTAAATTTCTCTTGAAAAACCCATCAATCTGAGTGTATTTGTGGCCATTTCCGGTAGGAATATGGCAGTTTTGACTACAAAATATAAGTACATAGATGGCAAAACAAGGAGAGACCATGGCACAAGCAAAAACATTAAGCGATACAGAATTACAGCGAGCACTAGATTACGCAGCAACTACAAAAGCAGCAGTGCGTAATCGCGCAATACTGCTGTTAACGCATTGGGCGGGTATGCGTATAGGTGAAGTGGCGAGCGTGCGCTACAGCGACGTTTTAAACGCGGATAAACAGGTATTAAGTGAGATCCACTTAGCGGCTAATCAAACTAAGGGTTCTAAAAGTAGGGTGGTCTTGTTATCTGAACGTATGCAACAAGAGTTAGCCATCTATATCGCAGCGCATCCACCAAAGGATATGAATCGTCCATTGTTTCCCACACAAAGGGCTTATGGATTTACGCCTAATACACTCACTCATGTGATTAACGGCTTGTACCGTCAAGCGGGACTTAATGGAGCTACCAGCCATAGTGGACGTCGTGGCTTTTTGACACGTTTGAGTGAGAAGGGCGTATCAGTTAGGGTAATGATGCAGTTAGCAGGACACAGCCAGATGTCAACTACGCAGCGCTACATAGATACGAGACCCGATATCCTGCGCAATGCAGTAGAACTCATCTAGGCTTTAGTGTTTTGTAGTGCGCTCTTAAGCGAGTGTAGATGTCCTCAAAATCATAATGAGGCAGTCTTACTGGTTTGGAGCTGGGAAAGCTGCCCCGTGCCGCGTTCTCAGCCACTTGCTTGGCATTCTTAAAAGCTCTACTAGTGAGTATTGCCAAGTGTTCTTTACTGTCCGCGTCCTCAAACTTCTTTTTGGATTCTTTCAAGTCTAGCGTTTTGGCATGCTTGGCGCTAACCTTTGCCCATAAGCCCACTTTCCAAAGCTGCATATCGGGATATTGTGCTTTTGCCATCAGAATGCGTAACTGAATAAACAGCGGTTCTGAACGTAAACGTTTAGCAGCCAATGCTTTGCTTGCACGTGCTGATTTAGTGGCTAGCGGCACTTTCGCGTTATCTATTAACTTAGATATCTGTCTAAGTAGATCAGCTTTAGGAATCCCAAGAGGCAAACCTAATATCAATGATGTGGGGTTGCCCTCAGATGAGCGAATCTTGGTTAGATACTGTTCGTATGGCTTGTAGAAAAGAGGTTCAAAATCTTCATCCTTTTCAATACGGGTAATTTGATTGACTAAAGGTTTGCTAAAAGGCGTGCCGTAGATATAAATGCCACGTGTTTGCCACCAGTCATCAAATGTCATTGTGGCAATGTCGCCAATTTCATCGTAGGTAGCTAGTACCGATTGAAACTCAGCAATCACAGCTTGCTTATCAATAGCAGATAGCGTTTTACCTTCAGCTTCATATAACTGAGTAATGAGCTTGTTTTGGGTTTTCTTATCTAGCGCTTTATAGCGGATCTGCCTAGCTAGATCATAGCTTGGGCTAATCCTTAAAAACTCGACCATCAGCATGATGTAACCCTTAATACCTCTAGTGGACCAGTCCTTCATGGTTCGGCCGGGTAGGGTACTTTTTGGAGATTTATTCATACAAATATATTAACACTTAAGGATGGGAATTAATAGTCAATTCAAAGAAAGTGCTAATGCTGAGAAACTACTAATACAGCAATTTCGCTGTTTTAAAAGGGAGTTTCAAATGTCAAAAAGCTATAGATATGTTTCAAAGTGCAGCTGCTGCGAAGATCGTTTTACAAGAGTCAGCGTGCCATTTATGCACGTCGTTCATAACTCCACTTTGGGAGAAATCGCGCGTAAGGTAATGGTGCAGCAGGGATTTAAAGGCAGCTTAGCCTTGCAATGCGCTGGAGACACTATTACTAATTTTTTCTATCAATATGTTGATTCAAATGACATGGCCAAAAGCGACCTTTTATACGAGTCGCTCTCAGATATAGCGCAAACCTATTTCAATGATTTATCAGATGAGGGTGTTGATTGGACTTATCACCCAATTGAACTTTAAACACATTTAATTTTTATCAATCACGAAAGTTAAGAGCAAGCTATGAAAATTCAAAAAACTGTATTAATTGGTAATCTTGTATCAGATAAAGATCCAATCAACTATGCCGAAGTTGCCGAAATCTTACAAGATCCAATCTTTAAGCCAAGTCTGCGTAAACGTATTGATGAAGTACGTGAATATAACGAAGATGCACAAGAGTTTTTGCGTGACGTAGTAGCTGGCGCACATCGCGCAGCTATTATCTATGGCCCTCCAGGCATGGGAAAGACTCATGCAATTGTTGAGGCACTTAGCAATGCAGGGCTGCAAGAAAATAATGATTTTATTATCGCAAGAAGCCATACGACTCCTGGAATGCTATATGTGTTGCTCTATCTCATGCGTAAGCACGGCAAGTATGTAATCTTGGATGATTGTGATGGGATCATTGCTGATGAGACTGGTCTCAACTTATTAAAAGGTGCTACCGATCCAACTTATCGCTGGGTTGGATGGTCATCTACAAAAGAGTTACGTAACCCAATTAATGGCAAGCCTTTACCCAGCAGTTTTGAATTTAATGGCACAGTAATTGTGTCTACAAACGTCCGTCTAGCCAGCGGACGTGGTCGTATAGCTAACCATATGGATGCACTCCGTAGTCGCTCAGCACCATTTTCATTGAATTTGGAGAGTAGAGAGGATCAGTACGCACAGATATTTCATATGATCGTAGAAAAAGACTATCTTGCAGTTGACGCAAATACTGAAATTGCAAATGAGCAGAAAATTGAGCTACTTAAGTTCTTGTTAGAAAACCTGGATACACCTCGTCGTCTAGATCTTCGCTTACCTCAGCATATCGCTCGTACCATGAAAGCAAAGCCTAATAATTGGCAGCGTCAAGCTCGCCGCTTTTTGGAGGCTGCGTAATGAATAAAGCAGATCGAAATATTGACTGGTTACTATCCCTTACACCTAGACAGTTTGCTGGAGCGTCAAAAGTAATCAGCGGTAATCAACTTAGTAAAGCAAGCATTTCTTTGAGAAAGCATTGGGCTAATCCGCTAATTAGAAAAAAACAAAGTGAGCGAATGACTTTGATCAAAAAAGACTGGTCTTGGGCTGGGACTAGGTCAGGAGGCAATAATCCAAACTCAAAAGTAGTGATTACACCTAACGGATCTTTTGCATCAGTCAAGGAAGCGGCAAGATACTATAGTGTTACTGGAGAGGCAATTAGATATCGTATTTCAAAAAAGCATTATGGATATGCATACGAAGGCGAGCCAATTGGAACAGTCAAACCTGAACAAGCTTTTCATCCTGCTTATAGATGGGTAGAGACGCCAATAGGAAAATTTTTTACATTGGTTGCGGCTGCTAAAGCGTTGGGAGTTGTTACAGTAACGATACGTTCAAGGATTAAGCGGCGTGTTCCTGGATACGCATTTATTGATCCCCCTGATTTAGTCAAGCCCAACTAAGCTCAACTGCTTTTGAATATCCTTTAAGGCCAACTCTATGTTGGCCTTTTTTATTCCTTAATTTAGCTTGTTAAGTTAATAGCCTAAAATAGGCTATGACTGAGATTATCCAAGCTCCTAAAGTGTGCCCAAGCTGTCGTGCGCTTACTCCAATGAATCAAATGAAAAAGATAGTGTCCCGAAGTAGTGGTAAGACCACCAATTCGTGGCGTTGCTTTGCTTGTATGGATAGAAAGAAAATTGCATTAAAAGCTGCAAAGGATAGGCCTAAATAGCCTCAATCGCATTGCACAGTTTATTACACAGTCCCGATTTATTAATCTAAGTCATTGAAATATATAGACATTCCAGTAGCCACGAATTCTTCTAAGGCGTAGGTCGCACGTTCGAATCGTGCTGGGCAGGCCAAAGGCTTGACTAGCCGATGAGATTTGATCACAAAACCTGATTTTATTGTGGTCTGTTGACCAAATTTTGACCCGGCTCGCCCAACCTCTGGAACGCCGTAATAGAGCGTATGTTGATCAGTAAATGTGTCGGGAAAACCGACAAATTTTGACTTGGAAAGCACTTTAATCCCATATTCTTGCGTCTTGTTTATTAGGGTAACTACGCCCCATATTGAACCGTAAACCGATTCCTGTATAACGATAATTAATCTAATTAGTATATGTAATTAAATGAGTGGGGGCTTGAATGGTCTTTAAAAGATTTTTGATTGGATTTTTTTCAATCTCAATAATTGTTGGACCAGTATTTGCTCAATCCGATTCTGGCCCAAAAGAAAAAAAGCCAAATATTGTTTACTTCTTAGTTGACAACACCGGATGGGGATCGTTTGGTGTTTATGGCGGCACAGTGCCAACTCCAAATATTGATAAGTTAGCAAGTCAAGGCATTCGCTTTAATAACTACAACGTTGAAGCTCAGTGCACGCCATCTCGTTCTGCAATCATGACCGGGCGTCACCCGGTACGATCAGGAACCACTTCAGTTCCTTGGCCCGGTCAAGGAAAGGCAGGAATGGCTCCATGGGAATACACTATCGCTAAGCTACTTTCCGATTCTGGTTATGCCACTGCTCTATACGGCAAGTGGCACTTAGGTAACACGCAAGGCCGTATGCCTAATGATCAGGGTTTTGATGAATGGTGGGGTACCCCCGATACATGGGATCAAGCTGGCTATACACAGTGGCCTCTATTTAAAGAGAGTGGAGTTCCTGTTCCAATGCTCTGGGAGGGCAAGAAAGGGCAAAAATCTAAACCCGTCATGCCACTTGATCTAAAGATTCGTCCAGTGATTGATGAGAAGTACATTATTCCCAAGACGGTTGAATACATCAAGAAAAATGCTGCAGCAAATAAACCATTCTTTGTATATGTTGGTTATTCAGAAATGCATGAGCCACCAATAGCTAATCCAAACTTTGCTGGTAAGTCTCCACAACGTGGTGGACTCTTTGCAGACCTCGTTGCTGAAATGGACTATCGCGTTGGGCAGGTGATGCAAGCTGTTAAGGATGCGGGCGTTGAAGACAATACTATTTTTATCTTCAGTAGTGATAACGCTGGAGGTGGTGCGAGTCCTCAGATTGGTGGCGCAACCAATGGACCATTTCGTGGCAATTTCTTCAACACGCCATTTGAGGGAAGTATGCGTGTGCCTGCGATGATTCGTTGGCCAGGAAAAGTACCTTCAGGCATGGTTACTGAAGAAATGTTTGCTGCAGTGGATTGGATGCCAACAATTGCTGGAATGGTTGGCTCATCCAATTTGGTTCCTAAAGATCGTCCGATCGATGGGGTTGATGCCTCGAATTTCATGTTAGGGAAGAGCAAAACGACTGGTCGAGACTTATATCCATTCTTTGGTATTGATGGGGAGCTGATGTCAATTAAATGGAAGATCTATAAAACGATCTTTAGGTACGCCGAATCTCCCGAGTCCATTGGAAAGCCTTATGTAAAACCTCAGATTCCAATGATTTATGACTTGAGTAGCGATCCGCATGAAGATAACAATCTCATGTACACGGATTTGACCTTGGGTTGGGTTTATGCCCCAAGCTTTAAGTGGATAGAGGGCTATGAAGCAAGTATCAAGAAGTACCCCAATATCAAGGTCGGCGAAGATTTCAAAGGTTACGCAAATAAATAGGTAGTTGCATTAATAACAGCATAGGAATTGAAATGTTTTTAAAAAGAGTGTGGATTGGAGTTTTATCTATTTCAGTGGTTGCCCCAACCGTATTTGCACAAACTGCTCCTGCTCAAAAGAAACCTAACGTTGTTTTTATTCTTGCAGATAACGTTGGCTATGGTGATATGGGGCCTTACGGTGGCGGTGAATTACGAGGTGCTCCTACGCCACGCACTGATGAATTAGCCAAGAGTGGGCTGAAGCTGACCCAGTATTTGGTAGAGCCAGCATGCACACCATCTCGTGCTGCATTAATGACCGGGCAATACTCCATTCGGAATGGTTTGTCACTTGTTGCAGAGGCAGGCACTCCTAGTACTTTACCGGGCAAAGCCTACACAATGGGTAAATTGTTTAAAGATGCAGGTTACGCAACCGCAATTTTTGGAAAATGGCATTTAGGTGCATCACCTCAGAGTTTGCCCGGTGCTCACGGATTCGATCAGTATTACGGTCTACCGCCGGATGTCTCTTGGGATTCTGCCACCTACGTTGCACAAGCTTTACAAACACATTCCTATCCAAATGTACCCGATAAGGTTTTATATGAAAAGGGGCCTTGGCTTACTCAGCAAAAGGGAAATGGACCGCTTGAGCGTGTAAAGCCATTTACGATGGAGGTCAGAGCAGAGATTGATAATGAATTGACTGATAAATCTATTGCATTCATGAAGCAGGAGAATGCCGCTGGTAAACCATTCTTTCTGTATCTGCCATTCTCAATGGGTCATTCACCGAATCTTTCTTCAAAGCAGTTCGCTGGAAAGTCCCGCATTGGTCAGTACGGTGACAAATTGATGGAGGGGGATTATCACGTTGGCCAAATTATGGATGCCCTCAAAGAAATGAATATTGAGGACAATACTATTTTGGTTTTTGCCTCTGATAATGGCAGTACCGGACAATACATGATGACTTATGATCGATTGGGTCTTGGTGCGCCTGACATGGGATCAAATGGGCCGTTTCGAGGGGATCTAGGCGAGGCTACGGAAGGCGCTGTTCGGACTTTTTGCTTTATTCGCTGGCCTGGTCGCATCGCTCCAAATACCTCTTCATATGCTATGTTTTCGATCATGGACTTTATGCCGACCTTTGCCGCTATCTTGGGCGCTAAGCTACCAACAGATCGAGCCATTGACGGAGTCAATCAATTAGATACGCTTACTGGTAAAAACAAAATAGGTAATCGCGAACATTTAATGTCCTTTATTGGCGCGGATTTAGTGGCAGTTCGCTGGAAGCAGTGGAGAATGTATTTTAGGGATATGAATCGTACGGGTACTGGTCAGCAAATGCTTGGCGGCATAGCTGCTAATTCAGTTCCAATGTACTACCCAAAGGTTTACAATATCGAAATGGATCCGCATGAAGATTTACAGTTAGTAAATTACGAATCAATTTCAGTTAACGCATTCAAAGCAATTCAAGAGTATCTTGCCTCGGTTAAGAAGTTCCCCAACCCACCACCTGCTAACTTAACCAACTTTAATGCGCGTTAAGAAGGAATGTTGAGTGCATAGCCAGCTTTGCAAAAGAAGTTTAGGAATTTTTTCTAAACTTCTTTTGATTTCATTCAGCTTCTTTTCGTCGCAATCGGTATTGGCAGATGAAGGCGGAGTTCCATTTTGGATGTCTGGTCAATACGCCAGTATGGCAGCAGTCCCTTCTAACCCTGGCTGGTCATTGGTATTGATGCCCTATGTCTATAGCGGCAGCGCAGACAAATCAAAAAACTTTCAACATGGCCAAAGCGTTAATGCTGGCTTAAGTGCTAGAGAGTCTATTTTCTTATTTCAGTTGGGATACTCGGCAGAGGAAAAGATCTTAGGCGGGCAGCCCTATGTTGGAGTAGGCTGGGGTCCCGGATCGAATACCACTACTGCATTTGCAAGTGTCTCTAATATCAATACTGAATTTAATAAAGCAAATTCGGTGACAGGAAGTACTGATATATATCCCTTGGCCAGTTTGGCTTGGAATAAAGGTAATAATAATTTTATGACCTATGTGACTGGTGATATACCAGTGGGCACCTATAGTGCAACCAGTCTTTCTAGTATTGGTATTGGTCATGCTGCAATGGATGCAGGCGGTGGCTATACCTATTTAAACAATACAACTGGCCTTGAATTCTCTAGCGTAGTGGGTGCAACCTATAACTGGATGAACAATCAAACCAACTATAAGAACGGCATTGATTCCCACTTGGATTGGTCTGTTTCACAATTCTTATCGCAAAACTGGCAGGTCGGTATTGCGGGATATGTTTACTATCAACTCACTGCCGACTCCGGTAGTGGGGATAGGGTGGGGGCCTTCAAATCCCAAGTTGCAGCCATTGGTCCACAAATTGGATATTTATTTAATATTGGTAAAAAACAAGCCTATATAAATTTGCGTGCTTATAAAGAGTTCTGGGCACAGAACCGAGTTGAAGGGTATGCCATGATTTCGACCATTAGCATCCCGTTAGGAAAGTAGCAGCATGAATCTACAGCGTCGAGTATTGATTGTGGTTGCCGTTGCTGCTTTAGGCTTGGGCTCCTATTTCATCTGGAGTAATTACTTTTCAAAATCTCAGAAATCCATCCCAGAAATTCGTCTAGGTGATGGCGTTAATAGCCCAAAAGGGATGGCCTGGATTCCTGGCGGTGAATTCTTAATGGGGAGTGACCATAAAAAAGCACAGGCCAATGAGAAGCCTACGCATAAAGTGAAGGTGTCTGGATTTTGGATGGATATCACTCATGTCACTAATGATCAATTCGCACAATTCGTTAAAGAAACCAATTACAAAACAACTGCAGAGAAAATCCCAGATTGGGAAACCATTCGTGTACAACTTCCACCAGGAATACCTAAGCCGCCTGCTTCAGTATTTGTAGCTGGCGCCATGGTTTTTGTTGGTACGAAAGAAAAAGTGAATCTGAACGATTACTCACAGTGGTGGGCCTATGTGCCTGGTGCAAATTGGCGACATCCATCTGGACCAAAAAGTAATATTGATGGCAAGGGAAATCATCCAGTAGTTCAAGTGAGTTACGAGGATGCTTTGGCATACGCCAAGTGGGCCGGCAAAAGATTACCTACTGAAGCAGAGTGGGAGTTTGCAGCTCGCGGCGGTTTGAATCAAGCAACCTATGTATGGGGTGATCAACTAGAGCAAGAGGGAAAGTTACCGGCCAACATTTGGGATGTAAAGAAGCGGGCATTTCCGGTAGTTAATCCAGTCGTAAGTCCTAAGGCGGGAGGTGCAATCGGTACCAGTTCAGTAGGAACCTTTCCACAAAATGGCTTTGGTCTATTTGATATGACTGGCAATGCTTGGCAATGGGTTGCCGATTGGTATCGCTCAGATTATTTTGCGATGCAAGCTAAGGAGTTTGGTAATGCTGTAGCTAATAATCCTCAAGGTCCAGGCAGCTCATATGATCCAGATGATTATGGTGTGCCTGCAAATGCACCCAAGAGGGTGATCCGAGGCGGATCATTTTTATGCAATGAAGATTACTGCCAGTCTTATCGTCCAAGTGCAAGACGTGGCGCAGATCCATATAGCCCAATGTCACACCTTGGATTTAGATTGGCAAAAGACTCAAAGTAGTATTTTTGTCGGTTTACCCGACAAAATAGACATCCGACCGCCTGCAGATGCAATGTCGGATCCATGGCATTCCACTCCGAACCAAAGATCTCTGTGCCTACAGGGCACCAAAATCCAACACCTTAAACGCATTGTTTTTAGTGTTGTTTAACCTCATTTTTAAAGCTTCTAAGGCGTAGGTCGCACGTTCGAATCGTGCTGGGCAGGCCAAAATCCCAAGAAATATTAACGGATACAGTAGCTACAGTGCTGCTTTAGTCCATTGAATGGTTTGTTCGTAGGTTGCTCGCCTAAGGCCCTAATAAATCTGCCCCGATCATTAAAGATTCGGAATAGCCTACTTATGGGGGCATTTTCATTTGTTCAGGCTGACTTTTTTAATGCATAAATTAAAAACCAAAATCGCTCAGTGCGGGATGATCATCCGGTCTTCTTCCTAGGGACCAAAAGAATTTTCTATCAGATTCTTTAATTGGTAAATCATTGATGCTCGCAAACCGACGCATCATGAAACCATTCTCATTAAATTCCCAATTTTCATTCCCGAAGCTCCTTGTCCAGTTGCCTGAGTCGTCATGACATTCATATGCGAAGCGAACTGCGATACGGTTATCTGTGAATGCCCATAGTTCCTTTATTAGCCTGTATTCCAATTCTTTGGACCATTTGCGACGAAGAAACTCTTTCACTCGCTCACGACCTTTGGGAAATTCAGCACGATTACGCCATATAGTGTCTTCTGTATAGACCAGCGCAACTTTTTCTGGGTCACGCGTATTCCAAGCGTCTTCAGCCATGCGGATTTTTTGAATCGCTGATTCTTTAGTAAATGGGGGTAGGGGTAATTTTTGCTCCATGGCGCTAACTCTACTTTCTGATGTATTTAAGTTAATGCAAGGTGGTTAGGATAACTATTGACATCTGAGAATTTGAAAAATAATTGCATCTGCCGCCCAACTTTGGGGCATTCATTGAATGCTGAATTAGAGCGCCAGGCATGTTGCATGCTGTTTCACGACCTATTCTTGCTCTTTTCGATCTCAGTTTAATAATCCCCATTTCGGTGCTAATCATTTTCCCGAGTTATGTTTTGGTGCATGGCTAAGTCGATGCATTATTTTGGCTTGTTAAAAATGAGGTGTCAGCTTTTGCTTATGTTTCATCACTAATACCACCAGGAGATGTAAATGAATTCATATCGCCCCTTTGATCCTGATAGACCGCTGTTTAGCAGTCGTTGCAGTTGTGGTCGTCATGCATCTGATGCCGAGCATGCACTTGATTTATCTGCGAAAGTTGATGAGGAGAGAATGAGTGCTGATTTTGTTGAGGCAAGTCTTGTTAAGGCCTTGTTTCCTCAAGAAAGTCGTCGTCGTGCATTCTTAAAGGCAGTAGGAACTGGTGGTGCAATGAGTGCGCTTTCTGGCTTTTTGCCAGTAGGTGCTTTGCAAGCAATGGCCCAAGATAAAGCCCCCTAGAAAAACCCGATTTAAAGATTGGATTTATTGCAATTACCTGTGCAACCCCTCTGATCATGGCCGATCCTTTAGGTTTTTATAAGAAGCAGGGGCTCAATGTCACTCTCAATAAGACAGCTGGTTGGGCTTTGATTCGAGACAAGATGCTCAATAAAGAGCATGATGCCTCTCATTTTTTATCTCCAATGCCGCTTTCAATGTCTATGGGATTGGGCTCCGACCCCAGTCAGATGCGCGTAGCAACCATTCAAAATGTGAATGGCCAGGCTATTACCTTGGCGAATAAGCACAAAGATAATCGCGATCCAAAAAAATGGAAAGGAATGAAATTTGCTGTTCCATTTGAATATTCGATGCATAACTTCCTATTGCGCTATTACGTAGCTCAAGCTGGATTAGATCCTGATAGAGATATCCAAATTCGCGTGACGCCACCACCAGAAATGGTGGCCAACTTACGTGCTGGCAATATTGATGGATTCCTTGGGCCTGATCCGTTTAATCAACGCGCTGTTTATGACGAGGTTGGCTTTATCCATATCCTAACTAAGGAAATCTGGGACGGACATCCTTGTTGCGCATTTGGAACATCTGAAGAGTTTATTAAGAAAAATCCAATTACCTTTGCGGCGCTATATCGTGCAGTATTGAATGCCTCAACGATGGCTCGTGATCCAGCTAATAGACCGCTTATTGCAAAAGTGATTTCGCCAGCTAACTACTTAAATCAACCTGAAACGGTTGTGATGCAAGTGTTGACTGGAAAATTTGCCGATGGTCTTGGCAATGTTCAAAATGTCCCAGACCGGATTGATTTCAACCCAATCCCTTGGTACTCAATGGCTACTTGGATGCTCACCCAAATGCAGCGTTGGGGATACGTAAAGGGTGATGTCAACTACAAAGATATTTCTGAAAAGGTATTTTTGTTGACAGATGCTAAGAAGTACATGGGGGAGACTGGCATTGCTATTCCGACTTTAGCAAAAGCGGGTTACAAAAAAGACAAGATCATGGGTAAGGAGTTTGACCCAAGTCAGCCTGCCGCCTATCTCAAATCTTTTCAGTAAGAAAGTATAAGGGAATGAATAAGCTTTCTATTAAGATTCGCGGAGCAATACTTTCGGTTGCAATTCTGGTGTTTGCATTATTGCTTTGGCATATTGCAACCGCTCCAAAAGTAGTTTCAACTCCGGTAGCTAGTACAGGGTCGAGTGAGTATCAAGCCCTGATGGGGCAGGGTGGCGGAGTTTCTGTGGAAAAGTCAGGGTTTCCAACACTCAGTCAGATGGGGGAAACCTTTTACAAGCAACTCTCAAGCCCTTTTTATGACAATGGCCCTAACGATAAAGGGATTGGTATTCAACTTGCCTATTCCTTGGCTCGGGTAGGCCTTGGATTTTTCCTTGCAATGTTAGTTGCCATCCCTTTTGGCTTCTTAATCGGGATGTCGCCATTAGCATACGAGGCATTTAATCCATTCATCCAAATCCTAAAACCAATCTCTCCTTTGGCATGGATGCCAATAGCGCTTTATACGATTAAGGATTCATCAATCTCTGGCATCTTTGTTATCTTTATTTGCTCTGTGTGGCCAATGTTATTGAATACAGCGTTTGGTGTTGCTAATGTCCGCAAAGAATTATTGAATGTCACCAAAACCTTAGAAGTTTCCGCTTTGAGAAAAGCCTTCTTGGTGATATTGCCGGCAGCTGCACCAACGATCTTGACTGGCATGCGAATCTCAATGGGTATTGCCTGGCTTGTAATTGTTGCAGCAGAAATGCTCGTTGGTGGCACAGGAATTGGCTATTTCTTATGGAATGAATGGAATAACTTATCTATCTCTAGCGTTATTTTTGCGATTGTGATGATTGGACTTGTTGGGATGATTTTAGATATGGCATTTGCAAGATTACAGAAAGTAGTTTCCTATGCAGATTGAAAATTCATTTTTAAAGGTTGAGGCTCTCAGTAAGTCATACAAGATTGATGCTCCTCCAGTATTCGAGGGTATTAATTTTGAAATTGAGCGCGGAGAGTTTGTTTGCATCATCGGCCATTCAGGCTGTGGCAAGACAACTATCTTAAATGTTCTCGCTGGTCTTGAAGATGCCACTGGTGGTTACGCCTATATGCTTGGCCGAGAAATTAAAGGACCAAGCCTTGATCGTGGGGTTGTATTTCAAGGTCATGCATTGATGCCTTGGATGACTGTTCTGCAAAACGTTGCTTTCGCTGTCAAGTCAAAGTATCCAGACTGGACTAAGGTAAAAATTACCGAGCACTCTAAAAAATATCTAGAGATGGTAGGTTTGGTCAACGCTGAAAATAAGAAGCCTTCAGAGTTATCTGGTGGTATGAAGCAACGCGTTGGAATTGCCAGGGCTTTCGCAATTGAGCCAAAAATGCTTTTACTAGATGAGCCATTTGGCGCACTAGATGCTCTCACTCGCGGAGTGATTCAGGATGAGCTACTCAAAATTTGTAGCGAGACCAAGCAAACTGTCTTCATGATTACGCATGACGTGGATGAGGCAATTTTGCTCTCAGACAAAATCATGTTGATGAGCAATGGACCTAATGCTCGTATTGCAGAAATCGTAATCAATACCTTACCTAAGGATCGTAAGCGTGCAAGTTTGCATCACGATCCGATGTATTACCCAATGCGAAATCACTTAGTTGATTTTTTGGTGAACCGCTCAAAAGATTTACAGGTCAAAGGTTCATCTGGAGGGCTAGATGGCTATCAGCCAGTACTGGTATGTCCCGGCCTTCACACACCGATTACTCAATAAATTAATTATCAAGGAGAAAAAATGATGGATCGTTCTGTAGTTACTCAAAAGATCATAGAGGCAAAAGTGCGCAAGGGGATGAAGTGGAGTGACATTGCGAAAGCTATTGGCGAATCAAAGGAGTGGGTTACTGCTGGATGCTTAGGTCAAATGACTTTCACTAAATCCCAGGCTGAGGCTGCTGGCAAGTTATTCGAATTAACCGATGAAGAAATGGCATGGTTGCAGATTGTTCCTTATAAGGGTTCTTTGCCTACAGCTGTTCCAACGGATCCGCTAATCTATCGTTGGTATGAAATTGTGAGCGTATATGGCACCACTATCAAAGAGCTTATTCATGAGGAGTTTGGTGATGGCATCATGAGTGCAATTGATTTCTCTATGGATATACAGCGAGAGCCAGACCCAAAGGGTGATCGTGTGCAGGTAGTTCTTTCTGGTAAATATTTATCCTATAAGACTTACTAATTTCTGTCCATAATGGCAAAAGCTCTTGAATGAAAATTCAGGAGCTTTTTATCGGCACAAAAGCTTTATCTAATTGGTACATGATGCACAAAATTGGATCAAATTGGCTTAGAAGCGACCTCAAAAAAACTTAAGCTCTGTATCAGTTCTTATATAAACTAAATCAACCCTTTGGGAGCGCATTAGGAGATTAAATATGCAACACAAACCAAATAAGCATTACAAGTTTGATAAGCTAGACACGGAAGATATGCAAGACAAGGAAGATGGCCCCCATGTGCGCCACAAGCCAAGCTTTTATGTGACAGTTACTGCCATTACCGTTTTGGCTTGTGTTGTCAGTACTGCAGCCTTTGCTATACATGGCGTATTAAGTACTGGCATCAAGATTCTCTCGCTTTAGAAAGTCCGTATCGAGCACATAGCTTGAATCATTACTATTAAATTGATTTTTGTGAGCGCTAAAGACCCCAAATCGCATTGCACAGTCACTTTTTTGCTAGTTCACTACGTAGTTATTTCAACCCCAATAAATATATAAATTTCCTATTGGTGAAACAAACAACGCGTCCTTTAAAAAAGCCACCCGAAGGTGGCTCTTAGCTTGGAAATGTAATTTCACTTCGTTTTTACAAAAGTGACCCAGTTAGCACCTTTACCTCCAGGAACTCTTTCAATTAAAGTGAGTTCGCCAGTGACTTGGTTTATGGAATAAAGTGAGACTTTGTCTGACTTTTGACCGGTAGCCACTAAAAACTGTCCGCTAGGATCAACGTTAAATCCTCTTGGCATTTCCTCTGTGGGAATGGTGAATAAATACTTCACCTTTCCAGTTTGAGAATTTACTTCAAAACCGCTTAAGGTGCTCTTAGTTCTCTCTGATGTATAGAGAAATTTTCCGTTAGGTGTCAATTTGATTTCAGCATTAAAGATCATATTTGAATCATCAAAAGCGGTTGCTTCCGGCGATCCTGTAGGTGGTCTTGGTCTTCCAGGGACAAGTTTGCTATCGCTTGGAAGGCTTGAGGCAGCCTGTATTTGAGTTAAGGATCCTGTTTTGATGTCTCTTGAAAAGACAATGACTTCGCCTGTCATCTCGGTGATGACATAAGCATATTTATTATCTGACGAGATAAAAATGTGCCTTGGCCCTTGCTGTTTTTGGAGTGAAACGGATGTTGATGTTTCCGATAGTGGTTTTAGTTGAGCGTCATTAAAAGCGTGGATTTTGATTTCGTCTGTACCTAGCTGGGGTACATATACAAACTTATTAGTCTGATCAAAAACGATTGCATGGGGATTTTTCCCGCCACTCATAAATGCTTCTGCTGGGACTGGATTAACGTAACCATTTGCTTGAATTTGGTTGACGCTGTTGTTATGGCCGCCAAAAGAAGTCGCTAATAACCATTTACCCGTTTTATCAGTGGATACGTAGACCATGCTATCAGGCAAAGGAATTGCGCCTGTCCATTTAAGTTGTCCGTTAGTTTGATCGATTTGATACATGTATAGGGAAAACGGTTTAGATCGAACAGAAGCGTACAAATTTTTGCCATCGGGTGAAACAGTCATCGGCATTACAAATTTATTGGCAGGAAAGCGGCCTACTGAAGTTAAGTGTGGAGTTAGTCCAGTCGTTAGTTCATAGGCTGTTATATCGGCATCATCAATATTGGAGATATAAACATAGGTACCACAATATGCACTTGTTGCAACTCCTAAACCTGTTACGGCTATTGCTAGGTTTCTAAAGATCGATTTTTTATTCATGCTGCCTCCATTTTTATAGTTACTTTTTAATCATTAATGATAGTGGCTATGTCAGCCATTGCTGTATTGGTATCTTCCATACCTTTTACAGCAAATACGCCAATAGTGCCAATCGCTTAAGCATCTAATACGATATTGACAACATCCTCCGGTATCTTAAAAAGATGTGGGGCCGACAAAAGGAGCTAGAAGTAAGCTAAATCCTTCAAACGGGGTTGCACAGTTCATTACACAGCGCCATTTTTACACCGTCGGCTATTGATATATATAGACTTTCGAGCACTTGCTGGGTAGGCCAAAAACCTTAAGCAATACAATCGGAAATATCACCTAGTCGACTGTATTAGTTAATTACACAGTTTGATTTGTAGGTTATGAAATAAACACTAATTTACCGAATGGATTCTCCAATCTTGAAGTTACCCGGCTTAAGATCTGGAGCGTTTATGTGGATTTTAAAATAGTCTTCAACTGGGGTTCCTCCAACTCTAACGCAGACTTGCAGCCAACGACCATTTGCAATTCCATTTGCAACGATCTCTAGCTCCTCTGTAATTACAGCCCCCATTGATCTAATAATCTCAGGGGTTCGAGGATTCATTGTTTCAAGTGTGGCAAATAAAAATAGTGCATCTTCATTTTTATCGGCAACTTGCCAGCAATCCAGATTAATTACGCGACCCTTGAAGTCATCTAAGCGGCCGTACCCAGCATTAGATAATCTGATGTGCAATTTTTGGAAAAAATCTTTCCAATTAATTTTTTTTGTAAGAACTGATGGGGATTCAATAGTGATGTGGGGCATTTTTAATCGATAGTAGCATTTGATTTACGCGTAGCATCACCCCAAACTTTTGCTTCATTAGTTAAAAATTGCTTTGCCTCCACTAATGACATCGGTGTTGCTATCAATCCCATTTCTTGCATGCGTGTTATGACGTCAGGACGACGTAGAACGGCATTGATTTCTTTGTTGAGTTTTTCAGCGATTGCTGGAGGCATATTTCCTGGGCCCATAATCCCGTACCAAGGTGCTGCAACTAGCCCAGCAACACCTACTTCACGCATGGTTGGCGTATCTGGTAATGCCGCGGAGCGGCGATCACCGGTTTGAGCTAGAACACGTAATTTACCGCTGCGGATATGTTGCATTAGGGGACCAGGATTATCAAACATCAGCGGAACTTGATTTCCAAGAAGATCGGTGGTTGCTGGAGCGGAGCCTTTATATGGTACGTGCATTAGTTGTACATTGGCTGATTGCTTAAACATCTCGCCAATAATATGTTGAGGAGTTCCATTTCCTGCAGAGCCATAGGCTATGGTGTTTGGTTTTGCTTTGGCGGCAGAAATGAGGTCCGCTATATTTTTATATGGCTGATCTGGATGCACCACGACTACAAACGGTACGCGGGTGATGACTGCAAGCGGTGTTAAGTCTTTTGCAGGATCGTAGCGAAGTTGGGGATAAAGCGCTTTGCCTACTGAAATAGGGCCGGTCGCTCCCAAAAGTAAGGTGTATCCATCGGGCGGAGAGAAGGCCACTTGTTCTGTACCTATTGTGCCACCAGCGCCTACTTTATTTTCAACTATGACGCTTACGCCAAGACTTTCGCTCAGCCCCATGGCAATGATGCGACCAAGTGCATCGGTTACTGCGCCAGCGGAGTAGGGGACAACAATTTTAATTGATCCTTTGGGGTAAGTATCTGCAGTTTGCGAGAAAGAAAAGCTTGCAGCACAAAAGGTGATGATTAAAGCGGATAGCTTTAGAAAGATTTTGAATTGAAGTTGAGGCATCTTTTGTCCCTATTAATTTTTTTATATAAGACTAGCATTTAAATCTTGAACCCTAGAATACTAGCTCCTATCTTTTGGGTAAAGTATGTAAAACATTTTTTTATGGATCATATTTGATTTCAATATTTTTAAGATAATTAAGAAAGCCTTATTAGGGCCTTATAAGAATCAAGCAATAGAACTTCAAACTTGTTCATAAAAACGGTTTTGAGCAACGAGATTAAACAACCCTTATGCATTAGACTATTTATTACACAGTGCCATTTTTTACGCTGTAACTAACTAAAATATATAGATATTCTGGCAGCCACGAATTCTTCTAATAGGTAGATCGCACGTTCGAATCGTGCTGGGCAGGCTAAATTTCATATTACGTCCAATAAACCTTGACCGGTAATGACTGCTCATGTGTTGGTCATATCGTTGAAAACGATAAATACACCGCTCTTAGACTTTTAATTGTTAATATTTGAGATATGAGCCAAACTAAAAAGATTATTGCCTACATCAATATAGCCCACTTTATAGATCATTACGCCATGCTGATCTTTGCGGCAGCGGTGATTGTTATTGCTCCCACTTTTAACATGAAGTATGGAGAATTACTTCCTTACGCTACCCCTGGATTTATTGCTTTTGGGGCTGGATCATTATTCACAGGTTGGCTAGGTGATAAATGGAGTCGTCGTAACATGATGGCTATTTTCTTTTTCGGTATGGGGTTGACTCTTCTAGGTGTTTCTTTTATTCAAACACCACTTCAATTAGGCATCATGCTTTTATTGATTGGCATAATAGCCTCTATCTACCATCCAGTTGGAACTTCGATGCTGGTAGCTCATGCTGAAAAATTGGGAAAAGAAATTGGCATTAATGGTGTTTGGGGAAATGCTGGCGTTGCCTCTTCAGCCCTCATCACCGGCGTTATCACTCAATACTTGGGATGGCGTATTGCGTTCCTAGCGCCCGCAATCGTCTGTCTTGTTATTGGTATTTCATATTTACGAAATATTCCAAGTTCAGTTGATCTAATCATTACAAAATCGTCAGTAAGTCCTGCTCGGGTATCAAAGTCAGTAATGATCTGGGTCATGGCATCACTTGTAATAACCGTCATTGCTAGTTCTATAGCCTTTAATACTATTACTGTCGCTTTGCCAAAACTGTTTCAAGAGAGACTGTCAGGTTTAACCACTAATACGGCGGCTTTGGGAAGTATCACTTTTTTTGTTTACCTGTCTGGTGCCCTTGCTCAATACATTATTGGAAACTTACTAGATAAGCACTCTCTTAAAAATATATTCTTACCTCTAGCCATTGTGATTGTTCCAACAATTTATTTGGCTTCAACAATGAGTGATTATGGGTTAATTGTTTTGGCAATTGTATTTATTGTGGGTATCTTTGGGCAGGTAACAGTTAACGATACGATGCTTGGGAAATATACGGCTGATGAGTGGAGAGGTCGCGCCTATGCGGCAAGATACTTTTTAGGCTTTACTGCTGCAGGACTGTCCGTAGGATTGGTTTCTATTCTGTATAACCAAGGCGGTTTTGATTTGATGCTCAAGGCGATTGCTGGACTGAGTTTACTTACGGTCATTGGCGCAATTATTTTTCCTAAAGAAAACAGAGCAAACTAGGCTCTTTGACCTCGCTTCCAGCCTATTTATTGGGCCAAAACCTTTTTTGATGCTGAGCAGAAGTCAGGGTAAAACCTTAGTTTTCATCTAGATCAAACCTAACATTTCTTTAGTATATTAGTAACATACTAGATGCTAAAAAACGGAGATGATGATGGAGATAAAGAGAAGAGGTGTTATCAAGCTTCTATTGGGACTTGCTGCTGGCTTCAATTCTTTGAGCTCCTGGAGTCAAGGATGGCCAGATAGGTCGATCAAATTAGTTTTGGGCTACACCACTGGAGGTGCAAGTGATGCAACTGCCAGGATCATTACGAGACCGTTTGAACAGATTATCAAGCAAACAGTGATTATCGATTACAAGCCAGGTGCAGGAGCATCTATTGGTGCAGAATTTGTAGCAAAGTCGAATCCAGATGGCTATACGCTTGGACTAGTTGATACAGGTCCTCTCTGTATAGCGCCAAATTTACGTAAGGTTGGCTATGATCCGCTGACTGATTTCACACCCTTATCTTACGTATGTACTACAGGCTTGGTATTAATAGTCAATCCAGAGCTTGATGTTAAAAATGTTCAGGAGTTGATTGCGCTGGCAAAAGCAAAACCAGGGCAGTTAAGTTACGCGAGCTCGGGTGTGGGATCCGTTCATCATCTTGCTGGCGAACTATTTAAGTTTAAAGCCGGTATTTCTATACTGCACGTTCCTTATAAAGGCGCTGGTCCTGCGCTAACTGATCTCATTGGTGGACAAGTGCCAATGATGTTTGCAACTATTGGCCCTGCACTGCAAATGATTTCTGCAGGCAAAGCTCGCGCACTTGGCGTCACTTCATTAGCGAGATCAGCATCATTGCCCAATGTTCCCACCATTGCGGAGCAGGGTCTAAAAGGTTATGAGGCAGTGCTACGCTTTATGGTGATGGGTCCGACAAAGTTACCGCCAACTGTAGCCAGTAAATTACAAGCAGATTTTAAAACAATGATTGGGGATCAATCGGTTGTTGGAGAATTAAAGAAACTCGGCAATGACGAGATTGTGTACAAAACTCCTACAGAAATTTTGGCACTCATTCAGGATGATTATCGTAAATGGGGCTCATTAATTCGTGAAGCGAAGATAACTCTGGATACCTAAGCATGTTGGTGGAAGAAAAGCTGTGGGATACCTTACTACGAAATAAGCGTAGTCGCCTAGAGCGGGCAAACCACATTACGGATTCTAAGATCGTTCGCAATGATGATGTAGTTCGCCTTTTTGAGGCTGTCATTGAGTCAGGCGATAAGGTATGCGTTGAGGGTAATAACCAAAAGCATGCAGATTTCCTCTCGGAGCAGTTAACACTCGTAGACCCTGGCAAGATTAATGGCCTGCACATTGTGCAATCCAATATTGCACTAGCAACTCACTTGGATATTTTTGAAAAGGGGATCGCTAAAAAACTTGATTTTTGCTATTCAGGTGAGCAGGGTATTCGTCTCGGACGTCTAATCAAGGAAAATATTGTTGAAGTCGGTGCGATTCATACATACCTTGAGTTATATAGTCGATATTTCGTAGATCTGACACCTAGAGTATCAATCATTGCAGCACAAAGTGCTGATAAGCACGGTAATGTGTATACCGGATTCAATACAGAAGATACGCCACCTATCGTTGAAGCTACAGCATTTAAAAATGGATTGGTGATCGTTCAGGTAAATGAATTGGTTGATGAAATTCCGAGAATTGATATTCCATGTGATTGGGTATCTTTTGTAGTTCAGGCCCCGAGACCTCATTACATAGAGCCTATCTTTACACGTGATCCTGCTTTAATCACAGAAGTACAAATTTTAATGGCCATGATGGTTATTAAGGGCATCTATGAGCCATATGGAATTAATCGCTTAAATCATGGTATTGGTTTTGATACTGCTGCAATTGAATTGATATTGCCAACCTATGCGGAATCACTTGGATTGAGGGGCAAGATCTGTGAATATATGAGTGTTAATCCCTGTCCAACATTAATTCCAGCAATTGAGTCAGGCTTTATTAAGAATATTCATTGTGCAGGCTCTGAGTTGGGAATGGAGGATTACATTACAGCTCGTCCCGATATTTTCTTTAATGGGCCGGATGGCTCAATGCGATCAAATCGTGCTTTTTGTCAGCTAGCAGGCCACTATGCTGATTTATTTATTGGCTCAACTTTACAGATTGATATTGAGGGCAACTCATCAACGGCAACACTGAATCGAATCGCTGGTTTTGGAGGCGCCCCGAATTTTGGCTCTGATTCAAGAGCGAGAAGACACTCGAGTAAGGCTTGGTTGATGGCTGGTAAAGAAAGCATGAAGCCAGAGAATGCAACTATGCCTCGCGGTAGAAAGCTGGTAGTGCAGATAGTGGAGACATTTAAGGAGAAAATGCAGCCCACTTTCGTCGAGCGCTTAGATGCTTGGCAGCTGATGGAGGATTTTCAGTTAGATTTACCGCCTGTGATGGTCTATGGAGATGACATTACGCACCTTGTGACCGAAGAGGGCATTGCCCATCTTCATAAATGTAAAAATCTTCAAGAAAGAGAGCAGGCTATTCGTGGTGTTGCTGGATACACGCCGGCAGGCCTCAAGCGCAATAGGGATCAAGTGGAATCTCTCATTGCAAGGGGCATTATTCAGCGCCCACAGGAATTAGGGATTGATCCGCGCATGGCAACTAGAAATTTATTGGCCGCCCGTTCAATCAAAGATTTGGTGAGCTGGTCTGATGGTTTGTACAAACCCCCTAAACGATTTAGGAATTGGTAAAAATGGAATCATTAAGCTATGAGTTTGGCCCATGGAATATTCTCAGAGTGCGAAAAAACATAACCCCAATTATTGTTGGAGTTGTGGGATCGGGTAATTTAGAAATTCTATTAGAGGATGCCGACCTCAATGGAAAAAGTAGATTTATTGTTGAAACTTCAGTGAGTGGATTTGCTAATACATGGCAAGCCGTCCTGAGAGATTTTTCTGACCAACAACAATTTTCCAATACCCTCATTACTATTAATGATGGTGGTGCAACGCCTGCAGTAGTGCAGCTGAGATTGATGCAAGCAGCACAGCAGTGGAGGGCTCAATATGAGGATTGAAAATACAGTTGGCATTAGAGAATCCACTGCTCGCCAGCGAGTACTAGCGGTATTGGACGCTGATACATTTCAAGAGTATTTGCCTCCGTCAGAAAGGGTATTTAGCCCGCACTTAAAAAGCTTGGGTATGCCAGTTTCATTTGATGATGGAGTCATTATTGGTGAAGGTGCTATTGGCGGTCAAAATATCTATATCGCCGCCCAAGAACCCGGTTTTATGGGCGGTGCCGTAGGGGAAGTGCATGGCGCTAAGTTAACAGGGCTTCTCGAGCGAGCTGCACTTCATAAGCCAGCAGCAGTAGTTTTGTTGTTTGACACTGGGGGAGTTCGCTTACACGAAGCAAATGCAGGGCTAATAGCAATTTCTGAAATTCAAAGGGCTATGTTTAATGCGCGCAAAGCTGGCGTGCCTCTCATTGTTGTTTCAGCTGGAGCAAATGGTGTCTACGGAGGCATTGGCATTATTTCTCGTTGCTGTGACTATATTGTCATTACAGAGGAAGGGCGCCTATCGGTTTCTGGGCCTGAAGTGATTGAGTCACAAAAAGGGGTTGAAGAATTTGATGCTAGAGATCGTGCGCTAGTTTGGCGAACCATGGGAGGAAAGCACCGATACTTAATAAATGAGGCGCAAACCTTTGTTAAGGATGAAATCCAAGATATTCGCAATGCTCTGATGCAGTATTTCAATAAACCGATTCCTATAAACTTCGATACTGTAATGGCTGAGCATCAACATTTAGGTGAACGCTTGAGAAAATATGGCAAGGCTGAGGATGCAATGGATATATGGAGGGATTTGGGTATCCCAAATCCTGAAGAGATTCCTTCTTTAGATTTCGATGCTTTTATGAAGATTGCAAATCAAGTGCGCGAAAATGGATAAGATCAATCAAATTTGTACCAAAGTTTTTCCTTTGGGCTATAAGATTTCTATCCATGGTGATTTGGTGTCAGGCACAGCAAAAACTTCCCAGGGAGACGTTGCTTTGATTGGCACAGTCAATCAAGCAGCAATAGGTGTTGACTTAGCTTTTGAATTAGCAAGCAAAGTTCTGGATATAGTGCAGCACTCTCCTGGGACAGCAATCATTATCTTGGTCGATACCCAAGGTCAACAGTTATCGCGCCGAGATGAACTGCTAGGTAATGCGGGATACCTCTCCCATCTCTCCAAATGTTTTGAGTTGGCTAGAGACCGGGGTCATAGAATCATCAGCATTATTTACAACGAAGCTGTTAGCGGAGGATATCTTGCGCTGGGGATGATTGCCGACCAGTCCTTTGCTCTCTCAGATGCGCAGATTCGGGTTATGGCCTTACCAGCAATGTCGCGAATTACACAAATCCCATTAGAGAGATTGCAGGAATTATGTAAAAGCTCCTCTATCTTTGGGCCTGGAGTAGAAAATTACGTGGCACTTGGAGCGCTAGAGAATAGCGATGATGCCCATTTGGCGTCTTTGGTTGAGGGCGCAATTCGCAACAAATCAACGATTGATAACAGGGCAAAACTGGGGCATGAAAGGGGCGGGAGGAGTATGGCCCACACTATTATTGAATCAATTATTAAAGCTTGATGAACAGTTTGAATGGATAACTTCAAATGCTGGCGGCATCGTCGAGTTTGGATAAAACCAGCAAGCATTGCTTCGATAAGAGGCCTTAATGAGATCTCTTTAACAGAACGTGCTTTTCTTGAAAATTGGGTTATGTCAGGAAGGCCTTTAGTAGGAAGGGCTGTAAACCCTTGTGATCAAGGTGGTGAAAACCTATTGCCTTTGGGATTAATGTTGCATGTACCGGAAGCGCCAAAAAAGCGTCTAAATCTGCAAGTCGATTCAACAGACATTCTAAAAATTGATGAGCCTTTAAGTATCCAGATAGTTATGGGTACTTTTCCTTCAAGTATGGCCTCAAAAGTGAAGTGTATGCTATCTAGATTGGCGGATTATCCAATTCAGATTCAGGTATTTGGCTCTGTTTTTTGGAGCTATGAGGGCGGGCAAAATTATATGACTGAGAATTCAGATATTGATCTCTTAATTTCACCTGCTCAAAATTGTCATTTATCCAAATTAGCAAAGGCGCTATGTAGCCTATCCGAAGAAATTGACTTGCGATTAGATGGCGAATTCGAATTCTTGAATGGCTACTCAGTTAGCTGGAGAGAGTTTGCAAGCAAAGAAACCGAATTGCTGATAAAGACAGATTTAGGACCTAAGATGATCTCTAGATATCAGATGATGGAGGAGTTTAATGCTCTCTAGTAGTGTTGATCATCTAGTTAAAGATAAAGCACAAGAATTGCAACAGAATGCTGTGCAATACCTGCGGAAAATTCGTAACTGTGCAGTGCAATCTCTATGGCATGAATTGGTCACTTATCCTAAGCCTGGTTTAGTGAGCTTGGTCGATTCTGGCAGTCACCAAGATATGGATGCCAATACTTTTTATTCCAGTATCGTATCTTTGCGACATTATTTTTTTGATATCGCTAGTCTTGGCTTGGAAGGTTCAAGCTTTGCATTCTTGCGTTCGGCTGGCCTAGTCGCTGAGGCTAGAATGCTGCGTGCAACTGATGGGGTGAATACGCATCGTGGGGCAATTTTTAATTTAGGTATGTTGGCTGCTGCTGCTGCCTACCAATATAGCCAGGCTGATACCACTTTAACTTTAGGTGAAATTACGGTGAAAACTTGGGGTGAAGAGCTTGCCTTACATCGTCGCAAGGAAAATAGCCATGGCTCTAGAGTGGCATCCACATATCACGTTGGCGGAGCAATTCAAGAGGTTGTATCGGGATACCCATCTGTATATAAGCTAGGCTTGCCAGTCTATCGTAATGTGCTTACGATGACTTCAAGCCATCAGTTAGCCTGCATACAAACCTTCTTTACGCTGCTTGCCAATGTGGAGGATAGCAATCTACTTCATAGAGGGGGCAGGGAAGGTCTTGAGCGTGCCCAAGGATTAGCTCAAGTTTTCTTAGATGAAGGCGGCATCCATCTTAATAACTGGGATGTTAGGGCATTCAATGTTCATCGGCAATTGATAGCACAGAATTTAAGCCCAGGAGGTTGCGCTGATTTATTAAGCGCCTGTTTATTTGTTCATCAAATTGAAAGTCGATGAATAAATTTGCTATCGTTTGCTCCGGGCAAGGTTCACTGGACCTAGGAATCTTTTCATTTGCCAAACAATCTCCCAAGGCAACTACAGTCATTGATACCTTTTCCAATGAATTTAATTGGGATATGCTTTCTGTAGAGAGCGACAAATTGGATTTAACTTTGAACCAATTTTCACAACCCCTCACAGTCGCGACGGCATTAGCAAATTGGGAGGCTATAAAAGATGGCCTGCCCAAACCAAGCTATGTTGCCGGCTATAGTGCAGGAGAGGTGAGTGCTTTAGGTTGCTCTGAGGAGATAGATCTTAAGACCTTAGCAAAGTTATGTAAATTACGTTGTGAGGCAATGGAAAATTTTGCCCCAACTCATAGCGGAATGCTGGCTGTGAAGGGAGTTTCAAAGTCAGTGTTGCTAAGTCATTTGAATGGGTCACATTGCTACATTGCAATTTATAACGAGGATGACCACTTTGTTATCGCTGGATCCATTGAGGAGATAAGTTTCTATGAGAAATTACTTGAAGAGTCTGGAGCTTGGGTAAAAAGACTTCTGGTTACGATACCTTCGCATACACCATTGTTACTGAAGGCTACAGTGCAAATACAGTCAGGAATAAGTGGTTTAAATTTAAGCGATCAGCAACTCAGTATTCCGGTTATTCAGGGAATCAATGGTTTAATCACCGATAACATGACCTTGGGCATGCATTCTTTAGCGAGGGCTGTCTCAGAGCCTATTCAATGGCAGCAGTGCATGCAGACCCTTGTAGATTTTGGGATTACCGTAGTCCTTGAATTGGGTCCTGGGGGCGCCTTATCAAAGATGATTTCTTGGGTTTATCCAGCGATTTCTGCACGTTCTGTCATGGATTTCCGCACCCCTCAAGGGCTGCAAAATTGGGTTTTACGTGAGCTTGAGGGATGAAGACCCTGTAATAAGGGAAATCCCTATCATTTGATCTAGATCCAGCCTAACATTTCTCTAGTATATTAGTAACATATATGTTTTATATACAGTTTAATCAAACGTGAGGTGGCTATGAGTATTGCTTTCCAAGAGATGGTGATGACCGAGAGGCAAAAGAAATTCCGCGATCAATATATCGACGGTGTAAGCCCCTTTTACAATGGTCTCGTTCATATTGGGGTGATGTACGCGGTTGGCATTAGCCTTATTTACTACTGCGTTTCTAACCTGCATGACGTTACTTGGGAGTGGATGGTTATTATCCCAGTGGCAATAGCTGGAAACTTTGTCGAATGGGCGATGCATAAATACGTCATGCATCGTTTGATTGATGTATTTGCCTTGCGCGCAATCTATGATCGCCATACACGCCAACATCATCAGTACTTTACCGATACTGACTACACTATCGATACAGTCAAAGAGTTTAGGATTGTTTTCTTTCCATGGCGCGTACTGACTGTCTTAGGTGTTGCTGGGACTTTATTCGGGTTCATAGCCAGTCAAATCTTCAATCCCAATGTCGGATACTTTTTATTCATGACTATGGTTGGCCATTATCTGATTTATGAGACATTTCACTACTGCTGCCATGTAAAAGAAAATTGGTTTGTACGTAATATGCCATTCGTTAATACGATTAGGCGTCACCACGCTGCACATCACAATATGGGCATCATGATGCATAAAAATATGAATCTGAGCTTCCCACTAGCTGATTGGGTAATGGGAACGTCTGATTTAAAACGTGGCTTGTTAGGAACTTTGTTTAATGGTTTTAATCAGGCCTATGTAGACCCTGAGCTAAAGCCAATTATTGAGAAGTTTAAGAACGGCAAGATACAAGAGGAAAAAGTCACACTCGAAGGCCCAATTTTGACCTCTGAAGAGTCTAAAGCGCTAGAGAAGTAATTCTTCTGCTATCCAGCTTATGACACATGCTGTTTTCTTCGATGTTTTGCCAAAAAAAGGTTTTACAGACGCCTATTTTGGAATGGCGGCTGGCTTAAAGCCCATGGTAGAAATGAATCCTGGATTTATTTCAGTAGAGCGTTTTGAAAATCTTGGGCAAGAGGGTTGGTACCTATCCTATTCGCAATGGGTGGATGAGAAGGCGCTCAGCTCATGGCGCTGTCAACATGATCATCATGAGGCGCAAGTCTGTGGCAGAAATTTGGTTTTAGAGGACTATCGTCTGAGAGTTGTATCTACTTTCTTTGATAGTAGCAGTGAATCTGACAAGTCTTACATGCTCGCTTTGGCGGGAAATTTTGAACAAGTTCAGTTGGAAGCAGGGCGCACCCAAAAATCAATTGGTACAGTGCCTAAATTATTTAAGGGCGTTATTAATCCTGAAAGAGGGATTGCTTTGTTAGAGTTTGATGCAGTAAGCGCTTTAAAAGTAAAAAATTCAATTTCCAATCATGGATTAATCGATCTTGGGGTGTATGAGGTCCAGCGTGATTACGGAATGTTTGATCGAGCGCAAGCTCCTAGTGTTTTCGCGTAATCAATATGGCAACCAAAAAAACTACTAAAACTCCGCTTGCCGCCCCTATTGAAAATTCGTCTCTTTCGGATAAAGCATACGAGCAATTAGAAGAGATGATTGTGACTATGAAGTTAGCTCCAGGTACGCCAGTTTCAGAAAGTCAGCTTTCCACCATGCTCGGTATTGGGAGAACCCCAATTAGAGAAGCTATTCAGCGCCTGAGCCATGAACACCTTGTGTCTATTATGCCTAAGCGCGGTATTTTTATTTCAGATCTCAACCCACAAAAGCAACTCAGAGTCCTCGAAACCCGTCGTGTTCTCGAAAGGCTAATTTGCACAAAGTCGGCAAAAAGATGTAATGCAGAGGAACGCAAACAATTTGAGCAAATTTCTAAAGATTTTAAAAGAGCTGCAAAAGAGAATAATGAAAAGCTTTTTCTGAAAGTTGATAAAGAGCTCAATGATTTGACAATTATTACCGCCAAAAATGAATATGCATCTAAGGCTTTATCCATGCTTCAAGGTATGTCTAGAAGATTTTGGTTTGGTAACTTTCATCAGATCGGAGATATCAAAGAGGCAGCGATGTTGCATGCCGAGATTGCCAATGCAATTTTTTTGGGTAGTGAAAAAGAAGCTGGTTTAGCAGTAGATAAGTTACTTGATTACATAGAAGAATTTACGCGTAAGACAGTAATGTTGCATGAGTGATGTCGTGTAAGTAATGCCGTTAGTAGTAGTTGATGTCTTGTTTAACTAAGATTGATAGGAGACTGAAATGAAAAAACAGAAAGTGAATAATCAGGGTCGTCGTGAGATCATTAAGGGAGTTGGGGCACTCACAGCCCTAGCAGCTAGCGGGTGGGGCTTTCCGGCTATTGCTCAAAACACCCCAATTAAAATTGGTATTTTGGCCCCTCGTGCTGGTATTGCAGGAACAATTGGTGAGTGCGGTCTACGTGGGGCAATGTTTGCAGCCGATAAGATTAATAAGTCGGGCGGAATTGGTGGTCGTAAGGTCGAGTTGGTTATTGAAGAAGAGACAAATGCTAAAGATACAACGGAGCGTTATCGCAAGCTCGTTCTTCAAGACAAAGTTGACTGTGTTCAAGGTTTAGTTTCTTCCGGGGTTTCTTTGGCGCTTGGGCCAACTGTGGAAGAAATGCAGACTATTACCGTTTACTGGGATGGAACCACACAAGATGGGGTGAAGGAAACCATTCCAAAACCAAAATATCTTTTCCGCTCAACTGATAATGAGTGTGAAGCAGTAATGGCTTCCTTGATTGCTATTAAGCAATACAAGGGTAAGTTTGCAACGATTGCAGGTATCAATCCAGACTACTCATATGGTAGAAATAATTGGGCGGCATTCCAGGCTCTCTTGAAGCGTTTTAATATTGAACATAAGGTAGTTGCCGAGCAATGGCCAAAGGTTGGAACTATGGAGCTATCAGGGCAAATTGCAGCTTTGAAGGCAGCTAAACCAGACCTCATATTCTCCTCGCTCTTATTTGCTGATTTGCCAGTATTTATGCAAAATGCAAATGCTGCTGGATTAGGTAATGGAGATGTGAAGTTTGTCCTACCTGCTGCTGGCTTCCAGCATACTTTGATGAAGAAAGAATTCACACCAGAAGGTATGGTATTCGGGCACAACACGATGTATTTTGATTTGCCTAATGCTACCCCTCTACAAAAAGAATTCGTAGCTATGTATTACGATAAATACAAGGACTACCCAAATTGGGAGGCTGATAGGGCTTACTTTGCAATGCAGGTCTATAAGGCTGGTGTTGAAAAAGCACTGAAAGCTAATGGTGGTAAATGGCCTAACAAAGATCAAATTGCATCTGCAATGGAAGGTGTACAGGTTCAATCTTTAGGCGGCCCTGGAATGATGCGCAAAGACCATATCGCAGAACAAACCTTCTATCAAGGCCTGACAACGCATAAGAATAAATATGACTTTGTCACGATCAATCCGGTTGATAAGAAGTTTAGTGATCAGCTGCAGAAGCCTCCAGGAATGGATTTCTGGCAATGGATTGAAACAGCTAACATCACTCTTTAATCGTTAGTCACGCTGAGCAACATTCTTGTTGCTCAGCATTTTTGAATGTGAGATATGACGGCATTTATTGACATTATTCTTAGCGGAGTTTTTCATGCCGCAGTATTATTTTTGCTTGCTGGCGGCTTGCAACTAGTTTTTGGCGTGCAAAAAATTGTGAATTTGGCTTGTGGTGCTTTTTATGCGCTAGGTGCTTATTTCGGTATTACTTTAGTCACATTGGCTATTAAATTTGGTATGCCTACTTATGGCTTGATTTTGGTATTGATTGTTGCCGGGCTACTGATGGGGCTTGTAGGTCCAATTATCGAAAGATTACTTCGACTCGTGTACGACCGAGAGGAGGGCTTTCAATTGCTACTCACGTTTGCAATTATGTTGTTGCTGGAGGATTTAATTAGGATGATCTGGGGTGCCACTCCAATGACCCTGGGTAATTTATCTATGGCTTATGGCCAACTCAATTTCGCATCTACATCGATTCCAACTTACAAGCTTTTGGTCATTGGCGCGAGCATCATCCTAGCGCTCGGTTTAGGTTGGATATTACAAAAGACAAATTTTGGACGAATTGTGCGAGCCACAGCAGAAAATCGCCGTATGAGCGAGGCAATGGGCGTCAATGTCGTGTGGATCAATGTGGCAATTTTTACTCTGGGTACTATTTTGGGAACTATTGGTGGGGCGCTCGTTGTTCCAACTGCTGCAGCTTCTCTAGAGGTGATTTCAGAGGTGGTTGTTGAGGCATTTGCTGTAGTTGTCATTGGCGGTCTTGGTAGTATGCGTGGTGCATTAGTCGGAGCACTCATTGTTGGTATCATGCGAGCCTTTGCAGTTTCTATCTATGCGGAGATTGATCTTCTCTTGATCTATCTTATCGTGATTGGAATCCTGATCTTCAAGCCTGCAGGTTTATTTGGAAAGGCGGTAGAGTCATGAGTGCCCGTACCAAATTTATATTGTTAGCTTGCTTTAGCATCTTGTGCGCTGCACCGCTGTATCTAAGTCCATATCACATGACTTTATTGCTCCCAGCAATTGCTTACAGCATTATTTTGCTGGGGTTTAATTTACTTTTTGGTTATACAGGTCTATTGTCATTTGGCCATGCCTTGTTTGTTGCGATTGGCGCTTATACGGTAGCTATACTCACCAGCAGATTAGGCATCAAAAATATGGAGATCATATTTTTATACGCAATTGCTGCAAGTGTAGTAGTTGCAGTGCCGGTTGGGTTGATCTGCGTCCGCCACGTGCGCATTTTCTTTGGTATGTTGACTCTAGCCTTTGGTATGTTATTCCACTCGATTTTATTTAAGTTTTATGACTTATCGGGAGGGGATTCTGGAATACCTGTGGTGCGGCCATTTCTGCTTGGTCAAGATTTAAGTAGTATGGATAAGACGAGCTTTTTGGTCGGACCTTTCTTTTACTACTCAATCATTATTTTGATTCTGCTGGGAACTCTCATGTGGCGGATTGTGAACTCTCCAATGGGGATGCACTTTCGGGCGATTCGGGACAATCCTAGAAAGGCTGAATATCTCGGTATTCAAGTACACCGCTTTCGTTTGATTGCATTTGTTATTTCTGCAATTTACGCTTCAATTGGCGGGGCTTTACTGGTCGTCCCTGTTGGTCTTGCTGATCCAGAGCTCGCCTATTGGACGCATTCAGGAAATATTGTGTTTATGACTATTTTGGGTGGTTTCAATAATTTCTTAGGCCCAATCGTAGGTGCATTTGCTTTTATTGGCCTCAAAGATCAGTTGGTTGGATTGACGCAATACTGGCGATTTGCCTTGGGTGTAGTTTTAGTTCTACTGGTCTTGTTGCTGCCCAACGGAATTATGGGCCTATTGCAAGCTAGAAAAAGAACAGTTTCTCAGGAGAAAGTGCAATGACCCCAATACTTGAGGCTAAAAATGTTTCTAAAAGTTATGGCGTCTATCAAGCCTTAAAAGATGTTAGTTTGAAATTTTTTGAAGGTGAGACAGTTTCTATCGTAGGACCAAATGGTGCTGGCAAAACAACATTCGTTAATGTCCTTACTGGTTTATTAAAGCCAACTGAGGGAGATGTTGATTTTTTGGGTAAATCGATTGCTGGTGTTGGCCCAGTGAAGCTCTCTAAATATGGTATGGCTAGGGCCTTCCAACTCGTGCATATTTTTCCGTTGATGACGGTGCAGGAGACGATTATTTCTGCAGTTATTTCGCAAACCGGCTCTCAATATAATTTTTGGTCAAGTGCAGCTGCGCAAAAACGTTTAGTCGATAAGGCTTATGAGGTTGCCAAAATTTTTAATTTGGATAAAAAGATGTCTTGGCAAGCGTCATATCTTTCTCAAGGTGAAAAGAAGCTTCTCGATATTGCCAGTGCATTTGCACTTGATCCTCAGGTGATCTTGCTCGATGAGCCTACTAGCGGTATCTCTACCGCAGATAAACGCGGCATCATGGATACCTTGATGGAGGCTGCAAAGATCTCAGGCATCAAGACCATCTTGCTTGTTGAGCACGATATGGAGTTGGTGGCTGAGTATTCAACGCGCATTGTTGCATTGGCTGAAGGGCAATTGTTGGCTGATTTACCGCCAAAAGAGTTCTTTGCCAATGCTGAACTAGAAGCGCAGATTATTGGAAAGCGGGTTTCTCATGCTTGAGATCAAATCTTTGGCGGTTGATATTCAAAATAGCCCAATATTGCGCAATATCAATATTGAGGTCAATCCTGGTGAATTGGTATGCCTTGTTGGAAGAAATGGTGCTGGCAAAACTACAACTTTAAAAAGCTTAATGGGTTACTTAAAACCGAAGAGCGGAGATATATTGTGGAAAGGTAAATCCTTGGTGGGATTAAAGACCTTCGATATTGCTAGGGCAGGTATTGGATTTTCACCTGAAGAGAGTGAGGTATTTGGTGATCTCACTGTTGCCGAGAATATTGAGATGCCCACCTGGACAATTCAGACTAAATTATCGAATGAAGAGCGTATTGCACTTGCTTACAAAATATTTCCTAAGCTTGAGCGCTATCGGGATAGGGGTGGTCACCATTTGTCTGGTGGTGAACGTAAGATGCTATCGATTGCAAGGGCTCTCGCTTTAGATCCTGAGATGCTCATCTTAGATGAGCCCTTTGAGGGTCTTTCCCCAGCGATTATTCCGGTGATTAGCGATGGCTTATCTTCTATACGAGGGTTGGGTAGGGCCATCTTAATGGCTGAGTCAAATGCTTTCCACATTCCGGAATATGCTGACCGGGTTTACATTATCGAGCGTGGAGAAATTATTTTCTCTGGATCAGTTGATGAGGCAAAACGCGTTGCCCAATCTCAACTATCGATAGCAGCCAAGGTTTAGCGCCCAGTTAGGCAGTCAATCGCTTGTGAGATGGCTTGAGCAGAAGGAGTGTCAAGAGCGCTAGCAGCCATATGCCCCCAGTTGGTATCTAGCTTTACCAATGCGCAATTAGGAATCAAGCTTGCGGTATGTATTGCTTGCTCAATTGGATTAAATAGATCAAGGCTTGGAACGCCAATGAGGCATTTGGCTTGAATGGATCCAAGCCCTTTCGCCAAATCTCCGTTAAGTAGCGCTGTCTTACTCACATCATGCGTGTCGTAGGCAATGGACTGATAGATCCAATCCAGAGGGTGGAAATTCATGCTCTTCCACCATCGCAGTCTTTGCTCGTACCAGTCTTGCATTTGGGGCACATCAGTAAATTGTTCATCGCATTCCTTGGGAGTGCGCATCGCCAGCATTTGCATTATTGGTAGCCAGGCTAGCCAAGCATGATCTGGATCGTATGAGCCGTTAGGTTCAATATGGGGGGCTAAAGATTCTCGTGCAGCCCTAGTCATCGATGATGCCCAGGCCGTCGTTTTAGACATAGGCGTCAGCGCTACGATGTAATCCATGAAATCTGGGTGGGAGACGGCCCATTGCAGGGCTTGCATGCCACCCATCGAGGCCCCAATGATCATATTGACATGGGTGATGCCAAGTTGATCAAGCAACTTCTTTTGGCTTTGAACCATGTCGCGGATCGTAAATTTGGGAAACTGAAAGAAGGGTTGCTCAGTTGAGTTGGATGGAGAGCTGCTGAAACCATTCCCAAGGGCATCAATCGCAATGATGCGGGTTTTTTTAATGTCAAGTGTGCGCGATTGATTAATCAAAAAATCAAGGCGGTGGTGAATGCTGCCAATAGCGCATAAGAAAACAACCAATGGCTTTGATTGATCTTGAAGGTCGCCATGTACTGCATAGCTTACTCGGCAATTTTTAATTTGCCCACCTAGCTCAAGCGGGAAGTCTCCAATACTCGATAAATGATGCGGCGCATCAATCCAATCACCTTGAAGGGGTGGATGTGCGTTTAGAGAGCTTGTATCTATTGACACGGCGAGCATCCTTCAATAAAGTTTTCGGTAATGTACAACTTATATATTAGTTGATCAATCAAATGAAAGCGAGAGAATAATGCCTAAGTTTTTAACCGAAGCTCAGGTCCAGCAATTTAAGGATTTGGGCTATGTTTCGAACCTTAGGGTAATGGATTCCAAGCAGACACAGGCTATTCGTGATCTATTAGAAGACTTTGAAAAGCGCCAAGGATCTCCCTTGCATGGCTCTCAAAGACATAAAACCCACTTATTGTTTCCTTGGTTAAATGAGTTGGTTCGGGAAACCAAAATCGTCGATGCGATTGAGGACTTATATGGCCACAATATTTTGTGTTGGACAAGTAATTTCTTTATTAAAGAGGCACATGATCCGGGTTTTGTATCTTGGCATCAGGATTCCACTTACTGGGGATTGTCGTCACCGGATGTTGTTACTGCATGGATTGCCTTATCGCCCAGCAATAAAAGTAATGGTGCCATGGCCGTGATTCCGGGCACCCATTCCATGGAGCAAATTCCTCATCGAGATACCTATTCCAAAAATAACTTGCTTACCCGCGGACAAGAAGTTGCAGTCGAGGTAGATGAGGGTAGGGGTGTGACTTTAGAGTTAGAGCCTGGTGAAATGTCATTGCATCATGTACGCATTATTCATGGATCACCTCCTAACAATTCGGATGCAAGACGGATTGGTTTTGCAATTCGCTACATTCCAACGTATGTAAAGCAAATTGAGGGTGATGATTCAGCTACCTTGGTGCGTGGTGAAGATGAGTTTAAGACGTTTGCTCATGAACCTAGACCCAGCCAAGAAATGGAGCCTGCCTTCGTGAAGTTGCATCAAGAGATTACCGATAAGAGTGCCAAGATTCTCTACAAAGGGACTAAAGTTGATAGCTATGATGCATCTTTGGCAGATCCGAAAGTGCGTTCCGCATGAATTTTTCCGGAGCAGTACTTAGAGAAATTGGTCAGCCCTTACAAATCGAGACTTTATCTCTCAAAGGGTTATTGAATAAAGATGTCGTAGTTAGAATCAGGGCCACTAGCCTTTGCCACACTGATCTTGAGGCGGTAGAGGGTGCGCTTGGAACCCCTCTACCTTTTATTCCGGGTCATGAAGCTGCTGGGATTGTGGAATCAGTGGGTAAGGATGTTTCCCATCTAAAGCCAGGCGATCATGTCGTTATTTCTTGGAATCCCTATTGCGGTACTTGTTATTTTTGCCAGCGCAAACAAAGAATTATTTGTAGCCAGTACCGCACTAATGCCACTAAGTCATTCCACTTTGACGGCGCCCCCAGAATTTACGCAAAGGATGATCCCGTTCACCAGTTAATGTATGCAGGGAGTTTTTCTGAGGTGGTTGTTGTGACGGAGGAGTGTGCGGTTAAGGTGCCTAAAGAATTGCCTTTCGAAGTTGCTTGCTTGATTGGCTGTGGCGTTATGACCGGTGTTGGGGCCGTTCTCAATATTGCTGAGCTAGAGCCGGGTGGAACTGTGGCAGTGATTGGCTGTGGCGCAGTAGGACTCTCAGCAATCCAGGGGGCCAAGCTAGCAAATGCTGGAAAAATCTTGGCGATTGATCGAGATATTACTAAGCTACAAACAGCCAAACAGTTTGGCGCTACCGATATCCTGCTGGCTGATGAAAATGCAATTCAAGCCTGTATGCAGATGACAAATCAGATTGGCTTTGATTGTGTTGTTGAGTCGGCAGGTAATGAAGCTGCTTTTCAGTTGAGTGTGGAGATAGTTAGACCTGGTGGAAAAACAGTTTGGCTCGGTAAGGTGCCGGTTAATCAGAAAGTCGCATTTCGTTGGGGATCGCTGATGGGTGAGAAGCGCATTCATCGATCAAGTTATGGCGGCACTAGGCCAGAAATTGATTTCCCATTTCTGGCAGAAGCTTATTTCTCAGGAAAATTACTGCTTGATGAATACATTACCAGCAGAATTGGATTAGCTGGTGTGAATGAGGGGCTTGCCCGCTTAAAGCAAGGCAAAGAAATCCGCTCGGTGATCCTATTGGATTAGAGGCTTGCTCTAATTTCTGCTGAGCGGTCCCAGAGATTGGGAACTTGCTTAGAGGAGTAACCAGAAACAAAGTTCTTTGGGCTGCCGGTCACAGGATCATATGTGTGACGTTTGACTGCACCGATATTGGCACCATACACATGAATACTGATGGATGTTTTATCGGGTACAGCATTACTCACTACATGTATATCTCCGATCGTAGGGCTAACTACCTCGATTTCACCTGGGCGAAGAACGGTTTCGGGACCATCTACCATTAATTCTCCCGTTGGCAATCTTTGATAGCGCTGTCCTTTTTCAATTCCTCTCAGCATCCCAATCAAACCCCAGATGCAATGATCATGGATTGGTGTTTTTTGACCAGGACCCCATACAAAGCTGACTACAGAAAATCTACCTAGTGGATCTGCATGCAGTAAGAATTGTTGATAAAACTCAGGGTTAGGGATGGAACAGAATTCTGGCAGCCAAGTATCTGATTGAATTAGTGGCTTTAGTAATTCAGAACCTTTGGTAATGAGATTTTTTTCTTCTGACTCTTGAGTAACTAATTTTGTCATTCCAACAATAAATTCTCGCAAGGGTGCGATAGTATCTAATGAATTACTCATCTTTTTTTGTCTCCTTGGGTCATTGAGTGCACCAAAACACTTTACATCTAACTAGTGATATTGATCTGAATTACACAGTTTATTACATAGTCCCGCTACAAGCATGTAAGTCACTGAAATATATAGACTTTCCAGCAGCTACGAATTCTTCTCAGGCTCAATTCTCTTGCTAAATGTGACTTCAACTTCACTACTGTGCTCCGTTGGCAAGATTTTGGATAGAGCTATGCCCGCCACTTAGAAATCATCGTTTATAGTACAAAAAAGCACCCACTCGAAGCTTTTAATTCTTCAATTGCAAGACCCCTAATGGAAATGGAAAGCAGATGGGCGATTACACCAAGATGTCGGCACATTACGACACGATTATGACCTCAGGGTATTACGACTATCAGGCAATTGTGGATGGATTACTTAATCATCATCCTTTTGAGAATGTCTTGGAGATTGGGTGCGGCACGGGTTTAATTTTGGAGGAGATCGCCAAACGTGAACCGGCAGCTAATATCCGTGGCATAGACTTAACTCAATCGATGCTTGACATAGCGCAAAAACGTTTAGAGCCGTATCCAAACATTAAGTTAAGCCAGCAAAATATTACTGAGTTAAGTCTTGAGCAGCAATATCGCTTGGCTTTTTCATATGGTGGCGTTTGGTATTTCGTGATTGATGGCGATAAAGAGCCGTTTCTAGTTAGCCATATCTATGATGAGCAAGCAAATCATCTTGGCCTTGAAAGTTTAAGTAAATTTGTTCAGTCCGGTGGAAAATTGCTACTAGGAATTCAAGGGCCACACCATGATTATGAGAAGCCTATTTCTAATGGGATGATCTACTCACAAAAGATTGAACCTTTAGAGCTAGGGTTTACTAAGCACTATTACCTAGATGACAAAGATGATCGTGTCATGGCTCAAACGATTCACTACCGCACCTATAATTTTAGCGATGCCAAGCAATTACTATCGAGTTATGGTTTTGAGTATGAGGATCGGACAGAAAGGCACCAACATTTTCTTGAATTTAAGCGTGTTTAGAGATGTCCATAAAGATGAATGATCCATTGATTGGCTTTATTGGTGTAGGTAATATGGGTAATCCCATGGCGGCCAATTTATTAAAAGCGGGTTATAGGGTAAGTGTTTTTGATCGTGAGCCTCACAAGGCATTAAATTTAATATCCTTAGGCGCAAGTCTTGCAGAAAATATTACGCAACTTGGTCAGCAATCGCAAGTGGTGATTTGTTCATTGCCTGGCCCAGCTCAAGTCAAAGAGGTGATGTTTGGTAGTAGTGGGCTCATTAAAGCAATGAAGCCAGGATCAACTATTATTGATACTTCCACAAGCTCGGTAGAGCTTGCACAAGAATTATCGAACCTACTAGAGGAAAAGAATGTAGGTTTTTTAGAGGCGCCAGTGACTAATGCTGTTGACTTTGCAGCGCTTGGTAAGTTGTCGATTTTTGTTGCCGGCAAGCAATCGGATTTTGAGATCTGTAAACCTATTTTTGAAGTTCTTGGCGAAAAAATATTTTATGTTGGTAAGCCTGGTAATGGGGCAACGATTAAGTTGCTAACCAATCTGTTATGGTTTACACACGCCGCAGTGATTGGTGAGGCCTTAATGTTAGGAGCTAAAGCTGACATTCCACTAGATATTGTTGCAAAAGCAATTCAATCAAGTGCTGGTAACAGCTGGGTAGCTCAACATGACATCCCATCTATTTTTGCGGGGCACTATGATCCCAGTTTTTCTTTGGCGCTATGTTGTAAAGATTTAGATTTGGTCAATCAAATTGCGCAGTCTCAGGGCTTTACGTTGACTATGGGCCAATTTGTTCAAAGCCTTTTTGAGGAGGCTAAAAAAACTTATGGCGAATCTGCTGCTGAGTTACATGTGGTCAAATTATTGGAAGATCGGGTCGGTACTTATTTGCGCCCCCACTTACAAAATCGGCCCTGATAGCGTTTTCACCGATCATGACATTAAAAAATCAAGTCAAACTCATGCAAGAGGCTCACTTGCATATGCCTCAAGGGGTTGCAGAAAACTATCGCTATTGGGGTGATGAGCAAACTGTATTTATATCCTCAGCCAAGGGTGCCGAGCTGACAGATTGTGATGGCAAAAAATACATTGATTTTCGTTTGGGATATGGCCCAATTATTTTGGGCTATCGCGATGATCGGGTAGATCAAGCTGTCATTCGACAGATTCAGGAAGGCGGAACGCTGTCGGGTTTTTCTACATCGCTAGATACAGAGGTGGCGAAGCAAATCAAAGCACTGTGCCCACAAATTGATAAGTTACGTTTTGCTAATTCTGGTACTGAGGCTGTGATGGGTGCAGTCAGAACGGCGCGTGGTTTTACTGGTAGGGATCGAATTGCTATTGTAGAAGGTAGCTTTCACGGCCTAGTTGATGAGATGATGTGGAAGTCGGATATCGAGAATTGGAATTCTAGCGATCTTCACCCCCCGAAAATTATTCCATTTGGGGCAGGCATTCCCAATAATACCCGACAGCTTGTTGATTTTATTGAGCTCAATAATTTTGAGTCTCTTGAGCAACTCTTTATTTCACATAAAGATTCTTTAGCCTGTGTTTTGTTGGAACCGATTATTGGTAATGCTGGGAGCATTGCAGCTTGCAATTGTTGGTTACAAAGATTGCGTGATCTTTGTACTAAAAACGGTACGATTCTCATTATTGATGAAGTCAAAACAGGGTTTCGAGTAGCTAAGGGCGGCGCTCAATCTTTGTATGGGATTTATGCGGATCTGACAACGTATGCTAAGGCCATGGGAAATGGATATCCAGTTGCAGCTTTTGGTGGAAGATCCGAGGTAATGGATGTGGTTGGTTCTCATGCTGGAGGTGTTGTGCATGGTGGAACCTATACAGCAAACCTAGTCAGTTTGAGTGCAGCGTACGCAACCTTAGATATTTTGGCAAATACCAATGCTCTCAAAACAGTGGATAAAGCGGGGCAACAGATTCAAGCCTTATTAGGTCGCGTTTTTACTGCCGCTGGAATTGAACATGCTTTTGCTGGCCCTCCTGCAATGTTGGGAATTCATTTTTCGAGTGAAGTGCCTAATAATTATCGTCAGTGGCGAAAGGTCAACAACACCTTATATAAGAACTTTGCCTGGAAATTAATTGAGTATGGAGTGATGCTCGAGCCAGACTCAAGAGAGCCTTGGTTTATTTGCGAAGCACACAGCCAAATAGACTTTGCTTGGTTAGAGGATGTGGCTACAAAAGCAATTAAATCTGTACTTTAAAATTAGCAGTCAAACTACCAACGTTCTTTCCACAATTTCTTCTAAGACCCAGGTCGCACGTTTGGGTCTTGCTGGGCAGGTCGCTTTATTCAATAATTTTCTTAGCCTTGTCTCTCATCTTGCGCTTTCTTCTTTAGGTCTTTTTCTCGCTCCTTTTTAAGGTCACGCAATTGCCACCATGCAAATAGCAAAACTCCTCCGAAGATCAGCACTACTTCAATTAAGATAACGGGACCGAAGCTATCCATCTATTTCACTTTAAGTGTCGATTTAATATTGATTGTGTATTGGTATATAGAAATACTATGTACTCATTTTAGGATCTGCAATACAAGCCTTCATTGCTTTTAACTCTATAAGCTTAAGCCATTCAGGCTTTGCTTTTGGGTTCATCAGTAACTCATTAACTTGTCGATTTGTAGCATTTTTAGAAATGAAGTCTGCTTGACAAGCGCAATAAGCTGTAAAGTCCTCCTCGGCAAGGGCTTTACCTTTAATGCCTTGATGCTCAGCCACTTGTTCGCGAGCACAATTTTTTTGATAGTCCTTAGAGATTGCCTGAGCAAATGACTGGTTAGCCATAATTAACATAAATGCTAACGATAGACCGGTGCGAGATATTGACATGTTGACTTTTCCTTTTTAAAACTGATTGGTAGATATTCTTCCATAAATATCAAGATCTGACCTATCTAGCTCTGAGCAATCTTCTTCAACGGCACGTCCTCTCTCATTAGGCAAAAAAGCCCTTGCATAGTGCCATTTATATACTGTAAGTCATTGAAATAATGAGATATTCGAACAACCACGAATTCTTCTAAGGAGTAGGGCGTACGTTCGAATCGTGCTTGGCAGGCCAAATATCAAAGCCCTAGGTAAGTAAAACAGAGACGTATGGGCACAAAAGTCAAAAAACACTTAAAGTATTTGTTATGAAAGACGCCATCCACTACACCCCCATTCAATTTTCTGATCGAGTCGCCCTGTCATTTACTAAGGGCATGCGTTTTTTTGCTGATACTTTTTTTAAGAAACGCTATGGGCACCGAGCTGTTGTTTTAGAAACCGTTGCAGGAGTTCCGGGAATGGTTGCTGGTATGTGGACTCATTTAACAAGTCTACGCAGTATGAAGGTGGGCTATGGACCAAAGATTCGCACGCTTTTAGCAGAGGCGGAGAACGAAAGAATGCATTTAATGACCTTTATCGAGATTGCCAAGCCCAATATGTTTGAGCGCTATTTGGTCTTGATTACACAAGCCATTTTCTGGAATTTCTTTTTCATTATCTATGTATTTTTTCCAAGAACAGCACATCGCATAGTCGGCTATTTTGAGGAAGAGGCCGTCTACTCCTATACCGAATATTTAAAAGAAATTGACGAGGGGCGCACGCCCAATGTTCCTGCTCCTAAGATTGCTATCGATTATTGGAAACTGGATGCCAATGCAACCTTGCGTGATGTCGTGATTGCCGTCCGAAATGATGAAGCCCATCATCGAGATACAAACCACCAATTTGCTAGTGACTATGATCGATAATCTCATTTATTGATGTGTAGGTCGCACGTTTGAATTGTGCTGGGTATGCCAAATTTCATAATCAGCCCTTACCTATAAACTCTCAGTTTTATATGAAGAAGATGAATTCTAGAGGGCCTGTTTTTCGTAAAAAGGTACTAGCACTGTTCGCAAGCGGTATTTTTATTGAGCCAGCGCTTGCGAATCAGCCTGAGTATGAAGCCCCGCCACTCGATGAGATTGTGGTCTCAGCTAGTGGATATGAGCAAAAAATATTAGATACAGCAGCCTCTATTAATGTAGTTAACCGCAATCAGATTCAAAACGGTCAAGCCATGGAGAACCTTTCCGAGCCATTGAATCGAGTGCCTGGTATTTTTGCCTTAAATCGTCAAAACTATGCGCAGGATCTTCAAATATCCTCCCGCGGCTTTGGAGCAAACTCGACTTTTGGTACGCGGGGCATCAAAATTTTTGTTGATAATATTCCCGGTACCGTCGCAGACGGACAGGGTCAGATCTCACATATTGATTTGCCATCCACTGAGCGAATTGAGGCTATGCGTGGCCCATACTCTGTTCTCTATGGCAATTCATCTGGCGGAGTTATTAGTGTCTTTACACAAGATGGTGGTCCAAATAACGTGGTAGAACCTTACTTTGAGGCGGGGTCTTACTCACAAAGAAAAGCAGGCGTTAAGGCAAATGGCATCTATCGCAATACTAATTATCTGCTGGACGTAGGAGATTTCCATACCAATGGCTATCGGGTGCATAGCGTAGCAGATCGATTTAATGCGAACTCAAAGCTTAAATTTAAGATGGGTGGTGACACAGCTGTCACGTTCATTGCTAATAATGTCAACTTAAGTGCTCAAGATCCACTTGGGCTAACGTCATCGCAATTAGCTGCTAACCCAAAACAAGCTGGCAATAGTGCCATTAGTCAAAATACACGTAAATCAGTTTTGCAGTCTCAGACGGGCGCTACGATTGATACACGTGTTGATCAAGACAATCAGCTATTGTTTACTCCCTATTATGGCCAGCGTCATGTCACCCAATTCCTTGCTGCTCAGAGTAACGGGGTCATTGATTTGAAGCGAAACTTTTATGGCATGGATAGCAAATGGGTTCATAAAAGCCAAATGCTAGAGATGCCATTTACAGTAGTCGGTGGCGTTGATATGAACGAGAATGATGATCATCGGTTGACCTATCAAAATAATGGGGGCGTTCAAGGAGCACTTGGTCAAAATTACCGCATGAGTGCCAAAAATTTTGATCAGTATGCACACTTAGATTGGCGCTTGCTTGAGCGCTTATCACTCAACATGGGCGCAAGAAATTCTACAACTACTTTGAGCTCAATTAGTAACAGCCCCGCACTAAATAATACGAGTAGTGGCTCCAATACTTATCAGGCACTCACCAGCATGATGTCATTGCAATATTATTTAACCGAGCTTTCCAATGTATATGTCTCGTATGGGTCCAGTTTTGATACTCCTACGCTAAATCAGGTGACGTACAACTCCAATTTTAGTGGCTCAAATTTTGGTTTATTCGCTGCTACTACTAAACAGCTTGAATTTGGTTTTAAATCCAAAGTATCGAAGTCGGCCCAAGTCAATTTAGCCTTTTTTAACGCCAACACCACAAACGATATAGTGGTCGGGGCTTCGAGCTTTGGAAGAACTGCATTTACTAATGCTCCAAAGACGAATCGACAGGGGATGGAGCTTGGTTCGCAATTTATATTGCCTCATCATTTCGAAATGAATCTTGCTTACACCTGGTTAAATGCAATTGTTAAAGAAGCATATTCATATACTTATCAAGCTACTGGTATCCCGACAACAACCAATGTCGTGCTCAGCGGTAATCGAATTCCTGGCGTTCCCAATCAAGGTCTTTTTTCCGAGCTCCTTTGGGTCAAGCCTAATAAATCGATTGAGGCTGCAATAGAAGCGCGGGTCAATGGGTCTATGGCGGTCAATGACATCAACAGCTTGAGTATGGCAAATGGCTATGCCGTGATGAATATTCGCGGTGTTTTACGCCAAGAGCTTGCTGGCGGCTGGTCGACCTCACAATTTTTTAGGATCAACAACATATTAAATCGCTCATACGTTGGATCTGTCATTGTTAATCAGGCTAGTAGCCAGTTCTATGAGTCTGCCCCCGGACGTAATTGGATGATCGGCGGCAATGCAAGCTATCAATTTAAGTAAGTTAAAAAAGTAACATATTGCCAATTTGTTGATGCTATATAAGGCAAAACCCTAGTATCAGACTATAGCCATTACTCAAAAAAAGAATTAAATTGATTGCACTAACAATATAAATAAATTTAGTCAAAAAAAAGAATGGAAATAACCATGACCCAGCGACTTATTTCAGCATCAACACTGTCGACCCTCGCCATGTCCTTGATGATTTTGCAAGGCTGTGCAACTACGCCCCCTCCTAAGGCCGAGGCTACCCCAGCTCCAGCGCCAGCATGGAAGCAGGGTATGGGGCCAGATATGGCCACTTCGACCTTGGCGCCAATGCCTGGGAAGATGACTGTTACCTCAGCAGGCGACATTCCGATTGATAAGCTGAAATTACCCCCAGGCTTTAAGATCGAAGTCTGGGCAACTGGAATGCCCGGTGCGCGTGCGATGGCTCGTGGTGATAACGGCAAAATCTACATCGGCACCCGAGCTATTGGTCGCGTTTATGAATTAACCGATAACGGCAAAGAGCGCTCTAGCCGTGTGGTAGTGGATAAGCTAGTTCAGCCCGCTGGCGTTGCATTTAAAAATGGTTCCTTGTACGTGATGGCTATCAATAAGGTTCTGCGTTACGACGGGATTGAAAAAAATCCAAGCGTGGCCCCAGTAGATCTCACTGCTAAATTTAATTTACCGCCCGAGCAACACCATAACTGGAAGTACATTGCATTCGGACCCGATGGGAAGCTTTACGTTCCATTTGGAGCGCCTTGCAATATTTGTGAGTTACCTACCCCTGAGTACGCTCAGATTCGTCGCTATAACGCTGATGGATCAGGCATGGAAGTACTCGCAACGGGAGTTCGCAATAGCGTCGGCTTTGATTGGCACCCTACGACTAAGCAACTCTGGTTTACCAATCATGGTCGTGACTGGATGGGTGACGATAAGCCTAATGACACACTCAATCGCATGGAAAAAACAGGCCTAAATTATGGCTTCCCTTATTGCCATGCAGGCAATATTCCAGACGATGTTGTGAAGAAGTCAAATCCCTGTGAGGGCGTAGAGCAACCTGTTACTTTAATGGGTCCTCATGCTGCCGTAATGGGAATGAAGTTTTACACGGGCAGTATGTTCCCTGCTGAATATAAAAATGCTGCCCTAGTTGCTCGTAAGGGTTCATGGAACCGCAATCAAAAGTCTGGTTATGACGTTGTCATGGTAAAGACTAGCGCAGATGGTAAAAATGCCAAGGTTACCCCGTTCATTACTGGTTTTATGAATCCGGCAGATAATTCATTCTGGGGACGTCCAGCCTATCTCATGCAGATGCCTGATGGCTCTATGTTGGTGTCGGATGAGCAGTTAGGTGCAATTTACCGAGTTACCTACAGCAAGCAGCTAGTAGCAGCTCAGTAATTCGCAGTATTGTTGTGAAGTATTTAAAAATAGCGGCGTTGGCCTTAGGACTCGTATGTTCTAGCGCAGCGCCGCTTTCCTTTGCGCAAGATATTAGTGCCAAGATTCAGGTTTGTGGCGCTTGCCATGGTTCTGATGGTAATTCTAAAATGATAGGCACCCCTTCTTTAGCGGGTCAGCCCAAGACTTTTCTAGAAAACCAATTGGTGATGATTCGTGAGGGTATGCGCAACATTCCCGCTATGCAGGGGCAGCTTGATGGATTAAACGATGCTGCGATTGTTGCTATTGCAAAGTTTTACACCAGTAGTCCAGCCATATCGCAAGCGGACTCTAGGAATGCTGCTTTATATGAAAAGGGTCAAGTTATTTCAAAAGAGGCTTTATGCGGAACATGCCATTTGCCCAGCTATGTTGGCAGAGATCAGATGCCACGAATTGCTGCTCAGAGAGAAGATTACCTTTTGTATAGTATGAGACAGTTTCGTTCAAATCAAGCTACGGGTAGGGATACAGTCATGGCGGCATCCCTGTATGGCATGACTGATGATGATTTAAAGGCAATTGCCCACTATCTGTCACAGTTACAGTAATCTAGCGATGAACTTTTTGAATGTTTAGCGCTGTTATACCGATGTTTCAACTATCAATGACAAAAATCTAACTCTTACTTGCAAAGACAGAGTTTTACTACTAGTGTGTAAACCATTGAAATATATAGGATTTCGAAAAATTGCGAAAGCTTCTAAGGCCTAGTTCGCACTTTAGAATCGTGCTGGGCGGCCACTCCGCCAGTCTTGCTTCCCGCCTCTTTTGTTCTATTCAGGGATATTTGCCATATTCATTTTGATATCTATATATATACTAGTGCTGACACTTTTGAGATTCATAGACGATAGGAGAGATTCATGAAAAGTAAAAAAATCGGTACCAACTATTTGATCGCTGCAACATTATTGTTGGGTGCTGTAAATGCCCATGCCGCAAGCCAGACGATGGATAAAATTAAATCTACTGGAGCGGTCACTATGGGCGTTCGTGAATCCTCTATTCCAATGTCATACACCATTGGCGATAGCCGCTTTGATGGCTATCACGTTGAGGTATGCCGAATGATTTTGGCTGACATAAAAGCGAATCTTGGCTTAAGCACTTTGCGCATTAACTATCAGCCTGTTACATCCCAGAACCGTGTGCCCTTAGTTCAAAACGGCACAGTAGACATTGAGTGCGGAACAACGACTAACAATACTGCACGCTCTAAGGATGTGGGTTTTGCCAACACACTTTACGTTGAAGAGGTTCGGATTGCAGTAAAAGCTAACTCTGGCATCACTTCAATCTCTCAGTTAGCTGGTAAAAAAGTTGCTACAACTACCGGTACTACTTCTGTGCAGTTGCTACGTAAGCATGAAAAAGCCAATGGCGTTAATTTTGACGAAGTATTTGGTAAGGATCATGCCGACAGCTTCTTATTACTAGAGTCGGGTCGCGCCGATGCGTTCGTAATGGATGGTTCAATTCTGGCCGGTAACATTGCTAACTCCAAGAATCCAAAGGACTATAAGATTGTTGGTGAGGTGCTGGCAACTGAGCCTATCGCCATCATGGTCCCTAAAAATGATCCAGAATTTAAGGCTGCTGTAAATAGTGCGATTGCTAAGATTGTGGCAAACGGCAATATGCCTAAGCTTTGGAATAAATGGTTTTTAGCTCCAATTCCACCAAAGAATATTGTTGTAGGTCTTGAATTGTCTCCGGCGACTAAAAACGCTTGGGCCAATCTCAACGACAAACCTGCTGAAGATTACAACAAAAAATAATTGGTAGGCGTCACTAAATACGAGTCAACAATATGTCTTTAGATTTAGGTGTTTTTTGTAAGAACACCTTAGACGGGGAAGTGGTAGATCACTGCTTCTCCGCACTTTTTGGTTTGGCCCAAAACAGCGATCCAAGCTACTTGGATTGGCTGATGAAGGCTTGGGGCTGGACTTTGGCTGTAGCAGCCCTGAGTTTGACGCTTGCTTTAATTTTGGGGGCGGTGATGGGTACTCTACGTACTCTGCCAACTAACAGCTCTCTGAATAGATGGCTGATTCGTATTTCTACTGCTTGGGTTGAGCTATTCAGAAATATCCCCATCTTGGTTCAAGTATTTCTTTGGTATCACGTTATCCCATCTTTTGTATTGCCCTTAAAGTCTCTGCCATCCTATTGGTTGGTGAGTATCGCTCTTGGTTTCTTTACATCTGCTCGTATAGCTGAGCAGGTCAGGGCAGGTATTCAGGCGTTGCCAAGCGGACAAAGGGCTGCTGCAACTGCATTAGGTTTAACAACCATACAAAGTTATCGTTATGTTATCTTGCCGATGGCATTGCGGATTGTGATGCCACCACTGACTTCGGAGAGCATGAATCTTATTAAAAACTCTTCAGTGGCTTTTGCAGTTTCTGTACCAGAACTGACCTTATTTGCAATGCAGGCCCAAGAAGAAACATCTAGGGGTGTTGAAATCTACTTAGCAGTAACCTTGCTATACGCGCTCTCAGCATTTGCAGTCAATCGAGTAATGACCTTAATTGAAAAGCGTAGTCGCATTCCTGGTTTTATTGTTTCTAATGATGCAAGCTTGGCTCACTAGGCGTTAATAGGATTAATGACATGCTGAGCTTAGATCTAAGTTTTTATAACTGGGAATTATTTACCAACTATATTCTGAAGGGCTTGGTATTTAGTATTCAGTTAACGGTTTTTGCAACAGTTGGCGGCATCCTCTTTGGGACATTTTTGGCCTTAATGCGTTTGTCTGGACGGTCAGTATTGGTTTATCCCGCTACCCTCTATGTCAATACGATGCGGTCTATTCCCTTAGTCATGGTGATTCTCTGGTTTTTCTTGCTCATCCCTATGTTGATTGGCAGACCCATTGGTGCAGATCTCTCGGCCACGATTACTTTCATCGCATTTGAGGCGGCATTTTTCTCGGAGATTGTGCGCGCTGGTATTCAATCAGTGCCGAAGGGGCAGAGTTATGCAGGGGAGGCTTTAGGTATGACTTATGGCCAAAAGATGCGGCTTGTAGTTTTGCCCCAAGCTTTTAGAAACATGATCCCTGTTTTTATGACTCAGACTATTGTCTTGTTTCAAGACACTTCATTGGTCTATGCCATTGGCGCATATGACTTACTGAAGGGGTTTGAGATTGCTGGTAAAAATTACGGCCGCCCAATTGAAACCTATATTTTGGCCGCAGCAACTTATTTTGTAATTTGTTTCTCGCTTTCTAAGGTAGTACGCAAGATACAAGCTAGAGTCGCTATTATTCGCTAATCTCATCCGGTGCAAAATTAAATAGATCATCATGATTGAACTTCAAAACGTATCCAAATGGTATGGCTCATTTCAGGTGCTAACCGATTGCTCTACATCGATTAAAAAAGGTGAGGTAGTTGTGATTTGCGGGCCCTCTGGCTCTGGCAAATCCACCTTGATTAAAACCATCAACGCTCTCGAGCCTTTTCAGGCGGGTGAAATTACAGTTGATGGAGTTGCGCTACATGACCCAAAAACCAATTTACCAAAACTACGCTCACGTGTGGGCATGGTGTTTCAACACTTTGAGCTTTTCCCGCACCTCAGCGTTACCGAAAATCTGACGCTTGCCCAAATGAAGGTCTTAGGTAGATCGGTAGAAGAGGCCAAGACCCATGGCCTCAAGTATTTAGAGCGTGTTGGGCTAATGGCTCAAAAGGATAAGTTTCCTGGGCAGTTATCTGGTGGCCAGCAGCAACGAGTCGCAATTGCGCGTGCCTTAAGCATGGATCCGATTGTGATGTTATTTGATGAGCCAACTTCAGCCTTAGACCCCGAGATGGTGGGTGAGGTGCTAGATGTCATGGTGAAACTTGCTCATGAGGGGATGACCATGTGTTGCGTTACCCATGAAATGGGCTTTGCCCGCAAGGTAAGTCACCGCGTGATCTTTATGGATCAGGGCAAAATTATTGAAGACTGCAGCAAGGAGGAGTTCTTTGGCAATCCCGAAGCGAGATCGCCGAGAGCCAAAGATTTCCTCTCAAAAATCTTAGATTACTGATCTAAATTCCCATCTCAGTAAAAACTTCCTTAGCGCATCTGAAGCTATCGATTGCTGCTGGTACTCCGCAGTAAATTGCAGCCTGCAAAAAGATTTCCTGAATATCCTCTTTGCTTAACCCGTTATTAATGGCACCGCGCACATGAAGCTTAAGCTCATGGGGGCGATTTAAAGCGGTAATCATAGATAGATTAATGATGCTTCGGGTCCTGCGGTCAAGGCCAGGACGATTCCAGATTTCATTCCAGCAATATTCAGTAACTAATTCTTGCATGGGCATATTGAACGAATCGGCATTCTGGATGGATTTGTCTACATACTCCGCTCCCAGAACCTCGCGGCGAGTTTTGAGTCCCTTTTCAAATGCTTCTTTGTTCATATCAAGCTCCTATGGTGATGCTGTATTAGTTGGAATCGATATATTGCCACTATTCAGAACCCCCTGTTTAGTCTAGAATGATTCCTATGGGCCTGACTCTTTATTTGCGTGTTGCCGTCCTATCTTTCACCTTGGCCCAAATAAGCGCCTGTACAGTTGATAAGCTAGAGGCTAGGTTACAGGCTGACCCACAATGTAAATCAGTCGTGAATTCTAAAACTGGTACCGTAATGCCGTGCCCCGGTACTGATAAAGAATTTTATAAATCTGTGCCAGCTTTAAATATGACAGTGCCCAAGGCGGTTCAAGCTGAAGTGGTGCAATCATCTCCTTCCAGCTTAGCATCCACTCCAAAAGTCCTTACTTCACCACTAGAGTGCAGGCCACAACTTCATCAAAAGTCTGGCAGCTTGATGCCTTGCCCAGCACCTTAGGTTGCTTGGGTTCATAGTTTGTATTAAGCGTATGATTTGATACCGCTAGCTGTAAAGCTAATATCAAGCAAATCACTCACTGGAAGAAAATATGAACAAATTAGGCGCTTTAGTTGCCGCAATCTCCGTAGCTGCATTAGCTGCCTGTAGCAACACGCCTAAATTGGCAAGCCAGCCAATGCCCAAGTCTGGTTTTCTACCAAATTACTCGGTGCTAATGCCGATGGCGACATCTGAGGCCGATACTCGTATATGGAGATACCGTAAAGCCGATGTTAATCCAGGCGCCTACACCGCAGTGATCTTAGATCCAATCTACTTGAACCAAAATGCTACTAAGGAAATTTCTCCAGAGGTGATTAATCAAGCGCAGATTGCATTGCAAGATTCGATGGTGAATGCTGTAAACAGTCGTGGCAATATTAAAATCGTAAATCAACCCGGTCCAGGGGTTGCTCGAATCTCCGTTGGTATTACTGGTGCGGAGAGCTCAGCAGATAGCCTGCAGCCATGGAATTTCACGCCGATTGGCTTGGCAATGAATGCGGCTGCTTATGCTGGTGGTGTGAACTCTAAAACACCGGCAATGTTGGTAGAGAGCAAGATTACCGATAGCCAAACTAAAGAAGTCATTGGCGAGGGCTTAGTCACTATTCAGGGTGAATCTTTTCGGACTGGCGGCGGTTCAGTTGAATCATTTGTAGCCATGGCTAAGAAGGTGGTCAAGGTAGCAATGGAGACTTCTGCAGACCCAAGAGCAACTGCCACAAAATAAGACTTCCTATGCGATTTTCTATCGGTAGCTTATGCCTCATCGGCACGGCAGCGTTCATGTTTCTAGCGGTCCCCGCCTATGCTAACGAAGCTTCACGTAACAAAGAGATTCAAGAGCGCTTTGCTAAATGCGATACCGATCGAGACGGCAAGTTGACTATGGTTGAGGCTAAGGGCTGTATGCCTCGAATCTATGATCATTTCAGCAGAATTGATGAGCAGGGCAGGGGGTATGTCACCGTCGCTCAAATTCAGGCAATGGCAGATCGTTAATCTATTGAGCGAGCCTCGGTAACTTTTTAGAATCTGCAGGCCAAGTCAGCACAATCTTCGGATCAATCTCTAAGATCTTCTTATCTTTGTCTGGATAGTCCACTCGTGATAATAAATCGGCAATCAGATTGAGGTGTGCAAGCTTTTTATCATTAGCACTTACAACTGTCCATGGGGCATCTGATGAGCTAGTTTTTTTGAGCATGCTATCCCTAGCGTCTGAGTAGGCGTCCCACATCTTTTGTGCTTTTTGATCTATCGGGCTAATCTTCCATTGCTTAAGTGGATCCTTCGCGCGATCCTTGAGTCGAGAAACTTGCTCTTCTTTACTGATATCCAGGTAATACTTCATTAGCTGGATATCTGATCCGACCAGTAGAGATTCAAAATCATTCACCGTATGCATAAACTGCTTGTACTGCGCATCAGTGCAAAATCCCATGACTTTTTCAACGCCCGCACGGTTATACCAACTGCGGTTGAATAATACGAATTCACCTGCAGTTGGAAGTTGAGCAACATATCTTTGGAAGTACCATTCGCCTTCCTCGCGCGGGGAGGGCTTATTCAGGGCAACGACTCTGCTATCTCTAGGGCTTAATGTTCCGTAATGCTTTTAATGGATCCGTCTTTGCCGGCTGTATCACGCCCTTCGAAAATGACTAAGAGTCGCTTACCCTTTTGAATAATGTGACGCTGAAGTTTGACCAATTCAATTTGAAGAAGTCTGAGGTCTGCCTCGTAAGTGTGTTCATGAATGTCAGATTTACTCACGGGCAGACTTCACTATGCAATTGACTATGAAGCAGTTGGCGTTGCTGGAATCACTTTTTTCGCAACTACTTTCTTGGCAGGAGCCTTTTTCGCTACTACTTTCTTTGCTGGCGCTTTCTTAGCTACGACCTTTTTAGCTGGAGTCTTTTTTGCAGGGACTTTTTTGGCCGCTGCTTTTTTGGAGACTACCTTTTTAGCTGGAGCTTTTTTCTCGAGCTTGTCCAAGGCTTTTGCAAGCTTGTCGATGAGCTTTTCTCTATCTGCCTCGAGCTTATCTAGCTTTTTCAATAATTGCTTCACTAATTTTTTCTGACTCATGGTGTATTCCTTTCAATAGGATGCTGTTTATTCAATCTGCGTAAATGGCCGATGTCTCATTCCTGATCCTACGTTTTATTGGGATGAGTTTCAAGCGATTGTGACAGTCAGCGCCATATTTAATTGGGTGCTACGTGTATTTCATCCCCTGCAAGAGCAAGGAGTTAATATTTAGTCTTAGTCCCATTTTGAAAAGAAAGCATCTATATGCGCCCACCCCTGAAATACATCCTCTCCGTCAGCTTGCTGCTCCTGAGCTCTTTGGTTTCCGCGCAAAAAAATGATGCCATTATTCAGACGGGGCAAGTGCAGGAGGCCATGGCACGAGGCGCAATTCTTTGGGATGTGCGCGATGAAAAAAGTTACTTAGAGGGGCATATCCCTGGCGCAATCAATATCGGTGATGCAGGCAACATTCTGAGGGATGCAAATAAAGAGGATTACATCGCCACCGCAAAAATTCAGTCTATTTTTAATGCTGCCGGACTCGATGTGAATAAAGACATTGTGGTGTACGGCTCGCGCGGAAATCCCTACGCTTACTTTGGCCTCTATACGATTCATTATTTTGGCGGTAAGCAGGCTCAAATCTATCACGACGGGGTTGATGCTTGGAAATCGGCTGGATTACCGCTTCAAAAGGAGCGCCCCAGTCTGCCGGCTGTTTCCGTAACACTGGTGCCTCAGCCTCAGTTGCTGGTGACAAATGAGGAGATGCTGAGGTTGGCTCAAACAAAATCGGTCCAAATTATTGACGCGCGAACTCCTGATGAGTTTTCTGGCAAAGATGTTCGTGCAATTCGAGGTGGCCACATTCCCAATGCAATCAATATTCCCTACGAGGAAAATTGGCAGGATCCTGCAACGTCCATTAAGCTTGGCAAGAAGCAGGTATCTGATAATTCGGGAATGGCTCTAAAAAGCCAGGCAGATTTGAAAAAGTTGTATTCGAACCTGGACCCCAATCAAGAGACAGTGGTCTATTGTCAAAGCGGTGTGCGTGCTGCTGAAACAGCCACAGTCCTCAAAAATCTTGGTTTTAAAAAGGTGAAGGTTTATGACTCATCGTGGCTGGGTTGGGGAAATAACCTCAAAGCTCAAGTCTCTGACGAAAGTTTTTTAAATGTAGGCGCCCTGAATGCAAAAATATCTGCAATGCAAAACAAGATTAATCAGTTGGAAGAGGCTTTAAAGGCCAGAGGTAGCAATTAATGCTCACCATTATTTGGCTCTAAATTAAAAAACCCCAGATAGGAGATCTTCTGGGGTTTTTTTGAGTGAAGCGGATTATTCTGGGTGGAAGTTATTGCTGGCCATAAAGCTGATAGTGCGCTCAAAGCCCAAAATACGGATGTAGCGCCAGGCGATATCGCGGTATTTGCTGTCTAAATAGCCAATAGCGACTTCAGGCGTCCTTTTAGACAAGTCGATCTGCTCAATGGTGCGGGCCCAACGTTTAAGTCTTGTTGACATTTTTACTACCTCCATGAGCATACAACGCATGGAAAAGAGGCTGAGATGACAGAAATAAGTAATATTTTTAAAGAAATTAACAAAAACTAGTCAAATCAATTGTTTTTACCACTTTAAAGCTGCTTTTCCGTTGCAACTCGCTCTTTTTTTGCTGCCTTAGCCCGCGCTTTGATGGGTTTGAGGAACATCAGCAGACATACAAACCCGACTGTTCCTATGGTGGTTTCTAGAGCAGCCATCCAAAAATTGACTCCAGTTTCCAAAATACGGACTAAGCCCTCGGTGATGTAGAGCAGGATCAGCATGGAGGCCCATTGCATGGTGTAGACATTACCTCTCCACAGGCCTGGAATGGCAAATAACAAGGGGATGGCCTTGAGAATGAGCCAAGAGCCTCCCGGCCTGAGTGGTGAGATAAACCATTCCCAAGCAATACACAGAATAAACAGGTCAACAAAAGCTGCTGTAGCGATCAGTTGGTAGGGGTTTTTGGAGAGCCAGCTTTTGAGCATGAATTGCCTTAAATGAGTTTGAGTGCTGCAAGTGCCAAGCGTTTACCTTGTGCAATAGCCAGGCGCTGTTCTTCAGCGCTAATCGGCGCTCGACCATCAGCGTGTGCAAGGTGGGTAACGCCATAAGGACTGCCACCGCTTGAGGTGCTCATCAGGTCTGGCTCGCTATACGGTATGCCCATGAGCATCATGCCGTGGTGAAGCAAGGGAATCATCATGGTGAGAAGGGTGCTTTCTTGACCCCCATGCAGGCTACCCGTACTAGTAAAGACGCAGGCTGGTTTACCAACGAGAGCCCCATTGAGCCATTCTGAGGAGCTGCCATCCCAAAAGTATTTCATGGGAGCGGCCATATTGCCAAAGCGCGTAGGAGAACCTAGGGCTAGACCAATACATTCTTTTAGGTCGGCATATTCAACATAGGGAGCGCCATCAGCCGGGACAGCGGCTTCCGTAGCCTCACATACTGTGGAGATCGCTGGCACGGTGCGTAGTCTGGCGTTAACGCCCGGGACACTTTCAATACCCTCGGCAATCAGTCGAGCTAAGTCTCGGGTTGCTCCATAGCGTGAGTAGTACAACACTAAAATGTCAGATTGGCTCATATTCTTCTCTTATCTCTTATGATATGGGCGATGCGCCTCATACAGAATCCTCAATTATGGCTCTCTCTTGGGAAAGAGATCTGGGATCGTAACCGGGGTCAAAATCTGAAGCAAGTAGCGGCTAGCTTGGCCTTTACCACCACGCTTGCTTTGATTCCAATGCTAACTGTGGCTTCCATTTTGATCGGCTATCTCCCCAGTGTAGTTCGAATTAAGTATGCCTTTCAGACCTGGTTACTGGACACCTATATGCCGGGTGGTTTAAATCAGCAGGTCTTTAATTACTTGGATCAATTTTCAGCTCAGGCCAAAGGCCTCACCTTGATTGGTTTGGTCGTCCTGGTGATTACCACGCTCATGACATTGGCAGTTATTGAGAGTGCCTTTAATCAGATCTTTCGTGTCTCTGAAAGTCGACCTATTTTGAAGAAGGTTGCGATCTATTCATCCGCAACCATATTGGGGCCCATCCTATTGGGTATTGGCACCTATTTGAGTGGTCTTCTATTTAGTGCGGCAGAGGGTTGGACGGAAACCCTGAGTTTTGGTTTGGGGTTTGTGGCAACGGTGGTGCCAGTACTTCTGGCCATATCCGTATTTTCTGTCGCTTACAAAATCCTCCCTTATACCCAAATTGAGTGGCGCGATGCTTTAAGTGGCGCTTTCTTTGCAGCTCTGACTTTTGAGTTGATGAAGTTTGGCTTTGGTCTATTTCTAACCAATGTCGCCTTTTACAAGACGGTCTATGGCGCTTTTGCGATCTTCCCATTGGTGCTGATTTGGATTTACCTTACCTGGTGGATTACCTTGGCTGGGGCGGTCCTAGTTGCCAATCTCCCCAGCATTCGGAATGGGTTGCTTAGGGTTATTCGTTACTGAAATACTTTCCGTGCCCCTTGATTCCTTGGGGGCATAAGAATATATTGGTCAGGTAAGAACCCATTAGTGGAGATCAAATGAAAGTTTGCGACATACTGCGCGTTAAGGGCAGCACACTATTTACAGTGGCTCCGGATACTGCTTTGCAAACGGCCGTCTTGGTCATGAGTGAACATGACATCGGCTCATTGGTGGTGATGGAGTACGACAAGCTCGTGGGTATCCTGACATTCCGTGAAGTGATTGCAGCTTTGGCAAAACACCATGGCAAATTAGATGACCTCAAAGTTCAAGGCGTCATGAATGCCAAGCCTTTGACGTGCAACATGGAGACTGAGATTGATGAGGTTCGCCGCATGATGCTAGTTGACCATGCCCGCTACTTGCCGGTGATTGATCAAAAGATGTTGATGGGCGTTATTTCTTTCTACGACGTGGCTAAATCCGTTGTTGAGGCCCAGGACTTCGAAAACACCATGCTCAAGGCTTACATCCGAGACTGGCCAGAAGAGGCCGAAAAAGCTACTCCATAGACTCAGCCTAGCCCAAGCCTCCGAGCAATGACATAATGTCAATATGTCAGGAAATACATTAGGCCTTCTCTTTACTGTCACCACTTTTGGTGAATCCCACGGTCCCGCCATTGGCGCTATTGTTGATGGATGCCCTCCAGGCATGTCTCTGTGTGAGGCGGACTTGCAGATTGATTTGGATCGTCGCAAGCCAGGAACCTCACGCCATGTTACCCAACGCCAAGAGGCTGATAGAGTAGAAATTCTGTCTGGTGTGTATGAAGGCAAAACCACGGGTGCGCCCATTGGCTTGTTAATTCGGAATACCGATCAACGCAGTCAAGATTACGGCAACATCCTCCAAACATTTAGACCTGGTCATGCGGATTACGCTTATCACTATAAATACGGTTTGCGTGATCCTCGTGGGGGTGGGCGCTCTTCAGCAAGACTGACCGCACCTGTAGTAGCCGCAGCAGCGATTGCCAAGAAGTGGCTCAAAGAACAATATGGCACGGAGTTTTATGGCTATATGAGCCAGCTCGGTGAAATCGAAATCCCATTTAAAGATACAGCGCTAATTGAGAGCAATCCTTTCTTTGCCGCTAATGCCGATATCGTTCCTCAGTTAGAGGCTTATATGGATGCGCTGCGCAAAGCAGGGGACTCTTGCGGGGCGAAGATTGAAGTGCGGGCGCGCAATGTGCCCATCGGATTGGGTGAGCCTTTATTTGATAAGTTGGATGCTGATATTGCGCATGCCATGATGGGTATTAATGCAGTGAAGGGCGTTGAGATTGGCTCTGGCTTTAGGTCAGTAGCGCAACGTGGCAGTGAGCATGGTGATGAATTGCATCCAGATGGATTTGCTAGCAATAATGCAGGCGGTACTTTAGGCGGTATCAGTACTGGCCAAGATTTGCGTGTATCGATTGCTATTAAGCCAACCTCCAGTATTTTGAGCCCAAAAGAATCGGTTGATTTAGATGGCAAACCTATTACTGTGCAAACTAAGGGTCGTCATGATCCTTGTGTTGGTATTCGCGCCACTCCAATTGCGGAAGCGATGTTAGCCTTAGTATTGATAGACCACGCTTTGCGTCATCGTGCCCAATGCGGCGATGTGAAACATGCTGTTCCGTCGATCCCTGCTGCACGTCCTGGCTCTGCAACGGATTAAATTCAAAATCCATTTTAGAAAACTAAAAAGAAAATGACACCTTCAGTGCGCTGGGCCTTCGGGTCCTTTTTCTTTTTGTATTTCGCTTATGTTGGTTTAGTTTCTCCATACGCTAGCCTCTTTTTTCTAGATCGTGGTTTTAGCGTTATTGAGATTGCGATCTTAATGTCTATGCTGCAAATTACACGAATAGTGGGACCGTTCTCTTGGGGGTGGTTGTCGGACTACCTATCGGATCGCATCGGCATCATTCGCTTTTGCGCTTGCTTTGCGGCAGTTACTTTCTTAAGTATCTTTTTTCTCAATAGCTACATTGCTTTTTTTATTTGGATGTTTGTGCTGCACACCATCCTCAGTAGCTTGATGCCATTGGGTGAGTCGGCCACCGTACATGCTTTATTTAAAGACAATTCATTTGATAAGCGTTACGGTCGTTTGCGTTTATGGGGCTCAATTGGTTTTATTGCCATGGTCTTATTTGCGGGTGAATTATTTCAGCGCAAGGGCATCGAGCTTTACCCTATTGTGGGCGCGGTGATTTTGGCCTTCTTGGCGCTGGTCACCTTTCGCTTGCATGAGCCCAAGATGGAGCGTCGTAAGATGGTTAAGGGTGAACTGCTGATTGTTCTGTTTAATCCGGATGTGCGCTGGTTCTTGCTCTCAGGATTTTTTATGATCTTTGCGCATGCTGCTTTGTATGTGTTCTATTCGCTCTACCTCGCTGATTTAGGTTACGATAAATTCCAGATTGGTTTGTTTTGGGCCTTAGGCGTCGCAGCTGAAGTGTTCTTCTTTTACTTCCAAAGCAAGGTACTAAGTCGCTTAGATGCCGAAGTTGTTTTGCAAATCGCTTTTGGTATTGGCGTGTTTCGATTTATCTTGATGGCCTTCTTCCCGCTAACTTGGGTTCTGATTCTGGCTCAGCTCATGCACGCCGGTACTTTTGGCGCACACCACAGTGCGGCTACAAAACTATTGCAACGCTGGTTTACTGGCTCATTACAAGCACGAGGACAGGCTTTAATGGCAACCGTGTCTTATGGCTTAGGCGGAACGCTGGGTGGTTTACTTGCTGGTTGGTTATGGGATGCTACTGAGCCCCGCAATGTATTTGTGATGGCGGCTTTAGCCTGTGGTCTAGGAGGCATGGCGATTGGCAAATTGCGCCCTCGCCACTACCCCCCTAGGTAACTGAATCAGCAATCTTTACATTGATCCATAGTTTGGACCACCACCACCTTCAGGGGTTATCCAAACAATATTTTGACTTGGATCCTTGATGTCACAAGTCTTGCAATGCACACAGTTTTGCGAATTAATTTGCAACTGCGGCTGCCCCTCTTTTTCTACATACTCATACACGCCAGCAGGGCAGTAGCGTTGCTCTGGACCTGCGTAGGTTTTGAGATTGAAGTTCACTGGTACCGATGCATCTTTTAAGGTGAGGTGGACGGGTTGATTCTCAGCATGATTGGTATTGGAGATAAATACCGATGAAAGGCGATCAAAAGTGATCTTGCCATCCGGTTTTGGATAGTCAATTGCTTGGTGCTGGGCTGCTGGTTCTAGGCATTCATGGTCTGCATGCTTTAAGTGAATGGTCCAGGGCATATTGCCACCCAAAAGTTTTTGCTCAAGGCCCACCATGAGAGTGCCAAGGTAGAGCCCTTTAGACATCCACGGTTTAAAGTTGCGCGCTTGATTTAGCTCAGTATGCAGCCAGCTATTTTTAAAGGTGCTTGGATATGCGGCCAAGACATCAGCCGAGCGATTTTCAGCAAGTGCAGCAACTGCAGCGTGTGCAGCCAGCATCCCGGTCTTGATGGCAGCATGACTTCCTTTGATGCGTGAGGCATTTAAGAATCCAGCATCACAACCAATCAGTGCACCGCCGGGAAAAACTGTTTTAGGCAAGCTGTTTAAGCCACCCGCTGTCAGTGCTCGTGCACCGTAAGCCAAGCGCTTACCGCCCTCAAAGGTCTCACGAATCTTCGGATGCAACTTATAACGTTGAAACTCCTCAAACGGCGAGAGGTACGGGTTCTTATAAGAAAGACCAACAACCAAACCAACGGCAACCTTGTTATCACCCAGGTGATACAGGAAGGAGCCCCCATAGGTATCACTCTCTAACGGCCAACCTGCAGTATGAATCACCAAACCAGGCTTAGACTTGGAGGGCTCGACCTCCCATAATTCTTTAATGCCAATGCCATAGCTTTGGGGATCGGCATCTTTGTCCAACCCAAACTTGGCAATTAGTTGTTTGCCTAAATGTCCACGCGAACCTTCGGCGAATAGGGTGTACTTGGCACGCAATTCCATGCCAAGCTGAAATTGATCGGTGGGTTGACCTGCTTTATCCAAACCCATCGAGCCAGTGATCACGCCACAAACAGCGCCATGCTCGTTATAGAGAATTTCTGCAGCAGGAAAGCCTGGAAAGATTTCTACGCCCAGGTTCTCAGCCTGTTGACCTAGCCAGCGAGTGACATTAGCCAAACTGACAATATAGTTGCCTTCATTTTTAAAGCAATGGGGCAGCATCCAATTGGGAACTTGAAATGAGCTCTCTTTGGTTAGAAATAAAAACTGATCTTGGCTTACTTCGGTATCCAGTGGTGCGCCTAGCTCTTTCCAGTTGGGGAAGAGTTCAGTTAATGCCTTAGGGTCCATGACGGCGCCAGACAAGATGTGTGCGCCGATTTCAGATCCTTTTTCAAGAACGCAGACACTAATTTCCTTGCCAGATTCATTGGCTAGCTGTTTGGCTTTAATGGCTGCGGACAAGCCTGCAGGACCACCCCCCACGATAACGAGGTCATAGTCCATGGATTCTCTGGGTCCAAACTGTTCGAGTAATTCCTGGGCAGTCATTTCATTTCTCCGACATTACTTATCAATAGGGCGCATTAGGCATTGTGGCTCTTTGGTATTTTGAGCATTTCTGCCACCTTTGAAGCACTAAGCTATACCTATAGTTTAGTTCCAAGCCATAAAAACCAAGTTAGCGCCCAATGCTAATAGGCTGAGAGGTCTAAGGCGTTATGATTACTTTTTTACCTTTTTGGCAATATTAGGACGAATTTATGAATAAAACTTACCCATCTGCTGTCGATGCCTTGCGGGATATCTTGAAAGATGGCCAAAAACTGGCTGTTGGTGGTTTTGGTTTGTGCGGCATTCCAGAGGCGCTGATTGCCGCAGTCAAGGATTTGGGTGCGCAGAATTTAACAGCAATTGCCAATAACGCGGGTGTAGATGGCTTTGGTTTAGGTCTATTGCTGAATTCAAGACAAGTAAAAAGGATGGTTGCATCCTACGTAGGTGAGAACAAAGAATTTGAGCGCCAGTTTTTGGCTGGTGAGCTTGAGTTGGAATTTACTCCGCAAGGAACTTTAGCAGAAAAGTTACGTGCTGGCGGTTGCGGCATTCCTGCTTTTTATACCAAAACAGGTGTGGGTACTTTAGTTGCTGAGGGCAAAGAAGAAAAAGAGTTTGATGGTGAGCGCTACATCATGGAGCGTGCAATCGTTTCTGACATCTCACTTGTGAAAGCGTGGAAGGCAGATAAATCCGGTAATTTAATTTATCGCTATACCGCCCGTAACTTTAATCCTATGGTTGCAATGGCTGGCAAGATCACGGTTGCTGAAGTCGAAGAGATTGTGGAGAACGGTGAATTAGATCCCGATCAGATTCATACACCAGGTATTTATGTGCATCGCTTGGTGCTGAACACTTCGCCTGAGAAGCGTATTGAGCAACGCACGTTGTCTGCCGCTTAATACCTATAGACGCCATACAAAAACAGAACAGAATATTTAGGAAGATCGACATGCCTTGGAATAGAGATGAAATGGCAGCACGTGCTGCTAAAGAACTAAAGGATGGTTATTACGTCAATTTAGGTATTGGTATGCCAACCTTGGTAGCCAATCATGTACCGGAGGGCATGGAAGTGTGGCTCCAGTCTGAGAATGGTTTATTGGGTATCGGCCCGTTTCCAACCGAAAAAACGATTGATGCGGATTTAATTAATGCGGGCAAGCAAACAATTACTACTTTGCCTGGTTCCTCCATTTTTTCTTCTGCAGATTCCTTCGGAATGATTCGTGGTGGAAAAATTAATATCGCGATTTTGGGTGCGATGCAAGTAAGTGAGTATGGCGACTTAGCGAACTGGATGATCCCTGGCAAGATGGTGAAGGGTATGGGCGGCGCCATGGACTTGGTTGCTGGCGTAAAGCATGTGGTTGTCTTGATGGAGCACGTTGCTAAGAAAAAAGACGGCACCGAAGAAATCAAGATTCTGCCTAAGTGCACTTTGCCATTAACTGGGGTGGGTGTTATTAGCCGCATCATTACTGACCTTTGCGTGCTCGATATCACTCCAAAGGGTTTGAAGTTGGTGGAGTTAGCTCCTGGCGTCACTAAGGAAGAGGTCATATCCAAAACAGGCGCCCCTATAGACGTCGCAGGTTTCTAACCTTTTTTGATAGATAGTGAAATAATGGGGTCGATGACCCCATTTTCTTTTGTAAAGATACCCTTATGAGCGTTGTAGATCATTCACTTCACGCACACAAGCAGGGTGATGCTAAGCATACCCATAGTAAGGAAGTCTCTAACCAAAATCTCTTGCTGATCGCCTTGGTGCTCACACTCGGTTTTTCAGGGGTTGAGGGTGCCGCTGCTTACTTTGCGAATTCTTTAGCGCTGATATCGGATGCTGGTCATATGGTGACTGATGCTGCTGCGCTAGGTCTGGCCTTGTTGGCGCAAATCATCTCTCGTCGTCCGCCATCATCCAAACATTCGTTTGGATTTGGAAGAGCTGAGGCCTTGGCAGCTTTTGTCAATAGCATTGCGATGCTGGCCTTAGTTGCATGGATTATGTTTGAGGCAATTAGTCGATTCTATGACCCGCATAAGGTGGATGGCTTAACTGTCACCATAGTGGCTGCCATTGGTCTGATCATGAATATTGTGGTGGCATGGGTGCTGTCGCGCGATAAAAAGAGCGTCAATACTCGCGCTGCCTTGGTTCATGTCATGGGTGACTTGCTAGGTTCCGTAGCCGCTCTGATTGCGGGTATTGTGATTCAGCTTACTGGATGGATGCCAATTGATGCCATCTTATCTATCTTGGTCTCTCTCTTAATTTTGAAGTCCACCATTTCCATTTTGAAGGAGTCCTATCACTTTCTTATGGAGGGAGTACCTCTACATATCGACTATCTACAAGTTGGCCAGGATTTAAAAAAGGTGCCTGGTGTTTTAGCGGTTCATGATCTGCATGTTTGGGAGATGACTCCCAGCTTCCCGGCACTGATTGGCCATATTGAAATTGAGCGCATGGATGAGTGGCCAGAAATTATGGCGCGTATCAACGCGATGTTGCTTAGCGAGCACGGCATTGATCATGTAACGCTACAGCCAGAAGTTCCGGGCATGGCGGAAGAGCATGCGCGTGACGAACTCCTAAATGCTGAGATTCAAAAGCCGAACGTTACTCATCATGGCGATACTTTTTATGTGACTTGTACCAGCCCCGATGGCCCGCATCGTATGGCTTACCACGCCTGGGGTAATCCTAATAATTCAAAGGTTCTAGTTTGTGTTCATGGTCTAACGCGCAGGGGAAGTGATTTCAAAACTCTGGCAGAGGCAATGAGTCAGGATTACTACGTCGTTTGTCCAGATGTAGTGGGCCGGGGTGATTCTGATCGACTTAAGAATCCTATGCTATACGCCGTTCCTCAATACGTCGCAGACATGGCAAGCTTGATTGGGCATCTCGGCGTTGCACAAGTTGACTGGTTTGGAACCTCTATGGGTGGCTTGATTGGTATGGTCTATGCCGCAATGCCCAAGAATCCGATTCGCCGCATGTTGATTAATGATGTAGGTCCACGCATTGAGCCTGAGGCCATCAAGCGCTTAGGTTCTTACGTCGGTCAACCTTTTAGCTTTTCTAATCGTGCAGACGCTCTGCAGCGTTTAAACGAAATCTGCGCATCTTTTGGCAGTCATACTCCGCAAGAGTGGGAGATTTATAACGGTCCCATGCTCGTGCAAAAAGATGGGTTTTGGGTAATGCACTACGACCCTAATATTTCTGTGCCGTTTGCATCGGTCAATCCGATTATGGCAAAGGCGGGAGAGATGGCGATGTGGCATGCCTTCAAGCAAATCCATATCCCGATGTTGATCGTGCGTGGTGGTGAGTCAGATTTGCTTTCCGCTAAAACTGTAGCCGAGATGTGCAAGCTCAACCCCTACATTCGGAGTATTGAAATTCCGGAAGTTGGTCATGCCCCCGCCTTTGTAAAGTCAGAGCAAGTGGCTTTGGCAAAAGAATTCTTTAGTTAAGGATTTCAGTAGTCCATGTCAAATGCTTCTTCTGCATCTGAGAGCATCAAAATTATTGATGGTTGGTATGGCGAGCCTTCTGAAAATCATGCTACTGGCGTTCTTAGCATACTGAAGCTGCTTCACTTAGATGAAGCAACGCTCAATGCTGCACATAATATTGCCCGTACCCATGGCAAAGAATCCCTCATTAAGCTGATTGGCGATGAATCAGCCAAACTCCTGATTGGCTATCGCGGCCTGAGACAGGCTCAAGCCAAGCTAGTGCGCAATGATGGCGGTCTGAGTATTTCTGGGCAAGAGGAAATGCTCAGAAAGATGTTGCTTGCTTTTGGTGATGACTTACGGGTCGTTCTGATTTATCTTGCTTCACGCTTGCAAACGCTGCGTTGGATTACTCAAGAAAAAATCGAGATGCCAAAAGCTTGGGCGCAAGAGATTCTGAATATTGATGCATCACTTGCTAATCGCCTCGGTATTTGGCAGATGAAATGGGAGATGGAGGACTTGGCATTTCGAGTTCTCTCGCCAGAAATCTACCGCAACATCGCCTGGATGTTGGATGGCAAGCGTATTGAGCGCGAATCTTTTATTAATCAGATTGTTAGCAAGCTTAAAGAAGAATTAAATGTTGCCCGCATTGAAGGTGAGGTTCAGGGTCGCCCAAAGCACATCTACAGCATTTGGAAAAAGATGCAGGGCAAGTCATTAGACTTTGCCAATCTCTATGACGTCAGGGCGTTTAGAGTTTTAGTAGATGACGTTAAATCCTGTTACGCGATTTTAGGAATAGTGCATAACATCTGGCAGCCAGTCCCACGTGAATTTGATGACTACATTGCCAGGCCAAAACCAAACGGATATCAATCTTTGCATACCGTAGTGATGGATGAGCATGGCACCGCATTTGAGATTCAGGTGCGTACCAATGAAATGCATCAGCAGGCTGAGTACGGCTTGGCTGCCCACTGGCGCTACAAAGAAGGTGCCTATGTTGGCGCTGCAACGCCTCCAAAAAATAAAGCTCATGATTCAAATCTCAATCATCAAACGGGCACCCATAGTGCGGCAGTTGCCTATGAGCGTCAAATTGCTTGGGCAAGACAGCTTATTTCCTGGAAGGAAGATGCTTGGGAACAACTCAAGCACCATGAGATCGATGACCATATTTATGTGCTTACTCCATTGGGAAAAGTAATTTCCTTGGAGAAGGGTTCATCGCCTATCGATTTTGCATACGCAGTTCATACCGACCTAGGTCACCGTTGTCGCGGTGCTCGTGTAGATGGCGCCATGGTGCCTTTAGATACGTCATTGCAGAATGGCCAAACGGTTGAAATCGTCGCTGTAAAACATGGCGGCCCCTCACGAGATTGGATTAGTCCTAGCCGCAATTACTTGCGCTCACAGCGTGCTCGCACACGTGTACGCGCTTGGTTTAATGCTTTGGATGATGAAGAGGCGGGCTCCAAGTCCACCGACACCAAGCTAGAGCAAAAGACAGAAGCGAAGGTAATTGCCCCAACCCCAGAAATTGTTCTTAAACAAAGCACTCGCAAACAGGGTCAGGCAAGCGATGTTTTGGTCGTGGGGGTAGATTCATTGATGACCCAGTTGGCGCGGTGCTGCCGGCCGGTGCCACCCGATGCAATTGCCGGTTTTGTGACCCAAGGTCGTGGCGTATCGATTCATCGACGCTCTTGCAAAACGTTTAGAGGTTTATTGGAGCGAGCCCCTGAGCGCGTTATCCAAACCGGCTGGAATGATTCTGGGCTCGAAGCAGCAGCCGTAAATGATCCTAAGCGTGTATTTCCTGCGGATTTAGCTGTAACCGGCCTCGATCGTCCTGAGCTGATGCGCGAGCTGTTTGAGATTCTGACAAGACAGGGTGTCCACGTGATTGATCTTCGCAAATCTGCCAAGCGAGGCCTAGCTCAAATACTGTTGACAGTAGAGATTAAAGACTCGGAAGCCTTGCGGCTTACCCAAAATGCGCTAGAAGAAGTCAAAGGGGTGACCCAAGTACGCCGCCGGTGATAAACTCTATGGCTTATATAGGCTCGTAGCTCAGCTGGTTAGAGCACCACCTTGACATGGTGGGGGTCGTTGGTTCGAGTCCAATCGAGCCTACCAACGAATAAAGACCCAAAAGTGCGCGGTTGCCCAAAAGCTCCCGCGCTTTCTTTTTGGTGGATGTTGTGCAGTAAATCAGTCTTTTGGCTGAATCTTAATAAGATGGAGCGGTCATGCTTGTAGTTACTCTGCCAGATGGATCTAAACGTGAGTTCGAAGCTCCCGTATGCGTTCTTGATGTTGCCCAAAGCATTGGAAGCGGTCTTGCTAAAGCTGCCCTCGGCGGCATAGTGGACGGCAAGATGGTGGATGCCAGCTTTCTGATTGACAAAGATAGTCAACTGGCAATCATTACTGATAAAAGCCCAGAAGCGCTGGAGATTGTGCGCCATTCCACAGCCCACTTATTGGCCTACGCCGTTAAAGAGTTATTCCCAGAGGCCCAAGTCACTATTGGCCCTGTCATCGAAAACGGTTTTTATTACGACTTCTCATTCCACCGTGCGTTTACGCCAGAAGATTTGGTGTCAATTGAGAAAAAAATGGCTGAGCTGGCTAAAAAAGATGAGCCCGTGATTCGTACAGTAATGCCGCGTGATGAAGCTGTAAAGTTCTTTAAAGATCAAGGGGAAAACTACAAAGCAGAAATTATTTCCAGCATTCCGCAAGGCGAGGATGTCTCTTTGTATGCCGAAGGTAAGTTCACTGACTTATGTCGCGGACCCCATGTACCATCTACTGGCAAGCTTAAGGTGTTTAAGCTTCTGAGCGTTGCTGGTGCTTACTGGCGTGGCGATAGTAAGAATGAGATGTTGCAACGGATCTACGGTACAGCTTGGCTGAAAAAAGAAGATCAAGATGCGCATTTACATATGCTCGAAGAGGCTGAGAAGCGTGACCACCGTCGCCTTGGTAAGTTCTTGGATTTATTTCATTTTCAACCTGAAGCCCCGGGTTTAATTTTCTGGCATCCAAAAGGCTGGTCTATTTGGCAAGAAGTTGAACAATACATGCGCCGCGTTTATCAGCGCGAAGGTTATCAAGAAGTAAAAGCCCCGCAAATTTTGGATCGCGGCCTTTGGGAAAAGTCTGGCCATTGGGATAACTATAAAGAAAACATGTTTACAACGGAGTCGGAGAATCGTGCATATGCATTAAAGCCGATGAACTGCCCAGGACACGTGCAGATTTTTAATTCCGGTTTGCATAGCTATCGTGAATTGCCATTGCGTTATGGCGAGTTTGGTCAGTGTCACCGCAACGAACCGTCGGGTGCATTGCATGGTTTGATGCGCGTACGCGGTTTCACACAGGATGATGGCCACATTTTCTGTACTGAAGATCAGATTCAGTCTGAAGTAGCTGCGTTTGATAAGGTTGTTCGTGAGGTTTACCAAGATTTTGGTTTTACTGAAGTCGCTGTCAAGCTCGCCTTGCGCCCAGTAAAACGCGTTGGCGATGACGCTATTTGGGATAAAGCGGAGGCTGCCTTACGCGGTGCCTTGACCGCTTCAGGCCAAGAGTGGGAAGAATTGCCAGGCGAGGGTGCTTTTTATGGCCCGAAGATCGAATATCACCTCAAGGACTCGATTGGGCGTACTTGGCAGTGCGGCACGATTCAGGTGGATTTCTCAATGCCAGCCCGTTTAGGTGCTGAATATGTCACCGAAGAGAACACCCGCAAGGCTCCAGTGATGCTTCACAGGGCCATTGTGGGCTCTTTGGAGCGTTTCATCGGTATTTTGATCGAAAACCATGCTGGAAATATGCCGGTTTGGCTTGCCCCGACCCAGGCTGTAGTCCTCAATATCTCGGATAATTCTGCTGCATATGCTCAAAAAGTCCAGCAATCTCTGAAAAAACAAGGGTTTAGAGTCGAATCAGATTTGCGAAATGAGAAAATTACGTATAAAATACGCGAGCACGCATTACAGAAGCTCCCATTTTTGTTAGTTGTAGGGGATAAAGAAGCAGAAAGTAATTCGGTGGCCGTTCGTGCCCGTGGCGGAGTGGATTTAGGGGTGATGCCTCTTGATGCCTTCGTTGCCCGACTCCAGCAGGATATTTCTCAGAAAGTCGGACCCGAGCTTAGCTAGGGGTGGAATGGTTTTTATTGTTTTTTTAAAGGAATTAAGAAGATCGCTACTGATAAATCGCAGCGCATAAATCGGGAGATTACTGCTCCTGAAGTGCGTCTGATTGGACTGGATGGAGAACCCATCGGTGTAGTTAAGTTGAGTGAAGCCCTGGCTTTAGCAGAAGAGAAAGAGACCGATTTGGTTGAAATTGCTCCGACGGCTGTGCCACCTGTAGTCCGGATCATGGACTTCGGCAAATTCAAGTACCAAGAAGCCAAACGTTTGCATGAAGCTAAGCTCAAGCAAAAAGTGATTCAGGTGAAGGAAGTTAAATTCCGTCCCGGCACAGACGATGGTGACTATGGTGTGAAGCTACGCAATCTAATCCGCTTTTTGGAAGATGGCGATAAGACAAAGATTACGCTACGGTTTCGGGGTCGTGAAATGGCTCACCAAGAAATCGGAGTCAGAATGTTGGAACGTTTGAAGTCAGACCTGATTGAACATGGTCAGGTAGAGCAGTTTCCAAAGATGGAAGGTCGCCAGATGGTGATGGTATTGGCCCCCATTCGTAAGGCTAAGTAATAAACCAAATCGCAAGATGGGGTTTGTTGTTTAAGTAGGGAGGGGTCGCAAGACCCTGGTAGTAAGAAGTGCTTCTAGGTACAGGAAGCGTAACCGTCGGTTACCACCTAAGTTGCACATGCAGAAGAAGGGGTGCTTTATGCCCAAGATGAAGAGCAAGAGTAGCGCCAAAAAGCGCTTCACGGTTCGCGCAGGCGGAACGATCAAACGAGGCCAGGCTTTCAAACGCCACATCCTCACTAAGAAGACCACAAAGAATAAGCGTCACCTGCGTGGTACTACCGAAGTTGCGAAGGCAGACGTTAAGTCAATTCGCTCTATGCTTCCATACGCTTAACCTCAGACTAGATTAGGAGAATTAAATGCCAAGAGTCAAACGTGGGGTTACAGCAAGAGCCCGTCATAAGAAAATCACCGATGCTGCAACAGGCTATCGTGGACGTCGTAAAAATGTATTCCGTATTGCTAAGCAAGCAGTTATGCGTGCTGGCCAATATGCATACCGCGACCGTCGCAATAAGAAACGTGTATTCCGCGCATTGTGGATTGCTCGTATCAATGCGGCAGTTCGCCAGCATGACATGACCTATAGCGTATTCATGAATGGTATGAAGAAAGCTGCGATCGAACTCGACCGCAAAGTACTTTCTGATATGGCCATTGCTGACAAGGCAGCTTTCGCTGCTTTGGTTACTCGGATCAAATCCGTAGTAAGCGCTGCAGCTTAATTCTTAGTACATTTAAAAAAACTAAGCTGCAATGGTTTCTCTCGACCACATTGTCGAGGATGCTAAACGTGATTTCCTCGGAGCTGCCGATTCGGCAGCTCTAGAGGACGCGAAAGCCAAGTATCTCGGTAAGTCAGGTGTTCTCACTGAGCGTTTAAAAGCGCTTGGTGGAATGTCGCCTGATGAACGCAAGAGTGCTGGCGCCCAAATTAATCAAGTCAAAACCCAAGTAGAAGCAGCATTACAAGTGCGTCGCCAAGCATTGGCTGATGCGGTATTGCTGCAACGTCTTGCGGCGGAATCGATTGATGTTTCTTTGCCTGGCCGTGGCCAATCAGTAGGTAGCCTGCATCCTGTGATGCGCACCTGGGAACGTGTTGAAGAGATCTTTCGCTCAATTGGTTTTGAAGTAGCTGATGGCCCTGAAATTGAAACTGATTGGTTTAATTTCACCGCCTTAAATAGTCCCGAGAATCATCCTGCGCGTTCAATGCAGGATACTTTTTATATTGATGGCAAAGATTCTAATGGAAAGCCTTTGCTATTGCGTACGCACACCAGTCCGATTCAGGTTCGTTATGCGAGTGAGCATGTCAAGAAATATGCTCACGCTGATGTGATGCCCCCTATCAAAGTGATTGCGCCTGGCAGAACCTATCGCGTAGATAGTGATGCAACCCATTCACCGATGTTTCATCAAGTTGAAGGCTTATGGATTGCACAGAGCGTTTCCTTTGCCGATTTAAAAGGTGTGTACACCGATTTCTTAAGAACTTTTTTCGAGACTAATGAGCTGCAAGTTCGTTTCCGTCCATCGTATTTCCCATTCACTGAGCCTTCAGCTGAAATTGATATGGCCTTCGGTAGCGGCAAGCTAGCTGGCCGTTGGTTAGAGATTTCTGGTGCAGGGCAGGTACACCCCAATGTATTGCGCAATATGGGTATTGATCCAGAGCGCTATACCGGTTTTGCTTTTGGCTCTGGCTTAGAGCGCTTGACGATGTTGCGTTACGGCGTTGATGATTTACGTCTTTTCTTTGAGAACGATCTCCGTTTCTTGGCGCAATTTCCAGCTTAATTCGCCAACCTTCTAATAGTAGATAGCGCATATGCAATTTTCTGAATCTTGGTTACGCCAATACGTAAACCCTTCGCTCGATAGCAATGCCTTAGGTCACGCAATGACTATGGCTGGACTTGAGGTGGAAGAGCAACATTCAGTAGCCCCTGCATTCACAAAAATTGTGGTTGCTCAAATCCTTTCGGCAGAGCAGCATCCTGATGCAGATCGCTTACGTGTTTGCAAGGTTGATGCAGGTACTGGTCAAGAGTTACAAATCGTCTGTGGCGCTCCAAATGCACGTGCTGGGATTAAGATCCCTTGCGCATTAGTTGGTGCAGAATTGCCGCCAGCTGAAGCGGGTGGTAAGCCCTTCCTAATCAAAGTAGGCAAGCTACGCGGTGTAGAAAGCCAAGGCATGTTGTGCTCGGGTCGAGAGCTTGGTCTTGGCGATGATCATGAGGGCATTCTGGAGTTGCCTGCAGATGCACCAGTTGGTGAGGATATCCGCAAGTACTTAAGTCTGGATGACCAGATCTTTGTCATTAAGTTAACACCCAATAAGGCTGATTGTTTATCTCTGATAGGTATGGCACGTGAAGTGTCGGCTATCACTGGCGCTGCATTGTGCGCTCCTAAATGGACGCCAGTAACTGTCACTATTGCCGATAAGCTCAAAGTGACCGTTGAAAACTCAGATCTTTGCGGACGCTTTGCAGGACGCGTGATTCGTGGCGTTAATCCAAAGGCACAAACACCAGATTGGATGATTCAACGTCTTCGTAATGCTGGTCAAAGAAGTATTTCTCCGTTAGTAGATCTTTCTAATTATGTGATGTTAGAAATGGGCCAGCCGACCCACGTGTTTGATATTGATAAATTGACTGGTGACTTATCTGTACGCTGGGCGAAGTCAGGCGAAAGTCTTGAGCTATTGAACGGTCAGACGGTGACTTTGCAAGGCCCAGATTCTGCAGGCAAGATCCAGGATGCTGGTGTGGTTGCCGACCAAAGTGGTCCTGTAGCATTAGCTGGGATCATGGGTGGCGATCATTGCGCCGTGACCGTTGACACTAAAAATATTTATGTTGAAGCCGCTTATTGGCAGCCTTCGGCAATTCAGGGTCGTGCGCGTCGTTTTAATTTCAGTACGGATGCAGCGCATCGCTTTGAGCGTGGTGTTGATCCGCAAAATACAGCTAACTGCTTAGAGTATTTAACGGCTTTGATTGTTGAAGTATGTGGTGGTCAAGTTGGCCCAATTGATGATCAAGTATTAGCTATTCCTGAGCGCAAACCAGTCGGCATGCGTTTAGCTCGCGCTATGAAAGTCATCGGCATTCCGCTCACTGCTGAAATTGTTTCTGATGTGTTCAAACGTCTTGGTTTTGAGTTTAAGCAAGAAGCAGGTGATATATTTGTTGTAACACCGCCAAGTTATCGCTTTGATATCGAAATTGAAGAAGATTTAATTGAAGAAGTCGCGCGCATGTACGGCTTTGAGAATATTCCCGATGTGCCGCCAATTTCCCCTTTAAAAATGAGTGCTAGGGCCGAGGCAAAGCGCGGAGTGCATTTATTGCGCCAGCGTTTAGCTCTACAAGGCTATCAAGAGGCGGTGAACTTTGGATTTACTGATCTTGAGAGTGAACAACGTTTGGCTGCGGCCACTGAAAAAGATCTTATTGCTGTTCTCAACCCGATTGCTAATCAATATGGTGTCATGCGTAGCAATCTGTGGGGTGGTTTATTGGCTAACCTGAAGTCAAACCTGAATCGTGGTGCTGGACGTGTCCGTTTATTTGAAACAGGTCGTGTATTTAAGCGTGATGCTAGCGTACAAGAAGAGGCCGGCAAAGTTGTAGGATTTCATCAGCCGCAGCAGCTTGGGGGCTTGGCTTATGGCTCATTTGTAGCAGAGCAGTGGGCAAGCGCTGATCTTGCAGTCGATTTCTTTGATGTAAAGGGCGATTTGGAGCGTGTGCTCGACCCCTTGCATTTCACAACTGAGGCGGCGGTGCATCCGGCACTGCACCCTGGGCGTTCTGCACAGATTCAATTACTAACCCCAGCTGGCAAGCAAAATATTGGCTGGATTGGTGAACTACATCCTGGCTTACAGCAAGCCTACGAGTTGCCACAGGCCCCAGTTCTGTTCGAAATGGATTTAGAGGCTGTTCGTAATTTAGGTATTCCGCAGCCGGAAGAGTTGAGTAAATTCCCTGCTGTACAGCGAGATCTAGCAGTAGTTGTAAAGCAATCCGTTTCTTCACAGACTTTGCTCGATGCAATGAATGCGAAGAAGCAGAACTTTGTTAAGGCAATTAAGTTGTTTGATGAGTTCAAGCCAAAAGCTGGTTCTAGCAGTATGGCTGATGATGAGAAGAGCTTGGCCTACCGTGTAACTTTGCTTAATCCACAGGAAACCCTGCAGGATGCGCAAATTGAAGAGGTTATGACTGCTTTATTAGCAACACTTGAGAAAAATTGCGCAGCCCGTCTGCGCTAGGTTTAATATTAGCAATAGATCTAGTAAGAAGAGACTTCCGCCATGAATGATTTAGTTAGCAACGACACCGTTACCAAGAATGAGCTCTCGGAAGCTCTCTTTGATCAAGTTGGCTTAAATAAGCGCGAAGCTAAGGATATGATTGATGCCTTCTTTGACCGTATTGGAAAATCGTTGGAGACTGGTGTTGAGGTGAAGATTTCAGGATTTGGTAATTTCCAGTTACGTAATAAATCTGCCCGCCCAGGTCGCAATCCAAAAACTGGGCAAATGATTCCAATTGCTGCTCGTCGCGTCGTGACATTTCATGCAAGTCAAAAGCTCAAGGACGTAGTTGAGTCTCATGCTCGAGAAAACAGCATTTGATGCTGGGTCGGTGCTGCTGAGTTCGCAGCTCCCCCCAATTCCATCTAAGCGTTATTTCACTATTGGTGAGGTATCCGATCTTTGTGGTGTTCGTTCTCATGTATTGCGCTACTGGGAGCAGGAATTCACCCAATTAAGTCCGCAAAAGCGTCGCGGTAATCGTCGCTACTATCAACACCATGAAGTTGTCTTAATTCGCAAGATTAGGGCGCTTTTATATGAAGAGGGCTTCACGATCAGTGGCGCCCGAAATCGTCTTGATGAGGCTCGTGGCGAGCTTCGCTTGCGCGATGAGTTGCAGGCTGTCCTGCAAATTCTCTCTAAATAGTTACTGATACAATTTTGTTTCTCGTCGGGGCGTAGCGCAGCCTGGTAGCGTACATGCATGGGGTGCATGTGGTCGGAGGTTCAAATCCTCTCGCCCCGACCACTTTCCTCAATGTAATCAATCACTTGTACGGCATATGGAAGGTCATGTGGCTTTTATGTGGCTTTTTTAGTAATAAAATTTATATTTACATACTATTTAGGCACTTATGAGCGAACAAACTAAAGGCTTTCTTGCTACTAATTGGTTCAAACTCTTTATAGTATTTTTTTCTGTAGTCCTTTTGCTTATCTACTTCCATCGGGAAAGCAAGCTCGATGATTGCGTAGAGCAAGCAAGATTAGCTTATGACTATGACTGGAATTTCCAATGCAAAGAAGCTAAGAAAGAGGCAAATTGTTCTTTAGCAAGATTTAACGCAGACCATATTGAGGCTGCCAGAGCCAAGAGAGCTGCTGAGTGTGTGCAGCGCTATAGCTTTAAGTGATGGCTGGAGAACCAAAGGCAGGATATATCTATGTCCTGACCCATCCCTCAGATGATGAGCTATATAAGATAGGTGTAACCATTCGTGATCCCCTAAAGCGTCTTGCTCAACACAATACAAACTACAAGCAGCTAACGGGAAGAATAGTAAAAGAGACTGGACAAAAGTGGGTTCTTAAGGAATTCCACCCAGTTGAGAATATTTACGCAACGGAGAGCCTATTTTGGGCGCATACCCCATTCGCAGACATACCTTTCCTCAATAAGGAAGAGGTCTGGAATATGAAGTGGGAAGAAGTTGAATACGCATTAAAGTCTGCGTTATCTGGAAAGTTTCGAGGGTGGGAAAAAGTTGGTAAATGAGCCATAAAAATCTACTCACTTCCATGTGGCTTTCTTGTGGCTATTCGTGTGGCTTTTATGTGGCTTTCTAGAGATTATCTAAAACACACCATGACGAATAAAGTCACGCTGTGTAAGGCTGTCAGGGTTATCATAGTTCGTCATAGTTCATCAAATTTCCCATTCAAATCCTCTCGCCCCGACCATTCAATTTCGCATCTACTTCCTATGACAACAAACTCAAACAGCACTACGTATTTTGGATTGACAATCCCTTTTTTAGCCCACTTGGGTGTTGTCCCTGAGTATGCCGAAGGGGGTAAATCACGTATTAGCTTAGTCATCAAACCAGAGTTTGAGAATAGCTTTCAGATTGCCCACGGTGGTGTTGTGATGACCCTTTTGGACTTTGCGATGGGGGCGGCAGCTCGTAGTACCGTGAACCAACAACTTGGCGCCATGACAATTGATATGAATGTCAGTTTCTTGCGCCCAAGTATTGGCAAGATTGTGGTGGAGGGTAGCGTTCTCAAGTTTGGTAAAACGATTCATTACTGCGAGGCCGTAGTGTTAAATGAGGCTGGTGAAATTACTGCTAAATCTAGCGGGACATTTATGCTAAGAAGGTAATATTTATCTGCTTATTATAAATATAGTATTTATAATGATTATGTTGGTTATCTTATTAATTACTGCAATATAGGCTTATTTCTATAGGGTTATAAGCAGTATTTGAATATATATCATGATTTCTTCAATATATGGATATAATAATAAATCAGGAATAGCTAATCCTTTGTTATTCCATAAATTGATTATCTGGATAAACTAAAAATGTCATCATATAAAGAGTTGTTAGCCCAACGTGATTTGTTGGATAAGCAGATTAAAGAGGCAGTATTACGTGAAAAGTCTGACGGTATTGCTAAAGCCAAGCTCATCATTGAGCAATATGATTTAACTGCGTCAGACTTATTCAGTCGTAAAGCTGGCGTCCGCAGTTCAGGTGGCAAGGTTGCCCCTAAGTACCGCAATCCTTCTAATGGTGATACCTGGACTGGCCGCGGTAAGGCGCCAAAATGGATTGAAGGTAGAGATCGCAGTAACTTCTTGATATAACCTATTGATTTAAATAGTTTTATTATTTCAAAAGCCGCTCATTGTTTGACTGAGCGGCTTTTTTTGTTTTATGGAGCCAGCTCAGTGTCTAGGCGCACTTTCTATTGAGCGCCTGAATAAATATTGGCTCCAAGAGTTCGTGCCGATTTTTATCCCCCAAGTTGTTCTCAAGCTCTGGATTAGTAGCTGGATAGCCAATAATCAGAGGATTTTGGTCAATTAGGCCATTTTCAAGCTCCTCCTGCAGTAATTCAGGGTATCGCGACTTTACTCCAACCGTATTTTCATCGGCCAAGCCTATAACCCCAGGATGAAGGCGAATAAACCCCTCATCTACCAAGATAGGAATACGCTGTGTATCCTTGTTTTTGCTCAAGTAATGGATGAGATGTACCTGCTCAACTGGTGGAATCAGGGCGTCTAGAAATATGAGGTCGGGGGCAATTGAAACGGCCTTCATCAGACCCTCAAGACTATCTACAGATACCTCCATGTCCACTTTTAACTGCCAGAATTGAATAGATTCGATTAATTCATAGCTATTTTCAGCTCTCCTGAATATCCCCATTGCAATACAGTTTTGAGTAGTTTTTTGGCGCATAGCTCTTTTGCGACGGGCAAGTTGCTGATCTAGAGAGCTTGCCAAGATGCGTCGGTGACCGCCACGCGTCTTCCAGGCTATTAGTTCACCTAATTCAACCATTTTCTGGACGGTTCCAAGTGATACCTGCAGCACTTTTGCGCTTTGACGGGTGCTTAGATATTCTAATTCTGGGGTAATTGCTTTCATATGTCCCTAATCTCATTAATTTATTTGGAGATTTAGAGAATACGAATCAAGTCTGAGGGAATCTGTCAGGCATGGTTTAAATCAGAGTAGGAAAATTCTTATTCAGACTCTAAAAAAATGGAGGGCGGCTCTGAAAGTCCTTAAATCAGGGAAAGCCCTTTACGAATCAATGGGTAGTCGTGTTAAATTAGTGAAGTTGTAAGAGTATTCGCACAGATCAATTCGTAAAGCGGTTTAGCCGTGGAACGAATGGTTTTAACCACAGTCTTTATTCGGGAAACCCGATGAAAGGTGAGCATCATGATGCAAGATCAAAGAGATAGCTCCTATCTCTTCGGTGGAAACGCCCCTTACGTAGAAGAACTCTACGAATCCTATTTGCACGATCCAGGCTCTGTAGCCGATCATTGGCGAGATTATTTTGATAATGTGAAGCAAGTCCCAGCGTTCGATGGCTCCTCTCGGGCCGATGTTGCTCATGGACCTATTGTTGCTTCCTTTGCTGAGCGAGCTAAGCAAGGCCCCATCAGAACAGTTTCTGATTCGGCCGACTCTGAGATGGGGCGTAAACGCGTTGCTGTTCAGCAGTTAATCGCCGCATATCGTAACGTCGGTAACCGCTGGGCCGATATTGATCCCTTGAAGCGAATTGAACGCAAGGATATTCCAGAGCTAGATCCTGCTTTTTATGGTTTCACTGATGGCGATATGGATATCGTCTTCAACACTAGTAATACCTTCTTTGGTCGAAACGAAATGACCTTGCGTGATTTACTGCAAGCATTGCGTCAAACTTACTGTGGCACCTTGGGTGCTGAGTACATGTTTATTGCTGACCAGACTATCAAAAAATGGTGGCAAGAAAAATTAGAGTCGATTCGTTCAACTCCTCGATTTAATATGGATGAGAAACGCCATATTTTGGATCGCGTTACTTCGGCAGAAGGCTTGGAGCGCTATCTTCAAGCAAAGTATGTAGGTCAAAAGCGATTCTCTCTAGAGGGTGGTGAGAGCTTTATCGCCTGTATGGACGAGTTGATTCGTGAGTCTGGCGCTAAAGGCGTCCAAGAAATTGTGATTGGCATGGCCCATCGTGGCCGACTTAATGTGTTGGTGAACGTTTTAGGAAAAATGCCTTCAGATCTTTTTGCTGAGTTTGAGCATAAGGGTCCAGAAACATTACCTGCAGGTGATGTGAAGTATCACCAAGGTTTCTCGAGCGATATTTCTACCCCGGCGGGACCTGTCCATTTATCGCTGGCATTTAATCCCTCCCATTTAGAAATCGTGAACCCGGTAGTAGAGGGCTCTGCACGTGCTCGCATGGAGCGTCGTGGTGATATGTTGGGTGAGCAAGTGCTGCCTGTATTGGTGCATGGAGATGCCGCCATTGCAGGTCAAGGCGTGATGCAAGAAACCTTAGCAATGGCAGAGGTGCGTGGCTATTACACTGGCGGCACGATTCATATCGTGATTAATAATCAAATTGGTTTCACTACATCTGATCCTCGTGATTTGCGTTCTAGTTTGTATTGCACGGACATCATGAAGGTGATTGATGCGCCGGTATTACATGTGAATGGTGATGATCCTGAAGCGGTTGTTCTGGCTACCAAACTCGCTGTTGAGTTCCGCACACAGTTCCACAAAGATGTTGCCATTGATATTGTTTGCTTCAGAAAGCTAGGTCATAACGAGCAAGACACTCCAGCAATGACACAGCCATTGATGTATAAAATCATCGCTGCTCATCCGGGTACACGCAAGTTGTATGCAGATAAATTAGAAGCTCAAGGTGTTTTGCCTGCCGGCACCGGTGAATTAATGGTGAAAGAGTATCGAGCGGCCATGGATGCTGGTAAACAGACTTCAGACCCAGTGCTCAGCAACTTCAAAGGTAAGTTTGCGGTAGATTGGTCTCCATTTCTCAATAAGCGTTGGACCGATGAGGCTGATACTGCCATTCCGTTGACTGAGTGGAAGCGGCTTGCAGAGCGAGTCTCTACAGCCCGAGAAGGATTCAAGGTTCACCCCTTGGTTGAAAAGGTCTTAAAAGATCGTGCAGCCATGGGCCGTGGTGAAACTAATGTTGACTGGGGCATGGGTGAGCATATGGCTTTCGCATCCCTAGTGGCTAGTGGCTATCCAGTTCGCTTATCCGGCGAGGACAGTGGTCGCGGTACATTCACCCATCGTCACGCAGTTTTGCATAATCAAAACCGCGAAAAATGGGATACAGGGGTCTACATTCCCCTGCGCCATATCGCCAAGGATCAGGCTCCTTTTTTAGTGATTGATTCAATCCTCTCCGAAGAGGCTGTACTTGGTTTTGAGTACGGTTATGCCGCTGCAGAGCCAAACACTCTGACTATTTGGGAGGCTCAGTTCGGCGACTTTGCGAACGGTGCTCAAGTGGTGATCGACCAATTTATCGCTTCAGGAGAGGTGAAATGGGGTCGAGCAAACGGCTTGGTCATGATGTTGCCTCACGGCTATGAGGGTCAAGGCCCGGAGCACTCATCTGCACGTTTAGAGCGCTTTATGCAGTTATGCGCCGATACTAATATGCAAGTGATTCAGCCAACAACCGCATCGCAGATCTTCCATGTCTTGCGTCGCCAAATGATTCGTCAGTTCCGCAAGCCGTTGATCTTGATGACACCAAAATCATTGCTACGTAACAAAGAGGCTGCTTCGCCGTTGACTGAGTTTACAAAGGGTGGTTTTCATACCATTCTTCCTGAGCGCGATGAGAGCATCGATGGCAAAAAGGTAACTCGATTAATCATGTGTTCTGGCAAAGTCTATTACGACTTAGCTAAAACACGTGCTGATAAAAAACTGGAGGATGTTGCGATTATCCGTTTGGAGCAGCTCTATCCATTTCCGCACAAAGCGTTGACTGTTGAGTTAAAGAAATATCCACACTTAGAAGAAGTAGTGTGGTGTCAAGATGAGCCGCAAAATCAAGGCGCTTGGTTCTTTGTTCAGCACAATATTTTGGAGAATATGTCTGAGGGCATGAAGTTGGCTTATGCCGGCCGTCCAGCTTCTGCCTCACCAGCTTGTGGCTACGCCCATCTCCATCAAGAACAACAGAAGTCTCTTCTTACTGCAGCATTCGCAAAACTTAAGGGTTATGTCATTACGAAGTAATCGTAGGCGTCACTCACATATAAATACTAAACAGGATTAATCATGGCCATTTTTGAAGTTAAAGTCCCCCAGCTCTCCGAGTCAGTAGCAGAAGCTACTTTGTTGCAATGGAAAAAGAAAGTTGGCGATGCAGTCGGTCAAGATGAGATCTTGATTGAAATTGAAACTGACAAAGTTGTACTGGAAGTTCCTTCTCCATCTGCTGGCGTTATTACAGAAATCGTTGTTGCTGACGGTGGCACTGTAGTTGCTGAGCAACTGATTGCAAAGATTGACAGCACCGCTGTTGCCGCCGCTGCTCCTGCAGCTGCTGCTGCACCGGTACCTGCCGCCGCTCCAGCTGCTGCGCCAGCTAAAGCTGCACCTGCAGCAAAGTCATCTGGCGCCGCTGCTGCACCTTCCGCAGCAAAAATTTTGGCTGAAAACAATATGACCACCGGTCAAGTTGCAGGCTCTGGCCGTGATGGTCGTGTAACTAAGGGTGATGCACTGAATGCTGTTGCTGGAGGTTCATCTTCCGCTGCATTGCCAAGCGCACCAATTCCGCTGGGTAATCGCCCAGAAGAGCGCGTACCAATGAGTCGCTTGCGTGCCCGTATTGCTGAGCGTTTGCTGGAGTCTCAAGCAAACAATGCCATCTTGACCACTTTTAATGAAGTCAATATGGCCCCAGTAATCGCTATGCGTAACAAATACAAAGATCAGTTTGAAAAAGTGCACGGCGTGAAGTTAGGCTTTATGTCTTTCTTTGTTAAAGCGGCTACCCACGCATTGAAGAAATTCCCATTGTTAAACGCATCAGTTGACGGCAATGACATCGTGTATCACGGTTATTTTGATATTGGTATTGCAGTCAGCTCACCACGAGGCTTGGTAGTCCCAATTCTGCGTGATGTGGATCAAATGAATTTGGCTGATATCGAGAAGAAGATTGCTGAGTTTGGTGTAAAAGCGCGCGAAGGGAAGCTTTCATTGGAAGATTTAACTGGCGGTACATTCTCTATCTCTAATGGTGGCGTGTTTGGTTCGATGCTTTCCACCCCAATTATTAATCCTCCGCAGTCTGCGATTTTGGGCATTCATGCGACCAAAGAGCGTGCAGTTGTTGAGAATGGTCAAATCGTGATCCGTCCGATTAACTACCTGGCTTTGTCATATGACCACCGCATTATTGACGGTCGTGAGGCAGTACTTGGCTTAGTAGCTATGAAGGACGCATTGGAAGATCCTTCACGTCTTCTCCTTGATCTGTAAGAGGGAAGAACATGAGCCAATCATTTGACGTAGTAGTAATCGGCGGTGGCCCTGGCGGTTATATCGCTGCGATTCGTGCGGCGCAACTCGGTTTTAAAGTTGCCTGCGCTGAATCAAATTCCTATGATGATCCAAAGGGTGAGACACGCCTAGGCGGAACCTGCTTGAACGTCGGCTGTATTCCTTCTAAAGCGTTGCTTGCCTCTTCTGAGGAGTTTGAGAAGATTAGTCATCACGTAGCCGACCATGGCATTACCGTGGGATCTGTTAAGTTGGACTCTAACAAAATGATCGCCCGTAAGGATGCGATTGTGACCAAGATGACTGCTGGTATTCAGTTCTTGTTCCGTAAAAATAAAATTACCTTGTTAAAAGGCCATGCGTCTTTTGAAGGCAAAGGCGCTGATGGTTATCAAATCAAAATTGACGGTAAAGATAAAGAAGTAGTTACCGCTAAAAACGTGATCATTGCAACTGGATCTAAAGCGCGTCATTTGCCAGGTATTCCTGTTGATAATGTGTTGATTAGTGATAATGAAGGTGGTCTCAAGTTTGACTCCATTCCGAAGAAGCTTGGTGTCATCGGCGCTGGTGTAATCGGCCTGGAGCTTGGCTCTGTATGGCGTCGTGTTGGTTCTGATGTGACTATTCTTGAAGCGCTCCCAACTTTCTTAGGTGCATGTGACCAAGGAATTGCAAAAGAAGCTCATAAGATCTTCACCAAGCAAGGCCTCAAAATCAATATGGGCGTCAAGATTGGTGAAGTTAAGGTGGATAAAAAAGGTGTTGTTGTTAACTACACTGATAGCGAAGGTAAGGCTCAGAAATTAGAGTGTGACCGTTTAATTGTTTCTGTTGGTCGGGTTCCAAATACTGACAAATTAGGCCTCGATAAGATTGGCCTGAAAGTGGATGAGCGTGGCTTCATTCCAATTGATGACCATACTTGTGCAACAGCAGCGCCTGGCGTTTACGCCGTGGGTGATGTAGTGCGTGGACCTATGTTGGCTCATAAGGCTGAAGACGAAGGTGTGCTCGTTGCTGAAACGATCGCTGGTCAAAAGCCGCATATTGATTACAACTGTATTCCTTGGGTGATCTATACCGATCCCGAAATCGCTTGGGTTGGTAGAACTGAAGAGCAGCTCAAACAGGCCGGTATTGCCTACAAAGCAGGTCAGTTCCCATTTGCAGCTAATGGTCGTGCATTAGGCATGGATCGTGCGGATGGTTTTGTCAAAGTATTGGCCGATGAAAAAACCGATGAAATATTAGGTGTTCACATCATCGGACCCAATGCTTCTGATTTAATTGCTGAAGCGGCCGTAGCAATGGAATTTAAAGCAGCAGCTGAAGATATTGCTCGTATCTGTCATCCACATCCAAGCCTGTCGGAAGTGGTTCGCGAGGCTGCATTAGCGACGGATAAACGTGCATTAAACATGTAATTGAAAGCGTTAGAGTATTACCATCAGGAGTTAAAGGCCCGCGGGTACCACAGTGATCCCGCGCAGCTTGCTGCTATTGAGCGCTTGCAGCGCTGTGAAGATGAGTGGGTTGCTTATAAAGAAATCCGTAGCAGCGGTTTAAAAAAGAAACTCTTTAAACCAAAACTCCCCCGCGGAGTCTATTTGTGGGGTGGAGTAGGTCGTGGCAAATCCTTTTTAATGGATGTCTTTTTTGCTGCATCTCCCCTGGAGAAAAAGATCCGCATTCATTTTCATGAATTTATGCGAGAAGTGCATCGTGAGCTTCATGAGCTCTCTGGTATGGCGGATCCATTGGATGAACTTGCCAAAAGAATTGCCAATAGATACCGGCTCATCTGTTTTGATGAGTTTCATATTAATGATATTGCTGATGCCATGATTTTGTATCGCTTGCTCAGCGCACTCTTTGAAGATCGCGTCCAGTTTGTGATGACCTCAAACTATGAACCAAGCCAGCTGTATCCTAACGGCTTGCATCGTGATCGCTTGCTGCCGGCCATTAAGCTATTGGAAGAGCAGCTCGATGTGATGAATGTCGATGCTGGCAATGACTATCGCCGCGTACAAATGGCCCAAGTTCAGGCCTACCTGACTCCTGTGAACGCCGCAACTCATGCGGTCTTGATGCAGATGTTTCAAACTTTAATCGGTAATCAAAAAGAGACTGTCCGCCCGGTGTTGCGTATTGAATCCCGGGAGCTCAGACCTTTGCATATGGCCGAAGGGGTAGTTTGGTTTGATTTTCAAACCTTATGTTGCGGCCCCAGGTCACAAAATGACTATTTGGAGATTGCCAAGCAGTTTCATACGGTAATTTTGTCTGGGGTGCCTTATATGCCCCCTAGAATGACTAATGAAGCCCGCCGCTTTATTTGGCTGATTGACGTCCTCTATGACCATAAAATCAAACTCATCATCTCTGCAGAGGTCCCAGCGGTGGATTTATATACCGAGGGGCAGATTACCAGTGAGTTCTCTAGAACGGTTTCTCGTTTGATTGAGATGCAGTCTCGTGATTACCTAGATGCACCTCGTCGGGTAATTGATACCAGCTTGACCTAAAATAGGGTCATGATTAGCAATTCCAGCCTAAACGCAGATTTACACTGCCATTCCGTTGTTTCTGATGGAACGCTAACGCCTGAGCAGTTGGCTGAGCGTGCCCATGCTAACGGCGTGCGTTTATGGGCATTGACCGATCACGATGAGCTAGGCGGTCAAGAGAGGGCGCAGCTTGCCGCAAGCGCACTTGGCATGGACTATTTGTCTGGGGTCGAGATTTCGGTAAGCTGGATGGGGCAAACTATCCATATCGTTGGCTTAGGAATTGATGCTGCCCATGCAGGAATTCTAGAGGGCTTGCGTCGTACTCGCGAAGGTCGCGGTAATCGTGCGAAGCAGATGGCCGAACAATTGTTAAAAGCTGGGATACCTGGCGCCTATGAAGGTGCATTGCATTTTGCGGGTAATCAAGAACTCATTTCTCGCACACACTTTGCGCGCTTTCTAGTGGAGCAGGGCATTTGCAAAGATACTGACCAGGTCTTTAAAAGATATCTGGTTGAAGACAAGCCGGGTTACGTGCCGCACCTCTGGGCAACACTAGATAATGCGGTTGCCTGGATTAAAGGAGCAGGGGGTGCTGCCGTGATTGCACACCCTGGCCGTTACAAGCTGAGCGCTATGCAGATGGATGAACTCTACAAGCACTTTAAAGAAATTGGCGGCATGGCTATTGAAGTCATTACCGGCAGTCATAGCCCAAATCAGTATCAAACCTATGGCAAGATTGCTCAGCATTATGGATTTTTAGCTTCTCGAGGATCAGATTTTCATGACCCGGAGGAAAGTTATATTGACCTTGGCACCTTGCCTCATTTGCCAGATCACCTGACTCCAGTGTGGTCGCTCTTTCATTAGGCGACCGTCCACACTTAACCTTTTTAACTACTCTTAAAGAATAAAGATCAAGATGTTTGCAGAACGCGTTCTCTCTGGCATGCGCCCAACTGGTAGCTTGCATCTCGGCCATTACCATGGTGTTTTAAAGAATTGGGTTCGCTTGCAATCTGAGTATCCCTGTTACTTTTTTGTCGCAGACTGGCACGCCTTAACAACCCACTATGAAACTCCGGATGTGATCGAGAAATCGGTATGGGACATGGTGATTGACTGGTTAGCATGCGGTGTTGATCCGAACCAAGCGACTTTATTTATTCAAAGCAAAGTGCCTGAGCATGCAGAGCTTTTTTTATTGCTGGCGATGGGCACCCCCTTGGGTTGGTTGGAGCGCGTGCCAACATATAAAGATCAAATCGAGAAACTCAAAGAAAAAGATCTGCAGACCTATGGTTTCTTAGGCTACCCCTTGCTGCAAGCCGCTGACATTTTGATGTACCGCGCTCAATTTGTGCCGGTGGGTGAAGACCAGGTGCCACATGTGGAAATGACCCGTGAAGTAGCGCGTCGTTTTAACTATCTCTATGGTCGTGAGCCTGGCTTTGAAGAGAAGGCCTTAGAGGCGGTTAAAAAATTGGGTAGTAAGCGCGCAAAAATGTACGCTGAATTGCGTGTCGCTTTTCAGGAGCGGGGCGATGAAGAGGCTCTTGAGCAAGCTCAAGCACTATTGCAAGAAGCGCAAAGCCTGTCGATGGCTGATCGCGAGAGACTATTTGGTTTTCTAGAGGGTGCTCGTAAAATTATTCTGCCAGAGCCACAAGCTTTGTTAACTACTGCATCCCGCATGCCGGGTATTGATGGGCAGAAGATGTCCAAGTCTTACGGCAATACGATTAGTATTCGAGAAAAACCTGAAGAGGTTATCCGCTCAATCCGGACTATGCCTACAGATCCTGCTCGGGTGCGCCGAACTGATCCAGGTGATCCTACGCGTTGTCCTGTGTGGCAACTTCATGCTGTGTATTCATCCGAAGATACCAAAACATGGGTTCAAAAAGAATGTCAATCTGCAGGTATTGGCTGCTTAGAGTGCAAGCAGCCTGTGATTGATGCCATTCTTGCTGAGCAGCAGCCTATGTTTGAACGTGCCCAGAAATACTTGGATGATCCAAGCCTATTGCGCTCCATCATTGCTGATGGTTCCGATAAAGCGCGTAAGGTTGCTCAAGAAACCATGCGCGAGGTCCGAGAGTCCATGGGCTTGGCGTACGACTAAGGCTGCTTTGACTTCAATGCATGATGCAATCGTAAATGCCTCACCTTGGGTGAAGCGTTTTGCTGCGGCACTCCCAAAAGAAGGGGTAGTTCTTGATTTGGCCTGCGGCTCCGGTCGGCATACCGCCTTGCTGGCTTCTTTAGGCCATCATATTCTGGCGGTTGATCAAGATATTTCTGTCATTGAGTTGCTGAAAAGTGATGCTGTCCATATCCAGAAATTCGATCTGGAGGGCTCAGATTGGCCCTTGCAAGACCAGCAGTTTTCAGGAATTGTGGTGACGAATTATCTTTATCGCCCATTTCTTGAGGAATTGCCCAAAATGCTATCTGAGGGTGGAGTCTTTATCTACGAGACCTTTGCCCAGGGGAATGCCACATTCGGTAAACCTTCAAACCCTAATTTCTTGCTAAATCCAGGGGAATTGCTGGCTTTGGCACAGCGTTCAGGCCTGAAAGTGATTGCCTATGAGGATATTTACCTCGATCAACCTAAACCAGCCATGGTTCAGCGGATTTGTGCCGTAAAAGGGCATTTAAAAGGGTGCATTCCGTTACAATTTGCTGATTAACATTCAGAAAATTCAGACACATTCAGTGACTAATACAACACAATCCAAAGTCAGTAAAAAGCCTATTGCAGGCAGTATGCCTGCCATTGTGACGCCGATGTTCGAGGATGGAAGCCTAGATTTTCCGGGCTTACGTTCCTTGCTAGATTGGCATGTTGCCGAAGGTTCTGATGGCATTGTCATTGTCGGCACTAGCGGAGAGTCCCCCACGGTTTCTGTGCAAGAGCATTGTGAACTCATTAAAGTGACTGTTGATCATATTGCTGGGCGTATCCCAGTAATCGCTGGCACTGGTGGTAATTCCACTACCGAGGCAATCGAGTTAACCAATTTTGCTAAGTCGGTTGGTGCTGATGCCAGCCTCCAAGTAGTTCCTTATTACAACAAGCCAACTCAAGAGGGTATGTATGCCCACTTCAAGAAAATTGCGGAGTCGGTTGATTTGCCTGTAATTCTGTATAACGTTCCCGGTAGAACCGTTGCTGATCTAGCTGGAGATACGACTGTTCGCCTGGCAGGAGTTCCAGGAATTATTGGAATCAAAGATGCTACTGGAAGTATTGAGCGTGGCACTTTGTTGCTAGCCGACCTCCAGCGTGCTGGACACCAAGATTTCTCCGTATTTTCTGGCGATGATCTCAGCGCGGCAATGCTGATGCTCATGGGTGGCAAGGGTAATATTTCTGTGACGGCCAATATCGCACCCCGTTTGATGCATGAGCTCTGTCAGGCTGCAATGTCCGATGATGTCGTCAAGACACGCGCAATTCAATATCAATTACTGGCCGTGCATAAAGCCATGTTTACTGAGGCAAATCCGATTCCTGTGAAATGGGCCCTGCATCAAATGGGCAAAGTGACCTCAGGCATCAGATTACCTTTAACCCCTTTGAGTGTTGCCTTGCGCGAACCTTTGAAGGCTGCATTGAAACAGGCTGGCTTACTATGATGAATTTGATGCGACCCTTGCGCCAACACTGTGCAACTCTACTAATACTCTCTTTGGTGGGTGTTGTTTTGCCTGGCTGTAAATCTATAACAACGAATGACACAGTCGACTACAAGTCCACTGGTGCTGTGCGTGGACCTAATTTATCTTATCCGCCAGACCTGATTACCGCACAAGCTGATCGTCGTTATATCGTTCAGGATGGCTCTGCCACCATGTCTGAGTACAACGCTGCAGTAAAAAAATCGGTCCAAACTCGTAAGAACGTCATGACTGGTATTCCGGGTATGCGTATCGCTCGTGATGGTGAGCGTCGTTGGTTGGTCGTAGAAAAGCCAGCTCCAGAACTTTATCCGCAAATTAAAGATTTCTGGCAAGAGAATGGTTTCCTATTGGTGATTGATTCACCCTCTACCGGCATTATGGAAACTGATTGGGCGGAGAACCGCGCTAGGATCGCGCAAGACTTTATTCGCAATATTATCGGTGGCGCATTAGATTCAATTTATGACACTGGTGAGCGCGATAAGTACAAGACTCGTCTTGAAGCAACTAAACCTAACGAAACAGAAGTTTATATTACTCAACGTGGTGCGATCGAAAAATGTACAACCGATAGCACTGGTAACTGTATCTCCACTATTTGGACTGCACGTCCAAATGATCCTGAGCTTGAAGCAGTATTTTTGGCCCGCTTGATGGAGCGCTTGGGTATGACCCAAGAAATGGCGAAGGCTCAAGTTGCAGCGCCATTAGGACCAAAGACACCTAAGGCAACGTTAGTCCAAGAGGGCATCAATACCGCTCATATTGAAATGGCAGCCGGCTTCGATCGTGCATGGCGTGATACAGGACTTGCCTTAGATCGCTCCAATTTTACTGTTGAAGATCGTAATCGTGCGAACGGCGTTTACTATGTACGTTACGTCAACCCTAAGGATTTGGGTGATACCAAAGGATTTTTCACTAACCTGTTCAGTAGCAAGGACGACTCCAGCTTGAAGGCTAAGAAATACCTCGTGGTGGTCAAAGCGACTGGTGATAATTCTTCAAGTGTGTACGTTCAAAATGTAGATGGTAAACCTGAAAATACTGCTGCTGGCTTGCAACTCTTAACGTTGCTGACGGAACAAATGGCCAGATAGGTATTGAAGTTAAGAAAACTGAGCCAAAAAAAAAGCCGCTTCTCAGCGGCTTTTTTTCTTCAAGAAGAAGATTACTTCTTAGCGTCAGCAGCTGGAGCAGCAGGAGCGGCTGGAGCAGCAGCAGGAGCTTCAGCAGCTGGGGCAGCAGCAGGAGCAGCAGGAGCAGCTTCAACAGGTTTTGCTTCTTCTTTTTTACCGCAAGCGGCCAAAGCGATTGCCAACATTGCTACGAGTGCTAGTGACTTCTTCATTTGTAATTTCCTCTTAAAAAATATCATTAATAACCGGTTATGAATACTTGGTAAGTGCAGGGTTAGACCCTAAGTACTTTCCAGCATGCATTATAGCCATCTACGAATTGAGCCTTAAAAAAGCAGCCATCCGGCCTCAAAAGCCTCAAAAAGGCTGTTATTTAATCCAATTTTTTCCAAGGAGCCTGTGAACTGTTTGCTACTTGCCAGCGAGCGCCAGGCGGCTTGAGTTGAGGCGTTTTGACCGTCGGTCATCTCTTCACCGTTACAGTAAATTCTTGTGCCCAAAGCGAGAAGCCTTGTATAGGGGTGTGCGTGTAAGGATTGCTGATTAAGCTGGTGTCTAAATTGCTCGGGCGAAAGTTCGTTTGCTAGTCCATCAAAGAAGGCCTGGGGCTTTGGTTCGCTGAGATAGGCGGCTATGCCGGGAAGAAATGTTTCTACGCGATCGAGTTTTAAGTCTTTCAACTTTTGCGCTACTTGTACGATGATTTCGTCCGGAAGTTGTTCGGCACAATGAGTTGCCGCTTGCTTGGGATCTGTAAAGTGCTTATTAAGCCCAGGAATATCTTCAAGTGACTCAGCCAAACGCCATAAGCCTTCTTGCAAGATTTCTTTATAGCTTTGCGATCTAAAGCCAACTGACCAAGTTTGACAGCCTGCGTCCAAAGCAATCCCATCATGAGCAACATGGGGTGGTAGGTAAAGCATATCGCCTGGCTCTAGATCCCACTCCTGCTCTACTCTAAAGTCCTGCAGAATTTTCAAGGGGAGATTTGGATTCAGAGTTAAATCCTTTTGCTCAGAAATGCGCCAACGTCTGCGTCCCGACATTTGAATCAAAAAGACATCATAAGAATCAAAGTGTGGACCTACGCCGCCGCCAGGGCCAGCAATGCTGATCATCAAATCATCTAAGCGCGCATCTGGAATAAAGCGAAACCAAGAAAGTACTTTTGCGGCTGCAGGATGTTTTGCCTCCATACCTTGAATCAGCAGCGTCCAATCCGTCGTCTCGATAGAGGGGATAGTTTTCTTTTTAAATGGACCATTTGAAAAAGCCCAAGGATTTGCCTTAATTAATCTAGACTCTACTGCATCATCACCTGCTATTTCGAACAACTCTTTAGGCGATATCGAGCAACCCAAGGGATCACCAATTTGTTTGGCAAGCTCAAAGGCGGGAATGGCACCTCGCACTAAAAGCGGTTTCTTTTGCCAATAGGATTTCATGAACTGTTGAGGGCTATTACCCCCCAAAAGAGCCCATGGGCGATCTAGCGGTAGTTTTTGGGGTGCCTGCGGTGGATCGTAGGCCTTGCTCAAGTAAAATGCTGTCATATCAGTAAGAAGCTGTTTAAAACACAATGTTGAATGAATTACGCATGAAGATCGAAAAAAATACCGTTGTATCCCTGCGCTACAAATTAACTGATGCACAAAATAATATTATCGAGGAACCAGACTCTCCGATGGTATACCTGCATGGCGGATATGAGGGCACTTTTCCCAAAATTGAAACCTTATTGGATGGTCAGGATGTGGGCTACGAAGCCAGCATTCAGCTTGAACCTAGCGAAGCCTTTGGAGAGTACGATCCTGAGTTACTCAAGATTGAGCCACGCGCACGCTTTCCTGAACCTTTGGAAGTCGGTATGCAGTTTGAGGGTATTCCTGATGAAGAGGGGGAAGACTCTGGTGATGAAGAGGAGGAGCCCTTGATCTACACCGTAACTGATGTGGCTGATAGCCAAGTCGTTTTAGATGGGAATCATCCGCTTGCTGGCATGGCTTTGCGCTTCTGGGTTCAGGTGGAAGATATTCGAACTGCTACAGATGAAGAGATTGAAAATCGTCACCCTGTAGGTGCAGAAGCATTTGCATTTGGGATGCCTGATGATTTGGATGACGCTGAGGATGACTTTACTAGCGCAGTCTCTAACCCAGGCAGCTCATCACCAACTCTGCATTAAGACCAAAACTACTCCTTAAGCCACTCTTTTAAAACGCCGAGCTCACGCTTAGTATCGCTAGATTCGTCGGTATGTGATGACGGCATATTGCTCAATTTCGCTAGCGCTTTTTCAAGTGCAGCGATCTTAGCCTCTTGTTCTAGAGTGGCATCAATTAAACCTTTTAATGCCATAGAAACTGGATCATCTACGTTTGGCGTTACGCCATAGGCTGAGAAGTATTCTTTAGCCTTGCTGTCTGGAGTGCTGGCCTGGGGCAAATCAGGATGCAAGACGCGCGCAGGAATTCCCACGGCAGTTGCTCCAGCCGGGATTTCTTTTAGCACTACCGCATTAGATCCAACTCGGGCACCATCGCCAACAGTAAAGCCCCCCAGAACCTTAGCTCCGGCACTAATGACTACGCCTTTACCTAAAGTGGGGTGACGCTTTACACCTTTATATAGAGAGGTCCCACCTAAAGTAACGCCTTGATAGATGGTGCAGTCATCACCAATTTCAGTAGTCTCTCCAATCACAATGCCAAGACCATGATCTAAAAATACCCTACGACCGATCTTGGCTCCAGGATGAATTTCAATACCAGTAATGAAGCGGGCCAGCATCGATAGAAGGCGCGCAATCCACTTTAACCCCAAGTTCCATAGACCATGTGATACCCGATGTATCCAAACAGCATGTAAGCCTGGATAACAGGTAATGACCTCTAAGCGATTTCTTGCGGCAGGGTCACGAACAATGATGGAGTCGACTTGGTCGAAAAGCGAATTAAGCATAAATTGATTTTAACGGGTAATGCCCAATCTATTTTTTCAAGAGCATCTGTTTGGCAATGCCACGGAGCAGGTCGATTTCTTCTTTATGGAGGCGCGTTCTGGCAAATAGCGCTTGTAAGCGGGGCATGAGCTTTTTGGGATTAGTGGGATCAAGGTAGCCAATGGCCTCTAGCCCCTCACGCCAGTGCTCCAGCATAGCAGCTACAGCCGCAGGATCTGCATAATCTTCCGGCTCAGCATTAGGGCCTAAGATCCCAAGCCCCAAATCTTCCCCCAGCGATTCTCTGAGGGTGAAGGCGCAAACCATAATGGCTTGGGCGAGGTTCAGGGAGGGATAAAGTGGGTTTGCATCAAGCCATACGCGATGGGTGCACAGTGAGAGGTGGTGGTTATCTAGCCCGGTGCGCTCTGGTCCAAAGAGGAGTGCGACTCGCTGATTACCCGCAATAGCTGCCTGAACTAGTGGGCGAGTATCTTGCCAATTTAATGCTGGCGGCCCAAATTCACGATCACGACTGGTGAGTCCTAAGACAAGAGTGCAGCCTTGAACGGCTGATTCCAAAGACGAAGTCTCATGACTGGACTCCAGGACATCGACCGCACCACTGGCTAGAGCAATTGCCTCAGGTGCCTGTGCAACCCCAGCAATCTTCGGTGAAATCAGATGGAGATCACTAAACCCCATGGTTTTTAGTGCACGCGCTGCCGACCCCACGTTTCCTGGGTGGCTGGTTTCAACTAAAACCCAGCGTAGTAACTGTGCTTGTGAGGCGTTCATATCAACCGGAATTCTCTATGGGCATGGGTGTTCAATGTAGCAATCGTTTAGAATCAGGGTGTTAGCTCCTTATTGTCCCGCAGTTTGCAATTTAGTGAGCTTGTTCTTATTTAATTTGTCCATCAATACTATGCATCCCATGTTAAATGTGGCCGTTAAGGCTGCCCGTCGTGCCGGAACCGTGATTAATAGAGCGTCTCTGAATTTAGAGCGACTTCAGGTCGACCGCAAACAACATAATGATTTCGTAACTGAGGTGGACAGACAGGCTGAAGCAGCCATTATTGAAACGCTCAGCGAAGCCTATCCTTCGCACGGTTTCTTGGCTGAAGAAACTGGCGCTCAAAACGCTGATGCTGAACATGTCTGGATCATTGATCCGCTGGATGGTACAACCAACTTTATCCACGGCTTCCCTCAATATGCAGTTTCCATTGCACTATCTGTAAACGGGGTAACCCAACAAGCAGTGGTGTATGACCCGACTCGTGATGAGCTGTTTACTGCCACGCGTGGTGCAGGTGCTTATTTAGATCGTCGGCGTTTGCGTGTTGCCACGCAAGATCGTTTGGCCAATTCATTGTTGGGTACTGGTTTTCCTTATCGCGATGATCAAGATATAGAAAAGTATTTAAAAATCTTTGCAGATATGTCCCGCCAATGTGCCGGTCTGCGTCGCCCTGGCGCTGCATCTCTTGACTTAGCCTATGTTGCTGCTGGTCGTTACGATGGGTTTTTTGAGAGCGATCTCAAGCCATGGGATATGGCTGCAGGCGCTTTATTGATTACTGAGTCTGGTGGACTTGTCGGCAACTACCGAGGCGAAGAAGGATTCCTGCAAAGTGGTGAAGTGATGAGTGCAAACCCACGTATCTTTGCTCAGATGGTGCAGTGTTTATCCAAATACTCCAGCTGTTAATTAGGCGGCAGTATTAAGTTTTGATCAGGTCGGTGTAATGTACGCCGTCTTGATTAATGAGTAGGGCGCTTGCGCGTGGTCGCCCACTTTCGGGGTGATCTAAATCCCAGTCTGATAAGACCCAGCGTTGCCATTCTTGATCTTGTAGATGTTCTTGGTGGTGTTTAGGCAGATGAGTATGTCCATGAATCAATTGAGTGCCAGATTGATCTCTGAGAACTGCTGCGCAGGCAGTCAAGGTGACATTGGTTTTGGCTTTTGCCTCTTCAATAGAGAATTGCATTGACCGTTGATATTGAACACTACTATTGCTGCGCAGGTGATTAGCAATGGAGCGGCGCCAATTCAAAGGCATTCTCAAGAATAGTTTTTGGATCCAGGGTTTACGAACCCAGCTACGGAAAATTTGGTAACCAATATCTGCCGTGCAAAGTGAGTCGCCGTGACAGAGAACATATTCAGAGCCAGCAATATTGATCTTGCTAGGGTCAGGCATGAGGGTCATGCCTGTTTTACTTAAAAAATGCTTGCCAACTAAAAAGTCCCGATTACCGTGAAGGTAATAGGTTTTTACTTTTGTGGACAGTGTTGCAAGCGCATTTTTTACCTCTTGTTGAAAAGGTGAATGTAAAGCGGCATCATCCCCAACCCAATACTCAAAGAGATCACCCAGGATCAATACAGCCTCTACCTTGGGGGCATCTTTTTCGCAAAAATCAAAGAATCGTTGCGCCGTCAATGGCATTGACGCCGTAAGATGTAAATCAGAAATGAGCAGCGCGCTCGCGTATTGCGGAATCATTCCTCGAGAACGCTTGCCTTTTCAATGAGGACATCTTCTGCAGGAACATCTTGATGAAAGCCGGAATTGCCTGTTTTGACTTTGCGAATGGCATCAACCACATCAAGACCATCGGTGACTTTGCCAAAAACAGCATAACCCCAACCTTGAGCATTGGGAGCGGTATGGTTTAGGAAGTCATTGTCATTGACGTTAATGAAAAATTGCGCTGTCGCAGAGTGCGGGTCGCTAGTTCGAGCCATAGCCACTGTGCCACGTTCGTTCTTGAGACCGTTGTTTGCTTCATTCTCAATTTGGGCGCCAGATGATTTTTCTTTTAGGCCAGCAGTCATGCCACCACCTTGAATCATAAAATTATCAATCACGCGATGGAAAATCGTGCCATCGTAGTGACCACTTTTGACGTACTGCACAAAATTGTCAACAGTCTTTGGCGCCTTAGTGGCATCCAGTGTGAGTGTGATATCACCCTTATTTGTTGTGAGTAGAATTTTGGTCATGATGAATTCACTTTCTATGTGTCAGTGGGTAAAAATACTAAAAAATTATTTTGAGACAGGCGCCATTGGAGTAGTCACCTTTTTGGGTGGTTTTAGTATCTCTATCAATGCTTTTGCGCGGTTGGTATATTGACGTTGATTTAAGACTGCATCCTTCGCGGCATTGTCATATGCCTGAGCAGCAAGGCGAATATAGACCTCGCCTAAGTTGGCAGAGGCAACTGTATAGCTGGGGCGTAATTTTAAGGCGAGCTCTAAATAATCCCTTGCCTCAATCCAATTGCCTTGGTTTGCTGCTAGTGCAGCTAAGTTGTTGTAAGGCTCAGGTAGCTCTGGAAACTGTTGGGTAATTTCAACTAAGGTCTTTTTACCTTCTACCCATTGGCGCATTTCAATCTGCATACGCGCCTTGACGTAACGTAACTGCACATTACCCGGTGTTTTCTTCAGTTGCTGATTAATACTATCGATGGCTTCAGGATATTTTTTGGCTTTGACTAACTTTTCAATATCGGACGGAACCCCATTTTTAGTTACGGGATCAGGCTCAATAATCAAAAAGGATAAAAATGGAACAGCAACAGAGTCTGATAGCTCAGCGTTAAATGGATCGTATCCAGCATCATTACCGGCAAGTCTTGGAGGGTCATTGGGGCCGTAAGATCCTAAATAGGGCGCTTGAGTGCCTTGAGCACTAGCGGGGGCACTATTGAGGGCCTTAATTTCAGCCTCTGCTAACTGTTGCCCAGGAGTGCTGCAGCCTGCAAGGAGCAAAACAGCAAAAATGGCGCATAAGCCATGCAGCTGAGCTGGACGTAGTAAAAAATGGTTAGCTAGCATAGGGTTCAGGGTTAAAAACGGGCTCATTCGATATACTCAGCGCTCAGTCTAACAAATTGGCGCTACCTGCCCACCTTTATAGCCCTTATGCTGCAAATCTATAACACTCTCAGTCGTTCTAAGCAGGCCTTTAAACCCATTGAGCCGGGCAAGGTGAAGATGTATGTCTGCGGAATGACGGTTTATGACTTTTGCCATATTGGTCACGCCCGAGTGATGATTGTGTTTGATATGGTGGTGCGCTGGTTGCGAGCCAGTGGTTATGAGGTTATCTACGTCCGCAATATCACTGATATCGATGACAAGATCATCAATCGTGCGATTGAGAATGGCGAGCCTATTTCTGTATTAACGCAGCGTTTTATCGATGCGATGCATGCCGACTCAAATGAATTGGGCTTGATGCACCCCGATCATGAGCCTCGTGCAACCGATTACATCGGGCAAATGCAAGGCATCATTGGCCGCTTAATTGAAAAAGAATTAGCCTATCAAGGCGAAGATGGCGATGTCAATTTCGCCGTTCGATTGTTTCCAGAATACGGTCGCCTTTCCGGTAAATCTCTAGATGAATTAAATGCTGGTGAGCGTGTTGCTGTTGGCGGTGGTAAACGAGATCCATTGGATTTTGTTCTATGGAAGAGTGCTAAACCAGAGGAGCCTGCTGATACGCGTTGGAAATCCCCCTGGGGTGAAGGTCGCCCTGGATGGCATATTGAATGTTCCGCAATGTCATGCGATTTGCTAGGCGAGCATTTTGATATTCATGGTGGTGGTGCAGATTTGCAGTTTCCGCACCATGAAAATGAGATTGCTCAGAGCGAGGGGGCTCTTTACGGCCAAGATCACCAGGCTAGCGATGAACCTTTTGTAAATTACTGGATGCATAACGGGCATATTCGGGTAAATGAAGAGAAGATGTCCAAGTCATTGGGTAATTTTTTCCTCATTCGCGATGTCTTGAAGAGCTTCGACCCCGAGGTCCTGCGCTTCTTTATGTTACGCGCCCACTATCGCAGCCCAATTAACTATAGTGATGCACAACTTGAAGAGGCTCGCGCTGGCCTAGTTCGTCTTTACACGGCTTTGGCGCAAGTTACATCAGTCGATAAACCTGTAGACCCCCATTCAACATGGTCTCAGCGCTTTACTCTTGCGATGAATGATGACTTTAATACACCTGAGGCAATAGCAGTCCTGTTTGATTTGGCTAGTGAGGTGAACCGTGCGCAGGGCGAAGAGAAGGTACGGTTGGCTAGCGCTCTCAAAAGCTTGGCTGGAGATCTCAATTTCTTGCAACGTGACCCAATCGTATTTTTGCAAGAAGGATCCCGGGGTGGTGATACTAGCTTATCTGCTGCTGCTATTGAAGAGCAGATTGCAGCACGAGTCGCTGCTAAGCTGGCTAAAGATTTTGCTAAAGCAGATTTAATTCGCAAGACTTTATTGGATCAGGGCGTAGTATTGGAGGATAAGCCAGGCGGCATTACTGAATGGCGCAAAAGTTAATTGAAGAATATTTATTTTGAGTAAAGTTGCACAGCAAGTCATCATTGAAGAGGTTGCCCCCGATTATTGGGAGCAAGCTTGTGCTGAGTTGATGAAACATGATCGTATTTTAAAAAAACTGATTCCAAAATACGGATCAGGTTTTTTGCGGACACGCGGTGATGCATTTACTACTCTAGCAAGGGCCATTGTTGGCCAGCAAATTTCGGTTGCTGCAGCTCAGTCTGTCTGGACTAAGGTTTTGTTAGCATCTAAAGATAAGGTAAATCCTAAAAATATTCTTTCCTTAAGTATTGAAGATTTGCGTTCAGCGGGATTATCGGGTCGTAAGGTGGAGTACATTCGCGATTTGGCCGAACACTTTGATTCTGGTCGTTTACATGCCAATCAGTGGAAGGGTATGGAGGATGAGGTCATTATCAAAGAATTGTGTGGGATTCGGGGAATTGGTCGCTGGACAGCAGAAATGTTCCTGATTTTCAATATGATTAGGCCGAATATCCTCCCCTTAGACGATGCTGGCCTGATTAAGGCTATTTCCCTCAATTACTTCAGTGGAGAGCCTGTGAGCAGGCATGAGGCCCGTGAAGTGGCTGCAAATTGGGCTCCCTGGCGCACGGTAGCAACTTGGTATATGTGGAGAAGTATCGACCCCAAGCCCGTTGAATATTAAAATTAAACTATGAAAACGACTTTCCTGGATTTTGAGCAGTCAATCGCCGAATTAGAGTCAAAGATTGAGGAGCTGCAATTTGTGCAAGATGAATCATCAGTAGACATTTCTGATGAGATCAAAACGCTGACTGAAAAAAGTCAGCAATTAACTAAAGATGTCTATGCCAATTTAAGCCCATGGCAAGTTTCTCAAGTGGCGCGTCATCCTCAGCGTCCTTACACATTAGATTACGTCGGTGCATTGTTCACCGATTTTCATGAGCTTCATGGTGATCGTAATTTCGCAGATGACCAATCCATCATTACTGGCTTAGCTCGTTTTCAGAATCAACCTTGCATGGTCATTGGTCACCAAAAAGGCCGTGACACCAAAGAGCGTGCCTTAAGAAACTTTGGCATGAGTCGCCCCGAGGGTTACCGTAAAGCAAAGCGCGTCATGCGCTTGGCAGAAAAATTTAAATTACCAGTATTTACCTTTGTCGATACACCGGGTGCATTTCCTGGGATTGATGCGGAAGAGCGAAACCAATCAGAGGCAATTGGTCACAACCTCTATGTTCAGGCGGAATTAGAAGTGCCGATCATCGCTACCATTATTGGTGAGGGTGGTTCCGGTGGTGCACTAGCGATTGCAATGGGTGATGTGGTGATGATGTTGCAAAACTCAACCTACTCGGTAATTTCACCTGAAGGCTGTGCATCCATTCTTTGGAAGACGGCAGATAAAGCACCTGAAGCTGCTGAGCAATTAGGCTTGACTGCGCAACGTTTAAAGGCGATTGGCTTGATCGATAAGATCGTCGCTGAGCCTACTGGTGGCGCACATCGTGATTACGACACGATGATGAATAATATGCGCAAAGCTTTGGCTGAGTCACTCAAGACTTTTGATGGGATGAAAGTGGATGCGCTTCTAGAGCGTCGCCATGAACGCTTGATGGGCTATGGTAAGTTCAAGGAAATCGAAGTCAAGTCTTAAGGCGGCTTCACCAGCAGCCAAACGTATTGGGCTTGCCTTAAGCGGTGGGCTTGATTCGGTTGTGTTGCTCGATACTGTTTGTAAAGCCCTCAAAGCAAATTCTAATGACCCAACTGAGCTTTGGGTATTTCATATTCATCACGGTTTGCAAAAGCCAGCCGATCAATGGTTGGAGTTTTGTGAGCAGCTAGCCAAAAAATACCAAGTGCATTTTGATTTTCGTTTACTGCACTTTGCTGATCCATCTCAGGGCAATATTGAAGCCCGAGCAAGGGTGGAGCGCTACGGTGCGTTGACTGATCTATGTATTGAGCATGGCATTGAAGATTTACTGCTTGCGCACCATCAAAACGACCAAGCTGAAACTGTGCTCTTGCAACTTCTACGTGGCTCTGGCGTAGCGGGTCTCTCTGGTATGCCTCTCCATCGCACCAATGTCAAGCAAGGCGATCCAATTACTCTTTGGCGCCCTTTGCTGAATCAAAGCAGGGCAGAGTTAGAGATCTATGCTAAAGAACACAAGCTCAAATGGGTAGAGGATCCCAGCAATCAAAATACTCGCTATCGTCGCAACGCCATTCGTAAAGAAATCATTCCGAGGCTAGAGAAAATCCAGCCAGGTGCCATTGCCAACCTATCTCGCAGTGCTACTTTATTGGCTCAATCCCAAGTGTTGCTGGATCGCCTAGCTAAGCAAGATGGGAAAAATATTTTTCAAAGTAATCAGGTAAAGCTAGCGCCTCTCTTAGACCTTGCCAAGACGGACCAACCCGCTGCGAATAATGTGATGCGTTATTGGTTAAAGTTAAATGATCTAGCAATGCCATCTCAGGAACGTCTTGAGTCTTGGTGGAAAGACCTGAAGGCTGTAAAGCTAGACTCCAGCTTGGAGTGGCAGCATGATGAGGTGAGTATTTATTTGTGGCGCAGCGTCTTGCAGATAACTCAGTGCAAGTTAGGGCGGTGGGTTTTCCAAAATGTGCCCGCACGAAGTAAGTTGCTTGGCTTGTCTGCTGATTGGGTCACTTCAGCTCAAGAGCAAGGCTTGATTGAGGAAAGACTACGCCAGGGGGCAGAAAAGCTCCAAATCAAGCCAAATACCCCGCGCAAAACGCTTAAGAACCTCTATCAGGAATCCGATACGCCACCATGGGAGAGACAGGCTCCGCTGCTCTATATCAACGACGAGCTCGTAGCTGTTGCTGGGGTGGGGATGAGCTACCCCCATCTGGTCTCTGTTGGTAAGCGAGTGCTCCCCGCATGGCTTGAGAAGCCATAGCAAAGCATAAAACCCTGTAAAATAAGCCCCTTTTAGACACTAGGGAATGTAATTCCCTGTAAATAGACAATACAACGGTTTTTATGGCTCTTATCGTTCATAAGTATGGTGGTACCTCAATGGGCTCGGTTGAGCGCATTCAGAATGTCGCTAAACGCGTTGCCAAGTGGATGCGTGCTGGTCACCAGGTGGTTGTGGTGCCTTCAGCGATGTCCGGCGAAACCAATCGTTTGCTTGGCTTGGCAAAAGACATCAATCCCGATGCAAATCCACGCGAACTCGATCAAATTGCCTCCACAGGCGAGCAAGTTAGTTCCGGTCTATTGGCATTGGCATTGCTGCGTGAAGGCGTTGATGCAGTGAGCTACGCCGGTTGGCAGGTGACTGTCCATACGGACTCCTCATTTACTAAAGCCCGCATCAAGAGTATTGATGACAAAAAAATCCTGGCTGATCTCAATGCTGGACGTGCCGTAGTAGTTACTGGTTTTCAGGGCGTTGATCCCAATGGCAACATCACCACTCTAGGTCGTGGGGGTTCCGATACATCGGCTGTTGCAATGGCTGCAGCGCTCAAAGCTGATGAGTGTTTGATCTACACCGACGTGGACGGTGTCTACACAACTGATCCACGTGTTTGTGAAGATGCACGTCGTCTTGACAAGATTACTTTTGAAGAGATGTTAGAGATGGCCAGTCTAGGGTCAAAGGTATTGCAGATTCGTTCAGTGGAGTTTGCTGGTAAATACAAAGTTAAAACCCGTGTTCTGTCATCACTGACAGATCCGTTAATGCCCTTAGACCAAGAGATGAAGTCGGGCACCTTGATTACATTTGAAGAGGACAGCACTATGGAAGCCGCAGTTATTTCCGGCATCGCCTTTGCGCGTGATGAAGCAAAAATTACCGTTCTGGGAGTTCCTGATCGCCCAGGCATCGCCTATCAAATCTTGGGTCCGATTGCCGATGCCAATATTGATGTGGACATGATTATTCAGAATCAATCATTTGAAGGCAAGACAGACTTTACTTTTACAGTTCCACGAGCTGATTATCAAAAAGCATTGGACTTGCTCAAGAAGAATGTGCAAGCCCATATTGAAGCAAAAGAAATTAATGGCGACCCCAAGGTCTCTAAAGTGTCTGTAGTTGGTGTCGGGATGCGTTCCCATGTGGGCGTTGCTAGCAAAATGTTCCGTACATTGTCGGAAGAGGGTATTAATATCCTGATGATCTCCACCAGCGAAATCAAGATTTCAGTGGTGATTGACGAGAAATACATGGAGTTAGCTGTACGTGCTCTGCACAAGGCGTTTGAGCTTGATCAGAAGTAAAAGAAACCCCTCAGGAGCGGTTATCCGTTAAACTGTGGGGCGTAGTAATTGTATGCAATACGGAGACGTGGCCGAGCTGGTCGAAGGCACTCCCCTGCTAAGGGAGCATCGGGGCTAAAACTCTGATCGGAGGTTCGAATCCTCTCGTCTCCGCCAAATGCCATAGAAGAGCCCCTAACCACGGGGCTCTATTTTTTTGCCTTCTGACATTGCATTAATAGAGTTTAGTCAAGAGAAGCCCCAGATGCTTTTACGATCTTTGCCCAACGTGTAATGTCTTCTTGAAGCTGTTTAGCAAATTCAGCTGGGGTCATGTTGGCAAGCTCTACTCCAGTGGCCTGCAGCTTTTCTTTTAACTCCGGATTGGTCAGGGTTAACTGCATTTCTTTTCGCAAGTTATCGATGACTGTCTTAGGTGTGCCTTTAGGTGCAAATAAACCTATCCAAAGAGTTCCAGAGAAGCCTGGAATCTTTTCTGAGATGGATGGGACATCTGGCAGAAGGGGTGAACGCTTCGAAGAGCTTACACCAAGGGCAACTAATTTTTGAGTATTGATGTATTGCAAAACAGATGGCAAACTAGCAAAAGCAATTTGAACTTGCCCACCCAAGAGATCATTGAGTGCTGGTGCAACCCCTTTATAGGGAATATGTTGCAACGATATCCCATAGCTTTGATTAAGCATTTCACCTAAGAGATGATTTAGCGTCCCATTACCAGCTGATGCAAATTGGTAAGTCTCCGGCGGCTTTGATTTAACCAATTTTAAAAAATCATCTAGATTCTTAGCTGGAAAATTAGGATTCACAACTAGAACATTTGGAACTGATCCGACCATGGCTAGAGGAATAAAGTCATTGACTGGATCAAAACCGGGGTTTTTATAGAGGGCGGGATTAATTGCTTGAGCGCTACTAATTGTCATTAAGAGTGTATGACCATCTTTTGGGGCATTGGCAACAAACTGAGTGCCAATATTGCCGCCAGCACCTGGCTTATTCTCGACAATCACAGAGGCTTTGATTTGCTCTCCGAGTCGCTGTGCAACTACTCGACCAACAATATCATTTGTTCCGCCAGGTGCTTGAGGAACAATAATAGTGATTGGTTTATTTGGATAAGCAGCGGCTGAGCCACAAAGTAGGTAGAAACAGGTGAGGAGTCCTAATTGCAGGAGGCGATTCATTAGAGTCTCTTTGATTTGGAATAAGTTTACAAAATACCTCAAGATGATCGAACTGGGAAATGGGTGCTGACCCTTAGTTTTGTTAGGTGTATTTTCCGGTGATCCCCCCATCTACTACTAGTTCTGTTCCGGTAATGTAGGCGGCTGCATCCGATATCAGAAAGGCGCAGGCATGAGCCACATCCCATGCTGTTCCTGATCGGCCCATAGGGACTTGCTTATCCCTAGCAGTACGAGCCTCGTCCAGACCATTTTCAGAGAACATCTTCGCTACAGTGTTGGCAATGCGTGGGGTATCAATTAAACCAGGCACTACCGTATTGGCGCGGATGCCTTGACCAGCATACTGTTGAGCGATCATCCGAATAAATTGGGTATTGGCAGCCTTAGTGACACTATAGGCCAAATGCGGGTAACCCATGTACCGCATTCCAGCTACCGATGAAATGGCGATGATATTTCCCGTACCTCGGGAAGCCATTTCAGGCAAGACCTCTTGGGCTGCTAGCAAGAGGCTGCGAACATTTACCTTATGAATGCGATCAAAATCTTCGGCGCTTGTTTCCATGGGCCCACCAACTTTACCGATGCCTACGTTGTGATGCAAAACATCAATAGGTCCAAATTGATTACGGGCTTCACTAAAGAGCCTCTTTACTTCATCCTCTTCAGAAACATCGCCGACAAAAGTCTGTGCAATGCCACCTTCCTGCAGAATGATCTTGGTGGTTTCTTCTGCGGAGCTTGCATCTCGATCCACTACGCAGACTTTGGCACCCAGTCTGGCATAAGTGACACAAGATGCTCTACCAATACTCCAACCTGGTCCAGCGGAACCACCGCCAGAGACAAAAACGATGCGACCAGTGAGGTCAAGTGGTAAGCCGGGAGGATGTGCAATTGAGCTCATTTAATGATGTAGTCCTACGGTCATGCCACCACAAACATAAACTACTTGGCCAGTAGTAAATCCGGCACGTTCATCTAGTAGTGAGGCAACAATATGCGCCACTTCTTCTGGTTGACCAATGCGACCCAGGGGTACGCTATCTAGAATTCGTTGCGTTGCAAGTGCGCCCGGAGGGTTTGCACTCTGAAAGAGCTCTGTTGCAATAGGGCCGGGTCCAACGGCATTCACAGTGATGCCATCAGCCGCAAGCTCTAAAGCCAATGTGCGCGTGAGCCCTAGCAAGCCCGCCTTAGAAGTGGCATAGGCAACTCGCTCTTCTTTCCCTAAAGCTGCGCGACTAGAGATGTTCACAATTCGTCCAAAGTGAGCCGCTTTCATGGCGGGGAGAAGTTCCTGTACGCAAATAATCGCTGCTGCGACATTCACATTCATCACTGCATAAAAATCTTCGATGCTGGTATTTTCAATGGTGGCAGGGCGCACAATACCCGCATTATTGACTAAGCGGGTGATTGAGTACTTTGATGCCACCTCTAACAGTGCACTACGCAACTCTGTTTGATTTGAGACATCAACTCCATAGAAATTCTCATGACCAGCACTTTCTTTAGGGGCTATTTTGTCAAAGTTAATGACATGCATACCATCAGCAATCAGGCGATCAGCAATTGTTCGACCAATACCGCGGCTAGCGCCTGTAATCAATACACACTCTCTTGCTGTTTGAGCTTGAGGGCCCATCCTTATCCAATCTTATTGGCACCATCCACGAAGGGAATGGCATGTTCAACGGTATCCCAAATAAAACGACCGGAGGGGCTCTGTTGCTCTTCAACAATATGGGCTACCAAACCTGCTGAGCGCGAGATGACGGCAAAGCCGCGCATCACAGAAGTGGGAATGCCAATCTCACCAAGTAGCGCAGCTACCGCACCAGTAGCATTGATCGTAATCGGGCGGCCAGCCACTACATCAACGGCTTTGGATAGAATTTCCAGTGCGCGGATCTTATCACCCTGAAGATCTGGTTCAGCCCGACCCATTTCCAATAATTTGTATGCACGTGGGTCCACTGGTTTATGAAGATGATGCCCAAATCCCGGAACTGCTGCCTTGATTGCTTTGTAATGTTGCGCTATGTCCAGTGCTTCGGCATCAGGGTTACTTGCAGCTGTAATTCGATCTAACAAGCCGGAACAATTTTCCATAGTGCCAATAAAAGAGCTCCCGACAGCCAGCAAGCCAGCTGATACTGCTCCTTGAAGATTTTCTGGAGCGCTCATGTAAATTAATCGCGTCGCAATTGCACTAGGAGTGAGGCCATGCTCCATGAGAACAATGAGTACAACGTCAGTAATTCGGATGTCTACGGGTCGTGGAATCCTACCTAAGATTTGCATCAACATCACTTCAGTAAATGTTTTTTTCCCCATCAAGTCTTCGACAAGGTCTGCATCGCGATAGTGCAGGCTGGTAAGGGTATGAGTGCATAAACTAGTTACTGGAGTTTTGCTAGATGAATTAGTCATGATGGCTTGATTAAGAATTTATTGATGGGTTAAGAATATGTTGAAGGACGGCGCTCTTGAGTAATTTGCCCACATTGGAGCGAGGCAAACTCGCATAAAAGTGGATACGTTTTGGTGTCTGAACCGGGCCCAAGAGTTCGCGCACAAATGAAATGAGTGCTGCCTCATCAACTTGCTGACCAGGGCGAAGTTGTACTGCTGCTTGCACGCTTTCTCCCCATTTATCATCTGGAATGCCAAAAACTAGGCATTCGTGTACAGCGGGGTGTTGGGTTAAAGCATTCTCAACATCGACTGGATATACATTAAATCCGCCAGTAATAACGATATCCTTGAGGCGGTCCTTAAGATAGAGGTAACCACGCTGATCAATCAGACCGCGATCTCCAGTGTGAAGCCAGCCGTTCATGATTGTTTCCGCAGTTTTTTCTGGCATACGCCAGTAACCCGTCATGAGAAGATCGCCACGTGCCACTACCTCACCGATTTCACCTGTGGGTAGGAAACTGCCATCAGGCGCCATGATCGCGACATCGCCAAACCAGGTAGCGCATCCTACAGCAGCCCAATTTTGAGGATCTTCAAAATCCTCTGGTTTCATGACGGTTAATATTTGAGGGGCTTCAGTTTGACCATACGTAGTACAAAGTACAGGGCCAAAAAAATCACGGACAGCACGCACTTTTTCGGCGGGCATTGGTGCGCCACCATATATCAATCTGCGTAGCTTGGGAAAATCCTTACGTGAGGCATTGGGCAATGCCATCAACATGTACAGCAGTGTTGGGGGCATAAAGGAAGCAGTGCCACCGCGCTCTCTAAAGGCTGTACGAACTACTTCAGCACCAGCACCGTCTAAGATGACATGGCATCCGCCTTGCGCAAGAATGGGCAAAATATAAGTTGACGTGCCGTGAGTGATTGGCGCAGCGACAATATAGCGCTCATGCTCATCAAAGCCCCATGACTGAATCTGATTAGCAATATTAGCCAACCAGGCGCGATAGGGTTGCATTACCCCTTTTGGAGCCCCCGTAGTGCCGCCAGTAAATTTGATCGCTTGAGTAGCGTCTAAGGGCAGATCAAATGATGGAAGTGGGACGCTATCGTGTAGTTGGATCAAGCCACCCATCGTTTTGCTTGATGCCTGGGCATCATTCATGCTGGTAAGAATAAAAATACCTGGGGCATCGGTTAATAATTCACCTAAGGCTTGATCATGAATGATTAGGCTTGGTTCTGTAATGTCGATGATGCGTCGTATCTCAGGTCGGGTACTTTTAGGGTTGAGCGGAACCCATACTTTGCCTGAGGCAAGCACCGCTAATAAGGCGATGATGTGCTCCGCACTATTACCGGAACAAATTGCGACTCGGCTTTGAAGCTTGGGATCCAATTTCACGAGGGCGCTAGCAAGAGCCTTCACTTTGGACGCTAATTCTTCATAGCGAATCGGGCCAGTAGGCGTATCAATGGCTATACGATTTGGCCAGCGCAAAGATGCTCGCCAAAAGAAGTCGATTGGAAACATGCGGGGACTTCCTTCTTTTTGTTGTGTTTTATTCGGCTTTGGCGCCCGATGCTTTAACCACTTCACGCCAGCGCTTTACCTCGGCTGTTGCGAAGTCGCGCATTTTCTCTGGGGAGCCTGGCTCAGGTGTAGCCCCCAATTCTTGCAGGCGTTGACGCACATCTGGTGCTGTGAGAGCCTTATTTAATGCAGCGTTGAGCTTTTCAATAATCGGCTTCGGAGTTCCGGCAGGAGCAGCCAAGGCAAACCATGACTGTACGTCAAAATTGGGGTAGCCAGACTCAGCAATTGTAGGTACCTCGGGCAGCAATGGGGATCGTTGTGCGCTGGTAATGCCAACTGCACGCAGCTTTCCACTTTGAATATGAGGCATTGCAGAAGGGGCGTTATCAAACATGGAGTCTACCTGACCCCCTAATAAATCTGTGACAGCAGGAGCGCTACCCTTATAAGGGATGTGCAGCATTTGGATTTTGGATTGCATCTTAAACATTTCACCGGAGAGGTGAATGGATGAGCCACTTCCAGAGGACGCAAAAGTGATGCCATCTTTTGATTCTTTGGCGTAGCGCACATATTCCGAGACTGTTTTGATTGGAAGGTTTGGATTTACTACCAAAATATTGGGGATCTTGGCAATCATGCCAATAGGCTCTAAATCTTTGAGTGCGTCGTATCCGAGTTTTGGATATAGCGACATATTGATGGTGTTGGCAATTGAAAAGGCATAAAGGGTATAACCGTCAGCCGGTGACCGTGCAACGATTTCTGCGCCTACATTGCTATTGGCGCCAGGCTTGTTTTCAACAATCACTGGCTGACCCAAGGTGTTGCCTATTTTTACTGCAACTAAACGTGCCAATATATCTGTAGCCCCTCCAGCGGAGTAACCAACAATGATCTTAATGGGCTTATCAGGCCAACTTACGTTCGTTTGGGCATTTGCCACTCCTATCGTTGAGCAGGCTAGGGCAGTGAGTAATACAAGTAACCCTCTACGCTTCTCGAAATATAAAGACATGACACTCCCCCTGAATTCAGTTTTTTTAACACCCCAGAATAATATCTGGCCACAATTCATTTATAACACCGCCTCTTACCTTAGAGCTCTAGGCTCGGAGATCCTTAAGAACATCATCTCCCCTCAATTTTGGTGCAATGTGTGCAAATACAGTTCTTTCTGCACCACTATAGACATTGGCAGGGTGCAGAGTTATTGATCAACCACATATACTTTAAGCAATCACACTTATTTGTTTATGAGCCATCAGCATTATTATCTAGGGTTAACGAGCATATCAAAGGGGTGATTCAGATCAATATTCATAAAACAAAATATTGATACACTGAGTCGTAGATTGTTATAAAAAATTCCTAGGAGATTAGTTATGAAATCAATTGTTTCAGCTTTAGTCCTCGCTTTATGCTCCAGCCTTTCCTTCAGCGTTTCAGCTAAGGACACGGTAAAGATAGCCTACATTGGGCCTTTGACTGGCGGCGTATCTGCCAATGGTATTGGTGGTCGAAACTCGGCTGATCTTGCGGTACGTCTTCGTAACCAGGATCCCAATGCTAAATATAAATATGAACTTGTTTCCGCAGATGATGAATGCAAGCCAAACGTGGGCGTGCAAGTTGCTACAAAGATTGCTGCCGATAACTCAATTATTGCTGGCGTAACTCACTATTGCTCGGCAGTCGCAATGAGTACTGTGGATGTTTATCATAAATTTGGCCTGCCAGTAATGGTGTGGGGAGCAGTATTGCCGGAGATCACTTACGGCAATGACTATAAAGAGATTCATCGTGTCAATGGCACCATGATTAATCAGAATGAGGTGGCGGCTAAATTTCTTACAGGCCTGGGTTATAAAAAGTGGGTCATTATTCATGACACTACAGATTACGGTAAGGGCCATAACAAATACTTCACCCAATATTTAACCAAAAATGGTGGACAAATTCTGGGTACCTTCGGCGTTACCGCTGATCAACAAGACTTTACCGCTGAGTTGACGAAGATTAAAGATTTGAAGCCCGAGGTTGTTTATTTTGGCGGCCTAACTCCAATTGGTATTCGTATTCGTACACAAATGGACCGCCTGGGCATTAAGGCTGTATTTGAAGGAACATCTGGAATTAAGTCTGATGCCTATATTGAAGGTTTAGGTAAATTGTCAGAGGGCTCACTTTCTTTCATCGAGGGCGCTCCATGGGAGAAATTACCAGGTGGCTTGGAATTTACAGCTAAATACAACCAGCAAAAATATCCAGATGCACCTGAAGCCTATGGCCCATTTGCATATACAGCTGCTAACTTGATTATGGATGCCATTGAAAAAGCTGGCCCAAATCGTAAGAAGGTGATGGATATTCTCAACAAGACAAATAATGTTGATACGATTATCGGTAAGGTTAGTTTTGATGATCGCCGCCAGAACATCGTCCCATTAATTTCTAAGTACGTTGCACAAGATGGTAAGTGGGTTGTTTGGGAAGATAGCTTGTATGCTAAGAAGCAGCGTAAGTTAGGGCAATAAGCTCAGATTTACTGTTTTGTAACCGAAGTAAAGAGGGTAAAAGTGCATGTCGTTTGATATATTTTTGCAGTATCTGCTTAACGGCTTAATGTTAGGCGTCATTTATGCGATTGTTGCAGTGGGTTTTACTCTCTACTTCGGTGTTTTGGACGTCATTAAGTTTTCGCACGGTGATATTTTGATGGTGGGTGCTTTTGCTGGTCTCACTACATATATTGGTATAGCGGGCACCTTTGATTCCCCATGGCTGCAATTATTAATCATTGTCTTAATTAGCCTTTCAGTGGCCTCATTCTTGGGCGCTCTGATTGCTCGTTACTTAATTCTGCCTTTGCAAAAGGCTCCCCCCATCAATACATTATTAGTCACGCTGATGTTGGGCTTAGCCTTGCGCGAAGCAGTGCGCCTTTTTTACCCGAATGGCTCTAATCCAAAGCCTTTCCCGAGACTTTTACCAGTAGACGGAATCGCCCTTGGGGAATTTACCTTGCGCTCAGACAGCCTCATTTTGTTGCTAACTGGAATCATCTGTATTGTTGCTGTTCAAAGGTTAATCACTCGCAGCAAGATCGGGTTAGCTATCAGAGCTGTGGCGCAGGATAGCGAGACGGCTCGAATCATGGGGATTAACTTCCGTCAAATTGTTTTAATCACATTTATGCTTGGGTCTGCTTTGGCGGCCCTAGCTGGCTTAATGAATGGGTTGTATTACAACGAAGTGAACTTCAGCATGGGACTTTTGTTGGGTGTCATTGGTTTTTCTGCTGCTGTTGTAGGTGGCCTTGGAAATTTTTATGGGGCAATTGTGGGCGGCTTTCTTTTTGCGGCACTGCAGACTATTGGCGCTGTATTGCTACCAGCGATTTTCCCTGATGTTCCTAGTGCCTATAAGGATGTATTCGCATTTACTGTAATTATTATCATCATGGGATTAAAGCCAACCGGTTTGATTTCTGAAAAATCAAGCGAGCGAGTGTAAGAATGAAGTTATTAATTACTACTTTTATATTGAGTTTGCTCTACAGTATTTTATTGCTGGGATCAGAAAGTCAGATCGAGGTTGGCGGTCTGGTCATTCTGGCGTTTGCTGTCAGCGTTGTTGGTAAAAAGATGGGTCTGATGGACCGATTGGCTGCTGCCGTGCGAGAGCACCCGCAGTTCCCAGCCTATGCTTCGGTTGCTGGTGTGCTCATCACTATGGTGGTCTTTCACAACTCTCACTTCGCCTTACTGATGTTGGCTACAGTGCTGATTTACTCTGTAGTTTGTCTCGGTTTAAATACTCAGTTTGGGTATGTTGGAATTGTTAACTTTGCTGGAGCAGCTTTTTTTGGCATTGGTAGCTACACAGCAGCAATCTTGGCAACCTATACGGCCGTTCCGCATATCTTGATCTTAGTGTTGGCCGCAGGTGTATCTGCATTGATTGGATCGATTCTCATTTATCCGGTCTTAAGAACCCGGGGCCACTATGCGGCTTTGGTAACTATTGCATTTGGTATTTTGTTCAGAAATTTTCTAGAGGTAAACGATAGTTTAGGCGGTCCTCAGGGAATGAAGATCCCAGCCATGAATTTATTTGGCTGGGATCTCTCGAATGGAATTGAGATCGCTGGATACGAAATTTCCTTTTACATACCTTATTTGTTAATCGCTTTAATCCTGTTAATTTTGAGCTTCAAAGTTACCCGTAATTTAGAGCGTTCATGGATAGGATTGAGTATGGACATGGTGCGTACTGACGAGATTGCCGCCTCCACATTTGGTGTCAAGATTGCACATTGGAAAATTGTGGCATTCACATTGGGTAATGTGATAGCAGGCATGGCTGGCGCCCTATATGGAATGATGACTGCCTATGTAGCTCCAAATAATTTCACTTTTGCCGACTCGTTAATTATGGTCTCCATCGTTATTTTGGGAGGAATTGGCAATCCTTGGGGCATTATTCCTGCAGCAGCTATTGTGGTGATCCTCCCAGAGAAGTTGCAGTTCATTCAGGAATATCGTTTTTTGTTATATGCAATTGTTGTGATTTTAATTTTGCTATTCCGTCCTGATGGCCTATTGCCAAGAAGAATCCGAGAGTATTTCCCTGGTAACAAAGCAGGGAGTGAAAAATGAACCAAATCAAAAATAAAATTTTAGAGGCTCACAATCTGACAATGCGCTTTGGTGGTGTTACAGCGTTAGATTCTCTGAATTTGCATGTTAATGAGGGTGAAGTTCTTGGGCTCTTAGGTCCAAATGGATCTGGTAAGACTACATTCTTTAATGTGATGACTGGTCTTTATAGAGCAACCTCTGGTAATGTGACATTCAGGGGGAAGGACCTTGCTGATGCCAGCGCTCAGGAGGTCTATCGTGAGGCCATTACGAGAACCTTTCAACGATCCAGACTGTCTTTACCCCTCACCGTTTTTGACAATATTGCGATTGGTGATAATCGACGTCTAAATACTGGATTAATTTTTAATCTCTTCAAGCGAAAGCAATTTAGAGAGGAATATGACCGTGTGGTGGAGCAGGTAAATCAATTGCTTCTCACCTTTAATCCTAAATTAGCGGGAAAGATATTCGAGCCCGTTGCTAGTCTGCCAATGATTGACCGGCGTCGTATCGAGATTTGCCGTGCCTTAATTAGCGAGCCAGATCTTTTGTTGCTAGATGAGCCTTCTGCTGGGATGACCCATGATGAAACTGTTGAAGTGATGGACGATATTTTGCAGGTTCGCAGCAAAATAAAGCCATTCACAATCATTTTGATTGAGCATGAAATGGGCTTAATTCAACGTATGACCGAGCGTTGCATTGTATTAAATTACGGCAAAAAAATTGCCGAGGGTACCTACGATGAGATTGTTAATAATCCTGAGGTTCAGGTAGCCTACTTAGGACAAGAGTGATCATGAACTTGCTCAATATTCACAATATTTATACGGCCTACGATCGTATTGATGTTCTCGAGGATGTATCAATCGAAGTTAAACAAGGTGAGATCACCTGCATCTTGGGTGCTAACGGCGCAGGAAAATCAACTTTAATTCGATCCATCTTAGGACTAACGCCAGTCAATCGGGGTCAAATTCTCTTCAAGGATGTAGACATCACACATTTACCGTCCCACAAAATTATTGAGCAAGGCATTGCTTGCGTACCAGAAGGGCGGCGTGTTTTTCCACGAATGACGGTTGATGAAAACTTGTCTGCTGGTGCTTATTTGGTCAAAGATAAGAATGTAATTGAGGAGCGTCGCTTACATGTGAAGACGCTATTTCCTCGCTTGGCTGAGCGTTCTTCGCAAGTAGCTGGAACAATGTCTGGTGGTGAGCAGGCTATGCTGGCAATTAGTCGCAGTTTAATGAGTTCGCCGGATCTGCTGATTTTTGATGAACCATCATTGGGATTGTCTCCACTGTTTGTTAAAGAGAACTTCAAAATTATCAAAGAAATAAATCAGATGGGAACTACTGTGCTCTTAGTTGAGCAGAATGTGCGTCAAACTTTGGCAATTGCTCATCGAGGGTATGTCATCTCTAAAGGTCGAGTTGTTGCCAAAGGCAACGCAAAAGAACTTGCGGACAATGCAGAAGTCCAAGCCGCCTATTTTGGGTAACTGACTGTGAACGCTAAACTGAATCCCGTCGAATTAACCCAAGATCTCATTCGTTTTAATACGGTGAACCCGCCTGGTAATGAAGATCAAATCTGTCAATACTTGCAAACTCTCTTAGAGTCAGCTGGCTATGAGTGTCGTCAGGTTGAATTTGCCCCAAGACGAACAAGCTTAGTTGCAAAAATTGGATCTTGTAGTGCTGATCAACCGAGTATTTGCTTTACAGGCCATGTTGATGTTGTGCCCTTAGGTGCGCGTCCTTGGAAGTATGAGCCATTTTCTGGTCTGATTGATGACGGCAAGCTCTATGGTCGCGGTGCAAGTGATATGAAAAGTGGTATCGCTGCATTTGTAGTGGCGGGCATAGAGATGGCAAATCAAGCTAAACAAGGTGCTGGTGTGACCATGATTATTACTGCAGGTGAAGAAACAGGCTGTGAAGGCGCATTTCATCTTGCTGCAAGTAAAGAGATTGTAGATTTCTTGGGTCCTGCTGGTTGCTTTGTTGTAGCTGAGCCTACCGCTAATGAGCCGCTACTTGGTCATAAGGGTGCCTATTGGCTAAGAGCCAAAACTGAGGGGGTAACTGCTCATGGCTCGATGCCCGAGAGAGGTGACAATGCATTTTATAAGCTTGCTAAAGCGGCATTAACACTGGAACAATTTAGTTTTGATACGCCTCCACATGAAATGATGGGGCAGGGAACATTGAATATAGGCACCGCCAAAGCTGGCCTGAATATCAACTCTGTTCCGGATGCTGCAGAAATGACCTTAGATATTCGTACGGTAGCTGGGCAAAGTCATTCTCACATTTATGGCTGTTTATGCAAGGCGTTGGGCCCAACAGTACAGCTGGATACCATTATTGATATTGAGGGTGTTTTTACTCCAGCCAATGATCCATGGATGGAGAAGGTATTTGAGCATTGCACAAAAATGAATGGTGTTCGACCAATAGAGAAGACGGTTTCTTATTTCACGGATGCATCGGCTTTAAAATCCGTGATCGGTAATCCACCCACGGTAATTTTAGGCCCTGGTCAGCCTGAGATGGCTCATCAAACAAATGAGTTTTGCTATGTCGATAAGATCGAAGATGCCACTAAATTATTTGCCAACCTGATTTCTGATTGGCAAAAACCTTAAGACCGCCCATCCGCCGTCTTAAAGCATTCTTCAGCAAATTGTGCGATGTTGAGCAATTTTCCATCCTCTCTGTAATTGCCAATAAGCTGAATTCCTAGCGGTAGCCCATTGCTTGATTTTGTCACTGGAAGTGCAATTGCTGGCGCACCTATAAAGCTCCAAAGAGAGCAAAAGATGGGATTTCCAGTAAAGTTAAGTCCCTTAGGCGCCTCTCCCGTAGCAGGTGCCGCCAATATCGCATCAAATCTTTGAAAATATTCAGCCAGAGAGAGGCGTAATTTTGCTTGGAGATTTTTTGCCTTGATGTAATTACTAGCCGAACAGGTATTTCCTTTTTCTATGAGCTCTTTCATGTCGAGGCTTAGTAAATCTGGAAATTTCTCTAGATGCTTTTCATGAACTACCGCAGCTTCACATGCCATCAAAACTGCTAAAGCCTCTATTCCATCCCAGTAAATTGCGGGGAGTGTGATTTCTTCTGTGATGGCACCAGACGCATTTAGTAATGCTTCAGCTGTCATTACCGTTTTTATCTGCTCTTGGCTTAATAATTCATCAAAGGGCGTTTTTAGGATGCCAATTCGAGGTTGCCGATTTTTTAGAACCTCACTCAATGGTTTCTGAGTAAGTTCTTGTAAAACAATTGCATCTTCCTCGTCGATAGCGGTATTGCGAAGTAAGTTAAATGCATATCTCGCATCCGCCACAGATCTTGTAAAAAATCCAATATGGTCTAGTGAGCCAGAAACCGGATTGACACCTTTACGTGGAACGCTTCCAAAGCTGGCCTTATAGCCGACAACACCGCAAAATGATGCCGGCCTAATAATTGACCCTGCGGTTTGGGAGCCCAAGCCCAAGGGCACAATTCCGCTCGCTACAGCGGCAGCTGAGCCGCTTGATGACCCTCCAGGAGTGTGGGCGCTATTCCATGGATTGGTTGTGGCACCAGCTTGACGCCAAGCAAATTCAGTTGTTACGCTTTTACCAAAAATAACACCACCTAAACTACGGATTTTTTTGACAATTTCAGCATCTTCGCTCGGGACAAAATCCTTATAGATCGCCGAGCCATTACTTGTAACAAAATCTTTCGTTGCAATGATGTCTTTCACAGCTACCGGTATACCCATTAATGGCCCAGCCCCTGATTGGTGCTGAAGCTCTTGTAATGATGCTCTTACCGTAAATGCCTTTAATTCCGGCTCAATTTGATCTGCTCGCGCAGTACATTGCGCCAAATAATCGTCAACTTTGAGTTGGTTTTGTTGTATTTGCTGGCATGCCTGCAATAAATCTAAGTATGGCTTCATGTTTTTTGCATTTGTATTTATTTAATTCCCTTACTTTATCACCGTCGTCGTCTTATCGCTTTTCTAGCGCCTCTACAGCCTTTTCCTTAAAAACCTAGCTTTTTCAACCCTGGAAAAAAATTGTAAATAATGTTCACAACTTCACAACTTCTGTGGTATAGTATTGTCAAAGGAGGTGACATGAGAAGAGCGATACCAAAAACACATCAAGCTTTGGATTGGATAGGGAAGGGAATGACCGCAGCTCAGGCCGCTAGGAAGATGGAAATTTCAGAATCTAGCGTCTACGCCGCCTTAAGAAAAACAAAAGCAAAAGATTTAGGTTGTTGTCCAACATGTGGTCACAAATTAAGGAAATAAGATGAAGAAGACTCTATTGGCCGTTGTCTCAATCTCAGTAGCTGCATTGGCTTATGCAAATACCTCATCGGATTCTTCTGAGTTGCTAAACCAGCAATGCAAGATTTCCGCTGAAGCAGTTTCTACATTAAAGGGCTTACGCTATGGCAATACCTCCATTCGCAAGGATGTAGCCGGCTTAATTAATTTAAATCTAAAAGTTCAAGAGAACAAAGATGCAGCGCAAATGACCCTAAATCGAATGATTGATGATTCAACTAATTCAACATCAGTCTTAGAGACGAAGTATTGCTCGTAGGGGTAAAGGAATATCAAAGTCTTGAGGGGCTTGCTAATAAAGAAGGGGGGTCAGACAGACCCCCATGTGGAATTATTTTTTAAGATTTGCTAAGAAATCTGCAATAACTTTATTCTGAAATGCATTTTCATCTTTTGTTGCCCCGGCACCTGATAGGTGGCCCATAGGGAGGCGATCATTGATGGCTATGTATTTAGCTCCTGGAATCAATTTAGCCGAAAGTTTGGCATCGGATTCTGGATTGAGCAAGTCGCCAGTACCGGCAAGAATGAGAGTTTTAGCTTTGATTGACTTTAAAGCGGCAGAAGTATCGCCATTAAAGCCTTGGGTTTGACCCACATCATGACGGTCGTAGGCCCTTGATTGCCAGATCCAATCATTGGCATCCATCCTTTTCCATCCTGCATCCTGTACCTTTTTTAGATACTCAATTTCAGCTTCAGGCGTTGCGTTCAGTTGCTCTTGATATGCTGGAGTTCTGACAATTACTCCGCTAAGCCATCCTGACCACAGACGCATGCCTTGCTCAACGGGTTTATCGTATTTACCGCCTTGATAGCTCGGATCTGTCATGATGCTTTGGCGTAGCATCTCCAGCACGCCCGTTGTCCATGCATTCGTTTTTGCAAGCGGAATGATCGGAATAATTGCCTGCATAGAATTCGGATGAGAGACTGCCCATTGCAGTGCTTGCATGCCACCCATAGACGCACCAACTACTGCCACTAGCTTTTTAATTCCGAAGTGATCGGCAATAAGGCGATATTGGCTGTTCACCATATCGCGCATATTGAATTCTGGAAACTGGATATTGGGTTGTAATTTACTATTTGATGGAGAGGTAGTTAAGCCATTTCCAATAGCATCAGTACAAATCACAAAATATTTATCTGTATCTAATGCTTTACCTGGCCCAATGAGGTAATCAATCCGATGGTGATTGCCGCCAATTGCAGTGACCATGAGTATGGCATTGCTCTTATCGGCATTTAAGGTTCCCTGTGTCGTATAGGAAAGTTCAAAGTCCTTAATAACCGAGCCATTCTCAAGGGCAAAATTACCCTCTGCATAAAGTTGATGGGCAGGTTCTGTAGGTTTATGGGCGACTGCGTTGCCAGCGATTAATGTTGCAGTTAGTAGTAGTCCGTTCATAATGATGCGATGCATTATTGTCTCCTCTTTATAGTCTGATATTTATAACAGGAATTTTGATTGGCCCACTCATTTGAATGTCCAGAATGTGGCAATCCCCGAGGGATGCAGGGGGAATGTCGTCAATGCGGCAGCGAGGAACTTCCTTTCCCGCATAGTGACACGATGGTATTGAATTTAAAGTTTGATAGTCCAAGTGCTGAGGAGGCTTTGGACCGATTGACTATTAGACTGCGCCGAGCTTCGGAAGTGGGCATCAAGGCAATTATATTGATACATGGCTATGGAGCCAGTGGCGAGGGTGGCAAAATTAAATGGGCCGTTCATGATGCTCTGGAGAATAACTATTTCTCGGACCGTGTTGATGAGTATCACTTCGGTGAACAAACCGCATTTGGTAGCGAGTCTTACCATGCACTTTTGAGAAGAAGACCTGGATTAAGGGCCTATCTAAAGCACTTCAAAGAAGGAAACGCTGGGATGACGGTATTAATACTGTGATCTCTGTTGAAATTGCTTAGAATGGACTCATCCATCAATGCGATGGCATCAGCAAGGAGTGGCAATGACTGCTAAAAAATCGACAACTATGCATGAAGAGGTAGAAATCAATTCTGAAAATTTAATTGGTGATTTCAAGGCACTCATGGCAGATGCTGAGGATCTCATTAAAGCAACAGCAAGCTATGACGATGGGCCGCTTGGCGCAATTCGTTCAAAGGCCTTGGAGACTCTCAATAGCGCAAGGGAAAGTCTTTCCTCTGTTGAGGGCACTGTGACTGAAAAGGCTCAAGTCGTTGCTGAGCGCACTGATGAGTTTGTCCATCGAAATCCCTGGGAGGCGGTTGGTGTTGCTGCTGGTATTGGCTTGTTAGTTGGTCTATTGATTCGCCGTCGCTAGGAATTCATGTCACAAGAAAATCTTTTCTCTTCACTAAAGAATCTCGTCTCCACAGGGGCATCTATTGCTCAGACCCGTCTGGAGTTGATCTCTACGGATGTGCAGATTGCGCGTACTAAGTTTTTGAGTCTTTTAGTTATGGTGATCTTTACATTGTTTTTCTTGTTCTTTGGCTTGGTGATGCTGGCCTTGCTCATTGTGATTTATAGCTGGGAAACTGATCGCATCATGGCGCTGAGCTTGCTAACAAGTAGTTTCTTAGCTGTAGGTATCATTTTGGCGCTGGTAGTTATTCGCTCACTCAAAACCATGCCTAAATTATTTGAGGCAACCATTACGGAGTTGGCAAAAGACCGCCAGGAGCTTTCAAAGCGATGAGTCAAAAACTAGCTGAACTTCAGGCTAGGCAAAGGGTGCTGCAGGAGCGGGCAGCCCTTGAGCGAGCTGACTTCGCGTTGCATTTTGAGCCCATAGAAAAGCCCTTGTCATGGGCTGATAAGGGTATAGATGCTTTTAATTTCATGAAGAGCACGCCGATCTTATGGACTAGTGCATTCGCTGTACTAGCGCACTACAAACCCAAGCTTGCCAGTAAAGTGCTCGCCGTAGGCTGGGGTGCCGTCAAACTACTCAAGGGTGCCAAGAGCCTTCTATAGCTAGCCCTTAAGCAACTAAGACCGTCTTATTGGGGATTCCGCTTTGGGTCAGGGCTCCACCACCATTTAAACCAGAAATTTCTAAAAATGTGATGGCGCCAGCTACTTCAAAGCCAGCCTTTTTGAGCAGTTTACTGGCTGCGATGATGGTTCCGCCTGTAGCTAGCACATCATCCACAATCAAAACACGTGAACCAGTTGGCAAAGTAGATTGCTGAATTTCCAGAGAATCAGAACCGTATTCCAGCCCATAAGACTCTCGGTGGCTGGCTAGAGGTAGCTTATTGGGTTTTCGAGCTAAAGCGAGGCCTTTATGGGTTTTGTAGGCGAGGGCGGTGCCAAAGATAAAGCCACGGGATTCAATACCTAAAATATGGCTGTAATCAAACTGCTGTGCAAGTGCCTCTAGTTGCAGCGTAGCCTCCTTAAATGCACTCGGATTAGCTAATAAAGGGGAGATATCCCTAAAGAGGATTCCTGGCTTAGGAAAGTCGGGGACTCCGGGTAGATAATCTAATAAATTCATTATTGGCTGACATGAAAACACAATTACTCATTATTACCGCATTAGAGTCTGAGCTGGATAAAAGCACGTTGCCGGCGGGTGTTGATATTGTGTATTCTGGGGTTGGTAAGATCAATGCAGCTACGGCAAGTATTCAGGCCATTCATCAATATCAGCCTCAGAGGATAGTGAACTTTGGTACCGTCGGAAAAATTAACCCCGCTCTTCAGGGTTTGCTAGAAATCGGCAAAGTAATACAGCGCGACATGATGACAGTCCCTTTGGCGCCTCGAGGCCAAACCCCTTTTTGCCCTAAACCATCCCACTACCTTTCTCTTGGTGGTGAGCATACTTGTGGCACTGGCGATAGCTTTGTTACTGCGCATGACCCCTGGTTAATATCGCAGGCAGTTGATGTGGTGGATATGGAGTTATTTGCGATTGCTAATATTGCTTACCAATTTAATATCCCATGGCAATCATTTAAATACGTGACTGATGATGCCAACGCTGACTCTGGAAATGAATGGACTCACCGCGTCAATCACGGTCAAGAACTGTATTTAGAGAAGCTCAAAGACTTGATGAGTACGTAAAGCGCTCCAAGCACAATCACCTCATAACTCAAGCAGATGAACTTACAAAAACCCTGGCTGAACAGCTATCTCGAGGGCGTTCCCCATGAAATTGATTTAGCGGGTTATTCATCAATTGCTGATTTGATAGAGAGCTCTTTTAATAATTATCCTAATCGCATAGCAATGGATTCGATGGGGCACACCATCAGCTACCGTCAACTCGACATTCTGTCCAAGGACTTCGCTGCTTATTTACAAACTTTAGGTCTTGAAGCAGGCTCGCGTATCGCAATCATGTTCCCGAATGTACCGCAGTACTTAATTGCAATGCTAGGGACTCTCCGTGCAGGCTTTGTTGTAGTCAATATTAATCCGCTCTATACCGCTCGTGAGCTAGAGCATCAACTCCAAGATAGCGGTGCGTCCATCTTGGTGATGCTAGAAAACTTTGCTCACGTATATCAGGAGATTGCCAATTATGGGCTTGTAAAGAAAGTGATTGTGAGCAGCATAGGTGAGACTTTGGGTCCGAAGGGCGTCATCATCAATTTGATTGCTCGCCATATTAAAAAGCTAATTCCGCATTGGAGCTTTGCTTGTGTCAAATTCAATCAAGCTCTGAAAATTGGGTTTGGGCATGGCTTTACTAAACCAAATCTAAGGCAGGACGATATTGCTTTTTTACAATACACGGGCGGTACTACAGGAGTTTCTAAAGGCGCAGTTTTATTACACCGCAATATATTAGCCAATATCATTCAAATTGAATCTTGGCTTGAGCCCGCCTTAAAAAATCGTCAGCAGCAGTTGGTTTTTTTATGTGCGTTACCCATGACTCATATCTTTGCACTAACTGCCTGCGGTCTGCTTGGAATGCGTAAGGGTGCCAAATTATTATTGGTCGCCAATCCCCGCGATATCACTGGCTTTATTAAGCTGTTGATGAAGCACCCCGATATCAATATTTTTCCAGGTGTCAACACGCTATTTCATGCGCTGATACATCGTCCAGAATTTAAACATGTACGCATACCCAATCTCTTGGTTACTATCGGCGGTGGGATGGCAGTTCAAAAGAAAACAGCGGAACTTTGGCAGAAAATAATGGGGGTGCCGATTGCTCAAGGATATGGGCTATCGGAAACTTCCCCAGTGGTTTGTGTGAACACGCCATTTGTAAAAGAATTTACCGGATCCATTGGTATGCCCGTGCCTAGTACGGATATATTGATATTGGATGACGACGGAATAGAAGTTCCATTTGGTACGCCTGGAGAGATTTGTATCAAGGGTCCTCAAGTGATGACGGGTTACTGGAATAGACCCGAAGAGACTCGACAATCTTTCACCTCAGAGGGATATTTTAAGTCTGGCGATATCGGAATTATGAGTCCTGATGGCTTTGTGCAGATTGTCGATCGCAAGAAAGACATGATCGTTGTTGCTGGCTATAAAGTATTCCCCAATGAAATCGAGGAAGTGATTTCTCAAATGCCCGGTGTAAGAGAATGTGCCGTGATTGGATTATCCCATCGCAAGCTCGGCGAGATCGTCAAGGCCTATATCGTCAAGGATAAGCCCGAGCTAACTGAGGCTCAAGTCATTCAGTATTGCAAAGAGCAAATGACAAGTTACAAACGCCCCAGAAAGATCGCCTTTATTAATGAAATGCCTAAGTCTAATGTGGGCAAAATCTTGCGCCGTCATCTGCGCGACTTATAAATAACTATAACCCGCCACCAAAGCGGTATTGCCAAGAAATCCCATACAAGTCATAACTATTATTGGTTCTTGAGTAAGCCCCCGTGCTTGCCGATAGCCGAATCGAATTATGTTTATTTACTGGGTAGGACATCGTTGTTCCAAAGCGCCAATTCTCTTGGCTGCCGCTAATTGGGTTGCCATTGACGTAGGATTGCCCGCCAGTAAAGTAGGTGGCATCTACTGAAATCCAAGCAGTATTCTGAAAGTAATAAATCGCGTGGGTTTGTGTTGAGTAAACCGGGTTCTGAGATAGCGAGTTACCGCCCATGAAGTTGGTATTGCTGGTGTAAAAAATACCAGAACCAGCGAGCTCAAATCGCCAAGGACCAAGCGCTTTAGAAACTCCCAGACCAGGCTGAATGAACCATCGATTTGCGCCCACATTAATGAGTTGATTGTCGTCGTACTTGCCCCATGGCACTGATGCCGCAAGACTGACCCCAACAATTAGATCTTGCTGATAACTCTTAAATTGATCTAGCGTTAATGCTGGAGCGCCATAGAGGTTAATTGCTGCCTTGATGAGTGGATCTGATAATCCCTCAGTACTGGCATTGACTGTGCGCCCACCAATGGTGCTAGACCCAGTCAGTTGGCCATAAGGAAGCACTAGAGTGAGCTTGCCGGATTGACCCCCTGCATCAAAGATATGGGTGAGGCCCATGACTTCGCTGGTCAGGGTGTAATTGCCAGCCTTTGCCTGTGCAACCCCCGCGCTGATGAAATTAATCCCTACTGGTGCATTGGAATAAGTGCGCGCCTCGATTTCTTGGGCATGAGATAGAGTTGCTAGAAAATGGCCTGTAATGAGTAATAGGCATTTACCTATTAGAAAAGCCCGACCTTGAGTAATGGAGGGTAAATTAATCATCCGAGTTGAATGACTGAAGTTTAATTAGCTTGATTTCGGTTTATCGCCAAACAAAATCTTCAGGGTAGCGTTGCTACCAAGCATGATGGTCATCCCCGACATGAGTAGATAAGGCCACACAATTAACCAGTACACGATCGACATAGCTACTACACGTAAGGGGTTGGATTGGCCAAATTCAGTCATGGAGGTCAAAAATTCTTTTCCATGAATTAATCCATGAACTCCAGCTTCTAAATAATTTAAGCCCAAGACAACTAGAAGATAAATCAGGGACTCCAAGAGTAATGAGCTCACGATTCCTCGCTTCTCATTGACTTTGATTGGGAATGCAGCTTGAGCGAGTAGCATGAATTTGGCGCAGATTGCCGCCTTAAACAAAGCAAAGCCAAAGATGGATAAAGGAATGGGCCTATGATCTAGTAAGGTTGCCGCTAAAAAGGCAAGAGCGCAAAACCAAGTGCCAAAGTAAATGGTTAACTGCAATGCTTTAATAAATTCTTCCTTGGCTTTTTCTTTAAAGCCATGTGAAGGAGCTAAATTAGGTAGCGTAGCACTCATAAAAACTTTCTGAAGTGATCCATTAGCAGTTGCTGCAAGAGCTAACCTCAACAGGTGCTGGTTCTTGGGTGTAGCGCGCAATAAATGCATGCTTACTCTTGAGTGGCAATTGAATCCACACAAAGTGACCTGAGCCAGGGGCAACATCAATTGGTTCATCTTTGAGGTTCCACATGGCATCAAGCACCATATCTTGATTACCCTCGGGTTCAATGATTTCTAACTTATCACCAATGGAGAAACGGTTTTTCACATCTATCTTGACGCGACCGGAGGCCTCATCGATCTCCAGGGTCTCCCCAACATACAAACTTCTGCCCGAGAGCGAGTGACCACGCATGTAGAGTTGATACTCTTTATCGTGATGACGCTCATAGAAACCATCGGTATAGCCACGATTTGCAAGACCCTCAAGATTGCCAATGAGAGACATATTCATTGGACGACCGGCAACTGCATCATCAATCGCAGTGCGATAGGATTGGCATGTACGAGAAACGTAATAGGGCGACTTAGTGCGACCCTCAATCTTGAATGAATCAACACCCATCTTCGTCAAGCGTTCGATATGTTCAATGGCACGTAAATCTTTGGAGTTCATGATGTAAGTGCCGTGCTCATCTTCTTCCATTGGCATTAAATCATCTGGACGACGTGCCTCCTGAAGAAGAACCACGTCACCGCTGGTATTTTGTTGGCCAGGTTTGACCTTGTAATCCCAACGACAGGCATTGGTACAGGCGCCTTGGTTGGAGTCACGATGGGACATATAGCCAGATAGTAGGCAGCGGCCGGAGTAGGCAATACACAAAGCGCCATGTACAAATACTTCTAATTCCATTTCCGGACAGTCTTGTCGAACTTCTTCAATTTCATCAAAAGATAGCTCGCGTGACAAAATCACTCGACTGATACCAACAGAGCGCCAGAATTTTGCAGAGGCGCCATTAACCGTATTAGCTTGAACGGATAAATGAATGGGCATGTCTGGCCAAGCTTCTCTGGCCATCATGATCAGACCAGGGTCTGACATGATCATCGCATCAGGCTTTAATGCAACTACAGGATCCATATCTTTAATGTAAGTACGGGTCTTACCACCATGGGGTAGTAGATTGGACACAAGATAAAACTTCTTACCTAAAGCATGGGCAGTATCAATGCCTTCCTGAAGTGTCTCCATTTTTCCGAAGTCGTTATTACGCACTCGAAGGGAGTAACGCGGTTGTCCGGCATAAATGGCGTCGGCACCAAAGTCAAAGGCAGTGCGCAGCATGGAAAGGCTGCCGGCAGGGGCGAGAAGTTCTGGAATCTTAGTCATAGCGCTATTTTAAGGTCTACTGAGAGCTTTAGCTCGATTACTCATCCGCTATAGTGTTGCGCAGTATTCCAATAGATTCGATTTCAATCTCACAAATATCCCCTGGTTTCATAAAAACAGGGGGTGTCCTTGCATAGCCAACGCCAGCCGGGGTTCCGGTGATGACAAGATCGCCAGGCTCGAGCGTCATGCACTCTGTTATCAGCACAATGGTTTCTGCCACGTTCCATAAAAAGTCTTTGGTATTAGCGTTTTGCATAACTTGGCCATTCAAGCGAGACTGAATTCTCAAGCCATCGCAGCCAAGGGGAAGCTCATCTGGCGTCACTAGCCATGGCCCAAAAGCACCAGTTTGATCAAAGTTTTTACCAATAGTCCATTGGGTCGTTTTACGTTGATAATCTCGAATACTGCCATCATTAAAAATGCTGTATCCCGCCACACATTCCAAAGCGTTTTCTAATGTCAGATGGCGCGCCTTTTTACCCACCACAAAGGCAAGCTCCGCTTCGTAATCTAACTTATCGGAAACCTGGGGTCGAATGATGGGGCTTAAATGCGCTGTTAATGAGCTGGGTCCACGCATAAAAAAGCTGGGGTATTCAGGTCTAGCGTTGCCACCTTCTTTTGCATGGTCAGCATAGTTCAAACCCATGCAGATAATTTTTCCAGGTCTCTCAATGGGCGATCTAAAAGTGATAGCGTCTATCTCCCCTTTAATTGCCTTTGAATTATGGATGGCTGCTGCAGCACGATTTAAGGACTCTTGAGATTCAATAATTGCTTGCAAGCTATTGGGTATAAAAGGATCTGTAGCAGATAGATTGATGAAGATATTTGAACTCCCAGTTAAGAGGGCCCCCACACCGTCATAGCCACTTGAATCTCGATAACTAAATAATCGCATTGCAAAGCCTCCAATTGAATTGGTTTATTTGTTGTTTGTGATGGCAGTATAGGGCAGTATCTGGGACTGATCAGGACCGCTCTATCAGCTCCATTGCTGGATAAAGTGTGATAAGTTTCTGATACTCGACATATACATCCAAAATCTTTAGAAAGCCGATCAACATCATGGAGACCCCAAGTAAAGTGCTAAATGGTGGCCAAATCCTCGCAAACGCATTAGCAAGGCAGGGTGTAGATATTGCCTTTGGCGTTCCTGGCGAGAGTTTCCTGCCTTTATTAAATGGCTTAGTCGATCATCCTGATTTTCGATTTATCACTTGTCGACAAGAAGGCGGCGCTGCCTATATGGCAGAGGCCTACGCAAAATTAACGGGTCACCCCGGCGTTTTAATGGTTACCCGAGGCCCTGGCGCCTCGAACGCCATGATTGGAATGCACACTGCCTATCAAGACTCAACCCCATTGGTTTTATTGGTCGGACAAGTTGGCACTGATATGGTTGAGCGTGAGGCCTTCCAGGAAATTGACTATCGCCGGATGTATTCAGAATGTGCGAAATGGGTTGGTAGCATCGATCGCGTCGATCGGATTGATGAGTTTGTTTCACATGCATTTCATGTGGCACAGGCAGGTCGAAAAGGACCAGTTGTATTAGCTTTACCGGAAGATGTGCTGTACATGACTGGTCAAGAAAACCCTGTCAAAGCTGCCCATATCGTTCAGCCAGGCTTAGATCTCCACAGTTTTGACCAAGCAATGCTTGCTTTTACCTCTGCTAAAAATCCAATGGTAATAGCTGGCGGTGGTAATTGGAACGGCACTGCATGCGAGGCTTTGTGTTCTTGGGCAAACTCGCAGGCCATACCGGTTGCAACGAGCTTTCGCTCTCAAGATGTTATTGACAATCTGGATCCTGCGTTTGCAGGTGACCTAGGTATTGGCGCCAATCCTGCTTTGGTAAAACGTCTTCAAGAAGCAGACGTCTTGTTAGTCATTGGAGAGCGCCTTGGAGAGATGACAACTGCTGGTTACAGCATATTGACTGTTCCTCAAGCGAAACCAAAATTAATTCATGTGCTGTCAGGCCCTGAAGAGTTGGGTCGTGTGTATCGACCTGACTTTGCCTTAAATTGCAGCCCAGAAAATTTTTGCTCAGCATTAACCATGGTGAAGATGAATGATCATCATGATCGCACCGCTATGAAGCAGGCTCATGATGAGTATCTCGCTTTCTCCAGCCCAGTGACTGTACAAGGTGACTTGCAACTAGCGTTCATCATGGACTCATTGTCTGATCTCATACCGCGTGATGCAATTATCACTAATGGTGCTGGGAATTTTGCAGCCTGGGTGCATCGTTTTTATCCCTATGGGGCATACAAAACCCAATTGGCACCCGCTAATGGATCAATGGGCTATGGTCTGCCTGCCGCAATTGCTGCAAAGATTGCTAGCCCCGAAAAAGTGGTTATCGCAGTTTGCGGTGATGGCGATTTTATGATGAACTGCCAAGAGCTGGCTACTGCTGCTCGTTACGATGCTTACCCAATTATTTTGGTGGTGAATAACAGCATGCTCGGTACTATTCGCATGCATCAAGAGAGGGAGTTTAAGTCTCGCGTGATTGCGACTGGGTTAACCAATCCCGATTTTGTGAAGTTTGCAGATAGTTTCGGAATGCCCGGTTTTAGAGTCAGCAAGACCGAGGAATTCGCGCCGGCATTTGCAAAGGCGCTTGCTAGTAAAAAAGGTGCTTTGATTGAACTGGTCTTAGATCCAGAAGTAATTACCCCAACTAAACTACTTTCTCAATTGGGGCAATAAAAAAGAGGAGCGATGCCCCTCTTTAAGCAAGTCAGATTGAAACTTAATCTACCTTTGCTCCAGAATCTTTGACAACTTTTGTCCACTTGGCAATTTCATTTTTAATAAAAGCTGAGAATTGAGTAGGTGTATTACCAACTGGCTGTGCACCCATGGCTAAATATTTTTCTCTCACAGCAGGGCTGTTGATAGCAGCCATCAGAACGGTGCTATCTTTGTTGAGAATATCGGCGGGCATATTTGCTGGGCCGACAACACCGAACCACGAAGTTGCCTCATAGCCTGGCAAGTTTGCCGCCTCAGCAATGGTGGGCATGTCCGGGAATGCAGGTGAGCGTTTGGCACTAGTAACTGCCAATGCCTTTAAACGACCAGCACGTATGTAGTTAATCGAAGAAGGGAGATTGTCGAACATGATGTCCACATTGCCCGCCATTAAATCAGTGACTGCTGGAGGGCTTCCCTTATAGGGCAAGTGCAACATGTAAGTTTTTGTCATTGATTTAAATAGTTCCCCAGCCATGTGAATGGAGGTGCCATTACCACTCGAAGCCATGTTGACTTTTCCTGGGTTAGCCCTGGCGTAGGCAATTAAATCACTCACGCTATTGATTTTGTTTTTAGCTGCAAATTCAGGATTTAGAACCAATACGTTAGGCAGCTCTGCTACCAATGTAATGGGAGTGAAATCCTTAATCGGATCAAATGGTAATTTTCCGCCGCCTTGGGTGTAAAGGGGGAGATTAATCCCGTGCGTACCCACGGATGCCATGAGCCAGGTATAGCCATCTGGAGCCGATTTAGAAACTATTTCCGCACCAATATTGCCGCCTGCACCTGGCTTATTGTCAATAACGACATTCCACTTCACGGTATTTAATAGTTCGTTTTGGAGCGGTCTGGCAATGTTATCGGTTGCCCCGCCAGCAGGAAAGGGGACAACAAAACGTATTGGTTTATTTGGATAGTCCGATTGAGCGAGGGATATGTGGCTTGTGCCAAGCAATAAGACTATCAGTGCTGCAAAGAATAGGGGCATACGAATAAATACATTTAAAAGTTTGCTTTGAATCATGGCTATCTCCTGTTTACTAAATTCATTCTAATGATGATTTTTAATCCAGTGCCAAAAGCATAACAGAGCAAGAAACAAAAGGGTTTCATGGGATTAAAAGGCCTATTTTGTGTTCAATCTAACCTTATAAAGAGTATCCTACAGGGTCTGTGGCATGCCTTTCAATCTTAAATTGAAGGCGCCTACTAATGAATGCAGAAAGAACGCAATGACAAAACTCACATCCAAGCCCATCCTAAAAAAAGCGAGCGGCATTTTGGCGCAGGAGTTTGCTATACCTAAAGACATCGCCTGGGCTTGGGTTACTTTGCTACTTTCTCAAGAAGAGCAAAAGCGCGATAGTGAAGAAAAACGCTACGCCCGTATCGCAGAATTTGAAGCCTGGATTATGGAATTAAATCTCCCGGCAGATCCAAAAAATCCCGAAGGCGGCGCAGTAAGTCCACAGTTAGTAAAAAATTCAGCTAGAAATGTATTTGAGTGGCCACATGAATACATCTTTGACGAGCCAGCAGCACCAAAACATCCAGATTCTAAAGTCACCTATGGCGATACGATTACCAAGCCAATCTTGGATGCCATTAAAGATGCGGGAGGATCGGATGATCGCCCAGCACTCATTGCCATTTTGGAAGGCTACGCAAAAGAGGGTAAAGAGCCATTTGCCAATGTCACCCCAGGTGGAATTGAGTGGAAAGGCAGCAATTGGTCCGATGGGGATAAACTCAATCTTCTCACCATCAAGACTCTAAATAACCGCCTTGCTAATCTAAAAAAGAAAGGGCTAATCTAGACTCAATCGACTCAGCTGGACAATCAAAGAAAAAACCACCTAAAAGGGTGGTTTTCTTGTATCTGGATCTCGACCTAGACTCGTAATAGGGTGCTATGTATTAACAGATACCTTTTAAACAACTGACCCCTTTAATTTACACCAAAAGATACATATTAAATTAGAGTTCAATAACCTTTTAGGTTAATCTCATGCATTTGCTAATTAATGTTTAAGCGCCTAAAAAAATCGGATATGAAATGTCATATAACTATCACGGATTGCACTACGAACTTTGTGTTGCGGAAGTTAACAGATTCATCAAAGACCATCACTCTCTTTTTGATGGAAAATTAAGTAATTTCTATAACTACTCAAGGGTGGTATCGCTTGCCGAGTTTGGTCGCCTAATAAAAGAGCTTAAGTTGCAAAACCAGCAACATGTTGGGGTTGTATCAGGATCCATGAATGAGCCTGAACTTAAACTAATTGACGCGGAGCAAATTAGCCTGCTAAATTTCTCTGAGGATGCTAGTTATGACTTAGATATGCCGTGGAAACTCCAGCCAAGCCGTAATTTTTCCCTAACAATATGTAATCAGGTTTTTGAACATATCTTTAACCAACATATTGCTCTTGAAAACTTAATCCATCACACAAGGAAAGATGGCCATATTTACATATCAATCCCAACCGTTAACTGCATTCATGGAGAGCCATACTTTTATTCGGCTGGATTTCATCCTAGGTTCTTAGAAAGACTTGCCCTAGAACACAACCTAGAGATCCTAAATATTGGCTTTTGGGGCTCCCATAAGTATCTAATTAATGCAGTTAGTGGCCAGTGGCTGACAAATAATCAGCTTAAAAAAGGTGTTCACAGGCTGAGAGATTTACGCTACCCAATATCCATTTTTCAAGATGGTCGATTTAGGTCAAAAAATAATAGATACATTACTGATTGTTGGGGGCTTTTTAAAAAGAAGTAATCTTAGTCTTTGCCTTTTTTTGAAAAACCCTTTTGCAACAAGCTGTAGCTAAAGTTATCAATGAAATGGCGGATGAATACTCCGATGGTGTTTTTATCTTTTACGTTAAGATTTTAAAAAAGGACTTAATAGCCCCTTTTTCTATCTCTTCTCACGATTCGCTAGCTTGCCTAAAAAGACCCTAGTGCTATCGTCTATAAAGAAAAAGCCCCAAGATTTCTCTAGGGGCTTCGCATATTTGGCTCCTCGACGTGGGATCGAACCACGGACCAACAGATTAACAGTCTGCTGCTCTACCGCTGAGCTATCGAGGAATAAGCCGATATTATAGCAAGATGAAATCATCTACTCCAAGTTCTATGCAGATCCCTAAAGTATTGACCATCGCTGGGTCCGATAGTGGCGGTGGCGCGGGCATTCAGGCTGACCTCAAAGTGATTACAGTCCTTGGTGGATATGGGATGACGGTCATCACGGCTATTACCGCCCAGAACACTATGGGGGTGAGTCGTATTCAGGATATTGATCTTGATGTGGTTGAGGCTCAGATTGATGCGGTATTTCTGGATATTGGGGTGGACATTGTCAAGATCGGCATGTTGGCCAGCCCAGAAATCGTTCGTACTGTGGCGTCGGCCCTCAAACGTCATGGAGTCAAAAGAATAGTCCTAGATCCTGTGCTAAGAGCTACCTCAGGCGCTAGTCTTGGTGGAGACGATACCGCTCAAGCCATGATTAAGGAGTTATTTCCGATAGCAAGCTTAATCACCCCTAATCTAGAAGAAGCGGGCTTGCTCTTGGGTCGTGAGCTCGTCGGAGTGAAGGACTTCAAGATGGCGGCAGAAGAGTTGCTCGAGATGGGCTCTCAGGCAGTTTTGATCAAGGGAGGACATCTGGATGCTAGCCATACTCAGCTGACAGATTTTCTGATGTGGCGAACTATTGAAGATGGTCTTGAGGTGGTTCAGTCAAAAGAATTCAAGCACTATCGTGTCAATACGCCTAACACCCATGGTACTGGCTGCTCACTGTCATCTGCTATTGCTACTTACTTAGCAGACGGTCACGATCTTTCTCATGCTGTTGCTAAGGCAATTGCTTATGTTGAGGCGGGACTGGAGAAAGGGCGTTTCTTAAGTATTGGCGAAGGTCCAGGACCGTTATGGCATATGCATGATTTTTATCCGACTGCATTGCCAGAAGAAGAGGATAAGTATAAAAAAATGAAGAATTAGGTTTTCATGAGTTCTTGCAGTCTCTTGACTGCTGCCTTTGTATCACTCGACCCATTGATTGCCCTGACAACCGCAACTGAGCCAACGCCGCTTTGCGCTACTGCATGAATACTGCTTTCATCAATGCCACCAATAGCCACTAAAGGATAGTGACTCATCAATTGAGCGTATTTATATAAACGCCCTAAGCCTTGAGGAGCGGTGGCCATCTTCTTCAAATTGGTTGCAAAGACTGCACCCATAGCGATATAACTCGGGCAGAAACGATCTGCATAAACCATCTCAGCATAGCCGTGGGTACTTAGACCCAAGCGTAGGTCTGCAGATCGAATCGCGTCCAAATCTGCCACCTCTAGATCCTCTTGTCCTAGATGTACACCGTAGGCATCAGCTTCAATCGCCTCTTGCCAATAATCATTAATAAAAAGTAAAGTCTTGCTGCCTTTAACTGCCTCAACAGATTGCACAATCTGCTTTCGGATGAGTCTGCGATCATCTGATTTTAGGCGCAGTTGCACCGTTGGTACTTCAGCCTCAATTGCACGCTTTACCCAATCAGCATCAGGCATTACGGCATATAAACCCAAGCGCGGAGGACACTCCGGAAAAGCATTGGGATTCATGTTCCGCGTCCAAGGGAGCAAATCAAAATGCTCAGGTCTAGAAGGCCATTTCAGTGGATTAAATCCACCGTCTTGGTGAACCATGCGTGACCAAGCCTTGCCTAATACTTTGGCATCACATTCGATAAAGCCCATCTCAATCGATGCAAGTGCGCCCGCTAATTCGTAATGATCTGTAGCATGTTCGTTATCAATTTTTGGCGGGGGCGATGACATGCTGTACGCTGGGATCGGTAAGCACACATCATCCTTTGCATGGGCTGCAACAATTTGATCCGCAAGGTCGCGCACTAAGCTCATCTCAATGACGCTTTAACTTTGATGCCAAAAAGGCGTGCCAACTAGTGGCGTACTGGCTTGGGCGGAGTGTTGGGCTTTCATAGCTCCAGAGAGGTAGGCAGTTCGACCAGCATCGACTGACATCGCAAATGCTTTAGCCATCGCCACCGGGTCATCAGCTAGCGCAACGGCAGTATTGAGTAAAACGCCATCAAAGCCCCACTCCATCACACTGCATGCATGCGAGGGAAGGCCTAAACCAGCATCTATTAGGAGCGGAACCTTTAAACGGTCACGTAAGAGTTTCAATGCGTAAGGATTTAAAGGGCCCTGACCAGTACCAATCGGAGCAGCCCACGGCATCACCGCTTGGCATCCAACATCCACTAAGCGTTGACACAAAATCAGATCTTCGGTGCAATAAGGCAAGACCTTGAAACCATCTTTAATTAAAGTTTCTGCTGTAGAAACTAAACGTAGGGTATCGGGTTGTAAGGTGTAGTCATCGCCGATAAGCTCTAACTTAATCCAGCTAGTTTCAAAAACCTCGCGTGCCATCTGCGCAGTAGCGATCACCTCTTTAGGGCTGTGACATCCTGCGGTATTTGGTAAAACCGGTACAGCCATTTTCTTCAAGAGGTCCCAAAAACCGGAATGCGCTTCAGTGGTAGAAGTGCCTTGCCTACGCAGGCTTACTGTAATCATTCCAGGGTTAGATTGCTTCACAGCATTTTCCAAAACCTGTGGGGATGGATAACGCGAGGTCCCTAGTAATAAGCGACTAGCAAAGGACTCGCCATACAGCAACAATGGATCGGCCGTATTTAAAGAGTTTGGTAATGGGGCTGTCATGTGGATCAAATACTTTTATCGGGAAATATTTCTTTATGTGTTCAATGCTAAATTAGCCGCCAGTGACTGGCGCTATGACTTCCATCTCATCGCCTTCACGCAATACTTCTTCTGAATGTCTGGTCTTGGGAACAAATTCATAATTGACGGCAACAGCAAAGGGTGGTCTAGCATCGATGAGTAACAATACATCATCAATCGTGCTCTGATCCGGAACCTCTTTGGCAACTTGATTCACCATTATGCGCATGTACTGAGCTCCTGGTCGGCAGAAGCTGTCACCTGAAGACCTAAGTCAACAGCCGTACTGCTAAACCCTGAATCTAATACCTCTAATGCGCAATCTAGAATCGCCGGCGAGATCATGAAGCCATGACGATAGAGTCCATTGATCATCATCAGACCAGCTTGATTTGGTTTTCGATCAACAGTTATCTTCGGCAGATTATCTTTAAGCGTAGGACGACATTGTGTTGCCATCTCTAAAATACGCGCTTCAGCGAAGCCGCTATGGACTGTATAAACAGCACTGAGTAATTCCAGAGCGGAGCGCACGCTCATTGGGGAAAGATCTTCAGATTCAATTTCTGTTGCGCCAACAACGTAGACATCATCCTCTTTGGGGGCGATATAAATTGGATAGCGCGGATGGATTAGGCGAGTAGGTCGACGCAGTTTTACTTCAGGCGCATGCAAGCGAATAACTTCACCACGCACCCCTCGTAAATCTTTAGAAGATCTACCAGCATCCCCCCAAGAAACCTTAGCACCAAGACCACGACAATCGATGACCCAATCGTAACCATTCTCTTTTGTACGAAGTAGCTCAGAATCAGCAGCTTGATTCCAATGACAAGGCACCTTCATTAAAGTCAGCTCAACTAATAAAGCCTCCAGTAGTTGGCGGTTATCGAGCTGGCCTTCATTGGGAAGGTAGAGGCCTTGGGTAAAGCGCTCAGCAACACTAGGCTCGATTTCTGCAAGAGACTGACTATCCAAAGGAATCGGTTTAGACAGGGACTGATTTTGATCGCAATTTCTTTCTAGATGAGAGGCAAAGCGTTCTGCATCACTAGCATCTTGCCGATGCCATAAGATGAGTGTGCCATTCTGCTGAAAATACACCGGCTTCGCCAATTCATCGATGAGTTGTTTCCAGCGCGGCAGACTGTAAACACCCATACGTACAACGTTATCTTTTGTAATGGCCGACTCTGCCAATGGAGCTAACATAGCAGCCGCAATCCGAGCCGCCGCTGAGTTGCCATCCGAGCCACCTTTCTCAAACAGCTCTACCTGAGCACCTCGCTTAGCAAGTGCGACCGCTAGCAGCCGACCCATGAGGCCGGCGCCAACGATGGCGTATTTGCCGTTTGAGAATGCGTGACTCACTTACTGATAAATCTCGCTACCGCGCTTACGAAACTCAGCTGACATCTCTTCCATGCCTTTTGCTGGATCACTAGAGCCTTCTGCAGTAATCGGGATCACTTTCGACTTAGGATTGCCATCCGCATCTAATGTGGCAGCGTAGTCACGTACTTCTTGTGTGATCTTCATCGAGCAGAACTTCGGCCCACACATTGAGCAGAAATGCGCGATCTTCGCGCCTTCTGCAGGCAAGGTGGCATCGTGGTACTCACGGGCACGCTCAGGGTCTAGACCAAGATTAAATTGGTCTTCCCAGCGGAACTCGAAGCGGGCTTTAGATAAAGCGTTATCTCGCACTTGAGCGCCTGGTAAACCTTTGGCCAAGTCTGCACCATGGGCTGCAATTTTGTAAGTGATGATGCCAGTTCGGACATCTTCTTTATCCGGCAAACCTAGATGCTCTTTTGGTGTGACATAGCAAAGCATCGCCGTGCCGTACCAACCAATTTGCGCAGCACCAATACCGCTGGTGATGTGATCATAACCAGGAGCGATATCGGTAATCAATGGTCCGAGAGTATAGAAGGGTGCTTCTAGACAGTGCTTTAATTCCTCGGTCATATTTTCTTCAATACGCTGCATTGGCACGTGACCAGGACCTTCAATCATGACTTGCACATCATGCTTCCAGGCTTTGGCAGTGAGTTCACCAAGGGTCCGAAGCTCACCAAACTGCGCGGCATCATTCGAGTCAGCAATGCAGCCAGGACGTAAGCCATCACCTAAGCTAAATGACACGTCATAGGCTTTCATAATTTCGCAAATCTCATCGAACTTGGTATAGAGGAAGTTTTCTTTATGATGAGCCAAGCACCACTTCGCCATGATGGATCCGCCTCGAGAGACGATGCCAGTAATGCGGTCAGCAGTTAAAGGTACATAGCGTAGTAATACGCCCGCATGAATGGTGAAGTAGTCGACACCTTGCTCAGCTTGTTCTATTAAGGTGTCGCGGAACATTTCCCAGGTGAGGTCTTCTGCAATACCGCCGGTCTTATCGAGCGCCTGGTAGATTGGAACTGTACCAATCGGAACTGGTGAGTTGCGAATAATCCACTCACGAGTTTCATGAATATGCTTTCCTGTAGAAAGATCCATGATCGTATCCGCACCCCAACGGATTGACCACACCATTTTTTCTACTTCTTCATTAATAGAAGAAGTCACAGCAGAGTTACCCAAGTTGCCGTTAATTTTCACGCGGAAGTTACGACCAATAATCATTGGCTCCAGTTCAGGGTGATTAATGTTGGCTGGAATAATCGCACGACCGGCTGCGATTTCAGAGCGCACGAATTCACCAGTAACGATGTCAGGAAGATTCGCACCGTAGCTCTTACCAGGGTGTTGCTTGAGCAGTTGTTTGTATTCAGGGTTCTTGCGCAATTGCTCAAGACCCATGGATTCACGCAGAGCAACGTATTCCATTTCGGGAGTCACGATGCCTTTGCGGGCGTAATACATTTGGCTCACATTCTGCCCGGCTTTGGCAACACGAGGAGGGTTAATATGGGCGAAACGCAAATTCTGCGTAGCCGCATCTTGTGAGCGGGCAACACCGTACTCAGAGCTTGGTCCGGCTAACTGAACTGTGTCACCACGTTCTTCGATCCAGTTTTTGCGCAATAAAGGTAAGCCTTTTTCAAGATTGATTACGATCTCTGGGTCACTGTAAGGGCCTGATGTGTCATAAACCGGCACAGGGGGATTGGAAACCATTTCTTCACCAACGCGGGTTGATAATTGCTCAATCATACGAATCGGCGCTTTGATATCTGGACGTGAGCCCTCTAGGTAGGTTTTAGTAGAGGCGGGGTAGGCAAATTTTTGGCCAAAGTCTCGCTCTAAGCTTTTTAAGCTAGGAATTTCTTGTTTTGATTTTGTGTTGGTATCACTCATGTCCATCTCCTGACTGTTTTTAGATGGACGAAACCGGGTGACGGTCTGATGGAAAACTCCCCACGCCAGCATTACCTGGATCGGGTTATAGGGTCTTTCTCAGCGCCTCGTAGCAAAAAAACTCGAGGGCACCCCTGTTTCATCCTTAGATGTTATTTAACCACGAAATGCCCTAAAGCTGGGTGATCAAAATCAAGCGCTTAAATCCAGTGTAGAGAGATTTAGTCCGTCTTGGTATTGCGCAGAATGAAATCCGCAGTCACAAAGGCGGCATCGCTAGTAAATTCATCAGCCAAAATGCGGGCTGCAGCCTCTGAAAGCGAGATTTCAATAAAACCACTCACTTCTCCATCATGATTGGTAGGTGCAAAATTATCCGCCAGCTCTAGGTCATAAATATAGAGCTGCTCATCATGAAAGCCTCGTCCCTGTATGGGGCGGCGCATATGTATGCGACCCACGGGATCAATGTGATCGGAAATCTGGGGTGGCACACCCGCTTCTTCCCATAATTCTCTACGGGCATTAACCCGAGGGGTTTCATCCGCCCCAATACCCCCTGCTGCTAGGTTATCGAGACGGCCAGGGTCAGTAGACTTGGTTTCACTACGTCGCCCAAGCCACAGATTACCGGCCTTGGTGTAGCCATTGATATGGGTTGCCATGCTGCGAAAGCCAAAAGCGCGGAAGGCAGAGCGTTCCAAGCGGAAGTATTCGTGACCATTTTGGTCAATCCAGGCGAAGTCCTCATTCCTCCACCCCGGAATCAGCCCGCCATGACGCATCCGATCGGCTATTTTCGAGAGACTCTCGGAGAGTGCTAAGGGTTTTGCATTGTTAATTGTTAGGCGATCTTGGCCGAGTTCGACATGAGGTATCGGACTTTCCCCCAAAGATTCTTGTAAATAGTTTGTGAAATCAGGGTCTAGGTACCCAATAACCTGTCCAGCCGTGTATCCACCCAAGAAATGGATAGGCAAGTAATCTGGTGGAGCGGGCCTTGCAGTATTTTGGAGTAATTCTTCTAGGGCGGCGATGGCGCTAGGTGTGAGCTTATTGTTGAGCTTATGCATGCCTTGAGTGTAAGAGAAATTAAAAAAACAATAAAAACTTATCTAAAAATCTATAAACAAATTTGAGTTGTCAATAATTTTTTACGCACATTTTTCTTTATAGGTAGATGCTCATAAATTAAGCAAGCTAGGTCACACTATACAAATCTGCGACTTACGAAAACTTTTGGGTATTTATCCACACAAGCTGTGGATAAGTTCTGATCGAGAAGTGGTCCCGCCGACAGGAATCGAACCTGTATCCCACGCTTAGGAGGCATGTGCACTATCCATTGTGCTACGGCAAGATTGAAAAAAAAGTAAAACGTTTTATAAAAAAGATGTTAAGGCAATCTTCATTATCCACCGATTACCAGCCACACAGTGCCCACACTTGATTGGTGATTGCGACAGTCAACTCTGGTGCAAAGTATGTAGAGAAAATAATTCCCAACATGACAACCGCCAGAGCAAACGAAACGAAGCGCGAAATAGAAATGGTCATTAAAAAATTAAGTGGTAGCAAGGCGATGAATTGCTCGCTCTTTCACTGGCAGATTGATTAAGAATGCAAACACACCTAAGGCAATCGCAATATTCCAAACGATCAGGTAGGAGCCAGTGCGATCAAATAGATAGCCACCAAAATAAGCTCCGCAGAAGCTGCCAAGTTGATGGGAGAAGAACACAAGACCAGAGAGCATGGAGAGGTACTTCACGCCAAAAATTTGCGCAACGATTGAATTGGTTAATGGGATGGTAGATAGCCACAAGAAGCCCATGATGGCTGCAAAGATATAGGTAGTAGTCGGGCTTAAAGGCAAATAAACAAAAGCGATGATTGCAATAGACCTGCTGATATAGATACCAGACAAAAGGTAGTGCTTTGGGAAGCGTTGCCCCAAGATTCCTGCGGCGTAGGTTCCAAAAATATTAAATAGACCAATCAATGCGAGGGCGGTAGTAGCTACAAAAGGTGCGCCAACATCAGGATACATCTTGGATAAATCTTTTAGGTAGGGCGCTAAGTGAACTGCAATAAACACCACCTGAAATCCGCAAACAAAATAACCCAAAGTGAGCAATCTAAAACTAGGGTAAGTCATCGCCTCTTTTAAGGCTTCTTTAATAGTTTGATTATTTTCTTGCTGCATATTTGCGGCATTGGGTTCGCGCAACATAAAGGCAATCGGAATCATGAGGCTTGCCATGAGCGCCAATACGAGTAGCGCATCATTGGCACCCAAGTTTGACAGCAAGCCTTGCTCAACCGGAATCATTAAAAATTGTCCGAATGATCCGGCTGCTGCTGTGATGCCCATGGCCCACACTCTTTTTTCAGGAGCAACGTTGCGACCTAAGATGCCGTACACCACGCTATAGGTGGTCGCAGTTTGCGCAAGACCGATTAGCAATCCACCAGCAAATGTAAAACTCAGAGCATCGGTAGAGATCGCCATACCAGCCAAACCCAGTGCATAGAGTGCACCCCCGGCAATCATAATTTTGAGCGCGCCGTAACGATCAGCCAATGCCCCGGTGATGGGTTGAACTGCGCCCCAAATTAAATTTTGTAAAGCGATAGTTAGGGCAAAGGTCTCTCGCCCCCAATCATTGGCAAAGGTAATGGGTAGGTTAAAGAGGCCGAATCCATGACGTATACCCATTGAAAATGTCACCATCAAACCACCATAAATCAACACTTGTCTGAGAGTTAATTTTTGACTTGAGTGACTTGTATACATAGTAATTAGGTAATGCCTTTTATTTGTAACTCGGCAATAGCTTGTGGGCTCAGGTTCAAGCGCTCACGGAGAATCTCATCCGTATGCTGTCCTAAAGTGGGTGGGGCCATACGGACTTCAACAGGGGTCTCTGACAAGCGCATTGGACTGGCAACAAGCTTTATCACCCCCGCAGTGGGATGTGGAACCTGAATTTGGACGCCTCGTGCCTCTACTTGTTCATTGTCAAAGACTTCTTCAAAGTTATTGATTGGTCCACAGGGTACATTTGCTGCCTCTAAAAGGCTTATCCACTCAGCCTTGGTTTTTCGGCGAGTCATGATTTCTAGTAATGAAATTAATGACTTGCGATTCTCAACGCGGAGGGGATTGTTAATATAGAGAGGGTTTTCAGCCAAATGGGCCTCACCACCTGCAGTAACAAAGTGCTTAAATTGACCGTCATTACCAACTCCCACAATGATCCAGCCGTCTGAGGTCGGGAAAGTTTGATAGGGAACAATAATGGGTGAGGCATTACCCCATCGACGGGGTACTTTATCTGAGCATAAGTAGGCGCTTGAAACATTGGCCATCACAGCAATTTGGGTATCCAAGAGGGCCATGTCGATGTGTTGACCTTGGCCCGTCTTGTCCCGATGCACAACGGCAGCCAAAATGGCTGTGCTGGCATACATTCCGGTAAAGATGTCGGCTATAGCAACCCCAGCCTTTTGAGGGCTAGCCCCTTCAAAATCATCCGCTTCCCCAGTAACACTCATAAAACCACCCATTCCCTGGATGATGAAATCATAGCCAGGGCGATGCGCATAGGGTCCATTTTGGCCAAAACCAGTAATGGAGCAATAAATGAGGTCAGATTTGACCTTTTTCAAGCTTTCATAATCTAAGCTGTACTTAGCCAGATCACCAACTTTGTAGTTTTCAATAACGATGTCAGACTCTTTGACGAGCTCGCGAATAATTTCTTGGCCCTCAGATTTGCTGATATCAACCGTAATTGAGCGTTTATTGCGGTTAATACAGATGAAATAGGCTGTTTCTGCAGTGTCATTCCCCCGCGCATCCTTAACAAAAGGGGGCCCCCAATGTCGGGTATCATCCCCGACGCCTGGACGTTCCACTTTAATTACATCTGCACCAAGATCGGCGAGGTTTTGTGCGCACCACGGACCAGCAAGTACACGACTGAGGTCTAAAACGCGAATATGACTTAATGCTCCCATCCCGCAATTTTGACATGAAAAAAAGGGTCATTCAGGAAAATTCAGGTTTTCGTTCAGACATGACTACAATTTGCGCGCATGGCTACCCGTAAAACATCCGAATACAGCGAATCATCAATTCAAGTCCTAAAAGGGCTCGAACCCGTCCGTCAGCGGCCGGGAATGTACACCCGCACTGACAATCCCTTGCACATTATTCAAGAGGTGCTTGATAACGCCTCTGACGAGGCATTAGGTGGGTTTGGCAAGCAAATCATCGTTACTTTGCATGCTGATAGCAGTGTGAGCGTAGAGGACGATGGCCGCGGGATTCCAGTCGGCATTCATCCGACTGAGAAGCTCCCTGTAGTAGAAATCGTCTTCACCCAACTTCATGCTGGCGGTAAATTCGAAAAAGGCACCGGTGGTGCTTATGCCTTCTCTGGTGGTTTGCACGGTGTCGGTGTCTCAGTTACCAATGCCTTATCTAAACGCCTAGAAGTTACCGTATGGCGTGAGGGTCAAGTCTCTACATTGACCTTTGCGGATGGCAAAGTAATTGAAAAGCTCAAAACCAGCGCCGCTGGCAAAGAGGATAAATCGCACGGTACACGTGTACGTGCATGGCCTGATGGCAAGTACTTTGATAGTGCAGCTATTCCCATGCCTGAACTCATTCGCCTGTTGCGCTCTAAGGCAGTCTTATTGCCCGGCGTAAAAGTGACCCTGATTCAAGAAAAGTCTGGCGAGAGCCAAACTTGGCAATATGCTCAAGGCTTACGCGGCTACTTAAATGAAGCCATGGCTCAAGCAGGTCATGGCGCAGAAGTGATTCCTCCATTCGAAGGTGAGCAATACGCTACTGGTAACGGTGACGATGATTCCTTTGCTGAAGGCGAGGGCGCAGCCTGGGTTGTAACCTGGACTGAAGATGGCGCACCCGTGCGTGAGAGTTATGTGAACTTGATACCGACTCCCGCAGGCGGAACGCATGAAAGTGGTCTACGTGAAGGTCTCTTTAATGCCGTCAAAGGTTTTATTGAGATGCACGCTTTGCAGCCAAAGGGTGTGAAGCTCATGCCTGAGGACGTCTTTGCGCGCGCTTCATTTATTTTGTCAGCCAAGGTATTGGATCCACAATTTCAGGGGCAAATTAAAGAGCGTCTGAACTCTAGAGACGCAGTGCGTTTAGTTTCTGGCTATGCTAAATCTGCATTAGAGCTTTGGCTTAACGAACATGTGGATTACGGTCGCAAACTAGCGGACTTAGTCATTAAACAAGCCCAAGCAAGAACCCGTGCCGGACAAAAAGTGGAGAAGAAAAAATCTTCCGGTGTGGCAGTTCTACCTGGAAAGCTCACTGATTGTGAAAGCCAAGACATTGGCATGAATGAAATCTTCCTCGTCGAGGGTGATTCAGCGGGCGGCTCAGCTAAGATGGGTCGCAATAAAGAGTATCAAGCTATCCTGCCTTTACGCGGCAAGGTCCTTAATACCTGGGAAGCAGAACGCGATCGCTTATTTGCAAATAATGAAGTGCATGATATTGCTGTAGCAATTGGCGTGGACCCGCATGGTGCAAATGACACGCCTGATTTATCAAATTTACGTTACGGCAAGGTATGCATCTTGTCTGATGCGGACGTCGATGGTGCGCATATTCAGGTATTGCTCCTCACCTTGTTCTATAAGCATTTCCCCAAGTTAATTGAATTGGGGCATATTCATATTTCTAGACCACCCTTATTTAGAGTGGATGCGCCAGCGCGTGGCAAAAAACCGGCACAAAAGATTTACGCACTTGATGCAAGCGAACTGCAAGCAATTGAAGATAAGTTGCGTAAAGATGGCGTCAAAGAGTCTGCTTGGCAAATTTCTCGCTTTAAAGGTTTGGGCGAGATGAGTGCCGAACAACTGTGGGATACCACCCTCAATCCAGATACGCGCCGTCTCTTACCGGTGACCTTAGGCGCATGGACAGAAGATGAAACAATTAAAACAATGGATATGTTGATGGGTAAATCTGAATCCGGGGCACGTCGCGATTGGTTGGAAGAGCGTGGCAACGAGGTAGAGGCGGACATCTAATGGCGATTAAAAAAACTCCGGGTGGTAATAAACCAGCAGAGCAAGCAGACTTATTTGCAGGTGAGCCAATTGAAATGAATATCGTGGAAGTGGATAAGCCCATTTCAGTTCAGGCAGGCGGACCGAATGATCCTCATGATCCAAAAAAGATTGAGCTCAATGAGGATGACAAAGACAGCCTCACGCTAGCCGTCTACGCTGAGCGCGCTTACTTAGATTACGCCATTAGCGTCGTCAAAGGTCGTGCATTACCGGATGTATCCGATGGTCAAAAGCCAGTTCAACGCCGCATTCTGTTTTCGATGAGCGAGATGGGTTTACGTGCTGATGCTAAGCCCGTTAAGAGTGCTCGTGTTGTTGGTGATGTATTGGGTAAATTCCATCCACATGGTGATCAATCTGCCTATGACGCATTAGTACGTCTTGCACAGAGTTTCTCATTACGTTATCCACTGATTGATGGCCAAGGTAACTTTGGCTCACGTGATGGTGATGGTGCAGCGGCAATGCGTTACACCGAAGCACGTTTAACCAAGATTGCCGGTTTGTTGCTCAGTGAGATTGACGAAGGTACGGTCGATTTTGCTCCGAACTACGATGGATCTTTCCAGGAGCCTAAGTTGTTGCCAGCACGCTTACCCTTCGTTCTATTGAACGGTGCATCGGGTATCGCGGTAGGCATGGCGACGGAGATTCCTTCGCACAATTTACGTGAAGTCGCTAGTGCAGCTATTGCCTTGATGAAGTCTCCGAAAATGAGTACTTCAGAGCTGCTAGAAATCATGCCTGGACCAGACTATCCAGGTGGCGGTCAAATTATTTCTTCTCCAGCGGAGATTGCGCAGATCTATGAAGCAGGTCGTGGAAGTTTAAAAGTTCGTGCGCGCTGGTCTGTTGAGGAATTGGCTCGTGGCCAGTGGCAGATTGTGGTCAATGAACTGCCACCATCAACTTCATCGCAGCGCGTATTGCAAGAGATTGAAGAGATTACGAATCCTAAGGTGAAAGTTGGTAAGAAGACTTTAACTCCCGAGCAAAGCAATCTCAAATCCACCATTCTGAATGTCCTTGATGGCGTGCGCGATGAATCTAGTAAAGATGCTGCCGTGCGTTTGGTATTTGAGCCCAAGAGTAAAAATATTGATGTCAACGAGTTTGCCAACTTGCTGCTAGCTCACACATCACTAGAGTCCAATGCACCAATGAATTTAGTCATGATTGGTACTGATGGACGTCCACGACAAAAAGGCCTTAAAGAAATTATTTCCGAATGGATTTCTTTCCGAGTTGGCACGGTTACACGGCGTACTCAACATCGTTTAGGTAAGGTGAATGATCGGATGCATATTTTGGAAGGGCGCTTAATCGTTCTTCTGAACATTGATAAGGTCATTAAGATCATTCGCAATAGTGATGAACCTAAGGCTGACCTCATAAAAGAGTTCAAGCTGAGTGATCGTCAAGCGGAAGATATTTTAGATATTCGCTTGCGTCAGTTGGCCCGCCTTGAAGGCATCAAGATTGAGCAAGAGTTGAAAGCGCTCAAGTCTGAGCGTGATGATCTTGAAGGTTTATTGCAGAGCGATACCATTCTACGCAAGCGCATCATCAAAGAAATCGAATCCGATATGAAAGATTTTGGTGATGATCGCCGAACCCTTATTCAAGAAGATAAGCGCGCTGTAGCTGAAACTAAAGTCTTAGATGAGCCAGTCACCGTGATCGTGTCACAAAAAGGTTGGGTGCGCGTACGCCAAGGTCATGAACATGATGCAACGCAGTTTGCCTTTAAAGCGGGTGATGCCTTGTATGGTACTTTTGAGTGCCGCACGGTTGATGTGATGCAAGGTTTTGGCAGTGATGGCCGCGTATATACAGTGCCAGTGAGTGAGTTGCCGGGTGCACGAGGGGATGGCTCACCGCTAACCAGTTTTGTGAACTTAGCTGCTGGATCGCAAATGGTTGCCTACTATGCTGGTCAGTCGGATGATCTCGTGCTGATTTCCACTAGATCAGGTAACGGCTTTCTTGCAAATGTGGCAGACATGTCTACCCGTAATAAGGCTGGTAAATCATTTGTTGGTATCGACAGTAAATTTCCTGGCGGTGATGCACCTCTCGGAGCCGCTAAGGTCACGGCAGGCATGAAGCAGGTAGCCTGCTTGTCTGAAAGCTCTAAGTTATTGGTCTTCCCGCTTGATGAGCTAAAGCGTTTACCTACTGGTGGTAAAGGTGTCATTCTGATGGGCTTAGATGATAAAGAGAGGTTGGCCTCGGCAATTGCGGTCGGACCTGATGGCGCTACGTATTCAGGTGCGGGACGCGCTGGTAAGCCAACGGAGTTAAGTCTTGATGCGAAAACCTTGAAGTCGTTTGCAGGTAATCGTGCCCGTAAGGGTCACTTTGTCGAACCAAGACTCAAAGACGGCAAGCTCAAAGCGAACTAAGAAGCTAAGCCAGTTTTACTGAATTAAAAACCCGGTCATGAGTTGATCGGGTTCTTTATTTTGCTTAAACCTTTTGGGGAATTGGTACGCCGTACTTGACTGCAATGACTTCAGCCAAGATCGATACGGCAATCTCTGGTGGAGTCAAAGCACCAATGAATAGGCCAACGGGTCCGTGAAGACCTTCAACTTGCTCCTGTGTCACATCAAATTCCAGTAAACGGGCTTTTCGTTTCTGAGTATTGATTCTGCTACCCAGCGCTCCCACATAAAAAGCGGGGGACTTCAATGCCTCCATTAAAGCCATGTCATCCAGCTTAGGATCATGCGTTAAGGCAACCACCGCCGTATGGGAGTCAACCCCAATTTCGAGCAGCACATCATCTGGCATACCCTTCATAAACTGAATCTGTTCACGATTGATGCCTTCTGCATATTCTTCGCGCGGGTCAATGACGATCACTTCAAAGTCCGACGCGAGAGCAAAGTCAGCGGTATACAGTGATAGCTGTCCCGCGCCAATGATTACCATGCGCCAGCGGGGGCCGTAAGTAGTTTTCATCAAGCGCTCATCGCAGATGAATGCTGCATTTCGATTGCCAGCTTCGAGCGTAGATTTTCCAGTCGCAAGATCTACTGTGCGTGAAGTAATTTGGTGATTGCTGATGGACTCCAGAATGGACTCCAAAATAGCCAGTTCTGGTTTTGGCTCGACGAGTAATCGTAGCGTTCCACCACAGGGCAGGCCAAAGCGGGCGGCCTCTTGCTGACTAACGCCATAGACCACCATTTCTGGTAAATCTCGAGTGAGGATTTCGGTTTGCACTCGACGAATCAGATCATCCTCGACACATCCACCAGAGACTGATCCAGTGACTTGCCCATCACTTCGAATAGCTAGCCAGGAGCCAACAGGTCTTGGAGCAGAGCCCCATGTCTGCACAACTGTGGCAATGGCTACCGGATGGCCCGATTTGAGCCAATCTACCGCGGCTTTTAATACGCTTAAATCGGTACTATTCATTTCCTGTCTTCAATTTCATGCTGTCAATTTCTTACGTTTAATTTTTTTATTTATTATTTCTCACCATCAACCTATTTATTATCTCTCTAATGACAAGTTCTAGCCCATCAACCCAAGATTCAGAAGTACGTATGGCTGTGCTGTTGCTGGCAGCAGGCGAGGGTAGTCGGCTCGGCAAGTATCCCAAAGTCTTACTTCACCAGGGAGGGAGGACTCTATTGGAGTGTTTTGCAAGTGCAATTCAAGGATTTGGTCTTGTCGAATTCATCGTGGTCACTGGCTTTCATGCTCAGTTAGTTGAGCCTGAGATAGCCAAGATCAATTCCTCTTTGGCTTATCCGATGAAGATCATTAAAAATGTTTCACCAGAGGAGGGTCAGTCATCCTCTGTTCGCTTGGGTCTGGAAACATTCCGAGCCGACTTTGATGTCTTGCTAGTCGCACTATCAGATCAGCCTGAAGTTGGTGCAAGAGAAATACAAGAACTGCTTGACGAATACGCTAAGCGAGAAGACGGTCAGGAAATCATTCTGCCAATGGTGGAGGGAAGACGCGGCAATCCTGTTTTGTTTTCTTATAAAGCAGTCTCGGGTGTTCTAGCCAGCCCAGGCATGGTTTGTCGAGTCTATATGGATGCGCATCCCGACAAAGTAAGGGCTATGCACACCGGTAATCAGGCATTTGTCATGGATGTCGACACACCGGAAGACATCCAAAGACATAAATTAAACCGATTTAGTTTTTAAATCTCTGCAATCAGCTCGATTTCAACGCAAGCACCTAGAGGGATTTGCGCTACACCAAATGCGCTACGAGCATGTTTTCCTGCATCGCCAAATACTTCAAAGAGTAGTTCTGAGCAACCGTTAACCACTAGGTGTTGCTCTGTAAATTCGGAGGTCGAATTTACTAAACCCATCACTTTAACTATGCGCTTTACTTTATCCAGTGAGCCTAGGTGATTTTGTAGTGTGGCAATTAAATCAATCGCAATTAATTTCGCCGCAGCTTTACCGGTTTCGGTATCCATATCAAGACCTAGCTTACCAACCCAAGGCTTGCCATCTTGCTTGGCAATATGGCCCGATAGAAAAACGGTATTGCCAGTCGTTGAAGCCATGACATAGGCGGCAGCAGGTGGTCCTGGTGGAGGCAAGTCAATGCCAAGAGTTTTCAGGCGATTGCTAATATGATTTGTCATAGAGTTTTAGTGGAGAAAAAATAAAGAAAATAAAGAAGGTTGACGTAAATTTTACTGGGTTACTTTGATAGTTGACGCATGGCACTCTCGAGACCATTTAAGGTCACAGGATACATCCGGTCTTTCATGAGGCCCTTCATGATATCGATCGATTGTCGATATTGCCAAACTGATTCTGGCTCTGGATTAAGCCAGGCAAAGTGAGGGAAGTGGTCAATGAGGCGATTAATCCATGATGCACCAGTTTCTCGATTGTTATACTCAACCGATCCATTGGGACTCAGAATCTCATAGGGAGACATAGTGGCATCTCCAATGAAAATCAGTTTGTAGTCGGAGCCATACTTATTAATGATGTCTTGGGTTGCGGTGACTTGATCGCGTCTGCGGCGATTACTTTGCCAAAGATGTTCATAAACACAGTTATGAAAGTAGTAATACTCCAAGTGTTTAAATTCTGTTTTGACCGCCGTAAATAATTCAGAGATGCGCGTAATGTGATCATCCATTGATCCACCTACATCCATCAGTAATAAGACTTTGACTTGGTTGTGACGCTCAGGACGCATTTGGATATCGAGCATCCCTGCATTTGCAGCAGTAGAGTGAATAGTTTTATCGAGATCTAACTCCAGATTTGAGCCTTCTCTGGCAAAACGACGTAAGCGTCGTAAAGCCATTTTGATATTGCGCGTCCCTAGACTAAGATCGCTGTCGTAGTCTTTAAATTCTCGGGCTTCCCAAACTTTGATGGCTGTACGATTGCCCGCGCTCTCGCCGCCAATACGAATGCCTTCTGGGTGATAACCGCTATGCCCAAAGGGTGATGAACCACCTGCACCAATCCATTTATTACCACCACCATGCCATTCTTTTTGCTCTTTCAAAAGCTCTTGAAGGCGCTTTTGTAAAGCTTCTGGGCCACCTAGCTTTTTGAGTGCGACCTTTTCTTCTTCAGTTAATACGCGTTGTAATTTTTTCTCAAGCCAGTCCAAAGGGATATCGGGAGCTAAGGCCATGATCTGCTCTACACCATTAAAGTAGGAGCAAAACACTTGATCAAAGCGATCAAAGTGCCGCTCATCCTTAACTAAGGTCATCCGGGCTAGTTGATAAAACTCATCAATCGAAGGTTCAAAGACGCCTTCCTTTAGAGCTTCTAGGAGCGTTAAAAATTCCCGAACGGAAACGGGCACCTTGGCCTCTTTGAGATTGAGAAAGAATTGAATCAACATGATTGGGCTATTGAAAAATATCGGCCCGTGGGATTAGCGGTGATTGCGGTTCATCATTACTAAACGCTCAAAGAGATGAATATCTTGCTCGTTTTTGAGAAGCGCACCATGCAGTGGGGGGATCGCAATTTTGTCATCACCGCTGTATAGAGCCTCGGCAGGAATATCTTCTGCAAGCAATAGCTTTAACCAATCAATGAGTTCAGAAGTGGAAGGTTTCTTTTTTAAGCCCGGTAAAGAGCGGATTTGATAAAAAGATTGGAGAGCAGCCTCTAATAATTCTTGCTTGATGTTTGGGTGGTGGACATCAACAATGCTCTGCATTGTTTCTGCGTCTGGAAAAGAGATGTAATGGAAGAAGCAGCGACGCAAAAACGCATCTGGCAATTCTTTTTCATTATTTGAAGTGATGATGACAAGAGGGCGGTGCTTCGCTTTGATCAACTCACGAGTTTCATATACGTAGAACTCCATACGGTCGATTTCTCGCAAGAGATCATTAGGAAATTCAATATCGGCTTTATCAATCTCATCAATTAGCAAAACAACCGGTTCATCTGCTTCAAATGCTTGCCAAAGAACACCTTTAACAATGTAATTGCGAATGTCATTTACCTTTTCATCGCCAAGCTGGGAGTCCCTTAATCTGCTAACGGCATCGTATTCATAAAGGCCTTGTTGGGCCTTGGTAGTCGATTTAATGTGCCATTGCATCAGAGGCATCTTCAAGGCTGCAGCCACTTCCTCGGCCAGCATTGTTTTACCTGTTCCCGGCTCTCCTTTAATTAACAGAGGGCGCTGAAGTTGTACGGCAGCATTGACAGCCAATTTCAAATCATCAGTAGCTACATAGCTTTTCGAGCCATCAAAGCGGGCTTGGATCTTAGTCATCGTGAGGGGAATCAATTTGTCTGTGAATGGTCTTCAAGTATAGGTAAAAGAGTCGGTATTTTCAGTGTTTTTACTCATTGCAGGGGGTAAAAACAGGGTATCTTGGCTCGTCTCCGCTATACTCTCACCAAATTGTTTTGAATCAAACTCGTTACTAATGATTTCCATGAAAAAATACCTTACGCTTTCCCAATTGACTCTCTGCGCTGGTTTGGCTGTTGCTGGATTTGCAGTTCAAGCTCAAGACGTTAAAGGTTCTGCCCAAGCTGGACAAGGCAAGGTTTGGCTTTGTATTGGTTGCCACGCCATTCCTGACTACCGCGCTGACTATCCTTTGGTATACAAAGTCCCAATGATTGGCGGTCAAAACGCTGCTTACATTGCCAGCTCCTTAGCGGCATACAAAAAAGGTGAGCGAAAGCATCCAACCATGCGTTCTATAGCGGGTAGCTTGTCTGATCAAGACATGGCTGATATCGGCGAATACTATGCTGCGCAAACTGCCAGCTCACCAAATAACCCATTGAAGTGATATTTAGAGGCACGCTTATGAAATTCGGACTAATTACCGCCATTTTGTTGTCCAGTATTGGCCTAGCTCAAGCAGCTAGCGCCGAAAAAGGTCAAGCACTTGTAGAGAAGGGCAACTGTGCTTCCTGTCATGGTGCTGGGCTTAATGCACCTATCTTGCCAGCTTACCCAAAGTTAGCTGGCCAGCATGCTGACTACCTTTACTACGCTTTGCGTGCTTACCAAGTTGGCGGCTCCAACCCGCAGTTTGGCCGTAACAATGCAGTAATGTCTTCTCAGGCCAAGCCTTACAGCGATGCTGATCTTCACGACATGGCTGCTTATATCGCTAAATTGCCTGGGAACTTTGTTGTAAGGAAGTAATTTACTTGCTTAGTTGAACTCACTATAAAGGCTTAGGTTAATTACCTAAGCCTTTGTTTTTTATAGATTTCGCAGTACATCTCTTATTTTGTGGCCTCAAGCCCTCTAGCGAGGTGATTGCGCATAGCCAGCTCAGCAGCTATGGGATCTCTTTTTAGAATGGCCTGAAGAATTTCTCGATGCTCAAGCAGGGAGCTTAAAAGGCGACCTCCTCTACTCAATGAATCCCGTCTTTGGAGCTTGAGTACCTTACGCAGGTCATCAATAACGCCATTCATCCACTTGTTCCCTGCAATTTCTTGGATTAATTCATGAAATTTGACATTAAATTCAAAAAACTGCCCGATATCGCGATCTGCAGCGGCCTTTTCGAGACGATGATGTAAATCATCCAATTCAGTTAGCTGAGCCTCAGTAGCATTAATTGCCGTCTCTTTTGCCGCCTGACCCTCCAGTAGGGAAAGAACAGTAAAGATTTGCTCTAAATCACGTCTATCAACCTCGGTGACATAAGAGCCTTTATTCATTTTGCTTGTGACAAGACCTTCGGAGGCAAGTACCTTAATGGCCTCACGCATGGGCGTGCGGCTAATTCCAAAGGCAGCAGCCAAGCTTTGCTCATCTAGCCAGCTTCCTGGGGCTAATTCATGGGAGAAGATTTGCTCTCGTAAACGCTCGGCAACATCTTCATAAAGAGGTCTGTTTATTAGTTTTGTATTCATAATTATGTATACAGTATCTAGACAAATTCAAAAAAGTCAAGCAAAATAGCCATACGAAAATTAGTCATGATGTAGAAAGCCAACCGGGAGTGCTTTGTGAGTACAAGTGAGAAAAAATCTGCATCGAATTCATCGAATACTTGGCCCAATGTGCCAGATTATGATTTAGATGCTTGGAAAAAATCAGCCCAAAAGTCAGCGCCCAATGGTGATATTGATAAATTAGGTTGGCAAACACCGGATGGTATTCACCTAAAGGCTTTATATACAGCCCAAGATACTGAGGGTCTTCAGTACACACATTCATTACCAGGGTTTGAGCCATTCATACGTGGGCCACAAGCAACCATGTATTCAGTACGCCCTTGGACCATTCGCCAGTATGCTGGTTTCTCAACTGCAGAAGAGTCCAATGCGTTTTATCGTAAGGCTCTGGATGCAGGCGGCCAGGGTGTTTCTGTTGCTTTTGACTTGGCGACTCATCGTGGTTACGACTCTGATCATCCGCGCGTGACTGGTGACGTTGGTAAGGCAGGCGTTGCTATCGACTCGGTGGAAGACATGAAAATCTTGTTCGATGGGATTCCTCTGGACAAGGTCTCTGTTTCGATGACGATGAACGGGGCAGTATTGCCGGTGTTGGCGGGTTATATCGTTGCTGGTGAGGAGCAGGGAGTGAAGCAGGAGTTGCTGTCAGGCACGATTCAGAATGACATTCTGAAAGAGTTTATGGTGCGCAATACTTATATCTATCCACCAGAGCCTTCGATCCGCATCATCGGTGACATTATTGAATACACCGCCAAACACATGCCGAAATTTAACTCGATCTCGATTTCGGGTTATCACATGCAAGAGGCAGGCGCAAACCAAGTTCTTGAATTAGCATTCACATTGGCTGACGGTAAAGAGTATGTCAAAACTGCTTTGGCAAAAGGCTTGGATGTAGACGGCTTTGCTGGCCGCCTCTCATTCTTCTTTGCTATAGGCATGAACTTTTACTTAGAGGTTGCTAAGTTACGCGCTGCGCGCCTTCTCTGGTGGCGCATTATGAAGTCCTTCGAACCAAAGAATCCAAAGTCGTTAATGTTGCGTACGCACTGCCAGACATCTGGATGGTCCTTGACTGAGCAAGATCCGTATAACAACGTTGTTCGCACCACAGTTGAAGCAATGGCCGCTGTATTTGGTGGCACACAATCTTTACATACCAATTCCTTTGATGAAGCTATTGCCTTGCCGTCTGAGTTCTCTAGCCGTATAGCCCGCAACACTCAGTTAATTCTGCAAGAAGAAACTCACATCACTAGCGTGATCGATCCATGGGCTGGCTCTTACATGATGGAGAATCTTACTCAAGAGATGGCTGATAAAGCATGGGAGATCGTGCAAGAAGTTGATGCTATGGGCGGCATGACTAAGGCGGTCGAGAGTGGGTGGGCTAAGCTCAAGATCGAAGCTGCGGCTGCTGAAAAACAAGCAAAGATTGATTCAGGCTCTGATGTGATTGTGGGCGTCAATAAATATAAGCTTGGAAAAGAAGACTTGGTTGATGTTTTGATGATTGATAACGACAAGGTTCGAGAAAGCCAAGTTGCTCGCTTAAAAGACATCAAGGCAAAGCGCGACTCTAAGAAAGTAGAAGCAGCATTAGAAGCATTGACTAAAGCCGCAGAAGAAAATACTGGCAACCTATTGGAATTAGCTGTGCAAGCGATACGTTTACGCGCTACGGTTGGTGAAGTTTCTGATGCATTGGAAAAAGTTTACGGGCGCCATCGCGCCGATACTCAAAAGGTGACCGGTGTGTATGCAGCTGCTTATGATTCAGCCGAAGGCTGGGATAAATTGAAAGTCGAGATCGCCGATTTCGCAAAAGACTTTGGCCGTCGTCCGCGTGTGATGATTGCTAAACTAGGTCAGGATGGCCATGATCGCGGCGCTAAGGTGGTTGCGACCGCCTTTGCTGATTTAGGTTTTGACGTAGATATTGGGCCGTTGTTTCAGACTCCTGAGGAGTGCGCTCGTCAAGCCATTGAGAATGATGTACATGCTCTAGGGGTTTCCACTTTGGCAGCGGGTCATAAAACTTTAGTTCCCGCCATCATTGCTGAATTGAAAAAACAGGGTGCCGACGACATCATTGTCTTCGTGGGTGGAGTCATTCCTAGACAAGATTATGAGTTCTTATATGAGGCTGGAGTTAAGGGTATTTATGGCCCGGGCACTCCGATTCCAGCATCTGCTAAGGATGTACTTGAGCAGATTCGTAAATCTGTAAAGCCTGATTAACTTTAGATAAAAGAAATCAGCATGCTTAATGCAGTAGACCAAGCTTTAGTGAATGATCTCACGGGTGTGCCGTCATCGGCGCAGCGCCGAGCATTGGCCAAGATCATTACTTTGCTTGAGTCTACTCGCATGGATCATCGTCAACGTGCTGATGAGGTTCTCAATACTTTATTACCAAAGACGGGTAAATCATTTCGCTTGGGCATATCAGGTGTTCCTGGCGTTGGCAAATCTACTCTCATCGAAACGCTAGGCTTGGATTTAATTGCAAAAGGTCATCGCGTTGCTGTTCTGGCTATTGATCCTTCCTCGAGCTTATCGGGCGGCTCTATTTTGGGCGATAAGACTCGTATGGAGAGATTATCTGTCCTGGATAACGCCTTTATTCGTCCGAGCCCTTCATCCTGCACATTAGGCGGTGTTGCTGAGAAAACACGCGAAGCGATGCTCGTTGCCGAGGCGGCCGGTTTTGACATTGTGATTGTTGAAACCGTAGGCGTAGGTCAAAGTGAAATTGCCGTTGCCGGTATGACCGATATGTTCCTCTTATTGCAACTGCCTAATGCAGGCGACGATCTACAGGCAATAAAAAAAGGCGTGATGGAAATTGCTGATCTTATTGTGATTAATAAGGTTGATATCGATCCTGATGCCGCCATGCGTGCACAATTATTTATCACTAGCTCTTTGCGATTATTAGGCTTTCAAGGTAACCCTGACCATGCCACACATCATTTGGAGTATTGGCATCCGACCGTCATGACCTTAAGTGCCCTAGAGGGCAATGGCGTTCCTGAACTGTGGGAAAAAATTCTGCATTTTCAGAAACTACAAAATGCGAACGGTCAACTAGCATCTCGGCGTAAGCAACAAGCTGGATCTTGGATGTGGGATCGGATTGATGCCGGTCTTAAGAATGCTTTTCAGAACCACCCAGCAGTACAAGCACTTTTACCCAGTCTGAGCGCCGAGGTTAATCAAGGAACTATGGCTGCCTCTGTTGCTGCTAGGCGTTTGCTCGAGGCAATGGGTCACGAATTTTTCTAAGGAGTAGTTATGAAGGAAATCATTCAACAGCTAGAAGCAAAGCGTGAGCTCGCCAGGTTAGGTGGTGGGCAAAAGCGTATTGCTGCTCAACACTCCAAAGGTAAGTTAACTGCACGCGAGCGTATCGAGCTCTTGTTAGATGCTGGCACCTTTGAAGAGTGGGATATGTTTGTTGAGCATCGTTGCCATGACTTTGGTATGGCTGATCAGACTGTTCCGGGTGATGGTGTTGTTACTGGCTACGGCATGATTAATGGTCGCTTGGTATTTGTATTTTCACAGGACTTTACCGTGTTGGGAGGCTCGCTTTCAGAGGCTCATGCGGAGAAGATTTGTAAGATCATGGATCAGGCGCTTAAGGTCGGTGCACCTGTCATTGGCTTAAATGATTCTGGTGGTGCGCGTATTCAAGAGGGTGTTGCTTCCTTAGGTGGCTATGCTGAAATTTTCCAGCGCAATGTCACTGCCTCGGGTGTTATTCCGCAAATTTCGTTGATTATGGGTCCGTCAGCTGGCGGCGCTGTATATTCGCCAGCCTTAACTGATTTCATCTTTATGGTGAAGGACAGTTCTTATATGTTTGTAACTGGTCCAGAAGTCGTAAAGACGGTAACCCATGAGGATGTGACTGCTGAAGAGCTCGGTGGCGCAATGACTCACTCAACCATTTCAGGAGTTTGCGATCTAGCTTTTGATAATGACGTTGATGCCATCATGATGCTCCGTCGTTTCTTTAACTATCTCCCATTATCCAATCGTGAAAAGCCCCCCATGATTAATGGGGCGCAACGCACCGAAGAGCCTGATTTCTCGCTAGACACATTGGTGCCAAGCAATCCTAATCAGCCTTACGATATGAAAGAATTGATCGGGAAAATTGTCGATGATGGTGAGTTCTTTGAACTCCAGCCAGATTACGCTAAAAATATTCTGATCGGTTTTGCTCGCATGGAAGGTCGCTCGATTGGTATCGTTGCTAATCAGCCTTTAGTTTTAGCTGGCTGCTTGGATATCAAAGCGTCTATCAAAGCTGCACGTTTCGTTCGCTTTTGCGACGCCTTCAATATTCCAGTAGTCACTTTAGTTGATGTGCCAGGATTTATGCCGGGTATATCTCAGGAGTATGGCGGCATTATTAAGCATGGTGCAAAGTTACTCTACGCTTATGCGGATTGTACGGTTCCTAAGGTGACGCTGATCACTCGCAAGGCTTACGGTGGCGCCTATGATGTAATGGCCTCTAAGCACTTGCGTGGCGATGTGAACTTCGCCTGGCCGTCAGCTGAAATTGCAGTAATGGGTCCAAAAGGGGCTGTTGAAATAATTTTCCGTGAGGAAAAATCTGATCCAGCAAAAATTGCGGCTCGGGAAGCTGAGTACAAGGCCAAGTTTGCTAATCCATTTGTAGCTGGTCGTCGTGGGTATATAGATGATGTGATCTTGCCGCATGAGACACGCAAGCGTATCTCACGGTCTTTGGCAATGCTTAAGGATAAAGTGCTGATAAATCCACCGCGCAAACACGGCAATATCCCCCTTTAAGGCGCCGAAAAAAATCATGACTACGAAAATGTTTAAGAAAATTTTGATTGCTAACCGCGGCGAGATTGCTTGCCGTGTGATGAAAACCGCTAAAAAGATGGGTATTAAGACGGTTGCCGTGTACTCTGAAGCTGATAAAGAAGCGCGTCATGTACAGATGGCCGATGAAGCAGTTTTTATTGGACCTGCACCGTCGCGTGAGTCCTATTTAGTGATGGATCGCATCATTCAGGCCTGCAAGGACACTGGCGCCGAAGCCGTGCATCCTGGCTATGGTTTCTTATCCGAGAATGAGCAATTCGCACGTCGTTGTGAAGAAGAGGGGATAGTTTTTATCGGCCCCAAGCATCAGTCTATCGCAGCAATGGGTGACAAAATTGCCTCGAAAAAACTCGCTTTAGAAGCCAAAGTGAATACGATACCTGGATTTAATGAGGCTATAGAAAAAGCTGATGACGCCGTAAAGATTGCCCAAGGTATTGGCTATCCTGTCATGATTAAGGCATCAGCAGGTGGTGGCGGCAAAGGTTTACGTGTCGCCTTTAACGATAAAGAGGCGTTTGAGGGATTTACAGCCTGTCGCACTGAAGCTCTCAATAGCTTTGGTGATGATCGTGTCTTCATTGAAAAATTTGTTGAAGGCCCTCGTCATATTGAAATTCAGGTGCTGGGTGATGCCCATGGCAATATCGTGTATCTCGGTGAGCGTGATTGCTCAATTCAGCGACGCCATCAAAAGGTGATTGAAGAGGCGCCGTCTCCATTTATTGATCCTGCAACTCGCAAGGCCATGGGTGAGCAAGCCGTTGCTTTAGCAAAGGCAGTTAACTATCAATCAGCCGGTACCGTAGAGTTCGTAGTGGGTAAAGATAAGTCCTTTTACTTCCTTGAGATGAATACCCGTTTACAAGTTGAGCACCCAGTGACAGAAGGTATTACTGGTCTTGATTTGGTCGAGCAGATGATTCGTGTGGCTGCTGGTGAAAAGCTAGCATTCAAGCAGGAAGATATTAAGCTCGATGGTTGGTCGATGGAGTGCCGTATTAATGCAGATGATCCATTTCGTAACTTCTTGCCATCTACTGGGCGCTTAGTTAAATACCGTCCACCAGCAGAGCTAGATGGTGTGCGTGTAGATACGGGCGTTTATGAGGGTGGTGAGATACCGATGTATTACGACTCTATGATTGCTAAGCTGATTGTGCATGGCAAGGATCGTACTGAGGCAATTGAGAAGATGCGCTCTGCGCTTAATGACTTTGTCATTCGTGGCATTCACTCAAACATTCCCTTCCAGGCGGCTTTATTGCAGCATCCACGCTTTGTATCGGGCGACTTCACCACTGGTTTTATTGCCGAAGAGTATCCAGATGGTTTCAAAAAAGATTCTGTGCAACCAGCTGATCCTAAACGTTTGGCAGCCCTAGCGGCATTCATGCGCTACCGCTACCTTGAGCATATCAAAATGATTGATGGCCAGTTAGCCGGTCATGAAATGACGATTGCAAAGAGGTTTGTTGTCGTTACTGGATCGCGTGTAGGCTCAAGCGAAGAGATCAAAGAAGTCCCTATTCGGGTTGAGCTTAAAGATGGCATTTACTCTGTCTACATTGAAGAGGGGGGCGATGTTAGTCGCTACAACATCGTTAGCCATTGGCGTCCAGGTGAAATTTGTTTGCGCGCAACTATCAATGGCACACACAAAATAACCGCACAGGTAGAGCGTAAGGGTGTGAAATACGCTCTTGTAATAGATGGTGCACATTACGAGTGTATGGTGCTAAGTCCTCTTGGTGCCGAGCTTCAGCGCCGTATGTTGGTTAAAGTTCCACCAGACACCTCAAAGTTATTGATGTCTCCAATGCCTGGTTTATTGACTAATATCTCAGTTAAGGTCGGCGAGACAGTGACTGCTGGTCAAAAATTAGCCGCTATTGAAGCAATGAAGATGGAAAATACCCTGGTTGCGGCTCAAGATGGTGTCGTTGCGGAAATCTGTGCCAAGGCTGGTGAAAGCTTAGCGGTTGATCAATTGATTATTCGCTTTGAATAGGATAATCATGACTAAGCCATTCAAGATATTGGGGATTCAGCAGATTGCGATTGGCGGCGAAGATAAGGATCGGCTTCGTAAGCTTTGGGTTGACTTATTAGGCTTTGAGTACAAAAGCACTTTTGTATCTGAGCGTGAAAACGTGGATGAGGATATTTGCGCTATCGGTAAGGGAGCTCATGAAATTGAAGTTGATTTGATGCAGCCATTTGATATTGAAAAGAAGCCCGCTGTTCATCAAACGCCCCTTAATCACATTGGTTTATGGGTTGATGACCTTCCTAAAGCTGTCGAATGGTTATCCGCCCAAGGTCTTCGCTTTGCTCCTGGCGGGATACGTAAGGGTGCCGCTGGTTACGACATTGCTTTTGTTCATCCCAAGGGAAATGAGGAGTTTCCTTTCTCCGGTGAGGGTGTATTGATCGAGCTAGTTCAGGCGCCACAAGATATCATTGCAGGCTTGAGTTCATAAGATCAAGAGAGTCCAAATTGACCTATATATTGGCCATCGACACCTCCTCAGCTTGGTGTTCGGTGGCTTTATCTTTAGATGGCGCTACCCCCTTAGCCCGTCACCAAAAAGTGTCTGCTGGAGCTAGCCAGCTTTTATTGCCTTGGGTGCAAGAGCTTTTATCCGAAGCCACGATTGAACTGAACGACCTTGATGCCATTGCGATAGGAGTCGGTCCTGGGGCATTTACAGGCGTCCGACTTGGCGTTGCTGCTGTTCAGGGTTTAGCAACAGCCGCTCGCTTGCCAGTGCTTCCTGTTGCCAGCCTGGATGCCATTGCCAGTCAACTGATTCAAACTCCTGCATTTGTTGTTTCTGGAGCTCAGTCTTTTGTCATTTCTGTTGATGCTCGTATGGAAGAAGTTTACTGGGCCAACTACCGAGTTGGAACAAATCTATTGCCTCAGCGTCAGGGCGATATTCATCTAACTGCACCAGAGAGTGTTGAGCTTAAGAATATTGATTTTTTAGCGGGAAGTGCAATTGCAGAGTTTGGTGATCGTCTCCTTGCCAGTAATCCTAGGCCATTTGCCAGCAGCCATTTCGATTCAACTATCGGGGTGAATGCTTTAGGCGTTTTAGCGTGTGCCCAAGATATGTGGAGCAAGGGTCTCCAACAAGATGTTCACTTATTGGAACCGCTATACATTCGCAATAAGGTGGCACTAACTTCTGCGGAGCGGAGTCTACAGCATGGCTGATAGTCTTAACTCTGTGCAATCACATACTGAGGGTGTTTCTGAGCTTTCATTTTTGCCTATGACTGTGGCGGATTTGGATTCGGTTCTCGCTATTGAATCTGTTTCACATATTCATCCATGGACTAAGGGCAATTTCTCAGACTCATTGGCGGCAGGTCATTGGGCTTATTGTGTAAGGCCCCAGTTAGCAGATGCGGTAAAAGGTAGTTATTTGGACCCAGATATTCTTTGGGCCTATTGCATCTTGTTTCCTGCTGTAGATGAGTTGCATCTTCTGAATATTACTGTTTCACCGAAATTACGTCGTTTGGGTATTGGTGTAAAGATGATGAATGCAATTGAGGGTGTAGCTGCACAGCAAAAAATGCCCCGAATTATTTTAGAGGTTCGCCCCAGTAACGAGGCAGCCCTCCAGCTCTATCAAGACCTTGGTTATGAGCAGATCGGTTTACGCAAAAATTATTACCCAGCCGATGCTGTCAATGGCTTACGTGAAGATGCCCTAGTTTTAGCTAAATCGATTAAGCTTGAGGCATGAATATGAGTACAAATTCCACGTTTCTTAAAGAAATGGGTATTACTGAGTGGACATCGCGCGATGCCGCTCCAGAGCATACTCAAGCGATGCTTGGTGTCCAAATAAGTAACGATCAGGTTGGCGGGGCTGCCCCTGCATCATCTGTTGTTACAGAAACACAAGAGCGTCACTCTTTAGGAGTATGGTGGTTTTTTGGTAATAAACCGCAGGGTGATGCGGAAGTACTTTTTCAAAACACCATTCGGGTTCTCGGTCTAACTCCACAAGAGTGGTCTTGGAAAAATCCTGCGGACAAATTCAGTCCCGAACTATTGCCACAAGACGGAACACCTATAGTTGCTCTAGCATTTGGTGGCGCTGCTGCCCAAAAATTATCTGGTGAACGTGATGCTCTGCCAGAGCTTCGTGAAACTGTTTTAGCAATTCATGCTGATGGGGCAGAGGATCTGCCGCTGATAGCTACTTTTGAATTAAATCAACTGCTTTCTAGGCCAAAGGATAAAGTGCTATTTTGGCAAGATCTACTGCTTGCTAAGTCAGTATTACAAAATATCTAAGCCTTGGGCTTAGTGCTTATGTTCGCCAATTAAATGCATGGAATCGTATTCAGCTTGATTGGCAGCGTGACGTTTAATTACCAGCCACATGATCGCGCTAACCGCGACACCAAAGCCAATAATGACTGCCTGGATTGGAACATCTAACCAAATCAATCCAGAGTAGATTAGCAGCATCATCAAAACAGAAATATTTTCATTAAAGTTTTGAACTGCAATGGAGTGGCCGGCAGACATCAGCACATGCCCGCGATGCTGAAGTAGGGCGTTCATGGGCACTACGAAATAGCCCGCTAACCAGCCTACCAAAATCAATAAGAAGTATGCTGGCAGCAATTTGAGCGAAAGCTCGAACTTGCCGACAGTCAAGACAGTAATATTGGGCAGCATGTCTGAGTTATATATAGCCATGACACAGACGACTAAACCCATGGCAATGCCATATGGTAGAACCTTCAGTGAACTTCTAAGAGGTATACGCCAAGCAGCCCATACAGCACCTCCGGCAACTCCAAATGCGGATATTGCTTGGAGAATAGCTCCCTGGGATAGGGTCATATGAAGAGCAACCTGAGCCCACTTAATCACAATAAATTGCAAAGTGGCGCCAGCCCCCCAAAACAGAGTGGTAACCGCCAATGAAATCTGACCAAGACGATCATCCCAAAGCGTCTTAAAACAGATAGCAAAATCTTTTACTAACTCAATTGGATTCGCTTTTTGTGACTCGTAGCGCGCCCCAGTATCTGGAATACGTAAATTAATGAGTGCTGCCAGCACATAAATCATCATGATGATCATAATGGCGGACTCTGCTGCGGTATCGATGCTAGTCTCTAGGACGGGCATGTCAAACCCCAGAAGACTTTCAGATACGGACTTGCTAATTAAGACGCCGCCAAGAACAGTACCCATAATGATGGAGCCTACCGTAAGGCCCTCAATCCAGCCATTGGCTGCCACCAGCTTTTCAGGTGGGAGTAATTCTGTAAGGATGCCGTATTTGGCAGGAGAGTAGGCGGCCGCACCCAAACCCACAATCGCATAGGCTAATAAGGGATGGCTTCCGAACAGCATGACTACACAACCGACAAATTTAATCGTATTGGTGATGAACATGACATTACCCTTGGGGCGGGAGTCAGCAAAGGCCCCCACAAAGGCTGCCAACAATACATATGAGAGGACGAAGAATAATTTGAGTAAAGGCGTCATCCAGGCCGGAGCGCTCAGCTGGACCAAGAGGGCGATTGCTGCGATCAGCAATGCGTTATCAGCAAGCGACGAAAAAAATTGCGCCGCCATAATGATGTAAAAACTACGGTTCATTCGTACAATCTAGTCATTGAAGTAATTAAAACATGAAAGGAGGGTGTAAATGAGTCTGTTGGCTAACCGCTTTATTAATAGGCCTATTGTGGCAACTATACACACTGATGCCTTTCGACATAATTTAGGCCGCATTCGGGAGCTTGCACCGGAATCGAAGATCTGGTCAGTGGTGAAGGCAAAAGCCTATGGCCACAGCCTGGAAGCCGCATTTAAAGGGCTAGAGTCTACCGATGGCTTTGCTTTGCTAGATATTGCAGATGCACAATGGTTAAGGAGCCACGGCTGGGAAGGTCGAATCCTATTGCTAGAAGGTCTTTTTAGTCAGCAGGAGCTCGAGTTGGTAATCAAGCTTCAGTGTGACTTAGTGGTACATAGCGAGAAGCAGGTTATATGGCTTGAAAGCTTTGAAAATCATTCGGATCGCCCGATCAATGTCTTTTTAAAACTGAATTCTGGAATGAATCGCCTTGGTTTCAGACCAGAGCAATACCGAACTGCCTTTCATCGTTTGCATGCTGCTGGATACCATCTCCATCACATGACTCACTTCGCTAATGCAGACCAGGTTGAGCGCTCACCATCGGTCGGTGAGCAAATGGAGTGCTTCAATAAAACTACTCAAGGGCTCGAGGCTCCGTCTTCCTTGGCTAATTCAGCTGCGATCCTTTGGCATCGCAATGCGTTGGGAGACTGGATACGCCCAGGCATTCTGCTGTACGGCGTTTCACCAACTGGGGTGCATGCCGATATCGTTCGCTCTGAATTTCAAGCGGTGATGAGTTTACGTAGTGAAATCATCGATATCCAAAATCTAAAGAAGGGTGACCATGTTGGTTACGGCGGTCGTTATGAAGCTCCAGAAGATATGCGCATTGGTGTGATCGCTGGCGGTTATGCTGACGGATATCCACGTCATGCGGAAGATGGCACGCCAGTTTGGGTTGAGAATGCTGATGCTCAGGGGGAAGGTGTCATTTGCCCGATTGTTGGGAGAGTCTCTATGGACATGTTAACGATCGATTTGCGCGAAGCACCTAATGCCAAAATAGGCAGTGTGGTAGAGCTCTGGGGTAATGAAGTGCCGGTAGATGATGTGGCTCAAATGAGCGGCACCATCGGCTATGAACTTATTTGCGCATTGGCGCAGAGGGTGTCAGTGCTAACTGAGTGAAACGGCCGGCCTTACTCTTACCTATTCCAGATCTGCCACCAGCGACGTTCTTTTTGAACGCGCTGACCGGTCAGTAACATTTGACTATCAGGGAAATTCAGCTTAAAGACACGTGCTGCATCATCACTAAGATCAGTCATGCCCAGCTTCTCATAAGACTTTGTCAGAAGGTAGAGCGCTTCCTCAACGGCTGGTGCGCGATCGTAATCTCGAATCACGAGCTGAGCTCTATTAGCAGAAGCTAAGTAGGCGCCGCGTTGATAGTAGAAGCGAGCCACAATGACATCTGCCTCTGCTAATGAATTGACGATATAGCGCATGCGATCTAAAGAGTCGGGCGCATATTTACTATCAGGAAAACGCTCAACAACAACTTTGAAAGACTCAAAAGCTTCTTTAGCTGCCTTTGGATCGCGCTCACTCAAATCTTGCCCTGTAAATTTACCGAGCCAACCTAAATCATCATTAAAGCTAATTAAGCCCTTGAGGTAGTAGCCGTAATCTAAATTAGGACTGCCTTGATGCAGCTTAATAAATCGATCGATAGCAACTTGGGCTTGGGCTTGCTCTTGTGCTTTCCAATAGCAGAAGGCAGCATTAATTTGTGCCTGTTGAGAGTAGGGCCCAAAAGGGAAGCGACCCTCTAGTTTTTCAAAATACTTACCGCACTTTGCATAGTCCGCATCTTTTAGTTTCTCATTGGCTTCGGAATACAGTTTTGTCTCTGACCAAATATCAGTTTCATCTTTTTGGCCATCACTGCCAGCGCATCCGCTCAGGACAAGACAGGCAGCACTAGTGCTAACAAGGAGAGAAATCAGGGATTTTCTGGAAGATGACCCAAGGGTGGCGGCAAGCCTTAAACTGGCGTCTGTAATAACGTCCGACATAACTAAAAGGCTCTTTAAGCGTGGCATTGACGCATACTCCCGATTCGAATCCCATTGATTATATCGATGATGAGGATTTTATAGCCCTAGAAGTTCCCCCTGAGGTCAGTGGCGAGCGTTTGGATAAGTTTCTTGGCGGCGCTTTGCCCGATTATTCTCGTAACCGACTCAAATCCTGGGTTGAGGCTGGGGCGGTCACGGTGGATGGAAAAGTCACTAAAGTTCGTCATTTATTACGTGGGAGCGAGAGTATTAAGGTATTTCCACAGGAAATGCCTGAACAGTTTGCTTTTTCCCCTGAAAACATTGCGCTCGATGTCGTTTATGAGGATGACTCTATTATTGTGGTCAATAAACCTGCTGGACTCGTGGTTCATCCTGCTGCTGGGAATTGGACGGGAACCTTGTTAAATGCTTTGCTTTATCGTTTTCCGGAGCTAAAGCAGCTTCCAAGAGCGGGGATTGTCCACCGCCTAGACAAAGATACCTCCGGACTAATGGTGGTTGCCAGAACAGATATTGCCCAAACCTCACTGGTAAGGCAACTTCAAGAGCGGACAGTTGGGAGACGTTATCTATCTTTGGTATGGGGTGATGCCCCCTCACAGGGCAAGGTACTGGCGACTGTTGGTCGAGATCAGCGTGATCGACTCAAAATGGCTGCCGGTTCTGCTCAAGGTAAACCTGCTGCCACCTTATTTCGGCGCTTAGCCAAAGGTAGCTTTGCCCAAAGTTCAGTTGCTTTGCTAGAGTGCCGCTTAGAGACTGGCCGTACCCATCAAATTCGGGTTCATCTGGAGTCTTTGGGCTTTCCTCTTTTAGGTGATCCAGTCTACCGTAAGAGGACTCCAGGAGTAGCTAAATCATTGCCTTTTAGTCGCCAGGCTTTACATGCTTACGCCTTAAGCCTGCAGCATCCAGCAACTCAAGAAGTTATGACCTGGTTTAGATTGCCTCCCCAAGATTTATTCGATTTATTGCCCTTGGTGGGAATGACGGAAGCCGACTTGCCAAGAGAAGAGGCCCTATTGGCCTCCATTAAAAATGATCAACGCGCTCAATAAGATTGAACCAAACTGGACTGTATCGCAGCAAATCCAGGCTTTTTGCACTACTCGGCAAGGTGGCCTGAGTAAGGCACCATTTAATTACCTTAACCTTGGGCTGAATGCGGGCGACGATGCAGCGGATGTTCTACAAAATCGCAGCATCCTTAGGTCAGCGCTTCCTGCAGAGCCACTTTGGCTCAAACAAATTCATGGGGTCACAGTCAGTACCCCAGCTTCGAGAAATGCTTTGGGCAATGGACCCTACGAGGCAGATGCCTCAGTCACCAATATCCCAAATGAGGTGCTAGCTATTCTGACTGCAGATTGCATGCCAGTTTTATTTGCTAGCAGGAGTGGCGATGTGATTGGGGCGGCTCATGCCGGTTGGCGTGGCTTAAGTGGCGGGATCCTGGAAAACACGATTAATGAAATGATTGCACTATCTCCAGGCCTCACGATGAGTGATATCAGTGCGTGGATGGGTCCAGCAATTGGGTCCAGCGCATTTGAAGTGGGTGAGGATGTGTTGCAAGCCTTTGCCCAGCAGGATCAAGAAATCTTATCCAGAGCCTTTATTCCCATTGCTGGAACTTCCGGCAAGTACTTAGCCGACCTATATTTACTAGCAAGAGATCGGTTAAATACCCTAGGTATAGAGCAAATCGATGGTGGTGAGTTTTGCACCGTGAATGATCCAGGGCGCTTCTTTTCATACCGCCGGGATAAGGTCACGGGACGCTTTGCCTCTCTCATCTGGATTTCAGAAAGCACTTAATCTTGGGGTTATTACTAGCTTAGCTCTAGGGCTAGGGTTAGTGCGTATAACCCTTCCAGCCCGATAGATGGAGAATGAACTCAACAACTTTACGAGATCATTATGTTAGCAGGCATGAATACCGGTGTAGCGCCATCCTTGGCTCCACACCATATGGCGTTAATTCCCCCAGAACGTTTAGCGGAAATTCAAAAAGAATACTTCACAGAGTTCTCCCATCTTGCAACCAATCCCGATGCTGTCGAAGTAAAAGATCGCCGGTTCTCCGGTAAAGCGTGGCATTCCTCATGGAGCAAAATGATTGCAGCAACCTATTTGCTGAACTCAAAGCATTTGATTGCGCTTGCTAAAGCGGTTGATGCGGATGAAAAAACCAAGACCAAGATTTTGTTCACTACAGAGCAAATGATTGATGCCTTGTCACCATCAAACTTTATTGCAACTAATCCTGAAGTTCTTGAAAACATTATTAGCTCACAGGGCCAATCCATTCAAAACGGAATTGTGAATTTGCTTGGCGATCTGAAAAAAGGGAAGGTTTCACAGACGGATGAAAGTGCTTTTGAAGTTGGCAAGAATATTGCAACAACTGAAGGTCAGGTGGTATTTCGCAATGATCTCTTTGAGTTAATTCAGTACACGCCGCTAACTGAAACAGTGTATGAGCGCCCATACTTAATGGTGCCGCCTTGTATTAACAAATACTACATTTTGGATTTACAACCAGACAACTCAGTCGTACGTTACATGGTTGAGCAAGGACACACCGTCTTCTTGGTCTCCTGGAAAAATCCAGATGCTTCAATGTCTAAAATTACTTGGGATGACTATGTAGGTGATGGCGTCATTAAGGCAATTGAGGTTGTCAAAGACATTGGTGATACAGATCAAATTAACGTTCTTGGTTTTTGTGTCGGCGGAACTTTAACTTCTACCGCCTTGGCAGTATTGGCGGCACGGAAAAAGAATTATGTTGCAAGCTTAACCTTGTTCACTACTTTATTGGACTTTAGTGACACGGGTATCTTAGATGTGTTCATCGATGAAAGTATGGTGAAGTTACGTGAGGGCACTATTGGTGGTGAAGGCGGTCAATTCGGCATGATGTCTGGCTTAGATTTAGGTAATACCTTTTCCTTCCTGCGTCCGAATGACCTGGTATGGAATTATGTTGTAGAGAACTATCTGAAAGGCAATTCGCCGCCGCCGTTTGATTTGCTTTACTGGAATGGCGACTCAACCAATCTGCCTGGTCCAATGTACTGCTGGTATTTACGTCATACCTATTTGCAAAATGAATTGATCAAACCTGGCAAGCTCACGGTTTGTGGAGAAAAAGTGGACCTAGGCAAGATTGCTGTTCCAGCCTACATATATGCATCGCATGATGACCACATCGTGCCCTGGAAATCTGCTTATGAATCTACTCATATATTGAAAGGCAAAAATCGATTTGTCTTGGGTGCTTCTGGACACATTGCCGGCGTGATTAACCCACCGGCAAAAAATAAGCGCCATTATTTTGAAAATAATAAATTGGCTAAGTCTGCGGATGAGTGGTTAGCTGCAGCAAAAGATGTTAAGGGTAGTTGGTGGCCTAACTACGCAAAATGGTTAGAAGAGTTTGGTGGTAAGAAAGTAAAAGCTAGCAAAACGTTTGGCAATGCACGCTATAAAAAACTAGAAGCAGCGCCTGGTAAGTACGTGAAAGAAAAAGTATCCACAGCCGCTCAATAATATTTTCATAAGGGGAAATACATGTCTCAAAAGATTGCATATGTAACTGGTGGTATGGGTGGTATTGGTACTGCTATTTGTCAGCGTCTTGCCAAGGATGGCTTTAAGGTCATTGCTGGTTGCGGCCCGAATTCTCCGCGCAAAGATCGCTGGATTGGCGAACAAAAAGCCTTGGGTTATGACTTCATCGCTTCTGAGGGCAATGTTTCCGATTGGGATAGTACCGTTGCTGCATTCGATAAAGTCAAAGCTGAAGTAGGGCGTGTCGATGTTTTGGTGAATAACGCCGGAATTACTAAAGACAGCGTTTTCCGCAAAATGACCCCAGATCAGTGGAAAGCGGTGATTGATACCAATCTCAATTCTTTATTCAACGTTACCAAACAAGTGGTGGATGGTATGGCTGATAACGGTTGGGGTCGCATTATCAATATCTCTTCTGTGAATGGTCAAAAGGGTCAGTTTGGTCAGTCTAACTATTCAACAGCAAAAGCGGGCTTACACGGGTTTACGATGGCCTTATCACAAGAGTTGGCCTCTAAAGGCGTAACGGTGAATACGGTTTCCCCTGGCTATATTGGTACCGATATGGTCAAAGCCATTCGCGAAGATGTATTAGAAAAGATTGTTGCCGGCGTTCCAGTAAAGCGCTTAGGCACCCCTGAGGAGATCGCTTCGATCTGCTGCTGGATTGCTTCTGATGATGGTGGCTACGCTACTGGTGCTGATTTCTCCTTAAATGGCGGTCTGCATACGGGCTAAATCCCATAAAAATAGAATTTTGGTGGTCTGTGCATCGGCATATTTACCTTTAGCTCAAACTAGGGATAAACTATGCCGATGTTGCATTGCAGTACAAAGAGTTAGGAAAAAACTACATGGCTACACGTTCTAAAAAAGCCGGCGATAGCCGCTTAATCAAGAAGTATCCCAATCGTCGTTTATACGACACCCAAACTAGTGCTTATGTCACACTGGCTGATATTAAAAATTTAGTGATGGCTGGCGATGCTTTTGGTGTTGTAGATGCAAAAACTGAAGACGATTTAACTCGTAACATTTTGCTGCAAATTATTCTGGAAGAAGAGGCTGGTGGAGCTCCAGTTTTTTCAACTCAAATGCTTTCTCAAATCATTCGCTTCTACGGAAATTCCATGCAAGGTTTGATGGGTAGTTATCTCGAAAAGACTATGCAATCTTTCGTGGATATTCACAATAAGTTAGGCGATCAAACTGAGGGTTTAGGCGCAGGCAGCACACCTGAAGCTTGGGCCAAGATGATGAATCTCCAAAACCCAATGATGCAAGGTCTCATGGGCAACTATATGGAGCAAAGTAAAGATCTATTTGTGAAGATGCAGGAGCAAATGCAAAATTCTCCGAATCTGTTCAGTAGCTTCCCGTTTTCTGGGCAAGCCAATAAGACTGAAAAAGAATAATTGTGGCAGGTAAAGTTGGTTTTGTTTCCTTGGGATGTCCTAAGGCGCTAGTTGATTCTGAACTCATCCTCACGCAACTCAGTGCTGAAGGTTATGAGACCGCCAAAGATTATTCTGGTGCCGATCTGGTGATCGTGAACACCTGTGGATTTATTGATTCCGCAGTAGAGGAGAGTCTCGCAGCGATTGGTGAAGCCTTATCTGAAAATGGCAAGGTGATTGTGACGGGCTGCTTAGGTGCCCGAAAAAATGCAGACGGCAGCGATCTCATTAAAAGCATTCACCCTAAAGTCCTTGCAGTAACAGGGCCGCATGCCACCCAAGAGGTAATGCAAGCTATTCATTTGCACCTCCCAAAGCCGCATAATCCCTTTACTGATTTGCTGCCACCCATTGGCGTCAAACTCACACCAAAACATTATGCATATTTAAAAATATCCGAGGGATGTAATCACCGCTGTACTTTCTGCATTATCCCAAGCATGCGAGGTGATTTAGTTTCACGCCCGATTGGTGAAGTATTGCTAGAGGCAAAAAAATTATTTGAGTCAGGGGTAAAAGAGTTACTGGTTGTCTCCCAAGATACGAGCGCCTATGGCGTTGATATCCAATATCGCACTGGCTTTTGGGATGGCAAACCTGTTAAGACACGAATGTTTGATTTGGTAAATGCCTTAAACCAAATTGCGAGAGAGCATCAAGCTTGGGTGCGTCTGCATTATGTTTACCCATACCCACATGTCGATGATGTCCTGCCTTTAATGGCTGAGTTTGCTGACCACGGTTTTGGCGTACTTCCTTATTTAGACATTCCTTTGCAACACTCGCATCCAGATGTCCTTAAGCGCATGAAACGTCCAGCCAGTGGCGAAAAGAATTTAGAACGGATTCAGACGTGGCGAGCCGCTTGCCCTGACTTGGTAATTCGCAGTACTTTTATTGCCGGCTTCCCTGGCGAAACTGAGGAAGAGTTTTTGCACCTCCTACATTTCCTCGGTGAAGCTCAGATTGATCGTGCAGGCTGTTTTGCCTATTCACCAGTAGATGGAGCAACTGCCAATACTATAGATAATCCTGTTCCGAATTCATTGCGCGAAGAGCGTCGTGCCCGATTTATGGCTAAGGCTGAGGAAATCTCCATTAAGCGACTTGCTAAAAAAATAGGCAAGCGCATTCAGGTCATCATTGATCGGGTTGATGAGTCTGGTGGGGTTGGCCGAACGATTGGTGATGCTCCTGAAATTGATGGCTTGGTCAGGGTTTTACCCCCAAGTAAGCCATCAAAGCGCTACCGTACAGGTGAAATCATCAAAGTTACGGTGATTAGCTCCCAAGGGCATGACCTAATAGCCGAAACTTGACTATTAGAATAAAACTAAAGTTTTGGCCCTTGAATGGGCCCGTTATTTTGCTTAATTAGGTATCGTAAAAAGGGGATTGTTATGACTCGAGATGTCGTCGTTTTAAGTGCTGTACGTTCTGCAATTGGCGCCTTCAATGGCTCGCTCAGCAGCCTTGAGCCAAGTGAGCTAGGCGGTATTGTGATGAAGGAGGCCGTTGCGCGCTCTGGCGTAGATCCAGCCTTAATTAATTACATCACTGTAGGCAACACGATTCCTACTGACAACCGTTACGCCTATGTTGCTCGCGTAGCGTCTATCCAGGCTGGCTTGCCAATGGAATCTGTTGCGATGGCCTTGAATCGTTTGTGCAGCTCTGGCTTACAAGCGATTGTGACTACAGCTCAAGCCATTATGTTGGGCGACTGTGATTACGGTGTTGGTGGTGGCGTTGAAGTGATGTCACGTGGCATGTATGGCTCACCAGCAATGCGAAGTGGCGCGCGCATGGGTGATACCAAAATGATCGACTTGATGGTATCTGTTTTGACAGATCCATTTGGCGTCGGTCATATGGGCGTTACCGCTGAGAACCTAGTTGAAAAGTGGAAACTCACGCGTGAAGAGCAAGACGCTCTCGCAGTAGAGTCCCATCGCCGTGCTGCACATGCCATTAAAGAAGGTCGCTTCAAATCTCAAATCGTTCCAATCACTATCAAAACTCGCAAGGGCGATGTGGTGTTTGATACAGACGAGCACTGCAAGCCAGATACCACCATGGAAACTTTAGCGAAGATGAAAGCGGTCTTCAAAAAAGAGGGTGGTAGCGTTACTGCAGGTAACGCATCAGGCATTAATGATGGCGCAGCATTCTTTGTGCTGGCGGATGCAGAAGCGGCGAAGAAGGCTGGTCATAAGCCAATCGCTCGTTTAGTTTCTTACGCTGTTGCTGGCGTACCGAATCACATCATGGGCGAGGGCCCAATCCCCGCAACCAAGATTGCTCTTGAGCGCGCTGGACTGAAACTAGATCAAATTGATGTGATCGAATCTAATGAAGCATTTGCTGCTCAGGCATTAGCCGTCACTAAAGGTTTGGGATTAGATCCGGCCAAGACTAACGTGAATGGTGGAGCGATTGCATTGGGTCACCCAATTGGTTGCTCTGGTGCCGCAATTGCTACTAAAGCTATCCATGAGTTGCATCGCGTTCAAGGTAAATATGCTTTAGTCACCATGTGTATTGGCGGTGGACAAGGTATCGCAACTATTTTTGAGCGCCTCTAAGCAAGAAACAGCTGCTGAATAAGCCTAGTTCCAAGGGATTTAGGCAATCAGTAGTAAGGCAGCATCCAAGCCGACTCGGTCAAAAGCCGCGTCGGCTTTTTCTTTAACAATCGGTTTTGCTTTATAGGCAATACTGATTCCAGAGCCATGCATCATTGGTAGATCGTTGGATCCGTCGCCTATGGTGATGGAGTTTTCTTTAAGGCAATTCATCAGAGCGCATGCTTGTTCTAGATAGGCATTTTTAGCGGCACCATCAACGATATCGCCAATGACTTTTCCTGTCAGTTTGCCGTCAATGATTTCCAAGGTATTGGCCTGGGCTTGTTTGAAGCCTAACTCTTGCTGCAGCTTTTCAGTAAAGAAGGTGAAACCACCAGAAACTAGAAGCGTATAAAGTACCTGAGTATTTGCTCCAGCAAGTAATTGAGCAGCGCCAGGGTTAGGGCGTAAACGCTCTTTGTAGACCGAATCGAGTACATCAGCAGATACACCGGCTAAAAGAGCTACCCGTCTACGCAAACTCTCTTTAAAGTCTTTAATTTCTCCACGCATGGTGGCCTCAGTGATTTCTGAAACAGCCGCTTTCTTACCAGCGAAGTCGGCAATCTCATCAATACATTCAATATTAATGAGAGTGGAGTCCATATCCATCGCCAGTACTTTTACTGCATCCGGCTTAAATGCTGATGAAAGAAAGGCTAAATCTGTGTCGTGTGCTGCGGCGATATCACGCATAGCAACCCTTGCTTCAGGCGATAAAACTTGAGCACAAGTCCAGCGGGCAGTGAAGTATTTTGACTGCGGGTACTCCATACTCTCTTTAGTAATTGCAATACCTAAGACTTTTGCATGCTCAATGAATGCAACGTTTAATTCTGCAGGGATCGCAGCGTTAGCTAGAGCGACAAGTGTGAGGTGACTGGACATGGGTAGTAAGCAATTAATAATTAACTGGCTTGAGCAGTATTGAGTATGGCAGATGCATTTAGGCTTCTCAGAATTTTCCGAATTTGGTCAAGACGTTGCTCTAGTTTCTCAAAATCCTTCTCTTTCTGGGGAAGAATTTTTAATTTATCTTGGCCGTTTAGCTGTATATATTTTGATGATTGAATCAGTTGAATAATCTTCATCGGGTCAATCGGTGGATTAGGGATGAACTGAATCTGTATCGATAGAGGGCTGGCGTCAATCTTTTTGATGCCAAAGCCAGCCATCTCTAGGCGCAAGCGATGGGTTTCATAAAGAGATTTAGCTTGGTCGGGTAAATCACCATAACGATCTACAAGTTCTTCACGCAAACCCATGAGTTCAGAGAAGTCACTTGTTCCAGCAAAGCGCTTGTACATCGACAGTCGTTCGTGGACATCCGGGCAATAGTCATTTGGAAAGAGAGCTGGTACACCTAAATTGACATCGGTTGTCGCCTGAAGTGGTGATAAGAGATCTGGCTCTTTACCACTACGCAAGGATTTCACTGCACGATTGAGCATCTCGGTATAGAGCTGAAATCCAATCTCATGTATTTCACCTGACTGCTTATCCCCCAAAACTTCTCCGGCACCACGGATCTCTAAATCATGCATCGCTAAATAGAAACCGGAGCCAAGTTCCTCCATCGCTTGAATGGCATTTAAACGTAATTGTGCTTGCTTACTGAGCGCCTCAGGATCTGGAACCAGTAAATAGGCATAGGCCTGATGGTGAGATCGTCCAACACGTCCGCGCAATTGATGTAACTGCGCCAAGCCAAACTTATCAGCACGATGCATGATGATGGTGTTAGCGGTCGGAACGTCAATACCAGTTTCAATAATGGTGGTGCATAACAAGATATTGGTACGCTGGGTCACAAAATCACGCATAACCGACTCCAGCTCACGTTCGTGCATTTGACCGTGCGCTACACTGATGCGTGCTTCTGGAATGAGTTCTTGTAATGCATGCTTACGATTTTGAATCGTTTCGACTTCATTATGCAGAAAGTAAACCTGTCCACCACGCTTAATTTCTCGAAGGACCGCTTCACGAATAACGCCATCACCCTCTCGTCGCACAAAGGTTTTGATGGCCAAGCGTTTCTGTGGTGCGGTTGCAATGACAGAAAACTCCCGCAAACCTTCCATGGCCATACCGAGAGTTCGTGGAATTGGAGTGGCAGTTAAAGTCAGAATATCTACTTCAGCACGTAATGCTTTGAGTGCATCCTTTTGACGTACACCAAAGCGATGCTCCTCATCCACAATCACTAAGCCTAAATTAGCAAACTGAGTTTCTTTTGAAAGCAGCTTATGTGTACCAATAATGATGTCAGCTTCGCCTTTGCTAATCGCCTCTAGCGCAGTATTAATTTCTTTGGTGGTTCTGAAGCGGGAGAGCTCGACGATGCGCACAGGCCAATCGGCAAAGCGATCTTTCCAGGTCGCGACATGTTGTTCAGCGAGAAGAGTGGTTGGCGCCAAGATGGCTACCTGCTTGCCGCCCATGACAGCAACAAAGCTAGCACGAAGGGCGACCTCTGTTTTACCGAAGCCTACATCACCACATACCAGTCGATCCATAGGTGTACCACTAGTCATATCCCCAATAACTGCAGCAATGGCATTAGCCTGATCGGGTGTTTCTTCAAATCCAAAGCTTTCTGCAAACGCAGCATAGTCATGGGCTGAGAATTCAAATGCATGACCTTTGCGAATGGCTCTAGCGGCATATAGATTTAAAAGTTCAGCTGCGGTATCGCGTATTTGTTGAGCGGCCTTACGTCTTGCCTTATCCCACTGACCCGAGCCTAGCTGATGTAATGGTGCTGAGTCAGGATCAGAGCCCGCATAACGGGTCACCATCTGCAGTTGCTGTACTGGCACATAAAGAGTGGCATCTTTGGCGTATACCAAGTGCAAGAACTCTTCAAAAATGGGATCTTCTTTAGGCGGTGCTAAATTCAGAAGCACTAAGCCTTGATAGCGACCGATTCCATGATCAGAGTGCACAACCGGGTCACCAATTTTGAGCTCAGACAAATCCTTAAAGAGCATGTCTGGATCGGCGCTCTCACTCTCTTTACCTTTACGTCTTTGGCGAGCGGTGGCTGTAAACAGCTCTGCCTCGGTTACGATAATCAAGTTTTCGGCAGGCCAGGTAAAGCCATTAAATAGCTGTGCTGTTACGAGGCCAAATAAAGCATCACTCTTAATAAAATCAGAGACGCCTTCAAAATTTGCTGGCTTCAGTGGATAGAGTGGTTTACCGTGCTGACCAGCAACTGAATTAGTATCTTCAAACAGTTGGCGAATGGATTCTTTACGACCATTGCTATCGCTACAAATCAGTACACGTACTTTTTCTTGAGCAACTAAAGTGCGCAGTCGATTGATGGGATCGGTGTCTCGCCGATGAACAGATAGGTCGGGAACAGCTAAAAATTGAGGAGTCTCTTTGGATTCTTTATCCGCCTCTTTATTTAATGCTAAGCGCGCATTTGGCTTGGCCGCTGTAAAGAATTGATCTACATCTAGAAATAATTCAGCTGGCGGAAGAATAGGGCGATCAAGATCATGTTTTAAGAATTCATATCTAGAAAGTGTATCTTTCCAAAAACCCTTAATAGATTCTTCAACATCGCCGATCGTCACCGCCCAAACAGGATCGCCTGAACGGGGAAAGTAATCAAAAACTGTCGATGACTCTTCAAAGAAGAGAGGTAGATAAGATTCAATACCTGCACTAGGAATTCCCAGGTTGGCATCTTTATAAATTGAGCACCGAGTTGGATCACCCTCAAAAACTTCACGCCAGCGCCCCCGAAATGCGGTACGTGAAGCATCATCAAATGGAAATTCGTGACCCGGTAATAAGCGAACTTCTTTTACTGGATAGAGACTGCGTTGGGTGTCAGGGTCAAAAGCTCTGATTTGCTCAATCTCATCACCAAAAAGATCGAGGCGATAAGGCAAGCTGGAGCCCATTGGAAATAAATCAATCAAGCCGCCACGGATGCTGTATTCACCGGGGCGCATCACCGAGCTTACGGGATCGTAACCTGCCTGCTGTAGCTGCAGTTTCAGTGCGACTTCGTTGAGCTTGTCACCCTGTCTAAAAAAGAAGGTGTGTCCAGATAAAAAGTTTGGCGGTCCCAGTCTTTGCAAAGCTGTAGTGATTGGGACCAGAACAATGTCGCAGCTGCCGTTGAGTAATTCATAAAGAGTCGCTAAGCGTTCAGAAACTAAATCCTGGTGTGGGGAGAAGTGGTCATACGGCAGGATTTCCCAGTCAGGCAGCAGGCGTGTTTTGAGTTGTGGTGCAAAAGCCGGAATTTCTTCCAAAAGCCGCTGCGCCTCCTGTGCTTGGGCACAGAAAATGACCATGACTGAGAACTCTAAGCGATACCGAAGAGCAGATTGGGCGATAAGTGCTGCATCTGACGAGCCAACTAGGCCTGAAAAGGTAAAGCGCTGCCCAGCCCGCGGTGCAGGTATGGGGGGTGCTAGTTTTAATGCATCAGACATCTGCGCTCATTATAGAATCAGGTATGCCCTCTGGAAATCAATCTTCACAGTCTCTACCTCAATGTCATGCCCTGTTACCTACGGCAGGCACTGGATCTCGGCTTGGTGGAGCCTTGCCAAAGCAGTTTCAGGAGCTGGCAGGAAAGCCGATGCTAGCCTTTGCCCTGGACGCCTTTATCAAGACTCCGGAGATAGCCTCCATTTGGGTGGGTGTAAGCCCTATTTTTCTTGATAACCCCATCCTAGGTATGCTTTCCAGCAAATCCCCCTCAGTACGGTTCACTCCGAGCGGTGGACCAACCCGTCAAGAAACCGTCCGCAATACTTTGGCGGAGATGCTTAAGGCAGGTATTCCTGAGAGCGATTGGGTTCTGGTGCACGATGCTGCTAGACCAGGAATCACGCCTCAACTCATTCAAAAACTGATTCTTGCTGTAAGTCAAACGGGCGAGGGTGGCTTATTAGCAATGCCGCTAGCTGACACCCTCAAGATGGCTGATGCTAACTCCGCGATTGCTGGCAATCCCAACCGAGCTGTGAAGACGATATCCCGAGATCATCTATGGCAAGCCCAAACACCTCAGATGTTTGGCTTAAAGGATCTTCACGACGCTATTGAAGGTGGCATACGCTTGGAGGCGGATATAACAGATGAGGCCAGCGCCATGGAGCTTGCTGGCAAAAACCCCCTATTAATTGAGGGTGCAACTCGTAACTTCAAAGTAACCCACCCAGCAGATTGGGATTTGATGCAAACGATCTTACGAACCTCTATAAACTAAGCGTTCAGAGAGCATTCACAATCCCATGACATCAATTACGCCCCTCATTCCTCAATTTCGAATCGGTCAGGGATATGACGTTCATGCCCTAGTCGAGGGTCGCAAGCTTATTCTAGGTGGGGTTCATGTTCCTAATGAAAAGGGCTTGCTGGGACATTCGGATGCGGATGCCTTGTTGCATGCTTTAACGGATGCTTTACTGGGTGCCGCAGGCTTAAATGATATTGGCCAGCTCTTTCCGGATACAGATCCGCAGTTCAAGGATATGGATAGCCGCATTTTGCTCAGAGCAGCTTTGCAAAAGATCCAAGCAACTGGATTTCATGTAGGCAACGTGGATGCAACGATTGTTTGCCAAAAACCCAAATTAGCCACTTTCTTACCAGAAATGGTCCGCAATATCGCAGCAGATTTGCTGGTGACGCCCAGCCATGTCAACCTCAAAGCTAAAACCAACGAATCTCTTGGGCACCTTGGCAGGGGCGAGGGCATAGCAGTCCATGCCGTGGCTTTGCTCTACAAGGTCTAAATATCCTCCACAACCGCTAAGCATTGTAGAATTATGGTCTTTAGAGTGAAGCTTTGGCTCGGTAGTGTTTGCGGAATTCGCGCGAGGATGGCGAAATTGGTAGACGCACCAGGTTTAGGTCCTGACGCCAGCAATGGTGTGGGGGTTCGAGTCCCCCTCCTCGCACCACAAGATAGCTACTTGGCTTGGGCTTCACATAATCCGATTTTCAATTAAAAGACGAGAATGGCTGTGCAGATAGAAAATTTAGGTCAGTTAGACCGCAAAGTGACCTTAGAGTTCGCTCGTGCCGATTTGGCAAAGGCTAGAGAAGACCGTTTGGCTAAATTGGGTAAAACCATGAAAGCCCCAGGCTTCCGTCCAGGCAAGGTGCCTAAGACCATGGTTGAAAAGCAATATGGCATGCAAGTCGATTTTGAACTCCAGTTCGACAAAGCCTCTGAACTATTCTATGAATTAGCTCAAAAAGAAAAAATCCTACTGGCTGGCCAACCACGCCTTGATCCAAAATCAGAATTAAACGCAGATAAAATTGTGTTTGATGCTTACTTTGAAGTCTTGCCAGAAGTGAAGATTGGCGACATCTCTAAAGCAGAAGTAACTCAGTACACAACGGATATTTCCGATGCAGAAATTGATCGTGCACTGGATGTATTGCGCAAGCAGCAAGTACATTACCATCCGCGCGGCGATGCTGGTGCTCATGGTGATGGCGGTACAAATACAGCTGCGCAGGCTGGCGATCAAGTGGTTATTGACTTTGTTGGCAAGATCGATGGTGTTGAATTTGCTGGCGGTAAAGCGGAAAACTTTGAATATGTACTCGGCGAAGGCCGCATGCTCCCAGAATTTGAAGCTGCTACTTTGGGCCTCAAAGCAGGTGATAGCAAGACTTTCCCACTAAGCTTCCCAGCGGATTACCACGGCAAAGATGTTGCGGGTAAAACTGCTGATTTCACCATCACTGTGAAGTCAGTCAATTGGGCGCACCTGCCAGCAGTTGATGATGCTTTTGCATTGTCTTTAGGCGTTACCGAGGGTGGCGTTGCGAAGATGCGTGAAGAAGTCAAAGAAAATTTAGATCGTGAAACTAAGCGTCGCATTACCTCCTTGTTAAAAGGCGAAGTAATGGAGAAACTCAACAGTATTTGCGAATTTGATGTACCTAAATCTTTGGTTGCCCAAGAGCAAGAGCGTTTAGTGGAGTCTGCACGTCAGGACTTGATACAGCGCGGCATTCCAAATGCGAAAGATGCGCCAATTCCGGTTGAGATGTTTGCTGAGCAAGCTACGAAGCGCGTTCGCCTTGGTCTCATTTTGAGCGATTTAGTTAAGCAGCAAAATTTGGCTGCCACTGCAGATCAAATTAAAGCGGAGATTGATGAGCAGGCTGCTACCTACGAGGATCCAAAAGAAGTGGTCCGCTGGTTCTACAGCAATCCTAACCGCCTTAAAGATGTTGAGAACTTGGTTCTTGAAGATAATGTGATGAAGTATTTCACTTCGCAGGCTAAAGTGATTGACAAAGCAGTTACCTTCGAAGAACTCAGCAAGCTCAACTAAGTCATTAATTTATAAAGGTCTGATCACATGAACCAGAATCATTTCCAGTCTGAGAATTTAGAGCCCAAAGGTTTGGGTTTAGTTCCAATGGTGATTGAAACCTCTGGTCGAGGTGAGAGAGCCTATGACATTTACTCCCGCTTACTCAGAGAACGCGTTGTTTTCTTGGTTGGTGAAGTAAATGATCAAACCGCCAACCTAGTAATTGCACAGCTACTATTCCTTGAGAGCGAGAACCCAGATAAAGAAATCTCTCTATACATCAACTCTCCTGGTGGTTCTGTATCAGCTGGCCTGGCAATTTACGACACGATGCAATTCATCAAACCACACGTGAGTACTTTGTGTATGGGGATGGCTGCCAGCATGGGTGCGTTCTTATTATGTGCCGGAGAGAAAGGCAAGCGCTACGCCTTGCCGAATTCACGCGTGATGATTCATCAGCCATTAGGCGGTGCACGCGGTCAAGCTTCAGACATTGAAATTCAGGCCCGTGAAATTCTTTATCTGCGTGAGCGCTTAAACAAGATTTTGTCTGATCGCACAGGTCAAACGATTGAAACAATTGCTAAAGATACTGATCGTGATAACTTTATGTCTGCAGACCAGGCTCAAGAGTATGGCTTGATCGATAAAGTTATCGATAAGCGCCCTTAATTCGAATTTCCTTTTAGATAGTTATTTTGAGCGATATCAATACCACTACTAGCGCAGACAAAGTTCTGTATTGCTCTTTTTGCGGCAAGAGTCAGCACGAAGTAAAAAAGCTGATTGCCGGCCCATCGGTATTTATTTGCGATGAATGTATTGATCTCTGCACAGACATTATTCAAGAAGAATTATCAAAGTTGCCTAAGATTGAGGGCGATGATTCTTTGCCAACACCCCATCAGATTCGTGAGAATTTGGATCAGTATGTGATTGGTCAAGATCATGCTAAAAAGACTTTAGCAGTAGCGGTTTATAACCACTACAAACGCTTACAGTATTTGCCAAAGCCCAAAAAAGAGAAGCTCGATAAAGACGGTAAGACTGTAGAGACTTCTGATAAAAAAGAGTCCAAGCTTCCTGCTAAAGCTATGGTTGACGGTGTCGAATTAGCTAAGAGCAATATCTTGCTGATTGGCCCAACGGGCTCTGGCAAAACACTATTAGCCCAGACCTTAGCGCGCATGTTGGATGTGCCGTTTGTGATGGCAGATGCAACCACCTTGACAGAAGCAGGTTATGTTGGTGAAGATGTAGAAAATATTATTCAAAAGTTGTTACAGGCTTGCGACTACAACGTAGAAAAAGCGCAGCGTGGCATTGTTTATATCGATGAGATTGATAAGATCTCCCGTAAATCAGATAATCCTTCTATCACTCGTGACGTATCGGGTGAGGGCGTTCAACAAGCGCTCTTAAAGCTAGTTGAGGGCACCATGGCTTCTGTGCCACCTCAAGGTGGACGAAAGCATCCAAACCAAGATTTCTTACAAGTTGATACTACCAATATCTTGTTTATCTGTGGCGGTGCATTTGATGGCCTTGAGAAGGTCATTCAGCAGCGTACTGCGAAGACCGGTATCGGATTTAATGCAACGGTTCCAGGCAAAGATGATCGCGGTATCAGCGACCTCTTAATCGAGGTGGAGCCCGAAGATCTCATTAAGTTCGGCCTCATTCCTGAGTTGATTGGTCGATTGCCGGTTGTGGCCACTTTGGCGCAATTAGATGAAGCGGCCTTGATCCAAATTTTGACTGAGCCTAAGAATGCCTTGGTTAAACAATACCAGGCACTATTAACGATGGAAGGCTCTGATCTTGAAGTTCGCCCAGCAGCTTTGTCAGCCATTGCCAAAAAAGCCATTGCCCGCAAAACTGGTGCGCGTGGCCTACGATCTATTCTTGAGGGATCCCTCATGGATGTCATGTATGACCTGCCATCTTTGAAGAATGTTCAAAAGGTTGTCATTGATGAAAGCGCCATTGCCGAGGGTGGTAAGCCCATTTTGGTCTACAAGCAAGGCGAGGAATCTACAGAATTGAGTAAAAAAGCCTAATTTTTGCTACTTTTTGCTGTTTTCAGTAGTTTTTTGCTCACTTTTTGCATATTTCCCCCTTGTTTTTCGCTAGGCGGCACACACATAGGTAGTATCCTGTTCTCTAATAATGTCTGTATCTAGTGGTGCGGCATTTTTAGAGATTTTTACGGAATGACTACCTTTGGAGGAATTGCCCCATGCCCGGCCACTTATTACTGCCCTCTGAACCAATACAACTGCCACTGCTCCCATTAAGGGATGTGGTGGTATTTCCTCATATGGTGATTCCACTGTTTGTGGGGCGCCCTAAATCCATTAAAGCACTTGAGGCTGCAATGGAAACTGGCAAGAATGTGCTTTTAGTAGCCCAAAAGACTGCTGCGAAAGATGAGCCTAGCGTGGACGACCTCTACGAGGTTGGCTGCATTGCCAATATTCTGCAGATGCTGAAATTACCTGATGGTACTGTCAAAGTATTGGTGGAAGGTGTTCAGCGCGCTGACGTCAGTCAAGCGGAAGATAGCCAAGGCTACTTCTCTTGCGAAGCTACTCCAACAGCAATGTCCTCATTAGACGCTCACGAGACAGAGGCATTGCGTCGCGCCATCATGGCCCAATTTGATCAGTATGTGAAGCTGAATAAAAAAGTGCCTCAAGAAATTCTCTCATCACTAGGCGGCATTGATGATCCAAGCCGTCTGGCGGATACCATTTGCGCACATCTGCCAGTCAAACTTGAGCAAAAGCAACGTTTGCTGGAGATGTCTGATGTAGTGCAGCGACTTGAAAGTCTTCTGGCTGATCTTGAGAGTGAGATCGATATCTTGCAAGTCGAGAAACGTATTCGTGGACGTGTGAAGCGTCAGATGGAAAAGAGTCAGCGCGAGTACTACTTAAATGAACAAGTCAAAGCCATTCAAAAAGAATTAGGCGAGGGCGAAGAGGGTGCTGATCTCGAGGAACTTGAGAAGCGTATTAAAGCTGCTCGCATGCCGAAGGAAGCGTTAAAGAAGGCTGAGTCTGAACTGAAGAAGTTGAAGCTGATGTCACCAATGTCTGCTGAAGCAACAGTGATTCGCAACTTCATTGATACCTTGGTGACGCTACCGTGGAAGAAGAAAACCAAGATCAATAATGATTTGACGAATGCTGAAAAAGTATTAGATGAAGATCATTACGGTCTTGATAAAGTTAAAGAGCGTATTTTGGAATACCTTGCGGTTCAGCAACGAGTTGATCGCGTCAAGGCCCCAATCCTCTGCTTAGTGGGTCCCCCTGGAGTTGGTAAAACTTCCCTAGGTCAATCGATTGCCCGTGCAACAAACCGTAAGTTTGTGCGTATGGCATTGGGTGGCGTACGTGACGAATCTGAAATTCGGGGGCATCGCCGTACCTATATTGGCTCTATGCCAGGCAAGATTCTATCTAGCTTGACCAAAGTTGGTGTGCGTAACCCTTTATTCCTCTTGGACGAAGTCGACAAGATGGGCATGGATTTCCGCGGAGATCCCGCAAGTGCCTTGCTAGAGGTGTTAGATCCAGAGCAAAATCACACGTTCCAAGATCACTATGTTGAAGTTGATTTTGATCTCTCTGATGTGATGTTTGTTGCTACATCGAACTCATTAAATATTCCCGGCCCACTATTAGATCGTTTAGAAATTATCCGTCTTGCTGGTTATACGGAAGATGAGAAGACTAGTATTGCTACCAATTACTTGATTCCCAAACAGATTAAAAATAATGGTCTCAAAAAAGGTGAGCTGAAGATCGAGGAATCTGCTGTGCGTAGCATGATTCGTTATTACACGCGCGAAGCTGGTGTACGCTCCTTAGAGAGAGAAGTTAGCAAAATTTGTCGCAAAGTGGTGAAGTTGCTTCTCCTGAAAAAAGAAGCCGCTCCAGTCACTGTAAATGCCGACAATTTAGAGAAGTTCTTATCTGTAAAGATGTATGACTTTGGTCTTGCTGCAAAAGAGAATCAAGTTGGCCAAGTAACTGGTCTGGCTTGGACTGAAGTTGGTGGCGATCTACTCACCATCGAAGCAGCAGTGATGCCTGGTAAGGGTGTCATTACCCGAACAGGCTCCATTGGCGATGTTATGAAGGAGTCTGTAGAGGCGGCAAAAACGGTGGTGCGCTCACGAGCAAGAGCGCTTGGTATTACTGACGAAGCATTTGAGAAGAAGGATATTCATATTCACTTCCCCGATGGTGCGACCCCGAAAGATGGCCCATCAGCTGGTATCGCAATCACAACTGCCTTGGTATCTGTGTTTACAGGTATTCCAATCCGCTCAGATGTGGCAATGACAGGTGAGATTACCTTGCGTGGTGAGGTGCTTCCGATTGGTGGTTTAAAAGAGAAGCTCTTGGCAGCGCATCGCGGTGGCATCAAGTTGGCATTGATTCCAGAGGAGAACATCAAAGACTTAATTGATATTCCTGATAACGTCAAGAATGCAATTGAAATCGTGCCGGTGCGATGGATTGATAAAGTTTTGGAGCTGGCTTTAGAGAGAAAACCAGTTGCTTTGTCTGATCCAACGCCAGAAGAGCTTGCCAAAAAAGCTGCTGAAGCTAGCAAGGCCAACGAAAAGATTTCTTCCGGAGAGGTCTTGAAGCATTGATGCAATTGGATGTTTGAGGGATTTTGAGTCAGATTGAGCGGTTTATTACAGCTTAATTTGTTTAAGAATCCCTCTTTTCTCCCCACACTAGGTTACAATCTCGTCTGTATTAATTTGGGGCGCTTAGCTCAGATGGTAGAGCGTCTGCCTTACACGCAGAATGTCGGCGGTTCGATCCCGTCAGCGCCCACCAGTTTCCCCCATTTGCATTTGTTTTCCCTCCAATAGGCTTTCTAGTTCTTTCTAGACCTTCCGCCTAGTACACTCGTATTATTTTCATTCTCGAGCGATTAATTCATGTTTGATTCAGTACGTAAACACCAAAGAGTTCTGCAGTTTGTATTGATGTTATTTATTGTTCCATCCTTTGCCTTTTTCGGGATCTCAAGCTACTCCGAATTTATGGATAAAGAAACTGACATTGTGAAGGTCAACGGCAAGCCTATTACCGCACAAGAGGTGGATACGGCTGCTAAGCGCCAGGCTGAGCGCGTCGGTGGAAATATGCAAATTGCTCAAAGCCTGCCGTTTCGTCAGGCGATCCTAAACGAGTTATTGCAACAGCGCATCCTTGGTTTTGCAGTCAGCGACCTCCGCTTGCAAGTAGGTAAGCAAGAGCTAGTTAATAGCCTGCAAAAGATTCCGCAGATTCGTGCTTTATATAAGCAAGACGGCACATTTGATGATGTGCGCTTTAAGCAGTTGCTCTCTAGCAACGGCATGAATGAAGAACAGTTTTATGATGGCCAAAGTTTTGATTTAAAAATTCAACAACTAGTAAATTCAGTTGCCCGAACAGAGTTGGCTAGCCCAAAATTATCAGGGATTGTTTCATCTTTATATGAAACTGAAAGACAGGTTCAGACTTTGCAGTTCAATGCTAAAGATTATTTAGCCAAAGTAAATCCAAGTGCACAAGAGTTGCAGGCTTTTTATGAGGCCAACGCTAAGATGTTTGAGCAGCCTGAATATATTGATGTTGAATACATTGTGTTGAAGGCTGATCCGAAAGAGGATTCTAAGGCTTTTAATGAAAAAGCAGATCAGTTTGCCAATATTACTTACGACCAGTCGGATAGCTTGAAGCCAGCCGCAGACAAGTTAAGGCTCAGCATTCAAACTCAGAAGGGTGTCACTCGTGGTGGTGCAGTTGGCGTGCCCAGAGATCATCCTTTAGCAAATGCCAAAGTAGTTCAGTCTCTATATGGCGATGAGGCTCTTAAAAATAAGCGCAACACCGAGGCTGTGCAAATAGCACCTGGCGTGTTTGTATCTGCTCGAGTAGTGACCTTACACCCAGCGCAAGTTCTGCCTTACAAAGAGGTTGCGGCAGAAGTAAAGCGTCAAGTGAGTCAACGTGCTGCGGAGAAACTGGCTGTTGCTGCTGCTAGCGAGAAATTAGTCGCCCTTGAAAAGGATCCAAAAAATGTTGCTGGCTTCAGTACTGGTGTCTGGATTTCACGTAACAAGCCAGGCAGCTTAGTGGGTTCGTCTATGGATGAAGTCATGTCCGTGAATGCAAGTACATTACCAGCCGTAGTTTCAGTGATCAATCCAGGTGTTGGTAGTACGATTTATCGCATTGATCAGGTTCGTCAACCGTCAGTGGTAGATGCCAAGGCTCATAAAGCCCAAGCACAACAGATTCAAGCATTAGCTGCACAGTCAGAGTTCGCAGGCTTTATGGGCTACTGGCGCAACAGCGCAGGCGTTAAGGTGATTAACCCACTAAAGCAAGCAGGCACTGGAAGTGCGGGAAGCTAAGCTAAGGTAGCTTTTTCAGCAAGTTACTGTATGGGGCCATTGAGCCCCATACGTTTTTAAAGATAATGCTTTGCGCCTCTACGTTGGGATGCAGTCGATCCGCTTGAAATAACTCTGGTTTAGTGGCAACGCCCTCCAAGAAGAACGGGAGCAACTCAACTCGCTCTTGATTTGCTATCTGAGGATAGAGTTGTTTAAATTGCTTGGTATAAGTTTGACCATAGTTTGAGGGGATCTGAATGCCGCAGAGTAAAACTTTGGCGCCTGATTTTTTGCTCATCTGAACCATCTGCCGTAGATTGGTCTCAGTTTGATTTACAGGTAAGCCTCGCAAAGCATCGTTAGCGCCTAACTCGATCAGGACAATTCCCGGCTTTTTCTGACTTAATAGGGCAGGCAGACGGGTTAATCCCCCAGAACTAGTCTCACCGCTAATGCTGGCATTAAACACGCCCCAAGGACTTTTATCTTTTCCAAGCTCCGCCTCAAGGAGCGTAACCCAGCCAGCGCCACGTGGAAGACCATATTCCGCTGAAAGACTATCGCCCAATACCAGAATTACCGGCTTTACTTGAGCCCAAGAACAAATACTCATTAAGAGGCAAAATAGACCCGTAATAAATTTATTGGCGATTAAAAGCTGAGTCTGCATTTTTCCATTCTTGAAAATTTTTCACATGAACACACAGTCTAATTCCATTGTTGCCGATCGGGTAAGCAAGCTGGTAAATACGGCTGATGGCAACCTGAGTATTTTGCACGACCTGAGCTTTCAGATCGAGCAAGGCGAAAGCGTGGCCATTGTAGGAGCGTCAGGCTCTGGAAAAAGTACTTTGCTTAGCCTTCTCGCTGGACTAGATCTGCCCAGTACAGGGCAAATTGACCTCATGGGGCAAAACCTCAACTTACTCGATGAGGATGGTAGGGCACGTTTACGAGGTCAGTTAGTTGGCTTTGTCTTTCAATCATTTCAGCTCTTGCCTCACCTCACTGCCCTGGAGAATGTGATGCTTCCTCTTGAGATTGCTGGGAAAGCTCAGGCTGAAGCTCGGCTGTCCGCCCTGGAGTGGCTAGAAAAGGTGGGCTTAACTCCTAGAATCAATCATTTTCCCAAAACCCTTTCTGGGGGCGAGCAGCAGCGTGTGGCACTAGCACGGGCCTTTATTAATCAGCCAGCCATCCTGTTTGCTGATGAGCCCACTGGAAGTCTAGATGAGGCCAGCGGAAATAGGGTGATTGAGCTCCTTTTTGAGCTAAATCAGGAGAATTCCTCGACACTAGTTTTGGTGACCCATGATCCAGCCTTGGCTGCTCGGTGTGGACGCCAATTGAGCCTGCTTGGCGGAAGATTGGCTTAATCAAAACCTTATAATCTTGGCATGTCATCATTCTGTTGCTTGCCCGGGGCAAATGCCCTTTCTGCCTTCCGCCAACAGCGACTTTTAGCTTCGCTCGCAGCCCAAGGAATTCAACTTGAGTCTATTGAAGCTCAATACCTTCATTTCATTTGGTCTGAGTTTGAACTTAATGCCAAAGATAGAGAGGTTCTCGAAAGTCTACTGACTTACGGCCAGCCCTTTGCATCCCAAATGAAGGATGGTGGCTTCATATTTAGCAAGACCTCTGATAAACAATCTGCGATTTCGATTCCTCGTTTCGGCACAGTTTCTCCATGGGCCAGTAAAGCCACGGATATTGCTCGACAGTGTGGTCTTCAAATTTTACGCATTGAACGCGGTGTTCGATACGCATGGCAAAGTAAAAAATCACTCAATGCAGAACAAGAGCAACTGATATTGGCCGCTCTTCATGATCGGATGACTGAAGCTGTTATTGGCGATGTTAATGAAGCAGGTGCTTTGTATCAATCTCTTCCCGACAAACCTTTTGTACGCATCCCCGTACTTACTGAGGGTAGAGCGGCATTAGATAAGGCTAATCAAGAACTAGGTCTTGCACTCTCCGAAGATGAGGTGCTTTATTTGGTTGAGAACTTTATACGCTTAAAGCGTAATCCGGGTGATGTTGAATTAATTATGTTTGCTCAGGCGAATAGTGAACATTGCCGCCACAAGATATTTAATTCCAGCTGGACAATTGATGGTGATGATCAGGAAAAATCCTTATTTGCGATGATTCGTAACACACATCAACTTCAGCCTGAAGGTACTATCGTTGCCTACTCTGATAACTCAGCGGTGATGGTGGGGGCTGAATCGGAAACTTGGTTAGCTAAAGGTCAAGATCGTCGTTACGAAAAAGACATTCGACTAGTGCACACCTTAATGAAGGTGGAGACGCATAATCATCCTACAGCAATTGCACCATTCCAAGGTGCATCTACTGGTGCTGGTGGTGAGATTCGAGACGAGGGTGCAACAGGTGTCGGCGGACGCCCTAAGGCGGGCCTCACTGGGTTCACTGTATCCAACCTTAATATCCCGGGCACTGATTTACCATGGGAAACTGAGAAATACGGCAAGCCTGAGCGCATCGCTACACCACTTCAAATCATGATTGATGGCCCATTGGGTGGTGCCGCATTTAACAATGAATTCGGTCGCCCTATTTTGGGTGGTTATTTCCGCGTATTCGAACAAACCTTAGAGGGTGTTCGTCGTGGTTATCACAAGCCCATCATGATTGCGGGTGGTATTGGCAGCATTGACTCCATACACACGGCCAAGAAACAAATTAAAGCAGGTCACTTGTTTATTCAATTAGGCGGTCCTGGTATGCGTATTGGTATGGGTGGCGCAACAGGTAGTTCTGTTGCAACCGGCACTAACACTGCGGATTTAGATTTTGATTCAGTCCAACGCGGTAACCCAGAAATGGAACGTCGAGCGCAAGAGGTGATTAACTCTTGCATTGCCATGGGAACAAACAACCCGATTGTTTCGATTCATGATGTTGGTGCTGGTGGTGTATCCAATGCATTCCCAGAGCTTGCTGATGGCGCTGGTTTGGGTGCGCAATTTCAATTGCGTAAAGTACCGCTAGAAGAAAGCGGTATGAGCCCTGCAGAAATATGGTGCAATGAATCTCAAGAGCGCTATGTTTTGGCTATTGAAGCTAAAGACTTAGAGATCTTCAAGTCGCTATGTGAGCGGGAGCGTTGCCCATTCGCCGTAGTCGGTGAAGCCACAACAGAGCGTCAACTTCAGTTAAGCGATAACAAGGAAGTTGCTGGTAGTGATGCTGCCATGCCAATTGATATGCCAATGGAGGTATTACTTGGGAAGCCTCCACGTATGCATCGTGATGTGGAGCGTGTTGCTCAAGAATTTGAAGAATTAGACGTTACTGATGCTGATCTAGCAGGATGCATTGCTTGGGTTCTGCAACAGCCTACTGTTGCCAGCAAGTCATTCTTAATCACTATCGGTGACCGTACCGTCGGCGGTCTCAATGCGCGCGACCCATTTGTAGGTCCATGGCAAGTTCCCGTTGCCGACTGCGCCGTTACCTTGATGGATTACAAAGGCTATCGCGGTGAAGCAATGTCGATGGGTGAGCGCACACCATTAGCCGTGATCGATGCTCCAGCTGCCGCCAAAATGGCTGTAGGTGAAGCCATTACCAATTTATTGGCTGCAGATATTCGTCGCTTAGAGGATGTTAAGCTCTCTGCTAACTGGATGGCCGCTTGCGGCTCACCAGGTGAAGATGCAAAGCTATATGACTCCGTTAAAGCGATTGGTATGGATTTATGTCCAGCTTTGGGAATTTCTATTCCAGTCGGCAAAGACTCCTTATCCATGGCAACAGCATGGCAAGAGGGTGATCAAGCTAAAAAAGTAGTTTCTCCAGTTTCACTAATCATCTCTGCTTTTGCAGCAGTTCAGGACGTTCGCAAAACAACAACGCCATTGCTAAAACTTCAAGATGAGTCTGGCGTAGCCCTGGAAACTGAATTAATTTTGATTGATTTGGGCCGCGGTAAAAATCGTATGGCGGGAAGTATTCTGGCTCAAGTGCTCAACCAATCTGGTAAATCAGCTCCTAATGTAGATGACCCAGCAGATCTCAAAGCTCTAGCTGCCGCGATCATCGAATTGCGTCAAGGTAAGCAATTACTGGCGTATCACGATCGCTCTGATGGTGGTTTATTTGCCTGTATCGCAGAGATGGCTTTCGCATCCCATACCGGCATCTCCATGAATGTTGACATGATTGCGGTAGATGTTGGGCAAGAGGCTGATTGGGGTGATGCTAAGAACTGGGCAGAGCAAGTTTCTGGGCTTCGTCATGAGCAGACCATGCGCGCATTATTTAACGAAGAGCTTGGCGCAGTGATTCAGATTCGTAAAGCAGATCGTGATGCAGTATTTGCCGTTCTGCGTAAGTTGAATCTCAGTGCATACAGTCATGTAATTGCACAGCCGAATAATAACGGTCGAATTGAAATTTGGCGTGATGCTAAGAATATTTTTGCAGAGCCCCGTGAAGTGCTTCACAAGATGTGGGCTAACACCAGCTATCAGATTGCACGCTTACGCGATAACCCAGAGTGTGCTGATAGCGAGTTTTCTCTACTTGAACATGTTGCTGATGCAGGAATGTCTCCCAAGTTGACCTTTGATATTACGGATGATGTTGCGGCGCCATTCATTAATCAGAATGCTCGACCTAAAGTTGCTATCTTGCGCGAGCAGGGCGTCAACTCCCATGTAGAAATGGCTTACGCCATGAACTGGGCAGGTTTTGATAGCTATGACGTACACATGTCAGATTTGCTATCTAGCAAATCCAAGTTAGATGATTTCCGAGGCATGATTGCCTGTGGCGGATTCAGTTACGGAGATGTATTGGGTGCAGGTGAAGGCTGGGCGAAGACGATTCTATTTAATAGTCAATTGCGCGATCAGTTCTCTACATTCTTTAGTCGTCAAAATAGCTTTGCGCTAGGTGTTTGTAATGGTTGTCAAATGATGAGCAATCTAGCTGGAATTATTCCAGGTGCAGAATCTTGGCCTAAATTTACGCGTAATCAGTCTGAACAATATGAAGCGCGCTTGGTCATGGCTGAGGTGATTTCCTCACCTTCGATCTTTACGCAAGGCATGACAGGTAGTCAGTTGCCGATTGCTATTGCGCATGGTGAAGGCTTTGCCAACTTTAGCCAGCAGGGTAGCTTAGAGGCTTTGCAAAAACAAGGATTGGCGGCGCTACGATTTGTAGATCACCAAGGTAGCCCAACTGAAACCTACCCAATGAACCCGAATGGTTCACCCGGTGGCCTGACAGGAGTTACTACTCCGGATGGTCGATTTACCGTAATGATGCCGCATCCTGAACGGGTGTTTAGGACTGTGCAGATGAGTTGGGCGCCGAATGAATGGTTGAATGCGCCCGATGGAGCAAGCCCTTGGATGCGCTTGTTCCGCAATGCGAGAGTTTGGGCTAAATAAATCAATGTCAGATATGTCCATGGCTATGGAGCCAGTAACGTTTTCCGAGAGTGGTGGCATCCGTTACTTGCATTTTGGTAGTGAGTTAATTCAAGGTGCTATGCGTATTCGCGATCCGGATGAGATTTATCTGGAATACAACCAGCAGATGATGGCTTGGCTACTATTTCTAGAGACTAAACCGGGTATGCGTGTTGCTCAACTTGGCCTTGGCACTGGCGCTCTCACCAAGTTTGCGCACCGTTATTGTCCTGCAGTAAAAGCCACTGTAGTTGAGCTCAATCCCGCTGTGATTGTTTCTGCTAGAAGTATGTTTTTCACGCCGGCCGATGATCGGCGTTTAGAGACGCTTCAAACTGATGCAAAAGCCTTTGTGATGAACTCCAAATATCGCAATCACTTTGATGCAGTCCAAGTTGACCTCTACGATGCGATTTGTGACGGCCCATCTGTGAGCTCCTTAGATTTTTATCAGGGCTGTTTCGATATCCTAAGGTCGCCTGGCATATTAACGGTGAACTTGTTCTCTCGCCATAAGAGTTTTGATATTAATCTCAATAACATCTGCGAAGCGTTTGATAACCGAGTTCTGCTATTTCCGGAATCGCATGATTGCAATGTTGTAGCAATTGCTTTTAAAGGTCCAAAGCTTGATGTTGAGTGGAAAGAGGTTTCTAAGCGCGCAAAACTCATTATGGAAAAAACGGGTTTACCGACCAATACTTGGGTGTCTGGATTAAATCGTGAAAATGCACATCAAGAAAATAAACTATCCATTTGACGAGAATTAAATAAGAAAAAGGCGATCAGTTGATCGCCTTTTTTGTTGCCCTCAGATTCAGGGTTAATTTGACTCAAATTGTAACTGTGTCAGCAACATCGCTAAATGACTTAATCTTGTCAAAGTTCATATACTTATACACTTCGCCAGCCTTAGCATTCAAGGATTCAACTTGCTCGAAATATTCTTTCGGAGTTGGCAGGCGACCTAAGAGTGCAGCAACGGCTGAAAGCTCGGCAGAAGCCAAGTAGACACGAGTATCAATACCTAAGCGATTCGGGAAATTCCGTGTCGAGGTAGAGACTGCAGTTGAGCCTTTACGAATCTGTGCCTGGTTACCCATGCAGAGTGAGCAGCCCGGAGTTTCCATGCGAGCACCAGTAGCGCCAAGAATGCCGTAATAACCTTCCTCGGTCAGAATCATCTGATCCATCTTGGTTGGTGGTGCAACCCAAAGACGTGTAGGCATATCTTTTTTGCCCTGAAGCACTTGACCTGCAGCGCGGAAGTGACCAATGTTAGTCATGCATGAACCAATAAATACTTCATCGATTTTCTCGCCAGATACTTCAGATAAGAACTTCACGTCATCCGGGTCGTTAGGGCAGGCCAAGATAGGCTCTTTAATATCGCTCATATCGATTTCGATAATCTCAGCATAGTCTGCATCAGCATCGGCCTTGAGCAATTCAGGCTTAGCAATCCAAGCTTCCATTGCTTTAATACGACGACCTAAAGTACGCTTATCTTCGTAGCCATTGGCGATCATCCACTTCATTAAAGTAATGTTGGAGCGCATGTATTCAATAATTGGCTCTTTGCTTAATTGAACGGCACAACCGCCAGCAGAACGTTCAGCCGAGGCATCTGATAATTCAAATGCTTGCTCAACCTTTAGGTCAGGCAAGCCTTCAATTTCTAAAATACGGCCAGAGAAAATATTTTTCTTACCTTGCTTCTCAACCGTTAATAAACCTTTTTTGATTGCATACAAAGGAATTGCATTGACCATGTCGCGCAAAGTGATGCCGGGTTGCATCTTGCCTTTAAAGCGTATCAATACAGACTCAGGCATATCCAAAGGCATTACGCCAGTAGCGGCAGCAAAAGCAACTAAGCCAGAGCCAGCAGGGAAAGAGATCCCAATGGGAAAGCGAGTATGGCTATCGCCACCAGTTCCACAAGTGTCTGGCATGAGCAGACGATTTAACCAGCTATGAATAACACCATCACCTGGGCGTAATGAAACGCCACCACGGTTGGTCATAAACGCTGGTAATTCATGGTGAGTACGAATGTCTACTGGTTTTGGATAAGCGGAGGTGTGACAGAAAGATTGCATCACTAGATCAGCGGAGAAGCCTAGGCAGGCAAGGTCTTTTAATTCATCGCGGGTCATTGGTCCAGTGGTGTCTTGCGAGCCTACGGTAGTCATATGTGGCTCACAATAAGTACCTGGGCGAACACCTTGACCTTCTGGCAACCCACAAGCGCGACCAACCATCTTCTGCGCCAAGGTGAAGCCTTTCTTGTTATCAGGCGGGCTAACAGGGATGCGGAATTCTGTAGAGGCTGGCAATCCAAGGGCTGCGCGGGCTTTAGCAGTAAGACCACGACCGACGATCAAAGGAATACGTCCACCCGCACGAACTTCATCCAAGATGACTGGTGATTTCAATGAGAAAGTGGCGATTTCTTTCCCATTTTTAAATGCCTTGCCTTCGTATGGACGTAACTCAATTTCGTCACCCATATTCATATCGGAAACATCAAGCTCAACCGGTAATGCACCAGCATCTTCCATCGTATTAAAAAAGATTGGGGCAATCTTCGCACCTAAGCAAACACCGCCAAAGCGCTTGTTTGGCACAAACGGAATATCTTGACCGGTCCACCACAACACAGAATTCGTTGCGGATTTGCGTGAGGATCCTGTACCAACTACGTCTCCAACATAGGCAATTTGATTACCCTTTTTCTGGAGAGCTTCAATTTGTTTCATTGGGCCACGCACACCAACCTCGTCAGGCTCAATGCCTGGACGTGGGTTCTTCAACATGATGGTTGCATGTAATGGAATATCTGGACGGCTCCATGCATCAGGTGCAGGGGACAGATCGTCTGTATTGGTTTCACCGGTAACTTTAAATACAGTAAGGTTCATGCTTTCTGGAACAGCCTTGCGGCTTGTGAACCACTCGGCATCTGCCCAGCTTTGCATGACTGCTTTAGCCTGCACGTTACCTTTTTCTGCTAATTCCTGAACATCATGGAAATAGTCAAACATCAATAAGGTCTTTTTCAATGCTGCTGCTGCAGTTGCTGCGCACTCAGCATCCGATAATAATTCAACCAAAGGTTTAATGTTGTAACCACCCAGCATGGTCCCCAAGAGTTCGGTTGCCTTAATGCGTGAAATCAACGGAGATTTCTCTGTTCCCTTGGCAATAGCATCTAAAAACTCTGCCTTCACCTTAGCTGCTTCATCAACCCCAGCTGGCACGCGATTGGTAATTAGCTCAACTAATTCCATCTCTTTACCCTTTGCAGGATTTTTGAGCAAACCCACTAATTCAGCAGTTTGATCTTTAGTCAGGGGGAGGGCTGGAATTCCAAGGGCTGCGCGTTCGGCAACTTGAGCGTTATAGGCTTCTAGCATCGTGTTTCCTATTGGGTAAGATTTATCAACAGTAAGTTTACGTAGGGCGTGACCCTTAATCAGTCTATTGTAATTCCGAATTCATGTCTTATATAAGACTTAATTCTTAAAAATATCTTAAATTGCTTAAAATTTAGGCAATTATCGATCCGCCTGACTATTTTTGGACTCAATTTAGGTGATCATGAGCTAGGTAAGAGGGGTTTGTTCTATTAAAAAACCTTGAAATGATTCCACATTACCCAAATGCAAGCCTAAAAAGTTGCCATTGTCTTAATAACTGCAATCACACTATTTGATCTCTGAGCTTGCCAAGATTTTTTAATGACTCAGTCGCTATCGTTATAATTACTTTTTCCAACAGAGCTTAAGCGATGACCAAATACGTTTTTGTCACTGGTGGTGTGGTTTCCTCTTTAGGGAAAGGAATCGCAGCTGCCTCGCTTGCCGCGATTCTCGAATCCCGCGGCCTGAAAGTCACCCTCCTAAAATTAGACCCATATATCAACGTTGACCCAGGGACAATGAGCCCACTTCAACATGGTGAAGTCTTTGTTACTGAAGATGGCGCTGAAACTGACCTCGATCTTGGACATTATGAGCGCTTTGTTTCTGCAAAGATGCGCAAAAGCAATAACTTCACTACTGGGCAGATTTATGAATCTGTGATTAGCAAAGAACGACGCGGCGAGTATCTGGGTAAAACTGTCCAGGTCATTCCACACATTACGAATGAGATTCAGGCGTTTGTAGAGCGGGGGGCCAAAGCAAGTCACGACGGTCAGGCTGACATTGCGATTTGTGAAATCGGTGGAACTGTTGGTGACATCGAGTCCTTGCCATTTCTTGAAGCAGCCCGCCAAATGAGTATTCGTCTGCCAAGACACAGTTGCGCATTTGTTCATCTTACTTTGGTTCCTTACATTGCCAGTGCAGGGGAATTAAAGACAAAACCCACCCAGCACTCAGTGCAAAAACTGCGGGAAATAGGCATCATGCCGACCGTGCTGTTATGTCGTGCAGACCGCCCGATTCCAGAGGACGAGCGCGCTAAGATTTCTCTTTTCTCAAATGTACGGGAAGAGGCGGTAATCTCAGTTTGGGATGTTGATACTATTTACAAGATTCCAGAGATGCTGCAAGCGCAAGGAATGGATGACTTGATTTGTCGTGAATTAGATATTCAAGCTAAACCTGCAGACCTATCAGTTTGGGCAAACTTGGTTTATGAGTTGGCCAACCCACAACATGATGTCACTATTGGCATGGTCGGCAAGTATGTTGAGTTAACTGAGTCTTATAAGTCGTTGATTGAAGCTTTGCGTCATGCCGGAATTCATAATCACACTCGCGTCAACATTAACTATATTGATTCTGAAGTGATTGAAAAAGATGGTGTCGATTGCCTGAAAAATTTAGATGCGATCTTGGTTCCAGGTGGATTTGGTAAGCGTGGTACCGAAGGAAAAATTGCTGCGATTCGTTATGCTCGTGAAAATAATGTCCCATATCTAGGTATTTGCTTAGGCATGCAATTGGCTGTGATCGAATTTGCTCGCCATGTTGCCAATATTGCCAAGGCTAATAGTACTGAGTTTGATCCAGAGACTGAGAATCCAGTCGTTGCACTAATTACTGAGTGGGTTGATCGAGAAGGTCGGGTTGAGAAACGTAGTAATGATTCTGATCTGGGTGGAACTATGCGCTTAGGTTCACAGCGCTGTCCTGTCAAGGCGGGTACATTGGCTCATGAGATTTATGGTGATGAGGTGAATGAACGCCATCGCCATCGCTATGAGGTAAATAATGTTTACGTTCCTCGTCTTGAGAAGTCTGGCCTAATCATTTCCGCTAGAACTCCAAATGAGTCCTTACCTGAAATGATGGAATTACCTAGTTCTATGCATCCCTGGTTCTTTGGTGTGCAGTTCCATCCAGAGTTCACTTCGACTCCGCGTGATGGTCACCCATTATTTTCTGCGTTTATTAAGGCATCATTAGTTCATCAAGTCGCAACCGAAAAGCAAGTTGCGTAGGAGAAATACATGAGTGCATTTAAGTTATGTGGTTTTGATGTTGGCCTAGTCCATCGTTTCTTTTTGATTGCGGGTCCTTGCGTCATTGAGTCCGAGCAATCAGCTTTAGATATCGCAGGTGAGCTCAAAGAGATTACTGCTGCTCTCGGCATTCCATTTATCTACAAGTCTTCCTTTGATAAAGCCAATCGCTCCTCTGGAACTTCTTTTCGTGGCTTAGGCATGGAAAAGGGTCTAGAGATTCTGGCTCGGGTTAAGCGCGAGATTGGTGTGCCGGTATTAACTGACATTCATGACATCAGCGAAATTGCGCCGGCATCAAAAGTGGTAGATGTTCTTCAAACGCCAGCTTTCTTGTGCAGACAAACGGATTTCATTCGCGCTTGCGCTCAAAGTGGCAAGCCAGTGAATTTCAAGAAGGGTCAATTTTTATCTCCTCATGAAATGCTCAACGTGATTGACAAAGCACGTGCAGCCGCTAAAGAAGCGAACATGCCAGATCAATTTATGGTTTGCGAGCGTGGCGCTTCATTTGGCTACAACAACTTAGTTTCTGATATGCGTAGTTTGGCTATTTTGCGTGAAGCAAAAGCACCAGTTGTATTTGATGCGACCCACTCTGTGCAACTTCCTGGTGGTCAAGGCAATGCCAGTGGTGGCCAACGTGAATTTGTTCCCGTGCTAGCTCGTGCTGCTGTTGCAGTCGGCATCAGTGGCTTATTTATGGAGACGCATCCAGATCCAGCTAAAGCACTTTCTGATGGCCCAAATGCTGTGCCCTTGAATCGCATGAAAGAATTACTTGAGTCTTTAGTTGCCATTGACTCTGTTGTGAAAAAGCCTGGTTCATTTTTAGAAGACAGCTTGAAGTAAGACCCCATATTCATTTAATTTAGGAGAAGGTGCATGAGCGCCATTGTTGACATCATCGGTAGAGAAGTTTTGGATTCACGCGGTAATCCCACAGTCGAATGCGATGTATTGCTTGAGTCAGGTGTGATGGGGCGTGCAGCAGTGCCTTCAGGTGCATCGACTGGTTCACGTGAGGCTATTGAGCTGCGTGATGGAGATCAAGCACGCTATTTAGGTAAGGGCGTTCTCAAGGCTGTACAAAATATTAATATTGAGATCGCTGAATCTATCCTCGGTCTTGATGCTAGCGAACAAGCATTCCTGGATCACACCTTGATTGAACTGGATGGAACACATAACAAAGCACGCTTAGGTGCTAATGCTACATTGGCTGTTTCTATGGCTGTAGCACGCGCTGCTGCAGAAGAAGCTGGCTTACCTTTGTATCGCTACTTTGGTGGATCAGGCGGCATGCAATTGCCAGTCCCAATGATGAACATTGTCAATGGTGGTGCTCACGCAAATAACAGCCTAGATATTCAGGAATTTATGGTGATGCCTGTAGGAGCGCAAAGCTTCCGCGAAGCACTTCGCTGTGGCGCTGAAATCTTCCATGAATTGAAAAAGATTCTAGGTGCTCAAGGCATGCCAACAACTGTAGGAGATGAGGGCGGATTTGCACCTAATTTCAAGAGCAATCAAGAGTGCTTACAGACCATCATGAAAGCGATTGAGGGCGCTGGTTACCAAGCTGGTGAAGATGTCTTGCTAGCCTTAGATTGTGCTGCAAGTGAATTCTATAAAGATGGTAAGTACCACCTTTCAGGCGAAGGTTTGCAATTGACTTCAAGCGAATTCTCAGACTACCTTGGTAACTTGGCCGACCAATTTCCAATTGTATCGATTGAGGACGGCATGCATGAGAGCGACTGGGATGGATGGGCCGACATTACTCAGAAATTGGGTAAGAAGATCCAATTGGTTGGCGATGATCTCTTCGTGACTAATACTCGCATTCTCAAGGAAGGTATTGAGAAAGGTATCGCTAACTCCATCTTGATCAAGATTAATCAAATTGGCACCTTAACTGAGACCTTCGCTGCGATTGAAATGGCTAAGCGTGCCAATTACACGGCCGTAATTTCTCATCGCTCCGGTGAAACAGAAGACAGCACCATTGCTGACATTGCCGTTGGTACAAATGCTGGCCAAATTAAGACAGGCTCTTTGTCTCGCTCCGATCGGATTGCCAAGTACAACCAGTTGTTACGCATAGAAGAAGACTTGGGTGATGTTGCCACCTATCCAGGTAAATCTGTTTTCTATAATCTCAAACGCTAATCATTAGCTAGTTTTTAGTTTATGCGTATTGTCATCTACTCGATGCTGTTATTGCTAATTGCAATACAGTACCCACTTTGGTTGGGTAAGGGTGGATGGCTAAAGGTATACGAGATGGAGAAGCAGCTTGAGTTGCAACAGGCTAAAAACAGTCTTCTGAGCTTGCGTAATGCCAAACTCACCGGCGACGTTAAGGATTTAAAAGATGGTACCCGAGCGATTGAAGAGCGGGCTCGTGTTGAGCACGGCATGCTGAAGGAGGGAGAGTTCTTCGTACAAATCCTGCCCACTGAAAAATCTGCCTCTAATACTGCTGATGGCGTAAAGCCAACAACGCCTAAGCCATAACTATTGCTCAATGCCCACTAGAGGGTGGTCTCGTTGCATCTGCCAGTAAATCTGTTTTAAAGACCTGCCTACAATCAACCGCATCGAAGCGATAAGCTTTAGCGCAAAAATCACACTCGGTTTCTACGACGCCTTGCTCTGCAAGAATACTTTCAACTTCTTCTTCGCCCAGCATTCTAAGAATATCGGCCACCTTGGTGCGTGAACAGCGGCAGCTAAAGCGAACAGGGCGGAGTGGAAAGCTTCGGACACCGCTTTCTGTTGACTCTTCTAAAAAGAGACGGCGGAGGATAGTTTCTGGTGAAAGCGTGAGTAATTCTTCATTGGTAATCGTTTCACCCAGCGCCTGAATTCTGGTCCAACCTTCTGCTGCAAGTTGAGGATCAAGATGGGTATGACCACCTGAGTCCGGCAATCGCTGCAACAGCAATCCACCAACATGGGTGTCATTGGATGCTAGCCAGATGCGGGTATCCAATTGTTCCGAGTTTTGCATGTACAGGGCAATCGCTTCGGCAGCGCTGGTAACAGGCTTAATGACGGTACCGCGGTGCTCTTGAAGGGCCACGATTCCTTGGTAAGGCGGTTGACCAGGTTGACGGTCAGATGGGTCTAGAGTGATTACTAGACGCCCAGTATTGTCCGCATCCAGTAATTCGCCTAGTGTGGCATTGGGATCAATACTGGTGGGATCTACAGATAGCTTGACGGTAGCTCGCATGGTCAGGTCAGACTTGCATTCCACTACGAGGAGCTGAATAGGGCCTTTACTTTGAGCCTGAATGATCAAGGTCCCATCAAATTTGAGGCTGGCGCTCAACAGGGTCGCAGCGCCCACAAAATCACCCAGGATGCGCCTGACTACAGGAGGATCATTACGGCGCTCTAATACGGCTTGCCAGGCGCTGCTAATGGAAACAATCTCCCCGCGGACCGGGGCACCATCGCACATAAATACAAGTAATTCGTTCATAAGTGAAAGTATCCACTTTTTTGACGATCAGAGTGCTAAATGATCATATTCAAAGCCGACCTGAGATAATGTGCCTTATGCATATACGAACACGTTTCGCCCCTAGTCCAACGGGCTTTATTCACTTGGGCAACCTTCGCAGCGCTTTATATCCCTGGGCTTTTGCTCGCCACAACCAGGGCGACTTTATTTTGCGTATTGAGGATACCGATGTAGAGCGCTCCACACAGGAAGCTGTCGATGTCATTATTGAAGGCATGGCATGGCTTGGTCTAGATTTAGACGAAGGCCCAATTTATCAAATGCAGCGTATTGATCGTTACCGTGCGGTTGTTAAGCAGATGCTCGATGCGGGCCTTGCTTACCCTTGCTATATGAGCGAAGAAGAGCTCAATAAGCTACGTGACCAACAGATGGCCAATAAAGAAAAGCCTCGCTATAACGGTCAATGGCGTCCAGAGCCAGGCAAAACTCTGCCAGCAATACCGGAAGATGTTTTACCAGTGATTCGGTTTAAAAATCCGATTGGTGGATCTGTGATTTGGGAAGATGCAGTAAAAGGCAAGATCGAAATTAATAATGATGAGTTGGATGATTTGGTGATTGCCCGTCCTGATGGCACGCCAACCTATAACTTCTGCGTTGTAGTAGATGACCTCGACATGAACATCACCCATGTGATTCGTGGCGATGATCATGTCAACAACACGCCACGTCAAATTAACATCATGAAGGCGCTCGGTGGTACACCACCGGTATACGCCCATTTACCAACGGTCCTCAACGACTCTGGTGAAAAAATGAGTAAGCGGAATGGCGCCATGAGTGTGCGTGATTATCAAAAAGCAGGCTACCTACCTGAAGCTATTCTGAATTACCTAGCAAGGCTAGGTTGGTCACATGGTGATGCAGAGATTTTTACTAAAGAGCAGTTTGTAAATTGGTTTGACTTGGGTAGCCTTGGTCGATCACCGGCGCAACACAATCCTGAAAAGTTACTTTGGCTAAATCATCAATATATTCAGAATGCTGATCCAGAAATACTGGCAGAAGCAACTAAGCCATTCGCACATGAACTCGGCATTGATACAGAAAATGGTCCGGACTTTGTGCAAGTAGTTGCGCTGCTTAAAGATCGCGCTAATACATTGATCGAAATTGCGGAAGGTGCAAAGCTGTTCTATTTACCAGCACCTAATCACAGTGATAAGCAAATTGCAGAAAACATTCCAGCCGAAATCATTCCTGCTCTGAAGGATTTGGTTGAGGCCATTCAATCTGCTGAGCATACAAAAGTGGCTTATGGGGCAGCTTTTAAAGAAGTTTTAGCCAAGCATCAGATCAAAATGCCAGCATTAGCAATGCCGGTGCGTTATGCTTTATTTGCCACCACACAGACGCCAGCCATTGATTCCGTCTTACTTGTTTTGGGTAAGAATGAGGCGGTAGCAAGGCTTTCGAAGGTTGTCTAAACCAGAACTTGCCTCCCCCTACAAAAATAGGATAAAATCTTGGATTGTTTTGAGTGTCTTGTAGCGTTTTAACGAGATTACGGGGGTATAGCTCAGCTGGGAGAGCGCTTGCATGGCATGCAAGAGGTCAGCGGTTCGATCCCGCTTATCTCCACCAAGCATTTAGAATTGCAGTATTAGCTTTAGTAGTAGTCCAGGTCCCCATCGTCTAGAGGCCTAGGACATCACCCTTTCACGGTGAGTACGGGGGTTCGAATCCCCCTGGGGACGCCAAATTTTTGGCTAGTTGTGAGTAGTAAGAAGTGACACAAGTAGCAATCGATGTAATTGGAGCGGTAGTTCAGTTGGTTAGAATATCGGCCTGTCACGCCGAGGGTCGCGGGTTCGAGTCCCGTCCGCTCCGCCAAGTAAGTTTAGAAAGCCCCTGCATAAGGGGCTTTTTTCATTTCTACTGAACCAATAGTGAGCCTGATTGATGTTTATTCACCGAAAGTTACCCCGTAGTATTTTTGCTTACTGCGTAGTTTCTTTGATATTTGCAATAAAGATTAACGAACCCAAGTTTGAGTTCTACCCAATAATGGAATGCCGATATAACCCCTGACATCCAATGTTTTGTCATTGACCATATTAATTTTTACCTTATAAATCTCACCTTCTTCGGGATCTAAAATTTCTCCACCCGACCAAACGCCTGGACTAGATCTCTTAAGGCCCTTCATGATGATCATTCCGGTAATAGGTTTACCTTTTCGCTCATCTTTGCATAAGTTGCAATGAGTTACCAGTGTTTCGCCAGGAGTAGGAATTAACTCAGTTACGGTACCGATTAATTCACCATTTTTTTCATCCAATCGAATTAATGAACTGGGTTGGTTTGTTTTTTCATCAATCGTTTTCCAAACACCAATCACTGGGTCTGTTGATTGCGCATTGCTATAACTTACAAAAAGAAAGGCGCCCAACACTGTGCATTGGATAAATTTTGCAATGATTTGTAATGGGTTATTCATAACGTTTCCATTGAGTGATTTGGCTGCTAATACAGATGGTCATCTTTCATGTTAGATTGACACCATGATTAAATGTGTAAAACTAACCGCAAGCTTGATATTACTTTGTTTTTTATCAAGTATTTCTGTGACCTACGCTGCAAATAGCGTGGATTCTGATATTCCAAATGGAATTCCAGATCGCATTGTGGGCGATATCGGAGCTGCTGTGTACAGCACTAGTCTAAATATTGGTAGCTATGGCGCTCAATCAATGGCCTTACCCTATGGATTTTTTGACTACCAGCGCTTTGCCATGCGCATTGATCAGTTGGCCTTTAAAACTTTACCTGTCGGATTCGGATTCCTTGAAATCGTAGGTAAAGTCGATCCCGATTCTTATAAGGTTAAATCAACCATTAACGGTCAAACGATTAACAAAGGTTATCAAGTACCTATCGGCCTGGGAACATTTCAAGATACACCTATTGGGGCATTCTTTTTGAACGCCTATCATGATTTTGGCCAGTCTAAAGGCAATCTCCTTGAGGTTAATTATTTTGCAGAAATCGAGTTGTTTAGCAAAGTAGTCCTCTACCCGCAAGTAGGCATGGAACGTCAGTCGGGCTCTTTTGCGAACTACTACTACGGTGTTACTCCTGGGCAGGCTCAAATTACTGGGTATGGAGCATATACAGCCTCTAGTTCAAATAACCCATTGGCAGGGTTTTTGCTTGAAATACCAGTAGCAGAAGACTGGTACGTTAATCTATACGGAAAGCGAAAATGGCTAGGTTCTGGAGTCAACAACAGCCCAGTTCTAACTCGTTCATTTCAAGATACGATGTTTATGGCGCTTGCCTATCGTTTTAAATAATTTATTCAATGATGCGATCACGAATTATTAAATCTTTAGCATCCTTGCTGTATTCAACTTGCGCCTTGCGCTTAAAAAATGATTCTTGAATGAATTCTACGGATTCATTAACTACTATTTCACGCTCATTATCTAAAGTGATGATGTGATAAGAGCCGCCAAGCCAAATGATCTTACAAGTTGAAGAGGTGATGCTCTCAGAGATCCAATCAATGGTTGTTGGTGCAACTACATCATCATCAATAGAGCAAATGATTTTTATATCAGATCGAAAATCATTCAGTATTTTTTTTGCAAATTCAATAAGGCACAAGGACTGATATAAATGTTTTGCTGAGAGAGATGCTGATCCCACTTCTGTAGTTTCTTGCTCTAAGATTTGTTTGGCGACACGACGACGGACTTCAGGGTTGCGTAAGCCGTAAGGTTGAGATTCTTTATAGTGCCAATTTGTAATCCCAAGTTTGAAGACAATATAGAGTAATGGGTAATACCAAGGTACGCTCCAACCATCGAAGGCAAAAACTGGGGAGAGGGCTACAACTGGTAGATTCTTTTGATAATCAGCCTCGTATGCTATTGCTAGTGTTGCACCCATGCTCAAGCCAACTAAAGAAACTTGATTGTGATTTTGAAGTAGCAGATTAACTACCGTATCCAATTCGGAGAGCCAAATATCAAATGTGTCAAAGCCACTTTGAGCAGAGTAGCCATGAATTCTGGGGACACAGGAGGTATGCCCTAATTTTTTGATCGCTTTGGGGATGGAGCCTAATTCCAACATAGACCCCTGAAGCCCAGGCAGGAATATTACCGCGATACCCGTAGTTCCTGGGGTAAACTCCTCGAAAAGATCATTCACTTCATTAGACATTTTTTTGATTGGTAGCTTTCTCCAATAGAGTGTAATCCAAATGCAAATAAAAAACTCACGGTCATGGGCGCCTCATACTCCTTCTGTCTATGGATATGCATTACTTGGAACCTTAGCTGCATTTTTCATGCGCTATCAATTCCATCCTTTAATGCAGGCCCAGTTCCCAATATTATTTTTTCTGTTTAACACCGTTTTTATTGCTTACAGGTTCGGCTGGAAGCCAGCAACTATGAGTGCCATTATTGGAATGGTATTGGCATATTATTTTTTTATACCGCCATATAATAGTTTTGAGATACCCACCATGATTGATGTTCTACATCTCTTTATTTATGCGGCTTTATTCTTTACGGTTATTTATTTGATTGAAAAATTGCAACGTGAGCGATTTAGGGCTGTACTGATTGCTAGAGTCTCTGATTCAAGAATGCAAATAATGGCTAAATTAAGCTCTAATAAATAATTATTAGTTTTATTTTTGCTTCAACAATCTTCTTTGCTACTCTATTTGCATACATTGTGAATCGCAAGAATTAATTGCTTAGGATTGTTCATATCAAACTGGCGATCTACTGAATCTTTCTTAAAGCTTTTTCGTGGGCACTGGCTTTGGCGCCACTTTATACAGAGGCTCAACCGCCGGCATTAGCGCGGTTAGTTGCTCGATTCGGGTTTCACCAGAAGGGTGGGTGGATAAGAATTCGGGAGAGCTACTACCTTTGGTTGCCTTCAACATTTTTTGCCAAACGCTAATTGCACCCATAGGGTTGTATCCCGCTCTTGCTGCAAGCTCTAATCCAATTGCATCTGCTTCTGATTCATTCTCTCTAGAGTTTGGCAAAATAATTGCATATTGGGCAACCTGGTTTGCAGCGCCTACTGCGGAGCCATAGGGACCAGCTACAGCCATGGCAATATTCACCAATACGTTTTGTGCGACCGACTGGGATACGCGCTCTCGACCATGCTCTCTTAGTGCATGAGCAATTTCATGGCCCATGATGGCTGCAATTTCATCATCATTTAAATTCAGCTGCTCAATAATGCCGGTGTAAAAGGTGATCTTTCCGCCGGGTGCGCAGGTAGCATTCAGTACGGGGGCATCGATAAGGGTTAGCCGCCAATCCCATTGCTTGGTGTCATCTCGGAATGCCTCGGTCTGCGGGATCAACCTATTTGCAATGAACTTCAATCGATCATAGGCAGGGCCGGAGGTGACCAGTATATTTTTCTCCTTTGCCTTTTGATTCTGCTCGTTATAACTTACCGCAGAAATGCGATTAACTTCTTCAGAAGAAGCCATCATAAATTGAGATCGGTTAACGCCAACCGCTCCCGAGCGCGTAGTGTTGGCGCATGCCGAGAGCAAGGCAACAAGTGCAAGGATCCAAAAGATGCGAAAGCTCAAATTAAATCCTTGCTAATACTGATTACTCTTTTTAAATTACTTTAAATTACTTCTTCTTTGGAGGCGTAATCGATGCAGCCATTGCATCAAAATAAATAACTCTAACCTGCTCACCAACATTAACATCCGCTAACAGCTGGGGATTCTTAACAGTAACAACCGTAACCTTGCCACTAGGCCCTTTAACTGAGACCAATTTCTTAGCGCGGTCTACAGCTACGATGTCAGCAATGATGGTCGTGGTGTTTGAAATTGTGCGAGTTGGTTTTTCACCAGGCTTAGAAGTTACTTCTGATGAAGTTTCCACTTTGCTGCGAATGCCATCGCTTTTGGCCTTAATCAATTCAATTGCAACGGCAAGTTCATAGGTCACATTGAGTCGATCACCGATTTTTATCAGATCAAAGTTCTTAATTTCAGGACCGGCAATAAACTTGGATTCACCATCATTATTTTTAAAGAAAATCGTGCGTGTTTGCTTATCAATCTTCGTAACAGTACCTTCGTACAATTGGAAAATATTGTCAGTAACAGCTGCATCCACCACTAGAGCATTGGCAACTGGGGCTTGTGCCATTACTAATGATGAACCTGCCAGCAATGTGGCGGCTACGAGAGTAATCTGGGCGAATTTAATTTTCATGACTTTCCTTAATATTGAGTATCTACAACGATATTATCGTATTTCAATTGTAAAAATTCTGTTGGTAAGCCCACAGATGAGTGGGGGCGGTAGTTCAGCAGAAAGCGACTAATACTTTGTATTAATAGAATTGCGCCTGAGTGCTTGAACTTAAAGTCGCTCCCACCAGTTTCCAGAAAAGTGACATTGCAGCCAGTCGATGCACTGACTGACCTTGCCTGGCACTAAGCGAGGCGACGAAAATACAGCGTGTATTTCCTGGGAGGGCAGGCTCCAATCAGTCAATATAGGCTTTAAGGTGCCCTTGTTAATAGAGTGATAGGCAACGTACCAAGGAATAGTGGCTAAACCCATGTTCCCGATGGTTGCGGCCAGCAAAGCAGATAAGTTATTGGAGTACAGCGGACCTTTAACAGGTATAGAGATGGTCTCGCCATCACCCCCACTAAAGTGCCAGCGGTGATTATCTTGAACTGAGCTGTAAATTAAGGCCTGATGTGCCGTCAAATCCTCTGGATGATTTGGGGTGCCGTTCTGGCTTAAATAATCTGGGCTAGCTACCAGGACCCAAGGATTTAAGCCTAAATAGCGTGAGCCCAGAGAAGAATCTGCGAGGCGACCCATACGGATTGCAAGATCAACACCACCTTCAACCAAATTGACAAATTGATCCTCAAGGCTCAGATGCACTTCTAATTTTGGGTTTTGACTCATAAATTGAAGTACCAGCGGTGTCAAAATACGTCGCCCAAAGGCAACTGAAGAGCTAATGGTCAATTTACCCTGCATTTCTCCTTGAAGTAGGGCAGCTAAATTATCTGCCTCCTCAAGCTCTCTCGAAATAATCTTACATTTCTCATAGTAGATCTCGCCAATTTCAGTTGGGGTAACTCCTCTTGTGCTGCGATGCAATAAAAGGGAACCGAGTCGCTTTTCTAAAAAGGCGATGTGCTTAGTTGCTGTAGGCTGAGTTATGCCTAGGCTGGCTGCAGCCTTACTAAATGAGCCGGTTTCGACGACTCGGACAAAAAGGGCTATTCCCTGAATTCGATCCATTCAAGAATTCTAACTGGATTTTGTTTGGGTATTCCATTTTGGAATAGCACATATGATGGTGAGTGGCATTCTCATTTCATCACGAAGTGTTGATGATGTAACCATTCTTAAACAGCAAGGGAAACATCATGGCCAAAATGAAAGCCGCAATGGCAGCAGTTCTTGTAATGGAAAAAGAGGGTATCACCACTGCTTTTGGTGTTCCTGGAGCTGCTATTAATCCACTCTACGCACAGTTGCGTGAACGTCAGTCAATTACTCACATCCTAGCCCGACATGTTGAAGGCGCCTCACATATGGCTGAGGGTTATACAAGAGCTAAGGCCGGCAATATTGGCGTTTGTATCGGCACTTCAGGCCCAGCTGGTACGGACATGATTACAGGACTATATTCCGCAAGCGCTGACTCTATTCCCATTCTCTGCATTACTGGACAAGCCCCACGTGCTCGTCTTTATAAGGAAGATTTTCAGGCTGTTGACATTGAGACAATTTCCAAGCCAGTAACGAAGATGTCTGTAACTGTTCGTGAGCCTGGCTTAGTGCCACGCGTCTTCCAGCAGGCATTTCATGTCATGCGTTCAGGCCGTCCCGGTCCTGTATTAATTGATTTGCCAATTGATGTTCAATTAGCTGAAATTGAATTTGATATTGATACGTATGAGCCATTGCCGGTATACAAACCAGCAGCTAGCCGCAAGCAGATCGAAAAAGCGCTGGAAATGTTAATGTCAGCCAAAAAGCCATTGATTGTTGCTGGCGGTGGAATTATTAACGCTGATGCAGATGCATTATTAGTAGAGTTTGCAGAATTGACTGGCATTCCAGTGATTCCAACACTGATGGGCTGGGGAACCATTCCCGATGATCATCCACTCATGGCCGGTATGGTTGGCCTTCAAACCTCGCATCGTTATGGCAATGCAACCTTGCTAGCTAGTGATCTTGTTTTAGGCATCGGTAACCGCTGGGCTAACCGTCATACAGGATCAATCGATGTGTATTGCAAAGATCGCAAGTTTATTCACGTTGATATCGAGCCAACTCAAATTGGTCGTGTATTTAATCCCGACTACGGCATTGTTTCAGATGCAAAAGCTGCGCTAGAGTTATTTGTTGAAGTGGCGAAAGAATGGAAGGCAAAAGGCAAGCTTACTAATTACAGTGAGTGGGTTGAGCGCTGCCAGGAGCGCAAGAGCTTGATGCTCCGTAAAACCAACTTTGATAATGTACCTATCAAACCACAACGCGTCTATCAAGAGATGAATTCTGTATTTGGTCGCGACACCGTATATGTATCGACTATTGGCCTGTCGCAAATTGCTGGTGGACAATTCTTACATGTCTATGGTGCTCGTCAATGGATCAACTGCGGTCAAGCCGGCCCCCTAGGCTGGACAATTCCAGCTGCATTAGGTGCATTGGCCTCAGACACAACAAAGACTGTAGTCGGACTTGCAGGTGATTACGATTTCCAATTCTTAATTGAGGAATTAGCAGTTGGTGCACAATTTAACTTGCCATTAGTGATGGTCTTGGTAAATAACAGTTACCTAGGTTTGATCCGTCAAGCGCAACGTGGTTTTGAGATGGATTATTGCGTGCAACTGGCTTTTGACAACATCAACGTGGACGATCAAAACCTGAAGGGCTATGGAGTGGATCACGTTCAAGTTGTTGAAGGGCTTGGTTGCAAAGCTATCAGAGTCTCGGATCCAAATAAAATCAGTGCTGCATTGATTGAAGCGCAAAAGATGGCCAAGGAACATCGTGTACCGGTAGTAGTGGAGATTATTTTAGAAAAAATCACCAACATTGCTATGGGTACCGAGATTAACAATGTGAATGAATTTGAAGATATTGACTGCCGTCATCCCGCTGGAACAGAGGGATTAGTTGCCGCCGGCCTTCTAGAGTAATTGATTCATTGCCTTGAATTTAGCCATGTATCATCCAATCTGATTGTTATTAAGGAATAGGAATGCCCAAGTTTGCAGCCAACCTCACTATGTTGTTTAATGAAAAACCATTTATGGAGCGTTTTGCGCTAGCCAAGATTGGGGGTTTCAAAGCCGTTGAATTTCTATTTCCTTATGCTTTTGAAGCTAGCGAAATTAAGTCCGCTTTAGATAACAATGCCTTAAAGTTGGTGTTGCACAACCTGCCAGCAGGAGATTGGGACGCAGGGGAAAGAGGTATTGCATGTCACCCAGACCGTGTTGCTGAGTTTCGATCTGGTGTTGCGAAGGCGATTGAGTACGCCAGTATTTTGGGCGTACCTCAACTCAACTGCTTAGCAGGAAAGACCCCTGAGGGGGTTGATCCGGCATTAGTTCATGACACGTTCGTTAGCAATTTACAGTTTGCTGCTGCTGAGCTGAAGAAGTCAGGATTAAAACTCTTGATCGAGCCAATTAATACCTTTGATATCCCCGGCTTCTATCTCTCTAAAACTGCTCAAGGTATTGCAATACTGGATGCAGTTGCTGCTGATAATGCTTTTTTACAATACGACATTTACCATGCTCAGCGCATGGAAGGTGAGCTAGCCAATACGATACAAAAATACTTTGATCGAATTGCGCATATTCAGTTGGCGGATAACCCAGGCCGTAATGAGCCCGGTACCGGAGAAATAAACTACAGCTACTTATTTGATTTTTTAACTCGACTTGGTTACAAGGGTTACATCGGTTGTGAGTACAAGCCTTTGAAAACTACTGAGGCTGGCCTACATTGGATGGATCAATACGAGCAGTAATATTAGTTGAGCTTTAAATCAATAATTTAATAAACATTTAGGAATGAATCATGAGTAAATTAAAACTGGGCTTTGTGGGTTTGGGTATTATGGGCGCGCCAATGGCTGGCCATTTGGTTGCAGCAGGTCATGAGCTATTTATCAATACCCGCAGTAAAGTTCCAGATGAGTTAGCTAATACTGCCGCCATTCTCTGTGCAACTCCAGCAGAAGTTGCGACCAAGGCAGACATCATTATTACGATGGTTCCAGATACCCCTGATGTAGAAAAAGTACTTTTTGGAGAGAATGGCATTGCTTCAGGTCTTAGTAAGGGCAAGATCGTTGTTGATATGAGCTCAATCTCTCCTATTTCTACGAAAGATTTTGCGAAGCGTATCAATGATCTAGGCTGTGAATATTTGGACTCCCCTGTGTCCGGTGGCCAGTTAGGCGCAAAGGGTGCAAGCCTCACTATCATGGTTGGTGGCAAACAAGCAATCTTTGACAAGGTCAAACCTGTCTTTGATTTGATGGGAAAAAATATTACCTTAGTTGGCGATAATGGCGCCGGCCAAGTTACTAAAGTTGCTAATCAGATTATTGTCGCCTTAAATATCGAAGCAGTTGCAGAGGCTTTGGTTTTTGCTTCTAAGGCAGGCGCCGATCCAGCAAAAGTTAGACAGGCATTAATGGGTGGCTTTGCCAGCTCAAAAATACTTGAAGTTCATGGTGAGCGCATGATCAATCGCACCTTTGATCCCGGCTTTAGGATTGAACTTCACCAAAAAGATTTGAGCTTAGCCCTGAGCAGTGCAAAGGCACTGGGTGTTAGTTTGCCCAATACAGCTAGCGCACAAGAATTATTTAATTCCTGTGCAGCACATGGTGGAAAATCGTGGGATCATTCCGCTATGGTCAAGGCATTAGAAAAAATGGCTAATTTTGAAATAGGTCAAAAAAGCTAGAGGAAGAAGTATGGCAGTAACCCTGGTTGTTTATTTGCATGGCTTTCGGTCATCACCAAACTCAACCAAGGCAGTAATGACTGGAGAGGCGGTGAGGGCGCTTTCATCGGGCGACTATTCTTATGAGTGGTATTGCCCTCAACTGCTTGCATCTCCAGAAGAGAGCCTGGAGATGGTGGTCAACCATATCGATCAAGCCAAATTTGACCGCTTGGTTATCGTCGGATCCTCCTTGGGCGGTTTTTATACCAACTATCTTGTCGAAAAATATCAATGCAAAGGCATTGCCCTTAATCCTGCCGTATATGCCGCTAGAGAATTAGAGCCCCATGTTGGCATGATGACTGCCTATGACAGCGAAGAGCCATTTGATTTTAAGGCTAAGTACATCGATGAATTACATGCCTTACAGATAGATTCAATTACTAATCCAGAGCGTTATTTTTTAATTGCCGCAAAAGGGGATGAGCTTTTAGATTGGAAAGAAATGGCGGCTTTTTATCCTGGCGCCAAACAACTTATCCTCGAAGGTAGCGATCATGGAATTTCTGATTACGCTAATCACCTGCCAGTAGTAATTGACTTTATCAAGCATTAAACTCTTTTGATGGATGCAATCGGCAATCGATTTCAATTTGTGCCAAAAAAATCCTTGTGGATTCTGGCTGCTGCAATTTTTCTATCCCTTTTGGGGCACCTGATTTTATTTTTTGGGATTCCATTCTTCTCTTTTGGTAGTGCGCCCCCCATTGCCGAGGATCTCATCATCAAAACAGAGCTGCGGGTAGAACCGCCAAAAAAAATCCAGATGACTTCGGCGCCAAAGAAAAAAACATTGCCCAAGCAAACTAACTCCGTATCAGCGGACCCTTTATCAGATCAGGGAAAAGGGGAGCAGGGTGCATTTGGCAATCAATCTGGGCAGGCATTTCGCCTTCCTGAGTCTGGTACATATTATTTTGATGCCTATGTCGATGGGCAGCTCTATCAAACTGCCCAACTGGACTGGATCACTGAGGGCAATAATTACCGCCTGTACATCAACATACCATTCGCGGTTATCGGCCCTTTTGTTTTTGAATCCAAAGGCTCTGTTGACGCCTATGGCATAGCACCATCCATTTACTGGACCCAGCGGGGTACAAAACCACCGCGCTATTCTCGTTTTGATCGTGATCAGAGTGGGGTAGGGAAGATGTACTTCTCCGAAAAGCCTGAGTTCACACCGGATCTACTACCGGGCACTCAAGATCGATTTAGCTTACTTTTTCAGCTGGCCTCTTTACTCAATGGCAGCGACAAGATTGATGAGGCTGGCAGTATCCGAAGTATTCCTGTTGTGGACTACGACACCCTTGAGATGTGGCAATTTAAAAGCTACGGAGAAGTAGCGTCAGATGACATCCCAAGCTTGGGGATGTCAGTAAACCGACATTACGCATTAATGCAGCGGGAGAGCAGTCCATATAAGCGCCAAGTAGATATTTGGCTGGCCAGGGATCTAGATTGGCTTCCAGGCAGAATGCGCTCTCTAGAGTCCAATGGGCGTATCTTAGAGCTCGTATTTAAGCAAAGGGCGCCCATTGATAAATCTAAGCTAGTTAACTAAGCCTAGGGTTTGCTAAAACTAAGGGAGGCCAATTTAGAACCCAGATCCTGATCTAGGGTTTTGGTTTGATCTTCCTAATAAAGCGCCCATCATGGTGTACAGCGCAGCCCCAGACATGGATACGGCAAAGATTCCTGAGAAAGAAATAATAATGGGGAGAATCCGCCAGCGCGCAGTAAGAAGATATTCACCATAGCCAACGGTTGTGTACATCTCACCGGCAAAATACAGGGTTTGAAGGTTGGTTGGGAATACTTGCAATCCCAAGCAAATATAGGCCCAGGCAATAATTTCAATCAGGTGAATAGCAATAATCAATAAAATTGCAAAGAAATAAGATACAAAGTTGGCTCCATAGACCCGTTTATTTTCGAGTTTTTGGTCAATCCAATGAAAAATACCCGCGATTGATAAAACGCTCAAACCATGAAATGTCAGCATCAAACACGTTAGAAATAATAAAACCCAAATATCGCTATCTCCCATATCTGCATTTATTTCAGCAAAGAGTGTGCTGAAGCTGGGGAGGGAGTTAAGGCCGGGGAGCTTGTCCAAGAATCCGCTCAAAGTCATTGATGTTATCCGTTAAATCCAGTTACATTTCTTATTTGACATAATAATGATTATACGCAGTAAGTAGATGTGATACTTATGAAGGAAAATTCTTAGGGCCGCCTGGATACGGCTGGTTATAGAGCTTTAACCAACGTGACATTAAGCCATCACGAATATTATCCTTGCCGAATAATTGAGCAACGTCTATAGCCGTATATCCCTCATGATTTCTCATGCGCAAATCTGCGCCGTTATCAAGCAGGTATTTGATTAATTGGTCATTGCCGGAGCCAATAGACATCATTAATGGCGTTGTCTCACTTGGACTTAATGCATTAACCTGAGCACCATGAGCCATTAAGAATTGAGCTATTTCTAAATGGCCATTGGTGGCTGCATAGTGAATTGGGGCCCAGCCTAGCTTATTTACGGAGGCTTTCTTTTCAACAACCAAAGTCTTCACTAAGGCCAATTGACCATCAAAAGCAGCCATCATGAGTGCATTTTCACCGCTTTTATTGGCTAAATTGACGTTTGTAGCAGGATTAGCAAGCAATAAGTCCGTGACCTTGAAAGATTTATCCCGAATAGCAACGATTAGCATGGGATTGCCTCTCGGGTCCAGCGCATTTGGGCTAACACCTGCTTTTATTAAGGATTGCACCTCTGAGACATCATCGAACTTCGCTGCTTTGGTGAAATCCGCAATCTGATCTGCAGTCTGTGCAATTACCAAGCTAGAAAAGCATAATAAATAGGCATGTAAAAGATGGTTAAATTTAAATAAACTTATCATGAAAATGCACTATTTATTTGAAAACATTGGAAAAAATTACTTGATGTCTGTTCTGCCAGCAATTCAATAGAAACACCCTTCAACTCAGCAACAAATTCTCCAACCTTGGATACCCAGGCTGGCTCATTCGTCTTGCCGCGATAGGGAATTGGGGCTAAATAAGGCGAATCCGTCTCAATAAGCATGCGATCTAGAGGGACTTGCCTGCATGTTTCCTGGAGGTCCTTGGCACTCTTAAAAGTCACAATGCCAGAAAATGAGATGTAAAAACCCATGTCCATAGCAGCCTTAGCAACTTCAGTTGTTTCTGTAAAGCAATGCATAACTCCTCCAATCTGATCAGCGCCCTCTTCTTTGAGGATTCTGAGAGTGTCAACAGAAGAGGCTCGGGTATGGATGATGAGGGGCTTCTTAGCTGCAATAGCAGCGCGTATATGCGTTCTGAAGCGCTCCCTCTGCCATTCCATGGATTCATAGCTACGATCACCCATGCGGTAGTAATCAAGCCCAGTTTCACCAATCGCAATGATTTTGGAGTGCTTAGCCTCTTCAATCAGGAATTCAAAGCTGGGCTCTAGCGTATCTTCGTAATCAGGATGCACCCCGACTGAAGCATACAAATGAGCATGATCTTCAGCTAGCTTTCGAACCCTAGGGAAATCAGGAATATCCACCGACACGCACAAGGCATGACTCACCTTACAGGCGACCATATTAGACAAAACCTCAGGTAGGCGAGTTTGGAATTCTGGGAAATCGAGATGGCAATGTGAGTCTATAAACATGACTCGCTATTTTAGTCTTCAAATACCTGCTGGTACTGAGAAAGCAATGCTTCTACTTGAATACGGGTAGCCAGCGGGTGATTTTCATGGCGACGCGCCTGTATCAGAGACTTCCAGAAACGGAGCAGTTTTGGTAGACGCACCTGTTGCGCAAGCATCTTGATAGCAGCCTCATGCTTGGGGTAATAGCGAGGCGAACCCATTTGTGCGCAACTTTGTACATCAGAGACCCACCGTTGCATAGTAGCTAACAAAACTGAATACCGGGCTTTTTGCGTCTTATCAGCAGCATCTAACCAATTGATCCGAGCGCCCTGCGCCATCGCTTGCAATAAATAACGTGAAGCTTGGATGGCAATCGTAAGCTCATCCTTTTCATCTTTATTATGACGCGCGATCAAGGAATCCAATACTGCATAAGGTGCCCCACCCTGCTCATCATAAATAGCCTCGACATCGGCATCGCTCGTTTTTAAACCAGGAATCTTGCTCAGTTGGATACGTAACCAATTGAGCCCACTTAATCGATCTGGTCGCGGTGCGGAAAGCAGGCGACAGCGAGAACGAATGGTTGGTAAGACACGATCAAGGCGATCTGCTAGCAAAATAAAGATCGTATTTTTTGGAGGCTCTTCAAGGGATTTGAGTAAAGTATTTGCGGAGTCTGATCTGAGCATTTCTAGCGGATAGACCAGAATGACTCTGTTTCCGCCACGGTGAGATCCAATAGATAGCCCTTCAATTGCACTGCGGGCATCTTCAATAGAAATACTCTTCTTTTCTTTTTTCTCGGGCGCATCACCATCACCATCAGCTTGACTGGCCTTGGATTTTTTTGGGGATTCAGCGTCTGAATCAAAATCACCCTGCGGCAAAAGTTTGCGATGCGTTTCTGGCACTAGCGCAATAAAGTCAGGGTGGTTGCCAGAGTCAAACCACCGACAGGCTTCGCATTGATTGCAAGGCTTGATAGCCGCGGCCGTCTCGCATAACAGCGCTTTAGCCAATTCAATAGAAAACTCAAACTTACCAATACCGGACTGACCATGAATCAGAACTGCATTAGGAAATGCAGCCAAGCTTATGCTATCCCAGATAGGCTCAAGCCATGGGGCTATCTTCTTAACTGGCTCATTTTGAAAGATCACATCACTCATTTAGAGTTTCATCTGTAATGACTTGAGCTCATGCCAAATAGCCTCTGGTGTTTGGGTGGCATCCACTAGATAAAAACGATTTGGATCTGCCTTTACTCTACGCAGATACTCTTGACGAACCTTTTCAAAAAAATCCAGGTCCATCTTTTCAAATTTATCAGGCGCCCTTACCTTTGATCTCCTAGCCTCGGCAACTGAGCCAGGTAAATCAAAAAGGAAGGTTAAATGAGGTTGGAGCAATGAACCATCGGGGCGAGCCTGAACCCATTTCTCCAAATCATTTAACTTTGACAAGCTTAAACCGCGACCACCACCTTGATAAGCAAAACTGGCATCCGTGAAGCGATCAGATATCACAATCTTTCCCGCTTTCAATGCTGGTTCTATAACTTGTGCAATATGTTCTCGACGAGCAGCAAACATCAGCAATGCCTCAGTTTCTAAATTCATGGGCACTTCAAGCAATAAGGCGCGGAGTTGTTCGCCCAATTGAGTGCCGCCTGGCTCTCTAGTTATCACAACATCGCGATCAGGGTGACGCTGTTTAATCAAGCTACTGAAAGATTCTATGTGCGTACTTTTACCTGCGCCATCGATACCTTCAAAGCTGATGAAATAACCTGGAAATTGAGCTGTCATAACGATTACTATGGCTTTGATTGATTGGAAGAATTGCGTTTACGTTGAAACTGATCAACCGCGCTTTCATGCTCTTTTAAGGTTTTGGAGAAATGGCTAGTGCCATCACCACGCGCCACAAAATAGACCGCATCACTTTTAGCCGGTTGAATCACAGCGAGGAGCGATTCCTTGCTGGGCATAGCTATTGGTGTTGGTGGCAGACCCTTGTGCATATAAGTATTGTAGGGACTGTCCTTACGCAAATCCGTTTTTCGAAGATTGCCATCAAATTTAGGGCCAATTCCGTAAATTACGGTTGGATCGGTCTGTAAGGGCATATTTAAATTGAGGCGATTCACGAAAACTGCTGAGACCAGTGACCTATCGCTTGAGCGACCTGTCTCCTTTTCCACAATAGAAGCCAAAATGAGCAAGTCGTAGGGCGTTTTTAAGGGTGTGGCTGAGTCCCTTTGATCCCAAGCAGCGGTTAGCTGCTTTTGCATGGCCTTTGAGGCTCTTCTATAGATTGAAGTATCCGAATCATCTGGATCAAAAATATAGGTATCCGGATAAAAAAGCCCTTCATCGCCCGGGTAAGAAAGCCCAATGGTCATTAACAGCTCTTTAGAACTCATGTCTTTAGTCTGATGGATTAGAGCTGGATGTTTATCAATCAGGCTTCTAAGTTGCCATATGGTCATACCGGGAATGATGGCTATAGTCTCTCGAACTCGATCACCACGAGCAATTTGTAGCAAGATATTTCCCAAGCTAGCACGGGGAGCCAGTAAATAGGTTCCGGGTTTTAACTTAGAACCAACAAAAACTGCTCTTGCTGCAACTTGAAAAGTGATTGCATTTGTAGATATGCCCTGCTCTGATAACTGACCTGCAATTGCAGACAGCCCAGATTGAGGAGTTATTTTGATCTTATAGGCAGATCCCTTATCAACATTTGATGTGGCTGGCACAACCGGTAATAAAAAGATGGCACCGTACAAGAGAAGTGGCAAGGAAATGAAGATCAGGGAATAAGACTTCCATCCGCCAATTGAAGGTTTAATAAAAAGACTTTTCTGAAATTTTCTGCTCATCAAGCTATGATAAAAGCTCATGACCTTCAGCACAGAAAAACTCCACGATGCCTCCTTTTAGCCTAAACCATGGATTTACCTCCCTGACCCATTGGGGCTTGATCTTGGTCGAGGGGCCTGACGCCGCAGCCCTGCTTCAAAGTCAATTAAGCAACTCCGTAGTTAGTCTCAAGCGCACCATGCTGGGTCATATTGCACGCGGCTCCGATTCTGTTCGATTAGTTGGATATTGCAGTCCCAAAGGACGCCTTCTCTCTAGTGCTTGGCTTGGCTTGTTTCCAGAAACCGTTGATTCAGATGACCGTTTTGCCCTATTTGTTTCTAAAGATATTGCAGCAAGTACTGCAAAACGATTGTCGATGTACGTACTGCGCTCAAAAGTAAAAGTGGTGGATGCCTCGGATGACTGGGAAGTGTTTGGTGCCTATCAAAACGAGGATGCAAGTCAATCCACTAATCCACCCAAAAACTCTATAGCCTTGGGCATGCCTGACGTACTGGTCCAAGATCAATCTTTTCAGCGCATCCTCATCGCCCAGAAAAAGTTGGGGGCTACTGCGTCATCGGTTGATCAAGCCTCACTAGATCAGTGGAATTCTTTGGAGGTACTGAGCGCGATCCCCAGAATTGTATTGGCAACTCAGGAGCAATTTGTCCCGCAGATGATTAACTTTGAATCCGTTGCTGGTGTAGATTTCAAAAAAGGTTGTTACCCGGGTCAAGAAATTGTTGCTCGTAGCCAATACCGTGGCGCAGTAAAACGTAGACTCCAACTGATGCATATCGATAACAATGTATCTGCATTGGCGCTTTCGAAACCCGGTGTGGAATTATTTCAAGCTAGTGATGATAGTCAGCCATGCGGTATGGTAGTGCTGGCAGCTACCAATGCGGTAGATTCAGATCGCATTGATCTTCAGGTGGAATGCAAGCTAGATGCCTTTGAAATTGGAGCAATTCATCTTGGTGCGAGGGATGGGCCGGTCTTAACGCTAGATTCTCTACCTTACCCTTTATTAGAAATTTAATCTGACTCTTACTCCATTCATATCGTTATGTGCTTAATTCTCTTTGCCTGGAAATCTCACCCAGACTACCCGTTGGTAGTTGCGGCAAACCGTGATGAATTTTATGAGCGCGATACTGATCCTATGGGATGGTGGTCCGAGCACCCACACGTATTAGCCGGCAAAGATCGAGCAGATGTATTGGGCAGTCCGGGAACTTGGTTGGGCTTCACGAAGACAGGTCGCTTTGCTGCATTAACGAATGTCAGAGCGCCTAGCGAAAAAAATCCTGATGCAAGAACTCGTGGTGAACTCAGTCTGCACTATCTTACTGGTCACCATAAACCGCATACTTACATACAAGAAAATGCAAAACGATTTGAGTTGTACAACGGATTTAATCTACTGATGGCTGATCTCAGTGATCCAGAGAACGCTGAAATGCATTGGGTAAGCAATCGCCTCCTGATGGGTCAGAGTATTCGCCCAAGAAAAGTATTTCCTGAGCAAGCATTGAGTCCTGGAGTCTATGGTCTATCCAACGCGATGCTGGATACACCATGGCCTAAAGTAAATCACCGGGTTGCGGCGTTTGCTCAAACATTAGCAATGGATAGCGGACAACTTAAAAATGCAGATCACTATCTGCGCTTATTGGCAGATACTCACGAAGCAAGCCCACAAGAGCTACCAAATACTGGCATTAATCCAGATTGGGAAAAGGCTTTATCCGCTGCATTTATTAAGACTCCAAGCTATGGAACACGCTCTAGCACCATTTTGCGCGTTCGTAAGGATGGTCAGTTTGAGATGGTAGAAAGACGTTTTGATGCCAATGGAACCATCGGTCACGATGTTGTCACCGGTGAGCTTACTGCTGCACCGGGATCCAACCTTTCGGTGTAAGCGACCAATCAGCGTGAATTATTTCTGCTGACGGGAGTCCTCATTAATAACGCGTTCGCCATTCGCATTTTTGCTTGCCAGTCGCTTTATAAACTGAAACGTCCCGGTTGACATACAGCAGATCTCACCTTGATCGTTGAAGAGCTTGGCCTCGCAAAAAGCCATCGTTGCAGTACGACGCACTGTATCGGCTTTTACACGCAAGATGCCGTTAGCAGCCTGCATGAAGTTATTTTTCATCTCAACGGTAACAACACTGCGATCACCAGGATCACTTGAGCGAGCAGCCACGGCCATAGCCACATCCATCAGGGTGAGCAAAACGCCACCATGAGCCACATCCCAAGTATTGGTATGTTCGGGCTTGAGAGCTAGGAGTATTTCGCCTTTACCCATTTCAGCAGTAATTAGCCTCACCCCTAAAAGCTTCAAAAAAGGAACATTAAGCTCTTCACCTAGGTTGGCAAGTTGAGTTTCTGCATTCAGTTGTACTTTATTTGTCATAGTGTCATTCTAGAGGCTTCTGCGACGCTTGTGAATTACCCATAGAATACAAAATATGCCCTTTACACTCCGTGGCGACGATGTATGCCAGCCAACCCCGCCCACCCCCATATCCAATCCCTATTGGGTTGCATTTTCAGCATCCGCTGCCAAACTATTACAGCTTGAGCTCGGACCTATTGGCTTACCCAATGATCCCGATTGGCTTGAACTGTTAGCGGGAAATCAATTGAATGCGGGTGAACTCACTTTCTCCAGCCCGATTTCAACTGTCTATAGCGGACATCAATTTGGGTCCTGGGCAGGACAACTAGGAGATGGTCGCGCCATCCTTCTGGGCGACATGAATCAGCTTGAGCTCCAACTAAAAGGGGCTGGTAAGACGCACTACTCCAGAATGGGTGATGGCAGAGCCGTCTTAAGATCATCTATACGTGAGTTCCTCTGTAGCGAAGCAATGCATGCTTTAGGTATACCTACCAGCAGAGCCCTTTCGGTAGTCGGATCTAAACAGCGGGTTATCAGAGAAACGCTAGAGACTGCAGCAGTGTGTTCACGCATTGCCCCAAGCTTTATTCGGGTCGGCCACTTTGAACACTTTGCTTCACTTCAGAATGCTGTCCGCCTTAAGGAGCTGGCAGATTTGCTGATGAACGAATTTTATCCAGAGTGCCTTAATACAAAAGATCCCTATTTAAGTTTATTTAAAGCAATCAGCACTCGCAATGCCAAATTGGTTGCCCAGTGGCAATCGGTAGGATTTTGTCATGGCGTCTTAAATAGTGACAACATCAGCGCTCTTGGACTCACTATTGACTATGGGCCATTTGGATTTCTAGATCATTTTGAAATAGACCATATTTGCAACCATAGTGATCATGGCGGGCGATATGCCTATCATCGTCAGCCACAAATCATGCATTGGAATATGGCCTGCCTTGCTAGCGCTATGCTCCCCCTGCTTGAGCTGGAGCATTCACCAGAAGAATCCCAAGCTCTTTTACGTTCGGCGCTGGAGGAGTTCCCAGTGACTTATGCAAAGGAATGGCAACAAGCTTTCCGCTCTAAATTGGGCCTGCAATTAGAAATAGAATCTGATATTAAATTAATTGAACGTCTCTTACAAGCGATGCATGATTCAAAAGTAGATTTCACCACACTCTTCCGTCAGCTCAGCAATACCCAAAAAGATTCCAAGCCAACGGATATTACTCAAAGAGATGAATTCCTCGATCGTGAAAGCATTGATCAATGGTTTGCCGATTACATCCATAGACTGCAAAGTGAAGTCTTCAGTGACGAAGCCAGAAAGGCAATGATGGATAAAATCAATCCCAAATATATTCTCAGGAACCACCTCGCTCAAGCCGCCATTGAAAAGGCTCAACAAGATGATTTTTCTGAAATTGAACGACTGCAGCTCATACTCAGTAAACCCTTTAATGAGCAGGAAGTATTTGAGAATTATGCAAAACCACCACCCTTCGATATGCAACGCATAGAAGTCAGCTGCTCCTCGTAACCCAAAAAACTAAACCGGCCATGAACAAGAAAACAGATCAAGAATATAAAAAATCACTGAGCGATATTCAATATCGAGTGACCCGAGAGGCTGCAACAGAAAGACCGTTTTCTGGTGAATTCTGGGATCACTGGGCTGCCGGTCAATATCGCTGCATTTGCTGTGACACCCCGCTATTTCAATCCGCAACGAAGTTTGATGCTGGTTGTGGCTGGCCCAGCTATAACGCACCTGAAAATAATGAGCTCATCACTGAAATTCGGGATGCAAGCCATGGAATGATTCGCACTGAGGTGCGCTGCAAGGCATGTGATGCACACTTGGGTCATGTGTTTGAAGATGGTCCACAGCCTACCGGGCTGCGCTACTGCATTAACTCAGCATCCCTAGCATTTGAACCTTCAGAGAATGCCGCCCCAAGTAAAGCGGAATAATTTATAAATAGCTGGATAATCAAGCCCATGAAATTTCTATTCGACCTATTCCCGATCATCCTCTTTTTCATCGCCTTTAAATTTGGTGATATCTACACCGCAACTATCGTAGCGATGGTTGCAACCATTGGTCAAATACTCTGGGTGTATTACCGACATCGCAAGATTGACGCCATGCAGTGGGTTAGCCTTGTCATGATTCTAGTATTCGGAAGCCTAACCATCTTCTTGCACGATAAGACTTTTATTCAACTAAAACCGACTGCGCTTTACTGGCTTTTTGCAGGCGCCCTATTCATTAGTGCTCAATTTTTTCAAAAAAACTGGATTCAAGTTTTGATGGGCAAACAAATTACTCTGAAAGAGCACAACTCAAAATCGGTTTGGCATCAAGTGAATATGGCCTGGGCAACATTTTTCTTTTTTATGGGTGTACTCAATCTCTACATTGCTTTTGAATTCTCCGAGGAAACCTGGGTCAACTTTAAGCTATTTGGTAGCACAGGATTGCTAGTGGTATTTGTGATTCTTCAGGGAGTTTGGCTCACTCGCCACATGGAGCATCCTGCAGAATGAATATCAATCAAGAAAGAATTACCCGATTTGAAGCTGACCTCAGGTTAGCGTTTCAGGTAAGCCATCTCAATATTGAGGATGAAAGCCATCTTCATGCAGGCCATGCGGGTGCAGCATCTGGTGGTGGTCACTTTAAATTGACCATCGTAGCCCCAGAATTTGAGGGAATGGCTAAGGTAGCCCGTCACAGAGCCATCTATGCCGCCTTAAATAGCCACTTTCCTGATGCAATCCATGCTCTGACCATCTTGGCATACACCCCCAGTGAAAGCACCCATTAAGCGCAGATTGCTTTAAGATTCTCCTTTACCTATATTTAAATTCCTCATCCATGTTCAACACACGCCAAATTTTGACCATCAGCACCTTTAGTACTGTGCTTTTCTCAACAGCCATTTATGCTCAAAACGCTGCCATTGTTAATGGCAAGGCAATTCCAAAGGCGCAACTAGATAAACTGGTTCAAAAATCAAATCAACCAGATAATCCACAAGTCCGAGATCAAGCAAGAGAAATGCTAGTTACTCGTGAGCTCATTTTGCAAGAAGCTAATAATCGCGGTGTCATGCAAAAAGAATCTGTACGGGATCAACTTGAACAATCCAAGATGGGTGTTTTGATCGCAGCAGTTTTTGAAGACTATGTAGAAAAAGAAGGCGTGGCAGAGTCTGAACTAAAAGCAGCATACGAACAAGTGAAGGGTCAGTACACCGGCAAGGAATACCACGTAGCACATATATTGGTAGAAAAAGAAGCGGATGCTAAAGCCATTACTGCCCAAATTAAAGCTGGTGGTAATTTCGCACAAATTGCTAAAGAAAAGTCCAAAGACCCCGGCTCTGCGCCGAATGGTGGAGATCTAGGCTGGGTAAGTGATAAAGCGCTTGTCCCAGAATTTTCCAAGGCGATGGTGCAGCTCAAAAAAGGACAAATCACTGACAAACCAGTGAAGACTCAATATGGCTGGCATATTATCAACATGGATGATACTCGCGATGTCAAGGCACCAAGCATGGATGAAATTAAAGACCAACTTAAGCAGATGATCACAGCAGATCAAAATTGGCAAAAGGCAAAGTTCTCAGAGCTAATGCAAAAGCTTCGCGCTAAGGCCAAGATCCAATAAGAAGTCTCCGCTCCTAGACTACAAGCCCAGGCCAAGCTCCCTGGGTTTTTTCTTGGTCAACAGAAAACCAGATTTAGCTTTATATTGGAAGAATGATGATTCTTCACACCATGCTCAGAGTTGGCAATATGACTCGTTCGATCAATTTCTATACCAAAGTATTGGGGATGAACCTGCTTCGTAGCACTGAGCGGCCAGAGCAAAAGTATTCCCTCGCATTTGTCGGCTACGGAAAAGGGAATGTAGACGGCCAATCTGAGATTGAGCTCACTTACAACCATGGTGTTGAAAGTTACCAACTTGGTGACGCATACGGACATATTGCAATTGGTGTCGCCGACGCCTATGTCGCTTGTGAAAAAATCAAAGCTGCTGGTGGCAATATTACGCGTGAGGCTGGCCCGGTCATGGGTGGTGATACCATCATCGCCTTTGTCACAGATCCTGACGGCTACAAAATTGAATTAATTCAACGCTAGATTTTCCTTTAACTTAGTTGAAGCAAGGCGCCATCCAACTTCGAGTGATTGATAGTCTTTCGCAGATTGCTGAAGATGATTGGAATGCCCTACTATCCCCCGAAGCAGGCCCATTTCTAAAGTATGCGTTTCTGAATACATTAGAAGTCAGTGGATGTGTGGGTGGCAATACTGGATGGCAAGTTGCTCACTTACTCGTTGAGGATTCTGAATCAAGGCTGCTGGGTGTCATGCCGCTCTATCTAAAGCAACATTCCTACGGAGAGTTTGTTTTCGACTGGGCCTGGGCTCAAGCATACGAGCAAAACAACATGCCTTACTATCCCAAAGCACTGTCTGCCATTCCCTTTACTCCAGTACGTGGACCTAGACTACTCGTAGCGCAAACTGCCGATAAGGGTGCAATACAACGAATCCTAGTCACTGGATTAAAGACGCTGGTTAATCAAAATGCACTCTCATCCGCCCATATCCTCTTTCCAGAAGCTAGCGAATTAGTTGAGTTAGAGAAGCAAGGATTTATGTTGCGCAACTCGGTACAGTTTCATTGGCAAAATATCGGCTACAAAGATTTTGAACAATTTCTTACAGACCTCACAATGAAACGTCGGAAAAATATTCGGCGAGAGCGTGCATCTGTAGCAATGAATAAAATAAGCTATCGACATGCTCCAGGGGCGATAGCAACTAAAGATGATTGGGCATTCTTTTATCGCTGCTATGAAAATACTTATATAGAGCACCGCTCTTCTCCCTATTTAACGGAAGAATGTATTCAAATGCTTGGAAAGGATATGCCTGAGAATTTTCACCTCATTATTGCCACCCAAGATGAGAGGCCAATTGCTTCATCCTTACTGGTGGTCGATCGCCCGAATTCAAAAGCATACGGACGTTATTGGGGTGCAATCGAGCACATCCCCTGCCTACATTTTGAATTAGCTTATTACCAGGCAATTGAGTACTGCATTCAGGAAGGCATTAAGATATTTGAAGGTGGCGCCCAAGGGGAACACAAAATGGCTAGAGGCTTTTTACCAACCACCCTGCAATCAGCGCATTGGATAGCGGATGCCGGTTTTTCTGATGCAGTGAAACGTTTTTTAGAGCGTGAACGTGAAGGTATGTCAGCTTATGTTGATGAGCTCGAGCAACACATTCCTTTGAAATCGTCTAAAGTACTGCCATGACCGAATCTAATAACAACCTACCAGAACAAGTTGGAGTAAATTCATTAGCTGTTGGTGACGATAGCTCTGACTCACCTTGTATTGGAGTCTGCACGACGCTGTACGATGAAATTTGCCAGGGCTGCGGTCGCACTCTGGGCGAGGTCAGTAATTGGGTCTTCTTTAGCCAAGAAGAAAAGGATTTGGTATGGAAACGCATTCGTGCAGAGGGCACTGCAATGCGCTTCCAACGTCAAGCCAAGTAAGCAATTTAGCCAGCTAAAGCTTGGCTGCGTAAATACTCTTCGTAGGTTCCTGAGTAATCAGCAATTGTTCCATCCATCTTCACTTCGAGGATGCGATTAGCTAACGCTGAGACAAACTCACGATCATGAGACACGAAAATTAAAGTGCCTTCATATTTCTCAAGAGCAATTTGCAGGCTCTCGATCGACTCCATATCCATGTGGTTAGTTGGCTCATCCATTGCAAGTACGTTGTGCTTTTGCAGCATCAACTTACCCCAAATCATGCGGCCCTTTTCACCACCTGACAATACCTTTACAGACTTACCGATGTCATCGCCAGAAAATAAGAGGCGACCTAAGGTGCCACGAATGACCTGATCATCGTCACCAGTATTACGCCATTCATTCATCCAATCCATGAGCAATTCGTCTTTTGCGAACATCTCGGTATTGTCCTGTGGCATCACGCCAACGTTAGCATTCTCCGCCCACTTCACATCACCACTATCTGCTGAAATCCCGCTAAAGCGTTTGCTGAGAATAGTCTTTAGCAACGTTGTCTTACCAGCGCCATTCTGACCAATGATGGCAATCTTTTCGCCAGCGCGGATGCCGATCTTAAAGTTCTTAAAAATAGGACGGTCATATGCCTTAGAGAGCGCATTACACTCAACCGCCATATTGTGTAACTTCTTCTCAGAATCAAAACGAATAAATGGGTTCTGACGTGAAGAAGGTTTTATTTCAACAATCTCAATTTTCTCTAATTGTTTTTGACGTGAAGTAGCCTGACGCGCCTTCGATGCATTTGCAGAAAATCGGGCCACGAAAGCCGCTAATTCAGCAATCTTTTCTTTAGCCTTATCGTTGGAGCTTAGCTGTTGTGCACGAGCCTGAACAGAGGCCAACATGTAGGAGTCATAGTTACCTGGATAAACCTTCAGAGTACCGAAGTCCATATCCGCCATATGCGTGCACACCTCATTGAGGAAGTGGCGATCATGGGAAATGATGACAATCGTGCTCTTAATTTGGTTCAGAATATCTTCAAGCCAATGAATGGAGTGAATATCCAAGTTATTGGTTGGCTCATCCAGTAGCAATACATCTGGATCAGAGAACAAGGCTTGCGCCAACAATACGCGCAATTTCCAACCTGGAGCCACGGCACTCATTGGCCCATTGTGTTGCTCAATCGGAATACCGATTCCCAATAACAACTCGCCTGCCTTAGCTTCCGCCGTGTAACCACCATACTCTGCATAACTGCCCTCGAGTTCAGCAGCCTTCATGTAATCTTCGTCAGTGGCATCGGGGTTTGCATAGATCGCATCACGCTCTGCAGCCGCCTTCCACATTTCTTCGTGGCCCATCATCACTACATCAAGCACGCGCTGATCTTCGTAAGCAAATTGGTCTTGGCGCAATTTACCCAAGCGAATACCAGGATCAAGGCTCACGTTTCCGCTGGTTGGCTCTAGCTCTCCACCCAAAATCTTCATGAAAGTGGATTTACCGCAACCGTTGGCGCCAATGAGGCCATAGCGATTACCTCCGCCAAACTTAACGGAAATGTTTTCAAAGAGGGGTTTAGCCCCAAACTGCATAGTGATATTAGATGCGGACAGCACGGATGTATTTTTACTTTCTGATAGGTCAATTCGAGGATGCGGATGCAGCAAATGCATCAAAGAGCATTATTTTAACGGCTTGCGGCCAAAAAAGCCGTAAATTAGACTTTCAGCTTAAATGGCGTGAAATCGGTGTGAATATCGTAGTGATCCTGATTTTCCTTGCGTTTGAGAAAACTAATCACCCAATAGGTTAAAGGGGTTGCTAGAACCTCCCAGGCAGTCTTTAGGACGTATTGAGACGCCGCAACAGCCAAGACCTCATTTATAGGCCACAGACCGTAAAAAGCCAGCATATAGAACAGTGAAGAGTCGACTAATTCTCCGCAGGCGGCAGAACCAATAGTGCGCATCCAAAGATGACGCCCTTGGGTCAGGATCTTCATTTTGGCCAAGGTATAGCTATTTACGAAACTGCCGCAGCAAAAAGCAATCATGGAGGCAAGTGCTATCCGCCAAGAATTACCAAATACTGTCTCCATGCCCTGCTGGTAGTTAGCCATATAAGAACCCGGGGCGACAGGCAAAGCAATAACCAGTTGGGCCATGATGGCGGCAAAGGCAAGTGCTGCAAAACCTGCCCAAACTGCGCGGCGATCGTAAGCGTAGCCATAGACCTCAGTCAATATGTCGCCAAAGAAATAGGCGATCGGGAAAAAGAGGATTCCAGCGCCGAATGTGACGTTGCCAAAATAAGGCAAATCTAATGTGGCGGCCTTGCCGGCACCAATAAAATTGGAGCACAGCAGAACCACAACAAAGGCAGCCAATATCAGGTCGTAATAGCGATGATGACGTCTAGGTGCGTCCATATGTCTAGAAAAATGGATAATAGGATAAAAGAATATCCGCATTCTTAAAAATTAACAGAACGCTGATTAACCCCCCCTATAGGATCACTAAGAACCATGAGTAAAGCTAGTTTTAATTGGGCCGACCCCCTTCTCCTTGATACACAACTGACAGAAGATGAGCGCATGATTCGTGATGCTGCAGCTGAATATGCACAAGGTCGTTTAATGCCGCGTATTCATGATGCTTATCGTAATGAAACTACCGATCCTGCAATCTTTCGCGAAATGGGCGAATTAGGTCTACTCGGCATCACTATTCCTGAACAGTACGGCGGCGCAAATCTAAATTACGTTTCTTATGGACTGATTGCTCGAGAAATTGAGCGCGTTGATTCGGGCTACCGCTCCATGATGAGCGTGCAGTCATCTCTAGTCATGGTGCCAATCAATGAATTTGGTAGCGAAGCACAAAAACAAAAATATTTACCTAAGTTAGCCACCGGTGAATGGATTGGCTGCTTTGGTTTGACTGAGCCTAACTATGGCTCCGATGCAGGTGGCATGATCACCAGAGCTAAAAAAGTACCAGGTGGCTTCTCATTAACGGGATCCAAGATGTGGATCTCTAATTCTCCCATTGCAGATGTATTTGTTGTCTGGGCTAAAAATGATGAGGGTTTGATTAGGGGCTTCATTCTAGAAAAAGGTATGAAGGGTTTGTCTGCACCCAAGATCAGCGGCAAGATGGGTCTGCGTGCCTCCATTACCGGTGAAATAGTGATGGATGAAGTCTTTGTTCCAGCCGAAAATGAATTCCCAGAAATTACCGGCCTCAAGGGTCCATTTACCTGCTTGAACTCAGCCAGGTATGGCATTGCTTGGGGCACGCTTGGAGCTGCTGAGTGGTGTTGGTATGCAGCGCGCCAATACACCATGGATCGCAAGCAATTTAATCGCCCCCTCGCAGCAAATCAACTAGTTCAAAAGAAGCTTGCAGATATGCAGACCGAAATTACCTTAGCGCTGCAAGGCTGCTTGCGTTTAGGTCGCATGAAAGATGAAGGGATTGCCGCACCAGAAATCACCTCCATCATGAAGCGTAATTCTTGTGGCAAATCCTTAGACATAGCTCGCTTAGCGAGAGATATGCATGGCGGTAACGGCATCTCAGATGAGTATGGCGTAATTCGTCATATGCTCAATCTAGAAGTAGTCAATACATACGAAGGTACGCATGATATTCACGCCCTCATCTTGGGTCGTGCGCAAACTGGAATCCAGGCTTTTAGCTAAAGTCCAAGCTTGGTGATGAGGTCTTTTGCTGTTTTTGAAAAGGCCTCATCGCTATCATCCTCAAGCTTTACAAAATGATCTTCGCGATAGCTCGGAAAGTTTCGAATAATTGAGGATTGGTAGGATGGGTCGTAATGCATCACCAATAACTCCTCGACCAAGCTCTCAAAATCCCCCACATTAATAGCCTCATGCCATTTTGTGATTTGCTCCTTGCCATACCGTGATGTCAGTAGGCTCAGCTTCTCTTTAAAGCTTTCGGGATTAGATAAGAAATGCTCATATTCGCGTAGCAACCAAGATACTCGCGTATGAGTGCTCGAGCGAAGCTCAATGCATTGGCCGTCTCGAATACGCTCCATCAAGGGATCGGGAATATGCAATCCTCCTACCTTTTTACTTTCTGATTCAACAAACACTATCTTGGATGGATCTAGTGAATTCAATGCATTCCATAGATTCGTCTCAAAGCCTTTTTGTGAAGGCTGCTCTATATTCGGCTCGTTACCCAGCACCGATCCACGATGAATAGCCAAACCCTCTAGATCTAGTATCTGCTGACCAAGTAAACCAATTTCCTGGAGAATGCGTGTCTTACCACTTCCGGTCATGCCGGCAATCACCTGAAAAGAAAAGTCTTTAGCAGCTTGGTCGAGATCATTAATCACGACACGTCGAAAGCCTTGATAGCCACTTTGTAATTGCAGGGCTTTCCAGCCGATACGATTGAGGATATGCGTAAAGGCACCGCTACGTTCGCCACCACGCCAACAGTAAATTAAGGGGCGCCACTCTCGCGGAAAATCAATCAGAGAATTTTCTAAATGATTAGCAATATTGCGTGAAACATAAGCAGCCCCCAGTTTCTTAGCGACAAATGGAGAGGCTTGCTTGTACAGAGTTCCAATCTCAATACGCTCCTCGTTACTCAAAACCGGCAGATTGATTGCACCAGGAATGTGATCTAAAGCAAACTCCGCTGGCGTCCTCACATCAATAATGGAATCGAACTCAGGTAAGGAGGACTCCAGCTCTTCAATACTGAGAATATGCGGGTTACTGGGTTGCAAAAAAGATATCCTATTGCAGCTTAGAGATCACGTGATCGGGCCAAGGTGACGATTTACCTGTCTTTAGATCCACCCACACCATAGTAGCGCCTCCGACCGCAGCCATCGTATCTAGCTCAGTAGTTAAAGCCATCGTAGTGTAAACATCCAAACTTGAACGACCAATATTACCGATGTAGGTTTTTAGAATGAGTTCGCCTGGATAGGTAAGCTGTTGATAGAAGTTACAAAAGCCATTGATCATCAACATAGATTCGTCGCCAGGAGCAACGCTATATCCGAGAGATGTAATCCACTCTACCCTAGCCTGCTCCATATACCGAAAGTACACCGTGTTATTAACATGTCCATATGCATCCATGTCACCCCAACGAATAGGCATACACATCTGATGAACAAACTTTTTTGCTTCCGGGATCTCAATGCGCATGAATGCTTACTGGATAATCAATACTGCATCAGCGAACTTGTAAAGCCATATGATACAAATTGGTAGAGCGAGCACCAGAACGACAGAAGGCCAAAATGGGACCCGGCATAGTCTTTAGTAAACGTGCCATCTCAACAACTTGATCCGGCGTAAATGCGCCAGGGATTACAGGCAAAAAAGCATAGTTCAAACCCAAGGCTTCAGCTTGAGCCTGAATTTGCGCATTCGTAGGTTGGTCAGGACCACCTTCATAATCTGGGCGATTATTAATTACGCTTTTGTAACCTTGTTTAACAATCTCAGCTAAGTGACTTGGGTCGATTTGACCCAAGGTACCGAAATGGTCGGTATGACAGGCAATAGGAAGGCTCATCTAAACCTCAAAAAATGATAGGAATTTAAAAACTAATAACTTAGATTCTAAATCAGACTTACTTTTTGTGGCCTGTAAAGAAGCGGTTGCAGATGGCCATGCCAGCTAACATTGCCAATATAAAGACGAGAGCCTTAAGGTGACCTGCCCCAAGAGCAACAATTGCAGGGCCTGGGCAGAAACCAGCGATACCCCAACCCGCTCCAAAAATGAGGCTGCCTATGATGAGGGGCTTGGAAATATCTCTCCGAGTGGGAATATGTAGTGCGCCACCAAAAAAAGCTTCAGAACGCTTGGAAGCCAAATAAAAACCGGCGAGGCCCACCATAATTGCACCACCCATCACAAAAATTAAGGATGGATCCCAGTTGCCAGCCAGATCAAGAAAATTAAGGATCTTTTGCGGATTACTCATACCGGAAATGATCAAGCCAATTCCAAATAAAACACCTATCAAATATTGACTAAAAAAATTCAAATATCCTCTCATGATTTATAGGCCCAGTACATGACGAATGAGAAAGACTATTAAAAATCCAGCACTCATGAAAGACAGCGTAGCAGCTAAAGATCTTGGCGAAAGACGGGATAGGCCGCAAACACCATGACCGCTAGTGCAACCAGAGCCATAGTTGGCACCAAAACCCACCAGTACACCGGCAACAATAATGGTGATCCAGTCAGCATCAATTACAGTTATTGTGTGAAGACCAAAAAAGAGGCTGACTAAAATTGGCGCACTCAATAATCCCAAAACAAGACTTAAGCGCCAATGAATATCGCCCTCTTTGGGCGACAATAGTCCAGAAATAATTCCACTGATACCTAGGATGCGACCATGGAGGATGACGAATAAGGCAGCTGCAAGGCCCAACAAAATTCCACCAAGAAATGCGGGGCCAGGAGTAAAGGCAAGCCAATCGATCTGCATATCATCCAGCCTAATTTATGGGTTAACTACAGGGATTAGGTGCATTGCGGGTTTCTAAATAAAGAAGAGCTAGGTAGGCACCGAAGATAAATCCTGGCAAAGCAAGCAGTGATCCAATTGCCAATGTGGAGATACCACTTAAGCCTTGGCCGACAGTACAGCCAAGTGCTGTAACCCCACCAAATCCCATCAAAGTCGCACCAACTAAATGGTTGGCTGTATCTTCAGTATCACGAAAGCTCTCCCAGCGAAATGACTTAGTAAAAATGGAAACACAGGCAGATCCTGTAATCATTCCGATGACAGCAGCAATACCGACAGTGATCACCTTTGAAGTATCGCTGTATAGCATCAACCATTCAAGCGAGAATGCATAAGGCGCCACAAAGGAGAGACTCTCCATGCGACCAGAGTTGGTTACCAAGAAAACTTCCTCTAAGGTATTGGGATCCTCAGCAACAAAGCCCAAGTTACCTGATATCCACCACACAGCGCAAATAGCCAGACCAACAAAAGTTCCAGCAAATAGATTTTCAGCGGTCCAAAAAGCTTTACTTGCTAGCGCATAAGCAATGAAGGCAAATCCCACTATTAAACCTAAAGCTAGATGTAAGTTATTGCGAGCAATACCAGTAATTGGAGCCAAGATACTTGGTAAATCTTGAGAAGTACTCAAAGCAATGAATACTGAATCTAAGGTGTTAACACGAATCACGCCCAGAAAGCCCTTCAAAGTCATGTATGCCGAAAGCCCAAGGACAACGAACACGATGATGGACTTGAGATTACCGCCGCCAATGCGGACAAGAGTCTTGCTGCCGCAACCAGAAGAAAGCACCATGCCAAAACCAAATAAAGTACTACCTACTATGGCGGATAACCATAAAAACTTATTGCTGGTGTAGATACTTTTCAGTGGATCAATGAGCCCCAAGTAAGACATCAAAGCAAACCCGACTATGGCAACGCCAATAGCCAGAAACCACTGCTTCAAACGACCCCAGCTAGACATAATAAAAATATCTGAGACTGCGCCCATGCTACAAAAACCTGTTTTTTGCATCACTGCGCCAAGCAGAAAAGTTACTGCAAAGGTAGCAAGTAAAACGGATTTGCTAAGAAAGGAAATATCCACTGCATCCATAATAAAAATCTTTACTGAAATTATTTAAATTTATAAAACTGCTTATTGAGAAAGGCCGTTACGTCAGCCTCATCCTCAGGGAAAAGATCAAGACGCAATTCTGTATTGCACAAAGCGACCATGGTCTTTAAGTTCTGAAGGTTTTTAACCTTACTATCGCTGCGGGTGTAGATCATGTCACCATTGCCAAATCCAGATTTCTTGGCATGGCAGGCGTAGCATTTCTGCTGATCAATTTTTTTGCCATTGGCAAGATCCGATGTAGCGTAGACGGATAAGTTCAGGCCCAAAATAGCCACGAACGTAAATCCAAGCTTAATTAGCAGTAATTTCATTAGAAATCAGTCATTTAGCGAAATAAACGACTATTTTAAAGCCAGATGACAAATTTGCCTTATTCCGCCTGAATGGATAGATAAACGTTATAGGCATTCATGCGGTTTGCAGCCCTAAACAAGGGCATTCCTTCATATTCTGACCAATCTGTCTGCTGATAGGCCTCCTCAAAAGGATCCATATCGATAGCCGACTTTGCCATCGATTGACGTAAATACTTCAAATACTCCCTGGTGAAGCGGATATCTTGAGTTGGATTAATCGAGTGCGCGCCATGGCCGGGAATCACGACACTAGGGTTTAGTGATTCGATCTCATTCAAAGCCTTCAACCAGCCCTTGCTATCGGCATTACCAACAAAGGGGATGCGACCCCGAAAAACCAAGTCTCCAGCAAAAAGGACTTTTTCCGATGGCACATAAATAATTAAATCCTCAGGCGCATGGGCAGGACCTACTCTTCCAATCTTCAATTCGACGCCCCCAACTGTCAGCGTGAAACTCTGATCTATCCAGACGTCTGCAGAAATTAAATTAGTAGATGCATTTACCCAAGGAGCAAAATCAGTCCGTGATGCGATCAGGCGCTGCTTAGCAGTTTCAGAGGAGATATAGTTTCTTCCTTCTCCTTGGGCATAAATCTTCGACCCAAGCTGCTTGAACTCTTGGAGTCCATAAACATGATCCGCATGGTAATGCGTTACGATGACTGCGACGACTTTTTGAGATGTGAGCTTTTTAATTTCCGCAATGAGTTTCTTGGCAAGCGCTGGCGAACCCAAGGCATCAATGACAACCACACCTTTTGGCGTAATCACAAATCCCGCATTGGAAATAAAGTTTTGATTTTTACTGCTACCCATCTCTGCTAAGCCTTTTACGAAATACGTATTTGGCGCTACTTGAATAGGCTTGAGGATTAAATCATCGGATGCGTGAGTAGTGGTTACAGATATAAGCAGTAAGGCCGAGGCAAGGGAAAGCGCTCGTAGGACATATAAGCACAACTTAAGATACGACAACTGCATAGCTTAAGGCTTTATATAAGCAAAATGATTCTGATATTGAAGATCGGCAACTCGAACAACTCCCGATGGAGTGAAGTCTGCATCTAGAGTAAATTGATCTTTCTTCAGATTACGATTCTTTAGCGTAATCTCGCAGACCTCAAAACGAACACCACGCGACTTCAACGCACCAACCAGAGGTGCGTATTCAATTCCATTCTTCTTATCTTTTGCACCCTCCATCATGATGTCGACGCCATTGGCATGAGTAACAACAATGATTTTGGTCTGCGGGGATACATCGAGGTGGTTCCGTATATTACGTAGGCCTTTAATGCCTTGAGACTCAGCATCATCAATGTGATAAACCACTTCTGTAGGTCCTGCAGCATAAGCTCCGCTAGCAAACAGGGTAAAAGTAACTGCCAGGCACTGAAGTAATTTTTTCATTGTTTATCTCGGATAAAAAGTATTAGAGTGAAACCATTCCGGGGTTGTTTTTTACACCCTTAATGATGGGTTCATTGAGCTTCACGGCTTTAACCACCTTAACATCACGCAAATAGCGTTCCATCACATCCCAAATTGGTTCGCCACCAACATTCTTAGCGTCTTCGCTAACCGGCGCCCAACCAGCAACCTTGTAGGTCTTGCTAGGATCGATGTCCTTGCCATTTAAACGCATATCACTAATCCGCTTACCGGCAGATGCTGCCGGATCAATGGTGTATTGCATACCACCTACGCGAACCATGTCGCCACCCTGTTGGTAATACGGATCTGGATTAAATAGGTTGTCTGCCACATCCTCCAAGATAGTCTTGATAGTTTCACCAGACATATTAGTAACCGTGGTGTATGGATAAGTGATCGCAGTTTGGTCTAACAAGTTCTCGCGAGTAATAGCTTGGCCTGGTAATAAGCTTGTGCCCCAACGGAAGCCTGGAGAGAAAGCAATCTCTGCATTCTTCTGAGCCATCAATCCATCCAAAATTAACTGGTCGAAACTGCCGTTGAAATTACCACGACGATACAAAAGACCATCCGTAGTGGCTAATTTCTCATTCAACTTAGCTTCATATGGCGCTCGCACTTTAGCGATCAGCCTATTCATCGCAGGATCAGCGGGAATCATATTCGAGAAGATTGGGAAAAGCTTGTAGCGGAAGTCTACGGGCTTGCCACCTTTGACATCAAAATCAAGCACACCCAAGAATTTGCTATTGGAACCTGCATTGGTAACTAAAGTTACCCCATTCGAGTTCTTTACCTTGACTGGAGTCGGAACGCCATCATGCGTATGGCCACCCATAATCGCATCTAAGCCAGTAACACGTGATGCCATCTTTAAATCCACGTCCATACCGTTATGGGATAGCAACACAACTACTTTTGCACCCTTAGCCTTTACTTCATTAATCGTCTTCTGAAGATTTTCTTCCTGAATACCAAATGTCCAGTCTGGCGTGAAATAACGTGGATTAGCAATTGGCGTGTATGGGAAAGCTTGACCAATGATGGCGACTTGAATCCCGTTCTGCACCTTCATTACATAAGGATTAAAAACGGAGTCGCCAAAGTCTGCGGTTTTAATGTTTTGAGCAAGAAAAGAAACCTTTCCCTTAAAATCGCCATTCACAATTTCCATGACGCGCTTCTCGCCTAGTGTCATTTCCCAGTGCGGAGTCATCACATCGACACCTAGGAGCAAGGCAGCATCAACCATATCCTGACCATTGGTCCAAAGTGCCGTGCCAGATCCCTGCCAAGTATCACCACCATCTAACAATAGTGAGCCTGGACGACTTGCTTTGATTTGCTTAATCAAAGTTGCCATATGAGCGAAGCCACCCATCTTGCCGTAATTTTGCGCCGCCGCAACGTAATCAAGATAAGTAAAGGCATGGGCATCACGCGTCCCTGACTTAATGCCGTTAGCCTTTAGAAAATATTCGCCGACCAAGTGAGGTGCCTTACCCTCTTGCGTACCAATGCCAAGATTGACATTGGGCTCACGAAAGTAGATTGGTAACAGCTGGGCATGACAATCTGTGAAATGCAAGAAATGTACATTGCCAAACTTTGGCAAATCATAGAATTTTTGGGCAGTTGTCTGTGCGCTAGCAAAATTAGATTGCAAACTCATGCCACCTGCGGAGGCGATAGCCAATGCTTGTAAAAACTCACGACGATTTAAAGGCATAGTTATTCCCTTAAGAAAACAGGCCTTTCGGCCTGTTTAAATATATTATTTATTCACAGGTGATTCTGGATCAAGCAGTAAAGCCATGACATCTTGCATTTGCTGCTCATTCAATAATTTGAAGTGAGCAAAACGCGGCATATTACTGCAAGCGTTATAGGCCTTGGAATTATTGATGCGATTCCAAGTGTAGGTGACCACCTCTTTGGAGTAGCCACGCACTTTTCCATAACCAGTTAACGATGGGCCAATGTTTCCATAAGAAATTTCTTTGGAGTCAATCTGGTGACAGTTATAGCAACCGCCGCCAATAGGGGTATCAGCCGTATCGGTCCAGGTTGCACCGCGACCACTTTGCGCAATTCGCTCGCCATTCTTCCAGTCGCCTATATATTTTCCATCAGCAGGCTGCTTTATTGAATCCATATTGATTTTCTGGATTTTCTCGCGCATGGCCTGACCTTGTTTGCTGTTTGCAAACTGAGGATCTGAGCAGAACTTCTGCGTAATATCTTGATCAATACGATTTAATCCTGCAATACCATCAGCTTTAAAGCTTTCCTGAATCATCTTGTTAAATTTTGGATCATTTTTCTGTTGAGCAAGAGCAGGAGTTTGAACCAAGCCAGCGGCAAAAATAAATCCAATAGCAGCTAAGAGTTGTTTTAAGTGTGTAATTTTCATGTTCATCTCTTATCCATTAACGCTTTAAGCCAGGTGTTTCGACTGTTCCGCCATTTGCGGTCTTTGCCATATACATAGACAAAGCGATAGTCACGTCCGAGCTATATATAGGGAAAGGGAAACGTTGCTGACGGAAGCAATCATTCAAACGCTGCTGCATAGTCCAAAATTGACCGCTCGATACGCGGTAGGCTGGCCAATAACCCCAACCTAAAGCAGCACCTTTTTGCTCTGTAATATTGGGTAAATCTTGCAAACGAATACGCTTACCGTTTTCCGCATGACAAGATGCGCAGGAGAAGTCCATCGGACCGCCCTGGAAAAAGAAAGCGCGCTTACCAAGGTCATACATCTCTTTTTCTTTTGGATGAGCGGTGCTTACCTTAATCTTGTCACCCTTAGATAAAGTAACAACATAGGCAACGATAGCCTCCATGTCCTTCTTAGGACCCTTTTGGAATAGAGCATCAATCATTTCCTGTGGATCGCGACCCTGCAATACTTGCATGCACGTCATCAAGCGAGACTCTAAATCTTGAACCTTATTAGTATCTTTGAAGTAGCGTGGCAGCTGAGCCGCGGCACCCTTCACAACCCCAGGCCCCAAACCTAGATTACATTGTTCAAGAGTTGCATTCTTTGGCCCAGCAGGTTTTTTCCACAGCTCTTCACCTGCCGCCTCGTAGAGCTCTGAAGGATTTCCGTCGGCAATCATCTCGCGATACTTAGCAATATCGTCTGTAGCACTCTTTTGTGCTGACACCGAGGATGTCATTGTTAATAAAGCTACTACTAGACCAGTAGCTAGCCCTAAGGTCAATTTACGCTGCATTTCCTACCCTTTCAGAACCACGGAGGCGGTAAAGATTTATTAAAGCAAAAAAACAATTAAGAAGCAGTTGCTTCATCAGTGCGTTTGTCGCCTTTACTGTCATTCCAAGTCACAACAATTTTGTCGCCCTTAGCACCTTTGTACTTAAAGTTCAAAAATGGATCCTTAGATACCGCCGGACCAAATTGACCATTAAATACATCCTTACCATTTGCCTTCACATTAATTGTGTTGATAAACCAAGCTGGAATAGTTTTACCGGACGCGTCTTTACGCTGACCAGATTCCATATCATGTTTCATCAAGATTTTTACGTCTACAGTGCCACCATTTTCAGCAGCTCTTACGCGCATTGGATCAGCCATTTTGGTTCCTTTTTTACTCTATATATAAATGAATTGTTCTGTTGAATTACTGCGGAATTAACCGCCGCAACCACCAAGCGTTACTTTGACTTCTTTAACAGTCATTAGCCACTTACCATCAGCCTTGACTAAACCATATACATTAGATGTTTGACCCATCTTGATGCGAGTGGTGACAAAAGCGTCTGTACCGGCTGGGATAAAGAATTGAGCCGCAAGTGCGCTTGGATTCTTTTCAACCAGGATTGCCATTTGCTCTGCTTTAAGCGAAGTGATAATTCCAACGGGAACGACCGCGCCGTTTTCAGCAATATCAGGGGCATTTAAAGTAACCGCGGATGATTTTTCTGGGCTACTAGCACCCATGATCTTAAACACATCATCGATACCCTTACCTTCAAAAGCAGCTTTATTCCACTCTTGGGCTTGAGCAGAACTAATAAGGCCTGCAGAAGCCATCAAGCCAAATACTGCTGAGTACTTCAATACACTGCGACGCTGCTGATTCATAAAAACTCCTTTATTAATCTTTACTTCTCTCAATTTATTACTTATTTTGCATTAAAACACCCTACTTACTACCAAAAATAGCTTTTTATTTACCGCTAGAAAGCATCCAAACCACTAAAGCCTTGCGATCTTCATCAGTAAGCTGGGCTTGAGCTGGCATCGGGATTGAGCCCCACACCCCTGCTCCCCCCACTTTCACCTTGGTCATTAACTTATCCACTGCACCACTCTGACCCTCATACTTTTTAGCAATATCTGCAATTGATGGTCCAACCAACTTGGCATTGGGGGCATGGCAAGCAGAGCAGTTCTCATTTTTAAAGAGTACTGACGGACCTTTTGCTGCAGAAGAATGGGTATCTGCTGCATGTGCCAACCCAGCTCCTGAAGAACCAGGTAATTGTTTAATGGGTGGCTTCGTGGTGTCTGCACCACGATATGGGCCGTACATTCGATTTTGCTCAGCAATATTTTCATGAGCGTTGCGAGCAAAGTCAGGCAAGGTTGATCCAATTTGCACAAATGGTACACAGTTAAGCATACATGCACTGCCATTGACGTCAGGCTTATCTTTTACATTCCAAAAGCCATGCTTAGTCGTCATACCGTTGCGGTTTGGCATTTTAATTTCAGCAATATTTTTATCGCTGAGAACAAAATCATCTGGAACAACTTCACCAAGACTCAAGATAAATGCAACTAATGCATAAGTATCGTCAGGAGTCAGTGATCTAGGAGCATTCCATGGCATAGCGCGATAAATGTAATCCCATAATGTAGATACTGTGGGCACCTTCATTAAGGTCGTTCTTTGAGGCTGCTTCATATCTTTTAAAGAGGCAACTCGACCTGTCTTCAAATCATCCTTGGAGGTACCACCAGCGATAGGCGTAAAGATTTCATTAGACTCACCAAAGGTGCCATGGCAACTGGCGCATTTAGCCTCCCATATAACCTGACCCTTTTCAACAGAACCAGATCCTTTAGGCAAACCTTTGAAGTCTGGGCGCACATCAATATCCCAGGCTGCAACTTCTGCAGGAGTAGCCGTTCTACCAATACCAGGGAATTTGGCTGAGCCAGATTGCGCTAATACTTGTTGAGAACTAATTGCGATGAGCGTCGCAAATCCTAGACCGATGCTAAATTTATCCAACTTGAACATTGCTCACCTCGCCGTTTGTATCCAATTTCCATGATTGGATTGCATTGTTGTGATAGATCGAGCGTGTACCGCGGACATTGCGAAGTGTTTTGATCGAAGGTTGAATGTAGCCGGTGTCATCTACAGCTCTTGATTGCATGATTGCCGGGGAGCCATCCCATACCCAATCGATATTAAAGCGCGTAATAGACTTAGTGAGGACAGGCGTTTCTAGGCGAGCTGTTCGCCAGTTGTTGCCGCCATCAAAAGAAACATCCACTCGAGTAATTTTTCCCCGACCAGACCAGGCCATACCACTCACGTTATAGAAGCCCTTATCAAGCAATTGTTGACCGCCTGAGGGCGTTGTGATGACGGATTTACACTCTTGTATTGATGCGTATTGACGATGTGTTCCATCTGGCATGAGCTCAATGTAGTGAACCGCTTCGTCTTTGGTATTCCAAGGCGTATCGCCTACTTCTAAACGCCGCAACCATTTCACCCAGCTCACACCCTGCACCCCAGGAACTACCAAGCGCAATGGAAAGCCGTTTTCTGGACGCAACATCTCACCATTCATGGCCCAAGCAACAATTGTGTCATTAAGGCAACTCTCGAGATTGATAGTGCGGGTCATCCCTGAACCATCACCGCCCTCGGCTAACATGAACTTGCCTTTTTTAAGGTCGGCACCACACTCTTCCAACAATACCTTTAGAGGAACTCCTGTAAATTCACAGCAAGAAAGCATGCCGTGGGTGTACTGCACAGTTGGAACAGCAACGTTACCCCACTCTAATCCAGTATTTGCACCACACTCAATGAAGTGAGTACGAGATACCGAAGGTAAACGCATTAAATCATTCATCGTGAAAACACGTGGGTTCTTCACTAAGCCATTGACCATCAAGCGATGTGTTTCTGGATTGACGTTGTACCAGCCCTGATGATGGCGCTCAAAATGCAATCCGTTGGGAGTGATGGTTCCGAACAAGCCCTGAAGCGGAGTAAAGGCAACAGAGGCTGCCGATACTCGGGTCAAGCCCGGCGACTCACGGCGAATGAGGTTTGACTCATAAATTGATGGCACACCATATGGCATGGTTGCTACATTCTTGCCAAGCGTTGTTTGCCATTCTTGCTTTTCCAGAATAGCTGGGTCACCCTCGCCTGCCGCCATAGCTAGTGGGGTCGCCAGTCCAGCTGCTGCACCACCAAGAGCAGACATAAAGCCCTTACGTAAGAAGCTACGGCGGGTTTCATCTAAGCCGTTTGCATTGATATCGGCGATGAGCTCCTGAGAGATAAAATGTTCTGGTGCCTTTACTAGGCGAGCCTGATTAAATGGCTTTTCGATTGTGCTGATGTCCTGAGCTCTAATCTCGACTTGTTTTTTATTCATGTGATCTCTACTTTGGTCAATAAATACTAAAAAATTAATGCAAACTCTCGGCAATCTTGGCGCACACGGTTTGGCACATTTCCACAGTGGCGTTATCAGCAATTGAATAAAAGACAGTGATGCCCTCTTTGCGTCTAAGCAAAATTCCCGCTTTGTGAAGCGCAGAAAGGTGACGTGAAACATTAGCCTGGCTCGAGCCGCACAACTCAACAACCTCAGATACAGACTTTTCACCGCTACACACTGCATACATGATGCGTAAGCGTGACGGTTCCGAAAGAACGCTGAAGTATTCAGCAACACGTGAAAAAACCTCTTCCATTACTTGCGGAGAGAGATTTTTGGTGGCTTTTTTTGCTTTAGTTTCAATATTCATTATTTATAACGATATATGCGTATATTTGTATATGTGTATATATTTGACACCAAAGAGTTTGATACCCATATAGTGGAATACCCTAAGCTTTGAAGGCAATACAATCACTGAATGGATATTGATGCAATTCTGCTGTCCTTAAAGCTTGCTTTTTGGACCATGGCTCTGATGTTGCCATTTGGGATATGGGTTGCCCATAAGCTAGTGAATCTCAATAGAAGCCGACCATGGGTTGAGGCTGCTCTGGCTCTTCCCTTGGTGCTTCCGCCGACAGTTTTGGGCTACTACTTTCTGGTTTCATTTGGTAACACCAGTATTTTCGGCGTTCCCCTTGTATTCTCATTTACAGGAATCCTACTTGCATCGCTAATTGCAAATATCCCATTTGCAATTCAGCCTATACAGCGGGCCTTTGAGGCTATTAATCCTGAAATTCGAGAGGCCGCCCAAGTCAGCGGCCTCAGTAATTGGCAAATCTTTCGCTTAATTGAACTTCCCCTCTCTTGGCGTGGCATTACTGGTGCAGCCGCCCTCACCTTCGCCCATACCCTTGGGGAATTCGGCGTTGTCCTGATGGTTGGTGGCGCAATACCTGGTGAAACAAAAACAGCCTCTATTGCAATTTATGACAAGGTTCAGAGCTTTGACACCTCTGGTGCCGGCGCTATTGCTCTTGTCCTCTTGGGTATATCTCTGGTGTGCATTGCTCTTTCCTATGGAGTACTGGGGCGCAATCCAAATTTGCGCAAAGGCTTAAGCTAATGTTAAGGGTCAAAATTCAACAGACCGCTCCAAGCCAGCTACAAATCAATCTTGAGTGCGCTCCAGGAGAATTGCATGCTTTAGTAGGACCCTCCGGGAGTGGTAAAACTAGCGTTCTCAGAACGATTGCAGGCTTAAACAAACCCGCTAGTGGAAAAATTGAGTGTGACGGCGAGGTCTGGTTTGAGGGGGATGATCTGCGCAGCAAAGTCCAGCAACTCTCGCCGGCAGAACGCTCTTGCGGCTTCTTATTTCAGCAGTACGCTCTTTTTCCCCATCTCAGCGCCTTGGATAATGTGACGATTCCATTGCAGAACACTGACATCTCCAGATCTAAGCGCAAGGCTATTAGCTTGGATCTGCTTGATCGCATGGGTATTGCTAATCTCGCAGAGCGCATGCCAAATCAACTATCTGGCGGACAACAGCAACGCGTTGCTATTGCAAGAGCACTTGCTAGACAGCCGAAAGTCTTATTACTAGATGAGCCATTTTCGGCGATCGACACACCAACACGTCAAAGTCTATACAAAATATTGGCAGATCTACGTTCAGACTTAAACATCCCCATCTTGTTAGTCACTCATGACCTACGTGAGGCTGATTTATTGGCTGATCATATTACTGTTATTGACCAAGGTATTAGCCTGCAAACTGCAGCGCCACAAGTACTGTTTCAGAAGCCGAGAAATTCAAGGGTTGCTGAATTGGTTGGCATTAGCAATCTGTTTAATGGCGTATTCGACACCGGCAGCTTGACTTGGGATGGCTGCGCAAAGGTCTTTTCAGTTGCGGATAAAGGAAAGATTCCACCGAAATCTCGGGTTGCCTGGGTCATCCCCCAAAGTGGCTTAAGCCTTCATAACAAACCAACGCAAACTAGCATACCTGCCTTAGTTCAAAAGATGAGTAGTCTTGGCCAGATAGCTGTGACCCAGTTACGTATTCAAGAGAGTAAAAATACTGTTGAATGGGAGGCCTCCTCCGCCGAAGTCAGGAGGCTGGAGATGGAAGTCGGCAAGCAAATGCATATCGAGCTTGATGGCAATCAAATTCACATCATGCCCTTACGGCTAATTAATGATCCTAGACGCTTCATTGGAAATTAAAATCTTGGGAATTTACTTAGTAATACTCTGTAAACCAGGCTATGTACACATAAGTTACCCAGTCAGCCTTTGAAATCATCCTCATAACAGACAGATAACATCCACTTTATATGCTAGTATCCTCAAAATTATTATTTTACTCAATAACAAATAAACGGAGCTCATATGAAAAATAGTCGTCGCCAATTTATGATTTTGTCTGCTGCTGGTGCTTGCACCTTGGCCTTGAATGGTCATGTTCAAGCCCAAGCCATGGTTGCTGAAACAGATCCACAAGCTGCTGCATTGGGTTACAAAGCAAACGCTACTGCTGTAGACAAAGCAAAGTACCCTAAGTACGCCGCTGGTCAGGCATGCGGCAACTGCGCTTTGTACCAAGGTAAGCCTGATTCTGCTGCCGGTGGTTGCTCTTTGTTTGCTGGCAAGCAAGTTGCTGGTAAAGGCTGGTGCTCTGCATACGCTAAGAAGGCTTAACCCTTCTTTAGCTATAGGCTTAATTGAAAAGACTGCTTCGGCAGTCTTTTTTATTTCTGAAAGTATCTCGATAACTGCTACCAACCTGCGATGCACTTAATGTCGACGGTTTTCATACAATCTTTTTGGCAACCATTCCGAGCAATGCTGACATACCAGTGTGCCTGGGACCTTCTGATAATCGTTTTTCATAACACTGTAATTCGAGAATTTCAAAATCTTGACTTAACTCACGAATCATTTCTTCAGTATAGAGATGCTCAATAAGTGATGGGCCACCGGTTTTGTACTCCAACTGCTTTGGAGTGTATCCCTGCAGAATAAATAGGCCAGCTGGTTTCAAAGTCCGATGTACTTGCTTGAAAATTCTGGCGCGCATTTCGGGATCAGCAAACTGGATGAAGATACCAACTACCGCATCATATGAGCTAGCCTGCCAATCAAAGCCATCGGTGTCACAAAGACTGTATTGGATATTGACTTCGTTATCAGCAGCAAACTGATTTGCTTTGCTTAATGCAATATCGGAAACATCAAAACCCGTGACGCGCATTCCATGTTTAGCAAGCCAAACACCATTGCGCCCTTCTCCATCAGCAATACAAAGAACAGAGGAGCTAGGCTTAAGATAACGAGACGCTTGCTCAACCAGATATTCATTTGGCTCTTTACCAAAGATGAACTCTTTTTTATCAAAGCGTTCATTCCAGAACTGGGTAGCATCTGCAAAGCTCATGAATTCCCTGATCTTGGATTAATTTGATGTTGGATTACTTCTTCAAACCACCAATGAGATCACTCTTTAAATCCACTACGCTCTCGAGACCAACTGCGATGCGAACCAAGCCATCAGTGATGCCTGCAGCTTTGCGAGCCTCTGGACTTACTCGGCAGTGTGTCGTTGTAGCAGGATGGGTAATCGTTGTACGAGTGTCCCCCAGGTTTGCCGTAATGGAGCAGAGTTTCGTTTGATTGATTAGCTTGAAAGCAGCTTTTTTTCCACCCTTAAGTGTGAAGGACAAAATAGCACCACCCGCTTTTTGCTGGCGCTTAGCCAGCGCATGTTGAGGATGAGACTTCAGACCAGGATGATAAACGCGTTCTACTCCAGGCTGCTTTTCCAACCATTGAGCAATCTCTAGAGCATTTTGACTCTGCTGCTTCATACGCAACTCTAGAGTCTCTAAACCTTTTAAGAACACCCAGGCATTGAACGCTGAGAGTGTTGGGCCAGCAGTACGCACATAGGGAAATACTTTGCCCATGATGAAATCATTGCTACCTACAATAGCGCCACCAACCACACGACCCTGGCCATCCAAATATTTGGTTGCCGAATGGATTACTACATCAGCACCTAATGCAAGTGGCTTTTGCAAGGCCGGCGTACAAAAGCAGTTATCAACTGCAAATAAAGCTTTAGCTTTCTTTGCTATCTTAGAGATAGCTTTGATATCCGCAATTTCAGTCAATGGATTGGAAGGCGTTTCCAAGTAAAACAACTTGGTATTTTCTTGGACGGCACTCTGCCAAGCTTTAGTATCTGACAAATCCACATAGGTCGTTGTAATACCAAAGCGCCCCAGAATATTGCTAAATAATTGGATGGTGGCACCAAATACAGAGCGAGAACAAACCACGTGATCTCCCGCCTGAAGATGCGACATTGCCATCGTCAAAATAGCAGCCATACCAGAAGAAGTTGCAATACAAGCTTCGCCGCCCTCTAGCGCAGCCAATCGATCCTGGAACATACTGACAGTAGGATTGGTAAAGCGAGAATAAATAAAACCCTGATCTGCATGTGCAAAACCATCCGCTGCAAGTTCAGCACTATCAAAGCAAAAGCTCGAAGTGAGGAACATGGCCTCAGAGTGCTCTTGATATTCAGCAGTACGGCGTGTACCTGCACGAACCGCCAAGGTTTCAAGCGCGAGCTTAGAGAAGTCAGGTTTTTTACGGGTAGTTTTACTCTTCATAGCGCTATTTTGACACCGAATTACAGAATTGCCTCAGACACGCATGTCCGAGGAACTCGATCGTTGTTTTTAGTCTTCTGTAGCTAAGTGCAAATGCAGTTGCGAACGGGCAAAGTCACTAGAATCGCGTTGACGGTCAGCTTTGGCCTCGGAGGTATTACGAGCAGCCTCGAGAGCATCTAAATAGGATTCATTAATATCGCCGGTAATATAGTGGCCATCAAAACAAGATGCCTCAAAGTGCTGGATATCGGGATTAATATCCTTCACTGCCTGCTTCATATCTTCGACGCTTTGATAGATTAATTGGTCTGCACCAATCATCTTATTGATCTCTTCATCAGTACGGCCATAGGCAACCAACTCACTACGAGTTGGCATATCGATGCCATAGACATTAGGGAAGCGCACAGGGGGTGCTGCAGAAGCAAAAATCACTTTCTTGGCGCCAGACTCTCGTGCCATCTGCACAATCTCAAATGAGGTTGTACCGCGAACAATAGAGTCATCCACAATGAGGACAGTCTTGTCTTTGAACTCAATGCGCATGGCATTGAGTTTCTGGCGTACTGATTTTTTACGAACAGCCTGACCTGGCATGATGAAGGTTCTACCAATGTAACGATTCTTGAAGAATCCTTCTCGGTAATCTACGCCTAGACGTTTAGCAACCTGCATTGCCGCTGGACGACTAGAGTCAGGGATCGGCATCACAACATCAATCTCACCTGGAATCGTTTCTTTTCGAATCTTTTCAGCAAGATAGTCGCCCATGCGCATCCGTACGTTATAAACAGTCACACCATCAATCGTGGAGTCTGGACGAGCCATATAAACGTATTCAAAAATGCAAGGCGTCAGAACTGCATCAGCAACGCACTGACGTGAAGAGAAATTACCATCCAAATCAATATAAATTGCTTCGCCAGGATTTACATCACGCACAAAAGTAAAGCCAAGGCCATCAAGTGCAACTGACTCAGAGGCAATCATCCACTCCGGACCCTTCGGTGTATCCATGCGACCGATGCAGAGGGGCCGAATTCCAAACGGATCGCGAAATGCCAATAAACCGTAACCAGCTATCAAAGAAACCACAGCATAAGAGCCCTTAACGCGTTGAGTTACTTGTGTAACGGCGTTAAACATAGCGCCCTCATCTAATGCTGCGCTATTAGTTTCTTTTTGAAGTTCATCGGCCAGTACATTTAATAACACCTCTGTATCTGAACTGGTATTAATGTGGCGACGATCACGATAAGCCATCTCTACACGCAGGCTAGCCGCATTAGTCAGATTACCGTTATGGGCCAAAATAATGCCGTAAGGAGCGCTCACATAAAACGGTTGAGCCTCTTCCTCACTGCTTGCAGAGCCGGCGGTTGGGTAGCGAACCTGACCAATGCCAGCACTACCTACTAGACTTCGCATATTGCGAGTTCTAAATACATCTCGCACAAGACCATTGGCTTTATGCATCGTGAATGAATTGCCATTCATCGTTGCCATGCCGGCAGCATCCTGACCACGATGTTGAAGCAACAACAACGCGTCATAAATAAGCTGATTAACTGGGGAGTGGGAAACTGTTCCAACGACGCCGCACATAAGCCTAGATCCCTATTGTTAATGAAGGTGTAATGGTGGGTGCAATTTTAGGCATTGCATTACCTAATTGCTTTGCCCAGTCAGCCGGCAACCAACCTTTAATTAAACTAGTTGCGATATCGATGGCTGGCCGGGTAATTGCCTTCTGCCAAGCGACGCTTTGAGGAATAGGAGTCAAGGCCGCTAATGTGGCCATCACGACTACCACTACACCACCACGTGCCAAGCCAAAAACAAGACCGAGAAATCGATCTGTCATGCTCAATCCAGCAGACAAAATAATCTTTTGAATCACATTACCGATCAAACCACAGACAATCAAGGTAAGTATAAATAGAACGAGGAAACTCACACCCAAGCTCAGCAACTCATCCATATGAAAAGTAGACAACCATTCAACAGAAAGATAGTTTGTATAGTGATAAGCAACCCAAGCAGCTACGAACCAAGAGGCTAGTGCTAGCACCTCTTTAAAGAGACCCCGAGAAATTCCCACCAATGCAGACACCAATAGCACTACGAGGATGAAGTAATCCACCGTGGTTAACTGCAGGGTGGATAAATATTCCATTAAGGGGCTTCCACCTCAACTAGCCTTGGAGACAAGCCCATAGCCTTGACTTTTTTCTCAGCAACTTCAGCCGCGTCCTTATCTGCAAAAGGGCCAGCTCTTAATACAAAAAGCTTTACACCGTCGGTGCCGGTTTTATTGAAAACATAATTAGGAATCTTTTGATCCTTCATCTTAGCTATCCAACCCTTAGCCCGCTCTTCAGATGCAAAAGCACCAATCTGAATGACATACTTACCAGGCCCCACTTTTTTTGGCAGTTCTTCAGTTTTTGATTTGGTGATTGCATCTGGTGCAGTAATGACCTCTTCACCAGCGGCCAAGCCACTAATAGAATTTATTTTGCTTACCGTAGGAGATGACGTTTTTACAACTTCTTTGGATAGAGTGGGCTCTTTTTCTTTCGCTGGCGCCTGAACAGCGGCGGCCGGTTTTACCTTCTCATCATTTGCGGGCATTGCAGTATTGGGGGCGGGCAGACTAGTAACAATATTCACAGCAATATCGTTATTCACAGATTTGGGTTTGTTATCCAAAATACGAGGAAGGCCAACTACCGCAATTAACACTAGGACAGCTGCACCAATCAGACGGTGACGAGCACGTTGCTGATCAGGGTCTTCTGTAAGTGCTAGCTCTTCGTTTTCTTGAGCCCGCTGAAAACTACGAGGAGCTAATTTATTGACTGAACGATGCCCCCTCACCGAAGCCCGATCAAGGTCTTCAGTCTGATAGTTTCGCTTAAAAAGCTTCGGTAAACGAATCATGGATCAATGGGCCTGGTTATTTCGATATGCCATTACTCCGGCAACAGTATAGAAGGATCCGAAGGTAACAATTCTATCACCCTCACCAGCCATAGAAAGCGCTTTTTGATACGCTGCAGCTGGATCTGGGAAGCACTCAATACCGCCATCCTCCCCATTTTTGACGGACACGCCTAGGTCTACCAGCTTTTCAGATAGTGCTGCGGCACTGGCGGCGCGGGGAGTTGGTAAATCAGTACAAAACCAGAAGTCCACACTATTCAACAGGGGCTTAATAACCCCGGCAATATCTTTATCCGCCATAGCACCAAAAATGGCATAGGTATAGGGGTGATAGCCCATCTTATCCAAGCCTTGCCCTAATGTGGCCGCTGCATGGGGATTATGGGCAACATCCAAAACGATAGTGGGCTGACCTGGAAGAACCTGAAAACGACCTGGCAACTCCACCATAGCAAAGCCATTGCGGATATCCTGTGCGCTAACTGGCAGTCGCTGATGCAACGCCATTAATGCGGCAATCACAGCGGATGCATTCAGAATCTGATTGGCACCTCGCAATGCGGGGTAGCCTAGACCGCTAAAGCGCTTTTGACGCCCCGCCCAACCCCACTGCTGCTTGTCGCCTTGAAAGTTATAGTCACGGCCCTGTAGCCATAAATCACATCCGAGTTTTTCGGCGTGATCAATTAAAGATTGTGGAGGCACGGGATCGCCACAGACTGCAATACCGCCGGCTCGGAAAATGCCAGCTTTCTCAAAACCAATTGCCTCACGTGTGCCACCCAAAAAATCAGCATGGTCAATATCAATACTCGTGACGATCGCACAATCTGCATCAACAATATTGACAGCATCCAAGCGACCCCCCATACCCACTTCAAGCACTACTGCATCTAGGTTTGCCTTGGAAAATAAATGCATGATAGCCAAGGTAGTAAATTCAAAATACGTTAAGGTTGGAGCATTCGCTAAGCTGACGCGAGCTTTTTCAACGATTGCAAAATGCTCTAGCAAAAGATCATCGTTTACCTCTTCACCATTAACTCGAGCACGCTCATTAAATGCGAGTAAATGCGGAGACATATGGCAGCCAACCTTATAGCCAGACGCCAGCAAAATACTCTCAAGATAGGCGCAGGTAGAGCCCTTACCATTGGTGCCAGCCACAGTAATAACCGGGCAATCAAAGTGAAGGTCTAGCACATCCTTAACACGATTGATGCGTGCAAGCCCCATGTCGATACCAACAGGATGAGCTGTTTCGAGATGACTAAGCCAAGCCGTTAAGCTAGAAAAGAGGATGGGGTTTTGAAGGGGAAGATTCAAGCGCTTTATACAGCTGCGCTACCCGCAATCGCAGGCTCAGGTAGTTGCTGTAGCAAGGCCAACAAACGAGCAATCTCACCACGCATCTGCCGACGATCAACGATCATGTCTATACCGCCCTTTTGCATCAAAAACTCAGAGCGCTGAAAACCTTCTGGTAATTTTTCACGAACGGTTTGCTCGATCACACGCGGACCCGCAAAACCAATTAAGGCTTTTGGTTCAGCCATCACAACATCACCCATAAACGCAAAGCTGGCAGAAATTCCGCCCATAGTTGGGTCAGTTAAGACGCTAATGTAGGGCAAACCTTTTTTAGAGAGCAGGGTTAGCATCGAGTTAGTCTTAGCCATCTGAAAGAGGGATAGTAAGCTTTCTTGCATACGCGCGCCACCAGTTGCGGTAATACAAATAAAGGCACACTTCTTAGCAATGGCCTCTTTTACGCCGCGAGCAAAACGCTCACCCACAACCGAACCCATTGAGCCGCCCATGTATTGGAATTCAAAACAGGCTGCCACCACTGGTATGTTCTCAATCTTTCCACCAAGAACAATTAAGGCCTCGGTTTCGCCAGAGGCATCACTAGCTTCTTTTAGGCGATCTGGGTACTTTTTGGAATCTTTAAATTTGAGGGGGTCGATTGGGTAAACATCGGCGCCAATCTCGTAGCGGCCTTTTGGGTCCAACAGACTATCGAGGCGCTGACGGGCGCCAAGGCGCATGTGGTGACTACATTTTGGGCAAACCGATAAATTCGCTTCGATATCAGTGCTGTAGAGCACGGTTTCACAGCTGGGGCACTTAACCCAAAGTCCTTCAGGTACAGATTTGCGATTGGCAGGATCCGTATGTTGGATTTGTGGGGGTAATAATTTATCAATCCAGCTCATCAGTTTTTAACTATCCAGTGCATTAACTATCTAAAGCGACACGAATTTCACGTATGAAGGTTTCGAGTGATTGTACCGCTTGGCCAGGGGCACAATCCTCCAAAAGACGAATAATTCGACTGCCAATCACCACCGCATCAGCTGTTTTTGATACTGCACGGGCACTTTCAGCGTCATTAATACCAAAACCAACTGCGATCGGAATTGGCGTAGCCTCACGAATCTTAGGAATAATGCTGGCTACATCCTGAGTATTCAGATGAGATGCACCTGTTACCCCCCGCATAGAAACATAGTAGATATAACCAGCAGCTATTTTGGCTGCATCTTTTATACGATCTTGTGATGAGGTGGGAGCCAATAGAAAAATAGGATCAACACCCGCTATCTTCATTTGGTGAGCAAAATCAACGCACTCCTCTGGAGGGTAGTCCACGATCAAAACACCATCAACACCGGCAGCTTTAGCTTCCGTTGCAAAGCGCTCTGCTCCCATCTGCTCAACTGGATTGGCATAGCCCATTAAAACGATCGGTGTATCCACATTGGTTTTACGAAACTCTTTCACCATTTCTAGACAACCACGCAAGGTCACGCCTTGAGTGAGCGCTCTTTCAGATGAGCGTTGAATAACTGGACCATCAGCCATCGGATCAGAAAATGGCACCCCAAGCTCAATGACGTTAGCACCACCACGAACCAATGCGTGCATTAATTCAACAGTGAGTTTTGGATCGGGATCACCGGCAGTAATGAAAGGGATCAGACCTTTTTTTCCGCTAGCTTTTAGTTCAGTGAAGAGTGCAGTAATTTTTGACATGGAAATTCGTATCTATTCTTATATGTGACCTAGTGATTGGCTATGGGTTAGCCCTCAGAACCAGTGGCTTGAGCAACGGTATGCATATCCTTGTCACCTCGACCAGATAAGTTGACCAAGATCGTTTTATCTTTAGGGAGCGTGGGCGCTAATTTGCATGCATATGCAATCGCATGCGCAGATTCTAAGGCAGGAATGATGCCTTCAATACGGCAGCAGTCATGAAAAGCTTTCAATGCCTCTTCGTCAGTTATTGCCACATAGTCAGCGCGACCTGAGTCTTTTAACCAAGCATGCTCAGGGCCAACTCCAGGGTAATCCATACCAGCCGACACAGAATGCGTTTCGGATATCTGTCCATTTTCATCTTGTAAAAGATAGGTACGATTGCCGTGCAATACACCCGGCTTCCCAACGCAAAGGGCTGCAGAGTGAAGACCGCTATTGAGGCCATGACCCGCAGCTTCAACGCCAATCAATTTGACTTCTGGGAAATCAATGTAAGGATAGAAAATACCCATTGCATTAGAACCGCCGCCAACGCAAGCCATTACATAGTCAGGCTGACGCCCAGTCATTACAGGCATTTGTATTTTGCACTCTTCCCCGATGACGCTTTGAAAGTCTCGGACCATCATTGGATAAGGGTGGGGTCCGGCGACAGTGCCAATAATGTAAAAGGTATCTTCTACATTAGTAACCCAGTCACGCATTGCTTCGTTTAACGCATCCTTCAGCGTCTTCGTTCCAGATTCAACGGGCACCACTTTTGCACCAAGCAATTTCATGCGGAACACATTTTGCGCTTGACGTGCTACGTCAACAGAACCTTGATACACAGTGCAATCCAAACCAAATCGAGCGCAAATAGTTGCAGTGGCAACACCATGCTGCCCCGCCCCAGTCTCAGCAATGATGCGCGGCTTGCCCATGCGCTTAGCGAGCATGGCTTGACCGATAACATTGTTGATTTTGTGTGCGCCAGTATGATTTAGATCTTCACGCTTAAGGTAAATTTGTGCACCGCCCAATATCTCGCTCCAACGTTTAGCGTGATAGACCGGTGATGGACGACCTACAAAATGCTTAAGCTCATAATGAAATTCTTCTAAGAATTCTGGATCGTATTGATATTTAGCATAAGCCGCTTTGAGCTCATCCAAAGCGAACATGAGCGTCTCAGAAACAAATACGCCACCGTAAGGACCGAAGTGTCCCCGTGCATCTGGCTTATCGTACATAAATACCTCTTTTATTAGTTGCAGCAAATGATTAGGATGGTGTGCTTGCGTCTGCCGCACGCACTGCCTCGATAAATTCTTTCATCAAGGCGTGGTCTTTGACACCTTTGCTGATTTCTACGCCACTAGAGACGTCAACCGCGCAAGGATGTAGACGAGCAATAGCTTCGCCCACGTTGTGAACGTTCAATCCACCACTCAAAACGACCCGAGGCGCGTTTGCGCTTATCCATGCTTGTGGAATTCCTGACCAATCGAAAGGAATGCCCCCTCCTCCATAGCCCTCAACGAGCGCATCGAGCAAAAGAGCATTTGCTTGCCTATATTGTAGGGAAAAATTATCAAACGCGAAGCCTGCTCCAACACGTGCAGCCTTAATCCAGGACTGCCCTGCAGCTAGGCGGCGGCATTCCTCTGGTGACTCATCCCCATGAAACTGCCACAAAGTAATAGGAGCAGCCGCTCTAATAGCCTCAAATTCAGCATCGGTAGCATTTACCACCAATCCGACAGCATCAACCCCTGCTGGAAGCCTAGAAATCAATGCGGCAGCTATATTTGGAGAAACGGCTCTAGGACTGGGGGGATAAAACACGAAGCCAAGCGCATCAACACCAGAGCTAATGGCAGCATCAACGTCACCAGGCGTCTTGAGACCACAGATTTTGACCCTAGTTCGGCCCGGAGAGTTTGTTAGTAAGCCCATAGGGGGAAATGATAAGGGTCTTGAGCTATTAAAGACACATTTAAACGAAAATCGCCTTAGGCAACCAAGAATTTGAAAGCCATGGTTTTGGGATATTGAATCCTTCTGGATAGGCAATTTGGGCTAAATAGAGGCCCGCAGGTGAAAACGTAGGGGCTGCAACACTACGATCTTTCGCGGCCAAAACCTCGGCCATCCAATTAGCTGATTGTTTGCCTACGCCAATTTGGATGAAGCTCCCTACTAAATTGCGCACCATGTGATGCAAGAAGGCATTCCCTTTGATCCTGAAATACAGCCATGGCTCATTCGAGAAAATTTCGATGGAATACATGATCTTCACTGGAGTCTTGCTTTGACATTCTGAGGAACGAAAAGACGTGAAGTCATGCTCACCAATCAAACATTCAGCTGCCAATCTCATCGCATGAATATCAAACCAGCGATCTGCTGGAAGCATCACATAACCAGCGCGATCGGCAGTCATGGGGGAGCGGCAAGGTCCTGCATGCAATGCATAAATATAAGTGCGTTCATGAGCTGAGTAGCGAGCGCTAAATTCATCCGTAACTGGCTGAGCCCAATTAATCACAATAGAATCTGGCAGGAATGCGTTAACCCCCCTCACCCACGACCAGCTTTCTCGCTCAACATTGACATCAAAGTGGACAACTTGACCTAATGCATGAACCCCGGCATCTGTTCGACCAGCAGTAATGACGCGAATAGGATAAGAGTTCCGGGCATCATTACCAACAAACGAGCTAATAGCCTTCTCCAACTCATCTTGAATAGTGGGCTGATTTACCTGTGTCTGCCAACCAGAGAAGGCACTGCCGTCATACTGAAGTCCAAGGGCAATGCGCATTAAATTTAGCTATTACTATGTGAAAGCTCGGCTAAAACACCGCGCGCTTCAACCACAATTTCAGGGTCGATTGATGCGCCAATACGAACAATCTCTTCTAAAGATTTCTTGGCTGCGGAAAAATCTTCAATAGTGATGTAGGCTCTGGCTAGATTTAATCTAACCCTAAGTTCATCAGGCGTCAGATCTGATGTGGAGGGCTTAGCAACAGGCAAATCTAGATTAATGCTTCCGAACAATGCCTTAGCTTTATCGGGAACACCCTCATGATCACCAGAATGCTGATCGGGCGCTGCAGATTGCACCCGCTCGTGTTCGGCTGGGTAGTCACGAGCGTTGATATGAGGCAATGGAGTTTTACGCGAATTACTAATAAAGAACCAAATCAAAAGACAAGTAATTAAAACAAGCGCAAGCAAGCCAAGAAAAAGTGCCTTTGCGTTAAACCCGCTCTTTCCCGAATCAAGCACCTCTGAAGAGCCTTGAGATTCAGCTAATAATTTTTTTAAGTCTGCGACATTCTTCTCCAACTCTTGCGCTCTCACATTAGTTTGTTCGAGAATTTTTTCTTGGGCTACTATTTCTTCCGTAATGCGCTTGGTATCTGCATCCCGGTCTCCGCTAGAGCCGATCTTTAAACGATTTGCAGAATTAATAACATCATCAACACTAACTTCTACGCTAGCCAGGTCACTCTTTTTCTCAGCCCGTGGTTGAGCCGCTGAGTCTACAAAATCCTTAGCAAGCTTAGAATCAATCGCCTGTACTGAGGCTGGATCAGGAATCACGAGCTCAGAACCAGCCCGTAAACGATTAATATTGCCACCCGCAAAAGCATCCGGATTAGCTTGATATAAAGCCATCATTTTCTGGTCGATCGAAAACTTTGGTGAACCTGAATCCATCTTTGAAGCAATCGAAGAGAGGGTTTGTCCAGGCTCCACAACAAACTTAGGCAAAGTCCCATTCAAAAATGTATAGATTCTAGTAATTGAACCTGTTGACCAATTTAAGGTGAGTAATAAATCTACAAAGATATCCTCAGAGATCGGTACGGCTTCCACCGTTTCTACCAAAACCATCAACCGCCCATCCTTTGATCGATAAACCATGACTTGGGTATTGAAGTCCAAAATTTTAGGTGAAATACCAAGGCGCTCATAAGCGCTTGCCGATGGTATTGACGCCGATAAAGTTGTTAAAAGGGCTTGCTCATCTGGAGCCAACTCAATGGGAACCTCAATTCGAAGACTTTCGCCAGGATTAGATACCAAATTCGCCTTGCCTAATGTAACGGCAAAGACACTAGTCGATAGTGCGATACCAATAAGACTAGCAAAGATAAATTTCAGCATCTGAATATTAGGCATTACTTTCCAATAGGATTCTTAACATTCGACGCAAGGGCTCAGCTGCTCCCCATAAAAGTTGATCGCCTACAGTAAAAGCACCAAGATATTCAGGACCCATTGCCATCTTATGCAATCGTCCAATAGGTATCGTCAATGCGCCGCTAACAGCTGCTGGAGATAATTCACGTTCAGTAGTCTCACGATCATTTGGGATCACCTTGACCCATTGATTGTCATTGGCCAATATTGCCTCAATTTCTTTAAGCGGAATATCTTTTTTGAGTTTGACGGTGAGACCTTGTGAGTGACAGCGCATAGCGCCAACACGGACACATAAACCATCAATGGGAATACTGCCTGGAGTTCTAAACGCAGGTCGACCTAAGATCTTATTAAATTCGGCTCCGCCCTTCCACTCTTCTTTAGTTTGACCGTTCTCTACGGGAACATCAATCCAAGGAATCAGACTACCTGCTAAGGGAGTATTACGGAAGTTTTTCTTTGGAAAATCAGGTGAACGTAATGTCTCAGTGATTTTGCGATCAATATCCAGAATCCAAGAAGAAGGATCGGCCAATTCAGTAGCCACGCTATCGCGCAATGCGCCCATTTGTAACAACAGTTCGCGCATATTTTGGGCGCCAGCACCTGAGGCCGCCTGGTAGGTCATAGCACTAATCCACTCAACCATATCAGCCTTAACAAGACCACCCATAGCCATCATCATTAGACTGACTGTGCAGTTACTGCCAATCCAGTTTTTTCCACCAGCAGCCAATGCTTTATCAATTACTGGACGATTCACTGGATCCAAAATCAAGACCGCATCATCCTTCATACGTAAGGCGCTAGCGGCATCAATCCAGTGGCCCTGCCAACCAGCGGAACGCAGTTGAGGAAAAATCTCATTGGTGTAGTCACCACCCTGACAGGTCAAAATAATATCGCAGCGCGAAAGTGCTTTGATATCATTCGCATCGAGCAAAGCATTTTCACTCTTAGCTACTTTTTGACCATTTAAGAACGGCACTTCACCGCCAGCCTGACTAGTACTAAAAAATACAGGCTCAATCAGGTCAAAATCTTTTTCAGCCAACATTCTTTCCATGAGAACGCTGCCAACCATACCGCGCCAGCCAACTAAACCTACTAAGGGAGTTTTTGTATTTGACATGATGATCAACTATCTATTCAGTGTGTTGAAATATTTTCGGGTGTAAGTAATTCTTATTTTGAAAGGGCGGCAACAACGGCATTGCCCATTTCAACGGTAGAAACTTTCTTTGTACCTTCGGTGTAGATATCGGCTGTACGTAAACCTTGAGATAAAACCTTTTGGACAGCCGCTTCAATACGATCGGCTTGGGCAGGCAAACTCAATGAGTAACGCAGCATCATGGCAGCAGAAAGAATAGTTGCCAGTGGATTAGCAATACCCTTACCTGCAATATCGGGTGCTGAGCCGTGACTTGGTTCGTACAAGCCTTTATTATTTTTATCCAAAGAAGCGGATGGCAACATGCCAATTGAGCCCGTCAACATTGAAGCTTCATCCGAGAGAATGTCGCCAAACAAGTTGCCAGTCACCACCACATCAAATGCCTTAGGTGCCTTAACTAATTGCATGGCAGCGTTATCAACATACATGTGCGATAACTCAACATCTGGATAATCTTTGCCAACACGAATCATGACATCACGCCACAACTGCGAAGTCTCCAAAACATTGGCCTTATCCACGCTACATACCTTTTTGCTACGTTTACGAGCTGCTTCAAAAGCTACACGGCCAATACGCTCTACTTCAGGCTCGCTGTAATGCATCATGTCGAAACCTTCGCGTGCACCCTTAAATAAAGGCAATTCAGAAGTACGAATACCACGTGGCTGACCAAAATAGATATCGCCATTCAGTTCACGAATAATCAATATATCCAGACCGCTAACAATTTCAGGCTTCAAGCTTGATGCGGCGGTAAGCTCGTCATAGCAAATAGCAGGTCTAAAATTGGCAAACAATTCAAGATGCTTGCGCAAACCCAAGATGGCTTGCTCTGGACGGAGTTCACGTGCCAAGGCGTCATATTTCCAGTCGCCCACAGCACCAAACAATATAGCGTCCGCTTTTTTAGCAAGCTCAAGAGTCGCAGGAGGCAATGGATGCCCAGCAACATCATAAGCAGCGCCTCCAACAGGCGCTGTCTCCAGGTCAAATTTAGGGCCGAGCGCGTTTAATACCTTAACGGCTTCAGCAACGATTTCCGGGCCGATACCATCGCCCGGTAGGACTGCAATTTTCATGAAAAGGCCTTTAACTCTATAAAACTACGGCAGTTGTGTAGCAAGCCAAGGCATCTTGAGAATGCGCTCAGCTTCGTAAGCCTTGATTTTATCTGCATGTTGCAGGGTTAAGCCAATATCGTCTAAGCCGTTGAGCAGGCAATGCTTTCTGAATGGCGCCACATCAAAGCTATAAGCGGTTCCATCAGGGGAGATAACTTGCTGGGCCTCTAGGTCAATTGTGAGCTGAAAGCCACTAAAAGCCAGAGTTTCATTAAATAAATGGTCTACCTGCAACTCCGAGAGAGTGATCGGTAAAAGCCCATTTTTGAAGCAATTGTTGTAAAAGATGTCCGCAAAACTAGGGGCAATGACCGCTCTAAAGCCATACTGATCTAATGCCCAAGGTGCGTGCTCACGGGAGCTGCCACAGCCAAAATTCTTACGAGCTAGCAAAATACCAGCATCTTTATAGCGGGGCTGATTTAAAACAAAATCTGGATTGATTGGGCGTGTACTGCAGTCTTGACCAGGCTCACCATGATCGAGATAACGCCACTCATCAAATAAATTCTGGCCAAAACCCGTTTTCTTAATTGATTTTAAGAACTGCTTTGGGATGATGGCATCGGTATCTACATTTTCGCGATTAAGCGGAGCTACCAAGCCTTTGTATACCGTAAATTTTTCCATAGTGAACTTTGTGATGATTGTTGTGAACTTACTTCACTGGGGTTACAACAACATCTTTCCCTTGAGTTTGGGACTGATTGGATGTGTTGGAATTTTTGCTTCCGCCCATAGAGTTGCCCATGGTTTGAAGATCTTTACCAACACCTTCCATTGTGTTTGCGCAAGCAGATAGGATGATGCCGATAGCAGCAACTATCATCAATTTTTTAATCATTGTGAAAGAAGACCATTTAAACACTGTAACTCCTTAAGAAATCTTACGAACATCAACAAAATGACCTTCAATCGCAGCAGCAGCAGCCATTGCTGGGCTCACTAAGTGCGTTCTCCCACCATTACCTTGGCGACCTTCAAAGTTACGATTTGATGTGGATGCACAACGCTCACCAGGCTCAAGGCGATCCGCATTCATTGCCAAACACATAGAGCAGCCAGGCTCACGCCATTCAAAGCCGGCAGCTTTGAACACACGATCTAAACCTTCGCGCTCAGCTTGAGCTTTTACTAATCCAGAACCAGGAACAACCAGCGCCAACTTCACATTAGCTGCCACCTTCTTGCCTAGACGATCAACCACCTTGGCGGCAGCACGAATATCTTCAATACGGCTATTGGTACAAGATCCGATAAATACTTTATCTACGGAGATATTGCTTAATGGCGTGTTGGGCACAAGACCCATGTATTCAAGCGCACGCTCCATTGCAGAACGCTTGTTTCCATCGCGCTCTTTTTCGGGATCGGGAACGCGCTCACTAATGGCTAACACCATTTCCGGCGAAGTCCCCCAAGTCACTTGAGGAGCAATTTCTTCTGCACGAAGCTCAACCACAGCATCAAACTGGGCATCTGAATCTGAATGTAGGGTGCGCCAGTATTGCAAAGCATGAAGTAAAGCCTCGCCTTTAGGGGCGTAAGGTCTACCTTGAATATATTCGATCGTGGTTTCATCAACCGCTACAAGTCCAGCGCGAGCACCTGCTTCAATGGCCATATTGCAGATAGTCATGCGACCTTCCATGGACAAGCTACGAATAGCTTCGCCTGCAAACTCAATGGTGTAGCCAGTTCCACCTGCAGTGCCAATCTTGCCAATCACAGCGAGCACAATATCTTTCGCAGTAGAGCCTGGTTGAAGGCGTCCATCCACCCTAACCAACATGTTGTTGCTTTTTTTCATCAGCAAAGTTTGGGTGGCTAATACATGCTCAACTTCAGATGTCCCAATACCAAAAGCTAGCGCACCAAAGGCGCCATGCGTACTGGTATGTGAATCACCGCAGACCACTGTCATACCCGGCAAGGTTGCGCCTTGCTCTGGTCCAATGACGTGAACAATCCCTTGGCGGGTATCGTTCATTTTATATTGCGTAATACCAAAGGCATCACAGTTTTGATCTAGCGTATCTACTTGCAACTTAGATATAGGGTCAGCAATCCCTTCAGAGCGATCCGTTGTGGGAACATTGTGATCTGAAACAGCCAGATTGGCAGAGATTCGCCATACTGGACGGCCAGCTAAATTAAGCCCTTCAAAAGCCTGAGGGCTTGTGACTTCATGCAATAACTGACGATCTATATAAATCGTGGCCGTGCCATCTTCCTCGGAATAGACGACATGGTCATCCCACAATTTGTCGTAAAGCGTACGTGACATGAATACCCTCGAGAACTTGTTATTTGCGAACAGAAATGTTGGGAACCTTGCGTGAAGTTTCTCCAACATATAGCTGACGTGGACGGCCAATCTTGTACTCAGGATCAGTAATCATTTCTTCCCACTGAGCAATCCAGCCCACTGTTCTCGCTAAAGCAAATACGCAAGTAAACATTTCGGTTGGGATGCCCAAGGCGCGCTGAACAATTCCAGAGTAGAAGTCTACGTTTGGATAGAGCTTGCGGCTGACAAAATATTCATCTTCCAAAGCAATCTTCTCAAGAGTCATTGCCAATTTAAACAATGGATCATTTTCCAGACCCAGCTCTTTCAATACTTCATGGCAAGTTTCACGCATCAGTTTTGCACGTGGGTCGAAGTTTTTGTAAACGCGATGCCCAAAGCCCATCAAGCGAACGCTAGAGTTCTTATCTTTGACTTGAGCAATAAACTCATGAATCTTATCTACACCACCACTAGCCTGTATTTCATTCAACATCTCTAAGCAAGCTTCGTTTGCACCGCCATGAGCCGGCCCCCAGAGACAAGCAATGCCAGCAGAGATAGCAGCAAATGGATTAGTACCAGAAGAGCCGCACAAACGCACTGTTGAAGTAGAGGCATTTTGTTCATGGTCAGCATGCAGGGTAAAGATGCGATCCAAGGCGCGTACCAATAATGGATTGACCTTGTACTCCTCGCAAGGTGTTGCAAACATCATGCGCATGAAGTTGGCTGTGTAAGACAAAGAATTATCTGGATAGATAAATGGCTGCCCTACGGAGTACTTATAAGACATTGCAACCAAGGTTGGCATCTTGGCAATCAGACGAATCTGCGCAATTTCGCGTGCCTTAGGCTGACTGTAATCAATTGCGTCATGGTAGAAAGCTGCCATCGCACCAACCAGGCCAGTTAATACAGACATCGGGTGCGCATCGCGACGGAAACCGCGCAGAAAGAATTGCATTTGCTCATGAACCATCGTGTGATGCATGACCAAATTCTCGAAATCTTTTTTCTCGGTAGCATTTGGCAGCTCACCGTTAATTAGAAGATAGCAAACTTCCAAGAAGTCACAGTTGTGTGCAAGATCTTCAATTGGGTAGCCGCGATAGAGTAACTCACCTTTATCGCCATCGATATAAGTAATTTTGCTATTACAAGAAGCTGTTGATAAAAAACCTGAATCGTAAGTGAACTTGCCAGTTTGACCATAAAGTTTACGAATATCAATTACATCAGGGCCGACTGTACCTTTGTATATTGGCAAGTCGATATCTGGTGTGCCATCCGAAAACGATAATTTTGCCTTGATGTCCGATTCAATCATTTCTAATCCTTAGTCATTCAAATTGATGATTACTTCATTATGTGATCACGCATCTAAACTACAACTACAACACTATGCTGAATTATTTCTGTCTCAGCTTTTGTAAAACCGCCTTAAAAGAGTCATCTTGCGACTCTTTTTCCAATCCCGCCACAGAATCCTTGCGACCAATTAATAGGTCCATCAAGTCATTGTCTTCTAAAGCAAATAACTGGCTCAATACTTTTCCATCTTCTACACTCAATTGAGAGCCATAACGCTCAAAAAAACGCTGCAGAATCAGATCGTTTTCAAGCAAACCCCTGCGGGCATCACTCTTTAAACGATATAACTCTGCATTACCGAGGGTCATACCGCCCTACGGACCATCAACTCCTTAATCTTTCCAATTGCTTTGGTCGGATTTAGATGCTTAGGACAAACGTCTACACAGTTCATGATGGTATGACAGCGGAATAAGCGGTATGGGTCTTCCAAGTTGTCTAAGCGCTGCGCCGTATCTTCATCTCGGCTGTCTGCAATAAATCGATATGCCTGGAGTAAACCAGCAGGACCAACAAACTTATCTGGATTCCACCAGAAAGATGGGCATGAAGTTGAGCAGGAGGCACACAAGATGCACTCATATAAACCATTCAACTCTTCACGCTCTTCAGGGCTCTGGAGACGCTCTTTCTCTGGGAATGGATTGTCATTAACCAAGTAAGGTTTGATAGACAGATATTGCTTAAAGAACAAAGTCATATCCACAATCAAATCACGCACCACTGGTAAACCAGGCAAGGGGCGCAATGTAATGACTTTAGGCAAGGTCAACATATTGGTCAAGCATGCTAATCCATTCTTACCGTTAATGTTCATAGCGTCCGAACCACAAACACCTTCACGACATGAGCGGCGATAGGAAATGCTTTCATCCTGTTTCTTTAAGGAAATCAAGGCATCCAACAACATACGCTCGCCAGTTAATTCAAGCTCATAGCGCTCCATACGTGGCGCAGCATCGACATCTGGATCGTAGCGGTAAATTTCAAATACACGGATATCACTCATTTTTAATTTCTCTTCGCTTAGAAAGTACGTTCTTTAGGAGGGAAAGACTCAACAGTCAATGGCTTGAGGACGACCGGTTTGTAGTCCAAGCGGTTACCTTCGCTATACCAAAGCGTGTGCTTCATCCAGTTGTCATCATCACGATGTTGATGATCATCATGTGAATGCGCACCACGACTTTCTTTACGGGCAGCCGCTGAAATCATGGTCGCATTTGCAGCTTCAATTAAGTTCGCAACTTCTAAGGCTTCGATACGTGCTGTGTTAAAAATCTCAGACTTATCCTTCAGCCATAAGTGCTTAGCGCGCTCAGTTAGCTTAGCCATTTGACGAACGCCTTCATCCATCAATTCTTGGTTACGGAATACACCAGCATACTTCTGCATAGTCTTACGAATATCGTTTGCAACATCTTGCGCATATTCACCAGAAGTCGAGTTATCAAGAGCAGCAATACGAGCCAAAGTTTGCTCGCCAGCATTTGCAGGCAAGGGTTTGAATTCGCGCTTCTTAAGATCCATGGCAACAATATGGTTACCTGCAGCACGACCAAATACCAACAGGTCTAGTAATGAGTTGGTGCCCAAACGATTTGCGCCATGAACAGATACACAAGAGCACTCACCAATAGCATACAAACCATTAACGATGTCATTATGTTTGCCATTGCCTGGCACAACAACTTGACCATTGATGTTGGTGGGAATACCGCCCATCTGATAGTGAATAGTGGGCACAACAGGAATCGGCTCTTTAGTAACATCGACGTTAGCAAAGTTGATACCGATTTCGTAAACCGAAGGTAAACGCTTCATGATAGTCTCGGCACCAATGTGCGTTAAGTCGAGAACCACATAGTCACCATTCGGACCACAACCGCGCCCTTCTTTAATTTCCTGATCCATGCAGCGTGATACGAAATCGCGTGGAGCTAAGTCTTTATAGGTAGGTGCATAACGCTCCATAAAGCGTTCGCCATCTTTATTGCGCAAGATGCCGCCTTCACCACGACAACCTTCTGTCAACAACACCCCTGCACCAGCTACGCCAGTTGGATGGAATTGCCAGAACTCCATGTCTTCCAATGGAATGCCTGCGCGTGCAGCAAGGCCCATGCCATCGCCAGTATTAATAAATGCATTGGTAGATGCATCCCAAATACGACCAGCACCGCCAGTAGCCATCATGACGACTTTGGTTTCTAAAATATAAACTTGGCCCGTTTCCATTTCGAGCGCAGTAACCCCAACGACATCACCCGCGTCATCACGAATCAAATCGAGAGCTAACCATTCAACGAAGAAGTTTGTTTTTGCGCGAACGTTTCGCTGGTACAAGGTGTGCAACATGGCATGACCAGTACGGTCAGCTGCAGCGCAAGCACGCTGTACAGGTTTCTCACCATAATTGGCTGTATGTCCACCAAAAGGACGCTGATAAATAGTGCCGTCTGGATTGCGGTCAAAAGGCATGCCGAAGTGTTCAAGCTCATAAACAACTTTTGGAGCTTCGCGACACATAAACTCGATCACATCTTGGTCGCCCAACCAGTCTGAACCTTTGATCGTGTCGTAAAAATGATAGTGCCAGTTGTCTTCACTCATGTTACCGAGTGAGGCACCGATACCGCCTTGGGCAGCAACGGTATGTGAACGTGTTGGGAAAACCTTAGTTAATACCGCAACATTCAGGCCGGCTTCTGCTAACTGCAAAGAAGCACGCATACCTGAACCACCTGCACCGATAATTACCGCGTCGAACCGACGGCGTGGTAACACTTTTTTAATCGCGGTCATTGAATTACACTTTCCACAAAATTTGTACGGCATAGGCCGCACAGGCTACAAGATACAAAACAGTTAACACTTGGAGTGTTAAACGAATGCTGACAGGCTTGATGTAATCCATCCAGATATCACGAATACCGATCCAAGCGTGATAGAACAAGCTGATGAAAAATAGTAGCGTCAACAGCTTCATGAATTGGTTACTAAATAAGGCAGCCCAACCCTCATAAGTTGCACTACCGGTGATGCAGTAATCCACCAAAAGAACGATCGTAAAAACTACCATCACAATGGCTGTGGCACGCTGAATAATCCACTCTTTTAGGCCGTAATGGGCGCCAACAACTAAACGCTTGGGTCCAATTTGATAAATAGGCATTCGATTTCCTTAGTGAAGAAGTGCTTAATAGAAGCCAAAAAGTTTGAGGCCAACAATCGCAGTTAAAACAAGGCCTAAGAAAAATACAAAGATCGCAGAGCGGTTGGCATCAGCTTTTTCAACCCCAATCTCTAAATCCAACAAAAGATAGCGAATTCCGGCACAGAAATGGTGCAAAAAGGACCAAATTAAGCCTAGAAGGACAATTTTTACTAGCGCATGACCCGTAATTGCCTGAAAGGTTTGGTAGCTCATCTCAGAAGCTAAGCTTTGATCTAAGAGATAAAGCAAGAATGGCAACATCAAGAACAGTGACGCTCCGCTGATGCGGTGAAGAATGGAAACTTTCCCAGCCCAAGGAAGGCGGTACTTGATTAACTGAGCAAGACCAATGTTTCGGTAAACGGGTCTATCTTTTTTTACATTTTGCTGTGCGTCAACCATGGGTAATCTCAATCTTTCGGTGGAGGTTCAGTGTGGTTTTGTTGTATTGCAACATATTCTATTAGAAACCTGGGGGTGGCGGGGACTTTTTAGCGTTTAAAGGGGTTAAAAACTGGTTTTTACTGATTTTGAGTGTACTACCTAGTTCAATTTATTGTCGTAATGCTGCCCATCAGTGTCATATCTTGCGCGTCGAATTTCTACTGGTTTATTCCCGTAGGTGAAAGCCACACGTTCAATAGAAAGTAAGGCGGCGCCCTCGGAAACTTGTAGGTATCTTGCAAGTTCTAGGTCCGCCAAGATGGCCTTAATTTTTTCCTCCGCCCGAACCATATGCGTGGCATATTCAGACTCATAAAAGGCATACATCGGGCCAGTCCAAGCATTGAGCATCTCTAAATTTAAGCCTTTAAAGCGAGCCTCTGGTAACCAAATTTCTTCAAAAACGATTGGTCGACCTGCAGAGCTTTGCACTCGGTCGATCCGAATAATCGAATCTTCTGGCTTTAGCTTAAGTAACTGAGCAATATGGGGATCAGACCGGATGTTCTCACAGGCTAAAAACTGGTTTTTGAGGTGTAACTTCTCACCAGAATCAGGCTCTAAACGCAAAAAACGATATTGAAAGTCTTCCTCTTGGTGGGTTGCCACAAAGGTACCTTTACCCTGGCGACGTATTAGCAAGTTTTGGGCAGCTAACTCATCAATAGCCTTGCGAACAGTCCCCTGACTCACCGCATATCGCGCTGCAAGCTCCATCTCGCTGGGGATTGCATCACCAGGCAACCATTCGGAGGCCTGCAAACTCGCCAGAATCATGGCTTTAATTTGCTCATAGAGCGGGCTAAATGAGGCAATGGGTTCGGATGTAAGGGGCAAATTAGCTCCAGGACAGCTGATGTTGGATAAAATTGAGGCTTATCTCATATCTTATATAAGACATGATTGACAGTGTAAATGGAAAGTCCATACACTTGAATGGATAATAGAAAAAATAGTTAATTAACCTCAACTGGAGTTATTAGTAATGGCAAAAGCCCCAATGCGTGTTGCAGTCACCGGTGCAGCCGGTCAAATCGGATATTCCCTACTCTTTCGTATTGCCAATGGCGACTTATTGGGCAAAGATCAGCCAGTTATCCTTCAGTTACTAGAAATTCCAGACGAAAAAGCTCAAAAAGCCCTGGCTGGCGTGATGATGGAGCTCGAAGACTGTGCTTTCCCCCTATTGGCAGGCATGACAGCCCACTCCGACCCAATGACAGCGTTCAAAGATATTGATGTTGCTTTGTTGGTTGGTGCACGTCCACGTGGCCCAGGCATGGAGCGTAAAGATTTACTCTCAGCCAATGCACAGATTTTCACAGCGCAAGGCAAGGCATTGAATGCCGTAGCTAAGAAAACAGTCAAAGTGTTGGTTGTTGGCAATCCAGCAAACACGAATGCCTATATCGCCATGAAATCTGCACCAGATATTCCTGCGAAGAATTTCACAGCAATGCTCCGCCTAGATCACAACCGCGCGCTCTCACAATTAGCTAACAAGCTGAACAAGCCAGTTGCTGATATCGAGAAACTCGTTGTGTGGGGCAACCATAGCCCAACAATGTACCCAGACTATCGCTTTGCCACCATCGATGGTAAGTCTGTCAAAGACAGCATCAACGATGCAGCATGGAATAAAGATACCTTCATTCCTACAGTTGGTAAACGTGGCGCTGCCATTATTGAAGCCCGTGGCCTATCTTCTGCAGCATCTGCAGCTAATGCAGCAATTGATCATGTGCGCGATTGGGTTCTCGGCACCAATGGTAAGTGGGTCACTATGGGTATTCCATCTAAAGGCGAATACGGCATTCCTGCTGAAGTAATCTATGGTTACCCAGTGATTTGCGAAAACGGCGAATACAAGATGGTGGAAGGTTTGGAAATTGATGAGTTCTCTCGCGAACGCATGAATCACACGCTGAATGAATTGCTTGAAGAGCAAGCTGGTGTTAAGCATCTTCTCTCATAAGGATTTATGCACATGAAGCAAACTCTTCTCATCGCTAGCTTAGTTGCAGCCGCCCTTTTAGGATCCGCCCCAGTCACTGCTAGCGAAGAAGTATCCACTTGGACTTGTAGCGAAAGTAAGCAATTCAAAACTTCCGGAACAACTGAAACGGTTCGCCTGACTTGGGAATCTAAAACGTTTGACTTGAAGCGCGAAAATTCCCTTCCAGGAAGCTTGCGTTATAAAAATGCCGCTACTGGACATGATCTTGTAGTGTTGGGCAATAAGGCAATGCTATTTAATATTAAGTCTGGAACTCGCCTTGCTGATTTCTGCCAAACAGCAGAAATGAAGACTGGTAAGCTCCCGCACTTGTTTGCAAATTCAGAGCCCTTTGTACAGAACTAAAAGTAATGCTTCATAGTAAAAAAGCCGAGACATTCTCGGCTTTTTTATTTGTATCTTTCAGCTTTAAAGCTGACTGAATTTGCTTAATGAAACAAGGGTTGCTGTGTCGGCGCATCGTCTGGCAACTCAGCATGCACAGCATCACCAGATCGGTCTGGGAACAGCGGCGCACCACAGTCATCGCAAAGCTCTGGGTCAAAGAGCATGGCATGACGGAAGACGTCTTCAACACCAGCATTACGAAGCGCATCTGCAATGCGCTTCATGGGACTTTCATCATCAGACAAATCATTGAGCGCATCGTTGGCAACACTCTCGCGATCATACAAGGGCCAAATCACTCCGTATACAACTTCAGAAGAACCTTTTAAGCTAAAAGAAATTCGATACTCATCAGCCTGATCCTCGCCAAAAGCCCCAACTACGCAGGACAATCCAGCAGGCATTACTCCGAGAGTGCTCTCAAGAAAATTCACAGCGGCTCGAATACTCAGTGGACGCACTTGTTTATCCGCTAATCGACAGTTTGTGAAATACGCCTCTGGCAATAAGAGCTCAAACTCGCAACCCGGCAAGAGCGCAGCGATAGGTTCCTGCATCGCGTTTTGCCAGCCAATTAAGCTTACGCCACGCTCTTGATGTGCTGGCACCTCAGCTTGCCAACGGAATAATGGCATCCCAGAAGGAGCGGCAACGGCGGCGATGATAAAGCGTGGATCGGCTAAAACCGCAATGGTCTCTGACATATCGCGCAGCTCTAACTTAACCTCACTAGCGGTAATAGCGGCGCTAGCTAAAGCCTCGGTTAGCAAACGTGTTTGGCAGTGGGAGTGCGGCATTTGATCAATACTGTATAGCCAGGGAACAATCGCTAAGCGTGTGTCCGTAGAAGCTATTGAGTTATGCAATGCCGCGGCAGTAGATTCAATCACATTCGCCGGCAATGCCCCAGAGGGAATCTGATAGCGGGTGTGGGCAACGATTGGCAAAGCCAATAGCAGCACATCCCAATTCTGACCCTCATTCTCCATCACTAAGGATTCAGCCAGCGTCTCAGCACAATCCGCAAGCACCTCAAATGCTAGCGTATTAATGCGAAACGTTTGATCTAAGGAAGCATCAATCACATTTTGATTTTGACTTCTCAGAAGACGCATTAAGCGAACATTTAAGCGCTCCTCCCAAAATTGGTCTTCAATATGACTGCCAGAAGCCGCCAAAGAGATAGCATCTGCTACTAGGCGCTCAACATCTGGTGAAGTGCGTTGCGAGGATTTAGTGCGATGAACAGCCATGGTGCACCCTCCTACTTTCTCTCGGGACGTCTAAATAACGGTTTTTCTGGTTTAGATTCGGAGGCAACATATTTGTAACCATCCAAATTAAAACCCTTCAAATCTACGGGATCGGTGATCCGGTTTTCAACAACATAGCGAGCCATCAATCCCCTAGCTCGCTTAGCGTAGAAGGAGATAATTTTGTATTTACCATCCTTACCGTCTTGGAATACCGGAGAAATCACCGGGCAATCCAAGTTTTTGGCTTGCAATACCTTGAAATATTCTTCAGAAGCTAAATTGAGAAGCACAGGCTTCTTTTGTTGTTCCAACAACTTCTTTAGTGAGTCAGTCACACGTTCGCCCCAAAAAGCGTATAGATCCTTGCCTCGGGCATTTTTAAAGGAAGTGCCCATCTCCAAGCGGTAAGGCTGCATTAAATCTAGGGGGCGAAGAGCGCCATATAAGCCTGACAAGATACGAATATGATCTTGCGCAAAATCCATGGCTTTGTTATTCAGTGTCTTTACGTCAAATCCGTCATAGACGTCGCCATCAAAAGCATAAATAGCCGGTTTGCTATTGGCATCCGTAAATTTCTTGGACCAATCACGATAACGACCCACATTCAATGCGGCCAACGGGTCAGAGAGACCCATCAGATCGGCGACCTCCTGAGGCGAGAGCTTCTTTAGATCAGCTATCAACTTGGCCGATTCCGAGACAAACTCTGGCAAGGTTGAAGCCTTGACCTTGACTGGGGTTTTGTAATCTAGGGATTTTGCGGGTGAAAGGACGATCAACATGGCACAATTTGAAGATGAATTTCTACCATTCTAGCGACTACCTCCCTTATTTGCCCTAAACCGCCTGCATGGACCAAAACCTCGCCCTAAGCCCAGACTTTCCAAGTCGCCTACCCAAGGTGGGCACAACCGTATTTACGATCATGTCAGCCCTCGCTGCAAAGCATCAAGCCATTAATTTAGGGCAAGGTTTTCCAGACTTTTCATGCGATCGAAAGCTCATATCCGAGGTTCATGAGGCAATGCTGGCTGATCATAATCAATATCCACCTATGATGGGAATTGCTGAGTTACGCCAGGGTGTGTCAAAAAAAATATCGACTTTATACGGTCATGAATATGATCCCGATACAGAGATCACTATTACTGCCGGCGGCACCCAAGGAATCATGACGGCTATTTTGTGCTGCGTCAGTCCAGGCGATGAAGTTGTCATCATTGAACCCGCCTACGATAGCTATCGCCCATCAATTGATCTAGCGGGAGGCAAAACGATTGCCGTATCTTTGACTGCCAATCGCGATGATCAAGGAATGGTGAGTTCTTTTTCAATACCCTGGGATGATCTAGCAAAAGCAATCAATACAAAAACGCGGCTCGTTATGATTAATACACCGCACAATCCAACTGGCATGGTGTGGCAGGCATCAGATCTTGAGCGCCTGGCAAATTTAGTCAAAAATACGAATGCGCTGATCTTGAGCGATGAGGTCTACGAACACATGGTATTTGATGGACATCAACATATTAGTATTGCAAGTCACCCTGAATTAGCAGCGCGTAGTTTTCTGATATCCAGTTTTGGCAAAACCTATCATGTCACCGGCTGGAAGATGGGCTATGTAGCAGCACCTGCAGCGATGATGAAAGAGTTTCGTAAGGTCCATCAGTTCAACGTATTTACCGTGAACACGCCAATGCAATATGGTCTTGCCAAATACCTCAAGAATGCAGATCACTACTTAGGATTACCATCCTTTTATCAAGCTAAGCGGGATTACTTTAGCCAAGGTTTGCAGCAAACCAAGTTCAAGTTACTACCAGCTCCAGCAAGCTATTTTCAGTGCGTCAATTACACCAAGCTGGGCATCCCCCAGGCTAAATTAAGCGAAGCAGATTTTTGCTCCTGGCTAACCACCGAGATTGGCGTAGCAGCCATTCCGGTCTCTGCTTTTTACGCTAAGCCAGTTGAGTCAGGCGTGATCCGTTTTTGTTTTGCTAAAAAAGAAAAGACGCTTTCAACCGCATTAGAGCGTTTACAAACCCTGTAGAAAAGGAATTAATCGTGGCGATAAGCAAATCTAATAAAGACATCATTGACGTTTATAGCTGGCCAACGCCAAATGGACATAAGGTTCACATCATGCTCGAGGAGTGTGGCTATAAGTTAGGTAAAGACTGGATTGCCCATCCAATTGATATTGGAGCTGGAGATCAGTTTAAGAAAGAATTCTTGGCAATCAGCCCGAATAACAAGATTCCAGCTATAACCGATCCAAATGGGCCCGACGGCAAGCCCATCCATCTATTTGAATCTGGCGCAATCTTGCTATACCTAGCAGCCAAAACGGGAAAGTTTTTACCTAAATCTACCCGAGGCAAATATGAGGTGTTGCAATGGCTCATGTTCCAAATGGGCGGCCTAGGACCACTTTTAGGGCAAAACCACCACTTTCGAATCTACGCCCCAGAGAAAATTGATTACGCAATTAACCGTTATACCAATGAAGCTAAGCGCCTGTATGGAGTAATAGACCATCAATTGAAAGATAATTCTTATATTGCCGGCAAAAGTTACTCCATAGCAGATATTGCCATCTTCCCTTGGACGCGTAACTGGAAGAATCAAGGTATTGATATCAACGAATATCCTCATTTCAAGCGTTGGTTTGAAATGATTGGTGAACGCCCTGCCGTTAAGCGTGGCGTTGAAGTATTAACTGCATTGCGTAAGCCCTTGCACGATGACAAAGCAAGAGAGCAATTATTTGGTTCATCACAGTATCAAAAAAGGAAATAGCATGAAGATTCAATCAGTCGGAGTCATTGGGGCGGGTACGATGGGCAATGGTATTGCGCAGGTCTGCGCAGTTGCCGGTCTTGATGTCGTCATGGTTGATATCAGCGATGCTGCTGTTGAACGCGGCTTAAATCAAATTAGCAAAAGCTTAGATCGCTTAGTGAAAAAAGAAACGCTCACCAATGAGGATAAAGATGCTGCACTTAAACGCATCCAAGGTGGAACTTCATATACCGAACTCAAGGGACTTCAACTAGTCATTGAGGCTGCTACCGAGAACCAAGCAGTCAAAGAAAAGATTCTGAAGCAGGTTGATGAGATCGTCGGCAAAGAAACTATTATTGCCACCAATACTTCTTCACTATCCATTACCAAGCTTGCTGCCTTAGATTCCAATCCCGGCCGTTTCATTGGTATGCACTTTTTCAATCCGCCACCGATGATGGCATTGGTTGAAGTGATTCGAGGCTTGCAAACCTCAGACACAACCCACGCCGCCATTATTGAGATGGCCAAACGGATTGGCAAAGAGCCCATCACCGTCAAGAACTCTCCTGGCTTTGTAGTAAACCGTATTTTGTTGCCAATGATTAACGAAGCTTTTTTTGTCCTGCACGAAGGCCTTGCTAGCCCCGAAGATATAGATGCCGGCATGAAATTGGGCTGCAATCAGCCGATTGGTCCACTCGCTTTAGCCGATTTAATTGGTCTCGATACATGCTTAGCTGTTATGGAAGTCTATTTTGAGAACTTCAGTGACTCTAAGTATCGCCCTTGCCCACTGCTGCGCGAGATGGTTGCAGCTGGTTACCTCGGTCGCAAGTCTGGACGCGGCGTCTATACCTACGATCAATGATTTTGCAATTCACCATTCACCCTTCACCAACCTAGATAAAGAAGTTTTTGTGAACCCATTACCCCCTCTAGTTACTAAATTAGCCTATGCCGGCCTAATTCCTTTTATTGGTCTCGCACTGATGGTGCAGCTAGCTCCAACCCCACTCAATTATTTAAGTGCTGAGTCGCTAGCTGGTTACGGGGCGGTGATCACTGCATTCATGGGTGCCTTGCATTGGGGCGCCAATCTACATACCCTAGGCAAAATACCCCGAGGCGATCGGTGGGGAGATCGCAACGCATGGATCTGGGGCGTAATACCTGCATTAGTTGCCTGGCTTGCACTACACATTTACATACCAGTTGGCCTCGTCATCTTGGCATCAGCATTAGTGATTCAGCGTAATATTGATAAAGAAACTTATCGATATTACTTTTCCAATGAAGCAGCGCTTCATGCATTCATCACCTTACGAAATCGACTTACATTAGTTTCTGCTGGATGCTTAATTTGGGCAGCGTTGGTTATTTTGTTTGTACAGAATTAAACCAGCGCTGATGGGCAATCTATTTGATCAAGCACCTCCGCCACCATTAGCGGAAGTCTTGCGCCCACAATCCATAGAAGAAGTAATCGGACAGACACATCTTCTCGCAGCTGGTAAACCACTTAATCTCGCATTTGGATCAGGTAAGCCACATTCGATGATTCTCTGGGGCCCTCCGGGAGTTGGCAAGACCACTCTGGCAAGACTTTCAGCAAAAGCCTTTGATCGAGAATTTATTGCAATTTCAGCTGTGCTTGCCGGAGTAAAAGAAATTCGCGAGGCTATTGAGCAAGCCCAACAGAACATGTCTCAATATGGCAGACAAACTATATTATTTGTTGATGAGATTCATCGATTTAATAAAAGTCAGCAAGATGCTTTACTACCCCATGTTGAGTCTGGATTATTTAACTTTATTGGCGCCACAACTGAAAACCCCTCATTTGAGGTGAACTCAGCCCTGCTCTCACGCGCACAAGTCTATGTGCTGAAATCATTAAATGCTGAGGAGCTTAAGCAGTTGTTTGATCGAGCATGTAATTATGCGATGCCCGATATTCCTTTTGAACCAAATGCAATTGATAGTTTAATTTCTCAAGCAGATGGTGATGCTAGGCGTTTGCTGAATCTAGTTGAGCAGTTGCACAATGCTGTCTCAACACCAAACTCTCGGATTCTTAAAGTAGACCAGCAGTTTATTGAAAACGCTTTAACAGTCCAGGCACGTCGTTTTGATAAAGGCGGAGACCACTTTTACGATCAAATATCTGCTTTACATAAATCAGTGCGCGGCTCTAATCCTGATGCTGCGCTGTATTGGTTTTGCCGGATGCTGGATGGCGGTGCAGACCCTCGATATCTTGCACGCAGAATTATTCGCATGGCCTGGGAAGATATTGGACTTGCCGATCCCAGGGCGATGCAACTTGCTAATGATGCAGCTCAAACTTTTGAGCGGCTTGGTTCACCGGAAGGTGAATTAGCGCTAGGTCAAGCCGTTGTCTATTTAGCGATCGCCGCCAAAAGTAATGCAAGCTATCAAGCGTACAACGCGGCAAGAGCTTATGTTGCTAGCGACCAAAGTAAGCCTGTACCTAACCATTTACGCAATGCCCCAACTAAACTCATGAAAGAGTTGGGTCACGGTAAAGAATATCGTTATGCACACGATGAGCCACATGCCTATGCGGCTGGAGAAACCTACTTACCCGATGGAATGGCAGAGCCCCATTGGTACCAACCGGTTGATCGGGGCTTAGAAAGTCAGATTGCTGAGAAAATGGCTTTCTTGCGGAAGTTAGATGAGGAGTCGAAATAGAGATGACTCAAGATCAAGCAGACGAAAAACGGATTAAAGGGACGCTCTACTACGACATCATTTCCCCATTTTCATATTTTTATATCAAGCAACGCCATCGCCTAGAAAAACACGTAGACATACAACCTGTGCCCATCTTATTAGGCGGCCTACTCCGCGCGACCGATAACCGCGGGCCTGGGGAGATAGAAGCCAAACGCCCCCATACTTATCAATATTGCGTATGGCTCGCTGAAAAGTTAGGTCTACCTTTTCGCTTTCCAGAACACCACCCTTTTCTTACCGTTGCAGCACAGCGTCTGCTAGTTGGGCAAGATGCACAATGGAACATGGTTGAGCGCGCGTTTGAGTATGTTTGGGTAGAAGGTAAAGATCCCAATTTATCTTGGCCAGAGTTTTGCCAATACCTTGGCTTAGCAGAAGACACTCCAAAACCAGATACGCCAGAGGTTAAAGTCAAGCTAATTAGTAATACAGAAAGGGCAAAAGCTGATGGTGCATTTGGTGTGCCAACCCTTGTTATCAATGGTCATGCTTTTTGGGGTGTTGACACCATCGATTGGGCCTTAGATTATCTAGATAGGCCGAATATGTTTAAAGATGTGGCTTATCGCTATGCTGGTCAAGTCCCCTCTGGGCTTTGAGCAATACAATCTGATTTACCCTATTTTCACTCGATTCTTAAGGACACCCAGTATGCGCAAAATTATTGCTTCCCTATTTTTAGTTTCCAGCCTCATTGCTAGTGGCGCAAGCTTTGCCGGGCCTAAGGTGGAATTTAAAACCACCATGGGCAATTTTGTTGTTGAGCTTGATTCAGTCAAGGCCCCAAAAACTTCAGCCAACTTTTTGAACTATGTCAATAGTGGTTTTTATAACGGGACTATTTTTCACCGCGTGATAGATGGCTTCATGATTCAGGGCGGTGGATTTACTCCGGACTTGACCCAAAAACCGACTAATGCGCCTGTGGTTTCAGAAGCTCAAAATGGTCTTAAGAATCAAACTTACACTATCGCTATGGCGCGTACTTCTGACCCCGATTCAGCAACAGCCCAGTTTTTTATTAATGTTAAAGATAATGAGAGCTTGAATTATCCAAATGCGATGGGTAATGGCTATACCGTTTTCGGTACAGTTATTTCCGGCACTCAAACAATTGATGCTATTCGCAAAATCCCAACAATGGTGGCATCATCGCCAAGAATGGGTCGCATGTCAGACGTACCTAGCAAGACAGTCGCAATTGAATCAGCCACTGTTTTAAAGTAATTTCTACTAGCTTATTTGAGCACTGACGATAGATAGCATGATATTGCTTGATGATGCCCAGAGCACTATGGCAAAGCCGAGCAGTCGCGTGTATGAGCAAGCGCTCCAACTTTGGACGGTCTATCCTCAGTCTAACCATGCTCAGACAATTGCAGCTGTAGATCAATGCCTGCAAGATATTAATAAAGCATTAGTTCAGGGAGAATATGTTGTCGCTGCATTTGCATATGAACTAGGTCTATACATACACAATATAAATGGACTAGCTCAACATGAAAGCAAAGAGCACCCATTAATGCAGGCATGGTCTTTTAAATCCTATGAAAGCTTTAGTAAAGCGGATGTCGATACTTACATTGAAAAAAAGATAGCAACTCTAGATCCCGAAGCTCAAGTTGCAGGAGTGGCTAATCTTGTTTTTTCCGTAAACCAAGAGAAGTTCACCTCCGATATCCAGACTATCCAAGAGTACATTCGTAATGGCGACACTTATCAAATTAATCATACCTTTCGGATTACAGGTGAAGCCTATGGTGACCCTCTCTCTTTATATGCACGATTAAGGAAGCGGCAGCCAGGAAGATTTGGCGCATTTATTGCGCAAGACTCGAACTTTATATTATCCCAATCACCCGAATTATTTATTCAGAAGCAAGGCAATACATTAAAAGCTATGCCGATGAAAGGCACTGCTAGCGCATTAAACGATACAGCCGAGCATTTATCAGCAGATACAAAGAATCAAGCAGAAAATGTCATGATCGTTGATTTATTACGTAACGATCTGAGTCGACTTGCCTTACCGGGAACGGTCACCGTTCCCAAGCTATTTGAGGTGACTCAGTACGGTGATGTACTGCAAATGACATCTACAGTTCAAGCTGAGATGCAGCCTGAAATGAAATTGAGTGACGTGATCAATGCGGTATTTCCTTGTGGGTCTGTAACGGGCGCCCCAAAAAAACGCAGCATGGAGATCATTCAAGAATTAGAACCTCAAGATCGAGCCTACTATTGTGGTGCCTTGGGCTGGATTGATCCTAGTGGTGACTTTGCGTTTAGCGTTCCTATCCGCACCCTTGAAATGAATCATGATGCAAAAACACATACCTCACTCTTTTCTTTAGGCATAGGCGCCGGCATTACGATTGACTCTGAGCCTGGGCAGGAGTGGGAAGAATGCCAAATTAAAGCTGCGTTCTTGAGCAAGTTACCCAGTGAACTGGGATTATTTGAAACTATCTTGGTCCGCAAAGGTCAGGCTCAACATGTTCAACTTCATTTAGCACGCTTAGCCAGTTCTGCTTTAGCTCTTGGCATACCCTGCTCGGTGCCGGACATCATGAAAATGATTGAGATTGGGTATAAAAACTGCTCAATAGATACTGAGTATCGGTTGCGCTTGGATCTCGATCATCTAGGAATCGCAACTTATCAAATAACACCCATCAGCCCACTAGAAGGATCGGTAAAAATCTTTTGGGCAAGGGATATTCTGCCCGATTCAAATATGGCCACACTTTACTCTGGCAATATTTTATTGAGACATAAGATAAGCACTCGAAATCTCTATGACCAAGCCTGGAGATTGGCAGAGGGCCTTACTGGCTTTGATGCCCTTTTTACCAATGAGCAAGGCTATGTCACTGAGGGTGGAAGAAGCAGTGTTTTTGTAAAATCTGGAGATAGCTGGCTAACACCCCCCGTCTCAGCGGGTCTGTTACCGGGGGTGATGAGATCAATCATATTGAATGATCCTCAATGGAATGCCCATGAGGTCAACCTGACTATTGATGATATTCAGAATGCAAAAGAGATTATGCTTAGCAATGCTTTACGCGGTCTCATCCCCGCTCATTTTTAGAAAGTCCGCATGAAGTTTTGCTCGCACTGTGCAGCACCCATCAGCATCAAGATTCCTGCGGATGATTCGCGGGAACGCCATGTATGCGACTCTTGCGGAAGTATTCATTATTTCAATCCACGTAACGTAGTTGGCAGCATCCCCGTCTTTGGCAATCAAGTTTTATTATGCCGTCGCGCCATAGAACCTCGCCATGGTTATTGGACTCTGCCTGCTGGATTCATGGAGCTGGGTGAAAGCACCAGTACTGGAGCAGCTCGTGAAACATATGAGGAGGCCGGCGCTATTGTTCAGATGGGTCCGCTCTACTCTCTGCTCAATGTGCAACATGCAGAACAGGTGCATCTTTTTTATCTAGCTTCGATGGATTCGCCAAACTTTCAAGCAGGAGAAGAGAGTCTTGAGGTTGCTCTATTTGATGAGAAGGATATCCCGTGGGATGAAATTGCTTTTCCAACGGTAAAGCAAACTCTTGAGTGGTTCTTTGCTGATCGTGCTGCTGGGGTATTTGATTCTGGCAATGAATTTAGCGTTCGCAGCAGAGACATTCTGCCAGCTGAAAAAATATAAAAATCACAAGCCCATGAGTAACATCAGCTGGCTAGGGTCTCAGGATGAATTTCCCAACCCTATTCATCATTCAGATCCTGACCCAAGCGTCCCCGGCTTAATTGCAGTGAGTGAACGGATATATCCAGGACAGCTAGCTCGTGCATATCAAATGGGAATCTTTCCCTGGTACTCCGATAATCAACCAGTGTTGTGGTGGTCACCCAATCCCCGGATGGTACTAAAGCCTGAACACTTTAAATGTCATGACTCGCTTAAGAAAGCCATTCGTCATTTTTTAGCTGATCCTCGGAAAGAAATCTGGGTTGATGAAGACTTTGGTGCCGTTGTTCGCTCCTGTGCAACTGCGAGCCGTAAAGATCAGGATGGCACTTGGATTACCCATGAAATCATGGATGCTTACACAAATCTTCATGAAGAGGGTCATGCTCACAGCATTGCAATCATGGAGGATGGGCGTCTGGTAGGCGGCCTCTATTGTGTCTCATTCGGCGGGATGGTTTTTGGTGAATCGATGTTTAGCCATCAAACAGATGCCTCAAAAATTGCCTTAGCCGCTCTTGCTGCCTGGTGCGAGCAAAACCAAGTGGAAATGATCGATTGCCAGCAAGAGACAGCTCACCTCAATTCATTAGGGGCTGCAACGATTTCTCGCAATGAATTTTTAGCGCATCTGCAAGTTGCTTTAAATCAAACTAATATAGAGATTCCTTGGAAATTTGATAAACAGATTCTTCGTCACTGGCTATGACTCAACTAAAAGAACTTCCTCTCACGGAATTGCAGTTTTATGCAACTGCACCTTATCCCTGTAGCTATCTACCGGGGAGGACTGCACGCTCGCAAGTAGCTACTCCCTCACATTTAATACACGCCGATTTATATGGTGAGCTAGTAAATGCGGGATTTCGTCGCAGTGGTTTATACACTTATCGACCTTATTGCGATGAATGCAATGCCTGTACTGCTACACGCATTCCAGTGAAGCATTTCTCACCGAACCGAAGTCAAAAACGCAGCTGGAAAAAACATGCTGGACTAGATGTTCGCATTCTCAATCTAGGCTACCAAGAAGAACACTATCAACTCTATCAACGCTATCAACATGAGCGTCATGCCAGTGGTGATGTAGATCAAGATGATCAAGACCAGTACATGCAGTTTTTATTGCAAAGTCGTGTGAACTCCAGAATTGTTGAATTTCGGGATGGCCCCCAAGAATCAGACCCAGGGCATCTGCGCATGGTCAGTATGATTGATATCTTGGATCAAGGAATCTCCTCGGTTTATACCTTCTTTGATACCAGCAATGCCTCTGCAAGCTATGGAAGCTATAGTATCTTGTGGCAAATTCAGCAGACTTTAGAGTTAGATCTTCCCTACCTCTACCTTGGTTACTACATAGAACAGAGCGAAAAAATGTCCTATAAGGCTAAGTTTCAGCCTATAGAAGGCTTGATCGATGATCACTGGCAGCTCATCAATGGGCCATAATATCGATTCATGATTGACAGCTACCCTCTTCTGCGCCCCTGGCTTTTTTCCTTAGATCCAGAGCAAGCCCACAATATCACCCTAAGCAATCTTGATCGCGCAGAGCGCTGGGGTTTATTGCGCCACTTGAGTGATCAACCAGCTCCAGATCCACGGAAGTTGTGTGGCATTACCTTTCCAAACCCAGTTGGCCTTGCTGCTGGTCTTGATAAGGATGGCAAACATATTGATGCGTTAGGCACTCTAGGCTTTGGATTTTTAGAAATTGGTACTGTTACCCCAAAACCGCAACTTGGCAATCCAAAGCCTCGCATGTTTCGTTTGCCGCAAGCCCAGGCCATCATTAATCGAATGGGGTTCAATAATGATGGTGTTGATGCTTGCGTAAAGCGCGTTCGTAATTCAGCTTATTGGCAGAACGGCGGCATTATTGGCTTAAATATCGGTAAGAATGCGAGCACCCCAATCGAGAATGCCGCAAGTGATTATGTCACCGCCATGGAAGCAGTCTATGAGGTGGCTTCATACATCACCGTCAACATCTCATCGCCCAATACACAGAATTTACGCGCTCTCCAAGGCGAAGATATGTTGCGCTCTTTGCTGCAATCACTGCATATTGCACGTGAAGCTTTGAGTGACCGATTTGGCGTACGCAAACCCCTCTTTTTAAAAATTGCACCAGACCTTGAGCAAAACGATATCAAACTCATCGCTGATCTCTTGGTGGAATTTAAGATTGATGCAATCATTGCTACCAATACAACGATTGCTCGAGATGCTGTTCAAGGACTTGAATTTGGTCAAGAAGCTGGCGGCCTCTCTGGGGCACCTGTTCGTCACGCCTCCAACGAAGTAGTCAGGAGCCTCAAAGGATATTTAGCCGATACCATTCCGATTGTTGGTGTTGGCGGCATTATGTCTGGCAAAGATGCGCAAGAGAAGATCGCTGTCGGGGCTAGCCTAGTTCAAATTTACAGTGGATTGATTTATCGGGGTCCGAAGTTAATTTCTGAGTGCGCTGCAGCCCTAAAAGGTAATTAGGCTTAAATAATCGCTTTTTAGTGCCGCAGCGACATTTCATATTGTGCAATTTGAGCAAAAATCGCTACAATTGACGGCATGACATCGACTAAATCTGAAAAAGTTACAAAATCACCGGGAGAAGCTGGCAAAACAGCGATTCAGGTGATTGAACGCATGATGAACCTGCTCGACGCCCTTGCATCCCACGAAGAGTCCAGTAACCTTAAAAACCTTGCTGAAGAAACTGATTTACACCCGTCCACAGCGCACCGTATTCTCAATGACTTGGTAGCCTGCCGCTTGGTGGAGCGTGGCGATGGTGGCACCTATCGCCTTGGTCTGAAGTTACTTGAGCTGGGCAACCTTGTCAAAGCCCGTTTATCAGTCCGTGAGGCCGCCCAAGCGCCAATGCGGGCATTGCACAAGCTCACCGGTGAAACCATCAACCTCTCGGTTCGCCAGGGTGATGAGATTGTCTATATTGACCGCGCTTATAGCGAACGCTCTGGCATGCAAGTGGTTCGCGCTATTGGTGGTCGCGCACCACTCCACCTGACATCTGTTGGCAAACTATTTCTGGCGAGCGATGACCCAAACCAAGTTCGCGCTTATGTTACACGTACTGGTTTAGCTGGCCACACCAGAAATAGTATTACCGAATTAGGAAAATTAGATTCAGAACTTAATCAGGTTCGTAAGTTAGGTCATGCACGCGACAATGAGGAGCTAGAGTTAGGTGTCAGTTGCGTGGCAGCCGAAATTTATGATGACAGCGGTAAGTTGGTAGCAGGGCTCTCATTGAGCTCGCCTACAGATCGCATTCAGGCAGACTGGCTCAAGCTTTTACAGGATACCGCCCTACAAATTTCCAAGGGTATGGGTTACAAACCCAAGATCAGCGACCCTCATTCTTAAGGTTTGATTTTCTTGCGAATGTAGCTCTTACATCAAGCGACGAATTGCCTGAGGTTCACCCAATGGCATGCGCTCATACCAATCACGCACTCTCACTGCATCAGCAAAACGCGATTGCGTTCCAACAGAATCCAAGAAAACCAGTAATAAGGGTGTGTTATTCACACGGGCCTGCATCACCAAGCACTTACCTGCTGCATTAATAAATCCTGTTTTTTGTAAGCCAATATTCATATCACCTGCACGTACCAAGCGATTAGTATTTAAGAACTTCTGTGGTCGCTTGGCAATCACCATGGTCAAATCTGGCCAGGTAGAAAAATCACGAATCATCTTATATTGATAGGCAACACTCAACATACGTGCGAGATCTTCTGCCGACGCAACGTTTTCACTCATGAGGCCAGTAGGATCAGCAAAATGCGTATGTACCATCCCTATTTCTTTTGCTTTACGGTTCATAGCGTCAATAAATGCAGGAATACCGCCCGGATAATTTCGCCCAAGCGTGTAGGCTGCGCGATTCTCAGAGGACATTAGCGCCAATAACAGCGCCTCTTCTCTAGTCAATACTGTTCCCCCAGCAAGGCGGGACGAACGATATATATTGACATCATCTGCATTAATGACGATGGTTTCATCTAGGGGCAATTTAGAATCAAGTACCACCATCGCAGTCATGAGCTTCGTAATGGAAGCGATCGGCAAGCTAACCGAGGAGTTCTTTTCAAAATACACTTCCTTGGTATCTTGATTAACAACCATGGCTACGCTGGACTTCAAACTCAAATCGTCGTGTTGGCCACGTAAACCAAGTGCCGTTGCAAATGAGGGTCTTGCTGGGACAAGAGACTCGACTGGACGAGTAACAGTAGTCCTTACTGTTTTTGGCTTTTTAGAGGATTTAACTACCTTCTTGGACTCAGACCTTGCAGACGTCTTGGCTGCTGCTTTGGTGGACTTTGCACTTTGAGAATCTGAGTTAGCCGCCATTAGCGGAGAGGAGGTAGCCGCTCCAAGGGATATTAGGCAAACGAGAGCAACGAGCCAAAAACGATTCAAATACATCCCAAATTGCCTTCCAAAACTTTTAACATACGGAATGATAAATAACTTTTACTGCTCAGCTGCAGTTTTTAGAAATAAAGGCAACAATAATGCTTCTATTTAGTGCACTGAACGGAAACTTATTCTGCAATGGTAGCAACAGTACTTGTTTGACCTCGATTAACTAAAACAACTCCAGTCATCGTGAGCAATAAACCACATGCCATCATAAGGGTGAAGGGCTCATCAAATAATAACCATGCCATCGCCGCAGTGGTGGGCGGCGTTAAATACAGAAGACTCGTTACCTTGGTTGCAGCCCCCTTGCGAATCATCATAAAGAGTAAGCTGATAGAGCCTATCGAGAGCGGGAAAATCGCCCATAGCAATGCCCCAATGACTGAGGCATTCCAAACCATAACGGCAGACTCAAAGTAATACATACAAATAAAGCAAAGTATGGCTGATACACCAAACTGAATGGATGAGCCCGCCCGCAAGTCAAAGACTGGACAGAATTTCTTTTGATAGAGAGTGCCAAACGTAATTGAGAGTAAGGCGGCAAAGGCCAATACGTAACTCAGCAGAGGAATGTGGGCAAAGCCGATCTTTTCCGCCACAACTAAAGCTACCCCAGCAAATCCAAATCCCAAACCGATCCACTGGCGTCCCGTCACTTTTTCAGATACCCAGGCAGCAAACCAAGCGGTCAAGATGGGCTGCAAGCCTACGATGATTGCTGCTAAGCCTGCAGTCATCCCCAGCCGGACTGCAAACCAAACACCCAGTAGATAACCGAACTGGAGCAATATGCCAGCAACCGCTATATGCTTAAATTGAGACCAACTTGGCCAGCTGATTGTCCAGACAAGACTCAGGCATGCCATAGCCATTAATACGCCTGAAAAACGCCAGAATAAGAAGGTGGCAGGCTCTACATAAGGCATTGCCAAGCGCGCAATCACAAAGCCCGTACTCCAAATCAATACAAATAAGGGGGCAATCAGGCTGTCAAGCTTCAATCTCATGGATAACTTAGTGAAAGTGCGGAGTTTTAGTTAAGCTGTGATTTTAGGCTTATTTCTGAAGCCTCAGCCTAGATCTTGGGGGTGCTGCAACATAAATACTAAATACTGGTCTATGCAGCCAAAATGAATTGACATTGTGCAGATATAGCTCATAGTAAGCAAAGCTATGAAATCATCAGGAAAGGTATTGCTATGAAATTAACGCTCGAACAAATAGCAGCAGCACAAAAGGCCAACTTAGAAACTTTGAGCGGACTAACCGATCAAGCACTACAAAGTATAGAAAAGTTAATTGAGCTCAATATGCATATCGCCAAGCAAAGCCTGGGTGAAAGTATGAATAGTGCCAAGAAAGCACTTGAAGTTAAAGATATTCAGCAACTCCTTGCTCATCAGGCGGAAGCAGTCCAGCCCATGGCTGAAAAAATAATGGCTTATAGTCGCCATCTTTATGAATTAGCTCATGAGACTCAAGCGAGCTTTACCAAGTCCGCTGAAAAAGAATTTCATGTGGGTCAGAAAAAAATGAATGCCTTGGTAGAAGACTGGACCAAGAATACGCCGGCAGGCTCAGATGCCGCAATACATGCCATGAAACAAGCGATCACTTCTGCCGCCAATGTATTTGAAACCAGTCAGAAGACAGTTCAGCACGCAGTTGAAGTTGCTCAAACTAATATTAGCAATGCCGCAAGCGCAATTGAGAAGAACATCCGATCAACCGATAAAATAGCAAGTAAAAATAGTAATCAGAAGTGATTGCCATGTAATTGCTACATCACTCTTATTGCAGAAATGTAAAAAAAGCCCCTATTTTTTGGGGCTTTTTTAGCAAGGCCAAGAGAATTTTTTAATGTGCCTTCTTCTTTACTGGCGGTAAATCAGTGCAGTGGCCAAGAGCAGCCTCTGCGGCTAATCCAACAGATTCTCCTAGGGTTGGATGTGGATGAATCGTTTTGCCAATATCCACAGCATCAGCGCCCATCTCAATAGCAAGGCAAACTTCACCAATTAAATCGCCGGCATGCGTACCAACGATACCGCCACCAATAATGCGCTTACTTGTAGCGTCAAAAATAAGTTTGGTAAAGCCTTCATCTCGACCATTGGCAATCGCTCTACCACTAGCCGCCCAAGGAAATAAACCTTTTTCATAGGCTATTCCTTTGGCCTTGCACTGTTCTTCAGTCAGACCAGCCCAAGCTACTTCGGGGTCGGTGTATGCCACCGATGGAATTTGCTTAGCATCAAAGTAGGATTTTTCACCAGCGGCAACCTCTGCAGCAACGTGACCCTCATGCACTGCTTTATGAGCAAGCATAGGTTGACCAACAATATCGCCAATCGCAAAGATATTGTTAACGTTGGTGCGCATTTGATTATCGACAGGAACAAAGCCACGCTCATCTACAACAACTCCAGCAGCCGATGCATCGATCTTCTTGCCATTCGGCGTACGCCCAACAGCAACTAATACTAGGTCATAAGTCTGCGGCTCCTTGGGAGCGCCCTCACCTTCAAAGCTCACCACAATGCCGTCGGCCTTCACTTCAGCTTTAGATGCGCGAGTCTTGAGCATGATGTTTTCAAAACGGCCAGTATTAAATTTCTCCCAGACCTTTTCTAAATCACGATCTGCACCTGCCATGAGGCCATCCATCATTTCAGCAATATCAATACGGGAGCCTAGAGTGCTATAAACAGTGGCCATCTCCAAACCAATAATGCCACCACCGATCACCAACATGCGCTTTGGAATGCTCTTGAGCAACAAGGCGCCAGTACTATCTACGATACGAGGATCTTCTGGTAAGAATGGTAGTTTTACTGGCTGGCTTCCCGCTGCAATGATCGCCTTCTGAAAGCGAACCACTTCTGTTTGCCCTGTTAAATCCTGACCATCCCCCTTGGTTAACTCAACTTCTACGTGATTTGCATCCAAGAATCGACCTAATCCGCGTACTACAGTAACCTTGCGAGCTTTTGCCATTCCGGCCAAGCCACTAGTTAACTTCGCAATGACTGAATTTTTATAGCCGCGTAATTGATCAATTTCAATCTTGGGAGCGCCATAGCTAATGCCATGCTTAGACATCGTTTTCACTTCATCCATCACTGCAGTTGTGTGAAGTAACGCTTTTGAAGGAATGCAGCCCACGTTTAAACAAACACCACCTAAGGTTGAATAGCGCTCTATCAAAATAGTGCTCATACCCAAATCTGCACTTCGGAAAGCGGCACTATAGCCTCCTGGACCAGCGCCCAAGACTAGTACTTCGCACTCATGGTCAACCTTACCGCTGTATTGACCGGCAACAGGAGTGCTGATTAGGGGTGCTACTTGTGGAGAGGGTGTTGGAGCAGGTGCTGCTGCAGTCGATGTAACTTGAGGTGCAGTCGCCGCGCCTACTTCAATCTCAGCCACGACACTACCCTTGCTGACTTTGTCGCCCGCTTTGACGGAAATGCTCAGAATGGTTCCAGTTGCATCGGCTGGAATTTCCATCGTTGCTTTATCTGACTCTAGAACCAATAGTGGCTGCTCTTTTTCAATCACATCACCCACCTTGATGAGCACTTCTATCACTGGTATATCTGAATAATCACCAATATCGGGTACGAGAATAATTTGCTTAGTCATATCTTCTCCTTACAGTGCTGCGCGACGAAAGTCAGACATCAACTGGGCGATATAGACATTAAAACGTGTAGCCAAAGCACCATCAATCACACGATGATCGGCGCTTAATGACAATGGACAAATTAAGCGTGGCACAAATTGCTTACCATCCCAAACTGGCTTCATAGCAGCTTTACTTACACCCAAGATTGCCACCTCAGGCGCATTCACGATTGGTGAGAAATAAGTACCGCCAATGCCACCTAAGGAAGAGATAGTAAAACTAGCACCCTGCATTTGCTCGGGTTTCAGTTTTCCATCTCGCGCTAGCGCGGCTAACTCTGAAGTTTCACGAGCAAGCTCAAAGATACCTTTTTTATCTGCGTCGCGTATCACTGGAACCACTAAGCCATTTGGTGTATCTGCAGCAAAGGCAATATTGAAATACTTCTTCAGTACCAAGTCATCGCCGTCAATAGAGCTATTGAACTCAGGATACTTTTTGAGAGCAGCAACAGCAGCCTTCATCAAGAAAGCCAGCATCGTGATTTTGAGACCCTGCTTTTCATTCTCTTTATTGGTGAGCACCCTAAATGCTTCGAGATCAGTAATATCCGCATCTTCGTGATAGGTCACAGCAGGAATCATGACCCAGTTACGACCAAGGTTCGCAGCGGTCAACTTCTTAATACGATTTAATGGCTGACGCTCCGTCTCACCAAATTTAGAGAAATCAACTTTTGGCCAAGGAATTAGATTTAGGCCGCCTAAGCTTCCGCCAGATGCAGTCGATGCGCTGCCAGCGCCACCACTCATGGCAGCCTTAACAAAAGCCTGTACGTCTTCTTGGGTAATTCTGCCTTTGGGACCAGAACCTTTAACTTGATGGACCATAACGCCGAGTTCACGAGCAAATTTACGGACCGAAGGACTTGCGTGACTAGCTGTTGGATCCGCTTCAACCGAGGCATTGCTAACAGGAGGTGGTGCTGGTGCACGCACAATTGGTGGCTCTACTTTTGGGGCTGGTGCCGTAGCAGGCTCAACTTTTGCTGGCGTTGCAGCGGCAGCAACTTGTGGAGTAGCTGGGGCTGGGGCTGCACCACTCTCTTCAAGCACCAGAACGATAGCGCCCTCTGAAATAGAGTCACCCACTTTAACCTTAACCTCTTTCACAAGACCGGAGTGTGAAGAGGGAACGTCCATGGTCGCCTTGTCTGACTCCAGAACAACAATAGACTGTTCTTTCTCAACACGATCACCGGCTTTTACCAATACCTCGATGACAGGCACATCTTTGTAATCCCCAATATCTGGGACTTTAATATCAATTAGTTGGCTCATAGTATCCGTCTCTTATCAAACCGTCATTGGGTTTGGCTTGGTGGTATCGATGCCGTACTTCTTAATCGCTTCGGCTAGTACTTGACGATCAATCTGGTTAGCATCTACCAAAGAGCGTAAAGCCGTCAACACAACCCAGCGACGATCTACTTCAAAGAAATCGCGTAATTTTTCACGAGTATCGGAACGTCCAAAACCATCCGTGCCCAATACCTCGAAGCGACGACCCATATGCTGGATAGCTGGACGAATTTGCTCGGCAAATAAACGGACATAGTCAGTTGCAGCGATGATTGGGCCTGCAGTATCTTTGAGACATTTTTCAACGTGAGATAAGGCTGGCGCTGCAGTTAGGTTCAGCAGATTGTTGCGGTGGACTGCATTCCAATCACGGCCTAACTCAGTGAAGCTTGGGCAGCCCCATAAATCAGAAGCGACACCCCAATCTTTGTGCAAGATTTCAGCGGCCTCAATGACTTCACGGAAGATGGTTCCAGAACCTAAAAGTTGTACACGCAATTTCGCAGTGGCATTACCAACCGACTTAAGTTTGTACATACCCTTAATAATGTCTTGCTCTGCACCTTTTGGCATGGCTGGATGAGCGTAGTTTTCATTCATCAGGGTGATGTAGTAGTACACATCTTCTTGTTCAGCCAGCATGCGGCGCATACCATCTTGAATTACTACAGCTACCTCGAATGAGAATGAAGGGTCGTAGCTAATGCAGTTTGGAATTGCGGCGCTCCAAACTTGACTATGACCATCTTCGTGCTGAAGACCTTCACCATTCAAAGTAGTTCTACCGGCAGTACCGCCCAATAAGAATCCACGACTACGCATATCACCAGCTGCCCAACAGAGGTCGCCAATGCGTTGGAAACCGAACATGGAATAGAAGATGTAAAAAGGCAACATCGGCACGCCATGGGTTGAGTATGAAGTGGCAGCAGCAATCCAGTCGCACATACCGCCTGCTTCATTAATACCTTCTTGCAAAATCTGACCGGTCTTATCCTCTTTATAGAACATCAATTGATCATGATCTTCTGGGGTGTAAAGCTGGCCTAGCTGATTCCAAATGCCTAATTGACGGAACATGCCCTCCATACCAAAGGTGCGTGACTCATCTGGAACAATCGGAACAACTCGCTTACCCAAAACCTTATCGCGCACAATGGTATTTAAAATGCGAACAAAAGCCATCGTTGTGGAAATCTCACGGCCATCGGTAGTTGCCTCTAGCAATGGTGCAAATACCTCAAGTGCAGGAACAGGCAAGCTCTCAGCCTTCATACGACGCTGTGGCAAGTAACCACCCAACTCTTGACGCCGAGCTTTCATGTACTCAAGCTCTGGACTTCCTTCAGCAAATTTCACTAAAGGCATTTCATCTAGCTGCTCATCTTTTACAGGGATCTCAAAACGATCGCGAAAACGACGAACATCATCTGCGTTCATCTTCTTCGCTTGGTGGGCAATATTCATCGCCTCACCCGAGCCCCCCATGCCATAACCTTTAATAGTATGAGCCAAGATAACGGTTGGCTGGTCCTTGTGATTTATAGCCGAATGAAAAGCGGCAAATACTTTATGGGGATCATGACCACCACGATTGAGCTGCCAAATCTCATCATCACTCCAGTCACTGACCAATGACTTTAACTCGGGTGTATTGAAGACGATTTCGCGTACGTAGGCACCACTCTTGGCTTTCATAGTCTGGTATTCACCATCGACGATCTGACCAAGTCGCTGCATCAAGATGCCCTTTTTATCGCGAGCGAACAAAGCATCCCAATGACCGCCCCACACTACCTTGATTACATTCCAACCGGCGCCGCGGAACTCACCTTCGAGCTCTTGAATAATTTTGCCGTTACCACGAACGGGTCCATCAAGGCGTTGTAAGTTGCAGTTCACTACGAAAATCAGGTTGTCTAATTTTTCACGGCCAGCCATGCCAATAGCGTCAAGTGATTCTGGTTCATCAGTTTCACCATCGCCGAGGAAGGCCCAAACTTTTCTACCTTCCGCCTTGATGAATCCACGATCCTGCATGTAGCGCATAAAGCGTGCTTGATAAATAGCCATAATGGGTCCAAGACCCATCGAGACCGTTGGGAACTGCCAGAAATCTGGCATCAACCAAGGGTGTGGATAGCTAGAGATACCTTTGCCGCCCACTTCTTGACGGAAATTATTCAGCTGCTCATCCGACAAGCGACCGAGCATGTAGGCACGGGCATACACGCCTGGGGCAGAATGTCCTTGAACAAATATCAGATCGCCGCCATGCTCTGGGGAAGGGGCATGCCAGAAATGGTTAAAGCCGACGTCATACAGAGTTGCGGCCGACTGGAAAGAAGAAATATGGCCGCCAACGTTGGTATCTTTATTGGCGCGCAGCACCATAGCCATCGCGTTCCAGCGTGTATATGAACGAATGCGGTGCTCGACATTTTGATCACCTGGTAGACGTGCTTGCTGCTCTACAGGGATTGTGTTGATGTAGGGAGTTTCAGCATGAAAAGGTTGATCAACTCCATTCACACGAGCATGCGAAATTTGCTGATCAATCAGATAGGCAGCACGCTCTGGGCCTTCATTCCGAATAACACCATCGAGGGCCTGCAACCACTCTTGGGTTTCGCCTGGATCCGCGTCCTGTTGTCCTGCGCTACCCAAAATTTGTTCTGGAACCGCTGCCATAAACTGCCTCCATTTGTCACATCGTTTTTATTGATTCACTCTATAGCCAATATTCTAGGAAGGTCTATGGGTGTAAACAAGCAATTTTCCACATAATGATAATATTTCTTACTATGTGGTATTTTGTTGCATCGCACTCAAATGCACTAAAAAGTTAGATGTGCTGAGAATGCCTATCTATAGGGCAAAATAAGCCAATTACATGAAAAAAATAGCGTTTTCAATCTGGCAACTAAAACCTGTGAAATGGTTCCGTCGAATACGGGGATTTAAGCTTGTCTACACGCCATTAATAGCCATTGTGCTGTTTACTGTTGTTATGGGGGTCATTATGGGCACCCTACAACTGCAAGAAAAGAGCCAGCAAGAAGCTGCACTATTTAGAGAGCTCTCTTTTGCAAAGCAACGCATCCAATTACGTTTTGCAAACAATACCGATGTATTGCAATCCATTGGAAGGGATTATGTCAGCGCTGGAGATTCCGCAAAGTTAAAAGATAACGTGATTATTCAGGCAGAAAATCTTCTGCAAAGCAATCATGAAATAGCGCAAATTGCTTGGATTAATGAAACGGATCAGAGTCTATGGAAAATTCCTACGGACAACTTAAAAACGGACTGGTTTAATAAAGCAAATAATGCAGTACCAATAAACCAAGCCCTGAAAAAAACGCTGGAACTCAGCACTGCAACAAATAGACCCGCCTTCAGTCAGTTTATTACCATTGAAGTTCCAAGCGACGAAGTGGTGTCAAAAGAAATTCGTAATGTGTTTTGGCAAGCTGTTCCACAGATGTCTGGTAGCGAAATTAAAGGTATGGTGGCTGTGCTATATACAACACAGGGTCTACTTGAAATGATCCCTGGCGAGCTCAAGGGTCAATATCGATTTACTTTAATTACGGATGACGACAAGATACTAGCAATCTCATCTGATAAAAATACACCAAAGCGTGCATTTAGCAATCAAACTAGTTTGGATATTGGGGTTCTCAGTCCAAACCTGAGTCTGCGCATTGACACCTACCCGCCAGCCACGAATTTAACTTTTAGAATGTTAATAGGCGTGGTGTTGGGTTTGAGTGCATTTGTGATTTGGAGCTTATGGTCCGTTCTCAGACAGATGCAGGTTAGGCAAGAAGCTGAAGCAAATCTTCGAGCAGAAACCAATTTCCGTAGTGCGATGGAAAATTCCACTCCAGTTGGAATCCGTGCGCATGACATGAATAGAGTGATTACTTATGTGAATCCAGCATTTTGTGAGATGACAGGGTGGTCTGCGGAAGAGCTCATCGGACTGAGCCCCCCTTTTGCTTTCTGGCCCGAAGGTCAGAAAAATGAGCTGACCGACAAAATGAATAAGGCCCTCGAAATAACACTGAATGAAGAAAGGAAAATTGGAATTGAAGGCTCAATTCTTCACAGGGATGGATCAGTCATGCAGACACGGACATTTATCGCACCCCTCGTAAATGAAAAGGGTCAGCAAACTGGCTGGGTAACTTCATTAATTGATATCTCAGAACCTAAGAAAATTCGAGAAGAATTAGCAGCTTCACAAGAGCGATTTGTTGCCGTATTGGAGGGGCTTGATGCAGCAGTTTCGGTAGTGTCAAATGAGAATGGTGAGCTATTATTTACAAATCGCTTCTATCGTGAACGCTTTGGTAATACTGCCAAGGGTCACTTTGAATTAGCTGGTAGCGATATCAACGACAACATAATGCAAAGTCTGTCTGAAGACTCCGGTGATAAGAAAGCCGAAACTATTTCACCCCCACCACTGTTCCAAGAAACTGAATCAAAAGAAATTCAATTGCTAGATAAGGCGTCGGAAATCTCAAAATGGTATGAAGTTCGCAGACGTAATGTCCCATGGGTAGATGGTCACTTGGCACAATTATTAATTGCCACGGATATCACGCTTCGCGTTGAAGCTGACGACTTAGCACGACAACAAGAAGAGCGGATGCAATTTACTAGCCGTTTAACAACCATGGGCGAAATGGCCTCTTCCTTAGCCCATGAATTAAATCAACCGCTTGCTGCAATTTCGAACTATTGCATGGGTGTAGCGAAGCGCTTACAGGGTCATCTTGACCCTGCCTTACAAAAAGATATTATTCCGGCACTAGAAAAGGCATCTGATCAGGCTCATCGCGCTGGCACGATCATTCAGCGTATTAAAGGCTTTGTAAAACGTAGTGAACCCCAAAGAAAGTCTTGCGACATTACTGGAATTATTCATGATGCCGTTGGATTGGTGGAAATTGATGCCCATCGCCATCGCTTGAGTATTAGCACTGAAATTGCTGAAAATCTCCCTGCGGTCGACTTAGATCCAGTTTTAATTCTGCAGGTCTTGGTCAATCTCCTGAAAAACTCTCTGGATAGTCTAAGGGAGTTTTATCCCCTTTCCTCGCGCTGGTCGGCTCCACCTGTAAGGATTTCAGCGGATTTAGACACCAGCACCTTCCCCGCCATGTTGCGCATTCAGGTGAGGGACGCGGGTGGCGGAATCGAAAAATCAGTGATTGAACGCATGTTTGAGCCCTTTTTCAGCACCAAAAGTGACGGCATGGGCATGGGTCTGAACATTTGCAGATCTGTCATTGAGTCCCATCAGGGCCGTCTTTGGGCAACAAATCTGATGGATGCTGAACATACTAAGCTGTCAGGCTGCACCTTTACAATATTATTACCTTTAGAGTCTCCGGGCTCTCAGGACACTATTTAATTGATGTATTTTTTTAGGTTTATCTGCGAGAGCTAATATGAATATCAGTGCTGCTACCAAATCCAATCAAGCGGAAGTAGTTTATGTTGTAGATGACGATGAGGCAGTTCGCGACTCCCTCACTTGGCTACTCGAAAGTAATGGTTATGTTGTTCGCTGTCATGCAAGTGCTGAGCGTTTCTTGCAATCACTACAAAGCACCGATAAGTCAACCATCTCTTGCGCAATCCTGGATGTGCGTATGTCCGGCATGTCAGGCCTTGAATTACAAGAGCGCCTGATTAGTGAAAACCTACCCATGCCAGTTGCTTTCATTACTGGTCACGGCGATGTGTCGATGGCAGTTTCTACTATGAAGCGTGGTGCGGTGGACTTTATCGAAAAACCATTTAAAGAAAATGATCTCTGCGGCTTAGTAGATCGAATGCTTGGAAAAGCGCGGATTGATTACTCCCAAGCAAGTCAGCGCAAAGTAACCCAGAGCCTTTTAAGTAAACTCACTGGGCGTGAGCGCCAAGTGCTCGAGCGAATCGTAGCAGGTCGTTTAAATAAACAAATCGCAGATGACCTGAGCATCTCCATCAAAACTGTAGAGGCGCATCGCGCCAATATTATGGAAAAGCTCAACGTCAATACCGTTGCAGATCTTCTCCGTCTTGCCCTTTCTGATCCACAACCCAATTAATTTTTATGCCTGCACAGCTACTCGATGGCGTCGCCCTATCCAAAAAAATACGAACTGAAATTGCTGCTCGTGGAGCAATCGTTACCGCCAAAGGTGTTAGACCAGGTTTGGCAGTGATCGTTGTTGGCGAAAATCCTGCTAGCCAGGTTTATGTCAGAAACAAAGTGAAAGCTTGTGAAGATGTTGGTTTCCACTCTGTGCTTGAGCGCTATTCCGTCGAGTTAGGCGAAGAAGAATTACTAGCTCGCATTGCCACTCTCAATGCTGATCCGGCTATCCACGGAATCTTAGTTCAACTACCGCTTCCTGAGCACATTGCTGCCGAGCGTGTACTTGAAGCAATTGCACCCGCAAAAGATGTGGATGGGTTTCACGTAGCCAATGCCGGCGCCTTAATGGTGGGTCAACCAGAATTTAAGCCATGTACTCCTTATGGATGCATGAAGATTCTAGAGAGTATTGAATATCCGATTCGTGGTGCTCGTGCTGTGATCGTGGGAGCCTCTAATATTGTTGGCAAACCGATGGCGATGCTCTTGTTACAGGCAGGTGCGACAGTTACTATTTGTAATAGCAAGACTCGTGACTTGGCGCATCATACTAAGGATGCCGATATTTTGGTGGTTGCCACTGGCAAGCCGAAAATGATTACCGGCGACATGGTCAAAAATGGTGCCGTAGTCATTGACGTGGGCATTAATCGTATGCCTGATGGGAAACTCTGTGGCGACGTTGATTTTGATGCCGTTCAATATGTTGCCGGTTGGATCACTCCAGTGCCAGGTGGCGTAGGCCCCATGACCATCACCATGCTTCTGATGAACACCCTAGAGGCAGCAGAAAAAGCAGCAAAACTGACTTAATAGACGTCTTCACTTGAGGTTGTTTTAGGGCCTGATTAGCAAAAGTTTCTGTCGTCCATTAAGCTATAGGGATGACTAGATCAATCACATCAAAGCCTTCTCCCGAACTCCAGAAAAATCCACTCATTGCATTCGGTAGAGGTATTTGTGCCTACTCCGAGGTAAAGCCATCTGATATTGCGCCAGCAATCGACTTCCTTCTGCAGGAGGCGCAATCTGCAGTGGATCATGCAGTAGACCCGGTCACCCCTGCAAACTGGAATGATTTGGTAGAACCCCTAGAGGATGCAACTGAATCTTTAAGTAGATCTTGGGGAGTGATTTCTCATCTCAACAGCGTTGCAGATAATCCTGAGCTCAGAGCAGTTTATGGCGAGATGATGCCTAAAGTCACTGCCTTCTTTTCAAGCTTGGGACAAAATCTCGCACTGTATGAAAAGTTTAAAGCTCTAAGTCAAGGTAGCGACTTTACAAAACTCAATTTCGCCCAGAAAAAAGTGATTGAAAACTCATTAAGAGACTTTCGTCTTGGTGGCGCAGAGCTGAGTGATGCTGATAAGCCGCGCTTCGCAGAGATTCAAGATGAACAAGCAATGTTAGGGAAAGCTTTCTCCGACCATGTTTTAGATGCCACTGATGAATTTATTCATCTCATTACCGATCATGCTGAGTTGGCTGGATTGCCTGAGGATGCCATTGCCGCTGCAGCCGATCTTGCCCAACAGAAGAATATTCAAGGCTGGGCATTTTCACTGCACTTCCCTTCCTATTACCCAGTAATGCAGTACTCCGAGAACCAGTCACTCCGTCGCCAAATGTATGAGGCCTATGTCACTCGAGCTTCTGAGCTAGGACCTCAATACTCTCAAGGCAAACTCGAATGGGATAATACACAAAACATACTTGAGCAGTTAAAGCTGCGCGATGAAGAAGCACGTATGCTGGGTTTCAAAAACTATGCCGCCCTGAGCTTGGCTCCAAAAATGGCAAGCAGTGTTAAAGAAGTCGATACCTTCTTAACGAATTTTGCTCAAAAGGCAAAACCTTTTGCACAAAAGGATTGGCAGGAACTTTTGTTATTCGCCAAGACTGAACTGTCTATTGTTGATGGATTAGAGCCATGGGATATTGCCTATGCTTCCGAGAGATTGAAGCAAGAGCGCTATTCCTTCTCTGAAAATGAGCTGAAACAGTACTTCCCCTTACCTAAAGTCTTAGAGGGCTTGTTTGGCGTTATTCAAACCTTATTTGGCGTGAAGATTGAAAAGGCTGATCTGCCAACTTGGCATGCTGATGTACAGTCCTTCTCAGTCAAAAATGCTGCTGACAACACAGTGGCCTATTTTTATCTGGATCCCTACGCGAGGTCAGGCAAACGTGGTGGAGCCTGGATGGACGATGCGCGCGGTCGTCGTGAATTACCTAATGGAGAAATCCAGATACCAGTAGCGTATCTAGTCTGCAACTTTGCACCTCCTGTAAAAGTAAATGGTGTGTTGCGCCAACCAACAATTACTCATGATGATGTAATCACACTCTTTCATGAGAGTGGTCATGGCCTACATCATCTATTAACGCAAGTTAGTGCATTAGGCGTATCCGGTATCAATGGTGTTGAGTGGGATGCCGTAGAGCTACCAAGCCAGTTCATGGAAAACTTCTGCTGGGAATGGGAGGTTTTAGAAAAAATGACAGCGCATGCTGAAACTGGAAAATCACTGCCTCGTGAATTATTTGAAAAAATACTTGCTGCCAAGAATTTTCAAAATGGCTATATGACTTTGCGACAGGTTGTAATGTCTCTAACTGATTGGCGTCTGCATGCTAGCTTTGATCCAAAAAACTTCCAAGGTCAATCTGCGCTCGATCTGTCCAGAAACATTGCAGATCAATTTAATGTCATACCGCAGGCATCTATCTCTCGCTGGATAAATGCATTTAGCCATATTTTTGCTGGTGGCTATGCTGCTGGTTACTATAGCTATAAATGGGCAGAAGTACTTTCTGCCGATGTCTACTCTGCTTTTGAAGAAGCGGCAAAACTGACTGGTAGCGTCCTTGATGAAAAAACGGGTATACGCTATCGCCAAGAGATTCTGGAGGTAGGTGGTAGCCGCCCCGCTGCTGAATCATTTAAGGCATTTAGAGGTCGCGAGCCCAGCATCGATGCCCTGCTTCGTCACGGCGGCTTAGTGACTCAGTAAAGGTAAGGATCTAAGCTTTTATTTCTGCAATGACTGGGGCATGATCCGAAGGCTGCTCCCAAGTGCGCGGCTCTTTATCGATGATGCTTGAGTTGCACTTTTCTTTTAAGGCATCGCTCAGGAGAATGTGGTCAATTCGCATACCGGCGTTTCTTCTGAAACCCATCATGCGGTAATCCCACCAGCTAAACGACTTGGGTGCTTGCTCAAACATTCGGAAAGAGTCTGTCAAGCCTAATTCCACTAGCTGCTGGAAGGCCTTACGTTCCTCTGGAGAAACTAGGTTTTGCCCAATCCATTTTGAGGGATCATGAACGTCGACATCACTTGGTGCGATATTGAAGTCACCCAGAAGGGCTAAGCGGCTATTCTGAGTTAATTCTTCTCTTAGCCAATTTTCCAGCGCTTTAAGCCAGCCTAGTTTGTAAACAAACTTATCACTATCGGGCGATTGTCCATTAGGGAAGTATGCTGATACTAGGCGAATAGGCTGCATTCCCTTAAAACAGACTGTGGCCGCTAAGATGCGTTGTTGCTCATCTGTATTAGCCGGAATATTTCTCACTGGCTTTAGAAAAGTAGTGTCATGATCCGTAGCAATAGGCGCTAACGCTGCTTTTCGAACAATAATAGCTACACCGTTATAGGTTTTTTGCCCAGCAGCAATACTGAGATATCCCGCCTCTTCAAGCTCTTGATGCGGGTACTTATCATCAGTCAGCTTGAGCTCCTGAAGACAGAGCGCATCAATAGGTGTTTTTGCACGCTCATGATCTTGCAACCACTTGAGTACTTGGGGCAAGCGCACCTTCAGAGAATTCACATTCCAGGCAGCTATTCTGATTAAATCAGTCATTGATTCCCAACTCCTGCAACTTCCGAGTAATCGTATTGCGACCGATACCCAGTCTTTGGGCTGCCTCTACACGTCTGCCGCGGGTAACTTCTAGCGCAGCTTGTAGTACTGCCTTTTCAAATTTAGAGCACAGTACGTCATACACCTTTGAATCTCCATCCTGCAACATTTTGACCGCAAGACGACCCAAACCACCCTCCCAATCGACAGAGCCAGTCTTAACAGCAAGCTGCACGTTAGAGCTAGACTCACCCTGTAACAGAACCGGTTGCTCACCGGCTTCTGCCAAAATATCAGCAGGCAAATCACTTACCCCAATGACATTAGACGGCGTCATTACTGTCAACCAGTGACAGAGATTTTCTAATTGACGCACATTGCCAGGAAATGGCATAGAACTCATTTCTCTTAAAACGTCATCCGAAAGATTTTTAGCTTCAACACCCAAGGACTTTGCGCAGGACAACATAAAATGCCGTGCCAAAACGGGGATATCCTCTGCACGCTCACGCAATGCTGGCATGCGCAAGCGAATGACATTTAAGCGGTGCAATAAATCTTCCCGGAAAGCGCCTGCAGCCACTCGAGCTTCTAAGTTTTGGTGAGTCGATGCAATGATGCGTACATTTGCTTTAATCGGATCTTGACCACCAACACGATAAAAATGGCCGTCAGTTAGAGCGCGCAATAGACGCGTTTGTAAATCGAATGGAATGTCACCAATCTCATCCAAGAATAAGGTGCCGCCATCAGCCTGCTCAAAACGGCCCCGACGTAAATTCAAAGCTCCAGGGAAAGCGCCACGCTCGTGGCCAAACAATTCTGACTCCAATAAGTCTTTGGGGACTGCTGCCGTACTAAAGGCAACAAATGGACCTTTCGCACGCGGACTATGCTTGTGCAATGCTTGCGCTACCAACTCTTTACCAGTTCCAGACTCGCCTGTAATTAATACTGTTGAATGTGACTGAGCTAAACGTCCAATTGCTCTAAAGACCTCCTGCACTGCCGGAGCTTGGCCAATAATTTCAGTGGAGTCTTGTCTCCAACCATTCATCTCTTTGTTGCCAGATTGGTTGCGCTCACTCTGCTCCATGGCACGACGAATCAACTCAACCGCTTTATCAATATCAAATGGCTTAGTAAGGTATTCAAATGCGCCACCTTGAAAAGACGAGACCGCAGAGTCTAAATCAGAATATGCAGTCATGATAATGACCGGAAGTAGTGGATGAGTTTCTTTTACGTTCTGCAAAAGATCTAAACCATTGCCACGTGGCATACGAATATCTGAAATCAATACCTGTGGCGCATCTTTTTCCAATGCATCAAGTACATCATTGGGGTTAGAAAAACTCTTATGAGGAATATTCTCGCGAGTAAGCGCCTTTTCCAAGACCCAACGAATAGATTGATCATCATCCACGATCCAAACGGGTTTCATATTACTTTCTCCTGCCTACGGTAAGGAATTTGAATTTGGAAATCAGTCCGTCCAGGACGGCTGTTACAAGCGATAAATCCTTGATGCTGCTGCACAAAAGTTTGAGCCAAGGTGAGGCCAAGACCACTACCTCCATCCCTACCGGATACCAATGGAAAGAAAATGCGCTCACGAATTTCTTCTGGAATACCAGGTCCGTTATCAATCACATGTAAATCCATCGCCATCTTGTAGCGTTGCTTAGAAATAGTCACCGAGCGAGCGACTCTGGTCTTCAATTCAATTTGAGCTGTACCTTGAGTAATTTCTTCAGTAAGCGCTTGGGCTGCATTATGAGCAATATTTAAGACTGCCTGAATCAATTGCTCACGATCACCCAAAACCTCAGGAAGACTGGTGTCATAGTTGCGAATGATTCTGAGTCCCTTTGGAAACTCAGCCAATACGAGACTACGAACTCGCTCTAGGGCCTCGTGAACATTAAATGACTCCATAGCATGAGCCTTGCGATGCGGCGCGAGCAGTCGGTCAACCAAGTTCTGCAGACGATCAGATTCTTTAATGATGACTTGGGTATATTCACGCAAACCCTTTTCTGGAAGCTCGAACTCGAGCAGTTGAGCAGCGCCACGAATGCCACCCAAAGGATTTTTAATTTCATGCGCCAAGTTACGCATTAGCTGTTTATTTGCCTCAACTTGCTGTGTTACGCGCTCATCACGCTCACTACGTAACTGCTGATCTATTGGAAACCACTCCATCATAATGAGGCTTGGATCTTCAAGACTAGCTACCACCACATGCGCAGGAATAGATTCTTGATGAATGCTACCGGGTAATGAATGCAGCATCATTTCCTGTCGTTTCGCAGAAAAGTGTCCAGCCTTAACTTCTTCAATCATGTGACTAAGGGATTCATTGGATCCAAATAAGTCGTGCACAGACTGACCCTCAAGTGATTTACGAGAAAGATCCAGCGCAGACTCTGCTGCAGGATTCACATAAACCAATTGTTGGTTGTCCGCCTCAAATACCACGATGGCATTGGGCATCTGATCAAGCAATGTCGGAAAAAAAGGAGCAGCCGAAGCTGCCCCTTTGAACGAATTGCGCAACAGACCTGCGCTCAACATTTCTCCTTCGCTTACAGGGAGTAGTACATATCGAATTCGATTGGATGGGTAGTCATACGGAAACGTGTGACATCTTCCATCTTCAAAGCGATATATGCGTCGATCATAGAGTCTGTAAAGACACCACCACGAGTCAAGAACTCACGGTCTTTGTTCAAGGCTTCTAATGCCTCTTCCAAGCTTGCACAAACGGTTGGGATCTTTGCATCTTCTTCTGGCGGCAAGTCATACAAGTTCTTGTCAGCAGCTTCACCTGGATGAATCTTATTCTGAATACCATCTAAACCTGCCATCATCAATGCTGAGAAGCAGAGGTATGGGTTGGCCAACGGATCAGGGAAGCGAGTTTCGATACGACGACCCTTAGGGCTTGAAACGTGTGGAATACGAATCGAAGCTGAGCGGTTACGCGCAGAGTAAGCCAACTTCACTGGTGCCTCAAAGCCTGGAACTAAACGCTTGTAAGAGTTTGTACCTGGATTGGTAATCGCATTCAATGCCTTAGCATGCTTAATAATGCCGCCGATGTAGAACAATGCGAACTCTGACAAACCTGCGTAGCCATTACCAGCAAATAAGTTCTCGCCGTTCTTCCAAATAGATTGGTGAACGTGCATACCAGAACCGTTGTCGCCAACAACAGGCTTAGGCATAAATGTGGCTGTCTTACCGTATGCGTGAGCAACGTTTTGAACAACGTATTTCTGCCAGATTGTCCAGTCAGCACGTTGAACCAATGTGCTGAACTTGGTGCCTAATTCATTTTGACCTTGACCAGCAACTTCATGGTGATGCACTTCAACAGGAATACCCAAAGATTCGAGGATTAAACACATTTCAGAACGCATGTCATGGAATGTATCTACCGGAGCAACTGGAAAGTAACCGCCCTTTTTACCTGGACGATGTCCAGTGTTGCCACCTTCGATTTCAGCAGCTGAAGACCATGGGGCCTCTTCAGAATCTACCTTAACGAAGCAACCCTGCATGTCAGCACCCCAACGGACGCCATCAAAAATAAAGAATTCTGGCTCTGGACCAAAGTACGCTGTATCTCCCAAACCAGTGCTCTTCAAATAGGACTCAGCACGTTTAGCAATTGAACGTGGGTCACGGTCGTAACCTTTACCATCTGAAGGCTCGATCACATCACATGTAATCACCAATGTTGGCTCTTCATAGAATGGGTCGATGTAGCAAGCTGTTGGATCTGGCATCAACAACATATCAGAAGCTTCAATGCCTTTCCAACCAGCAATAGATGAACCGTCAAACGCGTGACCGCTCTCAAACTTGTCTTCGTCAAAATGGGAAATGGGTACTGTTGTGTGCTGCTCTTTACCCTTTGTATCTACAAAGCGGAAATCAACGAAAGTACATTCCTTCTCTTTAACCAACTTCATCACATCAGCGACGGTCTTCGTCATGCAAATCTCCTCTATTAACTGAATTCGGAATACAAACCTAAGGTGTACACCCTTGTTTATTCCAGGCATCAAACATGCCCTTGGGATGTATCTAATTTACTGAAGCAAACAAACGGGAATTATCATTATTGCACTAATTAAGTGCTGAAATACCCCTTAAAACCCTAAAAAATACGATATTTGCACCAAATTAGTGCTCACTCAGATTTTGAAATATCATGAATCACATAACCCAAAGCCTCAGTGCCTGCGCGCAAAGCAATCCAGGCGCTATCTAGGAGGTTGGCATTACCCTTAATACCTAACTCAATATGCCGCTCAGCGTAAACACCACCTCTAGAGGAGTCTCCAACTGATGGGAGACTAAATACCTTTACACCCGGAAATGAAGCCTCAATACGCTCCATTAAGGGCGTTAAGACGGACTCTATGCCTTTTGGAACGATGAAACTTTGTTCTGCCCAGTTCTCGCGATGAAACAAATTCTGATAATAGGTATCCAAACACCACGCCATCATGGGCGCAGCCATGACGGGAAAGCCAGGAACAAAATAGTGTTCACTAATCGAAAAACCAGGGATCTGGTTATAGGGATTTGGGATGATGTCGCTCCCAATTGGGAACTCCCCCATCTTAAAGCGATGCTGATTTTCTGCAGTACTCAGATCTGCCTTCATGGGATCGCCCTCTGCCATGGTCTGAATACGAACTGTAATGAGGTCTTGTGCGGTCGGGTGCAGTTGCGTTTGAGTACCCAAAGCTAAAGCAGCGCATTGTCTCGTGTGGTCATCAGGCGTGGCTCCGATGCCGCCAGTACTAAAAACCACGTCACCACTAGCAAAGCTATCTTTCAGAGTGGCAGTAATTTGTTCGGGATCATCTGCAACATATTTAGCCCAAGATAAGCTGAGGCCGCGCTCATTTAAAAGCTCAATCAATTTACCCAGATGCTTGTCTTGACGACGTCCTGACAAAATTTCATCGCCAATCACAATTAAACCGAAACGACGAGTATTCACTTCAGAATCATCGAGACTCGACTTTTTTAACACCTCAACCATGGTTTGGTAACTCCGTATCAATAACACGCGCTTCTATATTTAAGGATTGATTCAACTCATTACTGCGCAATTCTTTTAAAGCCTCAAGCAGATAATGTGTAAACCAAAGCGCAGCAAAGACAAAGATTAAAGAATAGATCCAGAGCGCAACAAAACTAACAATAGGAAACAAGACAAGAGCTAAAACAGAAGTTGCCCAGAAAAAGGTGGGTACCGCTCCCAACACCCCAGAAATGATTCCCATAGCCACTAATGGCCAGCGGTGTTGATGCAAAAGTGTATCGCGCTCCTCTGCAGTAGCATGCAAAGCCAACACATCATAAGACATCAAGCGCATGGTCAACCAGCCCCAAAGTAATGGAGGCAAAACAGCAACCAATGGCGGTATCCACCACACTGGTAAAGTAAGAATCACTAGGGCTAAGCAGATCAATGCAGACCAGAGGGTATAGACAAAGCTGCCAAATAAACTGCCGCCCTTTTTCTTCGCAATGTCTTTATAGGCATATTGCCGCGTAACCACCTTGACGATAGTTGGTACGGTTGTCAAAGCGATGAATACTAATAAACTAATTGAGATTAGAGGAATCAGCAACATTACAAAGAAGAGTGGCGCGATCCATGCACGAGCACTCTCAAAGCCTGCCCAAATCAAACCATCCGCAATCCAGCCAGTAAATATGGATGCTGTCAGAAAAGTACTCAGTAACTCCAATGCTGGCGTCCAAGTTAGCCAAATTAAGGCACCCCAAAAGACCGAGACGATCATAAATGGCCTTAGACTCAGCCATAGCATTTTGGGATGCATTGAGCCAACCAAAGCTAAGCCAAAAGACTTAAAAACTTGCTGCATGCTATCCATAGATTTCCATTGCCACTGTGAGAGCTACTCGCTTCTATTTTGCTTTGGGAAAGATTTCTCGAATCGAGTGCATGAGACCCTGCCACTGATGTTGCAATATATTGGGTGACAAAACTAAGTCTCTGACTCCAGTGGGATGAACCTCTTTTGAAAAGATTGCAGTATTGAGCATCATGTCCCACCAAGGAAACAAGACACCAAAGTTACAGCCACCTAGAACACCTGGCTTACCTTTGGCCTCGTGACCAAACCCTACCGCGTGATGCATCCGGTGATACATCGGAGAAATCAAAAAATACTTAAAAGGTCCAAGATCAATCTTCAAATTAGCATGTTGCCAGCTTTGAATTAATTGACTCAATACCACCAATACGATAAATTGCGCAGGTGAAACACCGAATAGTAGGGCAAAGAAGGAAAACACAAACGCATGCATGATGTCATCGACAATGTGATTGCGATCATCAGACCAAGCAGTCATGACCATTTGACTGTGATGTAAGGCATGTAGTTGCCACCACCAATTGAAAGCATGGGAAGCGCGGTGATATAGGTACTCTACAAAATCAAGCAATACAAAATAAATACAAAAACTCACCAAGGGTATCGATGTCACTGAAGGCCACCAAGACTCCACATTTAACCTACCAAAACGAAAATCATGCAGGACAGAATCAATTTGAAAGAAAAATCCTGATAAGGCGATAAAAATCAGACCATGAAAAATACCTAGACGATGAAACAGGGTGTAAAAAATATCTGCCTTGGAGCTCTTTGCAAACCGCTCTTGTATCTCTGCAGGGGAAAGTCTCTCCCATGCTCTAAGAATTACAGCAATCAGGAAAATCTGAATACATCCGAATAAAAACCAGTCAATGCCATCAAACACATCCTCGGCCATCGACATCAGATCGAATTGATACAAAATTGGCCCAACCATATAGGCAAACAAGAATTCTTGAACGCTAGCGTAGGCTGAAGCGATGGCGGCTATCAGAGGGTTTGAGTCCATATACTCAATTGTGTCTTATTTATCCCGTTTTGGCAGGGTTGCAAAACAAAACCCCCGAGCCTTTAAGTTCAATATCAGCTGCTCTAAAACTGCTGGAGCCCAAGGATCCTTACGCGACCAAATACCCAAATGAGCCATAGTGATATCGCCATCCTGAAGTTGGCTACTAGCCTTATCCAAAAGCATTTGGTTGGGATGCGTCTGAGAATTCAACTCATCACCCAAAAATCCCGCTGGGTTCCAGCCAACATGCTGATAACCACATTGCTCACCCATCCTAATCGAACGTGGTGATGTTTTTCCGCCAGGGGCACGCCAGATTTTTTGAATACTGGCGCCCGTTAACTCTTGAAAGCGCTGCTCAACTCGTCGGATTTCTCGGCAATAAGCTGCTTCGTTGTATAGATTTGCCACTCCAGCCTTTGGTCCAAATTGTGGCTTTGCATAGATCTCTCCACTTGGGCCATCCTTCACAAAGTACAAATGGTCATAGGTATGACTACCAAAATGATGACCTTCGCGAACGCGATCTTGCCAGAAGGATTTCCAAGAGTCATCTAAAGAAAAATCACCACGGCTAGTTTTTTCATTCGCTAGAAAAAAGGTAGCTTTGATATTTTGGCGATTCAAAATATCGGCAATGGTTTGCGCTACGGACATATTGCCAGTGTCAAATGTTAGGTAAACCGTTTTTTTACAATTCGCCTCTTGTGCAAAGCCCAGCGAAGAGCAGGCCGCCAAAACAATGAATGCCGTCAGTCGAGCGAGAGTCGCATTCAAATACATCTAATTAGGCTATTCCCAGCTGGCACGCGGAGTGAAGAAAACACCATGAGGGGATCTACCAACAGGAATTACCGAGACTAACTTCATCGAAGGTATATCAATGACTCCCACCTTTTTAGAGAAGCGGAGAGTGACCCACATAGTTTTTCCGTCAGGCGTAATTTCCATGTCATCCGGACCTGCCGGAAGCCCAGTAATATCGCCCATTTTTTCCAGGGTCTGCATATTAATCATGCTGATACTTGACGCAATACGATTGGTTACGAACACATGCTTTTTATCACCCAGGGGGCGAAAGTTGTGAGCACCCTTTCCGGTAACGATGCGTTTTACCTCCTTACGGGTTTTCCAATCAATGACTTGAACATAGTCCTCACCAGTAATACCAATAAATAGATATTGATCACCGGGCGTCATCCAAACTCCTGCTGGCACTTTACCCGTAGTAAATTTCCACAGGACAGTCTGGGTATCCAAATCAATTGCCGCAAGTTCATTGGAGTCTTGCAAGGTAACAAATGCGATTTTGCTGTCTGCTGTAAATGCGACATGACTTGGCGTCTTACCCAGCTTGATTGCTTTAGCTAACTTGAGATCTGCCCCCTGCGCGTGATAGACATCCACCCTGTCTAAGCGATTGCCATTTGCAACAAACCACTTGTGATTAGGTGAATAACCAATTTGGTACGGATCAATGATGTCTGGTATCTTGCCAGTTAACTCGCCTGTGGTGGGATTCATTAGTACAACATCATTGCCCGCGGCATTGGCAATCAGCAATGTCTTTTGATCTGGGGTCATCATCAAGTGATGAGGCTCTTTTCCAACCGGTACCGTCTTGATCACTTTACGGCTGGGCATATCAATCAAACTGACGCTAGCATCACCAGAGTTCAAGACCACGGCTAACTTGGGCTCGGATGAGATTAAACCTTGAGCATAGACAGGATTCAATAGCCCTGCCAGAACAAATACAGTTAAGGTCGAAATACTACCAAATTTGGCTTTACTAATATAGGTATGCATGAGCGATATTGTAAGCAATTGATTCACCTGACGCAGATCTTTAAGCAGAAGCATTTGACCTATCGCAAGTTAGCTAGGACCTTTTCTAGACGCTTTAAGGACATTGGGCTAGGGGTCTTTAACTCCTGGGCATATAAAGCCACCCTTAATTCCTCCAGTTGCCAGCGAAAATCCGTTAAGGCCTGATCCTGACTGATAGCATAAGCCGCAGAGCCATGGCCAGCCTGAACGAGTTTTTGCCATGGCCTAGCAACCGACTCCCAGTCTTTTTGACATTGTGAATCCCGGCTTGGGTTAGCGCGCAATTTATCAATGCGCATGGCAATGGCCTTGAGATAGCGGGGGAAATGTACCAACTGGACGTATGGTGTTTCTGAAACAAATTTGGCAAATATGAGACCCTGAACTTGATTCTGAATATCGACATGGGCAGTAGCTGATGCAGCCTTTGCTTGGGATAACTTCTTTTGTAAATCTGCATAAGCCTGCAATGCCGCCAGGGCATGCTTTGAAATCTCCTGAGCAATCAGAGCCAAACGGGGCTTACCTGCTTGCAAACGCTCTGCAAATTGATCGGCATTCACAGGCAATGGATCATTCATAAATGCTCGCTCCAAGGCGAGATTCAAAATTTGCTCAATTAAGCCATCAACGGACCCGATATTGATAAACAGCAATCCAAGCTCCCGAATTCCTGGGAGCTGTTTTTGTAGCGCTTTCAGTGTGTCTTTATTCGATAGTGCAAATAATCTGCGCAATCCTTGCCAATGATATTTCCGAGCCTCTAGTAAATCATCGAACACTTCAAGATCGCACGCTTCGATTCGGTCTACTAAAGCTGGATAACCAAATAAGGTGCGATTGCCCTTCTGAATCTCTAGAGTCTCGGGCAGTTCACCAAAGCCCCAGGTTCGATAGCCGCCCTGCTCTACCGTTTTTACTGAAGATGCAATAGCACTTTGATTGGTTTTGCCATTAGAAGCTAAGTTATTTACTGGGGCACCGCTCCCTAACTCATCCTGGACAGCTTGCTGCGCTATAGCTTGGAAGGCTGTGCGGGCAGTCTCTCCATATTCCGCACGCAATCGAGATAAATTACGCTCTAACTCCAGCTGGCGGCCATGCTCATCCACTAGGCGGAAATTCATTGAAGAATGTAAAGGTAAGGATTCGGGTCTGAAATCGGTGCGCTTAATTTCTAAGCCGCGTTCTTTCCGAATATCGGTAATGAGACTATCCAAAAAGTCACCTACCCCAAACTGCTTGCTTGATAGCATCCGCTCTAAAAAAGATTTTGCATACTCGGGTAGTGGGACGCAGTGGCGACGTAATTTTTGAGGCAGTGATTTGAGTAATAGCCCAATTTTTTCTTCACACATGCCTGGAACCAGCCAATCACATCGACGACCATCAACCTGATTCAATAGCGTCAAAGGAACTACCAGCGTTACTCCATCTTTGGGGCTGCCAGGCTCGAAGTGATAAGTCAAACTTAGTTCGCCACCACCAACCATCATCTTTTTAGGATAACGATCTACCGTAATTCCGGCTGCCTCGTGGCGCATTAAATCTGCTTTAGCTAGGCGCAAAAGACTATCGGGTGTCTCCTCAGTGACCCCTTTACTCGCCAATCTCTTCAGCAACCAGGCTTTCATGCTTTCCCTACTTAGAACATCCTCAGGAATACGTGAATCATAAAAAGCAAAAAGGAGATCATCATCTACCAACACATCGGGCCGTCGTGAGCGATGCTCTAAAGCCTCAATCTCTTTAATCAGTCTGCGGTTGTGCCAAAAGAATTCAAAAGTCCCGGGATATTTTTTTCTAGCATCAGCCTCGGTCTCCCGAATCAATGCTGGGCTATCCATGCGACCAAACATCTCTTCTTGAACTAAGGCCTGGGTAATGAATAAACTACGCGCATCTTTTGGGTTGTGAGGCTCATAACGTACGCGGCGACCGTGATAAATGGGGAGCCCATATAGAGTGCCACGCTCGAAGGCCATGACCTCTCCTTGACGGCTATCCCAAAATGGCTCGCTCAAAGACTTAATCAGGCGGTGGGCTGCAACCTTCTCAACCCACCCTGGCTCGATTTTGGCAATCGTACGTGCATACATACGATTCGTTTCTTGAAGCTCACCAGCCAAAATCCAAGCGCCGGCCTTTTTGCCAATCGTTGAGCCAGGCCAAATAAAGGGACGAATACCGCGGGCACCCATATAGCTACCTGTCTTGCTACCACGCTCCTGAGATTTTTCATCCTCTTCTTTTTTAGCTACATAACCTAAGAGACCTGTTAATAGCGAGAGGTGAACTTGTTCATAAGTAGCGGCAGATGGATTTTCTTTCCAACCCTTTTCGCTCAACATCGTATGTAGTTGCCCATGAACATCGCGCCATTCACGCAGACGTCTTGGTGATAAAAACTTACTACGGCATAGATTCTCTAATTGTCGATTACTGTGCTTGTGCTTTAAAGCATCTTGATACCAATCCCAAAGCTTTACGAAACTCAGAAACTCGGAACGCTCATCTGCAAACTGCAAATGCGCTTGATCAGCCGCAGCAGCTTGATCCATGGGTCGATCACGCGGATCTTGTGTAGCCAAAGCGGAAGCGATGATGGTGACCTCACGTAATGCGTTGTGCTCCTTAGCAGCTAACAACATTCGACCAATTCGAGGATCTAATGGCAGATCCGCTAACTGCTTACCAATAGAGGTGAGCTTGAATCTACTGTTGCTATCCGTATCACTACCGAAGGTAACATCGTCATAGACGATAGCGCCCAACTCATCTAGTAGCTGGACACCGTCAGCAATCGCACGACCCAAAGGTTTATCAATAAATGGAAATTCTTGAATACGGGGTAAACGTAGCGAGCTCATGCGAAGTAATACCGCCGCTAATGAGCTACGTAAAATTTCTGGATCAGTAAATTTAGGACGACTTAAATAATCTTGCTCGCTATAGAGACGAATACAAATACCATCTGATACTCGACCGCAACGACCTGCTCTCTGATTGGCAGCCGCCTGAGAGATTGACTCGATCTGCAATTGCTCTACTTTATTGCGGTAGGAGTAGCGTTTGACGCGTGCCAGACCGCTATCAACCACATAACGAATATTGGGAACTGTTAATGAGGTCTCGGCAACGTTAGTCGTCAAAATAATACGTCGGCCATTGCCGGGATTGAATACGCGCTCTTGTTCCGCAACCGATTGCCGAGCAAAGAGACTCAAAATCTCCGGATGAAAGCGCTGCTGAAGAACAGGGTCTTTTCTGAGAGCTTCAACACAATCCCGAATCTCCCGCTCTCCGGGCAGGAAGACCAGTACATCGCCTGCACCGGATACGCCTTCGCGCCATACTTTTGTAATTGCCTCTGTTACAGCATCCGAAAGCTCCTTAGCCTCTTTAGGCTCCTTTTTTCCGTCTGGCTTAGCATCGGGCTCTAGTGGCTCATAACGTTGCTCAACCGGGAAAAGTCGCCCACTCACCTCAATCACAGGAGCAGACTTGCCGTTTAATGCAAAATGATCCGAAAAACGTTTTGCATCAATGGTGGCTGAAGTAATGATCAACTTCAGGTCTGGACGCTTGGGTAGCAACTGTCGCAGATAACCCAATAGAAAATCAATATTGAGGCTGCGTTCATGGGCCTCATCAATAATGAGAGTGTCATAGGCGCGCAGCTGAGGATCTCGCTGCGTTTCTGCTAGCAAGATGCCGTCGGTCATCAACTTGATTGAAGCGCCCTGACTGGTCTTATCAGCAAAGCGCACTTGGTAGCCTACGTCTTGGCCAATTGGACTGCCCAACTCCTGAGCGATACGCTTTGCAGTAGCTGTAGCCGCAATTCGGCGAGGTTGCGTGTGCCCAATAAGGCGACCACCGTTAATAGTGCCCCTGCCGAGATCTAAACAGATTTTGGGTAATTGGGTTGTTTTGCCAGAACCAGTCTCACCACAGACAATCACAACCTGGTGAGAACTCAAGGCATCCTTGATAACTTGGCGCTGGCTGGATACCGGCAACTCCTCCGGAAAGCGAATCTCCAGCCGTCGAAGGGTGTTGGAAGCAGGCACAGTCTCAGGGCTCGCTTTGGGTTTTTGTTGGTTTATAGGCTCTTGCACCCTATAATTTTCTCACTATGCCAACAAACGCACCGAATCCCGGCTTAAATGCCGAAGAATCCAGCTCTAACTTTCCTTTTGTAGGATGGCTCCGTGATGTTGCGCCCTATATCCATAGCTTCCGTGAGAAGACCTTTGTCATTGCCTTTGCCGGTGAGCTGGCTCAAGAAATTGGCCTAGAAAATCTAATTGAAGATATCGCCATGCTGCACGCCATGGGTATGCGTATTGTCTTGGTTCATGGTATCCGCCCTCAAATTGAAGAGCAGCTAATGCTTCGTAATATTAAAAGTCAGTTTGGCAAAAGTGCAATGCACAGCTACCGAATTACCGATGCAGCCGCCCTAGAATGTGTCAAAGAAGCTGCTGGTGAATTACGCTTGGATATCGAGGCTGCATTTAGTCGGGGATTACCCAATACTCCGATGGCAGGCTCACGAATCTCCGTCATCTCAGGCAACTTTATTACAGCAATGCCTGTTGGCGTAGTTGAGGGAATTGATTACATTCATACTGGCTTGGTGCGTAAGGTGGACTCCACCTCCATCAAGCTCTCGCTCGATAGCAATAAGATCGTACTACTCTCACCACTAGGATTCTCGCCAACCGGTCAAGCATTTAATCTCGCTTTTGAGGATGTAGCTGCATCTACTGCTGCAGCACTCAAAGCAGATAAATTAATTTTCTTAAGCCCTTATGCAGGCTTAAAAGATGAGGAAGACGACTTCATCACTGAACTCTCAATGCCCCAGCTTCAAGAATACGTAGCCCAACATCCGGAACTTGATCTAGGTATGAAGAGTTTGTTAAATATTTCTGGCAGAGCTATTCGTGCTGGTGTAAGTCGGGTGCACTTCTTACCTTGCAACCAAGATGGTGCGCTGCTTGAAGAACTCTTTACCCATGATGGTATTGGCATGATGCTGGCCTCATCCGATATTGAGAATTTGCGGGAAGCCAATCAAGATGACGTTGGCGGTATTCTGCAGCTCACCAGCCCACTCGAAGAAGAAGGTATTCTGGCTGCCCGAGGTCAAGATGTCATCGAGCGTGATATTCAGCGCTTCTCTGTCATTGAGCATGACCGGGTTCTCTTTGGATGTGCAGCCCTCTTCCCGTTCCCGAATGGCGTAGGTGAACTTGCTTGCCTCGCAGTAGATCCCGATGTTCAAGGGTCAGGCGATGGAGAGCGTTTGCTCAAGCGCGTTGAAATGCGAGCAAAACGGGAAGGCATCAAGAAGCTTTTTGTCTTGACGACTAGAACAGAGCATTGGTTTTTGAAGCGTGGCTTTAAGCGCGCCTCGGTAGACGATCTTCCAGAAGAAAGAAAGCAAATTTACAACTGGGATCGTAAATCGATGGTTTTGACCAAAGATCTCTAATAAATTATTCGCCTTATATTTTCTCTTTAGTACACCATATTTGAAAGGCAACACAAATGGCACGCATGGTTCAATGCATCAAACTCAATAAAGAAGCTGAAGGCATGGACTTCGCCCCCCTACCAGGCGACCTCGGTAAGAAGGTTTGGAATCAAGTCTCCAAAGAGGCTTGGGCCGCTTGGTTGAAGCACCAAACAATGCTCATTAATGAGAATCGCCTGAATATGGCTGACCCTCGTGCTCGTCAGTACCTCCTCAAGCAAGTTGAAAAATACTTCTTTGAAGGTGGAGCAGATATGGCTCAGGGCTATGTACCGCCAGCTGAATAATTATTTCTGAATATCTATTGACGAGTCAAATTCAGAAGCATAGGATGAAATAGTAGTCAGTCAGTTTTCGTGATCGGCTACATTGGCGAAAGCCACTACTCGTAAGCATATCTATATGCTTATGGGCACTGGGAACTAAACCTCTTCCCTTTGCCTGCGCCATGAATCATCATGGCAAAAAAACCCGATGGATCAGCTTGCTGCCCCGTCGGGTTTTTTAATTAAAAGGTAATTCTACTCACGCCAGATGTATTGCTTACTAATAAAATATCCGCCTTCTCTTTTGCAAATAACCCAACAGTAATAACGCCGGCAATTTGATTGATTTGCGCTTCAAGCGCAAGTGGATTAGAAATCTTCAAGCCGGCAATATCCAAAATCCACCCGCCGTTATCTGTCACAAAAGGTTGGCTTGGTGTCTGACCTAAGTCTGCACGAGTCTCTTTGCTCATTCTGAGTGTTGCTGTGCCGCCCAACTGAGCTAGCTCTTGAGTAACAATTCCTTTTGATGAGGGAATGATTTCCACAGGCAATGCAAAGTTACCCAATACCGAAACCTGTTTTGAGGCATCGCAGATACAGATAAATTGTTTGGCCATGGAAGCAATAATCTTTTCACGGGTTAAAGCACCGCCGCCACCTTTAATCATATGACCAGCAGGATCGATTTCATCGGCGCCGTCCACATAGGCAGGCAGATAATCTACCTCATTGGGGTCCATGACCTTAAAACCATGTTTTAACAAGCGTTCAGTCGTGGCATTTGAACTAGATACTGTTCCCGAGAAATGATCCTTATGGGGTGCTAAGGCATCAATGAAATAGTTAGCGGTAGAGCCTGTCCCAACACCTAAGATCTGACCTGCGGGTAGCTTTAGTACCTCATCCCGAGCTGCTTCACCTACCAATTGCTTTAGTTGATCTTGATTCATGATCTTGCCCGATATCCTTATCTAAACTGGAACAACCTGATTTATCCATCTATCATATGATATTCAATCTATTTTCCTGATTAATTCATCGAGAGTATTGCAAATACCCATGACATCACCCGCAAGCGCACTGAGCCAACTCAAACAATTCACTACCGTCGTGGCCGATACTGGCGACTTTGAGCGTATGCGGGAATACCAACCGCAAGACGCCACTACTAATCCCTCCCTCATCCTGAAGGCTGCCCAGCAAGCCAGCTATCAGGCCTTAGTAAATCAAGTCAAATCAGCGCACTCTGGTATCAAACCCGTTGATTTAGTCGACCATATCCTGGTAGCTTTTGGTCTTGAGATTTTGAAGATCGTCCCAGGGAGGGTTTCGACTGAAGTTGATGCCCGCCTCTCTTTTGATACTCTGGCAACGATTAAGAAGGCCAAGCATCTCATCTCACTGTATGAATCTCATGGGATTGATCGAAAACGCGTCTTGATTAAACTAGCTGGCACATGGGAAGGAATCGAGGCAGCTAAATCTTTAGAGGCTGAGGGCATTCACTGCAATATGACGCTGCTCTTCTCTTTGGTACAGGCGGCGGCTTGCGGTGCAGTCAATGCAAAATTGATTTCCCCTTTTGTAGGGCGAATTACTGATTGGTATAAGACAAAGCTTGGCGGCAATTGGAGTGATGAAAATAATGGCGGAGCAAATGATCCCGGTGTTATATCGGTTAAGCGTATCTTCCACTATTACAAGCACTTCGGGATCAGCACCGAAATTATGGGGGCTAGTTTTCGTAACACCAGTCAAATATTAGAGCTAGCCGGATGCGACTTACTCACCATCAGCCCAGAGCTATTGAGCGATCTACAGAAAAGCACTGCTGTAGTGGAGAAACAACTGAATGCCAGCAACGCAGCTAACGCACTTTCCACCGAAAATATCCTAGCCCTAAAGCTAGATGAATCGAATTTTAGATTACAGTTGAATAACGATGCAATGGCCACTGAAAAACTAGCTGAAGGAATAAGAAATTTCTGCATCGACACCGAGAAACTAGAAGCGCTCTTAAGCAACTAATTCTGTCAATTGCCAGATTGAGGAGTCAATATGATTATTCATTGCCCGCATTGCAATAAAGGAAATCGTGTTCCTGCCGAAAGGCTCAATCAAACGCCTGTCTGCGGAGCCTGTCAACAAGAGCTCCTTTCGCTTCCGATTAATGCCACAGCAGCTAACTTTAGCGAACTGGTAACTCAATCCACAATGCCAGTCATAGTAGATTTCTGGGCGCCATGGTGCGGACCCTGCAAGATGTTCGGCCCGACTTTCCAGGCAAGCGCCAGCACTCATGCAAATCAAGTTTTGTTTGTGAAAGTTAATACCGAGGCCGAGCAACTACTCGGATCGCAATGGAATATACGCTCAATACCAACGCTAGCGGGATTTAAGGGTGGCAAAGAAGTGCATCGTGTTAGCGGTGCTCTGCCACCAGCCCAACTAGAACAATTTGTGCGGCAGTTGACTGAGTGATTAAGTGAGTATGTGAGTGGTGCTTACTATTTAGGTTCTTTGGATAAACGCTGTCTGAGTGCCTCATACAAGCAGACGCCACTTGCAACTGATACGTTTAGACTCTCTACAACACCCTTCATCGGAATACGTACCAACTCATCACAAGTCTCGCGGGTCAGGCGGCGCATGCCCTCACCCTCTGCACCCATAACGATTCCAATGGGACCAGTCAGATCTAAATCGTAAATAGATTTTTCAGCTTCATCATCGGTACCAATTAGCCAAACACCCGCTTCTTGCATTTCTTTCATACTGCGAACCAGATTGGTAACGGTAATCACAGGCATTACCTCAGAAGCACCGCTCGACACTTTACTCACAGTGGCATTAATTGAGGCCGAACGATCTTTAGGAATAACTACGGCATCTACACCGGCACCATCCGCTACGCGCAAGCATGCACCAAAGTTATGAGGGTCGGTCACACCATCCAAGACCAAGAACATCACTTTACTTTGATTACTTTGTGCATCTTCCACTACCTCCGTAATGGTCCGAGCAATAGTCATCTTCTCCGCCAAAGCCACCACACCTTGATGGCGATCATGCCCTGCCAGCTTGTGAAGACGCTCGGCATCAGCAGCATGCAATCTTTCGCCTAGAATTTCTTCAGCTTGCTTGAGAAAATCGCCCATACGGCGATCTCGTCGACTAGGATCAAAATAAACCGACTTTAGACTTGCTGCATCCACTCGTAAGCGCGCTTGAACTGCATGAAAACCAACTAATATTTGCTTCATCTTTACTTATCTCGATCTGATATTGATGCTTATTTACGACGCGCTTTAGTGCTGCGAACGGGTGGTTTTGTACCTGTAGGTTTACCGGCAGGTCTTGTGGGCTTTCCAGACTTCGCAACTTTACTCGCAGTGCGCCCAGCTTGATTCTTAGATTGGTTTGCGCCAAGGTTCCCTGCAGATTTGGCGGCATTCACATTCACACCAGAATGCTTCTGTGGTTCTTTGCTGCCAGGGCGACCTTTTTTGGGAGAAGCTTTTTTATTGGGTCTACCGGTATCGCTAGCCAATACAATTTGACGGCGATTGGTGGTGCCGCCCGGCTCTAAGCCAACAGATTTCACCAGACTAAATTCAATTTTACGTGCGTCTAGATCAACTCGACTGACTAAAACGTGCACCCGATCACCTAAGCGATAACGAATGCCAGTTCTCTCGCCACGCAATTCTTGACGGGCTTCATCGTACTGGAAATAATCACCACCCAGTTCAGTCACATGGATCATGCCCTCAACAAAGAGATTTTCCAGTTGTATAAACAAACCAAATGTAGCTACCCCAGTAACCGTACCAGCGTATTCTTGACCCAAATGATCGCGCATGTAATAGCACTTGAGCCAAGCCTCTACATCACGAGATGCCTCATCTGCACGACGCTCATTAGATGAGCAATGCACACCAAGTTGACCCCAAATAGGCATTGCCGCATTAGCGCCCTTAGGCAATTTAGGCAAACGCGTACCATTAGATGCAGCCTCTTTTGCATCGCTATGAGACTTCTTGGCATTCACGGCATTTTCGCGACCCTTGCCTTTGCGTGGCAAAGTGAGATTTAACGGAACCGTTGGGGGCAATACTGGCGTGTAAGGTTTCTTGGTAAGAATTGCTTTGATGACGCGATGGGTCAAGAGATCAGGATAACGACGAATCGGGCTTGTGAAATGTGAGTATGCAGGATACGCAAGACCAAAGTGGCCTTCGTTATCAGGCTGGTACATTGCCTGCTGCATAGAGCGCAAAACAACCGACTGCAGCATGTTTGCATCGGGACGCTCTTTGATTTCGCGCATGAGTTTGGCATAGTCTTTTGGCTTCGGCTTTTCACCGCCGCCCAATGACAAGCCAGAGGTACGCAAGACTTGGCGCAAAGTCATCAGCTTCTCCTCTGAAGGTTCACCGTGAACGCGATAGAGACTGAGATGCTTATTTTTATCAATGAAATCAGCAGCGCAGACGTTTGCTGTCAACATACACTCTTCGATCAAGCGATGTGCGTCGTTGCGCAGACGAGGTTCAATGCGCAAAATCTTACCTAACTCATTACTAATAATTTGGGTTTCGGTAGTTTCAAACTCGATAGCACCACGCTTTTGACGTGCGTCTAGTAAAATTTTGTATAGCGAGTAGAGATTAGTCAGTAGAGGCCTGAACTGCGCAAAGCGTGTTGCTTCAGGGCCTTTGCTGTTTGAGAGAATCTCCCAGACCGTATCGTATGTAAAGCGTTGCGCAGAATGCATGACTGCAGGATAGAACTGGTAAGCCAAGACTACTCCACTTTGATCTACTACCGAATCACACACCATACACAAACGATCAACATCAGGGTTCAATGAACAAAGGCCATTCGAGATCTTTTCCGGCAGCATGGGTATTACCCGTCTCGGGAAATACACTGAGGTTGCACGTAGAAGTCCCTCATCATCCAAAGGGTGTCCAGGCTTAACATAATGAGATACATCAGCAATCGCGACAATCAGGCGCCAAGCCTTGCTCTTGCCGTACATAACTGGCTCGCAATACACCGCATCATCAAAGTCACGAGCATCAGCACCATCAATGGTGACCAAAGGAACATCGCGCAAATCTACGCGACCTTCTAAATCAGATTGCTGAACGGTATCGGGTAAGGCATCCGCTTCTTTTTTTGCGGCTGCTGAAAATTCGTGGGGCACGCCATATTTACGGACAGCGATTTCTATTTCCATGCCAGGATCATCGATTTCACCCAGCACCTCGACAACACGACCAACGGCTTGACGGTAACTATCTGGATAGTCAATGATCTCGACACTGACGACCTGACCTAATTTCGCGTTACCTTGACCTTTTGGTGGAATCAAAATATCGTGACCAATACGCTTATCTTCCGGCGCAACAATCAAAACACCATTCTCATTTAAGAGACGCCCAATGACTACTTTATTGGCATGCAAAATGACATCGACGATCTGGCCCTCTGGACGACCGCGGCGATCTGTTCCCAATACTCTGACATTTACCCTATCTGAGTGCATGACGCGGGACATTTCTCTTTCAGAAAGAAAAATATCTTCACCACCGTCATCTGGGATGACAAATCCAAATCCATCTCGGTGACCCTGGACTGTACCCAAACGGTCAGCCTCTCGTGGCACCAAGTTTTTTGCTTTACGCATTTAATTCCTTCGGCAATACATGCCTTATATTTCAATGAAAATTGTGAATTAGCCTACTGTATCAAACCATCAAGTCTGAAGGGTGAAAGGCCAAAACAAGTTAAGAGGTGGGTCAGAAGGCGCATACCTTTATAATAACGGCATGCCCAGGTGGCGAAATTGGTAGACGCACCAGCTTCAGGTGCTGGCGATCGTAAGGTTGTGGGGGTTCGAGTCCCTTCCTGGGCACCAAACAAGGCTTAACGGCGCTCTGCGCCTGAAAATACAAGGCCGCTATAGAGAAAACTGGCCGTTTCTACATAAAAATACATAAAGCCTATATGGGGGCGTCTTTCTTAAATACAAGCCCCATTTTGGCTCCCACATCGAGCATTCGTTAATACGCAAATATTAATCACTCCATAACTTGCCTGCAGTCGCCCAATTTGATTTCTTAACATCTTGATAAATAACATCTACTGATTCAGCACTGCATCCCATAATTTTGACCGCCGCTTCCGTAATTGCCTTGGCGTACTCGCGCTTGACCTCATCGCTGCGACCCTCAAATAATTGAACTTGAATTAATGGCACAGATATCTCCTATTCACTATTTTTTTAATAAACCTAGATAAGCCGGCCACTCCATCTGACCTTCCTCATCACCATCACTGCATAATTGCTCATAAGTCATCTTGCAAATTACCGGATCGGGAACTATCAATCCTTCTACCTCACCTGCCAATAGTTGAATTTTGCAGGCTTTATCTAATACGTCCATCAAATAAAATGCCTGCTGAATACTTGCTCCACAGATGATGCTGCCGTGATTTTCTAACAATAAAGCTTTTTTATCTCCAAGAGCCGATATGAGTCCCGCTTGCTCAGACACTGATAAGGCTAGCCCTTGATAGCAATGCCTTTCAATATCACCATAAAAGCGTAGGGCATGCTGCGATAGTGGCAATAAACCCTGCTTTCGTGCAGAGATGGCAATGACGGAATCAACATGCAAATGCAGTACACATGCCGCATCTGGTCTGGCCGCATGTACCGCCCCATGAATGGCAAAACCAGATTTATTCACTGGCCCTAGTCCCGAGATGATTTCTCCTTGAAGGTTCACCTTGACTAAATTCTCTGGAAGCACTTCGTCAAAGCGCAAACCAAATTGATTGATTAGATAAGCGTCCTCTTCGTTTGGAATAGAAGCTGTAATATGGGTATAAATACCATCATCCCACCCCTTCATCGCAGCGAGACGATACGCTGCAGCTAAATTGATTCGAACTTCTTCCTCAGTTTGATTCGTCATATCGAAGAGCTAGAGTCCCATAGAGCGATGCAAAATCTTAGGTTTCATTTCATCCCAAAGACCTTCAAACTCTTCAACTCTATCCTCTGATAGCGTCATGGGCTCAAAGAGACCACTAAAGAAGATTGTCTTTTTGGGAGCTAGGATCTTTTCAAACTCCGTTAACCCAACCGGCTTATCGTCAACATCCCGAGTTAATTGGGCAGAGCACACAATTGCTTGTGCGTCGTCCTGATCAATTACTGCAAACTCAATGAGCTGTTGAGACTTCTCTAAGACTACTAAAGTTCCGCGTGCATAACAAACTGCCTCATGCTCCTGCACGATATACGCCAAAAATTGATTTTCTTCAACCGCATTCATACGCAAGTCATCAATAAAAAAGAGGTATTGGCTCCCCTCTCCATTCACTAAGGTGAAGACTTTAGGAATCACACCATGCCCTAAAGCAAGATTACGGTAATAGGAAGAAAGTTCAACAGCAAGGTTTTCGGAAAAAAGATGCATAGGATAGATCTGCAATTAAAGTACTTATGGAGTTAGCTGAGTTTTTAAGAAAGTCATCGTGCGATCCCAAGCCAAATCTGCAGCTACAGAGTTGTATTGCAATGGTGGCAGACCTCTAGCGTCTGACTTTGGATTTGCAAAAGCATGCTTAGCGTCATAGCGTTGGAAATCATACGTAACTCCAGCTGCTTTCAGCTTTTCTTCCAGCTGATCTACGCCAGCGATAGAGAAAAAATCATCATGCAGGGCCCAGTGCGCCAACATCGGTTTTTTGATAGCCGTTGCATCAACATACTCGAGCGGAGGGTAACCATACCAAACCACTGTTCCATCGCATTCCGGAACAAGGCCAGCAGATAATACTGTGAGCGCCCCGCCCATACAAAACCCGGTAACAGCAACTTTAGTGCTACCTGTTAACTTGAGGTACTGAACAGCGCCACGAATATCTTGGCTAGCAGCGTCACCAAAATTCAGATCATTCATGAGGTGCTCAGCTTCATTTGCTTCCAAGGCGAGCTTGCCACGGTACAGATCCGGAACTAAGGCACGATATCCTGCTTTTGCTAAACGGTTAGCAATATTCTTAATCTCATCATCAAGGCCCCACCACTCTTGAATCACTACTACGCCAGGAGCATTTCTTGGGTTGGCTGGCTCAATTAAATAGGCTTCTACTAAAGTGGCATCTGGTCTCTTAAATGAAATCATCACAATCTTTCTTTTCAAGTAAATTAGATTTACTGCGCTTGCTTATCAGTATGAATATAGCCCACCAACCAGAAGGTAAGCAAGCCACATGCCGCCGCACCATAACCAACTAGGTTGTAATGCTCCATTTTTCCATCCATACCAATGGTAACTACCATGCCAGCAAGAACCGAAGCAAGTCCCGACGCTAACATTTGCACTGAGCCTACCAGACTCATAAAGGTGCCCCGAATTTTGGCGTCCACCACTTGGCTGACAATCGCCATCGCTGGAATCATACGGCCTGAAACTAAGACAAAAAATGCAGTGGAATTAATTAACACCACCCAAAGCGGTACTGGCGTCAAATTGGTCGTCACCAATAATGGGACTAAGCTGATGACTGCCAGCACCCTAAATAATTTAACCTTGCCGTAACGATCGGACATCTGCCCAATTAGGCGAGAGCTCATCAGTGTAGCAATGCCACCGCAAAGATAGATCAAAGAAATATAGGAGTTTTCAACACCTACATTCGAGGTGAGATAGAGCGCAATATACGGAATGACTGAAAATCCAGTCAACATGATCAGTGCCATAAAAAAGAATGCGCGTAGATGTTGGTGGGCAACAAAGATATTCCAGATTTGACTAAGGCGACTTCCCTCATGAGAGTGCAGGAGATGGCCAGAAATTTTGGGGATATTGCGATACCCCAAATATAAAATGAGGCTGGATATCAAAGCAATAAAAAAGAATGGCGCTCGCCAACCTAAGGATGGAATGTTGTGAGCCAACAATAGGCTGAGTGGAACTCCTGCCACAGTCGATATCGAGAAAGCAGACATCACTGTTCCCAAAGCTTTGCCTCTGCGCTCAAACGGAATGGAGTCCGCAACAATAGTTTGCACTAGTGAACTCAGAATACCGCCAAATGCGCCTGCAAATGCGCGAGCAATAAAAAGGGAATGGTAATCCGGCGCCAAACCACAGACTAAGGTGGCAATAATGAAACAAGCATACAAACTCAGAAGTAGTACTCGCCTCTCAAAGCGATCTACAAAGTAAGTGGCAAAGACACCAGCAAGAGCAGCGGCAAACGTATAGGAAGAGAGTAATAGACCGAACTCATGGGTATTGATATTGAGCTCGCGAATAAATTCGGGGCCCAAAGGCATCATGATCATGAAGTCCAGGATGTGGGTGAACTGAATTCCGGCCAAGGAGAACAAGAAAAAGTATTCCTTCTTCTTGCCGCCTAGCATGTGATGCTCGTTCAATGGTTTCTTAATATCAAATTAGGGATACTTCATTATCAACCTAGGGGATGGAAACTTAGCCTAGCCTTGCTTAATTGAGAGCGCCGCCCAGTAAAAGTGGGTTTTTGTAGGCAACTGCTGCAATTAATTAGTATAAGGTATATCATTAGGGTTAACCCTTAAGGAGCTCACCATGGCACATTCAAACTCAACACAGTTTCAACAGGCATTCACCATCAGCTTTAAGCCTTTTTTAGCAATTAAAGACTTTTTCATATTGCTGGCAGTTTCTTTTAGCGAAGCTAAAGTAATGGAGCAGAAATCACGTAGAACTAGTGGAAATTGGTAATTTATTGCTGATTTAGCTCTGTTTTAGGCCATTTTTGGTCATTTTTGATGAATTAAGCCTCCGCATTTTGGAGGCTTTTTCTTTATCAATAGCGCCCCTAGCGCAAAATATAGTAGCCATAAACACAGCGTGACCCAGCCCGAGAGGGGTTATGGGTATCCTGAATAACACCGTTAATTACAGCTGTAAGGTGCTTAGAAACCTTCACAATTAATCTGCCCGAGGGTAGCTCATTCGCCAGTAAATGGACTTTACAGCCAGCACCAACTTGCATAGTCGGCACCCAATCAAACCCGTGACCCAGGATGTAGTCATGGAATACATTGCGATGATTGCCGTTACGCGGTGAAGCGCCCTGAGCATTAAGCCGTCTAGCTAACTTATCGTTTCTTTGATCAGCATAGGCCGCATTGGCAGCACGAAGATCTTCATAGACTTGTACATAAGGCAATTGGGCGGCAATGGCAATCGCGCGAACCACACAGTCACCAGCCCCGCCTTTAAAGCCTGCAAGCCCCCTGCCCCCATCATTGACTTGAAAGCCTAGCGCTTGGCCACGGGCATTCAAAAACCTAGTAAAGAGATTTGAAAAACTACGCATTGAGTAGATCGGAGTTCAGGTAAGTTCTGACTAAAAGAAAAATGGACTTGCCTTTCGACAAATCCATTTCAATTTGAAACTAACAAACGATTATTTCGCTTGCGCCTGCTTGACCTTCAAACGCCAAGCATGCAGCAAGGGTTCGGTATACCCGTTTGGCTGCTCAAGGCCTTTAAAGATCAGATCACTTGCAGCTTGAAAGGCGTATGAATCCTTATAGTTTGGCATCATTGGTTTGTATAAGGGATCGCCAGCATTTTGATTATCAACAATAGTGGCCATTCGTTGCAAAGCTTCCTCTACTTCCGCTTTACTGACATATTTGTGCAGTAACCAGTTGGCAATGTGCTGACTAGAAATACGCAATGTTGCGCGATCTTCCATTAGGCCTACGTTATAAATATCAGGCACCTTAGAGCAACCAACACCTTGGTCAATCCAACGAACTACGTAACCCAAAATACCTTGGCAATTATTATTGAGGGATTCGCGAATCTCCTCTTTAGTCCAATCAGGATAGAGCGCAATTGGCACAGTCAAGAGCTCATCAGTTAAAGCTTCATACTCAGCTGCAGTATCTTGTTTCTCCATATCCTGTTGAATCTTTGCCACATCGACCTGGTGATAGTGAATTGCATGCAAAGTGGCAGCAGTGGGCGATGGTACCCAAGCGGTATTTGCTCCTGCTTGAGGGTGTGCAGCTTTTTGCTCTACCATTTCCTTCATGAGATCTGGCGCAGGCCACATGCCCTTACCAATCTGCGCGCGACCACGTAGGCCGCAATCTAAGCCTGCTAATACGTTACGGCGCTCATAAGCTCCGAACCATTTAGCAATCTTCATCCTGCCTTTACGAACCATGGCGCCGCCATACATACCAGTATGCATTTCATCGCCAGTGCGGTCTAAGAATCCAGTATTAATAAATGCAACGCGAGCACCAGCTGCAGCAATGGCAGCTTTAATATTGACGCTCATACGGCGCTCTTCATCCATGATGCCTAATTTGACTGTGTTCTCGGGTAAGCCAAGTAACTTCTCAACCCGGCCAAAGAGCTCGCCAGCAAATGCTACTTCTTCTGCACTGTGCATTTTTGGCTTAACAATATAGACTGAGCCTTTGCGCGTATTACCAATAACCTGAGTCGCTGGACGATTGATGTCATACAAGGCAATCAATACAGTCACGACTGCATCTAAGATACCTTCGTAGATTTCCTTACCTTCGCCAGTAATAATAGCTGGGTTAGTCATCAAGTGACCAACGTTACGCAGGAACAAGAGTGAGCGGCCATGCAAAGTTACAACGCCATCTTTGGCATTGACAGCGCCAATGCCTGCAGTGTATTTACGATCTGCGTTGAGTGTGCGGGTAAAAGTCTTACCGCCTTTGCTGACTTCTTCAACCAAGGTACCCTTAAGAATACCCAACCAATTCTCATAAGCAAGTACTTTGTCATCACCATCAACAACTGCTACCGAGTCTTCTAAGTCCAAAATGGTTGAGAGCGCTGCTTCAAGCACCACATCATTTACACCGGCTAAATCAGAAGCACCAATGGTTTTAGTTTTATCAATTTGGATATCGATATGAATACCATGATTGCGCAATAAAATAGATGAAGGTGCAGTGGCATCGCCTTGATAGCCAACGAACTGTCTTTCATCAATCAAACCGGTTGTGCTGCCGTCTTTTAATTTCACAGACAGTTTTTTATCTACAACGGCATATGCAACTACATCACTGAAGGAGGCTTTAGCCAAAGGAGCAGCTTGATCCAAAAACTGACGCGCGTAGGCAACCACCTTAGCACCACGAATCGGGTTATAGGCTCCAGCTTTGGTAGCACCATCTTCCTCGGAAATAACATCTGTGCCGTACAGGGCATCATACAAAGAGCCCCAACGCGCATTTGCAGCATTTAAGGCATAACGTGCATTGAGCACTGGAACAACTAGCTGAGGACCAGCTTGGAGAGCTAGTTCATCATCCACGTTCTGAGTAGTAGCCAACACTTTGGAAGGCACATCGTCGATATAACCAATTTCTTTCAAGTAATTGCGGTAAGCAGGCATATCTTTGATCGGGCCAGGGTTAGCTTGATGCCATTTATCCAAATCCAATTGCAAGCGATCACGCTTTGCTAGTAATGCTTCATTTTTTGGGCTCAGATCTTTAACGATCTCGTCAAAACCTTTCCAAAAGTCTGCGCTTTTAATACCTGTACCAGGCAAAACTTTGTCTTCAATAAAACGGTAAAGCGGTGTAGCCACTTGAAGGCTATTACATTGTGTACGTGCAGTCATTTCTAAATCCCAAAGCAAATGTGTAAATAAATATAAAAGGTTAAAGAGAGAATGCTTTATTAACCCTTGAATGGATGTTGCAGAAGAATCGTTTCATCGCGCTCCGGTCCTGTTGAGACCATGGCGATCGGCTTTCCTGCAACTTCTTCGATACGACGCAGGAACTTCTGTGCCTCTATTGGGAGTTTGTCCCATTCACGAATACCAAAAGTCGTTCCCTTCCAACCTGGGAAATCCTCATAAATTGGCTCACAACGCGCAACAGCTTCGGCGCCACGCGGCAATACATCTAATTTTTGACCGTCAAGGGTGTAGCCCACACAAAGACGAATAGTTTCAAAGCCATCTAATACGTCAAGCTTAGTAATACATAAGCCGGATAAGCCATTAATCTGAATAGAACGCTTGAGGGCGGCGGCATCTAGCCAACCAGTGCGACGCGGACGGCCGGTAACAGAACCAAACTCTTTACCCACTTCAGCCAAACGGATGCCAACTGGATCTTGCTTGGCTGGGTTATCAAAGTCGTATAACTCACTTGGGAACGGGCCAGCGCCAACACGCGTGCAATAAGCCTTAGTGATGCCCAAGATATATTGCAATGAATCCGGGCCTACGCCAGATCCTGCTGCAGCATTACCAGCCACACAGTTACTAGAAGTCACGAACGGATAAGTACCATGATCAATATCAAGCAAGGTGCCTTGCGCACCTTCAAATAATAAGTTTTGGCCAGCCTGCTCTGCCGCATACAAAGCACTAGAGACATCGACCACCATCGGCTTAATGCGCTCCGCATAAGACATGGCCTCCTCTAAAGTCTTTTGAAAATCTACTGACTCAGCACCATAGTAGTTTGTGAGCATGAAGTTGTGATACTCCAAGTTTTCACGCAATTGCGCGGCAAACTTTTCTGGATAGAACAAATCTTGGACACGTAAAGCACGACGGGCAACTTTATCTTCATAGGCTGGCCCGATACCGCGACCCGTTGTGCCAATCTTGGCATTGCCACGCTTTTTCTCACGAGCATGATCAATGGCTACGTGATAAGGCAAGATTAAAGTTGTTGCTTCAGAAATCTTTAAACGAGATTGAACATCTAGTCCCGCAGCTTCTAACTCACCGATTTCTTTAAAGAGTGCTTCTGGAGAAAGTACAACACCATTACCAATGTAGCAAATCACGTTTTTATGCATGATTCCGGAAGGGATCAGACGCAAAATCGTTTTTTTATCGCCAATAATCAGCGTGTGGCCAGCATTATGCCCACCCTGAAAACGCACAACTGCTTGAGCATGGTCAGTTAACCAATCCACTACTTTGCCCTTGCCCTCGTCACCCCACTGGGTACCAATGACAACGACGTTACGACCATGAGCTTGTTGCTTTGAAGACATAATGAAATCCAAAAGATAATTACAGAATTAGTGTGTTTTTAATAAAGCTTTTACTTCTTTTTTACTACCCATGAGCTATCTTGCTTTACTAACTCACGATCACAATGATATTCAGCGGTTTCTACATCATCACCGCCAAGTGCTTGGATGACCACTTCACCAGCATCTCGCAACTCGGCAATCTTGCTAGCTAGGCTAGCCTCCAAAGTCCAAGGCGCTACGATAGCGGACTTTTTTTGCGCTAAAGGCGCAAGGTTAGCCAGAGTCAATAAATCCATAGAAAAGCCAGTTGCGGGACGGGAGCGCCCAAATGCTTGACCGACATGATCATATCTGCCACCCCTAGCAATTGGTTGTGGCAACTGATCAACATAAGCTGCGAACATCACACCGCTGTGATATTGATATCCACGCAAATCCGCCAGATCGATACTGAGCTCAACATTGCCAGGAAGTGCATCAGTGGCTGCAGCTAAATTTTCTAATTGAGTCAAGGCCTCATCAATCAATTGATGTTTCGGCAAAGACTTTCTAGCGCCAGCTAATACTTGCGCACAAGGGCCATTTAATTCAGTAAGAGCCATTAAGGCTTGCGCAGATTTCGCTGGCAGTGCTTTAGCCCAGATAGCCAAACGTGGTCGATCCTTGCTTTGCAGCAAGCTATACAGAGCCTCAACTTCACCCCTCTCTTTAACTTGCCCATCCAGAATTCCTTCAAGTACACCCGCATGCGAAAGATCGAGGTACACCTTATTCAGTCCAGCCACACGCAAAGTTCGTAGCAGTAAAGTAACGGCCTCGAAATCGGCTTCCGAAGTAGCGCATCCATAAATCTCTGCGCCAAGTTGTAATTCTTCGCGAGCGGAGCTGCCTACTGGTGTGCGCGCATGAGCAACAGACCCTGCATAGCAGAGGCGGGTTACGCCTTTACGATTGAGTAAGTGCGCATCAATACGAGCAACTTGCGGAGTCATATCGGCACGCAGGCCTAATGTACGGCCAGACAACTGATCGACCAATTTAAATGTTTGTAAATTGAGATCTGAACCAGTGCCAGTGAGCAAAGAATCTAGGAACTCCAATATCGGAGGGGCAACTAGCTCATAGCCATAGGATTGATACATATCCAAAATAGCGCGACGCAGAGTCTCTACCTTGCGAGCCTCGGCTGGCAAAACATCAGCAATATCTTCAGGAAGTAACCAGCGATTCATGATTTGAAATATTCACTCTTAATTTTTTTTATGCATGAATTTAAAGAACTCGCCGTTAGGTTCAAGCACCATGACATCTTTCTTATCTTTAAAGGAACTTCGGTAGGCCTGGAGACTTTGATAGAACTGCGCAAACTGAGGGTCACGTCCAAATGCATCTGCATACAAAGCAGTAGCCGTGGCATCACCAGAGCCTTTAATTTTCTGCGCTTCACGGTATGCTTCAGCCAAAATCGTGTCACGCTGACGCTCTGCATTGGCTCGAATCTTGTCTGACTCTGCAGCGCCTGTCGAGCGTAGCTCATTGGCGACGCGTTTACGCTCTGCTTCCATCCGCCTATAAACGGAGTCACTAATTTCAGCCAGTAGATCAACTCGTTTGAGGCGAACGTCAACGATTTCAACGCCAATATCAGAGGCATCGTCAGCTACTTTTTTACGGATACCCTGCATCACTTGCTCACGTTGATCTGAAATGATCTCCCTGACCGTACGTTTAGTAAATTCTTCATTCAAGGCAGACCGCACTAACTGAGTTAAGCGATCTTGTGCCAAGCGCTCATCACCTTTAAAGCTAACAAAGAACTTGCGAGGGTCAACAATACGCCACTTGACATAAGAATCTACCAAGAGATTTTTCTTCTCAGAAGTAATAAAGCGCTCCGCTTCCGGGGTGTCAATCGTCAAAATACGACGATCAAAGAAGCGCACGTTTTCAAAGGGCGCTGGGAACTTAACTTGCAAGCCAGGCTGCTCAATCACGCGCACAATTTGCCCAAATGAAAACACCACAGCAAAGTTACGCTGATCGACTACAAAAATACTTGAAGTCAGAATATAGAAAAGCCCAATCAGGCCAGCAATGGCGGCTAAGAGACGATTTGCATTCATTATCTTGCATCCCCTCTATCGCGGTTTCTCAAGCCGTCGCGTTTATCGGAAGCGCCAATGCCTGAGGTATTGCTGGGGCTGGGGCTAGCTGTATTGTTACTAAATGGGGCTGCTGGATTACCTGTCGCACCTCCCACTGTCACAGACCCAGTAGGCGTTGAAGTTGGCGCCTGACCAGTTGCGACTTGCGTGCTTTCTGCGCTCACTTGGGCAATGATTTTATCTAAAGGCAAATAAAGCATGCTGTTGCTCTTCGTGGTGTCTACTAAAACTTTAGACACGTTGTTGTACATCTCGCGCATGCTATCAATGTACATACGATCGCGAGTCACACCTGGCGCTTTTGCGTACTCAGTCAATACTTGCTTAAAGCGGTTTGCATCCCCCTCTGCGGTTGCAACCACTCTAGACTTGTAACCTTCAGCCTCTTGAATAAGACGATCAGCCGTACCCTTAGCGCGCGGAATGATATCGTTCGCATATGCCTGACCTTCACTCTTGAGGCGCTCTTGATCTTGGCCAGCCTTAACAGCATCATCAAATGAAGCTTGCACTTGCTCAGGTGGCTGGACGTTTTGAACAGTCACGCTCGTTACATAAATACCAGTTTTATAGCTATCTAAAATTTTCTGTATTGAGCCAGCTAAATCAATAGCAATCTTTTCACGGCCTTCGTACAAAACGGTATCCATTTTGCTACGTGCCACAATTTCACGTACCGCAGTTTCTGCAGCTTGCACCACAGTGGTATCGGGATCACGATTGTTAAACAAATAATCGGTTGGATCTTTTAAACGGTACTGAACTGCAAAACGCACATCAATGATGTTTTCATCTTCAGTGAGCATAGAAGTGTCTTTTTGATTGGTTGCTTTAATCAAAATAGAACGACCAACTTCAACGGAACGCACCCCGGAGACGTTGACAATTTGCTCAGTCTGAACGGGCCAAGGCATACGCCAGTTAATACCAGGCCCTGCGGTGTAAGCATACTTACCAAACGTAGTAACCACGCCCGACTGACCTTCTTGAATGATGTAGAAACCACTGAAAATCCACAGTAGTAGTACACCACCCGCAGCCATGATCACCGTGACTTTAGATCCAAAGGGGTTGGTGAAATTAAAGTTGGGGCCATTAAAGCCACCACCGCCACCATTACCGCCACCATTCCCGCGCTGGGATGGTGGCGGAATATCAGTACTGTTCGGCTTGTTTGCTGGCGTACCTGATGTGGAGCCAGGCATTTTCTTGCCACCAAAAATACCGCTCAGACGGTCATTAAAGTCGCGCCATAACTCATCTAAATCTGGAGGACCATTTGGTCGCGCAGGCTGATTTTGAGGTTGAGTTTCAACAGGCTTATCCGACCCCGGTTTAGCAGGATCTACTTTTGGAGCCTGATCAGAACCTTGACCCTCTTTGGCATCTTTAGATCCGTTACCTGGGTGACTATTACCCCAGCCTGGATCATTGACCGAAAACAGTTCGAGAAATTTACGCATCGTTTGGTGAGTACTTACGGTTAGGAATCGGATTAAATTCGGAAGTTTCTGGTCGTTCTGGTAAAGGAGCTAAAAACTCGTCTGGGTCCATTTGAACTTTGGCGCGATTCTGCTCGACCCTTATTCTATCAGTCATTTGAGAGCATTCAGCAAGGGCTGAGCGCAATAAATCAAGGCCTAGGCCAGTCTTGGCGGAGAGGAAAACCTGACTCGGAATTCCCTCGGAATCGCGAACCAAGACAGCCCCCTCCGTAAAGGTCTGAGGCATCTGGTCAATCTTGTTCATGATCTCGATACGGGGGATGTCATCGGCCCCAATTTCTCGTAAAACAGCCTCCACTTCGGCCTTTTGCTCCCTTGCGACAGGGCTACAGGCGTCAATTACGTGCAGAATCAGATCTGCATGAATAGTTTCATCCAAGGTAGCCCTGAATGCCTCCACCAGCTGGTGCGGTAACTCACGGATAAAGCCTACTGTATCGGAAACCACAATTGAACCCACACCGTCTAAGTGGACTTTACGGGAGGTTGTATCCAGTGTTGCAAACAACTGATCTGCCGCATAAGTCCCTGCTTTTGTAAGGGAATTAAACAAGGTGGATTTGCCAGCATTGGTATAGCCAACCAGGGAAACCGAAAAAACATCCCTACGCTTACGGGCTCTTCTTTGGGTTCTCTGCTGGCGCTGAAGCTTCTCTAACTCAAGCTCTAGACGCTTCGCCTTGGTCGCGAGCATTCGTCGATCTAATTCCATCTGGGTTTCACCAGGGCCGCCACGCACACCAATACCGCCACGTTGACGCTCCAAGTGACTCCAGGCACGCACTAATCTAGACATGCGATAGCGAACTTGGGCCAACTCAACCTGCGTTTTACCGATATGACTTTGAGCTCTTTGGCTAAAGATGTCCAAAATCAAGCCCGTGCGGTCCATCACATGAAAGCCAATATGGCGCTCTAAATTACGTTGCTGGGTTGGGGAAAGTGGATGGTTAAAGATGACCAATTCAGCATCTTGCTCTTCCATTGCTTTTTTAACTTCGTTCGCCTTGCCTGAGCCAATAAACAAAGCGGGATCCGTTTTACCCTTGCGGGCAATCACGGTAGTGATGGGTATAGAACCGGCACTCTGTGCAAGCAGGCTGAGTTCTGCCATGCTGTCCGCAAAATCTTCACGGCCTGTGTCGACACCAACTAGAACGGCACGTGCCGCATCTATACCCGTTTTAAACAGAGCTAACTTCTTCCGTGCGGAACTCCACTGCACGAGCGGGAACAATCGTAGAAATAGCGTGTTTGTAGACCATCTGAGTTACGGTATTGCGCAAGAGGACCACGTATTGATCGAACGATTCAATATTGCCTTGCAGCTTAATGCCGTTGACAAGATAAATAGAGACAGGAACATGCTCTTTGCGCAGGGCATTGAGGAAAGGATCCTGTAGTAACTGGATTTTACTGTTGTTCATACTGCTCCTTAATGGTTTTTCTTTGCTGCTATTTTGGGAGTCTTGCTTTTTTTATCTATTACTAGGCAATGCTAAAACGACTGTATGTCTCCAACATAAGGGGGCTAATACTAAAAAAACAAGTCCCCCCACTTAAAACACAATTAAAACTGTAGCGCTATTTTTGCTTTTTTACTTCTTTTTACCTTTTTTACCCTTGTCCGCATCAACATAAGGGTTTTTTGCGGTATTCATTTGAATACGTAATGGGGTACCCGTTAACTTAAACACCTCTCTGAAGCGACCTTCCAAATAGCGCTTATAGCTATCGGTAACTCCGCTCAAAGAGGTTCCATGAATCACCACAATAGGGGGATTCATACCGCCCTGGTGGGCATAGCGCAATTTTGGACGACCCATGCCCACACGCTTAGGCTGCTGGTGCTCAATGGCATCCTGCAAAATGCGAGTCAGTTTCGGGGTTGGCAATTTCGCCATGGCGGCGGCATAAGCCAGATCAACGTCTTTAAATAACTCTTTAAGGCCAGTGCCCTTCTTAGCAGAAATCGGATGGACGTTTGCAAAATCGAGGAAGCGTAATTTTTGAGCAATCTCTAAACGCGCGCGCTCTTTAACGTAAGAGTCAAGACCGTCCCACTTATTCACGGCCACTACTAGCGCACGTCCTGCCTCCACAATAAATCCAGCAATATGGGCGTCTTGCTCAGAAATATCCTGCTGGGCATCGAGCATCAGAATGACCACATTGCAATCAGCAATCGCTTGCAATGTTTTAACAACTGAAAATTTTTCAATTGCTTCAAATACTTTTCCACGACGGCGCAGGCCTGCAGTATCTACCAGGATATAAGGCTTGCCATTGCGTTCAAACGGTACCTCAATTGCATCACGGGTTGTGCCTGGCATATCAAATGCGATCACACGCTCTTCACCGATCAATTTATTGATCAAGGTGGATTTGCCAACGTTAGGACGACCCACTACCGCAATCTTCATTGGGCGATTAGGGTCATTTTCTTGTTCTTCTGGTTCTGGCTCTGGAATGCCTAAGGAATCCAAAGCATCGTCAATCAAACCGCGTACACCATCACCATGCGCTGATGAGATCGGAAATGGTTCGCCTAAACCCAGTTCATGAAAGTCTGCAGTGACCACGCCAGCCTGCATACCTTCAGTTTTGTTCACCGCCAGAATGATCGGCCTGCCAGTCTTGCGCAAGAAATCTGCAATCACGCGATCCTGTGGAGCCATACCCAAACGGCCATCCACCAAGAAAATGATAATGTCGGATTCAGCAACGGCTTGCTTCGTTTGCTTGGCCATCTCGGCCACAATACCGGTCTTAGCAACAGGCTCAAAACCACCGGTGTCTACGCAAATAAATGCGCGTTCGCCAATGCGACCTTTACCGTAGTGACGGTCACGAGTTAGGCCAGAGAAGTCTGCAACCAAAGCATCACGTGAACGCGTTAAGCGATTAAAGAGTGTCGATTTGCCAACGTTAGGACGACCAACAATAGTGATTACTGGATTCATTTTGGACTATACGCCGCTATTTTTCCACCTTGAGACTGAACCAAGATGAGGCCGTTCACCGCAATCGGTGCGGCTGTGATGGGACTACTGTCATGACGAATTCGTGCCAGCATTTCACCATTCGCTTGTGAGAGTGCATGCACATAACCTTGCGCATCACCAACGAGTAAGACCTTACCAACAGCCATCGGCTCACCGACATCTCTAAATGTCAGCTGCGTATTTTCCCAAGCTTGGGAACCATCCTTGACGGCAAAGGCGGTGACATGCGATTTTTCGTTTGAGGAGAAAACCAAATCAGGACTTTGCGCTGTGCCGGTATAGCTTGAATAATCTTTGAACCACAATAAATTACCTGTGCGCGCTTGACCGCAACCTACACGACCCTGATAAGAGACGGCGCAAATGATTTCGCCTTCCATGCTGGGCTTAGCTGTCACATCATTGAGGCGCTCAATTTCAGAAAATCCTTTTGGAAACGAAACGGGGGTTTCCCAAACTAAACCGCCATTCGCAATTGCAATCATGCCAAAGCGACCGCCAGCGAATCCAGTTACGATCACCTCATTACCAATAGCAAGCATGCCGTAACCAACGCGCAATGACAGAGCAGACTGCTGACGTTGATAAGTCCACTTACGCACACCCGTCTGAGCATCAAAGCCAACAAAGCGATTATCCAAAGTACGAATGATGACTACGCCGCCAGCAACCACTGGCTCTGATAGGACCTCACTACCAACGATGACATTCCAAATGGGCTTGCCAGTATCGTCGTAGGCATAGACAGTCCCTTTGGTGGTGACTACTGCCGTAGTGCGACCATCCGATCCAGGTCCAATCGAGAGGCGATCTGGTACAGATACTTCCCATACTTTTTGACCAGTGCGTAAATCAATTTTGACGAGATTGCCGCGATGAGAGGCGGCATAAACGGCATCACCCGCCACCGCAGGATGAAAATTAAAGGGCTCAGATGAACCCACGCTGGTTGACCATACGGGAGCAAAATCAAATTGATTGCTGACAGGAACTAGCTCCGCAGGCTTGCGTACACGCGAGCTACCTGAACAAGCTGCCAGTGCAATCACTAAGGAGCCCAGCACAAGGGCTGCACTTGCTAGTTTTGCTACACGTTTGCAATCCATCATCACTGAGCAACTCCTCCGACGGCGTCTAATTTAACTTTTAAGAGACGACGCGCCTCTTCAGGAAATTCTTTCGCATCATTTAACTGCTTCCATGCAGCTTCATAACTCTTACGAGCATCAGCCGTATTCTTTTGAGCCAAATACCAATCGCCGCGACGCTCTGACCACAAAGCCTCAAAACCGGATACGGGCTTTTCTTTCAGAATCGTATCTGCCTCTGCAAAATCCTTTTCTGTACCAAGCTCAATTAATTGCGCTGTAAGCCGTAATTTAGCTAAAGCTAAATATCCCTGGTCAGATGCATTCTTCGTAGCCCAGCGTAAATAATCCATCGCCTTTGCCGTGTCACCTGCATCAGAGGAAATCTTTGCGGCTACTAAACTGGACATTGCAGCATAGGGCGTACCAGAGAACTGTTTTTGCAAATCATCAGCGGCACGCAAAGTTTGATCTTTATCGCCTTTGTTGATTGCAGTAACCATGGTCTCGTACAACTGTGATGCCGCTGCAGCTTGACTAGTACGCCACCATTGATATCCGCTTTGCCCTGCATAGGCAAATAAAGCAGCCGTCACCACACCAGTAATCAGGTTGCGATACTTTAGCCAAAATGCTTTAAGTTGATCTAATTGTTCTTGTTCTTCTAGGTCTAAAGGCATGTCAATCCAAGCAAATAAATACAGTATTAATAATGAATGTCTTCATTCTATTCGGTGGCACCAACTATGGCATCAATTACCGCTTCCACAACGCTCTCGAGGTCTACTGCCTTCTGGTCACCAGTGCTACGCAAATCTTTGAGTTGAGCCTCATTCTTAGCTAATTCATCTGGCCCAATGATTACAGCATAGGCTGCGCCACTCGAGTCCGCCTTCTTCATTTGCGACTTAAAGCTAGCAGCCTGACCATCGGGAGGGCAAAACAGGATGGCATCGATGCCCGCATTACGCAGGCGCTCAGCAATAATCATGGCTGCAGTCAGGGTCTCACCCCCTTGGTGAATAACAAAAGCATCGCATTGGGCCTGTGCTTCTGGCAAAGACCCAGAAACCTTCATGAGCTCCAGGACACGCTCCATTCCCATTGCCCAGCCGCAGGCTGGAGCAGCTTTACCACCCATACGCTCAATCAAGGGGTCATAGCGACCGCCACCGGCAATCGTGCCTTGAGCCCCTAACTCTTCGGTAATCCACTCAAAAACAGTTAAGTTGTAATAATCCAAACCACGTACCAAGCGGGGGTTGATTTTGCAAGGGATGTTATTGGCCTTGAGTAATGCTTGAACTGCTTCAAAATGCTTTAGCGGTTCTTCGCCTAAGAATTCTAATAACTTAGGTGCACCATCAATTAAATCTTGCATTGCCGGATTCTTAGAATCCAAGATGCGCAAGGGGTTAGTTAATAAACGACGTTGGGAATCTTCATCGAGCTGCTCTTTGTTTTTCTCGAAGTACGTTACCAAGGCGGCACGATGCTCAGCACGCTCATTGGCTTGACCTAGAGAATTAATCTCCAGCCGTACGCCCTTCAGTCCAAGCTCATCCCACAAACGTTGACCCATCAAAATGATTTCTGCATCGATATCTGGGCCAGCAAAACCTAAGGCTTCAATACCAAATTGGTGAAACTGGCGATAGCGACCACGCTGTGGACGCTCATGACGGAACATAGGACCGGTGTACCAAAGACGCTTTGGTCCTTCGTACAGCAAATTGTTTTCAACCACGGAGCGAACTACAGCAGCAGTCCCCTCTGGACGCAATGTGAGCTGCTCACCATTAAGGCGATCTTCAAACGAATACATCTCTTTTTCAACAATGTCAGTTACTTCACCAATCCCGCGCTGAAATACTGCAGTCGCCTCAACAATCGGAGTGCGTAAGAATTCATAACCATAGGCACGTGTAAGGTCACGCAGAACATGCTCTAAATGGGTCCACTGCGCAGCATCTGCTGGCAAGAGGTCATTCATGCCGCGTACGCCATTAATTTTCTGAATCTTTTGTGCTTTAGCTAGGTTTGCCTGGTCAGTCATGAGGTGCTTTGGTAGATTTCTTTTTTATTGTTGCTGTAGGTTTTTGTTCTTGTTCTAGCTTTTGTCTTGCTCTTACTTCGGAGCGTAATTCTGCTTGACGTACTCATCGACAATGACCTGAAACTCTTGAGCAATATTATCGCCACGCAAGGTTTTGACTTTGACGCCATCCACAAATACAGGTGCAGCAGGAGTCTCACCAGTGCCCGGTAATGAGATGCCTATATTAGCGTGCTTACTCTCACCGGGGCCATTCACAATACAACCCATCACAGCGACATTCATTGCCTCAACACCCGGATGGGTTTTTTTCCACACCGGCATCTGCTGACGTAGATACGATTGAATATTGGCGGCTAACTCTTGAAAGGTGGTACTCGTCGTTCTGCCACAACCCGGGCAGGCAATCACCATGGGTGTGAAATTACGCAATCCCATCGTTTGCAAAATCTCTTGGGCCACAATGATTTCATTCTCTCGTGGCGCACCTGGGTCAGGTGTTAGAGAAACTCGAATGGTGTCACCAATACCCTCTTGCAACAAGATACCTAATGCCGCAGTTGAGGAAACAATACCTTTGCTTCCCATACCTGCCTCGGTTAATCCCAAATGTAATGGGTAATCTGAGCGATTGGAGAGATCACGATACACTGCGACCAAATCTTGTACGTTACTGACTTTGCAAGACAAAATAATTTGGTTTGGATTCATACCAAACTCCACCGCTTTTTCGGCGGACTGCAAAGCTGACTGAATCAAAGCCTCAATCATGACCTCTTGCGCAGTCTTGGGTACGGGCAGTGCTGCATTAGCATCCATGATGCTGGCTAGTAAGTCTTGATCCAAGCTGCCCCAATTCACGCCAATCCGAATCGGCTTGTCGTATGTGCAGGCCGCTTCAATCATTTGCGCAAATTGCGGATCACGTTTAGCGCCCTTGCCTACATTACCAGGATTAATTCGATACTTCGATAAAGCCTTGGCACACTCGGGGTAGTCTTTTAATAGAGTATGACCGTTGTAGTGAAAGTCACCAATCAATGGCACTAAGACATCCATCTTGTCTAACTGTTCGCGAATATAGGGAACCGCAGCAGCTGCAGCTGGCGTATCCACAGTAATGCGCACCATCTCTGAACCAGCGCGAGCCAACTCTTTAATCTGTATAGCGGTACCGACTGCATCAGCAGTATCAGTATTGGTCATCGATTGCACGCGCACTGGCGCGTTACCACCAATCGTAATAATGTTAGTTTTCCAGGCAACCGTTGCCTGACGTGTTTCCCGTTTTGGCGATGGGCCTAAGGGCAGCTGGGGAGAATTGCTTGATGTATCACTCATAGGACTCTTTTTATGAAATTAGTCATCTAATCTTTTAAGCCATTGCACTGGGCGCTCGGTTTGGTACTCTTGCTCTTCATCATCAAGACTATCAGCATTCTCATCTTGACCCAAATTCATCTGCTTGTCATGCACGGCACGCTCACGCACTCTGGTGCGGTCAACCACATCACCCGCTAATTGACCACAGGCTGCGGCAATATCATCGCCACGGGTTTTACGAACAGTAGCCACCATACCCGCGTCCAACAAAATGCTGGCGAAGGCATGAACACGCTGAGCTGATGAGCGTTTTAATCCAGATTCTGGAAAAGGATTAAATGGAATCAGATTAATTTTGCACTTGATGTTTGCTAATAAACGAACGAGTTCTTTGGCTTGTATGTCAGAGTCATTGACACCATCGAGCATGCAGTATTCAAAGGTTAAGAAATCTCTTGGGGCAAAAGGTAAATACCGTTCGCACGCAGCAAGCAATTCTCTTAATGGATATTTTTGGTTGAGTGGCACGAGTTGATCGCGTAGCTTGTCGTTTGGTGCATGCAATGACACCGCCAATGCGACTGGGCAATCTTGTGCCAAGCGATCAATCATCGGTACTACACCAGAGGTAGACAGAGTCACACGACGACGCGATAAACCATAGGCCCTATCATCGAGCATCAAACGTAAAGCAGTCACCACGTTGTCATAGTTGAGCAAAGGCTCACCCATGCCCATCAGCACCACATTCGAAATCACACGACCCGTATGATCCCAACCTGGGGTTGGGTATTTCTCAATACGGCGAACTGCATTCGGATCAGTGCGGAGCAAATGTTCTGCAAACCAGAGTTGGCCAATGATTTCACCGGCGGTGAGATTGCGTGAGAAGCCTTGATGTCCGGTTGAGCAAAAACGGCAATTGACTGCACAACCAGCCTGAGACGAAATGCACAAGGTGCCACGATCATCTTCAGGAATAAATACAGACTCCACAGCATTTCCAGCGCCAACATCGAGCAACCACTTTCGGGTGCCATCGGCTGCATGCTCATCTTTAATGATTGGAAGTGAAAGAACTTCTGCCTTATCAAGCAGCGTTGCTCTAAAGCTTTTTGCTAAATCACTCATGTCATTGATGTTAGAAACACCGCGTTGGTGTATCCACTGCATGAGCTGCTTTGCCCTAAAGGGCTTTTCATTCAACCCCGCGACATACGCTGCCATTTGGTCAGCGTCAAAATCTAAGAGATTTACGCGCGGGGAGGTCAATGCGACTACTTATGTATTAAATAGCTTATTCGTTCGCAATCGTGAATTAACGATTGAAAACGTTCATGCCAGCGAAGAAGAATGCAACTTCGACAGCAGCAGTTTCAGGAGCATCAGAACCATGAACCGCATTTGCATCGATGCTGTCAGCAAAGTCAGCACGGATAGTGCCTTTGTCTGCCTTCTTAGGATCGGTAGCGCCCATCAAGTCACGGTTCTTAGCAATTGCGCCTTCGCCTTCCAATACCTGAATCATGACAGGACCAGAAATCATGAAGCTCACCAAATCCTTAAAGAAGGGACGTGCTGAGTGAACTGCGTAGAACTGCTCAGCTTCAGCTTGTGACAAATGCGCCATTCTGGACGCAACAATCTTCAAACCAGCAGATTCGAAACGGTCATAGATCTTGCCAATGACATTTTTTGCTACAGCGTCAGGTTTGATAATAGAAAGGGTGCGTTCAATAGCCATGTAAAACTCCAATAGTGATTTCAAAGATTTTGCTGAATTGGCGCTGAATTAGGCCCAGAGAGAACTTCTCCTCCGCCTCCTACAACGCGCCAGGATTTTCGGCGACCCCCAAATTATACATCGGCTGACCGTATTTACCCTGATCTGAGAGTGGCTAAGCCCTTGAATTTACAGGGCATAACCCTTCAATTTGTAGTCCTTTTCATGGGGGGCTTGAAATTACCCTATTTTGTCTATACTTACTGTCAACAGTCCCTTGTGGGCTTATGTTTTTACTTTGAAAAAAGGAGTCAATATGAGCGATCTAAACTCTTACGGCTTTGGGCAAACTGGCTCGATTAGCACCCCTCAAGTACGCAACCGCGTACTGCGCAACACATACGCCCTTTTGGCGCTCTCGATGGTTCCTACTGTCATTGGTGCATGGCTTGGCGTTGCTTTTGGGCTTAACTTCATGGCGGGCAGTCCTTTTCTAGGCTTCATCGTCTTTATGGCAATCGCTTTTGGCTTCTTTTGGGCGATTGAGAAAAATAAAGACACTGGAGCGGGCGTTCTGTTGCTGTTGGGCTTTACCTTCTTCATGGGCATCATGATGTCCGGCTTGGTTGGTTACACCCTCAATAGCTACAGTAATGGCGCTACCTTGATCATGCTAGCTTTTGGTGGCACTGCGGCAATTTTTGCGGTCATGGCCTCCATTGCTACCGTGAGCAAGAGCGACTTCTCAGGCATGGGTAAATGGTTGATGGTGGGTGTACTGCTATTGATCGTGGCTTCATTGGCCAATATCTGGTTACAACTGCCTGCTTTGATGCTTACTGTGACGGTTCTCGCAATTGCGATCTTCTCAGCTTTCATCTTGGTTGACGTACAGCGCATCATCAACGGTGGCGAAACCAACTACGTGATGGCTACTTTAGCTATCTACCTAGATGTCTATAACGTCTTCACCAACTTGCTCGCACTCTTGGGCATTGTGGGCGGCAATAGAGACTAAGTGTTAGTCAAGCTTCAATAGAAAAGGCACCTACGGGTGCCTTTTTCTTTACCTCGATCACAATCTGGTGAGCCGTCAGGATCTTTCAAACACCGCCATGGATTCAACGTGGGAGGTATGGGGGAACATATTGACGATACCCGCACTCTTGAGGGTATAGCCTGCTTGATGACACAGAATCTCCGTATCTCTGGCCAGGGTTTTGGGATTACAGGAGACATAGACAATGCGTTGTGGTGACAGATCACTGCCCTGCTCATGCAATTGGGCTAGGGCTTGGCATATTTCCATGGCGCCTTCACGCGGTGGATCCATTAACCAGCGTTCAGCCTTACCCCATGAGGCAATCGTTTCGGTTGTCACTTCAAACAGATTGCTTTGCATAAAGCTCACTTTGTCTGTGAGCAGATTGTGCTCCGCATTGGCTTTAGCTCTGCTTGTCAGAGTTTCTAAACCTTCAATACCTAAGACGGCATTTGCTCGCCTTGCCAGCGGTAAGGTGAAGTTGCCAATGCCACAGAATAAGTCGAGTACACGATCACTTGCCTGAACATCCAAGAGACGAATCGCCCTGCTGACCAATGCACGATTCATCATGTGATTAACTTGTGTGAAATCCGCTGGCTTAAAAGGCATCTCGATTTCAAATTCAGGCAGGCGATAACAAAGCTTGCCGGTTAATGGGTAGAACGGCGCAACGGTTTCTATTCCCTTGGGCTGCAACCAAATCCAAACCTGATGCTGATCTGCAAAGTCTCTGAGTAACTGTTCATCTGCTGGCGTCAGTGGCAAAAGATTTCTGAATACCAAGGCAGTGACAGGCTTTGCTTTTTTAGGATCATCTGAATTAGGATCCTCGGGCTCACCTATAGCAATTTCAATTTGGGGCATGCGATCCACAATGGATAAACCATTGACCAACTGACGCATTGCTGGCAACAAATCAGAAACAGATTTGGGCAAAATCTCGCAAGCAGTCATATCAGCGACATAGCCACTCTTGCCTTCATGAAATCCAATCAGGACTGCGCCTTTCTTAATCGAGCGATTGACGGCACTTAAGCGTGCACGATGACGATATTCCCAAGCAGGACCACCCATCGGACGAAGAATCTCTTCGGGCGCTACTTTGGCGATATGTTTTAAGTCATCTTCCAGTACGCGCTGCTTCATTGCTACCTGAGCCCGAATATCCAAGTGCTGCATAGTGCAACCACCGCATACGCCGAACGCTTTGCACTTAGGCTCCGCTCTAAATACGGCAGGCTTAAGGATATCGAGAACTTTAGCTTTACTGAAGCGGGCTTTGTCACGCGTAATCACATAAGTAACTAGCTCGGTTGGCAAAGCACCTTGAATAAAAATGACTTTACCGCTTTGGCCTTGATTAGCTTCTTCCTCGTTGGGTGCTAAGCGCGCAATGCCTTGTGCATCTAGATCAAGGGAATCAACTCGTACTGGCTCAGTCACAACAATGTGGACTGGCTTTTCTCCTCTACGCATCCGAGCTAAAGCCTAAGAGATATTCTTGCCACTGCTCTCCATGTGGCTCTTTAGATTCTTTCTCTAAATATGCTTTAACGAAAGTAATTTCTTCTTTATATTCTTCTGATGAAAAGCCACCACGCATTAACTGAAACCGGCAATACATCAGATAGGTATTGACCACATCGGTTTCGCAATAGCGACGAATCTCATCAATTCTGCCCTCTTGATACGCAGGCCATACTTGGCTACCATCCATTCCCATCTTGCCTGGGAAACCACAGAGTTTCGCTAGACTATCTAGAGGCGCATTGGCGCGACCATTAAATTTAGCCAAGAGATCCATCAGATCTAAATGGCGCATGTGATAACGACTGATGTAGTTATTCCACTTAAATTCACGGCTATCGTTTTCTTGGCTCTCGCCCATCTCCCAATAGCGCGGTGCTTGAACGTGATTTGCTAATGCGCGGTAGTGCAGCACCGGAAGATCAAAACCACTGCCATTCCAAGACACCAATTGAGGGGTATATTTTTCAACAAGCTCAAAGAAGGTCTGAATCAATGCCTTCTCATCATCTTGCGGGGTACCTAGCGTGCCAACCTTAATTTGCGGTGAGCCGTCTTTACTGGTTCTACGAATAACACAAGAGATAGCGCAGATACGTTGCAAATACAGCGGAAGGAAATCACTACCTGTTTTCTCAGCGCGCTCTGCCATTGCCTGAGCAGCAACTTCAATATCCGTCAGGGTATCTGGATAGTCATTAAGTCGACGCAGTCCGGCAACATCGGGAATAGTTTCAATATCGAAAACGAGAATGGTTGCCATACTCAAATCGCTAACAATTGATTGAAGGCAATTACTGTATGTATGGCGTAGGATTTACCGGCTTGCCATTCACACGCAATTCAAAGTGGAGCTTGACTGAAGTCGCATCGGTATCACCCATCTCGGCAATCTTCTGACCCTTCTTGACCGTATCACCCTCTTTTACTAAGAGTGTGCGGTTGTGGGCATAGGCCGTGAGATAGGTATTGTCATGCTTGATGATGACAAGATTGCCGTAGCCACGCAAGCTATTGCCGGCGTAGACCACCTTACCTTCAGAGGCTGCTGTTACAGGCTCACCTAACTTACCAGCAATATCAATTCCCTTAGTCTTTTCACTGAAATCATCTGTAACCTTACCTTTGGCTGGCCACGATAAACGAATACCAGGCTCAGCTACGACTTCTTTTGCAGGCTCTGCTTTAGGGTCCTCTAATCTTGGCGTATCGGTTTTAGGTAGATCGCTAGCTGTTTTCGCAATAGGCTTAACAGTCATTTTGCTGTTGGCTGGCGGCTTTACCAAAACGAGGTCACCCACTTCAATTAAGTTTGGGTTCGATAAATTATTCCACTGCGCTAAATCCCGCGGGGATTGCCCGTTATCTAGAGCAATGCGGGCTAAGGTATCACCGCGCTTGACGCGATAGTAGCCTGGAGGTGTTGGCTCATTGTTGTTGTCGCCGCCACTACGATCAACGACATTCGCTGGTTTAGCTCTCGGAGTAGTTGAGCAACCCACATTGAGCAGCAAAGAAGTCATTGCAAGTAGCAATAGGAGGTATTTGGGAAAAGTATTCATCAGGATTTTCATACTACCCCCGATTGTAAGGGGACAAAAAAGACCTCGTCCAGAACGGTTCTTTGATAGCGCTGGGAGCTCATCCGCTCAACCATGATCAATTGCTGCTCTTTCTCATTCTTGGCAACCGGGGCCACTAGGCGCCCGCCAATAGCCAATTGATCCAACAAGGCGTCTGGGATACCCAAACCAGCTGCTGCCAGAATGATTCCATCAAACGGGGCTGCTTGAGGCAAACCCAGAATGCCGTCACCGTAAATGAGGCGCAGGTTTTTAATGCGAAAAGGTCGCAGCTTCTCTCTCGCCATGTCGTGCAAAGGACGAATACGCTCTATCGAATACACCTCATCCGATAACAAGCTGAGAACAGCCGCTTGGTATCCACAGCCGGTGCCAATTTCTAATACTTTTCCCAAAGATTGCTTGGGCTTATGCAATAGCTCAATCATGCGTGCCACTACCGATGGCTTAGAAATCGTTTGTGAGTGGCCGATTGGTAAAGCAGTATCTTGATAGGCTTGAGGATGCATACCTGCATCCATAAATGCATGACGTGGCACGGTGGCAATCGCTTCTAAGGTTTTGCCGTGCTTAACTCCAGCAGCAAGAACTTTGGCTGCTAAAGCTTGCCGATGACCGGCATTACGCTCTGCTGCTGGCCTCAACCGCGCGTCCAGCCATTAGCTCGCATGGCAGCCAAGCGAGCATGATGCGTTAGGTCTAATTGCATTGGCGTGATCGAGATACACCCCTCATCAATTGCATGAAAATCCGTACCTTCAGAACTATCTTTGGCGTGCCCTGCAGCACCAATCCAATAAATATCATCGCCACGTGGACTTTTTTGCACCACTACTGGTTGCGAGTGGTGGCGATTACCTAAACGCGTCACACGCCAGCGATTAAGATCAGCATAGGGGCGATTCGGAATGTTGACGTTCAGCAAAGTAGCAGCGCCATTGGCATGAGTCAAGTTAGATACCAGCGTTTGCGCAACGATATCGTGCGCTGCTTTTGCGGCATCTTCAATCTGATTCCAACCTTTGTCGATTTGTGAGAAGGCAATTCCGGGGACGCCAAACATCACACCTTCAACTGCAGCAGCCACAGTGCCCGAGTACAGGGTATCTTCACCCATATTCTCACCTTGATTGATGCCGGAAACTACCAGGTCTGGCTTCTCATCTAAGAAACCCGTCATGGCGATATGCACACAATCCGTTGGGGTGCCATTAATGAATAAAAATCCATCGCGCTCACCACCAGCAACTCGATGTATTGATAGTGGTCGTGAGAGTGTTAAAGAGTTGGATGCACCACTGTGATTTTGCTCAGGAGCAATCACTGTGACGCGACCTAGTGGGCGAATGGCATTGACTAAGGCTAATAGACCAGGCGCAAGATAGCCATCATCATTCGAAATCAGGATATGCGGCTGTTTTGTGTTTTCACTCATGAATATCAGTACCTTCTTAACAGCCCTAGGCTTTTACCGTCTTCGTTAATGCACGACCTCGGAACCATCCATATATTACTGGCAACACCAAGAGGGTCAAAATAGTCGTCGTCACCATACCACCCACAATGACTAAAGCTAGAGGACGTTGAGCCTCAGAGCCAATAGAGTGGGATAAAGCAGCAGGTAATAAACCTAAGCCTGAGAGTGCAGCTGTCATCAAGACTGGTCGAACGCGCAATGAAGCACCCTCTACCATCACATCTTTCATCTCACCATGCTCAGTAGCAGCCGTCTTATTAATAAAGGAGATCAGAATCACACCGTCCTGAATCGCAATACCAAACAAGGATAAGAATCCAAAGAAAGCAGAAATACTTAAAGTCTCGCCCGCGAGATGTAAAGCAAGCACTCCACCAATGGCGGCAAAGGGCACATTGATCATCACAATCACTGCGTCCCGGAAATTACCAAAAGCACTTACTAGCAACAAGAAGATACCCAGCAATGCCAAAGGCACGATCAGCATCAACTTCTTCTGCGCCTGCTTCATTTGATTAAATTGACCATCCCAACTAATCGAATAGTTTGGCGGCAAGGTAATGTTTTGCTCAACCAAGAACTGAGCATCCTCCACAGCGCTACCTAAGTCACGGCCACGTACGCTAAATTTAATCGCAATATAGCGCTTACCTGCCTCACGATAGATAAAAAATGGCCCATCAGTAAGCTGAACCGTAGCGACCATCGACAAAGGAATAGACGCCCCATTAGGAGCATCCACTAAGAGGTGACCGATATCGGCAACGTCATTACGACTGCCTTCATTTAAACGAATGGCGATGCCAAATGTCTTTTCATCTTCAAGAAGGTTTGTGACGGCAGCACCACCAATGGCATTAGCAACCACCGTCTGAATGTCGTTCACATTAATGCCGTAACGTGCAGCACGTTCTCGATCAATCTGAATATTTAAAGTTGGCTGACCTAATTCTTTCAGAATACCTTCGTCCGCTACGCCGCGTACTTTTTTGAGCTGATTAATCACCTCATGGGCTTTTTGATCCAGAACCTCTAAATCGGTTCCATAGATTTTGACGGAGTTCTCGCCCTTCACGCCAGAGAGTGCTTCGTTTACGTTGTCCTGAATATATTGCGAGAAGCTATAAGTGATACCAGGGATCTTATTGAGCTCCGTCTCCAAATGGGTAATTAAATCCTTTTTACTAGAGCCATTTGGCATCTTGTCCGGACTCTTCAGATAGAGGCCATATTCTTGATTAAACACACCCGTGGAGTCAGTACCATCATCAGGTCGACCGATTTGAGCGGCAACCTTTTCAATCTCAGGTTGCTTCAAGAAAGTCTCACGCAGTTGATTGGCAATTTTGACGGAATAATCTAAGTCCACTGTATTTGGCAAAGTGACGCGAAGCCAAATATTGTTCTCTTCTAGGGTTGGTAAGAAGGCGGTTCCTAGACGAGTAACGCTTAATAAGGTGAGCCCCAGAACAAACACCGCAACAGACACCACTGTTAATGGACGGTCCATCCATTTTCTCAAGAGCGGTTTGTAAGCATTTAGGAGCTTAGTAATAAATCCTGGTGGTTTGTGATGCAAGTTCTCACCAAATACCAGGGAGATCATGGCAGGTAAAAAAGTTAAGCTCAGAATCATCGCGGCTATCAAAGCAAAGCCCATCGTGAATGCCATTGGCTTAAAGATGATGCCCTCAACTCCACCCATAAAGAACAATGGGGAGTAGGCAACAATAATGATCCCTGTGGAATAGATCATGGCGCGTTGCACTTCACTTGTTGCCAAGATAATGCTTTGATTGAGGCGCTTACCGCCCTCTTCTAAGTGACGCATGACATTCTCAGTCAGAATGACTGCAGAATCCACGATCACGCCGAAGTCAATAGCACCCAAGGAAATCAGGTTGGCAGGCACACTCCACAGGTGCATCTGAATGAATGAGACACAGAGAGCCAATGGAATTACCGCAGCTACTACTGCTGCCGCACGCAAATTACCCAAGAAGAAAAAGAGTACTGCCAAAACTAAGGAGATACCAAAGAACAGGGTATGTTTAACAGTACCGATAGTGATGTCTAACAGCACTTGGCGATCATAGAACGGCACCACTTCAATTCCGGGTGGGAGTACTTGTTTGTTGATATTTTCTACAGTGTTGCGAACTCGGGCCAATACTTCTGTGGCATTTTCGCCGCGGCGTAAATAAACAATGCCTTCAACTGAGTCTGGGTTGTCATTGAACTGGAACATGCCCAAACGCGGCGCATTACCAATCTCCACTCTGGCAACATCACCAATTCGAATCGGCACCCCATTGTTGTTTGATATAACAACCCGCTTAATGTCATCAATATTTTTTAGGAGGCCTACACCACGCACCACAAATTGCTGCTCGCCACTGGGCAATAGTCCACCACCCGTATTGCTATTGGCATTGGTTAAGGCAGCGATCAAATCATTGACGGTCACGCCTTTGGATTGCAAACTTTCTGGACTGACGATGACTTGATACTGGCGAACCCTTCCACCGAATGAGGAGACATCAGCTACGCCAGGAGTTTGCTTGAGCTCCTTATAGATCTCGTAGTTCTGTAGCGTCTTTAATTGTGTAGATGAAGCGTAATCCGACTTCACCTCGTAACGCATGATCTCGCCAGTGGCATCGGAGTCTGGGCTAATGCTAGATGTGACCCCAGGTGGAAAGCTCACATTAGCTAAGCTAGTAATGAAAGTTTGGCGCGCTTTAAAAGGATCGGTCGTATCATTGAACTTCAGCGTTACAACAGACAAACCAAATAAAGAAACCGAACGGAAGGCTTGTAAACCAGGAATACCAGCCAAGGCATTTTCAACCGGAATGGTGACCTGCTGCTCTACCTCAGTAGTGCTTCTGCCAGGCCATTGAGAAATCGCCTGAATGGTTAATGGCGCAACCCCGGGGTATGGCTGAATCGGTAATTTAGAAAGACTGAACATCCCTAAGCCGAGGAGCACGACTGAGCCAACGATGACCAGCACGCGTTTCTCAAGTACGCCTCGAATAAAGGAGGTAAATGCGCTCACTTAGTCTTCCTGCTTCGCAAATCGATCATTTAACAAGACGGCGCCTTCAGCTAGAATTCGTGCGCCAGGCTCAACACCTTCAGTAATCGCAAAGGTCTTACTGTTCAGATCATAGCCCTTTACGGGAAGGCGACGGTAGGCCTCATCCCCGACTTTAACAATGATGTAACGCATCTCACGAATTCGCACTACCGCTGTTTGTGGTACGACAATGGCATTGGCCATACCGGTAGTCAGCTTAGCTGAGGCGAACATATCGGGGCGCAAGAGATCATCGTCATTTTCAATCTCAGCACGAACCAATAGGGCACGGGTTTGTGGATCGATCGTCGGCGCAATATAGTTTGCATAGGCCACAAATTCTTTATCGGGATATGCCTCAACTTGTAAAACCATTTTTTGACCTGGCTTAATTAAGCGCAAGTCCTGCTCAAACACATTACCCACAAACCATAACTGTTTTGGATCAGCCAAAGTAGCTATCACATCACCAGAGTTCACGGTGGCACCTGGCTCAACGCTACGCTTTACTACGACCCCTTTTAAGGGGGAGCGCATCAATAAGTTACTTTGTGTTTTGCCAGTAGTTTCAATCGCCCTAATATCACCATCACCAGCACCAAGATTGCGCATACGATTTGCGGCAGCTTGTTGGGTGATACGAGCATCACCTAGCAAGTCACTCATCGTCTTACTAGATTCCAAAACTCTTGCAGTCTTAGAGGAGAGTAAATACTCTTGCTGGGCAGAGAGAAATTCTGGGCTATAGAGCTCAACTATTGGAGAGCCAATATTCACCTGCGCGCCATCAAAAGCAAAAATACGCTCAACACGACCTGGTGCACGTGCAGACAATACTTTAGATTTTTCTGCATTGAAGGCCAGACGACCAGTCACTTTGATGTCTACTGGTACCTGTACTTTTTCAGCAGTTTGGAAAACATATACTTCTGGATTGAGTTTTATACCTGCCAACTTCAGTTCCAGAATGCCGCTCTTTTCTACTTTCAATGCTTTATCAGAGACTTCGATCTTAACGTTGCGATTGACGTTGGTAATGCGACCTAAAACGATACCCATTGAAAGAATAGCGAATGCAACAGCAGCCAAACGAACGCGATGGCGATTTTGTGGGCTCAAGTTCCAATAGAGGCCAGCAACGCTAGCAAAAGCTAACTGCAAACGATGACCGCCAAAGCGCAAGGCCTTATCGGTGATAGGCTTTGCCTTATCGGCTAACTGCTTTAGAAAAGAAAGAATTTGGTCCTTCAAAACTGCTCCTTAAAAAGGTTCTTTGCCAGATGTCACCAGCAATACCGCTTGGGCTTGCAGTAGATTACTCTCCGCAAGCGCTAATTGAACTTCAAGATTGCGCAATTGCGTTTGCGCTGTCAGCAAATCGTTAAATCCCTGACCGTTATTTGAGTACTGAGTTAAGCCCACTTTGTAAGCAGCATCCGCTTGAGGAACTTGGCGCTCTTTCAGAAACTGGGTTTGATTCTTAGCTTGTTCGTAGCTAGCATAAGCGCTATTCACAGCCAACACAATTTGTTGACGATTGGAGATATTGCCTGCCTCTGCAGCCGCTTGATTACGCTGCGCCTGTTCTACCCCATACTTTTCTTTGGTAAAGAAATACAGCGGAATGATGAGATCAAGCTCAAACTGATAGAACATTGCACCATTGTTGGCTGAAAATGGTCCACGAGGCGTATACGAGGAACCAATCACCTGAAATTCGGGCAAATAAGCCTTCTTCGCCAAATCAACACCCTTACGAGCAGCATCTAATTGCAAAGCAGAACTCTTCAATGACGGATGACTAGTTTCAGCGTAATCCTCTAGCTCAATCAAAGTCGGCACACTGTTCATGGCACGGCGAACATCGCCACGCAACACGAGTTTTTCTCTCGAGTGACGACCCACCAAAGTATTAATATTGTTGAGCGCTACCTGTAGCTGACGTTCAACATTAAATTGATCTGCTTGCGCCGCGCTTTGCGATACCTGTGCGTTGAGGTATTCAACATAAGCAGCTGCATTATTAGAGTAACGTGCCTTTGCTACGTTCTTAATCATCTCCAAGCGCATGACAGATTCTTTTAAGACTTGCAATTGCTTTTGTGATGCTAATGCGCCGTAATACAGAGTTGATAGTTGAGCGCCTAGCTGTAAATAGGTAGCTTCGCTTTGCGCTAAGAGCGCCTCAGCATTGGTATTGGCAATATCGGATGCCAAACTCTTCTTGCCTGGGAACTGAAATGGCTGAGCTATCGAGATCGCGTTATTACTGCTAATCCCATTGGGGTTCTGTGACGTTGGTGTATTTGCTCCACCCAATGCAAATGGGGAGTTTACTGGCATGCCCGACCATACCAAACCAACCTGAGGGTTAGTTGGCGCATTGATCTGCGGCACAGTTGCCTTTGCGGATAAATAGGACTCACGCAATGAAGATAACTGTGGGTTATTGAGTTTGAGTTCATTCCACAGTTGACGCAAATCCATATCCGTTGGACCAGATGGAGCGCCCTTGGTATAAATCTTGGGGGTATCGCTCTTCGTTACCGGTGCAAATAGTGATTGGGCATTGGCGGGGTTAGCAGTCTCATTACTAACTACTGGCGGAGTCGATAAAAAATCATTGGATTGACTCACTTGAACTGTGACGCTGGCCGGAATCGGAGCATTAGTTTGGGCAAACACAGAGGAGGCAAAAAATAGAGAGGCAACGACACAGGCAACCCGTTTGATGGGGATTGCAATAGCAATAATCATGTCGCTCGTTTTTATCTGGCCGCAAATCAAATCGGCTACCTCTAAATCTGTACTAATACTGTTTTTGTAGCCCAAAACACAGGTTTATCTATGCTTACAAGGGGATTAGAGGATTATAGGTGAGAAACTCCAAAAGTCGAATTATTGGAGTTTTATAACTGATTGATTCTAAAAGAAATAATTATTCTAAGCTGCCTTGAAAGGCTTAAAACTCAGCATGAATTCTAAATGACAGGATGTTGACTGGTCCGCGGGCAGAGTTGTAAGCCGGATTGATGATGTGCTGAAAGTTCAGGCCTGCTAAAACATTCTTCATGACGATGGCGTTGTAATAGACCTCACCAATCCGCTCAGGTGAATAGGAAATCGTTTGACTTGGGCCAGCGTAGTCGCCAATGAAATAAGACACGCCTCCTGCTTGTAGATAGCCGCGACGATAGCTTGATAAACCATTTTGCATTGCAGAGATACCAATACTGTCATGCGGCCGTTTCCAACTTGTGCCATTCATGCCCATGCCCACAGATATGGAATTATCTGCCTCAGTAAAAGACATCGTTTCGGTATGACCATCGGAAGTAAAGGCACGACCATAGATACCAAGATCTTTCGTTAGAGCCTGCTCACCATGCAGACCAATACCGGTTTTGTACTGCATATTGTTGCGAACATTATTAATGGCTTGGGTCCCTTGGCGAGTGCTGGGATTTTGATCAATGTAATTAGTGGCGTCCGAGAAACGTGCCAACATCATTTTGTTGCGATAAGCTAAGACACTGACCTTACCAGGCAGATCAGCAATATGGTGTTGGCGCTCTACCTCTACTTGATCACCATAGGTGTTGAAGATTTGCCAATTGAGATCGCGGCCATTCGGTGATTTTGGGGCGAGCATGCGTGAGGCGCGCATGACCCAGTGATCGAGATACCACTCGCCTGCCAAGCCCCAGCTGTAGCCTCTCGCATCGGCTGCATAGTCATAGGCTAGATAGGTCATATTGCCCCAGTTCATAAACTGAATACGGGGATCTTTGGCATAACGGCTGTCATCAAAAATATCGAGTGTAGAAAATTGACCGCCAGTGAGCACTACGCGATTACTGCTGACAGTTTGCGTAATTTGATTCGCTTCATTCTCTAGAACGACTTTATCGCCCTCTTGATTTATTGTGTGGCGCGCAAAGGCACGAGCAGAGTAAAACTTGGCTTGCGCACCATTAGCTTTTGTCGCCTCACCGTTTGTGAAACCACCTAAGCCATTTAAGTTAGAAAAAGGTACTCCAGAAATCACTTCTGGATTGAAATAGATATCGGTATCTGGTGCGATACGAGCACCAAGAAATAAAGTGCCTGACCAGGTATAGCTCATCGCCTTATCGTTGGACAGACTTCGCATGCCGGAATACGAGGATGTGAAGTTGTTATATCGCTGATTGATATACGTAGTTTGCCCGTGGACATTGACTGGCAATCCAAAGAGTTCCCCCTCAGTAGGAAAGCTCTCAATGGGAGATGCAAATGTAGCAATCTGATCCGAACCAGAACCCGCCTTCTGGGCGTGCGCAGTCGTGCTACCAAGGACAGCAAGCAAGCTCAACAGGAGAAGATAGGATTTGTGGGGCATTCACAATTTCACAATACTTAGCATCAACGACCAATGAATCACTAAAAGAAACTAGAAGTAACTAAAGGCCAAATCAACCGGGGTAACAACAAGACAGCTCGGTTAGGCACGGCGTGAGATTGAAGCTCAACAGGAGTACAGACCAAATTATCCCCAAAAAGAGGTAATTTACCTAGAGTTTATGTCGATTTGGTGACCATTGAGCTTTGAAGACATTAGCGGCGATCCATGAGCGCTCTGGCCAAGGTGCCTGCATCGACATACTCGAGCTCACCACCTACCGGAATACCTCTGGCGATTCTGGTAACTTTGATGCCTTTGGATTTAAGTACTTCACCAATGTAGTGGGCTGTAGCTTCACCTTCACTGGTGAAATTCGTTGCCAGAACTACTTCCCTGACTGGCACTCCAGTATCGGGCGCTTCAATTCGATTGAGTAGTCGATCAAAATGAATTTCATTGGGGCCCATGCCATCCAGTGGTGAGATACGCCCCATTAATACAAAGTAATTACCCTTGAAACTCATGGTCTGCTCGACCATCACTTGGTCAGCGGGTGTTTCCACAATGCATAGTAAGGATGGATCACGACGGTCATCCATACAAGTGCCGCAGATTTGGGTTTCGGAGAAGGTGTTGCAACGTGCGCAGTGACCTACAGTCTCAACGGCTTCACCCAATGACTGAGCAAGCACTGCTGCGCCATTGCGATCATGCTGCAGCAGATAGAAAGCCATGCGCTGTGCTGACTTTGGTCCTACTCCAGGCAATACGCGCAATGCCTCGATCAAACGACCAAGGGCATCTTGCGGAGCTTCTTGACGTGCCATTAAATGAACAGTTTTTGATGAATGATTAAAACGGCAACTTAAAGCCAGGAGGCATTGGCATACCCGCAGTAGCACCAGACATTACTTGTGAGCTAGCAGCTTCTACTTGCTTGAATGCTTCTGTATAGGCAGTAACTAATAAGTCTTCAAGCATTTCACGATCATCCATTGCACGTGGATCAATCTGCACACGTTTCATTTCGTGTTTGCCAGAGATAGTGACTTTGACTAAACCACCAGCAGCTTGGCCGGTGACTTCGAGTGCGGCCAATTGCTCTTGCGCTACTTTCATCTTCTCTTGCATCTGCTGGGCTTGTTTCATCAAACCCGCAAGGCCACCTTTCATCATCGCTTTATTTCCTTATGTTTTCTGATCTTTAGATTGGCTTCACAGAGCCACCCACTACTTTGGCTCCAAACTCTTTTTCTAATTGCTGAATAAATGGATCTTGCGCAATCATTTGCTCTGCGTTTTGTCTTTTCTCTTGGTGTATTTGGGCATCGACTTTAGCTACGGTCTTACCTTCGACCTCACCCTTCTCTATTACTACTTTCACGGGCTTTCCAAAGTGTGCTGTTAATGCATCTGCAAGACGACCAACAGAGGCTTCAGAAGCTAATTGCGGCATAGGCGTCACCACAATGGCGCGCACACCTGCTGGTGAATCTTCCCAATCTTGTAACTCTGTCTGAAACGCTAACTGTTGCACTAAACCTTTAATCGGCAACTGGCGCATCAAGGCATGCCAGTCTGGACGATCTGCACTGGATGCAGTTGGTACTGATGCAGCAGGCTTAGCTGCTGGAGCCGCTGAAGCTGCAGGCGCAGACCTGACTGGGGCAGCGGTTTGATTTGCTGGTGCAGAGGCTCTTGCTGCCGATGCTACTGGCGGTGCGGAGTTGCCGCTGTTACTCACCACCCTACTAGGAGTGTCATTGCCGGGACGAAAAGCCAACATCCGCAGGAGTGTCATGGCAAAGCCAGTTTGCTCATCGGGTGCGAGTGATAAATCGGGACGACTGGTAATGCTAATTTGGTAGAAGAGTTGTGCTTCTTCTTTTGTCAGTACGCTAGCTAAGCGACGAATTTCTGCAGCTTCTGGCCAATCTTCTAAAACTGACTCGGGAACAATTTGCGCGGCTGCAATTTTCTGAATAAGACTAGATAGATCAGCCAGCGCTAATGAGAAAGACATACTGCGCTCACCCATCTCATTAGCGATTGCCAATAGTGTTGCGCCGTCTTTGGCAATGAGTGCATCTAAGATTTTAATGAGATAGGCATCATCTAAAGTGCCAAGCATGCCGCGCACCGCTTCTTCAGATACTTTGCCAGCAGCATAGGCGATGGCTTGATCAGTCAGCGATAAAGCATCTCGCATCGAGCCTTGCGCTGCTTTTGCCAAAACACGCAGTGCATTGGTGTCACAGTCGACTTTTTCTGCAGCGAGCACTTTTTCTAGGTGCTCAACGATGAGCGGTACGGGCATTTGCTTGAGATTGAACTGCAAGCAACGCGACAGAATGGTTACGGGGATCTTTTGAGGATCGGTAGTTGCTAGTATGAACTTCACATGTTCAGGTGGCTCTTCGAGGGTTTTGAGCATGGCATTAAAGGCATGATTGGTGAGCATGTGCACCTCGTCAATCATGTAAACCTTGTAACGTGCATTACTGGGTGCGTAGGCTGCCTTCTCTAATAGAGCAGCAATGTCGTCTACCCCGCGATTACTCGCAGCATCCATCTCAATATAGTCAACAAAGCGTCCTGCATCGATTTCTAGGCAAGCTGGGCATTTCCCGCAAGGTTCTGAGGTCATGCGGCCTTGGCCATCTTCCCCAGTGCAATTGAGGGCTTTGGCCATAATTCGGGCAATGGTAGTCTTTCCGACCCCGCGAGTGCCTGTAAAGAGCCAAGCGTGGTGTAGTCGACCCTGGTCTAAGGCATGGGTTAAAGCCTTAACCACATGGTCTTGTCCTACCAATTGGGAGAATGTTTTAGGGCGCCACGAACGGGCTAAAGCCAATGCTGTCATGTGCTCCATTCTAACAAGCTAAAATGGAATTGGATGGGCCTCCCCGCATGGCGGTTTGGATAACCTGGTCAGGTCGGGAACGAAGCAGCCAAACCCAATTCTGTCAGTGCCGGGGGTCAGGCTCATCCACCCCCCTATATTGAGAATATTGACGCCCTTAGGGTTATGGGCCTAAGGTCATGCCCTTAGTCTCTTAGGACTCTATTTTGATTTTCTTAAACTTATCTAAAAGTGCCAAGCTAGCTAAGATTTGATTGGCCATATCCGCATCAATCTCCCCTTTAGCCAATGCATAGAGCACTTGATCAGCGTGCTCAGCTTCTGGGGCATCTAATAAGGCCTTAAAGATTTCTTTTTGAGTCATGCCCACATGAATCTGTAATGGCGCCAAATTGATTTGCACAGCACTGCCCTTAATACCAAAGCGCACTTGAGCCATCTCAATGAGTTCACTGCGCTGCTTTTCTTGGAGCTGGGCAAATGAAGGTAATGGAGAATTTGCGCTAGATGAGTTCGGTGAGGTATCAGCAGAAGAGGCTACAGCAGGACCTTTGCCATGTTTTTTATATACCAAATCGTCCATGAAATCATCCATGAGAGCCTCCTAAGTAACTTATGAATGCAGGGTCATTCATGATCAGAATATTACCGCGATCCTTTGAAGGAGGCTTATTTTAGGAATTTAAAGAATATGGAGAATTTTCATGATTTGCCAGATCATCAAAATGATCAACAAGACAACAATAGTCCGTGCGTCCATGACCAATCTAAATAAACGTAATTGCTTATGAGTGCATTCAACTGAAACTTGCATTATTGATCCCTCTGTAGCTAGATAAGTTCAGCGTAGAGGTTTTTATGAAGAAATGAAAGGGATGGCGGTTGATGTGGGCGTAGGTAGTGGATGGGCTACTGCAGTCTTTCTCCATACTCATTAAATTATCTCTCCGGCATATGTATGCACATGTATGGAGCAATTATTCAGATAATCACCTTATTTATTTAATGGAATTACGTCATTTTTTGTCACATATCTTTCAAAAGTTTGACCACTGCATAAATGAATCAAGCACTTACAAAGCAGTTTATCTTGTTGCTCTGCAACGAAATTTCATCTCGTAAAAAATGTAAAAATTGATTGGACAAGTTGGCTTGTCAAGAACAAGATAAAGCCATGTCAATAATTCAGTTAAGCGTGCGGACGGTCCCGTTTCGATACAGCATGAATTAACTGATTTGTTGGCAACCAAATTTAGATTCTTGAGAAATACATCATGAACAATATGCAGCGAACTCCAGTGTCAAACACTAGCAAGCTAAGGTATGAATAACGATGTTTGATAGAAAACAAACTAGCTCACAACTATCCTTTACTAATGAAATTGGTTCGGGATCTAAAGTGCTTGGAAACCTGGAGGGTAATGGCAATATCCGAGTTTTAGGTCATTTTGTGGGTAATATTACAGAAGCGCCTGAGAGTAAAGGAACCTTAGTGATCGACAAAGATGGGGTCCTTACCGGTGATTTGCATTACACCAATCTGATTGTTGCTGGGACGATTGAAGGCACCATTACCGTAGATGAAAAAATTGAGGTCTATCCAGGTGCACTGATTCACGGCGATATTCACTATAAATCGATTGATATCCATCCAAATGCCAGAGTCAACGGGCTTCTAACCTGCGCAGTGTTAGATAAGGGTGCACTTAACCCATCGGATGTGATTGCCTTTGATCTCACCAAAAAGATCGCCTCATAATCCACTAACGTCAGTTACTACTTCAGTTACTACTCAACGGAATCCTCTATGCCTTTTAGAATTTCACCTAAAAATGAATTTCAAATTACAGAGCGTATGACCTACCGTAAAGACAATAAGGAGATTAACTGTGGTTTTCTGTGGAAAAGTGGTTCATTTATCACGGAAAATCCACCTAATTTTCTAGCGCAATATGATGAGCATATTGGTATTAGTGTGGGGAGTCAGGACTTTACAGAGGTGAATCTCTCTAGTGAAGGTCAGCATCTCATCTACTTCTCAGAGACCACTCCCAAAGACGAGCAAGCATCGCTCACCGAGATTTTTATGCATAGTAAAACCACAGATGATTTTGATATTGGCTTTCAACACAAAGGTTGGCAATTGGTCGATATGGATATTGTCATGTGGGGCGAGCTATCGATTACGAGCCATCAAGACCCATAGCAATTCACCCGGTATGTTACTTTATGGAGCTTGAATTTAGCTGGCAAGCTTTAGCACTAAAACAGAAAGCAGACTATTGGATTTGATGCACCTGATCCATTAAGCCATCAAAAATCTTTTCCATCTTCGAATTCGTTCCCCGAATACCGGCAATGACGGCAGCGGACCAGGCAAAATAATCTTGCTTACGCTGAAGATCCCAGCCTGTTGGCGGCGCGGCCAACATATCACGCAGGTTGCAAATCTTATCAGCGAGTTTAACTAGCTTAGCTTCGTGACTAGCAAAAGGAGCATGTTCAATTTGCAAGCGTTTACGCACTTCTTTAGTAAGGGACTTATCGTCACTAACCTCCATCACGATGGCAGCGACTTTTTTACCAAATTGAGCAACTAATTCTTCTTCGGTCGTTTGTGTATCTTCAATGACATCATGCAAGAGCGCTGCGCACAGTACATCCCAGGACATCACTCCGCCCTCGTTCACTAAAACGTTAACTAGCTCAATGGGGTGATTAATATACGGCGTAATTTGTGCATCTTTACGTCGCTGGTTTTTATGTTTCTCAGCTGAAAATGCCAGAGCATGGACAAAATGATTAATCATGATGTCACCTATTATAGGCACTGCAGTTGTGTTTGCCTATTCGCTCATGGACCACAAAAAACATTACTCAATACTAGCTTGCTCAATGATTGGAGGGCTTTTTATTACATTGGGTTATTGGATAACCCAATGTAGTGAGTAACTATGCATCTTTCTTAGGCTCTTTTGCCCCACTATGCTGTAAGAGTAACTTGAGCACATTACTTTGCAGCGCGGTGACATTACTCGGATTATCGGCAAATTTACCAAGCTCCTGTTGATCCGATACGCTCACAATTTGCTGTAGTTTGGAGATGGTGATCTTGAGCTGTTCTGCAGCAAGTTCAGGATGCTTCGATAAAAACTCTAGACTCATTTCGCTTGCGGCGGCTGCCTTAGGACCCTTACTGCCCTTGGCATCTGGCGCATGCTCCACACCCATCTCCACCTTGGCCTTTTCTAATAAGCGCGCAAGCTCTCCCTGAGATAGATGCAAACGCTTAGCCTCGGCCTCAATGAGTTCTTGTTCATCGGCTGAAATCACACCATCTTCTAGCATGTGATAGAGCTCATTCATCATTCTTTCGCGCTCAATCCGTAGTTGATCACTCAGCGCAGATGAAAGAATCGCTGCCGGAATCGCAAAAATACCAATTCCCAAGAGCGCTATGACAATGGTAACGGCTCTACCTGCAGGGGTAATGGGAGAAATGTCACCATAACCTACGCTGGCCAAAGTAATCACAGACCAATAAATTGCTTGGGGAATATTTTCAAACTTATCGGGCTGAGCTTCATGCTCAAAGACATAACCTAAACAGGCGGCGAGCATGACAAGTAATAGCAAAATGAAAACCGCAGCCTTCATGACAGGCCACTCGCGTTGAATCACAGTAAATAAGGATTGAGTGGCGCCAGAATAACGCGCTAGCTTTAGTAAACGCATCAATCTAAAGACTCGCAAGAAGCGCAAGTCAAAGAGGTGATGAAGCAGACTCTCTAAATAGAATGGCACAACTGCCATAAAATCAATAATGCTCGTTGGCCTACATGCGTATCTTAAGCGTCCTTTGAACCAAGCCTGGTACTTAGGATCCTCAGGGGCGCTATAAATCCTCATGATGTATTCTGTCGAGAAAATCACCACTGCAATAGTATCGAGAATAATAAATTCAGAATGTAGGTGGTAACTAATACTGTGGACTGATTCAAAAATCACAGCTAGCACCGACACAATGACCCAGGTCACGATAAACATATCAAAGATGTGATGTAGGTTACCGCTGGTCGGTGTTTCATTGACTAGGGCATAAATCTTATAACGATACGATTTGTCTTTGTTCAGCTCTAAAAACTCGTTGAACGCTGGTGCCAAAGCGCGAAAGAGCTTGAGTAAACGCAATAAACGCAGGGCTCTCAGAATCCGTAAATCAGCCTCAAAGAAAGCGCTTAAGTAGAACGGTAAAATCGATACCAAATCAATGAGGGCAAATGGGCTCTTGCAGTAAGCAAGACGAGGATATTTAGCCGAACTAAAGGCAGGATCTTCTGGGGCAACATACACGCGCAAGACGTATTCAATCGAAAAGATAGCCAGCGAGACCACATCAAAAATATGAAAGAGGTGTTCCCGAGTTTCATAGAACACCGGAATATGCTCAAGTACTAAACCTGCCATATTCAGTACGATCATGTACGTAATAAAGCGCTCGAACTGGTTGCAATAATTCGCTTTAATCTGGTGATTAAAGAACAAGTCAAATACCCGCTTACGGATGTGTAAGTTCAAACTAGACAATGAAATCGACTGGAGATTCATAATTTAAATTCTCCAATTCTGATCAAGTAAAAACCGGTATCGCAAAGACTGAGGCGAATTTGTAAGCCGCTCACGAGTCTTTCCCCAGGCTCTAATGGAGATGCCCCGGGAGGACCTGCCGGATTGGGGGTCAGTTTTTCAAAGATGAGAGCTCCACTATTGAGCAGATCTGATTTATTACATTTAGCTGTGTATGCTGGGCCAGCCGGATTTAAAAGATTGACATAGCTCTCAAAAGGACCTTTCGCACCAAAGAGTGTCTCAACACAATTTTTCCAGTGATTTGGTTTAACGCCCTTAAGCAATTTTTCATCTTCATCAATGGGGGTGCATACTGCAGGTTCAATGGGCTCATTGGCTTCGCTCTTGCTGGCAAGAGCCTCAAACCAGGTAATGATCTCTTCGGCATTATTTTGTGATGCCGCTACCTTTGCAGCATTTTGATAGTTCCCTATTCCGAGATAGATCACTAGAAGCACGTTAGCTAATATAGCCAAAATAAAGAAATAGTCCGAAACGCGCATCTCTCGAAATAAAATTTGGATATTCTTGCCCAACACGCTCTCCCAGCTTTTCCATGATCAAAAAGTGGCTATATTGCCGCTTTTAATTACTGTATATTCAGATTTTGAGTTAATAAGACTGTCACTCGGGGATTATCAATGTTTTTCCAAACGCTACTGCAAAATTTAATCAAGAAAAAGCCAGTTAAACCAACTGAGCCTACTCAAGATTTATCCCCAATGGCTCATAACATAATGCAAAAACTGGCTGAGCACGATAAAAACAAGGGTTTATCCCCAGATGTTGCTAGTAAGTCAGACATTCCAGGCAATAAGTAGATAGCCTGGCTTTAAGCGATTCTCTTTTAAGATTTTTATGCCCCAAGCCATTATTTTTGATGTTGAAGCCACCGATAAGACGGATGCCGTCATTATTGAAGCAGCCTCTTTAGATGTCACTTCAATTAATCCATTATCCGTTGGCAACCCTTGGGTACAACGTTATAACCCAGGTAAGCCGATTAGCTTAGGCGCACTAGCAACCCACCACATCTTGGATGAAGAATTGGTCAATTGCCCGGCTAGCAGCTCTTTTAGATTGCCTGCTGGTACCAAGTACATCATTGGCCATAGCGTGGATTTTGACTGGGAGGCGATTGGTAAGCCCGAAGTCAAACGCATTTGCACACTAGCGCTTGCCCGAAGTCTTTGGCCTGATCTCGATAGCCATACACAAAGTGCCCTGCTCTATCACTTTGAACGCTCGACGGCCAGAGAGCAACTGCGTGATGCTCATAGTGCTTTAGCGGATGTGTGGATTTGCTCCAAGATACTTGGGCAGATTATTGAGAAGCTCAAACCCACCTCTCTAGATGCTTTATGGGAGATGTCTGAAAAGGCTCGCATTCCGACCATCATGCCTTTTGGTAAACATAAGGGTGAGCTAATTAGCCAAGTACCATCGGACTACAAGCAATGGATGCTACGCCAAGACAATGTTTCTGAATACCTTCGCAAAGCATTGCAGACTTAAAGCTTCGCTTCTGACTTCCTTAGTGCTGCTTATGTGTTGAGGTCACTAGCTTTTCTGTATATGCAATCGCTACTGCTGAAAATACAAAGGTCATGTGAATAACGGTTTGCCACAGCAAAGTTTTTTCATCGTGCGAGGATGCATTAATAAAAGTCTTCAGTAAATGAATAGATGAAATACCAATAATGGCGGTTGCCAACTTCACCTTGAGTACGCCTGCATTGACATGAGATAACCACTCAGGCTGATCAGGGTGATTTTCTAACTCCAAACGTGAAACGAAAGTTTCCCAGCCGCCAACGATTACCATGACTAGCAAGTTAGAGATCATCACCACATCAATCAAGCCCAACACAATGAGCATGAGCGAAGTTTCTGTCATGTTCTTTTCTGACATCATGCTAATCAGATGGGCTAACTCTAACCAAAACTGCCAAACATAAACGCCCTGAGCCACAATCAGGCCAATGTAGAGTGGCGCCTGCAACCAGCGAGACATAAATATCCAGCGTGGCAGTGGGCGTAATTTCTTATCTATATAGGTTTGCTTGTCATCGATCATGTTTGGATTTTATCCATATTTATGACATTTTTATAGCCTCATTACACATATCTTGTGTAGGGGGATTCTGATGACTCTCGCCTTGACTGGGGAATAAGGAATCCGTGATTTCCTTATTCCCCTTCTAGGCAGCTGCTGCTTTTTCTTACTGATACTTACGGCTAAATACTGGAGTATTGCTACGCTCATTGCGCTTCGTGTTTTTTAGTACTGCGCAGTAAGACAAAATCATGATGATTGCAAGTGAAGCGCCGTTAAAGTTATTTAATAGTTCCATTTGTTTTCTCCTGGTGTGTATCTACGTTAATTGAGTTTTGTTTCTATGTATTCAGAATATTGGCTAACTAGCTCACAAAATGAGCCAGTAAAATTCGATTCGTTATTTGTTATTGTTTTCTTCATTTTTTATCGTTTTTGTTTGTTCTTTATGCGGTTCTTTAGCGCACTACCGGCAACTCATCCCACTGCGTGGTGTAGTTCGGCGACCTGTTGTTTGATCTCATTTGCCAATCTTGCTTAGTTCCAGATGCTGCGGTTTTAATGGCGGCATTACCAAAGCGGCTATTAATGGAGTCCATGGCCTTCATGAGTCCAGCGGACTTGCCTTTGACTTCCATGTCATCAAATAGCGATTGCTGCATCGTCGGTTTATCGGCCAAGAGATTCAGAATTACTCCTGCCTTCTTGTACTTAAAGCCTGCTTTGTAGATTTGCTTCAAACCTGTTAATGCGGCGCTAGTCAGCGTTAAGGTGTTGTCACTAGGATCACTCAGAACTACTGTGATGCTTTGATGATGTTGTGGCTCAAATGGTTTGTGCGGGTTAGTTTGCACAAAGATTGTGAGCGCGCCCGTAACCGACTTCTGGCTTCTGAGCTTCTCAGCGCCTCTTGCGGCATGAGTGGCAACAGACTCAGACAACCCTTCCATTGAAGTCACTGGCTTACCAAAACTTCTTGAGGAAATAATTTGTTGTTTAGCTGGCGCCACTTCTTCTAACTGTAGGCAAGATACTCCGCGCAACTCATAGCAAATACGCTCAATCACAACGCCAAACTGTTGACGCATGGCTTGTGGCGATATTTGCACTAGATCAAATATGCTATTGATCTTGAGCTCTTTGAGTTTCTTGGCAGTCTTCCCACCAATGCCCCACACCTCACCTACTGCTGTCTCGGCCATCCACTGATAGAGCACTGCTTTAGGCATTGAGCTGATGTCACACACGCCAGCAAACTGTGGGTTTTTTTTAGCCAAATGATTCGCTAATTTAGCAAGAGTCTTACTAGCCCCAATACCAACGCATACCGGCAAGCCTGTAGTGTCTTTAACATCTTGCTTCATGATTTGACCCAAGCTAGTGGGATCAGCATATTGCTTGAGTACTGTCTCGATTTGCAGAAAGCTCTCATCAATGCTGTAGACCTCTAAATTGGGCGTGAACTTTCTTAAGACTTCTACTACTCTGCCACTCATATCGCCATACAAGGTGTAGTTTGATGAATAGGCTTGGATACCATGTTGCTGAGCCAGATCTTTCATCTGAAACCAAGGTGTACCCATCTTCACACCCAGCGCTTTCACTTCAGCACTACGTGCTACGGCGCAACCATCGTTATTCGATAGCACCACCATCGGTACATCTTCCAGTTTGGGAGCGAATACACGCTCGCAAGATACATAGAAATTGTTTACATCGACCAGTGCGAAGAGTTGATTGGTTTGGCCGGCTTGGTTCATGCGGACCTTCCGTTTCTACTGCTAGCGTGGCTGTACTTGCGCACCACTCCAACGACTACACCCCAAATTTGGAGTTCGCTGTTCTCATTAAAGGTAATGGGCTCGTAATTGGAGTTCTCCGGCTGCAACTCGGTTTTGCCGCGCAATTGATACAGGCGCTTAATGGTGTACTCATCATCCACTACGGCAACCACAATGTCTTTATGTTTTGGTTTGAGGGCTTTATCGACCACCACCTTATCGCCATCACAAATACCCGCGCCCATCATCGAATCCCCTTTGACGGTAAACATGAAGGTGGCTGGCTTGTTTTGAACTAAATAGCTATTGAGATCAAGGCCTTCCTCAGCATAATCAGCCGCTGGACTCGGAAATCCTGCTGAGATGCGGTGACTTAATAGCTTGAACTCATATGCAGAATGAACCGCTAAGACTTGTGGAGCCTGGCTTAAGGTTACTTTTGGGGAGATCATCTGAGTCGTCATAGTGATTAATATACTGTATATCCATACAGTATATGTAAAAACCTTAAAAATGACTCTGTTTTTGTTGTTTTGCTGCTGATCACCCCTTTTTCTAGTCATAAACCCCAAGTTCTTTAGCGGGGGAAGCACCACATAATGATTGTGAAGATGCATGTTCAAGCTCATGCACTAATCAGAAAATAGCAGTAGGAGACGAATGAAGACTTACAAAATAGCTTCGATTCCGGGTGACGGCATTGGCAAAGAAGTCATACCTGAATGCGAGAAAGCATTAAACGCTTTAAGTAAAAAACATCCTCAGGCGACCTTTGCCTTTGAGCACTTTGATTGGGGCGGCGACTACTACCGCAAGCACGGCATCATGATGCCTCATGACGGCCTAGAACCCCTACGCTCTAAAGATGCCATCTTGTTTGGTTCAGCTGGCGATCCTGATATTCCGGATCATATTACGCTGTGGGGTTTGCGTCTCAAAATTTGCCAAGGCTTTGATCAATATGCCAATGTGCGCCCCACTCGTATTCTTCCTGGTATTCAAACTCCCTTACGCCATTGCAAGCCGGAACAATTGGACTGGGTGATTGTGCGTGAGAACTCAGAAGGCGAGTATTCCGGGGTAGGCGGCAGAGCCCACCAAGGCCACCCGATTGAAGTGGCGTCCGATATGAGCATCATGACGCGCGTTGGCGTAGAGCGTGTACAGCGCTTTGCATTTAAGCTCGCGCAGTCTCGCCCCCGTAAACACCTTACAGTCATTACCAAGTCCAATGCCCAGCGACACGGCATGGTGATGTGGGATGAAATCGCTCAGCTGGTAGCAAAAGATTTTCCAGATGTGACTTGGGATAAGGAACTGGTCGATGCTGCTACCGCTCGCATGGTCAATCGCCCTGAATCACTCGATACGATTGTGGCCACCAATTTGCATGCGGATGTCTTAAGTGATTTGGCGGCAGCGCTTGCCGGTAGCTTGGGCATTGCCCCCACCGCCAATCTTGATCCTGAAAGGCGCTATCCATCGATGTTTGAGCCAATTCACGGCTCAGCATTTGACATTATGGGTCAGGGTTTGGCAAATCCCATTGGTACATTTTGGTCCGCAGTCATGATGCTCGACTTCTTAGGAGAAAAGGAGCTTGGCAAGATACTCATGCATGCAATTGAAATCGTCACTGCAAATCCCCAATTACATACCCGTGATTTAGGAGGCTCTGCAATGATGAGTGATGTGACTAATGCAGTAATTCAGGAGATATCAAAATGAAAGTGTTTTCACTAATGAAGTTTGCCGTACTCTCTTTCAGCTTTATCTCAGTTGTCAGTGCACAGCCATTCCCTGATAAAACCATCCAATACATCATTCCCTTTCCACCCGCCGGAGAGTCAGACTTGGTGGCACGCTATCAAGCGGATATTTCTGCCAAAAAGTTTAAGCAACCAATGGTAGTCATGAATCGCGCCGGTGCCGGTGGTGCGCTTGTCTGGAGCGCTCTCAATACCTATCCTGCGGATGGCACTACAGTAGTCGGGGTCAATATTCCCCATACAATCTTGCAGCCATTGCAAGAAGGCATTCAGTACAAGACTGATGACATCAGCGCAATCTACTACTATCACTTCACTCCAGATGCCCTCATGGTCTCCGCTGATAGTCCTTATAAGACCTATCAAGAGCTGATTGCCGCCGCTAAAAAGGATCCCGGCAAGATCAATCTTGCTGGCTCTGCGCAATATTCTGCAAACCATATGGCAGTAGAGCGCTTAAATAAATTAGCAGGCGTGAAAATTAATTACGTTCCTTTTAAAGGTACGGGAGATTTAATTACTGCCTTAATTGGGATGCACGTAGATGGCGCCATGGGTTATCTACCCTTAGCGATTCAACAAAAATCTAAGGTCCGTACACTGGCGATTGCTACTGAAAAACGTAATCCTGCCCTACCAGATGTACCTACATTTAAAGAATTGGGTCTGAACTGGGTGGATGGTGCTTACCGCGGCGTTGCAGTACCTAAGGCTACGCCACTAGTCTTGCAACAAAAAATGTCTGATTATTTTGCACAGCTCAATGCCGATCCTGAAACGAAGAAAAAGCTAGAAGACTCAGGCTTTGTGATTGTCGATATCCCACTCTCAAAAATGCCGGCATTTATGAAAGAGAAAATTCCTCAGGCAATGGAAGATGCAAAGAATGCTGGGATGATTAAATAATTACTGAGTCAGTTGATAAAGCAATATATTAATTTGTCTTCATAAAAACAAAAGCTACCATGTCGGTAGCTTTTGTTTTGTGGGCAAAGTAAAAATCAGACGTCACTCATAAAATCGCCACCACCACTGTCATCCCATGAGCTGGCGCCACCATCGTCCCAAGAGCTGGCATCACGCACGCCAAAGTTTGGATCTAATGATGCTGGGCCACCAACTTGATTCAGATTAGGGTTAGAACCAGCATTGGAATGTCCGTTATCGTGACCACCCATCAGATTACTGGCTAATGCCTGGCCAGCATACATACCGGCACCTAATGCAGCACCTGTTGCGAGGCTGCCCATCAAGCCACTACCCATACCACCTGCAGCTGGGGCTCCGGGATAGCCAGGGCCGCCAGGACCGCCGGGATAGCCAGCGGGGCCACCTGGAGTTCCAGGGTAACCAGCGCTTGGGGCGTTGTAGACCTGTACCGCTTGATCTTTACGACGCTTCATCACAATAATGACGCCTACCACCAAGATGGCAATCAAACCCCAGAACAGTGGATTGCTAAAAATGGAAGATGAGGGCGAACTAGCAACAGAACTACCTGCGCCACTGGCGAGTTGTACTTGTAGTTTTTGCACGGATTCCGGTTGAGCAAAAGGCAAACCAGGAGCTAAGTTTTGCGCTTTAATGAAATGATCGCGCGCAACTTCTACCTTACCTTCCTTGAGATAAAGTTCAGATGCCACATAGTGCGCTTTTGCACTATTCGGATGGTTTTGGAGAACCTCTTTCATCATGGCATCGGCTTTAGCCATCTGCCCAGATTGCACCGCTTTATATACCTCTGGCAAAGTTGCCTCGGCAAATGCGACGTTGCTAGTTAACAATACCGCCGCTGCGAATACGCCAACAAATAAATTGATTACCTTACGAATGTTCATCAAGACTCCTTGTAGGATGTTTCGTGTGAATTTCATTATCCCTAGTTTGGGGATTTTTGCTATTCCCTACTCATATTGGGTCTTTAGGAGGGATTTCAAGGGGGCAAGGGCTTAAACCACTTCAGAAATTTCGCCCTTGGCAGAGATTAAATAGGCCTTAGCCAGCTTATCTGGGCGTATTCTGCCAAGCTCTTGTTTGTAGTTATTCAGCTGTGCGCGGTATTTGTTATGTGCCTCACTGCCCGCCTCAGGGATCGTGAGCTTGTAATCGAGGATGGCCAAGTGATCGTCAAATTCTACCAAGCGATCTAGGCGGAAGCTTTTGCCGTCTAGACTAACAACATCAATCTCATTCCAGGCCTGTACCCACTGATTTGCTGTGAGATATTGCGCAAGCTCTTGAGTATGGAGAACGGTATTTGCCTGGGCTAGCGCTTTATTTGCTAACTCCTCACTAACACCAAGCCAGCGAGCCACTTGATCTAAGCTCATGGACTCTGGATTTGTTGCACCAGTTTGCAGAGTGAGATGTTCTAGCAGTTGATGAAAGTGCACACCCTCTTCCAATATTTTTGAATTATCTGGTGTGCTGCTATCTTCTTGAAATATTTCCAAGCTCAAGCCGCTTTCGATATCTTTGAGCTGCTGCTCATGGCTCGTCTTAGCTGCATCCCAGGAAACCTCAAAGTCATCCATCATGAAATTCTTTGGATTGACCTTCTTTTGACTTACTAGCGCCTGTGTTTTACTTTCCGTCGACTCTAGTTGACCCTCATGAACAGTCAACTGCCCTAGTGTCGCTCTTCCATACCAAGACTTTTCATCTAGACCCGTAGGATTTTTTGCGGTGGGCGCTTTTGCTACACCACTAATCCAAAGCCCCTGCTTTGCTCTGGTCATTGCAACGTAAAGCAGATTCCAGTTTTCGCTCTTATCAATGAGCAACTCGCGCTCACGTACTTCACTACGAGGATTGGTTAAGGTAGCTAAGGTATACATCGACAAATGACTAGGACTCTCGCTCTCGGGCGGCCAATCCAATAAAACGCCACGATGATCCGCCTTGCCTTCAGTGTGGTTTGCGTCGAGCATGATCACAAATGGTGATTCCAAACCTTTTGCTCCGTGAATAGTCATCATGCGTACGCGCTTGTTTTTATCTTCCTCAGATAACTCACTCTCTTCATCTAGCTCAGCCAGATCAGGCTCAGCATCCACATCACCTTCATCTGGAGTTTCATCATCATCGCCACGACGAATGGTATTGATCTCTTCAATAAAGCGACCCAGGCTTGGATAACGGCCGCCATCCTGATTGAGTGCAAGTTCCAGAAAAGCATCCAGGTTGGCCAAGACTTGCGCACGGGCAATTTCTTGAGAGACGCTCGCATATTTGATGCGCAAGTCACTCTCTTGATAGATACGATCGAGTAAGTCATGAACTGGTAGGCGCTCACCTAGCATGCGCCAATGCTCTAAATAACGTGCTGCCTGCATTAACCCTGCATCCGGACTATCTTGCAAAGCATCCCACCAAGAGCGATATTGATCTGATGCCATTGCCATGGCAAGAATTTGCATTTGATTTTCGACAAATGCAAAGATCGGGCTTCTCAATACTTGCGCAAGTGGCAAATCATGGCGTGGCGTAACTAGGACCGTTAAGAGCGCGATAAGATCATCAATCTCTAGGGTATTTAATAATCCACCTAGTCTTGAGCTCTCAAAAGCCAAACCTGACTCACGTAGTGCACGCTCAAATTGCGGAAGGTACTTGCGGCGCTTCACTAGTAATAAGAAATCACTTTCTCTAGCCTTGCGCCAGACTTCTTTTCCATTCTCACGATCGACTACAGGACGTGTCTGAATGAGATGCTGTATCAATGCGCTGACCCGCTTCCCCTCAACGTAGCGCTGAGTGACATCAGCAGTTTGTCGCGCATCTACAATCGCCCGCTCAAAAGCACTGCCCGCTCTTTGCTCAAGCTCTTCGGCCTCGTATTTCACGAGGGGTAATAAATAAGCTTCACCCTCGCTTGAGTATTGTGGGTTTAGAGTATTTCCTGCTGGCGCTTTCCACAGGGTTTTTTGCGCTGTAAATGGATAGGACTCAGGCAATTGATCGGTACCGAATATCTGATTGACTGCTTCATTAATTTTCGGAGCATTACGACGGGTCGTATTTTGATTCAATGAGGCTGCATTCATTTCTTTTAATAAGAAAGCCTGCGCATCATTAAATAATCTCGGGTCAGCTCGGCGGAATCGATAAATTGATTGCTTGGGATCTCCTACGATAAAGACGGTGGGTTTGGATTCATCCTGGCCATAGCCTTCTAACCATGCCCGCAGAATTTGCCACTGCAAGGGATTGGTATCCTGAAATTCATCTACTAAAATATGTTTGTACTTCGCATCTAGTCGAGACTGCAAATAGGCTGCATTAGCAGAGTCCGCCATTAACTGACTGACCCCTATTTCCAAGTCATCAAAGTCACGAACACGCATAGACTCTTTAGTGGCACTGACGTGCTCCATCATCGCGGCACTCATTGAAAACCAGGCTTCATTTAGTGCGTAGGCTTCCTGCTCTTTTTTCCAGGCAACAAATTCTAAGAAAGATGCTGCCCAAGCCTGCTTATAAGTTACATGCTCTTGCTCGCGATCTAGCTCACCCACTTTTTTGAGGTATTTCTTGAGATCACCTGCGGCTTTGTCGTTCGAGGTGCGATTGGTGTCGTCCTGAGTCAAAAATACTGACTGCAATATCGATGCTATTTCCATCACATCGCCACCGTCGGATTTTAAGTCGATTGCCATCTGAATAGTGGACGCATAGGCCATTTCAGTAGCACTGCTATTACTGAAGCAACGAAGTAAATACTCTAAGTCTGCTTTGGCGTTAATGGCATTCCACGTTCGATTGAGCGGATTGTTAATCTTCAGCCTTGCTAAATCATTTTTGAGCTTCTCAATCGGAGTGGTGCCATGTGCTTTGCATGCTTGGGAGAAAAATACCCAAGCGCCTCTTTGCTTAAAAAGGCTGTATTTACTCATTAAGAACTTTTGCGTCTCACTTGCGCCAAGCGTCTTTAGCAAGGCGTCGTAATGGGTTGCAATACCCTCGGGCAAATTACCCCACCAATCATCTAGACACTCATCTTGCAAACGCTTTGCATCTTCTCGCAGACTAAAACCGGGCTGAATACCGGTTGAGATCGGCGCCGCACCTAAGAGCCTACCAAACCAACCATGGAAGGTATCGATCACAATGCCTTGCGGGCTTGATAGTACTTTGGCATAGAGAGACTTGGCGGTAGGTAGTAATGCTTTCGCCTCATCGGTATTCAGACCGCGATCAGTTAAATGCTGAAGCAACTGCTCATCACTCGATTGCGAAAACTCTTCCAACAAACGATAAAGGCGATCACGCATCTCTTGTGCTGCTTTTCGGGTGAAAGTGAGTGCGAGGATTTCTTGAGGCTTGGCTCCTGCTAACAGGAGGCGAGCCATTCGGGTGACCAATAGCCAAGTCTTTCCGCTACCTGCGCATGCAGATACGATCACTGAGCGATTGGGATCGCAAGCAATCGCAACTGGGAAAGTAGAGTTACTCACCACATCCCCTTTCTGCATATGCCCCTGGCTTCACAATATTGGCAGACGCTATCGGGTGCAAATGCCTTGAGAGGCTTACCTGACCAAAGTGATTGCACATCCTCAGTCATTTGCTCAGAAAATGCTTGCATAAGGTCTGGCATTTCTGCGATGACTACCGAACGTTCAGCCCCATCGCCATCTTTCTTCACCTCAGCCTTTAAGGCAACCCACTCGGCAGCACTCACTGCGCGCCCTGGGATCTCTTTACCTTCATTGGAGGCCCTGGCATAGATTAATAACTGAGGGTCATCTAGTACCGCCTCTGAGCGCTGCTTTACTTTAGTAAGATTCTGATTCTTATAGTCAATGACCGATGCGAGCTCAGGGTCATGAACGCTCACATCAAAGCGATCTGCATAACCCTCAATTCGAATGTGCCGCTCGTTACCATCTATATCCGTAAATGGCAGATCAAAGCCAACCTTCACTTCAGCATCATGGAACTGCCAACCTCGAGCTTCACGATCTAACTGCCATTGAATAAAACTCGGGATTTGTTTTTGCCAATCCCTTAAGACACCTAAAACTCTGGCATCACCTTCGATTAAACGCTTAAAGACTTGTTCGGAGATGAGTATGAGTTGATCCTGCATCCAAGCGCTACGTAGCTTTGCATCAGTGACAATGGTTGAGAGTGATTTTTGCTTCTCACTTTTCATAGCGTGATAAAAGTTACGCAAGATCTTGTGTAGCGTTTGCCCAGCGAGAGAGGCATCAAAGCCCTCTTCAAAGCCCTTTAGCTTACGTAAGCCTAGTAGGCTGCGAACGTAGTATCGATAAGGGCAGTCACGCAAAGCTTTGTAAGCACTTGGACTCATCGAGACCGGCATCGGCAAATCCGAATCCAATGTTGCGATCGCCATTTGTGATGGGGCTGCTGTAGCACTGCGAGGTGTAAATAAGGCACTGGCATTTTGTGCCTGCCAATCGGGCAAACCCATTTGAAGGCGCTGGATCCAAGCAGATGGTCTTAGTGGCTCTCCACTTTTGCTCTTGCTTTGCCAAAGGAGATCGATACTTTGAAAGGAGATGAGTAGTTGAGATAAATCTCGCGCCTGCTGAATAAACTGAGCCTCGATACTCGATCCACCCAAGAGTCGATTCAAGGCATCTGAGAAAAATAATGGTGGCTCTGAAAACGCGGGAAGTTGCTGTTCGTCACAACCCACCATCACAACAGATTCAAATTCTCTAAAACGAGTGGAGCTGAGTGGCAGGATGCTTAAAGTAGCCGCTGCATTGATACCCTTCTCTTCATAAGAAGACTCTTCGATGACAGTCTTTAATAAACTCAGCCATTCATTGAGGCGCATGGAAATTTGCTGATGCTCTACATCAAAATCAAATGTTTCCAAAAGCTCAAGCAATTGCTTGCCAGCAGAATCTTTTTCTAAGCCCTGGATCATTCCCATTAGCTCAAGATCATCCATCAAATACTGATGCGCAAGAGCGCAATTGATCTTAATTCCACGCCAGCGATTGAGTCGGCCACGAATGGATTGCAGGAGCTCTAGTAAAAGCGGATTAGGTGCAGTAGAGCGATGCGCGACCGATCCCTCGATCGCCATATGAAAAGTTTCCCAGCCAGATTTGGCCTGGCTAGCAATCAAAATGTCTTCGAGATGTGCCACTAATCCATTTAAGGATTCTGCATCACGCGCACTGTTTGCGTTAAGACACTTACCAAGGCCTAAGAATGGATTTTGCAAGAACTCCAACAGGTCAGCGGCGCTAGGCCCTTCAGGTGGAGCACGTAATAACTCAAGCCAACTATTGAGTGCCGCAGCCGCTCTGGTAGTGGATAACTTCCAACCAGTTTCATCCTGAATTTTAAGGGATGATCCAAGGCGTGCGAGCAAGGCACGCGCCCTTCTCGCAACTAGGCGATCTTGTGCTACTAAGGCGATATTCGTTTTACCGCTGATTAAATGTTGCTCAATTGTTTTGGCTGTTGCCCACGCTAACTCTTCAAATCGATTTGCGGCAACTAAACGCCAATGCTCTGGATACACATTATTAATGTTGGCTTGAATGGTTTGCAGCTTTTGCTCTTCAGGCATCTGTGGGCTTAATGCCTCTGCCCAGAGTGCAACCGATTCCCAATTCATCGTCACCTCAACTGCTGTGGCGTACTGCGCATAGTCCTCTAAATAGCCTTGAATAAGTTGCTTATCAATCGGAGTTGGGTCTGCTGTCTCCACCCAAATCAAAGGCCTTACATTTGCTTGTGCAATTTTCTTAGCAGCCTCAAGATGGGCGGCCATAGCAAATTGCTTTCTGAATGCGGGATCACTTGGGCTGGTGATGTATCTCCAGAATGTCAGCAGTACTTGTGCTTCTTGATCCACTACTTTTCTAGCAAGTGCTGGGTATGCCTGTCCGATAGTGCGATCCAATAATGGCTCTAGAGTTTCGATCCAAGATTGCGTGTTTTGAGTAACGAGTTCTTTTTGATGAATGATGAGCTTGTGTAGCTCCTGCTGAAGACCGGGCGCTATTGAGTTAGATAAGGTATCGCAAGCTGCAATGATGGCTTGCGCCAATCCCCATGACCCCGCTTCGGTTTCGGCCTTAAACCAGGCTTGTAGTTCTTTGTGTTTGCGAAGCGTGGCAAATACAGATAACCATCGCTCTAAATCAGTTTGTTTTTTGGGGAATTTCCATGCGCCTGGCGCTGCTTCTAGCCAGTCGTTAAAACTCATGACTTGGGGTAGAAAGGCAATATGGCTCGGCAAATCCTTGGGTCGATGCTTCTCTAAAGCGGCTCTCACCCCCATTAATGGGCCTGCCGTACTCAGCACCACTAAGGGGCGCTGGTTCGTTTGCACTGCACAACTCCAAATGCCCTCGGCGAGCGATTTCAGAGCGCCGGCATTAGGCGCTATTGCCCAAGCATGTGGCTGCTTTTGCTCGTTTATGGTCGGAAATGCGTGCGACATTGAGAGTGGTTTTGGGGCTAGTTTGAGGGCGATTGTTAGAATTTAGGCAGAATGTGTGGCTTATTGCTAATATAAGCGCTGTAACGTAATAACTATATAAAACTAAATAAGACTAATTAAGGAATTTTCATGAGTGCCGGCATCAAATATGTAACTGACGCTTCTTTCGAGCAAGACGTTCTCAAGTCCGATAAACCTGTTCTCTTGGACTTCTGGGCTGAGTGGTGTGGTCCTTGCAAGATGATCGGCCCTATCCTGGAAGAGCTGGCTGGTGAATACGGCGGCAAGATCCAAATCGCCAAGATGAATGTGGATGAGAACCAAGGCGTTCCTGCCCAGTTCAATATTCGTGGCATTCCTACACTGATCCTCTTTAAGAACGGTACTGTTGCTGCCCAAAAAGTAGGCGCTTTGGCCAAATCGCAGTTGACCGCCTTTATTGATAGTCATCTGTAAATAGTCGTCGATCACAGGTTCACTGGGTGAGCCTGTGGTTTTTAGCTGTTTTTAGTGTAATATCTGTTTTATCAGTAGTTCAACGCACTTTAAGTGCACCTCTTTTTTAGCAAAATCCCCCCCCCAAACATTCCGCTTTTCAATTCTGTCTGATATCCATCTAGACAGCGATATCCCAAAACACATTTACATCCTTATTCACACCCGAGAACCACATGCAATTATCTGAACTCAAAGTACTCCACGTATCCGCCCTGCTTGAAATGGCAGCTAGCCTGGAGATTGAAAATACGCAACGTATGCGCAAACAGGAGTTGATGTTTGCCATTCTGAAGAAGCGCGCCAAGGAAGGTGAATCTGTTTTTGGTGATGGCACCTTGGAAGTTTTGCCTGACGGCTTTGGCTTCTTGCGCTCCCCAGATGCCTCTTATATGGCTTCTCCCGACGACATCTATATCTCCCCCGCTCAGATTCGCCGCTTTAACCTGCACACTGGTGACAGCGTTGAAGGCGAGGTTCGCACCCCTAAGGATGGCGAGCGTTACTTTGCATTGGTTAAGGTAGACAAAATTAACGGTTTGGCTCCTGAGGCCCTGAAGAACCGCATCATGTTCGAGAACTTAACGCCATTGCACCCAAATCGCGTTATTCAATTGGAACGTGACATCAAGGCGGAAGAGAATTTAACTGGCCGCATCATCGATATGATCTCCCCGATTGGCTATGGTCAGCGTGGCTTGATCGTGTCTTCACCAAAATCCGGCAAGACCGTGATGATGCAACATATTGCACATGCCATTTCTGCAAACAATCCCGACGCCATCTTGATCGTATTGTTGGTGGATGAGCGCCCTGAAGAAGTTACTGAAATGCAACGCTCTGTTCGTGGCGAAGTCGTTGCCTCGACCTTTGATGAGCCAGCTGTCCGTCACGTTCAGGTTGCCGAGATGGTGATTGAAAAAGCCAAGCGCTTAGTCGAGATGAAAAAAGATGTCATCATCTTACTTGACTCGATTACCCGTTTGGCTCGTGCCTACAATACTGTCATTCCTTCATCTGGAAAAGTACTCTCTGGTGGTGTGGATGCAAATGCATTACAACGTCCAAAACGCTTCTTTGGTGCGGCGCGTAACGTGGAAGAAGGCGGCTCACTCACCATCATTGCTACCGCCTTAATTGAAACAGGTAGCCGTATGGATGACCTCATCTACGAAGAGTTCAAAGGTACCGGTAATATGGAAGTACACCTTGAGCGTCGTTTAGCTGAGCGTCGTGTTTACCCATCGATTAATCTCAACAAGTCTGGCACCCGCCGTGAAGAGTTGCTGGTTAAAGCAGAAAATCTCCAGAAAATCTGGGTATTGCGTAAATTATTGGCCGATATGGACGATATTGAGGCAATGAACTTTATCGTTGATAAACTCAAATCCACCAAAAACAACGGTGAATTCTTCGATTTAATGCGCAAGGGTGGCTAATTTAGGCTCTCGGAGTCGGTAAAAGTGCGCTTTGTTGTTGATTTCATGGCATAATTTCGCTTTTACCGCTTTAATAATTTGCATTTAACTTGGGTAAGTATTTAGGTCCTTGGACCAAAACGGCTGCCCGCTAATAGGACTTAATAATGAAACCTGGCATTCACCCCGAATATCGTGAAATCGTCTTTGTAGACGTTTCTAATAACTTCAGCTTCAAGACTCGCTCCACAATGTCTACTAAAGAGACAATCAAGTGGGAAGATGGCAAGGAATATCCATTAGCCAAGATCGAGACTTCATCTGAGTCACACCCTTTCTACACTGGCACCCAGAAGATTATGGATACTGCCGGTCGTGTTGAGAAATTCCGTCAGAAATTCGGTACTAAAGCGGTTGCTAAAGCTACCGGTGATGGCGCTGCTAAAACAGCTGAGAAAAAAGCTGCTGCTGCAGAAGCTAAAGCTGCTGAAAAGCCAGCTAAGAAGAAGTAATAGGCTTACTCAACAAAGGGGCTGGACATTCACCCTCCCCTGCGAGATAATTAAGGCAGCGTTTGCTGCCTTTTTTATTGCTATTTTTATATGGTCAAACTCACCGCCGCCGCCACCACCTCCATTCCACGCATTATTATTTTTGCGCTGACCTTGGTCTATGGTTTTGCCGGACTCTTTGCGCGTGACCCCTGGAAGAACGAGGATGCCATTGGATTTGGTGGCATGTGGACTTTGCACAGTGGCAAAGCAATCGACTGGATTGTTCCGCACCTTGAGGGACGTGATGTTTCTCTTGGTACACCCTTTCCCTACTGGCTAGGCGCCACTCTGATGGATTTGTTTGGCCCATTCATTGGAGAGGCTAATGCGGCACGTCTTTATGCAGCAGTTTGCTTTTTTGCTTCTGCTCTAGCCATTTGGTATGCGACCTACCTATTAGGACGTCGCCCAGAGGTGCAGCCGATGGTACTGGCAGTTGGTGGTCAGCCTGGTCGTAAAAATTACGGCATGACTTTGGCCGATGGTGCGCTACTGATTTTCCTAGCCTGCGTTGGCCTTGCACAACGTGCACATGAGACTACGCCGATGATGGCGCAACTCATGGGCATCAGCATTGTCTTGTATGGCACAGTGCGCGGTTTAGATAAACCCTGGCAAGGCGGTCTCTGGACTGGTCTTGGTATTGCGATCGTTGCACTCTCGAGCAATCTGACGCTCAGCCTCATCATCGTCAGCTCCACCATCATTGCAGTGATTGCCAGTAATGCGAAGTTACGCTTTCGCTGGACCTTAGCTAGTACGGTCTTAGGACTGATTGGTTTTACAATTTGGCCGGCACTTTGGTATTTGGGTAATCTCTCTCCTGAGTGGCGTCATATCGCAGAAGAAGGTTGGCGCAATGTACCAGAAATGCGCGCAACACCTTCTGTTGAATCCCTAGGATTTTTGAGCGTTAACTTCTGGGCTTACGCTTGGCCAGTTTGGCCATTGGCTATCATCTCCCTCGCACATTGGGGTCGAGTAAAGGAGGCGGGGCAATGGCGCGCTCCTCATCTGTGCATTCCGCTGAGTTTGTTTATTGGTTGCTTGATTTATGTTCTGTTCCGCCTAGAGGCAAACGAACATGACCTCATTGTTTTGATTCCAAGTTTATCGATCATTGCTGCATTTAGTTTACCGATTCTTAAACGTGGTCTGATCAGCTTTATTGATTGGTTTGCCATGTTTAGCTTCACCATGATTGCTTTGGCCATTTGGATTATTTGGCTTGCTAAGGTGACCGGCTTCCCAGAATCAACCGCTACAAATTTAGCAAGACTATTACCTGGCTTCCAGGCGCAGTTTGATTACACTGGCTTTCTGGTTGCGCTTCTGATTACCGGCGTCTGGTTAGCGATTGTGCGCTGGAGAACTTCTCGTGCCCCAAAAGAAATCTGGCGCTGCCTCATCATTTCTGCCTCGGGCACTACCTTGATGTGGGTTCTCTTGATGACTTTGTGGCTACCAACGATTAATTACGCCAAGACCTATCGCTATGTTTCTGATCGTCTAGAAACGATTATTGCCAATACGCCAGGATGCATTGACACCACCAATCTAGGTCCAGCTCAATTGGCCTCATTTAGCTATTTCACAAAACTTGCTTTGCGTGATGATTCCAACTGCAATCTGATGTTGACTCACAGCTCTTTAGAGGCAAAGGCATACGCCAGTCTCAATAAAAAGAAAATTGAATTACTCTGGGAAGATCGCCGTGCGTCTGATCGTGATGAGCGTCTGCGCCTCTATCAAATTACCCCTGCAGGTAAAGAATAAAACGTGCTGCACTTTAAATTATCGCGTTTGCGCGAGGATATCCCCTCCCTTCTAAAACTTGCGGGCCCACTACTGATTGGTCAGCTAGCAGTCATTACCTTTGGCGTTTTAGATACGGCTATGACTGCGCGCTATTCTGCCGATGACTTAGCTGCTCTGGCGATGGCTTCAGCTATCTTTATTAGTATTTATGTTGGTCTCACCGGCGTGATCTCTGCCCTCGCCCCAATTGCCGGACAACTCTTTGGCGCTAAGCGTTTTGGTGAGATTGGTGAAGAAGTGCGTCAAGCCACCTGGCTCGCTCTTGGACTCACCCTATTGGGTACTGCAATCTTGCTCAATGCAAATCACTTACTGCAAATCTCTCAGGTAACTCCAGATATTGAAGGTAAAGCCAAGCTGTATCTCCATATCCTGGCAATTGGTTTACCTGCCAGTATGGCAATGCGCGTGCTCATGGCGCTGCACAATGCCGTTTCAAGACCAACAGTCATTACCGTAGTGCAACTGATTGGTTTGGGATTAAAACTACCACTCAATCTCTTATTTATTTATGGAGGCTTTGGTATTGAAGGTATGGGTGGACCAGGTTGCGCAGTAGCCACTGTCATCATCAATTGGTTCTGGCTCATCATCACGCTTGGTTTCGTGCTCTTTGATAGCTTCTACAAGCCATTCAAAATCTTTGCACGCTTTAGTTGGCCCGACTGGCATCGCATCTGGACCCTTCTGAAATTGGGCGCGCCAATTGGCTTTAGTTATTTAATTGAAGTGACCTCCTTCACCTTCATGTCACTCTTTATTGCGCGCTTAGGTACCACCGCTTTAGCAGGCCATCAAATTGTGGCCAATATGGGGACGGTAATTTACATGGTGCCCCTATCCCTATCGATTGCCACGATGACCCTGGTATCCCAATCCATTGGTGCAGATAAACAAGAACGTGCAGAAGAAATTGGCTGGTCATCGGTTTTCTTCACCACTACTTTGTGTGTTTTCATCGGTGTGATGGTGTGGATTTTTAGAGCGAACTTGCTAGACCTTTACGATCCACCGGACGAGGTAAAGGCATTCTCTATTCCACTCTTTTTGTTTATTGCTTTTTACCAACTCTTTGATGCCTTGCAAGTTACTGCAGCATTTATTCTGCGCGCCTATCGAATTGCCCTCTGGCCTATGCTGATTTATGCAGGCTCACTTTGGGGCGTAGGCTTAGGTGGCGGATATTTGATGGGCTTTAATGTATTTGGCAATACCCCGGAGTTTTTGCAGGGTGCTAATGGCTTTTGGGCTGGCAATAGTATGAGCTTAGGATTGGCTGCACTACTCTTGCTCTACCTCTTTAGAAGAACGGCAGCACGCTTTGAGAAAACGCATCCGCCGGTTCAGGTTTAATTTCAGTAAATTGTTTTACTGAATAGGTTTAAATCCACTACTTGGAGGTCTGTAGTTAGGGCTACCTCCCTGGGATGGATAACTTGGCACCTGATTACCTTTCGAGTACATGCACTGCTGATAAGCAATATTGTATTGAGCCTGTGCTTGATTTTGTTTGCCCGAGGAATTCATAGCGCCCATGGCTGCGCCGCCGAGCAAGCCAACGCCAGCACCAGTGCCAATGTTCTGACTACTACCCCCCTGAATCACCGCACCCGCTGCCGCACCGATAGCAGCGCCGATAGCAGCACTAGTTGCACCTTCTTTTAAGGCGGCATTACTAGTATCTTTAATCGCATTTGCAGCAAACTCACGACACTGCTGATCTTCCTGCTGAAATACTTCAAAAGGTTTACCTTCACGCGGCATGATCGCAATGGTTGGACCAGTTGGCGCAGAGACACAAGCAACCAAAGAGCTGATGATGACCAAAGTCAGTACGGCACGTTTCATATTCATTCCCTAAATTGAGTCAATTACTTAATTTTGTCTATGCTGGCTGGTGGGTGCGTTACCAGAAGGTGGCATCGCCGGCTGAGTCTGCCAACCCGATGCACAACTTTGCACGTATGGGAAATATTGCCCGCTCGCTTCACAGTAATACCAAACTGGAGCTTGGGGTTGGGAAGCTAACACCATAGGCTGTTGCGGAGCCGAATAACTCACCACTGGTGGCGCTGCGTAAACCACGGGTGGCGCATAGTAGCCAGCAGCATAAGGGTAGCCATAGCCGGGACCGTAATATCCACCACGCCAGCCTGGGCCCCATCCGCCGCCATAACCTGGCCCATATGCTGCCGGACGCCAACCGCCACCATGGCCGCCGCCGTAACCTCCCCCAACGGAGACCGCCCAACCGACATTGCCCGCCTGAGCCGGCGCTGATGCAAGCACCAGTAATCCTGTTGCCGTGAAGAGCGCTAGCATCACTTTAGAGATGCTGAATGGGTATTGCAGTTGAGCTGTATTCATAGTAGACCCCTTTAAATGGTCGCCTCCTACTACCTTTAACGCTTCACCTAAATCTAGGCTGACAGGAATAAGGCTTTTATTAAGATATTTATTACTTTGCCGCATTGAGCTACTGCTCTAATTTTGCGCCTGATTTGTAAATAATCCTACCCCATTTATTGCTCTCGGATTGGATCAACTTATCGAGCTCCCGTGGACTGCCTGGCGCTGGCTCCAAACCACTGGCACGGAGCTTGTTTTGGACTTCGGACTGATTAAGGGTTTGGCGAGTCAAGGTATTTAAGCGCTTTTGTAGGGCTGAAGGTAGATTTGCTGGCGCCATGAGGGAGAACCACGATGTAGCCTCAAATCCAGGCAAGCCTTGCTCTGCCATGGTCGGAATCTCTGGAGCTGCTGGAGAGCGTTTTAAAGTAGTTACTGCCAAAGCCTGAACCTCTCCCGCCTTAATCAAAGGCAGCGATGAAGATAGATTATCAAACAGCATAGAAATACGTCCACTAATGAGATCGGGCAAGGATTGAGCTCTACCTTTGTATGGAATATGCCGAATCTGCACTCCAGTCATTTCTTTAAAGAGTTCACCAGACATATGTAATGAAGTGCCGACACCAGAGGAGCCAAAAGTAAGCTCATTGGGCTTGGCCTTGGCGAGCTCAATCAATTCGTGCAGATTGTTGACGCCCAACATCTTATTCACCACCAGTACATTGGGGGTACTTGCTAAAAAACTAATGGGCGTGAAATCATTGATCGGATGAAAAGACAACTTGTCATAGAGAGCACCGTTGATTGCATGTATACCCACCGTGCCGATGAGGAGTGTGTAGCCATCTGGCTCGCTCTTGGCTACCAGGTCAGCGCCGATGTTGCCACCATAACCAGGTCGATTTTCCACCAGCACTGGTACGCCTAGATTCTTCTGCCAACTCTCGGCCAGTACACGCGCCAAAATATCAGGTGCCCCACCAGGGGTGAAGGTCACCACAATCCGAATGGCTTGTTTGGGCCAAGCAGTCTCAGTTTTACCTGTTTGGGATTGGGCGAAATTAGTCAAACCCAAGAAAACCAGCAGGGCTAGAAGAGACTTCACAGGCATTAACTTAAAAACCAAAACGCGTACGCAACCAAATCCATCCGTCATATTTAACGGGATCATCAGCACAAGGGCCAATGCCGCATTCCAACAGAGTGGAAGCCAGGTTAGCAAAGACTAAAACAATAAATATCATGACTATTGTGTTGGCAAACAGTGAACGCGAACGCACGTCTCGGTTAGGCAGCATCAATAGAATTGCCAATCCCGCGATGAGACCAAGATAGCCCACAAAAGCCCAAGTGTAGAAGTGCAGCTCTAAAAAAGTTGCGCCAAATCCTTTATCTCCCGGTAAAACATGCAAGAGCACTTGGCGTAAAGAAACCATCATGCCTACTAAGCCACCGATGATGCCCCAGCCGTAGTGAGCGAAATGCGCTCCACAACGAATATTGAGCACCAGTGCAAAACCGATAATCACAAAACCCATGCGTTGCATCAGACACAGTGGGCATGGCAATTCACCAAAATACAGTTGGTCGACAAAGGCATAAGACAACATGCTGATAATCGCGGCTAAGGCAAGCTGATTACCAAGACCTGCCAAGGAAGGAAAAGAATGCTTGCTCATCTTCTTTAGAAATTGAGATTGAGATGACTGTTCGCATGAATGCGGAACCAGAACATCAAGATGGCGACGGTAATAGCAAGTACAAATAAACCTGCCAAACGTTTCTCAAACCACACAAGGACAAGGCCGATACAGGCTGTCAGGAAAGGTAGAAACATATACATGAATGAATTTTATCGCAGGTCGATCCAGACCTAAAAACAAGTTACTCAAAGGGTCTTTTGTATAGAATGAGACCATGAAATCCACCCCACCTTGCATCGATTTCCAGTTTGATGGTTCCATAGCCCGAATCACCTTCAACAATCCCACAGCGCGCAATGCCTTGACATGGTCTATGTATGAAGAACTTAAGCGCATTTGCGATGCGATAGCAAATATGTCAGAGATCAGGGTCGCTATTTTTAGAGGTGCTGGTGATAAAGCATTTGTATCGGGCAGTGATATTCAGCAATTTGTAGATCTCCAAAAAGATGAGGCCTATGAAGTTGCGGTAGATGCCATTTTTCACTCACTCCAACATTTACCTATTCCGACAATTGCACTCATTGAAGGATTGGCGGTGGGTAGTGGGCTACTGATTGCTACCGCATGTGATTTCAGAATATCAACTGATGATGCGCGCTTTGGTATTCCGGTCGCCAAGACCTTAGGTAACTGTTTATCGCCCAGCAATCTATCTTGGATCGCTTCTCACTTAGGCGCGCCAATGGTGAAGCGCATGTTACTAAGTGCAGAACTCATTAAAGCACCCGAGTTACTCAACTCAGGCTACCTCTATCAAACCACTACCCCCGATACCATTACAGAAGTAACAGAAGTTTTGGCCAGTAAATTAGTAGCACTCGCACCGATTACACAAAAGGCGAGCAAAGTCACTTTGGCACGCTTGATGGAGAGTAACTTACCGGATTGCACTGAACTCATGAGGCAGACTTACAACAGCGTTGACTTCAAAGAAGGAGTCAACGCCTTCCTTGAAGGACGCCCGCCTCAGTGGCTTGGTAAATAAAGATCAGCCACTAGTCACCTGATCGATGACAGCCTGTTTCAGGATTTCGAGTTTAAGAAATCCACTACCGTCTGCACAAAAATATCCGGCACCTCAATATGCGGAATATGCCCGACATTGTCCAAGGGAACTAACTTGGCATTCGGAATCACCTGAGCCGCTTTTCGACCTAACTCGGGAAAATTACCCAAAGACTTAACGGCCTCAGGTGGAGCAAAGCGACGGCCAAATACGGTTCTATCTTTCTGGCCAATGACCAGCAATACCGGCATCTTCAGTTGAGGCAAGTCACCCACTACCGGCTTTTCAGCAATCATCTGATAAGTTAACACTGAGGTCTTTGCATACGCTGGGTAGTCAGGCCCTTTTTGAATCCTGACATACACCTCTACAAACTGCTCAAAGCTCGGCTGCCAGACCGGAAAATAAGATTGCAAGAAACGGCGATAACTAGTTTCTGTTTGCGCCATTTCTAGCTTGAGTAGATTGTCATTCGTTTGTGGCGGGATATCTTTGCTGTAGTCTTCAAGACCCAATGGGTTTTCCAAGATCAGCTTCTGGACAGTTTTAGGATAAAGACGCGCAAACCGAATGCCTACCATGCCACCCATGGAGTTGGCAATCACTGAAGTCTTACTGACACCGAGTGATTTCAACAGGGCTTGTGTGTTCTGAGCAAGATCATCGAAGTGGTATGCAACGTCTGGTTTGGAAGATTTGCCAAAGCCAATTTGATCTGGAGCAATGACTCGGTAACCTGCCGCAGCCAATCCTTTGATCGTAGGCGCCCAATAATCACTTGAGAAATTCTTCCCATGAAACAAAACCACGACCCCCTTCTGCTTACCAACTGCGGGCACGTCCATATAAATCATACTGGCGGGCTGCCCCTGAATAGAGGTTTTAAATTCTTTAGTGGGATAAGGATAAGGCCAAGTACTCAGGCGCAAATCTAAGGGACTGGCATTGGCATAGCGACTGGGTGGTGGAGCTTCCGCCTTGGGCTGATCAACCGATGTGCAGGCCGAAAGTGAGACGCCGCCAACGCACATTACCATCGCGATTCCCAGCGCCTTAATTCTCATCTCCATCCCTTTGTCTGTCTGAACTGCTTAAACTATTTATACGATCTTGATTTTCAGGGGACTTAAACCTTCGACAGATCCTTCAAGTACATCACCTTTTTTTACAGGACCCACGCCCGCAGGTGTACCAGACATAATTAAATCACCTGGCTCAAGCGTAAATAAAGTAGAGAGGTATGCAATGGTGTCTGGAACATTCCAAATCAGTTGGTTTAAGTCACCCTCTTGGCGCACTTCACCATTCACTAGGAGCTTGACTGCACCTTTAGTAGGATGACCAAAGTGAGTGGCAGGCGTCAGAGCAGCGCATGGGGCAGATTGATCAAATGCTTTTCCAGTATCCCAAGGGCGCCCCATTTTTTTTGCTTCGCCTTGCAAGTCACGACGAGTCATGTCCAGCCCAACTCCGTAACCATAAACATGCTCTAGCGCCTTATCCGCAGAAATATTGGCGCCGCCCTTACCAATCGCGACAACCATCTCAATCTCGTGGTGAACATCATTTGACAGGTTTGGATATTGCATGTCTTTACCATCGGTAACGATTGAATTGGCCGGCTTCATAAAAAAGAATGGCGGCTCACGATCGGGGTCATGACCCATCTCACGAGCATGATCAGCATAGTTACGACCCACGCAATAGATGCGATTTACAGCAAAACGGCGGGTATCGCCTACAACGGGTAGCGATGGAACAATGGGGGGATCGATGACGTATGTATTGCTCATGAATGGCCTTTGTAATGAATGTCTAATTTTTAATAACTCTGATCTAAATAAATTATGACATCACTTGAATCAATGTCATTACTGCCCCTTACTACGGAGCTTGAGCACCAAGATGCTCAGAGCCAAGGCAAAGGTCAAGGCGTTAGCCAAAATCAAGGGCCACTTCTCAATAATGAGACCGTAGATGAGCCACAAACCCACCCCAGCAGTAAATAGGCTATACATCCCCACCGAGATCCCAGAGAGATCTCTGGTGCGCCAAGATTGAATGGCCTGAGGCAGAAAGGCAATCGTAGTTAAAAATGCAGCGCAGTAGCCAATGATCTCAATCTGATGTGGCAATAAAGTCATGCGCTTACGGCTTCTTATTCAGGCTCGCTTTACGCGCTTCAATTTCTTTGTTGATGGCTGCTAGGGTTTTTGCATCAGGAGTCTTCCAGTTGCCACCGGCCTTATTAACCATATAAACCACTGCCTCTGAGAATCCTTCCACCGAGAGATTGGGATTGCCGCCTTTGGCGGGCATTCCTCTCACGCCAACATATCCATGTGCAGTGAGGGTGACCTGACCTTCGGCAATCAATGGGGTCCACTGAGCTTTATCACCAAACTTAGGAGCCTTCAGAACGCCAGCGCCATGGCAGGCTGCGCAGACTTGCTTATAAGTATTCTCACCAGGTTCAGCAAAGGCGGCTAATGGGGAGAAAATACAAGCGGCTAGAATAAAGGGGCGAAGGAGCGATTTCATGGGTGGCTTCTCAGAGATAAGTGGGTATGACTCATAATTTATCTCATTTTTCAATCGGCGTACTCATTTAGGCTTGCGCTAGTTAAAGCCAACCTGCAATCTGCCGCTTGAGCCCGATCGACCTATAGCCCGGACTAGCGCTGGAAAGAACCCGAATTTTCCGAATCAGTTTTGCGAAATCGGTATTCAGGCTAAGGTCCTTGTTCATGGCAAGAAAGAAGATTTCATCTTTCAATTGAATGAAATCTAGCCCATTCTCCAATGCAATACTTTTGACACCCATGCCGGCATCTGCTTTTTTAGCCAATATCGCTGTAGCAATTGCGGAATGGGTGAACTCTTCATTTTCGTAGCCCTTAATGCCCTGCGCATCAATACCTTCCTTAGCCAAAATCGTATCCAGGAGCAAACGTGTGCCAGATCCTTTTTGGCGATTAATAAAGCGAATTTTGGGTCTTAGTAAATCTTTAGGAGAAATAATATTGAGTGGATTTCCTTTGGCCACCAACAGACCTTGTACACGCTTCATTACGGGGAATATTTGCATCCCCTCTTTTTGTAATTGCTTAGAAATAATCAAGGAACTTTTGGGATCTGAAACGTGGTAACCGGCAATATCAACTTCATAATTTTGTAGTCGCTCTAAAGCCTCGCCCGATCCAGCAGTAATGAGTTCAAAGCCACCAATATTGAATACCGCCTTTTGAATAATCGGATCACTACTACTAGCAAAGCGCCATTGTTTTTTGGCCTTCACCCTAAATTGGGCAAAGCCTTCTTCTAGGTGCGACAGGCTGGATTGCCCTAATCGCATCGTCTTTTGATCAAAGTCTTCGGTAAATTGAATCAAGTATCTTGCGTATTCTGATAATTGAGAGCCGTGCCCCCTCACACGATCCATCAACTTAAATCCCAAGGCCAGCTCTACATCGTTGAGTTTTTGCCAAACGTTTCTATAAGAGAGCCCCATTTTTTTACAGGCAGACATCAGTGTTTTACCGTGATCAATGTCTTTTAATAAGGCAGTCAACCACACCAAATCCACCACAGCTGGATCTTTAGCATTCTTATTTCCAAAAACGAGGGTTGGCCGGATCTGAATTCTCATATGTAATTTTTTGCATATTGATGTTTTGTAATATGACAAATCTTAACCGAACCTAACTCATGGAGCTCTATTCAAATGAAATTCTCATTTAAGCAATTACTGGCAGGAGCCGTTGCTGCACTAATGCTGGTAGGCAGCTCAGCTTATGCACAAGAGAAAAGTATTGTCCTTTCCTCAACCACCTCCACAGAGCAATCTGGTCTTTTTGGCTTTATCTTGCCAATCTTCAAAATGAAGAGTGGAATCGATGTCAAAGTAGTGGCCGTTGGTACTGGCCAAGCCTTAGATATTGGACGTCGTGGTGATGCCGATGTGGTCTTTGTGCACGACAAACCAGCTGAAGAAAAGTTTGTTGCTGAGGGCTTTGCCACAAAACGTGTTGAAGTCATGTACAACGACTTCGTCTTGATTGGCCCCAAATCAGATCCAGCCAAAATTGGTGGTGGCAAGGACATCAAAGTCGCATTTCAAAAGATCGCTACAGCACAGGCACCATTCGTATCCCGTGGCGACAAGAGTGGTACACATGCGGCTGAATTGCGCTACTGGAAAGATGCTGCTGTCACGGTGGCTCCAAGCGCTTGGTACAAAGAAACCGGCTCAGGTATGGGTCCAGCATTAAATACTGCTTCCGCAATGAATGGTTACATCTTGGCCGATCGCGCTACTTGGCTTTCATTTAAGAATCGTGGCGATTTAACAATCCTAGTTCAAGGTGACCCAAAGCTATTTAATCAATATGGCGTGATGTTGGTAAGCCCAACTAAATTCCCGCATGTGAAAAAAGCTGAAGGCCAAGAATTCATTGATTGGATTACTTCTAAAAATGGTCAAGACGTGATTGCCAGCTATCAAATTGGTGGCGAACAACTCTTCTTCCCGAACGCCAAGAAATAATGCAGATGAAATATCCACATCTATTCACTAGCACCCTACTCACCACTTTGCTATTGGGACTTGGAATGCAAACGTCGACAGCGCAATCCAATCCGCCAAAAGTAGAGGCTACTTATGGTCAAGGTGCTAAGAGCTTTAAATTAGCCACTGGTAGCCCTGGTGAGTTGGGTTTACTACAACAACTTGGTGAGGCCTTTGATAAAAAAGAAGGTGCGCGCTTGGTGTGGATTAAGGCAGGAAGCGGCGCCTCCCTCAATTTGCTGAAAACGAAGCAAGTTGACATGATCATGGTGCATGCACCAGATGGGGTTAACAAGGCAATTGCTGAAGGATGGGCAACTGGTAGAACGCTGATTGGATCTAATGAGTTTTATATAGTGGGCCCTAAAGCCGATAAGGCCAAGATCCAATCTGCAAGTAGTGGTGCAGATGCTTATACAAAGATTGCAAAGACCCAAGCCAACTTTATCTCTCGAAGTGATAAATCGGGTACGCACCAAAAAGAAATGGATATTTGGAAAAAAGCGGGGGTCGTGCCAGAAGGTAATTGGTATATCGTAACCAATGACTTTATGACAGCATCACTCAAAAGAGCAAATACAGATAAAGCGTATTTCATGACAGATAGCAGCACTTGGGTGGCAGAGAAAAATATCGCTCCTGAGTTGCAGATTCTGTATCGAGGTGACCCTTACTTAGTCAATACCTATGATGCTTTAGTAGCACCTGTTGGTGCAACTGAAAATCGCGATATTGCCGCTAAGTTCATTCAGTTTGTAGCATCTGATGAAGGTCAGGCCATCATTCGTAATTATGGAAAAGCTCAGTACAAAGAAGCCCTCTACAATGATGCCGTCTACGCCAAACAATACGTCCAATAGGAGAAATCATGGAACTTAAAGTCAAACTCAGCGCACGCAATACTCTTAGCGGAAAAGTAGTTGAACTCAAAATGGGTCAAACTACCTCTCACGTTAAATTAGATATCGGTGCTGGCCATATTGTTACCGCCTCTATTACCAATGAGGCAGTTGATGAGTTAAATCTCAAGGCTGGAGATCAGGCTTGGGCGGTCATTAAAGCCTCTGATGTCATGATTGCTAAAGACGCTTAAGTGATTAGCTGGTATGCAAAAGGCCCGCAATGCGGGCCTTTTTCTTTAGTACATCAGCACTAAGTCATGCTGAATACATTATTGAATGCTTACTTCTTTGGTGTTACGAAACCAATTGCGGTGTCGTCAACGAACTCAACCATCACGTCATCACCAGCCTTAAATTTCTCAAGACCTAAGACGCTTTGATCCACTTTCACTCTTTGCTTCTCACCTGATGGCAATGTGAATGTCACAACACGGGTTTTTGCATCGATTGTGCTAATTTTGACGGTTGCATACACAGTGTCAGTAGTCTCTTCAAATGGCTTAGCTGAACCTTTGCCAGAGATGACGACAGCGCGGACACCTGAAACGCCAGGCTTGGCATCCTTAGGAGCAGCAACTAAACCAACTGCAATCGCTTGAGCGTGCTCAACCACAAACAGATCGCCCTTCTTCACTTTATCCAAATCATTGACTTGCTTGGATACATTCATTTGAGCCAAGTTACCGTTAGCGTCTTTCAGCACTACGATGCGCTTCTTTACATCGACTGAATCAACAGTAGCAGTCAATACAACTGCTTCGGCTGCCAAAGGCAACATTTTTGCTGGTGCTTGAGCAAATACTGAGCCTGCAACAACTAAACCGAGTGAGGCAACTAATGTAGCTAGTAAAGATTTCTTCAAAATAACTCCTAAATAAAGGTTTTAAGGGGCAATGCTAAGCAAAGCCTCCGATTTATTCTAACCTTAGAGCTCTTATTTAAACCTTAAATGGGTTCAATTTGCTAAATTAGAAGCCTTGATGACTCATTCGCCCCCTCTTCTATCAATAACAGATCGCTATCGTGATGGCTCTAGTGGTACTGATTAAAACCTGGCAGGACGCCAAGCTAGATGCTTACTCCATTCGAAAGCGCGTCTTTATCGAGGAGCAAGGCGTTCTAGAAGAGATGGAGCTCGATGAATTCGACCTCAATGCTCAGCATGCACTTGCCTATGCAGACTCAGAATGTATAGGTACAGCTCGCCTTGTTACCCTAACTGGGAGTGTTGGAAGCATTGGAAGAATTGGACGTATGGCGGTACTGACAAAGTATCGAGGGCAAGGCGTTGGTAAACAACTACTGGGGGCTTTACTAAATGCATGTCAATCTCAGGGTATTAAACAAATAGAGCTACATGCCCAAGTAACAGTGATCCCGTTTTACGAGCAATTTGGGTTTATTGCCCAAGGCGATATTTATGACGAAGCTGGTATTCCACATCGCGATATGATTCTACGTAACTAATAGCATTGAAATGATCATGACTCAAACTAATCACCCCCCTTTTCTTTTTCGCGTTTGCTACTCTGATACCGATGCAGCAGGCTTTGTGTATCACGCGCGTTATTTAGAGATCTTTGAGCGCAGTCGCTCGGAGTGGCTTCAGCAACGAGGTTTAAGTCCAACAAAATTAGTCAATGAATTTGGCATTCTTCTTCCCGTTCGAGAGCTCACGATGAACTTTCATAGGCCGGGACGCTTAGATGATCTCTTAAGTATTGATCAGCTGATTGAGCATCGTGGTCGCACTCAAATTGCAGTAAAACAAACTGCTAAACGAATTGTTGCGGGTAGCGAGCCCGAGCTGATTGCCAGCGCTGTTCTTCATATTGTTTGTGTTGATACCACCACCCTTAAACCTAAGGGCCTTCCTGATTGGCTGTTTGCAGCTGATCAATAAGACTTCAATTTAGGAGCACGTATGCAAGAAGGAAAATTACTGAGCTTTGTAAAAGGTCTCGCAACGCTACTGGAAACCCATCCGAGTGAAGAGATCATTTTTTCCAAAGGTAAAAAACTCCTAGAAAACTTAATCCAGTCTGATGACTGGCTGTCAGAGGAGTTTTGCAAACCACACCCACAGTATTACCAGCAATACTTGTTGTATGCGGATCCCTTAGACCGCTTTTCCATAGTGAGCTTTGTATGGGGTCCTGGTCAAAAGACGCCGCTGCATAACCACACCGTCTGGGGAATGATTGGTCAGTTACGAGGGCAAGAACGTAGTGCCGACTATTACCGCCAACCTGATGGCAGCTATCAGGCCGATCAGTCTTTCATTTGCAATCCAGGTCAAGTAGCCACTGTATCCCCCAATACACATGACATTCATGTAGTGGAGAACGCCTTGAGCGACCAAACCTCTATTAGCATCCATGTTTATGGTGGCAACATTGGCCGTATCGAACGAGCTGTATTTGATCCAACTACAGGCTCAGAAAAATTATTTATCTCGGGGTATGCCAATTCTGTAACGCCAAATCTTTGGAATGCGGCCTGATAGCTTAAAATAGCAACTCTTTCTGCAAACACTGCAAGTGTGGCAGCTCACCCCATTGGCCGGGATAGTCGTTTAATTGAATACGGGCCAATATTTATTTGGCTCCTATGTTATTTACAGATCTTGGTTTATCAGAACCCATTCTTCGCGCGATCAGCGAGGAAGGCTATACCAGCCCTACCCCCATTCAAGAAAAATCGATCCCCGCTGTATTAAAGGGTGGAGATTTACTAGCCGCCGCCCAAACCGGCACCGGTAAAACTGCCGGCTTTACCCTGCCGATTCTTCAGCGCTTAAGCAGTTCAGCGAAGACTGGTGGCAAGCGTCAATTACGCGTATTGATTTTGACCCCCACCCGCGAACTAGCTGCTCAAGTTCAAGAATCGGTCGTAACCTATGGCAAATATACTGGCCTTAAATCGACTGTTATTTTTGGCGGCGTCGGTGCCAATCCCCAAATTAAAGCCATTGCTGCAGGACTCGATATCTTGGTAGCAACACCAGGTCGCCTCCTTGACCTCATGTCACAGAACTGTGTCTCACTCGCTAATATTGAAATTCTGGTTCTTGATGAAGCAGATCGTATGTTAGATATGGGCTTCTTGCGGGATATTAAAAAGATACTGGCAGCATTGCCAAAGCAACGACAGAACTTACTATTTTCAGCAACCTTCTCTACCGAGATTAAAGCCTTAGCTGATGGCTTGCTGAATTCACCAGCATTAATTGAAGTGGCGCGGAGCAATAGCACCAATGACGCTATTGCCCAACTCATCCACCCAGTAGATAGAAACCAAAAACATCCTTTGTTAGCGCATCTGATTAAATCAAATCAGTGGCAGCAGGTCCTCGTATTTACTCGTACAAAACATGGTGCTAATAAATTAGTTACCCAACTTGAGAAAGATGGCATTACCGCCATGGCTATTCATGGTAATAAGAGCCAAAGTGCTCGCACCAAAGCTTTAGCAGAATTTAAGGATGGCAAGATCACTGTTCTAGTAGCTACTGATATTGCTGCGCGCGGTATCGACATTGATCAACTACCTCACGTTGTGAACTACGATCTGCCAAATGTCTCTGAGGATTATGTTCACCGCATTGGCAGGACTGGTAGAGCTGGTTCAAACGGAGTTGCCGTTTCTTTAGTCTGCGTTGACGAACATCAGATGCTCCGAGATATTGAAAAACTCATCAAGCAAAAGCTGCCGCAAGAAGTCATTACTGGATTTGAACCAGATCCGAATGCAGTAGCACAACCCATCCAATTGAGAAGCCAGCAACACCAGCAATCCAGAAAGCCTCGACCAGGCAATGCTGGCGGCAGTAATGGTAGCGGTAATGGCGGAGCCAGACCTGCAGCTAAGCGCAGTGGCCCACCCAAACGTAGCTTTAATCGATCAATTTAGAATTTGCGATGGGCGATATTTGATAACTCGATCTCAATCTAGCTTGAGATTAAATACACTAGCTTGATCATTTTCTGGGAAATGAAATGACTATTAAGGTGATTGGTCTTATTCAGTTAAATAATCGTGAGGCATTTGAGGAGTACCGGTCGCAGGTAGGGGATACGGTTAGCCGCTATCAGGGCAAGATCCTCTCTCGTGGATCGTTCAATACATTTTTATGGAATGAGTTGAAATGTGATTCCTTTAGCGCCTTTGTAGAGCTGGAGTTCCCAGATCTAGAGCACTCAGAATCGTGGGCCAATAGCCCAGAATATCAAAACTTACTAGCGATTCGAAGTAAAGCAATGAAGCTCACTTTATTTTCTGTCAGCCTATAAAAATAAAGCCCGGCTCCTTGTGGGGGCCAGGCTGAATTCAATAAAAAGTAAGAAGCGTTACTTCTTAGCTTCCATGGCCTCTTTGGCAGCGGTAATTTCTTTACGACGCTCTTTACATGCGCCAGCAATTTCTTGCAAAGCTTTACGAGCACGAGCAGCAGATGCCTTAACGCCCTTTTCAATAAACTTTTCGTTCTCTGCTTTGTAAGTTTCAAAAGCGGCCAACAATGTATCGTGTTGTGACATCCTGTCTCCTAGATCTTTAATTAAAGTTTGAGTATTAAGCTCGCAAATAGTATATCCCCATAAAAAGCAGGGAATTACAGGTCTAGCCCTAGGGATAACTCTTATATTGCATAAATCCTCCAAAATAAGAAAAACCATTAAAAACAATGGAGATGCACGCAAAAAAAACAAAAAATGCCCTATTTATTACCTAAGGCCTTAAATAGGCAAGCCGACGCTTTCGGGGCACTTTTAGTCCGATATCTTGCATAAAAATTGAATATTTCCTTAGATTAACGCCTAAATTAACCACCCCAAAAAAATACAGAAAAGAATGATGTCCATCAAAAATCAAGACTATGCTTTTGTCCGAAATAAGTTACTCAAAAAAGAAGAAATCGCTCTATTAGATGTTCGTGAAGAAGATCCTCATGCACAAGAACACCCTTTGTTTGCTGCCAATCTTCCACTATCACGTATTGAGGTTGATGCATTCAGTAAGCTTCCCAGAAAAGATGTGCCGATTGTTACGCTTGATGATGGTGAAGGGCTTGCGCAATTAGCAGCGGAAAGACTCACCAAGCTTGGCTATTTGGATGTTTCAGTATTTAAAGGCGGCGTTACAGGATGGAAGGCTGCTGGCGGAGAGGTCTTTAAAGATGTAAATGTTCCAAGCAAATCTTTTGGTGAATTTGTGGAATCAAAGCGGCATACGCCTTCCCTGTCAGCACAAGAAGTGAAGAAATTAATTGATGACAAGGAAGATGTAGTGGTGGTGGATGTGCGTCGCTTTGATGAATATCAAACTATGAGCATTCCTACGGGTATTAGCGTTCCAGGTGCTGAGTTGGTTTTGCGCCTTCCAGAATTAGCGCCCAATCCTAAGACTAAGATCATCGTCAATTGCGCAGGAAGAACGCGCAGCATCATCGGCACTCAATCACTCATTAATGCCGGTATTCCAAACGAGGTGAATGCATTACGTAATGGCACGATTGGCTGGACCCTAGCTGGTCAGGAGCTAGATAAAGGTCAAAGTCGTCAATTCAAAGAGGTCAGCGAGAGTACTGCTACCAAGGCTGCTGAGCGCGCACGGAGCGTTGCCGACAAGGCTGGGGTTAAGCGGGTTAAGCTTGCCGATATCGAGCAATGGAAATCTCAAGCCGAGCGAACCACGTATTTCTTTGACCCAAGAACGCCTGAAGAATACGAAGCAGGTCACCTACCTGGATTTCGCTCAATACCAGGTGGGCAATTGGTTCAAGAGACAGAAATGGTGGCGCCTGTTCGTGGTGCACGCATCGTGTTATCCGATCCGAGTACAGTGAGAGCAAATATGCCAGCTTCATGGCTTGCGCAGATGGCTTGGGATGTCTATGTAATTGATGACATCAAAGAAACGGATCTGACTGAGAAAGGAATCTGGATTGCACCTCAGCCGCAAACGCCTCATATTCAAATGGTGGATGCGAATACTGCTTCATCATGGTTAAAGGATGATGCCAAGACAATTTTCATCGATCTCAGCACCCATGCAAATTATGTTAAAGGCCATATTCCTGGTAGTTGGTTTGCACTACGTTCTCAGTTTGCCAGCGCCTTCAAGAATCTTCCCGTAGCAAATCGTTACGTACTTACCAGCACTACGGGCGAGTTAGCAGTATTTGCTGCACAAGAAATTCAAGCACTCATTCAATCTCTCGCTCAGGCGGAAGTACTCGTATTAACTGGAGGTAATGCAGCTTGGATCAAGGCTGGCCTTGATATTGAAAAAGGGGCTACTCATTTAGCATCACCCCCAATGGATCGCTACAAGCGGCCATATGAAGGGACCAGCGTTGATCCCGCAGCGATGCAGGCCTACCTAGATTGGGAATTTGGTTTAGTAGAGCAACTTGGCAAGGATGGAACCCATCACTTCTGGGTGCTTTGATAGTAGTGATGCACAAAACAGTCGCCCTCTTGATCTTGGCTTTAGGACTCTCAGCTTGTGGGCGAGAAACCTACACTACCTGGTCGTGCATAGATAGCGCTGGAAATAAATCTTCCATGGTTCTCAAAAAAGCGCAGATGCAGTTTCAGGATCGTCAATACGACTTCTGTGGCAGCCTTGGTCCGCTGAGTTATTTTGATCTGAAATGTCCTACCCAAATACAGGACTCCAGTAATATCTTTACAACGAGTTCAGGCAAACTCGTCAGCAACACAAATGAATTTCAGTGCAATGAACTCTAAAGAAAAAAATCTCCTTAGCCCCAAAAAACTATTGCTTACTAAATGGACTGCTGTGAAACCGTCACATAAGCGTAAGCACTTTTTAGTGAGTAAGGTCATTCTTCCGGAGCTGCCTGAACAGGCAATTGAGTTCGTTGAGCTAGAGGCCGTCTTTGATCAGCATGTACGAGTTATACCTTGGCGCGAACTGAAAGATTCTGAGATCTGGCTTCAGGGCTGGGTATAAAAAAGCCACCCATCTGGGTGGCTGCCAATCTTGCGTAGTGTCTGGCTATTTAGAATTCTTCTTTGAGTCCGAAGATTTCCTCAGATGCTCTTCGATGTTTTTCTCAGCAGCATCAGCAACTTGATCCACAATTTTACGACCCTCTTTAAACATCTTCTGCCCAGCAGTTGACATGTCATGCACCACTTTAGATAGCTTGTCAGCATGTCCTGGTAACTTACCTTCAACATCCTCAAGCCAGTTCACCAAGGAGCTACGAACTTTCTCTAAATGCTTTTCAGTTCCATCAGCAGCATCATCGCCAATATCCTTAAGAACAGATTTCACTTTCTTTTGATAAACAGTCGCACGTTTTGCAGCTTCCTTGGTTGCCAATTCCTGAAGCTCCTTAAGCTTAGCAAGATCATTTTTAGCAGCAGACTTAGCGCTCTCCATGGCATTTTTCATGCCCCACTGAATTTCTTCAAGATGATGCTCGCTTAGATCTTTTGCGGCATCCAGTAATTTATGGGAATAGGCAAATAGTTCTTTCGCTTTTTCTTGTTGCCATGCTTGAATATCCTTGTGGTCCATTGCATCTCTCCTTAAGTTAAATAAACATTCTGGTCAATCAAAAAGCACACTTCTACTCTATACCCAAATCGCATTCTTGCCAATTCCCTGCTGCCTTGGCATTAAAATTGGGGCATGAGCGATAGAAAAAATCCATACGAAATGATTGGTGGCGCAGCAAAGATTGAGGAGCTAGTGGACCGCTTCTACGATTTAATGGCGCTAGAAGAACCCTTTGAAGCATTGAGAGCCATTCATTCACAAGACCTATCGAGCTCCCGAGAAAAGCTCAAACTCTTTTTGTCGGGTTGGCTGGGTGGCCCAGATATCTACTCCCCCAAGCATGGTCATCCAATGCTACGTGCAAGACATCTACCCTTCAAGATTGGCCTCAAAGAACGCAATCAATGGCTAGCCTGCATGTATCGCGCGATGGAGGACTGCGGGATTGATAGTCAGATTGGCGCCCAGCTAGAAGAGTCTTTTTTTAATACTGCCGACTGGATGAGAAACCAAGCAAACTAGTCTAGCTTAGCTCCGGCTTGCTTTACGGCTTTAGCCCAGCGCGGCATCTCCACCGCTAGAAATTTAGTAAATTGATCTGCACTCAGATAAGCCGGATCGGCACCCTGCTCAAGCATCCTTTTTTGAATATCAGCAGACTCTAAGGTCTCCTTAAAAGCCTGGCTCAGTATATTAACCACTTCTGTTGGAGTCCCTTTGGGCGCTAAGACTCCATAAAAGCCAACAACCTCCAAGTTCGCAATACCCGTCTCGATCACTGTTGGTGTACTTGGCAGTGCCGGGTTTCTCTTTGCGCTCGTAACTGCGAGCGCCCTCACCTTTCCTAACTTGGCATAATTGGCTGCCTGAGGAACTGACTCAGCCATAAACTGCACATGTCCTGCTATCAGATCGGTGAAGGCTGGAGCACTGCCCTTAAAAGGAATATGCACCATAAAAATACCAGTTTCATTTTTTAACATTTCCGGGACTAGATGGGAGATGCCACCATTACCAGCCGAGCCATAATTTAATTTCCCAGGGTTGGCTTTGGCATAGGCTATCAATTCTTTTAGGGTTTGTGCTGGCACATCCTTATTCACTATCAAGGCTAAAGGCTGCTGTGCGGTCCTTGCAATCGGCTGAAATTCTTTTAGAGTCTCATAAGAGGTTTTTGTGTAAACCGCCGGATTAATTACCATCGTACCGGTATTGGCCAATAGTAATGTGTATCCATCAGCGGGGGATTGGGCCACAAATTGCGCTCCCACCGTACCACCTGCCCCTGCTTTGTAATCCACGATCACGGGTTGACCTAAGGTAGCTTGTAGTTTTTCAACCAGCAAGCGCATATGGGCATCAAGCGGTCCACCTGCTGGAAAACCAATAATGACTTTGATTGGCTTATCTGGATATGCGGCTTGGGCACCAAGAGAGGCCCAAAAGCCCAATAAGATAATTGAGAAGATGACTGCTTTATAAAATGGTTTGTGCATGTTTAAGAGAAATGAATTTAAGCTGCATTAGCCTAGAGGGCGCTAGCACAAGCAAAACCGCTAGCCCAGGCCCACTGAAAATTATGACCCCCAAGATGCCCCGTAACATCAACACACTCTCCAATGAAATACAAACCCGGATAATTTCGGGCCATCATCGTTTGACCGTCAAGCTCTTTGGTATCTACACCGCCCAACATCACCTCAGCTTTTTTCCAACCTAGAGTTCCAGCTGGCTTTACTGACCAATTGGTAATGAGCTCTTTGAGTGAATGGCGATCCTTTTTAGAAACTTCAGCCCATTTTTTTCCCAGGAGATTTTTCTGCTCAGCAAATGCTTTTGCTAGGCGCAATGGCATTACTGAAGCCAAGATATTTTCTGTTAACTTAAGGCGGTTATCCTCGTGATTGAATAATTCATCGCAACTAAATTGACCATGAGCCTCTACTGCGCCTAACCAATCAACGTGAATTTCCTCACCTTCGGCCCAGTAACTACTGGCCTGTAAAACTGCAGGCCCAGAGAGGCCTTTATGCGTTAAGAGTAGATCCTCATTAAAGCGACATGCACCATAACGCTTTCCCTTGGAGCCTGCCGCAATACGCACCGGTAAGCTTAGACCAGATAATTCAATAAGATTATCAAATTCACCAGACGTGAATGAGAGCGGGACAAGCGCGGGACGTGGATCAATCACCTTTAATCCAAATTGCTTCGCGATATCTAGAGAGTATGCTGTTGCGCCAATTGCTGGGACTGGAAGACCACCGGTTGCCATTACTAATGAGCTGGCTCGCTCTTCACCAGCATTGGTTTTAACAATCCATCCCCCTGCTATATTTGAGACTGACTGCACTGAGACTGGGTGGCGGATATCGACATGGCCCTTAGCGCATTCAGTAAGCAACATCTCGATAATTTGCTTTGCCGAATCATCGCAAAATAACTGACCCTGATGTTTCTCATGATAAGCAATGCGATAAGACTGCACTAACTTTATAAATTCCTTTGAGGGATAACGTGCTAGAGCACTTTTTACAAAATGGGGGTTTAGGGATAGAAAATTTGCTGGACTACTATGCAAGTTGGTGAAATTACATCTCCCGCCGCCACTAATCCGAATTTTCTCGCACAAGACATCAGCATGGTCAAGCACCAAGACTTTCTTACCCAACTGACCAGCAATACCAGCGCAAAAGAGTCCAGCAGCTCCACCGCCTATAACAATGGCATCCCATGCCTTACTCATGCTTGACTCATACCTTACTTAAAACGCTCTATGACTTCAGGCGCTATCTTCAGTTTTTGCATATGTAAACGGGTATAAGCCTGACGAAAATTCTTTGTCATGGAGATCATGACCGACGCAGTCCAAGCAAAAGCAAACATTCCCGAAAAGGCAATGATGATCGCCAGCATCTTCCAGCCGCTCGGCAGAAGATCGTCCATAAAACCCATTGCTGTATAGGTGCTGCCACTAAATAAAATACTCTCACCTAAATTCGGCAGGAGATTAAATACTCGAAGTGAGATTCCCCAGAGAATGATCTCAAAGATATGGGTCAGAAATAAACACAGCACGCTGACATAAAATACAAGGGCTACTGAAGAGTACTTATGCTCTGATAAGTATAAAAATGACTTCACCTCATAGCGCTTTGCAATTTGGAGCAAAGCAAATCCATGTACCAGCATCACAATGAGCAGCATGGCAACTCCAAACAAGTAAGCCGGTAAATCTAGCTCGGAAGTAAGGGCAAGGGTATTGGTAATGGACATAATCTTTAGAGAGTCATTTTACAGGTCTTATGAGTCATTCTCTTAGGCTAATTGGTACCAATTCCGAATCACTGCCCAGGCCTCTTCGGCAGTCTCTACAAAATGCATTAAATCCATGTCCGCTTGATCTATCACGCCATGATCCAGCATCTGCTTGAAGTTGATTGCTTCTTGCCAGAATGTTTTTCCAACCAAGATGATTGGGAAGCGTTCAACTTTTTTGGTTTGCATCAAGGTGAGCACCTCGAAAAGCTCATCAAAGGAACCAAATCCACCTGGGTAGGCCACAATTGCCCTTGCCCTCAGCATGAAATGCATTTTACGAATCGCAAAATAATGAAAGCGGAAGCTCAGGCCTGGCGTGAGGTAAGGATTGGGATGCTGCTCTCTTGGCAGACTGATATTAAAACCAATGGCTTTATCTCCAGCCTCAAATGCACCACGATTAGCGGCTTCCATAATTCCGGGGCCTCCACCAGTAGCGATATACAACTTATTGCGATCTTCAGATTGAGTAGCGTTGTAGCCCGCAACGATTGCCCCGAATTCTCTAGCCGAGTCATAGTACTTACAGTGCAGTAAAGCCCGTTTAGCATCCGCTTGGGCTTCCGGTGTTTTGGCGCTTCTCTCTAATTCCTGGGCCGTTTGGCAACTGACAAAACGGGTTGAGCCAAATACGGTAATGGTGTGCTCAACACCGTGTTCATGCAACAAGATCTCTGGCTTGAGCAACTCCAACTGAAAGCGTAGGCCTAGAGTTTCACGACGCGCCAAAAAAGCCTGATCGTCGAATGCAAATCTATAAGAATCATCAGAACCACTTTCTGCTAACTGGTTTTTCTGAAGCTTTAAAAAATCAGTAATGGTTTGGGAATTATTCAGAGGGAGTCTTGGGCTCATATTTAAACCTTTATTTCAACCTTTAAAAAAATGGCTTGTCTTCAGTTCAGCAGACAGGCAAGCCCTAGGATACAAGGTCAGAATTAGTATTACTACCTAGAATATTGCATTAATTTTGCATCTAGGGCTGATTCGGATTTACTGGGAGCGTTTCAGGCATTAATATAAGAGAATATTAACCAAACCGAAGGAAATGCAATGAGCAACCGTTCAATCATCATCATGGTACTAGTATTAATTGCTGCTACAGCCTACTTGCTCATCAAAGGCGACGGCGACATTGATATGGGTGGCGAAAAGCATGGTGCTGAAGCTGCTCATATGGAAGAGGCTAAGAAAAATGCTCCTGCAGCTCCAGTTGCACCCGCAGAAGCTCCAGCAGCTCCAGCAGCTGATACCAAGAAATAATCCCTTCCCGAGATAAATAAGCCGCGGTTCGCCGCGGTTTTTTTATACTGATTTATTTTCCCTTGCCCTTTTATGAAGATAATTCTTAGCTGTAGTCTGCTGTTCATATGCCAGTTAGTTTTAGCTCAAACACCTAATGCAGTGCTGAATCAATCCATGGATAACGCCATGATCAAATCTTTCGCACCAACTGGCACTCTGCGTATTGGCATTAACCTAGGCAATCCAGTTTTAGCAGGCTCAATTGATCAGAGTGAGCCTCAACCTAAGGGAGTGACGATAGATATTGCTAAAGAAGTTGGAGCGCGAATCGACCTACCAGTAGAACTGATCTCCTTCAAAAGTGCTGGGGCAATAGTGGAAGCTCTTCAAGCTAATCAGCTAGATCTCATCTTTGTAGCCATCGATCCAGTGCGTGGAGCAGATATTAGCTATACCCCTGCCTATATCCAAATTGAGGGCGCCTATATGGTCAAAACGGCTTCACCCATAAAGAACAATGAAGAGGTTGATGTTGCTGACAATGAGATTGTGGTTGGTAAAGCTAGTGCCTATGATCTATATCTCACACGTGAAATCAAAAAAGCCACCCCGCTTCGGTCAATCAACTCTCAATCTGTCGTGGATGACTTTATGAGCGGCAAAGGGAATGTTGCTGCAGGAGTGAAACAGCAGCTAGAGGCAGATGCAAAGCGATATAGTAATTTACGAATGTTGCCAGGTAGATTTATGGTGATTCATCAGGCAATTGGAGTCCCAAAATCACGCGTTGAGTTCGAAAAAACAACCGTCTATTTAAGTGGCCTCGTTGAAGATTTAAAGACTTCAGGTTTTATCGCTCACTCCATGAAAAAGCATGGCATCGAAGGTGCCAAGGTAGCTGAATAAAAAGCTAGCAAGAGTAGGAGTGAAGACGCTCTGGAATAATGACATTCTTCCATTCCAACTCGTCACGGATAATCTGCGCCAAGACTGTAGAGGCCTCAGGTTCACCATGAACCACAAAGACCGATTGAGGCTCAGATTGAAAGCCTCCCAACCATTCCAATAGGCCAGCTTGATCCGCATGGGCGGAAAGTCCACCGATGGTATGAATGGATGCTCGCACAGGAACCTCCTCACCAAAAAGACGTACTTTTGCGACTCTATCAACCAGACGGCGACCTAAGCTGCCATAAGCCTGAAAACCGGTAATCACGATCGCGTTTTGCGCCCGAGGCAAATTGTTCTGCAGGTGATGAATGATGCGACCCGCATCACACATGCCGCTTGCAGAAATAATGATGGCGCCACCTTTAATTTTATTGAGCGCTTTCGATTCCTCAACGTCAGCAATAAATCGTAGATCAACTGCACTTGGATTTTTTTTAAACCATTCAAAGGTGGATTGCGACTCTTTATCTAGTAGCGCAAAAAAATGCTGGGTCAGATGGGTAGCCGCAGTTGCCATTGGAGAATCGACCCAAATACTGAGATGGGGCAATAAATTGCGTTTAACTAAATCAATCAACAGGAACAGAATTTCTTGGGTACGTCCCACCGCAAAGGCAGGGATCACAATATTGCCACGGCCATCTAGAGTCTCGGTCACGACTTTAATTAATTCGGCCTCAGTATCCGCTAATGTTTTATGTAATCGATCGCCATAGGTTGATTCGACCACAACAATATCAGCTTGAGAAATAATGGTGGGATCAGGCATCAAGAGCTTACCCTTCATGCCAATATCGCCAGAGAAAACGCAGCGCTTTTTCTTGGCATGGTCTTCACGGATATCAAGTATCGCAATTGCAGATCCCAAAATATGGCCTGCATTCTGGAACTCAAGCCCAATACCCTCACAGAGCTCTATGGATTTTCCATAGGCAAGTACTTCACATTGTCCAAGTGCGAGCTCCGCTTCTTCCATTGAGTACAACGCAACTGGTAAGTCCCCACGCCACTTGCCTGCCTTTTGCCTCCGTACCGCACGCTCCACATCGGAGCGCTGTAAATGCGCACTATCGGGCAGCATGATTTTTAACAGCTCAAACGTGGCATCTGTACAGTAGATAGGGCCTGTAAATCCTTGGGCACAGAGTCTTGGTAACAGACCGCTGTGGTCAATATGTGCATGCGTCAACACAACGAAATCAATTTCCTTGGGCGAAAACGGAAGTAGCTCCAAGTTCTTTGTGGTGGCCTCGCGCCCACCTTGGAACATACCGAAATCCACCATGAACCTCATATCTCGACCACCAACAGTGACCTCTACGGAATGTCTTGATCCTGTAACCTCACCTGCCGCACCAAGAAATTGTATTTTCATGGCTTAAGCATACTCCCGATAAAATTCCTTGTTAAGCCACCCATCAGAGCGATACTACGGATATGACTCCTCCTAGAGAACTGAGATCTCTCGAACTCATAACGCGGCTTAAGCGAGCGCCCTCAGAACACAAAGGGAGTGCGGGTAAAGTGCTATTCGTTGGCGGCGCACCTGGTATGGCTGGAGCCCTCATGTTGTCGGGAAGCGCTGCACTTCACTTGGGGGCAGGTTGGACTATTTTGGAAATGCTAGATCCAACAGCTGCCCATGCAATGCCAGAACAAGCGGAGCTGATGGTTCGCCTAGCCAGCTTTAATGCCCCAGAACAATTAGAAACTACAGCACCGGATGTGATTGCGATTGGACCGGGCCTTGGTTTTTCTGCACTCGCTAGAAATTGGTTAAGAGCCTCGCTATGCTATCCAAAGGTGCCACTCGTGATTGATGCCGATGCACTCAACCTGATTTCTGATAACCCTGAATTTTTAGATCTCCTCAAGCAGCGCAATCAAATATTCCCGGGCATGACTGTACTCACCCCACATCCCGGAGAGGCCGCCCATCTTCTTAATACGATTGCTTCGGTCATTCAGGCGGATCGTTTCGCCGCGGTGTTGGACTTGGTCAAACTCACCGATTGCATCGTCGCCCTTAAAGGTCAACATACGCTAATTGCCTCACCTCTTCACCCGGCAGTGCAGTGCGCTCAAGGCAATCCTGGCATGGCTGTTGGCGGAATGGGTGATGTCTTAACTGGTACTATCGCAGCCATTGCAGCCCAAGGCATCCACCACAATCTCAATTTATGGGAGTCTAGTTGTATTGGGGTGCAACTACACGCCACAGCAGCCGATAGTTTGGTAGCGCAGCAAATTGGTCCCATTGGACTTACTCCAACAGAGGTCATTTTGGAGATGCGGAGCCTACTCAACAAGCTGTTATAAAACATCATGCAATCAGTTAGCAGAAATCTTCATCATCGCCGTTATGTCTACGGCCTCTTCATGGCCGGACTAGGCTCCATACTTTTTTCCGGTAAGGCCATTCTAGTCAAACTCGCTTTTGGCTACGGTGCCAATGCTGAGACGCTAATTGCCTTACGAATGCTGATGGCGCTTCCTCTCTTTTGGGGAATTTATTGGTGGCAAGCACATAGGCAAGTCATGAGTCCACTCACATTCAAAGATCAAGTCAAGATATTTTCCCTAGGATTTATGGGCTACTTTCTTTCCAGCTACCTTGACTTTTTAGGACTGCAATACATTTCCGTTGGACTAGAACGTATCGTGCTTTACCTTACGCCCACTATTGTGTTATTGATTTCTTATTTTGTATTAAATAAATCCATTAGTCGCTTGCAGTGGTGTGCACTCGCGGTGGGGTATCTTGGCATGATCGTCGTATTTATTCAAGATGCCAGCTCGACCGGATCAATGGCCCTGCTCGGCATGCTACTGGTCTTTGCTAGCGCGTGCTCATATGCAATCTACATGATTGGGTCTGGAGAAATGGTCAGGCGCGTAGGTAGCGTTCGCTTAGTTGTCTATGCTAGTTCCGCATCAGCCTGCATGAGCGTCATTCAAATTCTGATTTACGATCCTGCAGCTGTTTTTGTACAAGCACCGCAAATCTATTGGCTCAGCCTACTCAATGCAAGTCTATGCACCGTCATTCCAATGTTGTTAATCATGATTGCCATTAATCGCATTGGCTCACCTCTAGTTGCTCAAGCCGGAATTCTCGGTCCAGTCTCAACCCTATTCATGGGTTGGATCGTATTATCCGAACCGATTACCTGGATTCAGATGGGTGGGATGAGCTTGGTGATGGGGGCAATGTGGCTGCTGGTGCGCAACAATGCGCCGAGCAAACAGGGTCTGAACCCTACAAAGCCCATAGATCTTGAGGGATCTGATCCGCTAAATTGAGTGGTGAAATAGGCAAATTTATTGCTGAGGAGCAGCAGGCTCTTGAGCTGCTTTTGCCTTCTTCTGAGATTTTTTCTTAGCCTTCTTCTCCGCTTTTTTATCTTTCTTAGACTTCTTCGCAGTCTTCTTTGCGGCTTTCTCTGACTGAACATCAGGCGTTGTCGCAGAATCGGCCACGGGTACTCCTGCTGGGGCTGGATCAGCCGCCATTACAGTCAATGGTGATAAAGCAATTGAGATAGAAACGAAGGTGGCTAAGATCAATTTTGTAAAAGAGGTGCTCATTTGAGGTTCCGATAGATTCATGGGTAGCTTAATGATACCCAATTAAAAAGCCGTCCTAAGACGGCCTTTTGTGAAAACGAATTAAAGCGACTTAAGCTGGCTGCGCTTCAGTCTCTGTAATTTTTTCTAATGCTGTTGCAAGGTGGTCCAATGTACGGTCAACATGCGCCAACTTCTCAAGGCCAAATAAACCGACGCGGAACGTGCGGAAGTCTGGGCGTTCATCGCACTGCAAGGGCACACCAGCTGCTGTTTGCATGCCAAGAGCAATAAACTTTTTGCCTGACTGAATATCTGGATCCTTGGTATAGCTCACTACTACACCAGGAGACTGAAAGCCTTTTGCTGCAACTGAGTGGTAACCATTGGATACCAATAAGGCACGAACCTTATCACCTAACTCTTGTTGCTTTGCTTTGAGTGCAGCAAAACCTAAGGACTGAGTTTCTTTCATCACGTTGCGCAATATCTTGAGCGCATCGGTTGGCATGGTGGTGTGATAGACATGACCACCCTTTTCATAGGCTTCCATAATTTGAAGCCACTTCTTCAGATCCATTGAGAAGCTGCTGCTTTGAGTTGATTCAATACGCTCGCGTGCTCTCTCACCCATAGCCACCATCGCGCAGCAAGGTGAACTACTCCAGCCTTTTTGAGGCGCAGTGATTAACAAGTCGACATTACAAGCCTTCATATCAACCCAGGTTGCACCTGATGCGATGCAATCGAGCACAAACAAACCATTCACCGAGCGGACCGCTTCACCAACTGCCTTGAGATAGGCGTCCGGCAAAATAATGCCTGCAGAGGTTTCAACGTGAGGAGCAAAAACAACTGCTGGCTTTTCTTTTTTAATAAAAGCCACTACCTCTTCGATCGGTGCAGGCGCAAAAACTCCCTGCGTAGCATCTTCCAATTGCCTACCTTTAATAACGGTAATGTCCTTGGTGATGTTGGCTAAATCAAAAATCTGAGTCCAGCGATAACTAAACCAGCCATTGCGCAAAATAAGACATTTTTCATTATTGGCAAATTGACGAGCAACTGCTTCCATACCAAAGGTACCGCTACCAGGAACGATCACTGCAGAACTTGCGTTGTAAGCATCTTTCAGGACACTAGAAATATCCACGATGACTTTTTTGAATTCTTCAGACATGTGATTTAGCGAGCGGTCGGTATAAACAACTGAGAACTCTAAGAGACCGTCTGGATCAACATTTGGGAGTAAGCCTGGCATAGTAATTTTCTAATAAATCGGGTGATTAGCCCTAAATGATACAGATTTAGTGCTAATTGAGTACTTAGCCTTTGAAAACGGCCTTTTTGAGTCAATTAAGAGGGTTAAGAACTTTTCTTGGCTGCGGAAGAAACCAGTATTCCGACCACAATCAGGATGAAAGCTGCACCATGAAAAAGCTGGGGCGGATCCCTCAAAATGGCAGCGGAGAGAAGCGCCGTAAATAAGGGTATGAGGTTGGCAAAGAATGCTGCGACCGTAGGTCCAGCACCATTCACACCCAAACCCCAGCACCGATATGCAATTAAGGAGGGGCCAATAGCTACAAATAAGATCAATGACCCAGTCCAGTAATTGAGATCAATAAAGGCGTGTCCAGTGGCAATTTCTGCACCCTCGAACATCATCGTCCACAAGAATCCAATGAAGACCTGTGCCATCAAAAACTCAGCCCATGGCCACTGCCGCTCACTACTTTCGCCCGGGCGGCTAATCATCCAGCTATAAGAAGCCCAGAGAATCGTGGCTAACATAATGAATAAATCACCCATTACTACTTCCATACTCAAGAGACTGGCAGGATCACCTCGCGTGAGGACTACGGTCACGCCTAACAAGGAGACAACTGCCCCTAAGAGCTGTAACAGCGTTGGCCTCACTTGATAAAAGACAGCGCCGATCAGGAGCATCCAGATAGGCATGCTAGCTCCAATAAGGGTGACATTAATAGCCGTCGAGGTTTGTAAGGCGAGATACAAGAGAACGTTGTAGCTACCCACCCCCAACAATCCCAAGACGAGGAAGCGAGTCTTGTTTTGCCACAGGGCACTACCTGGCTTTAGGATTCGCCAGCCAAGAGGGAGTAATAACAAGGCTGCCAGACCCCAGCGGACAGCACTCAGGGTGATCGGTGAAACACTGCCCACTAAGGCTCTACCTGCTATTGCATTACCCGCCCAAAGGAGGGTCGCAAGCGTTAAATAAAAGACAGTCGATAGGGGTATTTGAGGCATTCGGGAGGATGTGGTTGGATGAGTGGCTATTTGGAGCCTCAAGAAGGGCTTTGCCTTGACATTGTAGAAACAAATGCTCGGTATTGCTAAGATAGAGCTTAAATTAGTTCTTGCTCTTGGGCATCGCAATATACAAAGGGGTTTTAGTGACAATCATCACCAATATTGAAGATTTACGAGTACTGCATCAGAAACGTACCCCTAAGATGTTTTATGACTATGCGGACTCTGGGTCATGGACTGAATCTACCTACCGCGCCAATGAGTCGGATTTTCAGAAAATCAAACTGCGTCAGCGTGTTGCAGTCAATATGGTCAACCGCACCACTAAAACAACCATGATCGGACAGGAAGTTGCCATGCCAGTAGCGCTTGCACCTACTGGACTAACTGGCATGCAACATGCCGATGGAGAAATTTTGGCGGCACGTGCTGCAGAAAAATTTGGTGTTCCATTCTGTCTTTCCACGATGAGTATTTGTTCGATTGAAGATGTGGCAGAACGTACTACTAAACCCTTTTGGTTCCAGCTCTATGTCATGAAAGATCGCGGCTTTATTGAGCGCCTTATTGAACGTGCCAAAGCAGCGAATTGCTCCGCACTAGTTCTTACTTTAGATTTACAGATTCTGGGACAGCGCCATAAGGATTTAAAGAATGGCTTGTCTGCACCTCCAAAACTGACGATTGCCAACATCATCAACATGATGACTAAGCCCCGCTGGTGCATGGGCATGGCGATGACTCCCCGCAGAACTTTCCGCAACATTGTTGGTCACGCTACTGGTGTTGGCAATATGTCCTCCCTCTCTTCTTGGACAGCAGAGCAGTTCGACCCAGGTCTGAGCTGGGATGATGTGGAGTGGATAAAGAAGCTTTGGGGTGGTAAGTTAATTATTAAAGGCATCTTGGATGAAGAGGATGCCCGCTTTGCTGCCAATTCTGGCGCGGATGCACTGATCGTCTCCAATCATGGTGGCCGTCAGCTAGATGGCGCGATCTCTAGCATCAAAGCATTGCCCGGCATTGTGAATGCTGTTGGCAAAGATATTGAGGTGTGGATGGATGGCGGCATTCGTTCCGGGCAAGATGTTCTGAAAGCTTGGGCACTAGGTGCACGCGGCACGATGATCGGTCGCCCTTTTCTCTATGGCTTAGGTGCCATGGGTGAGGCCGGCGTTACTAAATGCCTAGAGATTATTCACAATGAATTAGATATCACCATGGCGTTTACAGGACACCGTGATATCCAGAATGTGACTAAAGATATTTTGTATCCAGGAACTTTTTAATATTCCACACTTAGCCAATTCTCCCGAACTCGTATTTGTAGTTTCTGCTTTAGCCCTTGCGGGCTCAGTGTGGTTTGGCAGTGCTGTACTCAGCAAATACCGCACCAAGGATACTGAGACCTCGGCAAATTTGGGGATCATTCAGACTGCAACGCTCACATTACTTGGCCTGATTATTGGCTTTACCTTCTCCATGGCTATTGCTCGGTATGACTTGAGGCAGACTTATGAGGAGGCTGAGGCAAATGCAATTGGCACAGAATTCTTAAGAGCCGATCTTCTGCCCAGCAAAACAGCGGCGAGTGTCAAAGGTCTTCTTGATGAATACTTAGATCAACGTATCTTGTTTTACTCTAAGCAAGATCAAGAGACAGCCAAGAAAATTACGAAACGCACCATTGCTTTAGAGAATGCAATGTGGAACGAATTACTCCCTGTGGCACGGACACAACCTACTCCCACTATTGCGCTCGTCATCTCTGGAATGAATGATGTGATCAATTCCCAAGGCTATACCCAAGCAGCCTGGTGGAACCGTATCCCGACTGCGGCCTGGTGGCTGATGGCTGCAATTGCTATTGCTGCCAATATGTTGGTGGGCTTTGGTGCTCGGAACTTTAAAGGTAATGTCGGCCTTTTTATGATTTTCCCAACTATGATTGCCATTGCCTTCTTTCTGATTGCAGACATCGATAGCCCTCGTGGTGGCGTTATTCGTATCGATCCACGCAATCTAATTGATTTAAAAAACAATATGAGCTCCGCAAATGGCTCAGCATCCACTAGAGGCATTAATAAATGAAGCGTATTGTTGATGTATATAAGGATAGGGGTCGAGAGCTTGTGTGGACTTATGTCATTCACCTTGGCAATCTGGAGTTTCACCCGGCCCAAACTGATTTTGAGCAAGAAGCGTTACGACTTTCTCAACTGGATAAGCGTGGCACACCAAATGAGTTGAGCGCCAAGGCTAGACTTACCGTTCGATAATTATTCACCTTAGTTCCGACATATGAAACCTTTAAGCAAAAAAGCCAAGATGGCAGTTGGATGGACCATCTTAATGACCGTTACTGGCACTGCCATGTTGCATCAATGGGAATTCTTTGCAATGGGATGTGCATCCATTGCCATGTTACTCGTTGCGAATCACTATGGCCTACTGAAAGACCCCGAAGACAAAAAATAAGGCCCCTATCTTTCGATAGCGGCCCTGATTCATCTTCAGTAGATTAGAGTGTTGGGTAGTCCGTATATCCGACTTCTGCCCCACCGTAAAAAGTTGCACGGTTATAAGCATTGAGTGTTGCACCCTGCGCAAAGCGCTCAGCCAAATCCGGATTAGAAATATACAAACGTCCATAGGCAACTGCATCTGCCAAGCCAGCCTCTAAAACAGCCTCACCCATGGCCTGATCGTATCCGCCGGCACTAATAAATTTACCCTGATAGGCTGATCGGAACATCTCTGAAGTAACAGGCGCCCCTGTGTTCACTTGATCGCTTCCGCCTGCACTTGTGGAACGCGGTTCAATCATATGGACATAGGACAAGTGATAACCATTGAGTTTTTGAATTACCGCGGTGAACAAAGCAACTGGATCGCTGTCAGCCATGTCATTAAAGCTGCCATAGGGTGACAAGCGCACACCGATACGGTCGCTTGGGTATACCTTGGTAATCGATTCGATGACCTCACCCAATAAGCGCATGCGATTTTCAATTGATCCACCATATCCGTCAATACGTTGATTGGTTTTGTCTTGCAAAAACTGATCGAGTAAATAACCATTTGCAGAATGAATTTCCACGCCATCAAAACCTGCCGCTTTTGCATTAGCAGCAGCCAATTCAAAATCTTTCAAGAGACGGGCAATATCTTCGGTGGTCATTGCCTTAGGCGTTTCGTAATCGTGCAACTTCCAATCAGCACCATAAGTTTGGCCAGCAGGCGCAATCGCAGATGGAGCCTCAGGGATGCCCTGCTCGGGATGTAAAGAAGAATGAGAAATACGCCCAACATGCCATAACTGCGCAATCATCTTGCCGCCTTTGGCATGCACTGCACTCACAATCTCCGTCCAGGCCGCTGTTTGCTCAGCAGAATAAATTCCAGGCGTTGCTGGATAGCCTTTGCCAATAGCAGAAATTTGCGTTGCTTCGCTGATGATGAGGCCAGCACTTGCCCTTTGCTCGTAGTAAGTTTTTGCGAGAGGATGCGGAACATCCCCATCGATGGCACGCATTCTGGTGAGAGGCGCCATCACCAGGCGATTTTTTAATTCAATAGCGCCAAGCTTGACGGGGGTAAACATGATTTCTTTTCCAGACATGAACTACTTTCTTTTTTTGGGGTGAATACTTCAACTAATGCGCAACTTTAGCAGGGATATTAAAGTCCCGCCAACACCATACTAGACTCTTTGAAAACTCTTGCGACTGCCCCGACTAACTCTTGGGCTAGATTTAAATCTTGATTCTATACTGTGGGCAAGCGCTTGGAACTCATCCTGATGCGCGGTTGATAAACGGGCAACAAGTGCAATGACTCTTTTAGGAGCGGGCGGTGCTAGAGGCCGAGCAATCAATGTCGTGCCATTTAAAATCCCACCTTTTACCGCCATCTCAGGAAGGAGCGCAATACCCATGCCAGACTCTACCATTTGTAACAGAGTGAGCAAGCTAGTTGCCTCCATACCTTCTGCATTACGAATATCAGAATGCTTGCAAGCTTGCATAGTGTGATCACGCAGGCAATGGCCCTCCTCTAGCAAAAGTAGCCTCTCTGCCATTTTGGTGGGTAAGTGAATTTCCTTACCTTTTAATGCGGGATCATTTGCGCCTGCAACCAACCAAAATTCATCGACAAAAAGCTCTTTCACTAATAGGCCAGCTGTGTCATAGGGCAATGCAATTAATGCAAAATCGAGTTGATGGTCCGCTAAACGTGCCAATAGATTCGCGGTTAAATCTTCACGTAGAACAATTTTTAGCTTGGGGTAATGCTCCCGAATATCAGGCAACACATTTGGCAATAAGAATGGTGCGATGGTTGGGATGACTCCCAATCGAATTGTCCCCACCATTGGCTCGCCAGAGGCGCTCGCATACTCCACCAGATCTTGAGATGAGGCTAAGATGGCCTTAGCCCTTTCCAAAATCTCTATGCCGGTTGGAGTGATAGCTACATTTTGTCTATCCCGCTCTACCAGCCGGACTCCCAAAACATCTTCTAGCTCTTTTAAACCAGCACTCAAGGTAGATTGACCTACAAAGCAGACCTCTGCGGCCCTAGTAAAATTGAGCTCTTGAGCAACTGCTACAAAATAGCGAAGCTGTCGTAATGAAGGTAGAGCCGCCATATGCTGTAGTTATCCCTATAATCCAATTATTAGATAAATAATATCATTCCTATTTACCTTATAAATCATTGCTTACTTACTTGCTTGCTTGATACAAAACAATCAAAGCTTTGGCTGGCAAGTGAATTTGAAATTCAATTTAAACTGTCTTTAATCTCTTACAGCAAGGAATCCCTATGAAATCTTGGCAATGTATCGTATGCGGCTTCGTCTATGACGAGGCGAAAGGCTTGCCTGAAGATGGCATTGCTGCCGGCACTGCTTGGGCTGACGTCCCGGATGATTGGGAATGCCCAGATTGCGGCGTATCCAAATCTGACTTTGAAATGGTGCAAGTTTCCTAACTCAAGCCAAACGCAATACCATTTAACGCATTATTAGGGAGTCCAGTTTTGGATCATCAGAATCAATCATCCCCACCAGGGATTGTCATTATTGGTAGCGGCTTAGCTGGCTACACCGTCATTCGCGAGCTTCGCAAAATAGATAAGGCAATTCCAATTACCCTAGTAACAAGGGAGCCAGGTTACTTTTATTCAAAGCCGATGCTCTCTACAGCATTGGCAAGCAACAAATCTGCAGAGCAATTGGTCTCTACTAACGCTGAGGGTATGGCAACACAGCTAGATATTACGATTTTGGGAGACGCTGATGTCACTACAATTGATACCGGCACACAAACAGTCACCACTTCTAAAGGCAGTATTTCCTATGGAAAGCTAGTGCTAGGATTAGGCGCTGATCAAATTCGTTTACCTTTAGAAGGCAATGCAGCTAATGAGGTCATTACAGTCAATGATCTAGAAGACTATGCACAATTTCGCAAGACAATTGGAGGCAAAAAACGAATCGCTATTTTAGGCGCAGGCCTCATTGGATGCGAGTTTGCGAACGATTTAGTTCTAGGTTCATACGAAGTAGATGTCATCGATTTAGCACCTCAGGCTTTGGGCAGACTTCTTCCTGAGGAAGCAGCACAATTACTGCAAGCTAAACTCAGTGCAGCAGGCGTGCGTTGGCACTTCGCCACTACCGTGCAATCGATTGATCGAAGCGGTGACTCTCTCTCAATTACGCTTGCCAACGGATCAGTAATTAATAGCGATGCATTTCTATCAGCTGTTGGTTTAAGACCTCGCTTAGATTTAGCTCAAGCAGCCGGAATTGCAACAGTCGCAGGCATTACCGTTAATCGTCAATTAGAAACTAGCGCCAAGCATGTTTATGCCATTGGCGACTGCGCTGAAGTCGAGGGCCTGGTTCTACCTTATGTCATGCCGATCATGCAGGCAGCACGGGCTTTAGCCCCTAACCTGCTTGGACAGGCGATTGCCCTCAGCTATCCCGCTATGCCAGTCATGGTGAAGACTCCTGCCCTACCAACTATTGTTTCACCACCAGCCAAAGATGCGGTCGGTGATTGGAAAATAAATTCAATCGAAGGTGGTCTTGAAGCGCGCTTTGAATCTAGTGACGGTAAGTTACTCGGCTTTGCTCTGATGGGAACAGCTACTGCACAACGTGGCGCACTGACAAAAGAGTTACCACCGATCTTGTAATCAAGATGACTGCCATCTCTCAACGCCCTGCACCAAAGTAAAAGGCCCGCTCAGCGGGCCTTTTACTTAATCTGAAACATTTGCCTTATGAGGCAATCACAAACCACGTTGCGTTGTGTGACTGAGCGCTCATCAAAAATAGCATTGGAACAGAAAGCATTGTATTGAAGCGGGAAGTCAACATCGCAATGCGTGCAGACTTTGCTTTGACATCAGGCTCAACTGAAACGATACCTAGAGCACGTTTTTGATTTGGCCAAATAATGAACCAAACGTTGAACGCCATAATCAAGGCAATCCACATACCTAAACCGATTGCACGGAAAGGTGCCTGCAAAGTGAATGCTTGATGCGCATATCCGTTCAATATGGATAAGATCAAGCCGCTCAGTACGGTCAATAGTGCAGCCCAACGGAACCAAAAGAGCGCTGTTGGAGCGATTACTTTTCCAATTGCTGGCTTTTGCTCATCCGGAATCTTTGACATGGATGGAATCTGCACAAAATTGAAATACCAAAGTAAGCCTATCCACATCACGCCAACCATCACGTGAATCCAGCGGAATAAGAATGGCAACTCAACCGAGCTCAGGTTCGCACCTAAGACTAAGACAATCAATGCAAGTAGCACAAAGCCGGCTAGAACAGTGCGGCCTAATGAGGTAAAGATGGATGACATGAGAGCTTCCTAAAAAAAGTAAATATATCAGACAGGATTAGGCAAAATTCTTGTTTGCAAAATCCAAATTCACAACATTATAAAACGTACCAATCAGTAGCCACAAAAGCCACAATCGTACTAACTATAGACGATTCTAGCGGATTTGTTAGGTTTGAGGCGACCAAGGGGTTGCTTGGTGACCCATATGAAGATTATTGAGCAGTCCAGCCACCATCCATATTCCAGGCAGCTCCACGGACTTCAGAGGCATCTGGACTGCAAAGGAAAACCGCTAGTGCCGCCAATTGCTCTGGAGCCACGAATTCACCGGAGGGCTGCTTCTCAGACACCAAGGCTTTTTTGGCCTCTTCATTCGAAATCCCTTCACGCTCTGCGCGGGCATCTACTTGCTTTTGAACCAAGGGAGTCAAAACCCAGCCTGGACAAATTGCGTTACAAGTAATCCCCGTTTTAGCATTCTCTAAAGCTGTCACCTTGGTTAAACCAACAATGCCATGCTTTGCTGCTACGTAAGCCGATTTTTGAATGGAGCCAACTAAGCCATGAACAGAGGCGATGTTGATGATGCGACCCCAGTTACGCTGCTTCATTCCAGGCAGGGCATGATGAGAGGTGTAAAAGGCTGAGCTTAAGTTGATAGCAATAATAGACTCCCACTGATCGGCGGGAAAGTCTTCGATATTCGCTGTGTGCTGAATCCCTGCATTGTTTACTAATATATCTAGCGAGCCAAAACGTTTTTCAGTTTGCTTGATGAGATCCTCAATCTCGGCAGGCTTACTCATATCAGCGCCGTGATATTCCACTTCAACACCACAAGCTTTGATAGCAGCAATTGCGGCATCTTTTTCACCAAAGCCATTCACCATAATGTTGGCACCCTGCTTTGCTAAACCAATAGCCATTGCCAAACCAATACCACTAGTTGATCCGGTGACAAGAGCTGTTTTACCTTTTAAATGAGACATGATTGTCCTCGCGAGATGTTTACTATAAAAATATAGGATACAACGGAAGGTTTAGATTATGTGCAGCCAATGCCCTAACTGGTGCCAAAGGCTTGTTGGTACCAAAGTTAATAACCAGGTCATCGTGAGATAACGCAGTAACTTACCAATAAACATATAGATTAAGCATGGGCCCCAAGCCAGCCTAAGCCAGCCTGCTGCCAAACACAAGGGGTCACCAAAGCCAGGCAACCAAGATAACAAGAGCATCTTTGGCCCCCGCTCTTCGAGCCAGCGCTGCATTCTGCTATTGGTGGGTCCTTTAAGGGATTCAAAACTGTTACGGCTAATCAGTCCGAGCCACCAATCAAACATCCCCCCTAATGTATTGCCGATAGTGGCAACCATAATGGCGATCCAATATAAGTGGGGATTGGCTGAAACGTACCCAAACAGTATGGGCTCTGAGCCAACAGGTAGTAAGGTTGCAGAGATAAAGGCGCTGATAAATACCGCTGGCAAACCAATCGATGGCATGCCAAAGAAGTCAAAGAAATGACTGAACATTTGCTCCATTAAACAGGAACTCCGCACGGTTTAGAAGGGAAGTGCTTAGTCATCTCTCAAGTATGCCCCAATAGGCACTTAGGTCGGCGATGGTTTAAGGAATAGCGTCTATTTTGACTCGCCCGCAATTCTGAATTCTTGCTTAAACTGTAGGTCTTAGCATTATTTAACCTCCCCACCTTTAGATAGCCCAGATGAATCACCCCATACCCAAGCCAGACCAATATCAAGACATGCGTGAAGCTTTACGTGACCTCTGTGGCAGCTTTGACTCTGCTTACTGGCAAAAGGTTGATCATGAGCGTGATTATCCCGAGGCGTTTGTAGATGCCATGGCTCAAGCGGGCTGGTTAGCGGCATTAATTCCCGAGGAATATGGTGGCTCTGGCTTAGGTTTGGCCGAGGCTTCAGTCATCATGGAGGAGATTAATTTTTCCGGCGGGAATGCGGGCTCTTGTCATGGGCAGATGTACAACATGGGCACCTTGCTGCGGCATGGCTCCGACCTACAGAAGAAACTCTACCTCCCGAAAATCGCGACCGGTGAATTACGACTCCAGAGTATGGCGGTAACTGAACCGACTACGGGCACCGATACCACCAAACTCAAAACTACTGCTGTCAAAAAAGGTGATAAGTACATTGTGAATGGTCAGAAGGTTTGGATCTCACGCATACAGCATTCTGATTTGATGATTCTGCTAGCGCGTACCACCCCCCTGGCAGAGGTGCAGAAAAAATCAGAGGGTATGTCGATCTTTATCGTCAATCTCAAAGACGCTATTGGCAATGGCATGGCAATTCAGCCAATTGCTAATATGGTCAATCATGAAACCAATGAAGTCTTCTTTGATAACTTAGAAATTCCAGCCGAGAACCTTATTGGCGAAGAAGGTAAAGGCTTTAAGTACATCTTAGACGGTCTCAATGCTGAGCGCGTCCTCATTGCAGCTGAGTGTATTGGTGATGCCTATTGGTTCGTGGATAAATCGCGTCGCTATGCCAATGACCGTGTGGTGTTTGATCGCCCCATTGGTAAGAACCAAGGTATTCAGTTCCCCATAGCCGACTCTTTTATTGAGACTGAGGCGGCCAACCTGATGCGCTTTAAGGCATGCGAACTTTTTGATAATAATCAAGCTTGCGGTGCAGAGTCCAACATGGCGAAGTATTTAGCTGCAAAAGCTTCTTGGGAAGCGGCCAATGTTTGCCTCCAAACGCATGGTGGTTTTGGTTTTGCTACTGAATATGATGTTGAGCGTAAGTTCCGCGAGACCCGCCTCTATCAAGTTGCGCCGATCTCCACGAATTTGATCTACTCCTATGTTGCAGAGCATATTTTGGGCTTGCCACGCTCCTTCTGATGTTGCAGATCTTTTGATTGATGCAGTTTTTTTAGATAAGTAATGACATGAGTATTCGTCCTTTGGATGGCATCACAGTAGTTTCCCTAGAGCATGCTATTGCCGCTCCTTTTTGCACGCGCCAATTAGCCGATTTAGGTGCGCGCGTTATCAAGGTAGAAAGGCCCGGTGCCGGGGACTTTGCCCGCGCCTATGATGAGCGCGTCAATGGCATGTCCTCTCACTTCACTTGGGTCAATCGCTCCAAAGAAAGCTTAACCTTAGACCTCAAGCAAGAATCTGCGCTAGCAGCGCTGAAGATGCTTCTCAAAACAGCAGACGTACTGGTACAAAACCTGGCGCCTGGTGCAGCAGCACGTATGGGATTGACTGCAGAACTCTTGCAAAAAGATAATCCTGGTTTGATTTTGTGCGACATCTCAGGTTACGGAAATAACGGCCCTTATCGCGACAAAAAGGCCTATGACCTATTAATTCAAAGTGAAGCTGGGTTCTTATCCGTTACCGGCACCCCAGAGACCCCTAGTAAAGCAGGTAACTCAATTGCCGATATTGCCGCAGGCATGTATGCGTACACCAATGTACTGGCAGCTCTATTGCAACGGGGTAAGACTGGCAAGGGATCTACGATTGATGTTTCTATGCTCGAGTCTTTGGGTGAATGGATGAGTTATCCACTCTACTATGCCTATGAGGGTGCAACACCCCCTCCTCGTAATGGCGCCTCCCATGCCACGATCTATCCTTATGGGCCGTTTAAGGCTGGCGATGGCGGCACCATCATGCTGGGCTTACAAAACGATCGTGAGTGGGTTTTATTCTGTGAAGTGGTACTTGAGAATCAAGCCCTCGCCAAAGATGAGCGCTTTGATAAAAACTTCAAACGCAATGAAAAGCGCGATGATTTACTTTCCATTATTGATGCGTGTTTTAGCAAACTCAGTACCGAGCAGGTCATAGCAAAGCTGGATCAAGCGCAAATCGCCAATGCCCGACTAAACGATATGCAGGGTTTATGGAATCACGATCAACTCAAAGCACGCGATCGTTGGGTGCAAGTTGGATCACCAGTAGGCCCTATTCCAGCACTGCTTCCGCCTGGCAGCAATAATAGCTTCGACTACCGTATGGATGACATTCCTGCTGTTGGGCAGCATACCGCAGCAATCCTCTCTGAGCTTGGTATTGCCGTAAGCGAGATTGAGGCAATGCGCAGCCAAGGGGCGATTTAAAGTAGAGGTGAAGCTAAGTGTGCCGCGTTCTCCAGCAAAACACGCCAACGTGGTCGCTTAGCCCAACTTACCGGATCAACTAAATCAGATTGGTCCAGGTAGGACTCAATCAGGGTCTCGAGTTTTGCGCAAAACGCATCGTTGTAGACAATTAAGCTGATTTCAAAATTAAGGCGTAAGCTGCGCTGATCAAAATTCACTGATCCAAAAATCGCCACTTGCTTGTCTATTAGCAAACTCTTGGTGTGCAATAAACCACCATGAAATTCAGCGATATGAATACCCGCATCCATCAGGTCAGCATAAAGGCTATGGCTACTCCAAGCGACTAGCGCTGAATCGTTCAATTTAGGAACAATTAAAGTGACCTTCACACCGCGACCGGCTGCTGCCATTAACGCCTGAATCAAGCCATCATCTGGACCAAAGTAAGGCGTAGTAATTGTGAGCTCTTTACGTGCGTCCATAATGGCGGAGAGCAGTACCTGATACAAGATGTCATCGCGATACACCGGACCAGAAGAAAACTCTTGGGCAAGCACTCGTCCATCCATCGGAATAGGAGTGGGCGCCGCAGCTTTAAAGTGGGTAATCTTCGGGTTGTCAACACTCCAATCAAAAGAGAATGTCAGCTCAAACTGAGATGCGACCGGACCTTCAATTCTGACCATTGCATCCACCCACTCACCCACACCGGAGTCTTGCTTAAAACTGCGCGGATCGACCATATTCATACTGCCGGTCCAAACGACGGTGTTATCGATCACAAATATTTTGCGATGTAGTCTGAGATCCGCACGGCGAAATTGGAATCGTCCAATTTGAATTGGTAATGCCTCAGTTACTTGAATGCCAGCATTTCTGAAACGATTAGGCCAGCTGGATTTAAACCAGTCTTTACTGCCTAATGAATCCAATAACACCTTACAAGTCACGCCGCGTTTAGCTGCTGCAATTAAGGCCTCACCAACGCGATCGGCATCGCCACCCAAGGCCCAGATATAAAACTCTAAATGCAGTGATTTTTTTGCCTGATTAATTTCGTCAATGAAATGCTGCAGTATCTCTAATGAGTTCGTAAATAACTCTATCTTGTTGCCAGCAATCACAGGGGATCCATTTTTGGATTCCGCTAATAAGCTCAGAGCCCTACCCTCGATTGGTAGTTGTAGCTTATCGGCCTGATAGTGCTTACGCATCTCTGCCGTGATGGCCGCATATTCTTTATCCATCCGAATAATTTTTCTCGTCAGCTTGCGACCTACAGGGCGCTCACCAATCAAGATGTAGAGACTGATACCCAAAAGCGGAAACAACACCACAATCAAAAACCAAGCAAACGCAACACCAACTGGCCTTCTCACAGAAATTAATCTAAATCCAAATAGAATCACAATGACTGCATGAACTATGGGGACCCAAATTAAGGAGAACCCAAAAATAGAGCCCAATAGAAAATTTAATATGCTCATATGATTTCCAGTTCAGCAGTAATACCCAAATGATCAGATAGCTTCAACCACTCATGCAAAACTGCTGCTGAGTGAATTTTCAAACCTCGCACATAAATTCGGTCCATGGGAAGCATGGGCTTCACACTGGGAAAGGTTTTTGCAGGAGCGCCTGTCAGCACTTCAAAAACCTCCTGAAAACCAGCGGCACGCATCGGGGCGCTAACACGATTACGCCAATCGTTAAAGTCGCCCGCCACAATGGTTGGGCCACCCTCTGCCAGCGAATCAATGTAATGAATAATTTCATCCAATTGACGCTCTCGCCCTCTTTCAAATAAAGCAAGATGTACACAAAAACAATGGATCGGCGTTTCATTGCCTTCTAACTGAGTAACACTATGCAGCAAGCCTCGCCTCTCGAATCGATAGGCTGAAATATCGTAGTTTTCACCCTTGTGCAATGGTCTCTTTGAGAGAATGGCGTTGCCATGATGGCCATCTGGATACTCAACATTTTTACCGTAATGCCAATCATGCCAAAAGTCTTCGGATAAAAAATGGGTGAGCTCTGTTAGTGGCCAATGGCTAAACCTCCTGATCCGCCCACGATGCTCTTGCTGAAGCTCTTGCAAAAATAGTAAGTCTGGATGGTGGCTACGCATTTTTTGGCGCAACTCATAAATAGTAGATTTTCTGTGCAAGGGTGATAGCCCCTTGTGGACATTCATAGTCATGATGCTAAAGCGACCCAGCACTTGTGTCATCAAAACTGTCCTGCAGCACGCTGCCGTCGTACACGCGCTAAATAGATTTCACCCTCAACTAAATCTTGGCACTGCATGCACTTATTACAAATAGAGGCCTGATCACGTAAGTCATCAATCGAATCGATCGGATGCCCATCGAGATATTCACGAAGATCAACATCGAGAACCTCATTGCAGAGGCAAATGACTTCAGCCATGAGTTCAGAAAAGAGAAATTAATTGCATTCATACCATTTTGCCATCCCCTTGCTAGAATCTAGCCCATGTTGATGACCTTTCAGGAAGCTTTTGGACTACTTTTGCATTTAGATGCTGGTGTGATCGGCATTGTGCTGGTCTCACTTCAGGTCAGCTTGAGCGCTTTACTCCTCGGCAGCATTCTAGGACTACCCATTGGCGCTCTGTTAGCTACAGAGGAATTTAAGGGCAAACAAACAATTACACTCCTCTTAAATACCCTCATGGGCGTCCCAACCGTGATTATTGGCGTCATTGTGTATCTACTGCTATCAAGGACAGGGCCTTTAGGGGTGTGGGGCTGGCTTTTCACACCCAAGGGCATGATCCTAGCCCAAACACTGCTCACAACCCCCCTAATTGCCGCCCTGAGCCGCCAAATCTTAGAGGATTCTTGGAGAATTCATCGAGATTCCTTTATGGTACTTCGCCTACCCAGGCTTTACGCCCTGAAATGGCTTCTTTGGGACTGCCGTTTCTCCCTCACGATTGCCATCCTTGCTGGACTTGCCAGGGCAATATCCGAAGTGGGCGCCGTCATGATTGTTGGTGGCAATATTGATCAATCCACTCGCACCATGACAACAGCCATTGCTCTGGAAACTAGTAAAGGTGATCTCCCATTGGCGCTTGCCTTAGGCATTGTTTTACTAGGTATTGTTTTGATGGCAAATCTCTTTACATTTGCAGTTCGCCAAATTGCGGAGCGTCGCTATGGTTAATCATTCTGAACAATTCAAGCAATTTATTGAGTTCAAAGGCGTCATTGTCAACAGTAATGGACGCATCATCTTGGATATCCCTCATGCGGTTATTCCTGCAGATCGAATTTGCGCTTGCATTGGGCCCAATGGCGCTGGTAAAACGACTTTCCTCAAATTAATTGATGGCTTAATCAAACCAGACTCAGGCACCGTTACCCATTCAAGCGGCTCCATCAAATCATCCTTGGTATTGCACCATACGCCAATGATTAAAGCCTCAGCACGAACTAATGTTGCGATGGTGAAAGACGCAGACCCCTCAATTGATTCTATTGCGATTGATTTGGTGATCGAGCAGATCGGACTAAGTCATCTTGCCAACAGTCCTGCGCACAAACTCTCGGCAGGTGAAAAACAAAAGCTTTGCTTGGGCCGGGCTATTTTGCAAAAACCCAACTTGATATTACTAGATGAACCTACGGCTAATCTAGATCCGAACACCACAGAACAAGTCGAAGAGCTCATTCGTCAATTGAAGTCTCGAGGCTCTGACGTCTTCTTCACATCCCACCAACTTGCACAAGTACAAAGAATCGCGGAGTACATCATCTTCATTGATCAGGGCCAAATAAAAGAAAAGGGACCCGTAGGTCCCTTCTTTGCCGATCCCCAGACACAAGCAGCTAAACGCTACTTACATCAAGAGTTGCTCGTCGACTGATTACTTTACTGCTGGTGCTGCAGCCACAGGAGCGACAAAAGGTGGAGGAGCCACACAAGCTGCTGGAGCCGGAGTTCCAGAAACCCTAAAGCGATCAGCTACCTTATTTTGAGCTTGGCATAGCTGGAATGCACCCATTCTATCGCCGTAGGCAGACTTTGCTTTTGCCAAAGCTGCAGCCTCTTGAGCTTCAGGCGTCAACGGAGGCAAAGCAGCAAATGCAGCTACGCTTGCGAATGAACAGAGTGTGAGAGCGATGATTTTTTTCATGGCCATGTCCTTATTTATTAACTTTGTCGTACCAGAGCTCATGGTGCTCCTTAGCCCAGGTAGCATCAACATAGCCAGTCATCATGCCGTCTGAGGAGCCTTGCATACCGATAGAACCAATGTAGATGTGACCCATTGCCATCGCAGTCATCAAAATAGAGGCAGAGCTATGAACGATATTCGCCAGCTGCATGGTGCCACGAAGATACTGTACCTCCATGAACGGTACGATCATATCGAGCACGAATCCTGAAGCTGAGATCGTTAAGCCTAATACAACCATACCAAACCAGAACCAGATTTTTTCACCCATATTGAAGAACCCTGCAGGTGGATGCTTGCCAGTCAGCGCGCCGCCAAGCGTCATCAACCAGTTAAGGTCACCCTTCCCTGGGATATTGCGAGTGGCAAACAGCAAGAAGAAGATCACAACGCTCAAAGTGAACAATGGTCCAGAGTAGTTATGGATATTCTTACAAATCATCAAGAATGATCCGTAAGCCGCACCACCCATTAAGGGCATTACAAAGTACTTACCCCACAAAATCAACATGCCAGTTGTAGCAAGGCCGATAAAGCTGGCAGCCATTACCCAGTGGGTGAGGCGCTCAAAACCATTGAAGCGCTTGATTTTTTGTCCCGACATCGGAGCATGAAGCTTGATTGGACCCTTGACCAAGAACAGGGCAGCAATACCAAAGAAAGCAATCGCTAGAATCCAGGCGCCGTAAACAGTGATGACACCATTACGAATCAAACGCCACTGTTGACCAGCACGTTGAATTAATACGCTTGCTTCTTTATCAGGAATGCTGACATAGTTATAGGGATCGCTATTTGCAGTATCCCAAATTGCACCTTCTTTAGGTGCCGTATTTGCGGGTTGTGATTGCGCTTGAGTGCCTTTTGGAATCTCATTGAGATTCTTTGGATAATCAATTCCGCTTGGGCTAGGTAGAGGCGGCATTGCTGCGCGTTCGGCCAAGACAACACCACTTAAAAGACTTAGCGAGACACCAAGAGCTAAAGCCCAGGAGCGACTGACACTAATAAATGATCGATTCATACAAATATCCTTAAACGTTTTCGTTTTATTTATTGTTGTTTAACTGATCACTTAGCGCGTGAATATTCAGATTGACCCTGATTGCGCTTGTTAATCGCTTCCGTCCAACTGGCTTGCTCTCCAGGCTTCCATCCTTTAGTCATAAACCCATTGTCAGCACCCATGTATGGCGCTACATCCGGACGCTTAGCTGCATAAGCTGCAACTTCAGGCGGTTCAGAACAAGCGGATAACAGAGTACCTGCCGCCAGACTCATGGCGAGAATTTTGAAATTCAATTTCATGATTTCGCTCCTGGAATTTTGGCAGCTGGTGTTGGGGCTGGAGATGGTGAGCCTGCAGGACCATAAGCAGTCGACCAACCGAAGATATCGTTGCTTGGATACCTGCCATTGGCTTCGCGCACTGAAACACGTTTGGCGTAAATACTAGAAATCACATCGCCATCTCCACCAATCAATGCTTTTGTAGAACACATCTCAGCACATAAGGGCAACTTACCTTCAGCTAAGCGGTTACGGCCATATTTTTCAAACTCAGCAACGCTACCGTTCACTTCTGGGCCGCCGCTACAGAATGTGCACTTGTCCATTTTGCTGCGGACACCGAAGGCACCCTTGCTCAAGAACTGAGGCGCACCAAATGGGCAGGCGAAGGAACAGTATCCACAGCCGATGCAAATATCTTTGTCATGCAAAACCACACCTTCATCGGTACGGTAGAAGCAATCCACTGGACAGACAGCCATACAAGGCGCATCTGAACAGTGCATACATGCGACTGAAATAGACTTTTCTTTGCCGACGATGCCATCGTTGACTGTCACAACACGGCGACGAGTAATACCCCAAGGCACTTCGTTGTCGTTCTTACAAGCAGTAACACAGCCATTGCACTCAATGCATCGTTCTGTATCACATATAAATTTCATTCTTGCCATTGTGTTCTCCTGACTTTATTTTTTAACTTAGGCAAATTTTTCGATTTGGCACATGGTGGTTTTAGTTTCTTGCATCATCGTTACCTGATCGTAGCCATAGGTCGTAGCAGTATTCACCGCTTCACCTAAAACTACCGGGGCAGCGCCCTCTGGGTAATATTTGCGCAAGTCGTTACCCTGCCACCAGCCAGCAAAGTGGAATGGTACAAAGGCTGTGTCTTGGTCAACCCGCTCAGTAACCATTGCGCGTACTTTGATCTTGGCACCCGTTGGAGACTTAACCCATACGTAGTCCCAATTCTTAATGCCGCGAGCTTCTGCAGCTTTAGGATTGATCTCCACAAAGTTCTCTTGCTGCAACTCAGCCAACCATGGGTTGGAACGCGTTTCATCTCCTCCACCCTCGTACTCAACCAAACGACCAGAAGTCAGAATGATTGGGAACTTTTCATAGAGCTTGTCGCTCAAGTTCTTGTCTTGTAGCGTTTTGTACAGAGTTGGCAAGCGCCAGAAATTCTTCTTATCCGCAGATGTTGGGTACTTACGCATCATTGGCTCATTGGTACTGTAGAGGGCCTCGCGGTGAGTTGGAATGGCATCTGGGAAGTTCCACACCACTGCACGTGCTTTCGCATTACCAAATGGATGGCAACCGTTTTTCATGACCACGCGCTGAATACCACCAGAGAGGTCAGTCTTCCAGTTCTTACCATCTGCAAGCTTTTGTTCTTCTTCAGTTAACTGATTCCACCAGCCGAGCTTCTTCACTAGCACATGATCAAACTCGGGGTAACCAGTGGTAATCGCTGAACCCTTAGAGTAGGAACCATCCTCGGCCAACAAATTCTTGCCATCTTTTTCCACACCAAAGTTTGCGCGGAAATTACCGCCACCTTCCATCACACTCTTACTAGTGTCATAGAGGTTTGGTGATCCTGGATGCTTAATCGCGGCAGTGCCATAGCAAGGCCAAGGCAAACCGTAATAATCACCCGTGGTGTCGTAACCACTTACTGGATCAACGCCGCCACGTGACTTCAATGTCTTCGGATCAAAAGTGCCTGCCATTCTCATATGCGCTTTTAAGCGCTCAGGAGTTTGACCGGTGTAACCAATTGTCCAAACTGAACGGTTGATCTCACGCAAGATATCTTCGATCTGCGGCTCTTTCCATTGCTTACCAGCAAATTTGGAATTGAGCATCTTGTAGTTCTTGGAGAGCTCTTCTCCAAAGCCAAGGCGATCTGCAAATGCTTGCATGATCACGTGGTCAGGAACAGACTCAAACAATGGATCAATGACTTTCTCGCGCCACTGTAATGAGCGGTTTGAGGCAGTAGCTGAACCCGTTGTCTCGAACTGAGTTGTCGCTGGTAATAAGTACACATTACGATTTTTGTTTATGGACTGGCCTTCAGCAGGAGGCATTGCTGCCATTGCCGCAGTCGCACTTGGATAAGGATCAACCACTACCAATAAATCCAATTTGTCCATCGCACGCTTCATGTCCAAACCGCGTGTTTGTGAGTTCGGTGCATGACCCCAGAAGAACAAACCTTTCACATTGGTCTGCTGATCAATCATGTCATTCTTCTCAAGCACCGCATCAACCCAACGAGAAACCGTAGTACCGGACTTCTCCATCATGTCGGGAGCGTAGCGACCTTTAATCCACTCGTAGTCCACACCCCATACAGTCGCAAAGTGCTTCCATGAGCCTGCTGCAAGACCATAGTAACCAGGCAATGAATCCGGATTAGGACCAACGTCAGTTGCACCTTGAACGTTATCGTGACCGCGGAAAATATTTGCGCCACCACCGGACTTACCGATATTGCCCAAAGCCAATTGCAAAATACAAGATGCACGAACCATGGCATTGCCAATGGTGTGCTGTGTTTGACCCATACACCAAACCAATGTGCTTGGACGGTTTTTGGCCATAGTCTCGGCCACTTTGTAAACCTGTGCCTCAGGGACGCCACATGCCTCTTCGACATTCTTAGGAGTCCACTTTTCCATCACTTCTTTACGGATCTCATCCATGCCGTATACGCGGTCATTGATGTACTTCTTGTCTTCCCAGCCATTATTGAAGATGTGATACAGAACACCAAACAAGAATGGAATATCTGAACCAGAACGAATACGAACGTACTGATCAGACTTCGCTGCAGTACGGGTATAGCGAGGATCAACTACGATCACCTTGCAACCATTTTCTTTTGCATGCAATAAGCTGAGCATTGATACTGGGTGCGCTTCTGCAGCGTTAGAACCAATGTACAAAGCTGCCTTAGCATTCATCATGTCGTTATAGCTATTGGTCATCGCACCATAGCCCCAAGTGTTAGCAACACCGGCAACTGTAGTGGAGTGACAAATACGCGCTTGATGGTCTGTGTTGTTGGTTCCAAAGAAAGAAACCCACTTACGCATTAAGTAAGCTTGCTCGTTATTGTGCTTTGAAGAACCAATAAAGAAGAGTGAATCTGGACTGTACTTGCTACGCAAATCTTTCATCTGCGCAGTGATTTCAGTCAAAGCCTGATCCCAAGAAATGCGTTGATATTTACCATCAACCAACTTCATTGGGTAACGCAAACGGAAATCGCCGTGGCCATGCTCGCGCAAAGATGCGCCCTTAGCGCAGTAAGCACCCAAGTTAATCGGGGAATCAAAAGCGGAGTCTTGACGAACCCAAACACCATTCTCAACGGTAGCGTCAGTTGCGCAACCTACGGAGCAGTGAGTACAGATTGTTCTCTTAACCTCGATCTTACCCTTGCCGTCTAGCATTGCCTTACTTTGCTCAGCGGAAGCCTTTTGCACCAGCGTTAATTGGCTTGCCGCGATACCAGCACCAACACCCACTCCAGAGCGCTTGAGGAAGGTACGGCGATCCATCGTTGGCACGGCAGACTGAAGTCCACGTGACAAGCTACCGATGAGGCGTGATGCAGGTGTAGAGCGACCGCTCTGTGGGGTATTGGATTTACGAGTCAGACTCATATGTTGTCCCTGAGAAATATTTTTATTTAATTATTTGGAAATGACTTAATAAACAACTTGATTTAAAGCATGGTGGTTTCGTAATACTTACGAATATGCGCTGTGAGTTGATAGCCATCATCTTTACCCTGCACTGTGCTGCCAATTTCTTGAATCACTGCCTTACCAATAGGCGTTTGGGAGGCTATTGCTACGGCACCAACAGCGGTACCCGCACCGATAAAAAACTTCCTGCGGGAAGGCTTGTTTTCTTCGTTTACTGCGACTGTAGATTTGGTGGTCATCGTATGCTCCTATTTAGTGCAAATTTGATATCCATCAAGTGTAATTGGTAATTGCATTTTTGACATATTAGAGTCACAAAAATATGAATCTAGGGGGGTAAACCCTAGTCTTTTCGTAATGCAGTACGACATTTAAATCATGTCAAAGCTTTGCCCTTCAATCGCGAGAAACTCCCGAGTCAAGGCGGCTACTGGATGGTAGAGATGCATCTCTGGGATATCTTCTATTGCATCGCATAGTTCGTCATACCAAGGGCGAATATGGCTATTGAAAAAAACCCTTTGATTTGTAAGGTTTGAAATCTCCACATCATCCCCTGCAATGAGGTATCTCATGACCTCACACAAGGCTGAAATATGGTCCTCAGTCTCTGTAACTTCTTCCGCAGATTCCAAGCCAAAAGTCTCAAGAGATCGACGGATCTCAACTAAAGGTTTCTCGTTTAAGTGGCCAGCCATGTAAAAGGACCCATTCAAGATAATGTTGGGTCGCCCTACGCTAATGAAGTTCAGGTCAAACTCCTCGCGCCAGGACTTGGCGGGGTTGTTTTTGGCAACCTCTACTACGCTATGCCAAACCTTCGCCAGCGGAGCATCTTCCGCCTGAATCTCTTATCCATCCGGAATGGAGGAAGCAATTTGATTCAGTAATTCCTGATCTGGCGGTTGATGAAAGAGCCGAGCAATCAAACCATACAGGTCTGCACGAGCAAGTTCCTCGGGTAAGCCCTCATCACCAACTGTGGTTACCGCACCTTCTTGTATCTTTTCGCTCATTGTTCTTTATTCACCATATCAACCACACGACAATCACTACACATCTTGAGCCTCTCTAATGCAGCGCCAGCAAACGCCCCATGAGCGCCTAACTTGGAGAGCATCAAATCAACCATCTTAGAGGTTCCAAATACCTTGCCACAGCTAATACAGTGAAAAGGCTTTGTTTCATTCAGCTCGACCTTTTCCTTGCGCTGCTCCACCGAAAGCAAGCGCGGCGATAGTGCTAAGGCCTGCTCGGGGCAGGTTTGAACGCAGATGCCACATTGAACGCAGTGCTTTTCAATAAAGGAAAGCTTCGGCTCATCCAGGTTATCCAATAGCGCGCCCTCAGGGCAGCTACCCACACAAGACATACAGAGCGTGCAAGCATCCTTATTCATATTAAGTCCGCCTAAGAAGGATGACTTTGGCAACGCTGCTCCAGCTACTGGAAGTGGTGTTTTGGCTTGCTTTTGTAAATGCTCTAGCACCATCTCTATTGTTTCGCGCTTCTGATTGCCTAAACCAAAACTGGCAGGCGAACAAATGGCTGGAAGAGCACCGCGCTGACGCAGTCTGCCCATTGAAGACGATACTGCTTGCAGATCCCCTAGGGAGTCGATCTGTATTAATGAAAATCGGGCATCAAATCCATAAGCAGCCAAAATGGCGTTCCCTAAATCGGTTTGCGTCTCTAGTGCGGCGCGATAAGCAGGATCCTCATCTCCAGTCAGCAATAGAATCACTTCGCCAAAACCATAGCTGAGCGCACCCAGCCATAAATCCAAACCGGTAGAAGCAATATGCTCAATGCCATAGGGCAATACAAAAGATGGCAATCCTTCAAACTGCTTTGGTCTCAAGTGCGCCAAACGCCCCAAAGAATCTAAAGCTTGGCTTCCAGCTTGAAGTGTATGCAACAGCAAAACAGGTGCTTGCGCTTGTTTAGTCTTGGCGCTCTCGAGAGCAAACACATTGGCGAGAGTTTTAATCTCTTTGCCTTGATGGGGCACGCTTGGGTAGTTGTAGCGCATTGCGCCCGATGGGCAGACTGTCGAGCAAGCTCCACAACCCATACACAAATTTGGATTGACTTCTACAGTACCCTGCCCATTCTTAAACACAGAAGATATAGCGCCTGTAGAGCAAACATCGATACAAGCATTGCAACCGACTTTGCCATTACGGCCATGCGCACAAATCTTTTCGTTATAGACAAAGTACTTTGGCTTTTCAAACTCGCCTACTAAACCTAATAGTTGGGTGGCAACCAATGCTTGCTCTAAGGAATCATTTCCGGGAGCAAAGTAGCCTTTTGGTGTCTGGCTCATACGCATCTGCGGATCAACCCGCAGATCCATAATCAAATCAAAATCAGCGCTGCGCTGACGCTCAACTCGATCAAAATTGATCGCACCAATACCAGCACAAGCCGTGACACAGGCGCGATGGGATTTGCATTTATCTAAATCAATCTGAAAGGCATCATCAATTGCACCTTCAGGGCAAACCTCAACGCAGGCCCCGCAGCGGGTACACATCTCTGGATCAATTGGGTTTTGCAAATCCCAATCTACAGTGAAATTACCTAGATAACCATCTAACTTAGTAGGACTACCGGTATAAATCGGAAAGTTTCTGGCGATGGGTAGTGCACCCGGTTCGGTACATAAAACAGAGACTTCAAGAGAATCGCTCAGCCTTTCGGCCCAAGGTAAAGCTTGCTTACCAGGACCAACGATCAATAAGCGCCCTTGGCTTTCATAATTGACGACTGGCACGGGTTCTGCTTGCGGCATCTCAGCTAAAGCTAAGAGTGCGGCAATCTTTGGGGTGGAAGCTTTAGCTTCTTGTGTCCAACCTGCGACCTCACGAATATTGACGAAACGCAATGGCGCAACCAAAGGCTTGACTGATTGCTCGGCCAGCTCACTAAATAAAGCACTCTCTTGAGTGCACGCAATCACGATGGCATCGCTACCATCAAATGCCTTAATCACTGAACCCACTTCCTGTCTACATAAGGAAGTGTGCATGGTGAGGCCCAAGGCCTTGGCATCCAAGGGCATGGTTCCGTTGCAATTGCAGACTAATTTTTGACTCATTGATTTCTTCTTAACTGGTTTTTTTATCGACGGGCAAGAGGTCTTTATCCCCTACTTCCTGAATAGTCGTTGGTGTGGATGTTAAATCAGTCTGAGCACTTAAGGATAAAGCCTGCTCTGCTGGTTCAGGCGCTATCTTGGCAACAGTTTTTGTATCATCGGCTTGCTCATCACTATCCTTGCGGAAAATGTTGAGCATGTCCGATTGCACCATCCGCTTGAGCATTTCCAATGGGATGGGGTCAGGCTTGGAGTAGTCGTCAATGTAAATGTCCAGTCCATCCATGATGTTGAAGTGCGGGTCCGAGAACATCTTCTTCATGGCAGCTTGCTGAACTGCTGGATCTACATCTGGTTTCATAAAGGCAGAGAAGTCAGGTGCAAAACGATCTATCTTCTCTACATCATCCAAAGTTGCTGGCGGGGGAGTATCTGCAGGAGATTGCTGCACGTCAGGGCTAGCTGCCAATGCTTGCTTGGTCTGCTCGACTGGTTTTTTTTCAGGCTCTAACTGCTCTCCAGCCTTCAGACGTGACCAGCGGCCCAAAAATCCCCCAGCCATTAATCTTCTACCCCACGATTAGCGCCTTTGAAAGATTCAGGGCGATGTCGCTTCTTGGGCTCAGGACGGTAATGCTCATTGACATACTCTTGCAACCAAGAGGCATGCTCTGAAGAAAGTGATACGCTATCAACTGACTCACCGCCATCTAATAAACGCCCTGCTTCGTTGTAGCTGACACTAATGCGGTGCGGGACTGCAATCGTCGTCTCCGATTTAGCAAGCTCTATAGACTGAACATCGATATAGCGCTCAATATCCTCCTCTAAGCGCCACATCACAAACCAACACGGTTGAATAGCCGAAAGATTGAGGTAATAGCCCTCACCCTCATCTGGAAAAAGATTCAGTTCATAACCAGTGAAGAGCCAAGATTCACCTTGTTCATCGCGCCCTAAAAACTGCCCCATGATTTTGTTCTCGACACTAGCTGTATTAGTGAACTGCCCAAAATCCGGCAATACCTCGTGCGGCGCCCACCGATATGAAATCCACGGATTATCAACAAACTGCTTACGCATGATCACAGCAAAACGCATAAGGCCTTAGGTGTTCTGAACCACAATGTTCGGAAATTTATTACTCATATCTTTAGAAAGCGCTGCCACTTTGATGGCAACTCGTCTTGCAATCGTTTTATAAATTTCGCTGATAGCGCCATCGGGATCTGCCACTAAGGTTGGGCGACCCGCATCCGCCTGCTCGCGTATCGATAAGTTTAGGGGCAATGAACCTAAAAAGTCTACGTCATATTCTTGGCACATCTTTTGGCCACCACCAGTACCGAATATATGCTCTTCATGACCGCAACTTGGACAGACATACGTACTCATATTTTCGATGATGCCCACAATCGGCACGCCAACCTTTTCAAACATCTTCAGACCCTTACGCGCGTCCAGCAAAGCAATGTCTTGAGGGGTAGTCACAATCACCGCGCCTGTAACAGGCACCTTTTGAGCAAGCGTTAGTTGAATATCACCGGTACCAGGAGGCATATCTACAATCAAATAATCGAGATCACGCCAACGGGTTTGACGCAGTAGTTGCTCTAAGGCAGAGGTCACCATAGGGCCGCGCCAAACCATAGGGGCATCGTTATCGATCAAAAAACCGATCGAACTCGCTTGGAGGCCATGACCTTCCATTGGCTCCATGGTGTTTTCTTCAATAGATTCCGGTCTACCGGTAATTCCCAACATCATCGGCTGGCTTGGTCCATAGATATCCGCATCCAACATGCCTACTTGCGCACCTTCAGCGGCCAAAGCTAAAGCAATATTCACGGCGGTAGTCGACTTTCCGACCCCACCCTTGCCACTGGCTACAGCAATAATGTTTTTTACATTAGGCAATAGTTTGACGCCACGCTGAACAGAATGGGCAACGATTTGACTGCTCACATTGACGCTGACATTTTTAACATCAGGTAATTCACGGAGCACGGCAATCACCGATTTACGAATCACATCAAATTGACTTTTTGCTGGATAACCCAAAACAATATCCAAACTAACATCACCGCCATCAACGCGTAAATTTTTCACACTCTTCGATGTTACAAAATCAATTTGGGTATTAGGGTCAATCAGACCTTTTAGTGCAGCTTGCACAGTCTCTACAGTAAGTACCACCGACTTCTCCTAAGAAAAACTTCCCACTAAAGGGAGGCTCAATTGTTTATTGAGTTCTATTACAAATAATGGAATAGCGGCTAGATTAACCGCACATGCAAAAAATTGCTTAAAACGAGCTCAGAGGCTCGTTATCGTTACTCAAAAAATGAGGAGGCTGATGTAATACACCGCCATAGACATCACGGCAGTGGCTGGAATGGTGAAGATCCAGGCCCAAACGATATTGCCAGCGACTCCCCAGCGAACTGCACTTGCGCGCTGGGTGGAGCCGACGCCAACAATAGCCCCAGTAATTGTGTGGGTAGTAGATACCGGTACCCCCAGTGCAGTTGCCATGAATAAAGTGATTGCTCCACCAGTCTCAGCGCAAAAGCCGCCAACAGGTTTGAGCTTAGTCAGTTTCTGGCCCATGGTTTTCACAATGCGCCAACCACCAAACATCGTACCCATTGCAATCGCAACGTAGCAAGAAATAATAGTCCAGGTAGGTGGCATGCTGTTACTCGACTCTGCGTAGCCGGTAATGATCAGCAGCAACCAAATGATGCCGATAGTCTTCTGGGCATCGTTGCCACCATGGCCCAAACTATAAGCACCTGCAGACACTAACTGTAAACGCCTAAACCAGCGATCTGTTTTTGATAGGTTGGCATTGCGACAAACCCAGGCTACCAACAACATCGTTAATGAGCCCAATAAGAATCCCACCAGCGGCGAAATAAAGATGAAGGAAACCGTCTTGATAATTCCTGACCATACCAAGCCATCAACACCAGCCTTAGGTAGAGCCGCTCCAACCAGTCCACCAATCAATGCATGGGAAGAGCTAGAAGGAATGCCGTAATACCAAGTAATTACATTCCAGATGATGGCGCCCACTAGGGCTCCAAAGATCACATGCAAATCTACGGCAGCTGGATGAACAATTCCCTTGCCCACGGTAGCAGCAACACTAAGATGAAAAATGAAAATAGCAAGGAAATTAAAGAAAGCGGCAAAGAGCACTGCCTGCTGAGGCTTCAGAACTCCAGTAGAGACGACGGTGGCAATCGAGTTAGCAGCATCATGAAATCCATTCATGAAATCGAATGCCAAAGCTAGCGCTACTAAAAGCGCTACCACCCAAAATGCGACTTCTATTGTGGTCAACTTATTTAACCTTAGGAATTTTCAAGAACAATGCCTTCAACCAAGTTGGCAACGTCTTCACATTTATCAGTCACTTCCTCAAGCAGCTCATAAATACGCTGCAGCTTAATGAGCTCACGCACTTCGATATCTTCCCGAAATAATTTAGTGATTGCAGTTGAGAGCAGGCGATCTGCACCTGATTCCAAATGATCGATCTCGTCACAGGTCTTGAGTGCAGCCTTTGCAACTTCTGGCTCTGATATGTCTTTGAGCATACCAACAGCATTTTTGACACCAATACAGCATTGGTTGCAGAGCTGAGCCATATGCAGCATCTCATCCGTCATTTGCTTCACGTTGTAAAGATGCATGGCTTCTGTACCGTTCTGAATTAAATCAGCCACATCGTCCATGGTATTGATGAGATCAAAAATTTGATCGCGATCGATTGGAGTAATGAAGGTCTTATGAAGGCGGCGATGCACCTCTTTAACCACATCATCACAGGCGTGTTCTGCACTATCAACCTCTTGCGTGTATTTAGCACGCAATGCTTCATCGTTGTAATGTTCAATGAATTTTAGGAAAGATTTGGATGCTGCAACGATATGGGCAGCATGTTCGTTGAATAATTCAAAGAAATTGCCATCGTGAGGCATTAACTTACTGAAGAACATAATTCACGATCCTATAGAAACAAACGACTGAGATTGAGTAACTTGCAAATATTCTAAACAATGCCTTAATTCACTATAGGAAACCCGGCATCTGTTATAAGCCCCGAGGCTAATTCTGGGGAGAGGGTCGTTTCTAGTGTGACCAACTGTGTCGCCAGGTCCACCTGAACCTGAGCCTGGGGATCTTGGGCTTGCACAGCACGAGTGACTGCGTTGACGCAACCACCACAAGTCATTCCTGAAACCTTGAGCGTAAACATGGCCACCCTTTCAAAACAGTCAAAATACAGTTGTTAATGGCTTTTTTTCGCCATGCGGTAGATTATCTTCTACATGAGCACTACAGAATCCCCAAATTCAGAGTTTTATACCCTCGACATCGGCGGGATGACCTGTGCTTCCTGTGTTAGCCGAGTAGAAAAGGCTTTAGACAAGATTCCTGGGCTTGAGGCAGCAAGCGTCAATTTAGCGACCGAGCAGGCAAGAATTCGCGTTCGGCAGGGTTCCTCAAGCCTAGGGGACATCATCGCGCTTGTTAAAAAGACAGGCTACGAAGCTAAAGAAAGTTCCATTCGAGGTAATCCGGATCAGAAGATTGGCAAGCCATTTTGGGCTGCCGATGGTTTAGGCCGCGTGGTTCTGAGTTTTGCACTGTCAGCACCCCTCTTCTTGCCGATGTTCTTTATGCCTTTTGGTAATCATTGGTCTTTATCAGGATGGTGGCAGCTCGCTTTGGCAACACCAGTCCAATTCATTTTGGGATGGCGTTTCTATGTCGCAGGCTATAAATCCTTAATGGCTGGCGCGGGCAATATGGACTTATTGGTTGCCTTAGGTACTAGCGCTGCTTATGGGCTCAGTCTGTATATCTTGCTCACTTCAAACCATGCACATGAACTTTACTTCGAGGGATCTGCAGTCATCATCTGCATGGTCTTATTAGGCAAATGGTTGGAGGCACGAGCCAAGCAACAAACCAGTGAAGCGATTCGCGCCCTGCAAAAACTCTGGCCAGAGCATGCCAAAGTTTTAAACGCGGATGTTGAGCTACAGGGGAATGCAGGTATTAGCGCCGATCAATATCGCGACTTACCGCTAGAACAAGTGCTACCTAGCGATAAAGTCTTCATACTTCCCGGTGAACGCATTCCGGTAGATGGCGTCATTATTTTGGGTAGCAGCCACGTTGATGAATCCCTGCTCACCGGCGAAAGCGAGCCCGTTAAGAAATCAATTGAATCAAAAGTCATAGGAGGCGCCTTAAATGGTGAAGGTGTACTAGTAGTGATGGCGCAAGCTGTTGGTGTTGAAAGCGTACTCTCACAAATCATTCACTTGGTAGAGGAAGCGCAAACACAAAAAGCGCCGATTCAAAAGTTAGTTGATCAGGTGAGCGCGATATTTGTGCCCACAGTCATTGTGCTTGCGCTCTTAACTGGCCTGGGTAACTGGCTTTACTTAGACTCCATCTCCGTTGCTATCTTGCGCGCTGTTTCGGTCTTAGTGATCGCTTGTCCTTGTGCGCTTGGCTTAGCCACTCCAGCTGCAATCATGGCAGGTACTGGCATAGCCGCACGTTTCGGCATTTTAATTAAGGATCCGCAAGTATTAGAGTTGGCGCATAAGCTCAATATCGTTGCCTTTGATAAGACCGGCACATTAACGGTAGGTAAGCCACGTATGCTCGCACTACTGCCTTTGGATACATCACTTGCCGATGCCGATCAGATCCTCGCCACTGCTGCAGGCTTGCAATTGGGAAGCGAACATCCTTTGGCAAAAGCATTACTAGTTTCATCCAAGGGAAAAGGTATCGCGCCGATTCCCACCTCATTTAGCAAAGGCTTGCCTGGTATTGGGATTGAAGGTATTCCGAGTAGCGGTCCTTTTGCAGGTCAAACACTGCGTTTACAAAGCGTAGCTTCGCTTGAAGCTAGTCCTCAATACGCTATGGTGTTGCAAAAAGCACAGGCGTATTTTGAACAGGGTCAAACTGTTTCTGTGCTGATGAACTCAGGTAGCGAAAGTAATGGCGCACCTTCACCAATTGCTGTCATTGCTTTTGGAGATGAACTGAAAGTAAATGCAAAATCGGCGGTCGACGCATTGCATGCATTACATATTCGGACGGTGATGCTATCGGGCGATAATGTATCCGCCGCTACTCGCGTGGGAAAAATAATCGGTATTGATGAAGTCTTTGCACAAATTATGCCGAGCGATAAAGCGCAAATGATTCATCAACTACAAAATCCACCTGCAGCTCAGAAACAGTATGTTGCGATGATTGGTGATGGCGTCAATGATGCGCCAGCATTGGCGATGGCAGATGTGGGCATGGCGATGTCTACCGGGACTGATGTAGCCATGCAAGCCGCTGGAATCACGCTAATGCGTGGCGACCCTACTTTGGTTGCTGATGCAATTGATATCTCTAAAAAAACTTGGAATAAGATTGCCCAAAATTTGTTTTGGGCGTTTGCGTTTAATACGATTGGTATACCGATGGCAGCCTTAGGCTATCTATCACCTATGCTGGCTGGGAGTGCAATGGCGCTCTCCAGTTTTTGCGTGTTGAGTAATGCCCTACTCTTAAAGCGCTGGCGCCCCAATAACCTATCAGCTATTTAGAATTCTTACGCAGTAACTCGATATCTCCGTACAGGGCACGGGTTTCTGATTTTGTATTGTCGGTATCCGTCAGCAGTGCAATACCAATGACATTACCTGGCACCTCTCCGTAAGCCAACTTGTAGTCCGCCGCTAAATCCCGCTCATGCTTGCGCCACTCACCCAGACTATCCCAACCAGAATCCACCACAATCATCTTTACACGAGAGGTATGAGCGTTGTTCAAAACTGTATTGACTGAATTCTTACCCGACCAGATGTACATCACTGTGGCGTAAGGCATTTCTTGACCACTAATTAAGCTAGCCATCTCAAAGGTGAGTTTTTCTTTGAGGGGGAGTTTGGATTTGTTGCCATCAAAGGCTACCAAGATACGTAATGGTGCATCGTCGCGCTGACTATCAGCGTTATCTGCTTGCGGTATTGCGCCTACCGCCTTCCACTCCCATTGCAACCATAAGTTCTGTGCTGAGCGGGGGCGAAGTTTTACCGCAAGACCAGATGCTGATGTTTTAGAGTTAGCAGCTAGCACCGTGCGACCTTGGTATTTCTCAAGTCGGTAAATGGTGTTCTTTTTATAAGGTGCGATGCGATAGAAATGCCAACCATCTGGCATGCCATCACGCGGCTTCTCCGCAGAGAACTTGGGTAAATCCTCTTGAGCTGGCAACTGATCCGCATTGAATGGCTGCCCCGCCTCATTCTCAATAGAGTTTCCAGTCAAACCTGCACAGCCTGCTAAGGAGATGGCTATGGCGGTCAAAAGTAGCAGAGATCGAAAAAGAGTTTTTATAGGCATCCGCTTCATTGTCCCAAAGAATGGCTTGCTTAAGTCTAAAATCATCGCATGCGCTATCAATCCCCCTCAAGCTGGGCTGTCATCAGCATCTGCATTACTGCACTGGTGCATTTTGTCTTGGGTTTCTCAATTGAGTTTTCTGTCGATGAGGCGCACTACGCTTTATATGCAAAACATCTTGCCTGGAGTTATTTTGATCATCCGCCACTGGTAGGTTGGATCCAATGGCCACTAGTGAGTCTGACCTCATCTGAGGGAATCATTCGTTTGATTCCGGAATTGCTCTGGGTGCTCTCGGCTTTCTTGGTGTATCGAGTGACCCTAGAAATTCACCACTTGATACAAGGGCGTCATGCGGACTACCTTACTACTGCCCTCCCCTCAGCAAATCTGTGTGGGTTGATGGCTGTATTAGCCATCATTACAGCGCCGTTGCCGCATGTTTTAGCAATCGGTCTTTTGCCTGACACCCTACTTGCCCCCTTAAGCCTTGGCTTGATGTTGATGGCCTTACGTTGGACCCGAAAAGATCAGTTCACTATTACAGACTGGATTACTACCGGCTTAATACTGGGCTTGGCAGGGCTGAGCAAATACACCGCTGCGTTTACCGCATTTGCTTTGCTCTTGGTATTGTTAGCCTCACCCAAAAAAGTCTGGATTACTCAAGCTGGTTTTTGGCTTGCAGCAGCAATTGCCTTGATCGCAATTAGCCCCGTACTCTATTGGAACTGGGTCAATGATTGGATCTCATTCAAATATCAAATTGCTCATGGCAGTGGTGGCGCTTGGGCCTGGCGTAGAGTTGGCACCTTTCTAGGTATTCAGATTGCCTGCTTTGGACCTCTATTACTTTTGGGTATCTATACTTTTCTAAAGCATTACCTCCACTCGCAGAAGTTGATTCTGATTGCTTTACTGAGTTTCTTTGCGATACCTTTTGCCATTTTTGCTACGCTGTCAGGCGGAGGTAGCTTGCCCCACTGGACTACGCCCGCCTGGTTTTGTCTTGCGCCATTTGCTGGCATTGGCCTTGCCAGGCTATGGGCAATACAACATCGCATAGCAATTCGTGCCTTGCTCATTGGGCAATTACTCGTTTGTTTACTAGGCTTTGGATTTGTTTTGGCTGGAGGCGTCACTAACTCAATAGTGAAATCCAATCCCATTGCTGACCTCTATGGCTGGAAGCTTGCCGGCCAAAAAGCAGCTCAATTAGCGCAAGCTACGAAAGTCAATGGGATTGCAGTACAAAACTGGACCTTAGGTAGTCGTGCTGCCTGGTACGTACAACCTCTCCCAGTCTTTGTGCTGGACCAAAGACAAGATCAGTTTGACCTTTGGTTTGGGCAATTGCCGACTGGCGCAAATGTCTTACTGATTAACTGGTCAGGAATGGCTTTTAGGTCACCTGTAGGCGGGAATCTCGCTTTTGAAGTCTGTGAACCACTGGACCAGCTAGAAATTATTCGATTTGGGCAAGTTTTATCTAAATTTGACTACAGCCTCTGCCGGAACTGGCAGGCTGATGGGGTAGCGCGTTAATTCCCCAAATTCAAGACCTTAGGAGCCGTAGGCATTATCCTTATGCCTATGAGCTCACAATCCCAAGCCACCCCCAAAGCAACATCTGGGTGGAAAGTTATCCTCAAGCGGGCTTGGCCCACAATTCGTATTTTGTTGTCGGTCGCTCTGCTTTGGAAGGCCACCAGCGGAATTGATTGGCACGCCATATTAGATTCTGATATTCAGATGCAACCTTGGTGGTTTTTGGCAGCTGGATTAACCATGATCTCAGCGTTTATTTGTGGTGGACTACGCTGGGGATTTTTAATGCGTCAGGTGGGCTTTCAGGGAAGTCTCCCTAATTTTGTTGCGCTCTACTTTGCCGGTGGATTGATTAATCAAGGTTTGCCCAGCACGCTAGGTGGTGATAGCTATCGCGCCATTACCGCTACCCACTTAAATAGTAGCGGCAGCTTGACCCAAGCAAAGGAGCTCGATGAAGAACTTCATCACTCTGTCGACCTAGAGCATGCCACTCCTAAACTGCGCCTGAGTTTTTCCATGGTTTTGGTGGATCGCTTGCTTGGCTTAGCGGGAAATAATTTACTGGGCGGACTTGGCCTCATTTTGGGTGGCGCGACCTTAGCCGCCTGGGGTACTGATTTAGGATACGCAGTCACCGGCATCATGGTGGCGGCAGGTTTATTACTCGCCGCTATTTTGGCATGGGGGCCTAGCTGTCATTTGTTGCAAAAATTATTAGACCGCATACAAATGAGTCATGCTCTACCTGGTATCAAGCTCGCTTTTTCTTGGCCCATGAATGTGGCTCAAGCCGTATTTGCGATTGGCATTCACTCCCTGACTATTCTAACGCTGCTCTTCTGCCTCAAAGCCTATGGAGTTGATGCACCTATTGAAGCTCTCATGATTGGCTTGCCTGCCTTGAGTCTTTTATTAATGCTACCAATCAGCATCTCTGGTTGGGGCTTGCGTGAGGCCACCCTCTCATCTGTACTAGCTTTGTGGGGCGTTAGTCCATCTATGACAGTATTAGCATCCATTAGCTATGGCGCTATTACCGTCTTGTCGGTATTGCCTGGCGCTTACTTTTTATTAAAACGGAAATAATTTTTTAGAGCCCTACTATGAGTATTAGCGTCAACACCATGCGTGCGATTGACCACTGGGTCGGCGTACCACTTTGCGCGGTAGCAAGCCCAGTCGTTGCTCTGACTGATGCCGTCAAGAATCTCTTTTCTCGCAGTCCAGAAGCACCCCGAAAATTACTCTTTATTGAGTTATCTGAAATGGGTAGTGCAATCTTGGTTGATCCTGCGATGCGCAATGCACAAGCTCGTGGCGCTGAATTATTTTTTCTGATTTTTAAAAGCAATCGTGCCAGTCTCACTTTATTAAATACCGTTAAGCCTGAGAACATCTTTACGATTGATTCTTCTAGCTTAGGTGGCTTAATTAAAGATACGCTCAAATTTTTACTGCTAGCTCACAAGCACCGTATCGACACCGTGATTGATTTGGAATTATTCTCTCGCTTTACCGCCCTGCTGACGGGCTTATGTGGTGCACGCCGTCGTGTGGGTTATCACATCTTTCATGGTGAAGGTTTATGGCGCGGCTTTATGCTAACACGCAAAGTTCATTACAACCCGCACATTCATATTACTAAGAATTTTCTCTCTCTGATTCATGCAGCATTTGCTAATGAGATTGAGGTACCGTTTAGCAAAATACATATTGCAGATTCAGAAGTTCGCTTAGAGCAAGCGGTAATTGATCCAGCAGTATTGAGCAAAGTTCGCGAGCGCATTGAGAAACTGAGTGCGAGTTTTGGCATTGCGTTTAAGCAAGGTGAGCAACGACTCATTTTGGTCAACCCCAATGCTAGCGATCTATTACCACAAAGGCGTTGGGCTCAACAGCGCTTTTCTGAGCTGATTCAAGGATTAAATCAACGCTATCCAAGTGATCTCATTCTGATTACTGGCTCCCCAGCTGAATTTGACTATGTTGAAAAAGTCCGCGCAGTTGCCAATGTTAAAAATGCTCTGAACTTTGCAGGCCAAGTGAGCTTTGCAGAATTACCACCGCTCTACACCCTCTCTGATGTGATGGTGACCAATGATTCTGGGCCTGGCCACTTCTCTGCTGTCACTGCATTGCGGACAGTCGTCCTCTTCGGACCAGAAACGCCAGCACTCTATGGCTCTATTGGTAAATCGATTGCAATTACAGCCAATCTGGCATGTTCACCCTGTGTTAGTGCCGCCAATCATCGTAAAACACCGTGCCATGACAATGTCTGCATGCAGGCCATCACCGTTGCTCAGGTGCTAGAGAAGATGGCGCATCAATTAAATGAAGCCGATCAAGAGCGGTCACATTAATTCGCATGACTGAGCAGCGCAAATCGGCTTTAGCAATTGCATCAATTTGGGTTTGGTGTGTTCCGCTTCTGCCACTTAGTCTAGCGATCGCTATTTACTTTGGTGAGTTGCAAACCCCGACATTCTTATTGATCAATCGTTATACCCAGTTACTTCCAGACACCCTCTGGGCTTGGCTCACTTTTATTGGCAATGGCTGGGGCATCTTTGCACTGTGCTTCCCCCTCTTGCTGCTAGCGCCTCGATTGCTGAGCGCCGGACTTTTGGCATCTTTGATTGGCGGCACCATCAGTCAAATTATCAAGCCTCTATTAGAACTTCCACGTCCTGCTGGAGTACTAGCTTTAGAAGACTTTTATCGCATCGGCGAACCGCTATTACATAGAGCAATGCCCTCTGGTCATACGCTGACTGCTTTTGCGGTAGTTTCCGGAATCTACTTTGCTAGCGATCGAGATAAAAGAGCCTCTTTGTGGTGGGTCTTTATCATTGCGATTTTTTCAGGCATCTCTCGCAATGCGCTTGGCGCACACTGGCTCACCGATGTTCTAGCGGGGTGTGCAATTGGACTGTGGTCCGGAATGCTCGGGGCAATATTGGTCGGGTTTATTCCAGAGAAACAGATGGCGGCTAATCAGATCGGACCTCGCTTGCTTGCGCTCGGTGGCCTTGTCACCATCTATATTCTCCTTACGCAAACTCTAGACTCAGAACTTAATCAGTCTTTGCAATACGCGTGTGTGGCATTAATTAGCATGACTTTAGCTTTGTTTATTAAAGCGCAAAAACCTAAGGCTATCTAGAGATGTTTAGCTATCGCCATGCTTTTCATGCGGGTAGTCATGCCGATATTCTGAAGCATCTGGTGATGATTCATTTAGTTGAGTATCTACAAGAAAAGCCTGGCGCTTTGACTATTGTCGATACGCATGCTGGTGCCGGTATCTATAGCTTAATTGATGGCTTTGCAATCGTTAGTAAAGAAGCCGATCAAGGTATTTATCGCTTGGCTCGATTTGCAGAGAGTAATTCAGTAAGCCCTGGCATAGCTAATTATCTCGACCGCATTCGTTCCGAGAATGCCGATAATGATATTGCCGTTTATCCTGGCTCTCCATTTATCCTGGCACATCTACTAAGAGCACAAGATCGTCTGAAGCTCTTTGAATTACATCCCAAAGAGATTGATATCCTGCGCCACAATATCAGCCAGCTCAAGCAGTCTAAGCAGGTCGACATTTATGCAGAAGACAGCTTTGCAAGGCTGAAAGGCTTGATGCCACCCCCTAGTAGGCGTGGTCTAGTGTTGATTGACCCCTCTTATGAAGATAAGCAAGACTATCGTTATCTCGAGACTGCGATCGAAGAGGCTTTACATCGCTTCGCTACGGGTTGTTTTGCAATCTGGTATCCATGCCTCTCCAGAAGAGAATCGGCATCCCTGCCGGATCACATGAAAAAGATTGCGGTAACTCATAAACGGTCTTGGTTACAAGTTGAGCTTCGGGTTGAGAACGCTCCCAAGGAGCGCCGACTGCAGGCTAGCGGCATGTTCATCATCAATCCACCATGGACTCTAGAAAAGCAGTTATCTGAAAGCTTGCCCATTCTTGTTGAGGCGCTGGGACAAGATGGTGGCGCCTCATTTGTATTAAAGAGTTTTGAGGCCTGAGTTTTAGTCGGCATCAATTAAGGGGTTTTATACCTCTGAATCTTTAGTACTCATGGCTTTTTTGATGAGGATCGCTGAGATAGCAAGCAACAATACCGCTCCACTCTCATATATCAAGTCAACCGTACTAATTCCCTTACCCTGCAAAATAATGAGCCTGCAGAGGGCCGTAATTGCAATAAATATAGGAATAGTGATTGGGATTTTGTTGTACTTGTAAAAGGCTGCCACCATACCTAGAACCTCGGCATAAATGAACATTAATAACAGATCGGTTAAGGCAATTTTTCCATTTAAAAGAACGGCATACATCTCTATACCGACACTAAAAATAGTAAAGAATGCAATAAGGATCAAAATTCCTTTTTCGGCTGCAGTAATCCAATCGTAAATTTTCATACTATATGTACCTTAGCTAGATATTGGGAAAAGTTAAATGGCATCACTGTGTAAGACTAATTGCTGAAAAAATGCCGGAATATTGCTTGCGCAGTAGTAGCGCCTATTTCTTTTGGTATTTTTTGCTAACAAAATTGACGTTGATCACTTGATCAGATCACAGTCTCAAAGCTTATAAATGTGTATGCCTACTTTATAAGCTCATTTATCACGATACTCAAATGAAATATCTTAAGTACTTTCCCTAGACCCTTTATTACGCCGCCAGAAGGTCGAATTCTATATTTTTCAAGCAAAACCCAGGCAATGCCACAGAATACGTACTCAATAGATTCAGGGCTTAAGTATCAATTGCGCACCCGAATCATCACCTCATTACGTCGCATAAAAGGGAGCGTCCAGGGTGGGTTGTAACGCGCAAACTGCGGCGAGCCAATGGCTTGCATATTCTTGGTCTTAATCCAATCTTCTAGGGCTTTGGTTTTTTCCAAGACTGTATCTTCGCTATAAAAACCAGAAAAAGTAATCGCCGCCCTGATCTCTGCAGGCAGTTGCCTAATTTTGACTTGGGAATTTAAGGGTTTAGGCAAAGTTTCTAGGGTGTATTCGGAGGGCATGACAAACGATATAGTCCATTGATTAGCCGCACCCTTTTCAGGGCTGGCAGATTCAATACCAACCGGGACTGTCATCGCAATTTTTGCACTTTTCTGCTGATCATTTGACTCTATCCCAACCGGGGTAGTCATCGCAATTTTTTCACTCACTTGGTTTTGACCAAAGATGAAGGCAGCGATTAAACGAAAACCTTGGCCTGAAGCTTTATCTAAATCACCCTCGACCTTGACCTCAGCAATCAGCTGTGGAGCATAAGCCCGCAACTCGAATGGCTCTGATTTTTCCAGGAGGGTGTATTTTGGCTCTTCAGTTGCCATTGTGCTACTTGCGATCAGAATGCTGCTTAATAAGAGTAGCGCTTTCAAAGAGGGTCCTAAGTGATGCATGCGTTACCACGAAGCTTTAATACTAAAACCTGCCGAACGATATTCAATGTGCGCTTGCGCACCTACTGGTAAGGTTAACTTTTCAGCCTGATGTCCAAAAGGTAGATTCGTTAATATTGGGATATGACTTGGAAGGCGCTTACGGATGATTTCAATGGCGCCATCTAAGTTATACCCACGATCGTTATCGTGTAGTCGATAAGCAGAGAAGCCGCCAAAAAGAATTGCGCTTTGATTAGCCAGCACACCCGAGTCAAGCAATTGCATTAGCATGCGCTCAATTCGATAGGGGTGCTCATTCACATCCTCAAGGAATAATATTCCCTCTTTAGTTTGCTCACGACTTGGAAAATAAGGGGTGCCCACTAAACCAGACAGGATGGTGAGATTACCACCCCAAAGCATGCCCGAGCATTGTCCTTCTGCCTGCTTGAGATATTGCTGTGTTGCAGTGATCTTGCATTGCAATGATCGCCCTGTCATCGCTTCTTGAAAATGCTGCCACATAAATGGATTAGGTGTAATGTTTTCACCCTGCTCACCCTGACAAGCAAAGTCGAAGTTCAGCATTGGCCCTGCTAGCGTGATAGCACCAGTCTTTGCCAGCAAGCCTAACTCAAACGCTGTGAAATCACTGTGGCCACAAATCTGCAGTCCATTTTGAACAGCCTGAGCAATGCCAGCCCAATCGATATCTGGAAGTAATCGATGTAAGCCATAGCCACCTCGCATGGCAACAACTACTACCTGCGGTGGAAGCTTCGCAAGCTGATTGATTTCAGCTAAGCGTTGCGCATCAGTACCAGCAAAACGCTGCTCAACTCGAGTAACACAATCAGTGTTTAAAACTTCGATCCCCTGCTGCCCTAACCAATTAATACCAGCTTCAGGGCTTCGAGCATCAAGACTGGCTCCTGATGGAGCAATCAAATGAATTTGCTTCAACGTCGCTCCTTAAAAAATTGACGCAATATCTGGCCGCATTCTTCACTCATAATGCCACCCTCAACTTGGGTCTGGTGGTTAATTCGCTTTTCTGAGAATACATTGAGAACACTACCAGCAGCTCCTGTTTTTGGGTCGCTAGTACCAAATACAACCCGATCGACTCTGGCATGCAAGATTGCGCCTGCGCACATAGTGCAGGGCTCTAAGGTGACATAGAGCGTTGTCCCAGGCAATCGGTAGTTGGCTTCTGATTGAGCAGCTCCTCTTAAAACAAGCATTTCAGCATGAGCGCTGGGATCACTGTTGGAGATAGGTTGATTGAAACCCTTAGCAATTACTTGGCCATCGCGAACCAGCACCGCACCAACCGGAACCTCGCCAGCAGAAGCAGCTAGCATAGCCTGCTCTATGGCTTGCTGCATGTATTGGCGATCAAGCTCAGCTTGCATGGTCAATTGAATCGATACTTATAAATGCGAAACGTCTGCCCAACAATTGGGGGTTTCATAAAGGCGAATCGATGATAGCTTCAGCCGACCATCAAATGCCTTATCAAATACGGGTTGCAAAAGTCTGAATGCAGCACTGGCCAAGTTCTCTACTGTGGGCACATGATCCATCACGACAGTTTTATGATTAGGAATGGAATTTAAATAATCTACTAAACCTGCATCTTCTTTGGCGACTAAGAAGGCATGATCCCATGGCTCTACTACATGCTGATTGGTAAGGCGCTTAATCTCCCCAAAATCCAAAACCATACCGTCATCTGCTTTACCAGGATGATCGGCAATGACACCCATCAAGGTCACTTCAATTGCATAGCGATGACCATGTAAATGGCGGCACTGACCATCATGGTTTGGAATACGATGGCCCGCATCAAACTCTAGTCGCCTGGTAATCGAAATAGTTTCTTGCTTAGTAGTCATGTTTACTTTTTCTAAAAATTCACCTTCTGATTCCAGCTAGCGAATACCGATCATTTTATGAGTCTGGACACTCAAACGCCATAAAGGCCGTTTTTGACATAGCTGGATCGCCAAGGCCAAGTTTTCTTGAATCCGAGGTCCATCCATCGCCTGCAAAAAACGATTGCGGTAGTCCATCTTTTCAAATCTAGCTAGGAGTGTTTCGATGTGGGTATGGCCCACTTGAGGAATAACTAACTTAATTTCATCTGCCTGAAGGACGATCAGTTCAGAGTCCGCTTTAGGGCTAACACATACCCAATCCACCCCTTTAGGTACTTTAATCGTCCCATTCGTTTCGATAGCAATGGCAAAACCTAATAGATGGAGAGCATCGATTAAGGCCGCATCTAACTGGAGTAAAGGTTCGCCACCAGTAAAGACTACATAGCGTTGCTGTGGTCCAGCAGCAGTACTATTCCAAGCCTCTTCAATAGATTCGGCCAACTGGGAGGCAGTTTCGAACTTACCTCCGCCTATACCATTAGTCCCTACAAAATCAGTGTCGCAAAACTGGCAAATCGCCGATGCACGATCTTCCTCACGACCACTCCAAAGATTACATCCTGTAAAACGGCAAAACACTGCTGCGCGACCAGCGTGGGCGCCCTCACCCTGTAGGGTAGGAAAGAGTTCTTTAACGGTATACATGGCTATGTACTGATTTTAAGCGCTTTACTTACTTCCAGGACACAAGTTCCCATTCCAGGTAGTCCTCCCAGAGGGCATTACTCCAAAACATCCCAGCCCAAAGATATCGACCGGAGCTGCGCCTAATGACCCAACGACCAATTTCAGGGGCAAGCCAGACATCTTCACCACGAATATTAGCTACTCGTGAGAAGTCATTACTGGTAAAGAATGGCATGTCATTACGATAGAGCAAAGTATTAAATTCACCTGCAGGAACCTTCACGCGTTCCCATTTCAATGCATTGATATTTAAGCCCAAGTAATAATCATTGTCCGGATAACCCACTACTTGGTATCGATTTCGATAAAAACTAGACCAACCGGCAACCAATTGCTCAGGCAACAAAGGCATGGGTTGTAAAAACTTTTGCGGGGGATTCCAGTGGGAGTCTTGAAGGATAAAACCCCAAGGCTCCTGGATTTCATCAGGCAAGCGTCCGTGCTTGAGCCCTATTCGCTCAATCCGTACTTGCGGACCGATAGCAACCACTTTCTCCGTGACAACATCCACAATCTCTTGATTAAAAACATTGCGAACGTTGTATACCCATTGTTGTCCTACTTGAGGTGCCCTCACCTGTGGCGGATTTATGGGTTGAGCTAGGGTTACACCATTTGGATAAGGTTGTGAAGAAATACAAGCTACCAGCAATGCTGGCAAAAATACCAAACTGATCTTTTGTAATAGTTTCATTTATATGAAGTCAATTGCCACTGATAGCTGCCTTCCAAAATCACTGCTCCAATTTGCCCCTGAAGTTGATAGGACCCAGAAGTTTCTCGAGCAACCCAGCGACCAATCTGCGGCACAAACCAAACAGTCTCCTTACGAATGCAATCTACTTTATTAGGATCTTCACTCTCATAGTTAATGAGACTCTGAAAACGCAATGCCACAAACTCGCCTGCAGGGACTGTAATTTTTTCCCAACCCTGAACGCTCATGTATTCTTGCCAGCCCATTTTTGATTCAGAATATCCAGCGATACTGTATTTGCTACTGAACTGTTTTGTCCATGTCGTGGAGAGCGTTTCGGGCCAAAGTGGTAGAGGTGGATTAAAGTTCAGTAAGCGTGGCCACTGAGGATCTGTTGAAACCATACCCCATGAAGACTGAATCTCATTAGGCAGACGGAATCCATTCGCTGTGGAACGCTCAAGCACAATAGTTGTACCAACACTCGCAACTCGCTCATTAATCACGTCTAGCGTTTTGCCATCAAAGATATCTTTTTTGATGTAAGTCCATTCTTGGCCTACCTGAGGAGGACGAATCATTGGCAATGGTTTTGGCTGAGCCACTGGTGTGCCATGTTCATAAGATAGACTACCGCAGGCTACTGGAGCTAATGCAGCGGAAGCAATAAAGGTCCGACGGGATAGATTCATAGAGAGGCTAGTCTTAAGAGTTAAAAGGAATTGAAATCTGTTCTGAAAGTTTATACATAGCCCAAAATTTTGGCTATCTTATTTCGTGGCACAGAAGCTTTAGGAATGTTTGGCATCTCAAACCAATCATGAGCCTTTATCTCAAATCCTAGACCATGCATGAAGTTATAAATCGCCTTCTTCAAACCGATACCTAGCGCATCATGATCCACACCAGTCGGGTCTATAAAAGAAATGTCATTCTTTGCAAAAGAAATAGTAGGTAATGGCACAAGCTCAATTCCATAATCTGCTGGATCAAGCCCTACTGGCGAATGCACGGTACATGTGAAACGATGAAAAAATCCACTCTGAATACAGCCATTTTCGAATAACTGACGGACATACTCCAAAGCATCTACAGTTTCTTGAACGGTTTGGGTTGGAAAGCCATACATCAAATAGGCGTGCACCAAAATCCCAGCATCAGAAAAACCTTTGGTTACTTGGGCCACCTGATCCACTGAAACCCCTTTTTTCATGAGATCAAGCAGCCTATCAGAAGCCACCTCTAAGCCACCAGACATGGCTATGCAACCACTTTGTGCTAGCAATTGGGATAATTCAGGAGTGAAGGTCTTTTCAAAACGAATATTGCCCCACCAAGAAATAATCACCTTTCGACGAATTAACTCTTCAGCAAGTGCTCTCAAAATCTTCGGTGGTGCAGCCTCATCCACAAAATGAAATCCAGTTTGACCGGTCTCCGCAACAATTGCCTCAATGCGATCAACCAATAGGCTGGCTGAAGCGGTTTCGTAACGCGAGATATAGTCTAGGCTCACATCGCAGAAGCTACATTTTTTCCAATAGCAGCCATGAGCAACGGTCAGCTTATTCCAGCGGCCATCGCTCCAAAGGCGATGCATCGGATTGAGCATATCCAATAACGATAGATAGGAATCTAATGGCAATCCATCCCAAGTTGCGGTACCAACTTCCCCAAAGGGAACATCAGGCTCTTGCCAGTTGATATAACGCACTTGATTGTCGGCATTTCGAATGAAGGTGCGCACCAAACGTTCCTGCGAACGCTTACCGCTCAGATGCTCGATTAAAGCCAACAAGGGTCTCTCACCAGAATCTAGGCTAATGAAATCCACATAATCAAAGATCCGTGAGTCAGTGAGTTCACGCAATTCAGTATTAACATAACCACCACCAAGGCCAATCTTGATGCTGGGATAACTTTCCTTGATCGTTTGAGCAATGCGTAATGCAGCATACATCGCACCGGGAAAGGGAACAGACAATAACACCAAACTCGGTTGATGTTTATTAACGGCTGTTTTGGTGAGCTCTTGAAGGTGACGATCCATTAAGGTTGGCGGAGCAGCTAAAGCCTGTGCTAATGGTGTAAATGTTGGCTGGCTACTTGCCAAAGATTCTGCATAACGAACAAACTCAAAACGAGCATCAACAGCATCTCGTAATACATCCGATAAATCATTGAGATAAAGCGTTGCCAGATGACGTGCCCGATCCTGAGAGCCCAAGGCACCAAATGCCCAAGCCAATGAATCACCACCCTCATCTTCACCATACGTATCCAGAGGAACAAACCGTGGGCCCTCTGGCAACAAGGCTCGACTATTGATGCGATGAGCAAGCGTGCTATCACGCCCTTGCAAGAATGCAATGGCTAGCGCAATGGTGCTTTGATAGTCCGAAAAATAATCGAGGAAAAAGTTGACGCTGGCACTGCGTTTTTCCTCCGGCAGATTTATTGCCGCGTCTCTTACCTCTGCCAAGCCATCAACAGTAAAAAAACCGAGCACTAGTGCCAATGCCAAATCCTCTTGAACAGCATTCAATCCTTGGGATCGCAAAAACCCAGTGAGATAGGCTGTCGATGGATACGGCGTGTTGAGCTGGGTCATCGGCGGGATGAGACTCAGAATTTTCATACTAATTGCGACCGTTTATCGCCAAGAGACCCCAGCAAATCTAACTCCTCTGCAGTAAATCCTGCTTGCTGACGTGCTACTAGGTTAAATGGCCCCCTCAAAGTGGGCGCCTGATATTTTTTGGCTAATTCTCTATAAGCAGCGATTGGAGATAAACCACTATTCCCGCATAAATAATTAAACCAACGATTCCCAATGAACACATGACCAATTTCATCATGGAGAATAATCTCCAATATCTCTACTGCCTTAGCATCTTTGATTTGCTTAAACCTATCCCGAATTCCAGGAACCGCATCAAGGCCTCTGGCTTCCATCGTTCTGGGTACTAGCGCCATCCTGGCAATTACTGAATCGGTAGTTCTCTCAACCATCTCCCACAAACTATTGTGAGCAGGAAAATCGCCGTACTGAAATCCCAATGTCTGAATGTATTCATTCACCAACGTAAAGTGGTATGACTCTTCTTTGGCAACCTTAAGCCAATCTTCGTAATATTGCTTAGGCATATCAGGGAAACGCCAAATGGCATCGAGTGCAAGATTCATGGCATTGAATTCGATGTGCGCAAGTGAATGCAACAAAGAAGCTCTGCCTTCTACGCTATCCATTCTTCTTTTGGGAACCTGTAGGGGTGGGATAAGCTCGGGCTTTTCAGGGCGACCTGGCAATGCAAGCTCTTGAGAGCTAAAAGTTGCAGAAATATTGAGACCAACAAGTTGTCGCTGGTAATCGTCAAATAGCCCAAATAATCGACTTACTTTGATTTGGGCATCAGTAAGAACAAGTATTTCAAGAGCAGTTTGACGTAACTCGATCATTTAAAAATAAATACAAAAGAATAGGCTGTAAGGTATTGTACGCAGATACCAGGGGATGTAGCATAGGGATAACAATGATCTAGCTATATTCCAGAGTTCAGATGACTGCAACCCAAACTCACGACTTAAGATATAAAACCTCAGTTATTATTTGAAGTAAGTTTTAGTAGGTTTTTTAAATGCCGAATACGAACTAGAAGAAATTTAATAATTCAGGAGGCAATTTAATGTCTAGGGATAAATTAGGATTATTTGTATTTGGCCTGGTGCTATTGGGTTTTGTTATTTTTGTGAAAACAGGCTCTTTTTTACTCTTTTCCCTGGGCATCATATCTGCTGCCTTTTTAATATTCTCAAAAAATAAATTTATTAAATAGATGACTGGTGAAAAACTAGAGTTGCTATTTGAATTTGGTGTGATTTTAATTTCACCGGTTATTTATCATATATATCTTCTGAAATATAAAAAAATTCCAAGAGATATTGTTTTCAAGGATATAAAAATTTATCTATTTTTATATGGGCTCATCGCGACAACTAGCTTATTGCTTTTATTTAGATAAAGCATCCATTGCAGTATCAAAGTACACAGATTTGAAATGCTAGCGTTCGTACTCACTTGCATCCCGACCCCGTATTATCTCAACTTAAAAAGATACTGAAGTTTTAGTTAAAGGGTCCATTGAGTTGAACCGTGTCCCAATTTAAAGCAATGGCAATGCTCACCCATATTAAATAGGGCAGCATATACAGGCTATATTTAGGAGAAATCTTTCTAATGGTCAGCAATATGGCAAGCACTGAAAGCCATAAAAATACGGATTCATATAAAGACCAGTCCGGTCTTTGAAAGCGAAAATATAAAATACTCCAAAGGATATTGAGTAAACCGTTTACCCAAAATAGAATATTTAAGCGACTCAGAATCACAAGATCTGAAGTGCAATGTTTGGTTGCAACCCAAGCTACGCCAGACAAAATAAAAATAGTTGACCAGATTGGGCCAAATGCGATGTCAGGAGGTTTCCAAAAGGGCTCTTTTAAGGCTTGGTACCATGGGCCTAGATCTGTGGATAGGCCACCCAAAATCGCTACCGTTAAACCCCAGATCAATGGCACTACCATTCTCTTAATCATCATGGAATTGAGTAGGCCTTTATCTCAGCACTTAAGCGTAATAGGAGATTAAGAAAAATATCAGAATAGAGAGGTTCAGGCTGCCAAAGATGATGGCAACAGGTTTACCAATATATTCCCACTTCTTCTCTTTTGATAAGCCATTGATATGTGCGTTTTCTTTATTAAACATAAAAGTAAGGTGGTTAGGGTGTTAATTGAAAATGCTCTTGTACTTTGACCAAGATTTTCTTCGGGGATAGTCCATATAAATCCAAGAGCAGACTAATGTCGCCATGTTCGACGTATTCATCAGGCAAACCAATTTGCAAGGTCGGTATCTGAATGTGATGTCTTGATAGCACCTCTAAACAGGCACTACCTGCTCCCCCCTGAATTGCGCTATCTTCAATAAAAACCAAAGCATCATGATTTTTTGCAAGATCTAATAGCAAGGCTTCGTCCAAGGGCTTCACAAAGCGCATATCAGCAACAGTAGCATCTAGCTCTTCTGCCGCTTTCAGCGCACTATAGAGCAATGGACCAAAGCAAACAAAGGCAATCTTTTTTTCAACAGCTTCTGCACTTTTTATCCGACGAGTAATAACTCCCTTTCCAACGGGAATGATCTCGAGTACCCGAGATGCCTCTGGACCCTCTCCAGATCCTCGTGGATAGCGCACTACAGAAGGACCATCCAAACTAAAAGCAGTCGTCAGCATATCTCTACAATCCGCTTGATTTGATGGCGTCATGACGACTAAATTCGGTAGGCATCTTAAAAAGGCAATATCAAATACACCGGCATGGGTTGGCCCATCTGCACCGACCATACCAGCTCGGTCAATGGCAAAGACGATTGGCAAATTCTGCAATGTCACATCGTGTATGAGCTGGTCGTAACCTCTTTGTAAAAAAGTAGAGTAGATTGCCACTACTGGCTTTAGCCCTTCACACGCAATACCAGCTGCAAAAGTAACCGCATGCTGCTCTGCAATTCCAACATCAAAGTAACGATTGGGAAATTGCTCTTCAAACTGAACTAGGCCGGAACCCTCACGCATTGCTGGCGTGATACCAATAAGACGTTCATCTTGTTTGGCCATATCACACAGCCACTCACCAAAGACTTCGGTGTAGGTTTTTTTACCTGCTGCGGAAGGCTTAAGACCTTCACTGGGATTAAATTTACCGGGGCCATGATATGAAATCGGATTGGACTCTGCTCTCTCGTATCCTTTCCCTTTTTTGGTAACGATATGCAAGAATTGCGGCCCATCAGTCTGGGCAATTTTTTTCAAATTACTCAGTGTGACAATCAGATCAGCCAGATTATGGCCATCGATTGGGCCATAGTAATCAAAACCAAACTCCTCAAAAATAGTGGCTGGGCCAATCATTCCCTTAGCATGACCTTCCAGTCTTTTGGCAAACTCTCTCAATGGGGGCGTGTAGGAAAGCATCCTATCCAAGCCTTTTTTGGTGGCGCCATAAAGAGAGCCACTAATGAGCTTTGCTAAATATCGATTAAGGGCTCCAACAGCCGGAGAAATCGACATTTCGTTATCATTCAGAATCACGATTAGGGGAATCGATTTATCAACCCCGGCATTATTTAAACCCTCGTATGCCATGCCAGCGCTCATTGAGCCATCACCAATCACTGCGACTACATTCCGCTTTTCCCCTTTGACTTTGCTGGCTACTGCCATTCCAAGAGCCGCTGAAATACTAGTAGAGGAATGTGCTGTGCCAAAAGCATCATAGGGACTTTCAGAGCGCTTCGGAAACCCAGATAAACCTCCAAACTGACGCAAGCTCGGCATCATCTCTCTACGCCCAGTCAAAATTTTATGGGCATAACTTTGATGCCCTACATCCCAAACAATGCGATCTTCAGGAGTATCAAAAACATAATGCAGGGCAATTGCTAACTCCACTGTTCCCAAATTGGAGGATAGGTGCCCTCCAGTACTAGAAACAGACTGAAGAATAAATTCACGCAGCTCATCTGCCAATAGTGGCAATTGAGACGGCTCGAGCTGCTTTAATTCTTCTGAAGAATTAATTGTATGAAGTAAGTTAGTTGCCTTGAGCATATTCAATACCGTAATTATTTTTGAGAGTAGATACTAGAGAGAATTCGTTTAAAGTCTTCAATCTCATTATTCGGTGAATTTTGTAATGCATTAATAGGAGCATGCATAAATTTATTAGCCAAGGCCTGAGCCATGATGGATAGGACCTCGATGGGATCTTCACCCTTTTTTATGCGACGTACTGCTTTTTCTAGTTCTATTTCTTTGAGCCGCTCTGCAGTAGTTTGCAAGGACTGAATAATCGGTACAAGCGTTCTTTTTTGAAGTGTCTGAAAAAATTCACTGACGCCTTTATCGATAATGATTTCCGCATCCGCCATAGAAAGCTCGCGAATATTACGACCCTCATTAACAACGCCACCTAAGTCATCCACTGAATAGAGGTAGGCATCTTTCAGGGATCGAATCTCTGGCTCGATATCACGTGGCACCGCTAAATCGATCAGCACAATTGGCCTGCTATTTCTGGCTTTCAAGGCCGTTTTAATCATGCCCATACCAATGATAGGCAATGCACTTGCAGTGCAGGAAACAATCACATCAAAATCATGCAAGCGAGTTGGCAAAGATTGCAATGGAAAGGAATCTGTTTGCAAGCCTTTTGCAGCAAAAACCCTTGCCATCTCATCACCACGATCAACTGTGCGATTACTAATTGCAATTTCTTTTGGCCTCTTACCGGCAAAGTGAGATGCACATAGCTGAATCATCTCACCAGCACCAATAAATAAAATTTTGGAGTTTTTTAGGTCACCAAAAATTCGTTCTGCTAAGCGAACAGAAGCGCCCGCCATCGATACTGACTGCGTGCCAATATCTGTTGATGATCGAACTGCTTTAGCAACTGAAAAAGTTTTATGGAATAAAGGTTTTAGATAAGACCCTAGTGTGCCCACTTGGTCAGCTAATTCCACAGCCTTTTTCATTTGACCCAGTATTTGAGTCTCACCCAACACCATGGAGTCCATTCCACAGCCCACTCTAAATACATGCTTTACAGCATCAGTCTCTTTTGCAGAATAAATATAGGGCTTTAATGCATCACCCTGCAAACGCTTTTGAGAAGTCAGCCAATCAAAAGTGCGCTCTTCTAAATAATGATCAGGATAGGTAGTGTCATTAGCAGCGCAATAAATCTCCATGCGATTGCAGGTCGATAAAATGGCTACCTCTGGCATCAAATCTGAATACTTCCCCTTTAAATGATTACGAAGATCCAATAAGGAATCCTGTAAGTTTTCCGGGGCAATAGCAACACTCTCCCGAATATCAATTGGAGCGGTATGGTGGTTGACACCAAGATTCAGTATTTGCATGCTAGTAGCTATTCAAAAATAGCTTGGGCGAATGAAGAAAAATCATAGAAATGATTCTTCCTCTTGATTCGCGATATGTCAATCAAGATTGACACCTATTTGAGTATTACCTAATAGGGAAAACCCCCATAGGGGTCACTACTCCTGGTTCTTGATGGCAGCCTCGTAGGCTTTAAATTTTTTGTAAGAATTGATGGTGGAATACAAGGCAAAAGCGGTAATCAACACAAAGACTAGATTGGTGAAGGAATATTCTTGGTACAGAATCCAGATTTGACCAATTAAGGCCAACGGGAATATCACAATGGCAAATTTAAGCCAAAGCATGCTTCTTTTCATTTTTGCGTCCACTTGCCCAGATACAGATTGCTCGTTCATTACCTATCCTTATAGTTAAAGAGGCTGAGCCCCATATTAATCACGTCTCAGTATACGAAAAATGAAGTTTGTTAGGCCTTGGGCAAGAATAAAGGTAAAGATTGCCCCCATCAGACCCATAAACACTGCAGGGACAGTGCCCAGATCCAGTTGCTTGGCAAACAACAAAGACATGGCAAATCCGGTTGCAGCACAAGCCATCTCTATTAGTATTTTTATCATGACAAATCACTCACTAGTTTGACTATTTGAGGCCCCTAAACAGCTTTTGAAGATACCCATTCTATATCCCCTGTGGACTAAAAAGCCCCCTAAAAAAACACTGTTACGAATCAGTTTTTTGCACCGCAATAGAAGAACTTATTAGGGAAACTCCCGATAAAACTGTAAATATTTTTATACACATTGGTATAAAATTCACCTTGTAGTAAAGAAGGTTAATTCAGTGCCCTCGTGTGGGTTAGCACGACGCAGTTAGATTTGAGAGGAAATGCTATGACAAATAACACTCTTACAGGTCTGAGTGTTGAGGAGGCGGAAGAGTTGCATCGCAACCTCATACAAGGTACGCAATTTTTTGGGATGATTGCAGCACTCGCCCATTTACTTGCATACATCTATTCACCTTGGTTGAAGTAATTTAAGGAGCTTAAGATGATCTACGGAAAAATGTGGACAGTAGTAAAACCAACCGTTGGCATTCCATTGTTTTTGGGTGCAGTAGCTGTTGGTTCTTTTTCAGTTCATTTGGCGTTATTAAATAACACAACTTGGGTGAAAGGTTTCCTAGAAGGTGGTCAAGCTGCAAAAGCTGCTGCTGCTTCTACGGCACCCGCAGCACCATTAGCAAAAAAATAAGTTGTACCCTCCCTCATAAGACCTAGATCTAAAAGTCTAGGTCTTATGTTTTTTTGTTTTGCATAACTGTCAGTTAAACTAAGTTTTACATGAATCGTTTTAGTCAAAAATTAATCAATACTTGGGCGAATCTAGGCCCTCGATTTTTACCTTTTGCAGACGCCGCTTCTGCTGAACTTCCCCTAGGTAGATTACTAAGACTGTCTCTATTCCAAGTATCTGTTGGCATGGCCCTAGTACTTTTGGTCGGCACCTTAAATCGAGTGATGATCGTAGAGTTACAGGTACCAGCATCACTGGTATCGATCATGGTTTCATTGCCCATTATTTTTGCACCCATTAGAGCCTTAATTGGTTTTCGCTCTGATACCCATAAATCTGCTCTGGGTTGGCGTCGTGTTCCTTATATTTGGATGGGAACCATGGTTCAATTTGGCGGTCTAGCGATCATGCCTTTTGCTCTGCTGGTCTTAGCGGGAGCTGGCAATGCCAGTCAAGCGCCAGCATGGGTTGGATTAGCGGCTGCTGGGCTATCGTTTCTATTTGTTGGCGCTGGTATTCATACTACTCAAACAGTCGGACTGGCATTAGCCTGCGATCTTGCGCCACCTAAGTCACAACCGAATATTGTTGGACTGATGTTTGTGATGCTATTAGTTGGCATGATTGGCAGTGCACTGATTTTTGGTCAGCTATTAGAAGAGTACAGTCCCGGTCGCCTAATCCAAGTGATTCAAGGAAGCGCTGTTGTAACTATTGTGTTGAATGCAATTGCACTCTGGAAACAAGAAAGTCGCGAAGAAGCGCGGGCAAGAGCGCAAGTAGCCAGAGAGCAAAATTTTAAAGAATCTTGGGAAACATTTAAAGAAGGTGGGCAGGCTATTCGTCGCTTAATCGCCGTAGGTTTTGGCACTATGGCATTTAGTATGAATGATGTTTTATTAGAGCCTTATGGCGGTGAATTATTAAATATGAGTGTGAGTGCGACGACCGTATTAACAGCTACTCTAGCCCTCGGCTGTTTATTTGGCTTTAGCATTGCATCCAAAGTATTAAGCGCTGGTTACGATCCTTTTAAGATGGCCAGTAATGGCGCCAAAATTGGTATACCCGCATTCATTTTGGTGATTGTGGCCGCACCCCTTGGAAGCACGCTCATTTTTATTGTGGGGGTGCTATTAATTGGATTTGGTAATGGCCTATTTAGCCATGGGACCTTAACTGCCACAATGAGATACGCCCCTGAAAATCAAAGCGGCTTGGCATTGGGTGCTTGGGGAGCTGTACAAGCTACCGCCGCAGGTATTGCAATAGGTGTTGGAGGCGTATTTCGCGACATCATTGCCGGCATGGCCTCAAGAAATTATTTTGGCGCAGATCTGAATAATCCAGCAACTGGTTATTGTGGTGTCTACTTAATAGAAGTCGTTTTGCTTTTAATCACCATCTCAGCAATGGCCAATTTTACGTGGCCAGCCAAGTCAACCGAATCAGTGGTCTAATTGAGCCTGCCAATAGGCCTTCAATTTACCTGCAGCGGTCCATCTAATGAATAAGTTTGTGCAGTTATCTGAAAATGTTTTAATATTTTTTGGTTTCTTTATCAGCTCAATTAGTTTTATATTAATCACCTTGAGCTTATGGGACTTCATTCCAGTAGAGATATTCGCTTTTGGTCTTTCATCTGGCATTCGCGTGTTAGGCAGCTGCGCTATTATGGGATGTCTTTTGAGTGCAGTTGGCTACGGAATTAGGGATTACTTTAATAACGAAGTAAAGGAGTGAATATGTTTAAAAAATCAGATTACTTCATTCTCTTGGCAGTGGTGATTTCTTTCTTCACTTCAGCCTATTTATGGTTTGTAGTCCAAGATCGAGAGCAGTCTATCTTTACTGCGCTCTGGGTACCCTCAATATTTTGCTTTGGGATTTATTTCAAGTTATCCGCATTATTGAATCGTAAAAAATGAGTAATACAACATTACTCCTCGTATCGATCTTTGTTTTTTGCCTATTAATTGCTGGCCTGTATTACATGGTTCGAGAATTTATGGGGGAAGTACAAGATGCATTTCCTGATGTCAATGAATGGTTAGATTCCGATCAGAAGAAAAAGAAGTGAGCACTACTCGCTAAAATAGCACCCATCACGTTGCATTCAAATTACAGCAGCTTTTTAATCGCCTCTGACATCTTATTTGCGCCATCTGCAGATGCGAGTCGTGTGATTGATTTACCATCTTTGCTTACGAGAAATTTAGTGAAATTCCACTTAATGCCAGTGGTTCCTAGAATGCCTGGAGCCTGCTCCTTTAGAAATGCATACAAAGGATGTTCGGCCGCCCCATTCACATCTATCTTCTCAAACATCGGAAATGTTACGCCATAATTCGCGCTGCAAAATTGCCCAATCTCATCTGCTGAGCCAGGCTCTTGAGCGCCAAATTGATTACAAGGAAAACCTAAAATCTCCAGGCCAAGGGCTTTATTTTCTTCGTATAGTTTTTGTAAATCTCGGTATTGCGGTGTAAATCCGCAGCGACTAGCCACATTGACTATAAGCAATACCTTGCCAGCATAATCCTGCAGATTTTCTTGGGCTCCATTAAGTCTTTTGAGGGGGATATTCGGCAACATATTTCATTCTCCAAGAGGATTAAAGTGATCTACAAATACTCTATACTCAGTTCATAATAAATCGATTATGAAGCTTTAGCTATATAGCTTTGCCCCTTAAACTATCAAGATTATTAAAGGCTTGCGTGACAACAGACACAGCACCCTATCGCAGTTTATGTACTGACTGCGGCATCTCTCGCACCAGCAATCCAAAACGCTGTGGTGACGCCTGCCAGTTCATCAAACCTAAATACCCAGAATTAGAAACTCAGGTTCACGGCAGACCAAGAGACCTTAGTCGGCCTGATGAACTCCATTTTGGTCCATTCATCAAGATGCTTCGCGCAGGATTAAAAAATCCGAGCACAGGTGCTCAGTGGACTGGTATTACCACCCGCATTGGTGAACGTTTATTGGAGACTGGTGCAGTAGATGCCATTCTGACAATGACTGAAGATCCCAATGATCGCTGGAAGCCTTTACCCATCATCATTGATAAAGCTGCTGATATGGCTAAGTGTCGTGGCATGAGAATGGGATATGCACCACTACTATCTCTACTAGAGCCGGCTATCGCCAAGGGATACAAGAAAATGGCGGTCATTGGTATTCCTTGTCAGGTTTATGCCTTAAGAGCACTTGAAAAAGAATTGGGGCTTGAAAAACTTTACGTCATTGGCACCCCCTGCTCAGACAATACGACTACAGAAAACTTTCATCACTTTCTATCGCTCATTAGTTCAGAGCCAGATGAAATTAACTATCTTGAATTTAGGGCGGACTACCATGTTGAAGTCCGCTTTAAGAATGGCAAGAAGAAAGAAATTCCATTTCTTCAATTACCGCTCTCTACCTTACCAAATGACTTCTTCCCTCTAACCTGCCGCACGTGCGTCGATTACACCAACGTGCTGTCTGATATTACCGTTGGCTATATGGGTGGGCAGGGAGAGCAATGGCTTATTGTTCGTAATGAGCGCGGCGAAGAACTGCTTAATCTACTTGGGGATGAAGTAACAACATCTGCTCCGGGTACTGCAGGTAAACGCCACTCTGCTGTAGTTGGATTTATGAAGAATGTCGAGCGCGCAGCAGGCGGACTCCCTTTAAGAAAAATGCCGAATTGGTTAAGGCCGATTGTGGGTTGGTTAATGCCTAGAGTGGGTCCTCGTGGCTTGGAGTTTGCGAGAACACGTGTAGAAATGAAAGCCATTGAAACAGTGCTGCATCTCAGAAGAGAGCAGCCGGCAAAAATGGCTTCTATGATTCCGAATCACATCTGGCCCCTAGTGGAGCCTTACGGCATCAAACCCACTGACTCTGAAACTCATAAACCCCTAGAATAAGTTTTCTTACTGGAGCATTGCATGTACCTATTCATCACTGGTCTTATTATTTTTCTTGGCAGCCACTCTTGCCGCATCTTTGCCGAACCATGGCGTAATCACATGATTGATCGCTTAGGTGAGGTGAAATGGAAGGGTCTGTACACCATCATCTCCTTAATTGGATTAATTTTGGTCGTAGTTGGCTATGGTCAAGCCAGACAGGCACCGATTGTTCTATGGCAACCAGCGACCTACCTCATCCATATTGCGATCTTATTAAACTTGGTTGCCTTTATTTTCTTGGCAGGTAGTTCACCAAACAATAATGCTATTCGGCTTAAACTAAAGCACCCAATGATTTTAGGTGTCAAGGTATGGGCACTTGCTCACCTACTGGCAAACGGAACATTAGTGGGCCTGATTTTATTTGGATCTTTTTTACTCTGGGCAGTGCTGGATTTCCGTTCAGCTAGAAAGCGCCCTATTCATATGCCAGAAAAGGCGGTGATAAGCACCAAAGCTACTATTACTGTAGTTGTCACAGGAATTGTGATTTGGGCTGCATTTATATTGGGACTACATCAATACTTGATTGGAGTTTCGCCACTCGGGGCAAGGTAAGCTCACTAACTATATGCACTTCAAGCATCTTCACTTATATCTAATCCCACTGCTTCTATTGGGCTGCGATGCTAGTGGGCCAGTATTGGAGTCCATTAATAATCAAAATAAGTCTATTCAATGTACTCTGAATGCTAGTCCGCTACGAATAGATATCACCAAAGGTTCATTGGATGCCAATCTGTTTTTGGGGGGCAAGGAGATTAAAGTTAACTTACTTGAAGTAAAAGACTTTTATCAAATACTAATGCGCTTTGATCCAGAAATTGGACAACTCAAACTCAATAAAGCTGGCACCGAATTGATTCAATTACGTAAAGCTCAGGAACGCATTGAATCTTGCGCAACACAATTAAGATCTTTATAACCCTTACTCTTAACTAATCGAAAATACTATGAATAAAATCTACTCCATCATTGGTCTGCTGGCATTTAGTCTTATTCACAATGTAGCGATTGCGCAAGGGGATCAAAAACCCATTGCGCCCATTAAAACAATTGCTTCGCTTGATGTACCTCGCTACCAAGGTACTTGGTATGAGATTGCGAAGTTTCCAAATTGGTTTCAAAGAAAATGTATCGCCGATACTAATGCTACCTATAAGATCAAGGAAGATGGCAATGTGAGTGTTACCAATCGCTGCACATTTGAAAATGGTGAAAAAGGTGAGGCTCTTGGCACCGCAAGGCAAATTGGCAGCTCCACCTCTCCCACTTTAGAGGTCCGCTTCGCTCCTGCTTGGCTTGGATTTCTGCCAATGGTCTGGGGAGACTATTGGGTAATCGATATCGACCCCGAGTATCAATTGGCCGCCGTGAGCGACCCGGGAAGAAAATATCTCTGGATTCTCTCCCGTACTAAGACGGTTGAGCCCAAAAAATACCAGGCGCTACTAAATCGCCTAGTAAACGATAACGGCTTCAGTCTCGAACAACTGAGCCTGACACCACAAAATTAAACCGAAAATAGGAACTTGATAAAGGTAATTCCGATAATCAAACCTGAAAATGCAATGATCCCAATGACATAGATCTTGCCGGTTTTATTTCTTAGGGTTGTTGCGCTGTTATCTCTCATAATTCCACTTCCCTTCAGTTTTAGGACTAATTAAACACTGCTGCTGAATGACTGTTTCTAAGTAGTAGCTACTGCTTCTTAAACTTTTGCAAAACCCAATAAATGGGCGGTATCTTTAAAGAAAATCTTGATGTGCGCCATAGGGTCACGGCGGACAAGCTTTTTATTCATATACGATTCAAAGGTTAAGCGCTGAACGTCTTTATCTTCACACATTTTGACAAAGCGCTCGCGACGTTTGTCGTTGTTGTACCAAAAACGCTGCATAATTCCGAGAACTAAGAATACGGTACCGTGTTCTTTCATAAATTTTTTACGGGCTTTTGCTAAAACCTTGCCATTGCCAGTAACGAGAAGCTCTTCTACTGCTTCTGCAGCTACTCGGCCACCATACATGCCATAGTAAATCCCTTCACCCGAAGCTGGAGCTACCACGCCAGCAGCATCACCGGCTAACACTACATCTCTACCGTTATCCCATTTCTTCAAGGGCTTCATTGGTAAGGGTGCGCCCTCGTGTCGCAGCATTTCAGCATTCTCAAGGCCAGTCTGTTTTTTAAGGGCGGTAACTGCACTGCGTAAGGAAAAGCCTTTATCAGCAGTTCCTGTACCAATGCTCATGGTATTACCATGCGGGAATATCCAGCCATAAAAGTCAGGAGATAAAGCGCCTTGATAAAACACATCGCAGCGGCTGCCATCAAAGTCTGCCGGCGGATTTTCAGGAACCTTGACGATCTCGTGGTACGCAAAGACATATTCAACTTCCTTCGCGCCGGGGATAGCCTGGCGCCCAACTCCGGATTTGGCGCCATCTGCACCAATTACTGCCCTGGCACGTACCGATACGGTTGTGTCAGGCACACTTTGCTTGCCACCTCGGACGACATATTGGACCACTGAGACGCCATCTTCATCACGACTGAGTTTCTCAAAAATACCCGTTCTTCTTTCAGCGCCATCATTGGCGGCACGGACACGCAAAAATTCATCAAACTTATCGCGATCGACCATCCCTACAAAGCCGCCCTCAATATGCATATCCACCGCCTTATCTGATGGCGCAATCATTCTGGCGCAATTGGCTTTGGCAACTAAAAGCTCATCAGGGATTTCAAAATCCTTAATCAAGCGCGGAGGGATAGCCCCACCGCAAGGCTTAATTCGGCCCATACGATCCAATAAGAGTACTTTACGACCTTTCTTAGCAAGGTCACTTGCAGCAGTAGCTCCAGTAGGACCACCACCAACAACTACGACATCAAAAGTTTCTAAAGTACTCATTCTGATCTCCATATATTGAGTGCATTAATTCATCATTAATAACTTACACGCCAACCAATTGCTTTGATAATTCGTTTGTTTGTTTTTGCGTACGCGTCTGAAATGACAAGTAAGCAGCCACCACAAATAAAACACCTTCCAAGAAAAACACAAAAGCATAGGTGGAAGCGGGATCGCCTAAAACAATCCTCGCGATATCGCTTAAGCCAGTTCCAATAATTCCACCTAAACCAAAGGCCATCGCTTGCGATGCCCCCCAAATACCCATACGAACACCTTCACGCTGCGCGCTACCGACACTGGCAAATTGCATCATCGATCCAATCGCTGCAATAGAAAAGGCGCCATTGAAAATGCCTAACAAGAAAACAGCCACCTTAAAGAAAATGACGTTATCAATCGGGCCTGATAAAACAAGACCCATCATTGCTAAGGCTGAGGCTAAACAGCCGCCAATAGTCCAAGTGCTCAGTGACGTTAAAGTCTGAGATTTAGCTTTACTTGTAATAAATGCTAAAAAGAGCATCCCAAGGAGGACGCCACCATTTTGTAAGCCAGATAATGTCGTTGTCTCTGCGGGTGAGAACCCGAAGGCAACCGCGGCGAATGGTTCCAAGATTAAATCTTGAGAGCTATAGGCAAGCATCGACACAAAGACAAACCAAGTAAACGAACGTACCCTACTTTCTTTCCAGACCTCAGCAAAGGCTTCACGAAAATTGGCTTTAGAAGGAATCGCTTCTGATTGAGCTGCATCTGTATTAGCGATGGACTGCTGAGTCTTTAACAACGGAGACTCCATACCCCAAATTGCCAGGAATGTCACCGCCACTGCAATCACAGAGACGGTGGTGGAGACCATTAACAGGCGCTCAAATGAAAAAGGCGTCAGAAACTTTCCACTGACACTGGCTGTAAAAGCAAAACCGAAAATCATCATCAACCAAACGCAGGTAGCGGCGGCAGCCTTCTTTTTAGGCTCCACACGTTTTGCCAGAAGAACCAACAATGCGGTGCCACTTGAACTAACGCCAATGCCAATCATTAAAAAGGCAACTGTCGCCAGCGCAATACCCAATCCTACTGAGCTACTTAATAAAATCGTTGAGGCAGCAGCAAGCACCCCGCCGCTAGCTAATACCAAGATCCCGCCCCGAATCCATGGGCTGGCTCTACGCGTTTGGTCAGAGCCAAAACCCATCCGGGGTCGTATTAACTGAATAAAATAATGAATCGCCACCAATGCACCAGGCAGAATTGCTGGTAGAGCTAATTCAACTACCATCACACGATTTAACAGTGAAGTAGTTAGAACCACAATCGATCCCAAAGACGCTTGGACTAAACCAAGTCGTGCAATTTGGGGCCAAGTGAGATAGGTGGATTCAGAAGCGCTCATAGTGAAATGAATTAATTGACCGAGAAACGTCCTGCCACTGCAAATGCACTCACCATCATTCCTGCAACAAACAATGGCACCCCGAAACCACTCAGAAATAATGCGCGCTTGACTGGATCTAACAAGAAATTGCGCATCATCACTATTTGCCCTGCTATCAGCAGCACAATCACACCAGCCTGCCAGTAAGCACCCCAGATCAGTAGAAGACCAAATACGCCAAACTGGGGGGCTAACATCATTAAGCAGGCATTCTCAGCTGCACCTGCAACGCCGAGTTGCACCGGCAACGAGAGAACACCCATTTGACGATCGCCTTCAATCGCCTTGAAGTCATTCAAGGTCATGATGCCGTGTGCACCGATGCTATACAAAATTGCTAGAAGGATAGATGGTGTGGAAGGGAACAAATCTCCCATCATCACTGCTGATCCGGTAAACCAAGCCAAACCCTCGTAAGAGATTCCACAAGCAGCATTACCCAACCAGCCGTTTTGCTTAAAGCGTAATGGCGGCATGCTATAGAACCAGGCCAGTAAAAGACCAAGCAGTGTCGCGGCAAATGCCCAAGGACTAATTAGCCAGCCCAATAAGAGTGAGAGGCCAGTCCAAATACAGGCAACATATAAACCCCAAGCTCCTGGCATGCGACCAGAAGGAATCGGACGCTGTGGTTCGTTAATAGCATCCACCTCACGGTCATACCAATCGTTCACCGCTTGACTAGCAGCACACACCATCGGACCGGCGAGAATCACACCAGCAACTAATAAGTGCCAACGCCCCTCAAAGGAAACGCCAGTTGCAATCACTCCACAGGCAAAAGCCCACATGGGTGGAAACCAAGTAATCGGTTTTAACAACTCTAATATTGCGGATGGCGCAGGAAAGCGGCGCATGGTGAGCGTATTTATGATCGCATCCCCCATTTCCACAAGCCTTCGCTAGAAAAAGGAACCACCATCAAAATATGCTCCAAGACTGCCAAGGACAAAATAGCACCAGTCAATGACATTGAGGCAACCATGAAATCACTACTACTTGGATGAACCGCTGCTTGCCACAACGGAATTGCACAAAGAACACCGCCGATCACTGATAGCGGAAGCAATGGATTCATTGGCTTACAAGTGAAGTAAGTAAAGATATATTTGAGATGATTCGGCAGGAAGCGCTCATTGAGATTTAAAACACCCAAGAAGATATTTAACTTTGCACTCTGCCTCATGAGCCAAAGAATCATAAAAGTCCAAAAACCGGTCTGGTTTGAACCGCCCCAAGTCATCATAGTCACAGCTAGGGCCAAAATTACCAAGGCAATCTCATGATGCTGGATTGTCTTAAATGCAAGATACGCCTTTTGCCAGCCCCGACAATTTTCTGGGCAAGGATCTCGACGAGGACCAGTAACATAGCCAAATAAGAAGCCGATTTCTTGCCAACCCCAAACTAAAATGGCACAGGTAAAGCCGCAATAAGCACCAGCTACAGTACTTAAATTAGCACTGGTTTTTAGTCCGACTAAAGCTAAAGCCAAAACCATACCACTTACCCAAAAAGCATTTTTATAGGTCGAAGGATGACGTTGGTTTAGCAAGAGAATAATTCCCGTGCTAAACCACCATATAAAAATGGAGTAGAGGATGGGCCAAACAATGCTCATCAGATTACCAAGAAGGAACCATGCGAACATCAGCCGGCAAGGCATTGTCTTGAACTGGCATGAAATACAACTTCAAAAATACAATACCAGCACGAGCACCTAAAACGGCAGTTTTCAACTTGTTGATCAGGCCACCCTCTTTTTTATAAACATCCATCTTTTCGAACAGCGCCCGCATCTCTTCAAGGTACTGATAGAAACGGGGATCATCTAAATTTACAGAAATTGGGAATACCTGCTTAATAATTTCATTGGTGATGAAAAGAACCTTCTTGTCGTAATCCGTTGGAGAGATCTTCATCGCCTTATAGAGCTCAATGCGAGTATGGTCACGCACATACATCGTGGCATATACCGCAAGGATGAAGAAACGAATCCATAACTTATTAACGCCTTGGAGCAACTTCGGATTGGCACGCATGATTAGTGCAAAGGATTCACCATGGCGGAACTCATCGTTACACCAGCGCTCAAACCATAAAAAGATCGGATGAAAACGTGTTTCAGGGCGACTTTCAAGTTCACGGAAAATAGTGATGTAACGGGCGTAACCAATCTTCTCAGAGAGGTAGGTAGCGTAAAAAATAAACTTAGGCCTAAAGTAAGTATATTTCTTAGATTTCGCTAAAAAGCCTAAATCAATACCGATATTGAAATCCTTGAGCCACTGGTTAATAAAGCCAGCATGACGACTTTCATCCCTGGCCATGTAACCAAATAACATGCGCATATCTGGATTGGTGACCTTACGCTTAATCTCTGCGTACAAAATGCAGCCAGAGAACTCAGAAGTAATAGAGCTGATCAAGAAATCAACGAACTCGTCATATAAGGCTGGATGTAGATTGGAGTAATTTTTGTCCATATCTGCAGGGCGTTGAAAGTGATCATGATTGTTATCACCTTCATACTCAGCCATCAATGCATCCCACTCAGGGCGCAAGGAATCGATACTGATACGATCCATCTCTTTAAAATTAGTCGTATAAAAGCGCGGACTCAATACAGCGTCTTGCAACGCCATCTTGGTAGATTCATTAATTTCACCCTTTGCAGGGATTTGACTTTGCAACATACTTTCTGCGCTATCTAAATTCATTTTCTACTCCAAATAAAAAATTATTTAACTGTTGCTGCTAAATGCACTGGGTCAAGCAATTTATAAAATGTTCCAGCATTGGTAGGTCCAAAAGACTCTAGATCGACCATGCGACCTGTTGCTGTATCCGATAAAGTTAAGCGGCCATCCGCTCTGTAAATAAGATCAAAGGGTGGTCCACTATCCAAGCCCCTGCGCTTTCTTTCTTGAGCAAGCCCGCGCAAAGTACCCCTAATAAATCCTGCCTCACCCTGAACAGAATCAATCTGCTGTCCAGTTTTATAATTAATTACCGCAATCGAGCCATCTGGCCGATCTTCAAAGCGTAACTGCAAAACTTTCGCAGGCGCTGCATCTGGCTCTCTTACTTGACTCAAGTCACGACTATTAATAAAAACCAACAGCAACACAATGGCAATGCCAGCGGCTACCAGTATCTTAGCCACGGGCGATAGAAAATCTTTTCTTTCTGCAGTGCTCATGCCGTCTGCACTCCCGTTTGTAGAACTTGAATATCTTGCACTTCCATTTTGTTGAGTCCAGTAGATGCCATCCAGGCTTCTGTCAGTATTGCTGCAACTACCTTCGCATTAGGAACACAACGCATCATGGGCTCTGGTGTTGCTAAACGCCATGGACGTACATGGGGCCATAAATGAAAAAAAGCAATCTTATCCTCGGTAGCAATCTGCATCGGAATATCGCCAGTTCCATCCTTGTATAGCTTGAGATCTGCACTACCAAGAGTCTTATAGGGAAGATTAAATGTCACTGTTAAAACAATGCCAACTCTCATCACGATGCGACGGTTTGTTAGGGTGTACATGGTCGTAGTTGCGGACCAGTAAGCCAACAATCCAACCAACACAAGACCAATTACGGCCAGGAAGAAGGCAAGCGCTACGCTACTCCAACCCGCAGCCAAGCCACCCTCACTACTGGATACTGAAATCGCTTGCCAAATCACAATCACCGCAAAGTACAAGCTCAGCCACTGCAAACGAAATACATGCTTAGCCATAGAGATCCAATTGGGAGCTCCCTGCCACAAGATCACTTCATCTTGTGGCAATGGTTCTGGCAGCCCTAGGGCTGCCTCAAACTCATACTCTGCTGATTGATGTGCTTTTTGATTCACAAATTACTTTCAATAAATAACTATTTAAATAAGCGGTTCTTGACGCTCAGGGGTTGCATACAAAGTGCCACCACCAAAGTAAGCCATGATCTTCTCTTCTTCCAATAAGGTGATTTGATCTTGACTCCTTAAGCCTGGCACCAAAGCAAATTGATTGGCAAGAATCGATTCCACCTTGATATAGTCCCGATGAATTCGAGTGAAATTGATCGGTAGTAATACTCTTCTACCGCCAAACTCTGGCAAAGTTTCGATTTCAAAATAGCGAATGACCACTTCAGCCTGATCAATCCAGAGCTCTTTCACGGTGCCGGCGATCAGTCCATCATCACCCATGACCTCCATGCCAACTGGCGTTTTATCTTGTTTGGCTACAGTAAATTGACCGAGTAAACGTCCAGGCAGAATGCGCTTTTGACCTTCTGATGTCATATCAGGAATATCTGCACGCTTAGTAAATGCGCCTGGACCAACACCATCTAACATTGGATTTCCGGTTGGGACTAAAGGGGCGCCATTTAAGTAACTTGAAGGTCTAGCGGCTACCTTTTCAAGGGGCTCATCTTTTGGGACGGTGACATCACCCCAATATTCCGTATGAAAAGTTTTCGGCGCTGGCATACCCGCTATACCGGCAGCTCGACGCGTTTCACCACGAACATCGTATTCGAGTGGAAAACCTTCACGCTTACTTTCGACAGTAAGGTAATACACAAGTGCTGCAAAAAATACCCAAAATGCATACAGCACCAATTGCGCAACATCTACATATTCTGTAATTGCTCCGGTTGCCATCTTGCTCTCCCTTTTAACAATAACGCTTATTGTGAAAAAACATACTGTGCCACTTCTTAACTTGGCAATTCATCTAAACCAAACTTCTGAGAAACATTGATCTTGGGCTGCTTGTTCATAACAACTAGAGGTCCAATTGCGATCAAAGTAATAAACAGCAAATAAAACTCAATGTGATACACAAAGCTATAACCTGTAGCAGTAGAAATCAGGCCGTCACCTAGCAAACCACTAGTCGCTAGACTAGAAATCACATCACGAATTACCCCGCCAGCTGCAATAGCAATGCCCGATGCGGTAGCGTGCACAGCACCCCAGGCACCGAGCACCAAACCATTCATGCCGCCTGATTCAAAACTCATTGCAGCAGTTAAGGTGCTTACGGAAAATAAGCCGCCTCCAAAGCCAATCAAAAATGCACCGCAACGAAATAACAAAGGCGAAAGTAAAGGCTCAGAAAAAATGACGCAACTAAATGCCAGAATGCCAAACAAGGCGCCAATTGAGGCGAGGCGATAGGGATCAATGGAACGATTTAAGTAACGTGCTGCTACAGCAAAAGCAGTGAGAGCCCCTAATGAAGTTAGGCTGGTCAATACTGTAGTTGCGCTGACAGATAAGCCCAACACTTCAGCACCATATGGCTCCAAGATAATGTCTTGCATACTAAAGGCTGCAGTACCTAAACCTAAGGCCACTAAAAAACGCATCACTTTGCCTTGTTTTGCAAAGGTAGCCCAAGTCTCTTTAAAACTTGGAGTTTGAATTGAGTAAGCCGTTAAATGGGGTTGGCGAGGTTCTTGCTTCCAGACTGCAATGACATTGAGCAGCAAAGTAGTGGCTGCAACACCTTGCACTACACGAATCAACAGAATGGGCGTGACATCAATGAGTAAATAACCAAAGATCGCACTACTCACCGCCATACCAACCAACAACATCATGTACATGAGTGCAACTACTCTAGGCCTAGCCTCAGGTTCAGCCAGGTCTGATGCCAATGCAAGACCGGCAGTTTGGGTCGTCTGCATGCCAGCACCCACCAATAAAAAGGCTAGCCCAGTTGCTGCTTGTGCAAACCAAGTGGGCCATGTGGTGTCACCTGACAGCAGAATTAATGCAAAGGGCATGATGGCAAAGCCACCAAATTGCAACCAAGAGCCAATCCAGATATAGGGCACTCTGCGCCAGCCAAGAAAAGACTTATGACTATCACTCTTAAACCCAATTAACGCTCTAAAAGGAGCAAATAGCAAAGGTAGGGCAACCATAATCGAAACTAAAGCAGCGCTCACTTGCAACTCAACAATCATCACGCGATTGAGAGTGCCAATCAGCATCACCATTGCCATGCCTACCGAGACCTGAAATAGCGATAGCCTCAAGAGGCGGCTAAGTGGCAACTCTTTGGTGGCGATATCAGCAAAAGGCAAGAATCTTGGACTCACTCGCTTCCAATTTTCAAATAGCTCTTTGCCGCGCCAGGTCAGAGTAAACATTTTCATTACTATCGCGCCGTATTTTGCTTAGCCTGCTTCTTACTGAGACGCATAGCCTGTGAAAAATAAAAAGCGCGCTGTACTTTTTGAGTGCTTACTGGCGCCCAATCAGCTAGACCATCATGCTGACTAAAAGTCCTGGTGAGGGAATCTATCGAAATCGGTTGAATAAACGGTGACCGATCGCTACGAGGAAATAAACTACCAAGGGTAAGTAACGTACTTAGTGCTGCATTGTTAGGAGCAAAGGTAAAGGCGATATTAGCTCGTGTACGATCGGCAAGCTTGGCCATAGAATCAGCAATATCTAAATGGTGATAGTGAATCATGGAGTCCATACAAACAACATGATCAAATTCACCTAGGGCAGGATCAAGCATATCGCCTGAACGAAACTCGATAGAGCCCGCTCCAAAATCATTACCAATTCTCTCGCGAGCCAAATCAACTAAAGTGGGTGATAAGTCAATCGCCAGGACATGTGCTCCGCGCTTAGCTAAATCGGCTGCCAACACGCCAGTGCCACAGCCAGCATCCAATACTCGATGACCAGTCAAATCGTTAGGTAAATAACTGAGCAATAGGTGGCGCATCTCTTCACGGCCCGCTCTGACTTTGGCACGAATACCGCTCACCTTCGCAGTTGAAGTTAACTTCGCCCAAGCATCAACTGCCGTTCGATCAAAGTATTCCTCTAGTTGGCTACGTTTTTGGGTGTAGGAGTTTTTTTGCATTAGTTCACAGAGTCTTTTAGATTATTTCAACCAAGGGGAATATATATAGGCAAGGAGATGCGCAATGATTGCTATAAATCCAAAAAATTGTGTCCCTTGAACTAGATTGCGATGCAACTCTTCCGCCTCATCCATACTTAAGCCGGTTAAGCTGGCTTGAGAGCTATTAATACTTGCTGCTTGACTAGCTTCAAGGCGAATAGCCTCAGCGCCAAGCTGAGACTCGCGCTGCCTCTTCTCCTGATCTAAGCGCGCCATCCGCAACTTCCAAATAAATTGGCCTGCATTGATCACATAAGTTGCGTATGCAGCTAATGCCAAAATCATTAATTGATATTGATCTAAGTATCCTGTTGCTAAAGCCACTAGATATAAAGTGTGCAAAAGCAATACCAACATACTGAAGACATCTTCCCAGAAGAATGCCGGTGCAAATAAGTAGCAATTGAAAACCACTTTTTCCCAAATGCATCCAGTAAGCATGATGGTGTAGAGCGTTAAGGTTTTCACCACCACCGAGATATTTGCTGCGGACTCCCCTTCTCCTGTCCACAAAAAACGCAGCACTAAATATAAGCTCACTAAAAAAACCAAAAATTGAACAGGCGCTAAGATTCCTTGGACCAAGGTCCATTTAGTCTCGTCTCTTCTTACCCTTTCCTCTGGGGTGTAAAGTGGCTTATATGTTTTTTCCATGCACAGTCTGCTGTATTTTCCAAAACAACTTTTAGACAATCGTTAACGCACTTTTTAAAGCCAAAAGTGTCACAGAAAGTTTACGGTATTTAAGGAAAGAAAGTCCTCGGGATAACCCTAGACTAGCGTTTCCCCTATGGAAAGTCTGTCAAGAAGAAGGCTAAATAGTACGCAAGCCAAATGTTGTCTATTTAGGACAAATTGGGCATTTTTTTGCACTGCAGCATATTTTCGGTGTGCATTTGACACCCTACATTTTGTGTTCCTAATTACATCTTTGGGAGATGGGCCTTGTCGGAATCGCTGAAAAAAACATTTCAATCTAATTTAGGCGAATTAGATAATACTGAAATGATGCTGTGGCTCAATAAAACAATCGAGTCCGAAATCATCCCCCGCTTACTCATGGGGCATAAATTAGTTTCCGCCAATGGTTTAAATGGCGCTGAAACTGAGATTGAGGTGAAGCAGTCTGAAATTGTCGACTTTTGCCAAACATTAATAGATGGGCCAGTAGAGGACTGCTTCTCCTTTATAGAACGCATGAAAAAATCGGGGCATTCTCTTATCTCCCTATACGTAAATCTCATCCCAGCTTCTACCAGGCGCTTACAAGTGCTTTGGGAGAACGATGAAAACAGTTTTACGGAGGTTACATTAGCCCTTGGGCGCGCTCAGAACCTGATTCACCAGCTTAGCCCCATCTTTGTAAATCAAAGCAATTTCAGTGAGTTTCAGGGAAATGCCCTTCTTGTTAATGTGCCGGGATCACAGCACACCCTAGGCATCTTAATGTTGGGAGAGTTTTTCAAACTAGCCGGCTGGAATGCAACGGTTGAAATTGAAATTTCTAGCGAAGAGTTAAAGGACCGTATTCGCTTGCAAGCCTGTGATTTAGTTGCTATTTCTGTCTCAACTGAGGCTCAGTGGGATACAATGGAATCGTTGCTGAAAGAAATAAAAATAGTCTCAAAAAATAAAGAGATATTGACGATGGTGGGTGGCCCGTTATTCGACTTCAAACCTGAGCTAGTCAGCGCTTGCTCTGCAGATGTGTGCACTCTTACCGCAGAAGAAGCCATTATCAGAGTTTCTGACCTGTTATCACAAAGAAATCGTTTGAATTAAGATGACCACCTCACTGCAACCACATAATCTCTTTCAGAACTTAAGCAGTGAAGAGCTTAGCCATTTAGCGCAAGCATCTGCGGATATCTCTTTTGTATTAGATGACTCCGGATCAATTCAAGACATCTACTCCCATAAACAAAGCTTAGCCAAGCATATTCCAGACGACCTCATTGGGAAAAAATGGTTGGAGGTAGTTGAACCTGACAGCAGAAAAAAAGTTCAGTACTTGTTAGACGATGCCAATCAAGACAATATTTCCAAATTTAGACAAATTAATCTCTCTAGCAATGCGAAAGATACATCGCTGCCCATAATGTGTGCCTCAATCAAGGCGCTATCGAATCAAAAGATCATTGTTATTGGCAGAGATCTTGCGGAAATCGCTCAGCTACAACAAGATTTGGTTATAGCTCAGAAACAGATTAGTCAAAACTTTCTACAAATCAATCAGCTAGAAGAGCGTTTTCGCTCTATCTTTGAAATTGGATCTGAATCCATCATCATTCTTCAAGCAGACGATGGATATCCAATTGTCGAGATGAATAGCAATGCTATTAAGCAACTGTTGGTTGCCAAAAAAGATTGCGTTGGAAGATCGTTTCTATCTCTTCTACCTGCCGATGAACTCGGCAAAGTAACTAGTTTTTTTCAAGAGATGCTCGAAATAGGCGAGTCGAGAGAATTGGATACTTCTTTTGTTGGCGGCAAAAAAATTCAAATCAGTGCAAGCTCTTTTACCAATAGCGGGAAACTCCACTTACTATTGAATCTCAAGCCACTGGACCATACTCAAGCAAACCTCTTGATGGAGTCCGACTCTCTCACTGTTAAGGCCATTGAAAATAATGCCTACGGTTTTGTCGTTTGCACTCCGGATGGTCAGATTCTAAAAGCCAATAAAGCCTTTATCAAATTAAGCAATACCAAGAGCGAACAAGAATTAATTGGCACCTCTATACAAAAGTATCTAGGTTCAGAAACGGCGGATTTTGATCGGATGATGCAATCCCTTAAGGGAAGAGCTAGTGCTCAATCCTGCATCTCCTCGATTAGTAACAATAATAGTAACTTTAAATTGGTCGATATATCAGCGGTATCTGTAGCTCATCCACGCGCCTGTATTGGCATGATCTTTCGTCAAATGGATTCGAGAGAAAATAAAGTTAAACGCATAGATAAAAAACTAGTACGCAGCTCTGAGGAATTGTCCATGTTGGTTGGCAAGGTTCCCTTAAAGGATATTCTTACCGAGACCACTGACTTAATTGAGGAGCTCTGCATTAAAGCCGCTTTAGATTTAAGTAATGACAACCGCGTTTCAGCGTCTGAAATCTTGGGCTTATCACGCCAAAGCCTATACATTAAATTACGAAAATACGGCTTAGTAGATAGCGATATTAAGGCTATTGATTAGAAAGCCCGTAATGAACGGCCAAGTTGCCTTAATGGTTTTGGTTGATATCCAATTATCAGCAAAAATCAGCGGTATTCTCAGACTCATGTTTGCCCGCCTAGGGCTCTGGAAGACTCCAGGACTGAAATTCTATAAACATATGGGCTCAGGAAAAAATGGTGGCTTCTCGATTCATCCAAGCGGAACTCATCAGGCACTATTTTGCGTTTTTCAAGACATGGACAGCCTAGAACAGTTTTATCAATCCTCTAGATTAATTCGCTGGTATAGGGCACATGCTCAAGATTTTTTTTCAGTCAAACTGAAGGCATATTCGATTAAAGGCCAATGGTCAGGTTTTGCTCCACATATAACAGCTGAAGCACCCTCTTCCGGTCCGATCGTATCGATTACTAGAGCATCCATTAAGCCGCTATATTGCGTTTCCTTTTGGCGAAAGCAACCTGCCGCAGAAATCTCTCTTGAACAATCATCAGGTTGCATTATTGCTGCCGGCGTTGGTGAAGCCCCTTTCTTTCGACAAGCGACTTTTACTATTTGGGAGTCCCAAGCGGCGATGGATCAATATGCCCGGCATGGCGCCCACCAAAATGCAATACGCGCTTCCTTAAGTGGCCATTATTTTTCTGAGTCCATGTTTTCGCGCTACATCCCTTTTGATGCCGATGGCAGTTGGAAAGGACGCACTCTTGTCTAAACCACCGGTCATTATTGTCGGCGGCGGCATTGGTGGCTTAAGTTGCGCACTTGATCTGGCGTCTTCTGGCGTAGAAGTGATTCTGATTGAAAAAGAGGAGCAACTAGGAGGCAAGATTCGGCAATTAAATTGCTCTAGCGATCCCACCTCTCCTGCGCTGATAGACTCTGGCCCTACTGTCTTCACCATGCGCTGGGTTTTTGATGCACTCTTTCAAAAAGCGGGCACCACCTTAGAGTCTGAATTAAATATTACTAAGTTAGAAGTCCTGGCTCGTCATGCTTGGAGCAAAGATGAGCGGCTAGATTTATTTGCTAATGCAGATCAATCAGCAGAAGCGATCAAGACATTTTCTTCAGCAGCGGAAGCAGATCGCTTTCTTCAATTTTCCAAGCAATGTCGAAAACTCTATCGAGCACTTGAAAAACCTTACATGCTTTCTGAAAAGCCCAGCTTTGGAGGCATGATTACTGATCTTGGAATATCTGGGTCTAAGGTCTTATACGAGATTGGCTTATTTAATAGCTTATGGAAATCACTCGGTGACTACTTCCATGACCCCAGATTGCGCCAATTGTTTGGAAGGTATGCGACCTATTGCGGATCATCCCCCTATCAAGCTCCTGCGACTTTAATGCTGATTGCCGATGTTGAGGCGCAAGGGGTATGGGCAATTGAGGGGGGTATGTACAGCCTAGTCAAAGCCCTTCAGAAGTTAGCGCAAGATAAAGGTGTCAAACTGGTGACTGGCCAAGCTTGTGAAGAAATCTTAATAGAGCGAGGTCGTGCCAGTGGGGTGAGATTAGCTGATGGCACCAGTATTAAAGCCCAAGCAGTCATTTTTAATGGTGACCTGGCTGCGCTTCAAACAGGTTTACTCAACCCCTCTAGCAAACAATCATTAAATGCCAAAATGACTCCGCCTAGCCCTACCAAAAGGTCGCTTTCTGCTGTTACCTGGTCGATCAATGCGAAAACAGATGGCTTTCCTTTGGTCAGACATAATGTGTTTTTTAATCAAGACTATCGTGCTGAGTTTGATGACATTTTTCAAAAGCAACGCCTTCCTAAAAAGCCAACGGTTTACGTATGTGCACAAGATCAAGGCGATACATATCAAGCCAGTTTGAAATCACAAAGACTGCTATGCCTAGTCAATGCACCAGCAAAGGGCGATCAGTCAGAATTTAGTACGCAAGAAATCGACGCATGTGAACGCGAAACTTTTAATCTTCTACAACAGTGTGGTCTTAATATCGACTTGGATAGCGCAATATGCCAACGTACAACGCCCTCTCTTTTCAATCAACTCTTTCCAGCAACGGGGGGAGCTCTATACGGCCAAGCCAATCATGGCTGGATGGAAACTTTTGGGCGAGCTTCAGCGCAAAGCCCGATTCCAGGCCTTTATCTAGCGGGGGGCAGCGTACATCCAGGGCCGGGAGTGCCAATGGCAGCACTATCGGGACGAATGGCGGCCGCAACTCTGATGGATCACCTCGGTTTGATCAAGCTGTCGGGCAGAACGCTTATCTCTGGTGGTACATCGATGCTCTAAGTGATGACGGCAAGAACGGCATAGTACTGATTGCATTTGTTGGTAGCGTTTTCTCGCCCTACTATGCCTGGGCAAGAAGAAATGATTCTTCAGTTAACCCCGAAAATCACTGCTCACTGAATGTTGCCATTTATAGCCCAGGGAAAAACCGTTGGGCAATGACTGAGCGAGGAGAAAATCAAGTCTCCCGAAACTCTTCCGATTTCGTCATTGGACCAAGCAGCCTGCATTGGGATGGCAATAAGTTAACAGTTCAGATACGGGAGCGTGCAGTGCCTTTTGGGCAAAAGATTGCAGGTACCGTTGAACTCTACCCCAATACTTTATTTAACTTTAGTACACCACTAGATGCTGCTGGCAAACATCGCTGGGGGCCTCTTGCCCCATCAGCGCGAGTCAAGGTGAACTTAAATTCTCCCGACCTGCAATGGGAAGGGAATGCCTATTTAGATTCAAATGAAGGTGATGAGCCTATCAGCGAAGCTTTTCATGAATGGGACTGGTCACGTGCAGAAATGAGTGGTACTAGAACTTCAGTAATCTATGACGTGCGAGAAAAGAATACTCAAGAAAATCTATTGGCACTCACTTTCAACCCCAATGGAACAATTGATCGCTTTGAACCCCCTCCAAGGCAAGCTCTACCAAAAACGATGTGGGGTATTCAAGGGCATATGCGCAATCAAAGCTCTGAGACCCTGAGAGTACAAAAGATTTTAGAAAATACGCCTTTTTATACTCGCTCTGTTTTAAATTCTGAACTATTAGGAGAAAAGGTGCTGTCGTTTCATGAAACCCTCAGCGTTCCCAAGTTAACCTTGGCAACCACTCAGCTCATGCTACCTTGGAGAATGCCTCGTAAGACCTGGTAACTTGCTTCAATAGCTACTGTAGAGCCCTACCACTCTTACGAGGATTGCGACGACGCTCCTGTCGCTCCATGAGCTCCACAAACCACAATAAGCGATCATGAGCTGTTCCATCAAAACGCTTTTCATGAGGCACTTCAATTACCGCATTGACTAAATACTGAATAGCTTTATCGGCATCCACATCAAGCTTCCAAGAAAATATCTTAGAGATGGCTGTAAAAGCTTCTGCTAAAAGTATCACTTTTCTCTTGGAGGGCACATAAGCCCTTGTCGATACAGAATCTAAATTCAGTTTTTCTACCTGACGACCAATCTCGGCATAAATCAATCGAGCCGCCTGAATTGCTGGTCGACAATCCCAGGGTAGATCAGAAATTCCGCTCTCAGCACGTGAGTACAAAACATCTGCATGCTTTAAAAGACGAGCAATCACGCTCGCAATTTGCTCATTAAACTCAGGCTTACTTAACCAAACTTGAGGATCTAATCCTACTTCTCTGAGCCAATTCAAGGGCAAATAAATACGGCCGTTAGCTGCGTCTTCACCCACATCACGCGCAATATTAGTCAATTGCATTGCAAGACCTAGCTCACAAGCTCTTGCTAAGGTCTCTGGCTCCCGACGATCCATGATGACGCACATCATTGCTCCCACTGTGCCGGCAACCCTAGCGCAGTAATCCAATAAATCCTCTAAGGAGTTATAAGTTCTGAATTGGGTATCCCATTCATAACCCTCAATTAAGGCTAGGGGTAAGCTAATAGGAAGATGAAATTCTTTAACAACAATGGATAAGGCCCGATCAGCAGCAATATCGTCTGGCGTTCCTTGATAGATTCGATCAAGACGTTCACGCAACTTAGGAATTGCATCAGGCTCTGCATCTACCGCATCCGCAACATCGTCAGTAATCCGACAAAATGCATAGAGCGCAGTTGCAGGATCTCTGACTCTTTGGGGCAAAATTCGAGAGGCAGCAAAGAAGGATTTGGATCCATCTCGCATGGTTGCGACACACTCTTGAAGATCTTTAATATTTTGACTCATGCTAGAACTTTTTTAGGATCTGGTACTACAGACATTAATGCTTTTGCAGAAGATAAAACACCGGGGATACCCGCACCTGGGTGAGTTCCAGCTCCTACCATGTAAAGACCTTTGACATCTTCGCTACGATTATGTGGTCTGAACCAAGCGCTTTGAAGTAATAGTGGCTCAAAACCAAAGGCGGCACCTTTTACTGAAAGGAGGCGATCCTGAAAATCTTGCGGCGTCATTAGAAAGGATGTTTTAAGGTGCTTCTCAAATCCAGGCAAAACACTTTCGTCTAGATACTTGGCAATCGCTTGGCGATAAGGCTCAGCCTCTTTAGCCCAGTCTGTGCCGCTTTCTAAATTCGGCACCGGAGCCAATACATAGAATGCATCACCTCCAGCAGGCGCTAAGGATGGGTCCGTGGCAGTTGGTCTATGAAGATACAGACTAAAGTCATCCGCTAGCACATGTCTCTTAAAGATATCCGTCAGTAGCTCTTTATAGCGCTTGCCCAACAGGATCATGTGGTGAGGCACATCAGGATACTGATTATCTGTGCCGAAGTACCAAACAAAAAGACTCATCGAGTATTTGCTCTTATTGACCTTAGCATCGGTCCACACTTTCCGATGCTCTGGTGCAATCAGTTTCTGATAAGTCCAAGCAGCGTCTGCATTAGAGACCACAATGTCTGATGGAATAAATTCACCATTGGCTAGGGTTACGCCTTCAGTTTTACCACCGGCCACTTCAATACGCTTCACTTCAGAGTTCAGGCGAATTTCCACCCCTCTACCAGCTAATAGGCCAGCCATGCCTTTAATTAAAGAGCCTGTTCCACCCATCGCGGAATGAACCCCATGACGGCGTTCTAAGGAATTGATCAGTGCATAGACTGCGGTAACTGAAAAGGGGTTGCCGCCAATTAATAGCGGATGAAAACTCATTACTTGACGTATCTTGTCATTCTTTAAATGACGTGCAACCAATTTGTAGATACTTTCCCAAGCCCGCATCTTAATCATCGATGGAATTGCACGAATTAAATCGCTGATCGAGTCAAATGCAGTTGAACTGAGCTCCTGAAATCCCAGCTTGTAGCATTTTTCTGCCTCAGCCAAAAATCGCTCGTAACCTGGTAAGTCTTGTGGTGCAAACTTAGCAACTTCGGCGCGCATTCTGGCGGGATCACCCGTGTAATCAAAGTGAGTACCGTCATCAAAACGGATGCGATAAAAAGGATCCATTGGGCGCAGATCAACATCATCTGACATTTTCTTGCCACACAATTCCCATAATTCTTCGAGTAGAAATGGTGCGGTGATAATGGTTGGGCCTGCATCAAAGGTATAACCATCACGGTGATGGACGTAAGCCCTGCCCCCTGGAGCATCTAGCTTTTCTAAAACAATGACCTTGTAGCCTATGCAAGATAAACGAATGGCAGCTGCAAGCCCGCCAAAGCCACTGCCAATCACAATGGCAGTAGATGCTTCATCTTCCTTAAAGTCAGCTTTTTTTAGCATTTCCTTAAACCAACTTTTCTATAAAAAATAGCGTCATATTTATCCTATGACGCTATTGGTTATTACAAACTATAGGTTACTTCATTGCGACAGATTTTGCCGGTGGAGCTGGATCATTAGCCTTCAGCGCTGGCTTAGCTGGGCCAGTTAAGAAAGGATAATCTGACAACATCGATACACCATAGAGGGGCTTGTAAGCACCTTGGTGGCAAGTACCGCAATTGGCTTTCGCAACATCACCCGTTGGACCTAAACGATGCGGAGGGAATAATCCCTGGATCGGCTCCATATAGTTATTATTGATGTCTTGTGCCATCCGAATTGCATACCAAGCCTTCGATCTTTGTGGAGGGCTTTCTTCCCAAGCTGAGAAGTTACGAGTGTTATGACAGTAGGTGCAATTGACACCCAATGATTTTGAGAAATGCATCATCAGACCATAAGTCGATTCAGTCTCATTGATGCTATGTTTATTGCCAGTTGGTAATGCTGTATCTCCCTGCACGCGAATGTTGCTTGATTTTGTGAGGTATTGAGCAAAATAATCATTCGGCAGAGATGAATAAGCTGATGCGCTTACTGGTGTATTTTGCCCATCCTTATTACCCAAAAGACCATTGCCTGTTTGTTGTTTCGGCTCTTTAAACCAAACTTGCTCAGGAATATTCTTGCCACGATGACATGTATAGCAAGTAACACCAGTCTGCGCAACGTGGTCTTGCCACTGAGTATTTACTCGTTGAGTCATCAAAATCATCTTACGCGCAACTTGCTTTGTATACAGCGAGTCATCTGCAAAGTTTGCCGCGTTATGACAGTAAGTACACCCCTGCTCTGGTGCAACCCAACTTGTCATTGAAACCATGAACGCGCTAAATTGGGCAACGCTCAAATTATTGAGCACCTTCACATTTTGATATACAGCCCCTGCTTTAGGTCCATCTGCTGGAGCTGGTCCATACGACACGGGGACTGTATTTTTCTCGGCCTGCTCAGCCAATGTGCGCGGGTTGTAAATTAAATCCATGCCTGTTCCACGGTAACCATGCTGAACAGCTTCTATTGGCGGCCTCTCACAGCCTGAAAGCAATAGAACACTTGCCAATAGAGCCGGCAATATCAGAAATTTTCTTAATTGCTTCATGGCTTCACTCCCATGTTGGTAGGTGCAGCAGGAGGGACAAAACCAGAGGTAGCAGGGTCAGGTATTGGAACGCCAAACACATCCGGATAAGAAGGTGCAACATTGTGTTTGACTGCCCATAAATACCAGTTATCCACTACAGTACCGGTCAGTAGAATACCAATGCCACCAACTAGCGGTGTTAAGACCGCAAACCACCAAGCCCAACGGTGAATCGATTCCATAGTTGCATTAAAGCCCATGGTCCATCTCCAGAATAAAGCAGCTCTTTCTGAGGCTGTGCCACGATCTACAATTTGCTCAATTTCACGCTCACCACCAAAGCGGCTCACCGCCAGAATGGTTGCGCCATGCATTGCAAATAAGAGTGCCGATCCATATAGGAAAACAATCGACAACATGTGGAAAGGGTTATAGAACAAATTGCCATAACGTAATGAGAAAGCGGCAGTCCAATCTAAGTGCGAGAAGATTCCAAAGGGAACCGCCTCACTCCAGCTACCCATCATGATAGGACGTATAAATCCTAATACCAGATATAACCAGATCGCTGCTAAGAAGCCCCAAGCGATATGCGTACCCATACCTAAGGCAACAGCGCGGCGATACATTCTTGCCCACCATAAAAGAATCGAGACGGTCAGGAAGAAACCTGCCATCATCCACCAGCCGCCCTCATTGAGCGGCATAAATAACGACAGACCATGCTTAGGTAAGGGTGGATCTAAAGATAGCCAAAATAATTGGCGCACAAATTCAATGGGGTTCCAATTGACCGAAGCTAACATATTCCAACCCATGATCTGGATTGCAATAATTCCAAAAAATAAAGATGCGATACCTAAACCGCCGAGATAAATTGGTCCAAGCTGGGCATTACCCAAACGCCCAAACAAATGTATTAAAACTGGTTCGCCAAAACGTTCTCGTTCATCACGAGGATCTATATGAACCCCATGATGTGGCGGAGCAACTACTTGAACTTGAGTAAATAGGTTTTGATATTCCATAATTAGTATGTTCCTCTTAACGCCAAATTGGTAAGTTCAACCACCAACCCCACCACTCCGGCCAACCACGAGACCAGAATGGGCCGCTGATCACAATACATACAGCGCTCCAGAAAACTGCTGCTAAGGCTAAAAATAATCCAAGGCGATGGATTCCTAAAGTACCAATCGAATAGCCAATTGCATCTCTAAAGAAGGTGTCTTCATGCTCAGGGGTTTTTACAAACTCGCCCTTTTGAGGATTGGTAGAGGACAAAACCAAGCCACCATGTAATACCAAAGCAAATGTAGTTGCAAAGAATAAGGACACAGCAATCATGTGCGCTGGGTTGTAATGGAAATGTAGGTACTGATAACCTGTGTTGGAAACCCAATCTAAGTGACTCAAGATGCCGTATGGGAAGCCATGACCCCATGCACCCATCAATACAGGTCGAATCACTACCAAAGTGAAATAAGCAAACACCGCCATTAAATAGGCGAAAGGAACATGAAGTCCCATGCCTAATTTTCGACAAATTTCAATTTCTCGTAAGGCCCATGAAAAGAATGCTCCTAAGGCACAAACCGTAATCAGCTGCCAAAGCCCGCCTTTCAATAAAGGGGCGAAACCTAATCCATAACTTATATCTGGTGGCGCGATATTAATCTGCCAAGGGTTCCATGTTGGACCCTGTGAAGCACCCCACAGAATGAGTGCGGTGCCTAAGAAAGCGAAGAAAACGGTAGTAACACCAAAAAATCCTACATAAAACGGCCCCACCCAAAAATCGAATAAGTCCCCACCGACTAACGTACCGCCTCGAACGCGATACTTTCTTTCAAAACTAAGCATGGCCATTTTTTATGCTCTCCAATGAATGGATAAATAGGGTTGAGCTAAAAAGCGATTTAACCTAACCCTATTCACCATTTTTTTATACAAATTACTTTGCTGCTGGAACTGATGGTGGCATTGCAGAACCTGTTTTTGCTTCCATCGCCTTAAACTGGGCTTGGCTTAAACCATCCAACCAGTTAAAACGAACACTACTCAGCAAAATCAAGTGAATCATTGCTGCAAGACCAAACAGGAAAACACCTTGAACAACCATTGATCGCAAGGGATCATAAAGTTTCCAAATTCTCCACATAATCTTCTCCTAATTTAAATAAGACATAAAACCATAGACTGCCGACCTCGTACCATCGATAAGTGATTTTTCTTCAGCTCCAGGAAGCCAAGAACTCCACTTCGTTGGCAAAATCTGGGTGAATAAAGAAATAGCAAAGCACACTAAAAAACATAAAATAAAAATAAGATTAAAAGTAATCGAATCCTCCCTGATCATATTTTTCTCTTTGCTCATAACGTGATTCATTTTCATATTATTCCCCTAAGATTTATTCCGTTTTCAGTGGAACCAAGGACGCCATGCCCAAACCAAGATATGGGCTACTACAGCTATAGAAGTAAAGCCAACTAAACCTTGGATGTACAACTGGTGAAACTCCTTGGCTTCGTCATCAGTAAGGCCAGATATTGAACCTGTTCTGTGATCGCTCATAACCAATTACCTCCTTCAAAAATAGCCTTGCGGCCGTTACCGCGCTTAACCCGCGCGACATGGGCTGTAGCGTACGGCATGCCACATTCCGTTTCCAACAAATCAATGGATTTGTTGTAATTGACTTTTGTTGTTAAAAAAATCATGCTTCGATCTCTTCAATAATTTCCTTGCAAGAAGACTTCACTCTTGCAGATGTAATTCTTTCTTCACCAGCCTTCTCTGCCTCTTGCTCTACGCGATCACGCATCTCTTTTGCTGCAGAAATCTGAATCAGCACTGGCCTGGTTTTAATGTAGTCCGCAACCAATTTCTGGGCATCCTGATCCCAAGGGAGCGCGTTGGAGCGATAGGTGCGGGTTAGTGATGCGTCTACCTTGTCCATATCAGTGCCTAATGGCAAGATATAGAAGAGCGCATCAAACAATCCGTTACAAAATTCTTGAATAATGTATGTCGCACCGGCATAACCCATAAATGGGGTGCCGGTATGGCGACGAATAATCGCCCCAGGAAAGGATGAGGGGATATAAGAAGCTTTGCTACCAGTTTCAGCTAGATACATTCTTTCGTTGTAGCTGCCAAACATGACTAGTGGCGGCTTCTCTTTAGTGAGCTTTCGCACATCTTGATTATTGGTTTTTTCGCCAGGCTTTCTTGGGACGGCAAAACTGCAAGGTAGACCCATCTCATCTGATAGGAAATGACGAATACCCCGGGTATAAGTTTCATTAGCTACCACGGCATAACTGGCTGTACTGAAAAAATCTTGAGTTACAGAACGCCATAAGTCCCAGATTGGCTTAATGGTGGTGTGTTTTTCACGTTCAATAAATGGCTCTGGATCTAAACCAAGCAATTCGCCGAGTTTGCGCAAGAATTGAGTTGTGCTATGCAAACCTAATGGTGCTTGCAAATATGGTCGCTCTAAAGCTTCACATAACATCCGACCAAATTCACGATACATACAAATATTCACATCTGCATTCACTAAGTTCTCTACTTCAGCCAAGTGAGATCCCAGTGGGAAAACCATATTAATATCAGCACCAATACCTTCAACTAAACGGCGAATCTCGGCTAGATCACTAGGCATATTGAACGTGCCGTAGCATGGTCCAATAATATTCACGCGTGGCTTTTCGCCTTCGGCTCTTGGTTTACGTTCTGGAATCTTACGAGTTCCATATTCACTCCATAACCAATACATTGCGCGGTTAGCACATTGCCATTGATCTTCATCAATGGTTCTTGGTAAAAAGCGGGCAATATTCATACCCTCTGGAGTAACGCCACCACCAATCATCTCTGCAATAGAGCCGGTTACGACTACAGCCGGAAGATCAGGGTCTAAAGTGGCGTGAGCACGTTTCATGGCGCCCTCTGTGCCTTCACGACCTAACTGCTCTTCCTCTAAACCGGTAACTACAATCGGCAACTCATGTGGAGGTAATGCATCGGTATAGTGCAGGACAGAAGTTACTGGTAAGTTTTCACAACCGACAGGGCCGTCAATAACTACCTGTAATCCTTTGATGGCAGTAAATACATAGACTGCTCCCCAATATCCACCAGCACGATCATGATCGATGACGAACATTACATCATCTCCTCAGCTTTGCGCTTCTTCAATTTCTTCTCTAGCTTGCGGCGGACCTCAGCCTTAAACTCTGGGTGATCTTGTGGAACATTTTCCCAAACACCTGACTTATAGCCAGATCCAACATCTCCAAAAAATGCTTTCATCTCATCAAAGCGCGCTTGATTACCAATCGCAGCATTGATCACTTGCGCTAATGAACCAGCTCCGGCAGGACCCATCAGCGGTCTTGCTGAAATGAGATTCGTAAAGTAAAGCGAGGGAATTGAAGCTTGCTTAGCTGCTTGAACTACTGGAGTTGTACCAATTGCCAAGTCAGGCTTGAACTCTTTCATCGCGGCTAAATCTTGCTCTAAAGAGGCACGGAATTGAACGTGAACGCCTTTTGCTTCCAACCATTCCCGATCTTCATCACTCCAAGGAGTGCGTGGGCATGCTGAGCCAACATAACGTACATCAGCACCACTCTCAATCAGCAAACGTGCCACGATGAGCTCTGAACCTTCGTAACCGCTCAAGGTAATGCGTCCTTTAATTGGAGCAGCAGCAAGCACACCCTTAATTGCTGGGAGGATACGGTTTTGCGCAGCTGCAATTAAATCTTGTGGGGTATTGGTAGATTTACCAATGGCCTCTAACCAACGGGCGGTGCCCTCGTAACCTACCGGAGCTGATCCAACAATAGATCTTCCCGCTGCTTGAAATTCGCGAATACATGAGGTGTAAAAAGGATGCAATGCGGCAACCGTTACACAATCAAGCGCTTGATACATTTCACGCCATTCGCGGGTAGGTACTGAAGCGCCGACTGCTAAACCCATCGGCTCAATCATCATGCCGATGCCAACAGGATCAGCTGGGAAAATTTCACCTAATAAGGTAATGGTAGGCTTGCTTGAGCGACCAGCACGTGGTGCCTGCACTGGCCCAGACATGGCCTCATTGCGAGCGTAATTGAGCATTGCACCTGCTAATACATCCTTCGCTTCAGCATGAGTTGGCACACCAAATCCTGGCACATCAATACCGATGATGCGTACACCATTAATTTCTTTTGGCAACAACTGAAGCGGAACACCGCTAGCAGTTGGTACGCATAAATTAATAATGACGATTGCATCATATTTTTCTGGATCGGCTTCTTGATAGACAGAATCACGAATGTCTTCAAACAACTTGCCAGTAACCAATGTCTCTGAATTAAATGGCACATAACCAACACTACGACGTGCGCCATAAAAATGAGAAGTAAAAGTGAGACCATAAACGCAGCATGCTGAGCCAGAAAGAATCGTGGCAGTTCTGCGCATCCGCAACCCTACTCGTAAGGCTCCAAATGCAGGGCACATACTTTGTGGCTGATCATGCGGACCTTTAGGATAGTCTTTTGCATACTGCTGCAATGTTTCTGACTTACCCGCAGCCTTTGCAGCAGCAAGCATTTCTGCTTCACCAGAATGACAACCTAAGCCATCTCCTAGCGTAGGATCAGTTTTTAACTTTTCCTCTGGGGTAATGGGAATAATTGTTTTATTCATAACGGCGTATTGATCTCTATCTCTTTAGGCTTGATCGTAGATAACTTCGAGTGTTTTCTTGATCACTTCGTCTTTACCCATCATGTCTTTCACAGTGGCAGGTTTTAAGACGACATCGCGACCAGTTATTTCTGAGGAGAACAGGCCCAATAACTCATCTTGACTTAATGGCTTAGGGCGCACTGGCGGAGCTTCTGAAACGTTAGTGGCGAGCTCTTCGAATAGCGGAGCCCACTGTGTACCAGGCTGGCCAATAATTTCATAACTCGCACTCTTGCGACGAATATCTTCGTTCGCAGGGATGGCTGCCAATACAGGGATACCAGCCTTCTCAGCAAAAGCTTGTGCCTCGCCAGTCAGGTCATCCTTATTAATCACCATGCCCGCTACACCAACGTTGCCGCCGAGTTTGCGGAAGTACTCCACAGCTGAACAAACGTTGTTCGCAACATAAAGCGATTGCAAATCGTTACTAGCAACCACGATCACTTTTTGGCACATATCTCGAGCGATTGGCAAACCAAAGCCGCCGCAGACCACGTCTCCCAAGAAATCAAGCAATACGTAATCAAAGCCCCAATCGTGGAAGCCTAATTTTTCTAATGTTTCGAAGCCATGAATAATGCCGCGACCACCGCAGCCACGACCTACTTCTGGGCCACCGAGCTCCATCGCAAATACACCATCACGAATAAAGCAAACATCGCCAATCGAAACAGACTCGCCAGCTAATTTTTTCTTAGAGGAAGTTTCAATAATGGTTGGGCAAGCTTTACCACCGAACAAGAGCGAAGTGGTATCGCTCTTTGGATCGCATCCAATCAACAATACTTTCTTGCCTTGTTGGGCCATCATGTATGACAGGTTGGCAAGCGTAAAGCTCTTACCAATACCGCCCTTGCCATAAATAGCAATGATTTGGGTTTCTTTAGTTACAGGACCAGTAGAAACTGGATCGGGCTCAATAGCAGCCTCTTTTTTTAAGTCCATAAACTGAATTGTTGCTGTTGCTGGGATGCTTGATGAACTCATTGCAGATTTCTCCAATCTAGAACCATTTTTAAACAATCGATATTGTTGAAAGCCGTGTGATAGGCCGTATTTGCATCATTCGGTGAGGAGCGATGCGTAATCAAACCATCCAAACTTAATTTGCCAGACTCGACTAAATCTTTTATTGCCACTAAATCTCCAGGCGCCCACTGCGCCGCAATGCGAATACGTGCTTCCCGCATAAAGGCTTGTGGGAATGAAAAAGAAATCGTGTCATAAAATCCTGCCAAAACAATTTCACCGCCAGGAGCAAGACAGCTAATCAACGTATCGACTAAACGGGCATCGCCACTGACATCCACAATCGTTTTATATTTTTTAACTGGATCATCTTTGGGATCTATTGCGTCGTAACCTATGGCACCTTCACGGCGCCCTGCATTGGTTTCCCACACTACCGGGCGCTTACCCTTGGCAACTGCAATCCGAGCAATCAAGCGACCTAATACACCATGACCAATAATCAAATCTGGTTGCTCCTGTCCAGGGCCAGAAGTCACGTGGTGGCCAGTTGCAGCTAAAGCAAAAAGGATGGCTTCTTCACCTAAATGATCTTGAATAGCAATCACGCGATTACTATCTACGACCACCCGTGAAGCTGCACCACCAAACAAGCCCTTAATCTCTCCGTAGCACTTTGCACCAGGAACGAATACTCTTTGACCGATCTTTAAATTAGAATCTGCACCTGCTTGCACTACCCTGCCAACAGACTCGTAACCGGGTACCAATGGATAGCCCATGCCAGGAAAATTCGGCATTTTTCCAGTCCACAATAATTTTTCTGTACCCGTACTGATTCCGCTCCACTCCATATCAACCAAGACATCGATGGGGGTCATAGGGGTTAATTCAAGATCGGTAAGAGCAACACTTTCTGGTCTTTCCAGAACGATCGCTCTTGTTTGATATTGATTAGTCATTGCTCGCTAAATATTCTTGTTTTTTCGATTAAATGTGTAAAAAAATATTTACACTTTGTTTTTAACCTGTATTTGCCCATTTGTCATCTAGGGGTTTTCTCTACTAACTCAATTAATCAAAAAAAACCTGTCCGGATAGGTCTTTTACACACTTTTAACGCCTTAAATTGCAGGTTTATTGCACTGCAATATTTGCGCATTCAAGGGCATGTAAGAATTTAATAGCTTGATATCCGTAAAGCCTGCTTGACTCAATAAACCGCTAATTTCTGCTTCAGTTCTGGGTCTTCCTCTGCCCATGGCCAGTAGATAAAAACCAAAATAGGCATGGCCCATCGCCTCAAATCCCTTGGTCTCGGCCATAGGCTCTGCAAGCAATAAAGTCCCACCTGGATTGAGGGCATCAAACACATTGGCTAGCAACTGCCTTACTCGAGCGTCATCATGATCAAAGATGACTCGAACCAGGGTTGCCAGATCACAGCCTTTAGGTAGCGGGTCTTGGAAAAAGTTCCCGCCTACGGCCTGCGCTCTATTAGATAAGCCAATTTCCTTAAAGTGCGAATTGGAGAGTTCTGCTACACCAGGAATATCAAATAATTTAAAAGTAAGGTGGGGGTAGCGGCTGGCTAATCTTTTAATAAAAACACCCTGACCACCGCCGATATCGAGAACCATTTGGTGTTTGCCCATAGGGTAGGCATCGATAATCTCATCTGTTACCAATGATTGGGTATGCGCCATCAATTTAGAGTAGTCAGCAACTGTTTCAGCTGATAAATTTTCTGGTGCCGCGCCCTGCTCTGGCGTGATGTAGGACCAGTACTCATTTAGAGCGACGGAACTTTTATCGCCCTGTAACAAAGCTATCGGATCGGACAAGTCGCGATAGAAATCAGCATGGTGTTTGACCATATCCAGAATGGCAACATTGCCGACTAATGGAGCGCTCTTCATGCTGAGTGCATAACGATCATCGCTACGCTTGACCAGCAACTGGATAGCGACTGCCGCATCTAGTAAACGCCTTAAGCCGGCTGGCTTTAAAGGCACTTGTTTTTGAAGATCGCCAAAGCTGACAGCACCCTTTGCCAAGATGTCAAAAAGGTTTACTTGGGTGCAAGCAAGCAGAACTTGGGTGTAGACAAAGCCCGCCATCAAATCAAAGATGCTGGAGGCTTGCTTTCGGACTATCCAGCGAGTGAGTGGAAAGCGGGTAGCACAGCGCTGAAAGCTTGGTGAGGCAATTAGACGATTACGCCAATCGAAGAAACGTTCCATGAATGGCAATTGATGAAAGAGAAAAAACAGAGTGTGGCTTAAGAATGACTAGCGTGGCCGACTAGGATCTTTCTCTCCTTATCCTTAAACCATTCTGATGGCACTAGCCGCTCCGACTCTTGTCGCACTAAGCCTCGCAGCATTTTCTCGCCTTTGCAATGAGGTATTGAGGCAATTGCCTTTTGTACTAACTCATCAAAACGTTGCACTGCTCCAGTTAAACCTAAATCTTTTGCAGAGCTGGGGCGATTATGAGCTATGTCCTGGCCACAGGGTTTTCCTAAAACACTCTGGTCTGCAACCACATCACGAATATCATCTGCTACTTGATAAGCTTCGCCAAGCCACTCACCTAGAGGCCTCCAAGTCGCCGCATCTGCTCCCGCAGCTTGTGCACCAGCAGCAGTCGCCGCCTCAAATAAGGACCCTGTTTTAGCTCGCTGGTAATCACCTAAATCTACTTTTGATTCACACTCCCAGGCCTGGCCCGCAACAATTCCATGGGGAGATCCTACACTCATTGCAATTGTGTTCATCAATGGGGCTAAGCGGAATATTGAACGAGTACCTGAGCTTGCTAGGCACTGAAAAGCCAAAACGATGAGGGCATCGCCTGCGAGAACAGCAATACGCTCACCATAGGCCGCGTGCACCGAAGGCCTGCCACGTCGCAACGCTGCATCATCAAAACAAGGCAAATCATCATGGACTAAAGACGCGCAATGCAATAACTCAATTGCGCTAGCAGCTGCATTGGATAGAGCGGGATCATCATCTCCACAAGCAGATGCCACTGCTAAACATAATTGAGGACGAATTCTGGCTCCACCAGGAAATACCGAGTAATGCATTGCCTCCTGCAATAGCTGAGGCCCCTGCTTAGAGTAGGACAAATGCATTGCATCTTCAAGACTTTGATTGATTCGATCTAGCATACTCATATTTAATCCTTTAAGCGGCTACAGCAACGTTGTCATAAATACCTTCGAGACGATCCTCAAGCTCATCGTTTGCTTCTTGCATTTGCTTCAGCATCTCTGCATCAGGCTGCCAGTAATTTCTTTGTGATGCCTCTGTTAAGCGATTCGCTAAACGCGCAGCAGCGGTGGGATTGAGCTTTGCCAAGCGTTCACGCATTTCTGGGTTCAGCATGAAAGTCTCAGTCAGTTGCTTATATACCCAGGGTTGAACTTGACCTGTAGTTGCTGACCACCCCATAGTATTAGTGATATGAACCTCAATTTGCCGCACGCCCTCGTAACCACTCTCTAGCATGCCTTCATACCATTTTGGATTGAGCATACGAGTACGAGTTTCTAAAGAAACTTGTTCCGAGAGAGTTCTGACTGCGCCTTCACCCTTCGTTTGGTCACCGATAAATACCGGCACATCAGCCCCACCCTTTGCACGCTTCACTGCCCTAGTAATGCCGCCCAAGGTATCAAAGTAGTTATCAATCGTAGTAACTCCCAACTCCATCGAGTCTAGGTTTTGATATGTCATTTGTACATCGGATAAAACACTCTTCAACAAAGCGTTATTCTGAATCGGCACACCAGCACGTCCAAAAGCAAAACCTTTTCTTCGGGTATAGGTTTCAGCTAACTCATCCTCTTCTTCCCACACGCTGTTTTCAACCATATTGCTCACGTTCGATCCATAGGCGCCATCAGCATTGCCATACACTCGCAGTGAGGCAGTTTCTAAGTCACAACCATGTTCTTTTTGGTAAGCCAAGGAATGTTTACGAATGAAGTTTTGCTCCAGTGGCTCATCTTCAGCAGAGGCAGCCATAAATGCGGCTTCGGCTAATAATTTAATTTGCAAAGGCAAGAGATCTCGGAAGATACCGGATAGAGTAATGACTACGTCGACTCTAGGGCGCCCTAATTCGCTTAATGGAATCAATTCCGCGCCAGCTAAACGACCGTAACTATCAAAGCGGGGTTTAGCACCCATCAATGCGAGGGCCTGACCAATTTGTCCACCTTCGGATTTCAAGTTATCACTGCCCCATAAAACCATCGCAATCGATTCTGGGAGCTCATGACTATCTTCTTGGTACTTATCGAGAATGCGCTGAGCTTGCTTAGCACCATCCTTAACAGCGAAGACGCTCGGAATTCTAAATGGGTCAAAGCCATGCAAATTACGGCCTGTAGGTAGTACTTCGGGATTGCGCATCACATCACCGCCTGCAGCAGGTCGAATAAAGCGGCCGTCTAAGGCATCCAGCATCCCAGTCACCTCAGTCTCTGCAGACATCAACTCGTTAGACTTGACCATCTTGCCAAATAAATCTTCTAAGGTTTCGCGACTACCTAATTCAAGTAACTCCGGATTGGCATCAATCACTTTGTCAAACTTCTCACCATTCATGAGAGCTTCTACTACAGCGTCCTCTACTGGGTGATCCAAGGCCACATCGGCCATCGCCTTCAATAAACCAAAGCGCTCAGCAAGTGGAGGTACGGCACCAACTACATGCAAGCCATGGGGTATTAAGGTGTACTCGAGCTCGAGCAATTCATTAAAGAGATTGCTCACTGTATTTTGCAAGCCATCAACATCAGATTTGTCCCATACGGGTTCAGCTTTGCACAGATCAATCTCTGCAGCTTGGGCCTGAATCAATTCAGCTAAATCAAGGCGTTCTTCATGTGCATCTATTTCTAGGGATCTAAAGCGCTCGATCGAAGACTTCAAATCTGCTAGACCTGCATATAAACCCGCTTGAGTAACTGGAGGGGTGAGGTAACTAATCAGCGTTGCTCCAGAACGACGCTTCGCAATCGCGCCCTCCGAAGGATTGTTTGATGCGTATAAATAAATATTTGGTAGATCATTGATTAAACGATCTGGCCAGCATGCGCCACTCATACCAGTTTGTTTGCCAGGCATGAACTCAAGTGCACCATGCGTACCAAAGTGAATCACTGCTGTAGCAGCAAAGTCTTCCCGCAAATAACGATAGTACGCAGAGAAAGCGTGAGTCGGAGCAAAGCCACGCTCAAATAGCAAGCGCATTGGATCGCCCTCATAGCCAAATGAAGGTTGTACTGAGATCAGCACATTACCAAACTGCTTGCCAAGTACAAAGATCGAACTGCCGTTTGAAAGCTGTTTACCAGGAGCCGGGCCCCATTGAGCCTCGATTTCTTTTAACCAGCGTTCACGACGCACATGATCATCGACTGGAATCAAAGTATGAACGTTAGCATCAGCACCATACTGCTGTGCATTGCCTTTTAAAATCGAGTCACGCAACTCATCAACCGATTCTGGAACGTCAACGGTATAACCACGCTCCTTCATACCAACCAATAAGTTTTGAACCGATTGGAATACGCTTAAATAAGCTGCGCTACCAATATTTCCGGCATTTGGCGGGAAGTTGAACAATACGATACCCACCTTGCGCTCTGCGCGTTCCGAACGACGCAGGTCAACCAATTTACCCACCCGTGCGGCCAACATCCCCACACGCTCGGTACAGGTAAACATATCCTGAGGATTGTGGTCATCCGTAAATGAGCATTGCTTATGACAACCAGTGCAAGTCGTTCCAGATGCACCAGGACGTCCGCCATAAACCATTGGAATGGTAGAGCCATCTAACTCCGGAATAGCCACCATGATGGTGCTCTCAACTGGAAGTAAGCCGCGCTCGGAACTGCCCCACTGCTCCAGATTCTGAAACTCAACTGGGTGAGCAGCAATGTAGGGAATATCTAATTTAGCCAACACCTCTTCAGCTGCATGGGCATCGTTGTAGGCTGGTCCACCCACCAAAGAGAAGCCCGTTAAAGAAATCATGGCATCGATGGTTGGTTTACCGTCTTGGCTAAAGTAATCATCAATTGCTGGGCGGGCATCTAAGCCAGCAGCAAAAGCAGGTACTACCTGCAAACCTTGGGCCTCTAATGCGGCAATAACCGGATCGTAGTGACCGCTATTACCAGATACCAAGTAAGAACGGAGTACTAAGAGCCCTACTCTGCCACGCGCTTTGGCATCGGGCACCACCTTAGGCAAATCACTTAAATTATTGCTAAGGCGATTCTTCATCCTTGGGTGATACACACCAGAATCTGGATATTCGACTGGATCAAGTGCCTTAGCATTTTTACGCAAAGCCTCACGCGAGCCAGAGGCGTAGCGATTGATAAGGTTGACCATCATGTTGTACATGTTTTCTTGAGAGCCGCCCAACCAATACTGCAGCGATAAGAAATAAGCTCTAAGGTCTTGAGCGGTGCCTGGTACAAAGCGCAACATCTGCGGAATCACACGCAACATTTTCATTTGCTTTGCGCCAGCAGTCGAAGCTTTACTCTTACCATCCTTATCTTTAGCGCTTGGACGCAGCTTTTTGAGCATCGCCATCAAACCACTAGCTGGCTTACTCATATCCAGCTTGCCAATTTTTGTTAACTTAGTAACATCCCCTGCAGACATGGCACAAACCATGGCATCACAATGATCTCGTCTTGCTTTGAGATCATCCAAGATGGGTAAATAGTGATCCTCCAAGAACAACATTGTGGCAATCACAATGTCGCCGCTGGCAATGTCATCCTTACAATTTTGCAAATGCTCTGGATTTCCGGCAAATTCACTAGCTGAGTGAATCTTTAAAGTCGCCCCCGGAATCGTCTTCTTGAGATCCTCATAGGCGCGGTTTGCGGCACTATTTAAATGAGTATCCATCGTAACAAGCACCAGCTTGATAGACTCATGCAGGTTAGAAGCTTTTGTTTTTGTCAGCATTAAATAGTTTTATTAAAAAGGTCAAATTTAAAAAATTTACTTTTTAGTTTTTGTCTTAGTTTGATTCTTTAAGAATCCTACAATACTGTCAACTAAAATTGACACTTTATTTGATATAAAGCTATCATTTAAGGGTAAGTCCTAGTAAAAAATTAATGCCAGTATATTTACAGAATCAATCATTCATTTACTGATTTGCTGCAATGCAATAAGTAAGATAACCAGGTTTGAATTAAACAATTTCAAGGAATCTGAATGGCACGTAACTACCCTTTCTCTGCAATTGTTGGGCAAGAGGATATGAAGTTAGCAATCTTGATTGCAGCACTCGACCCGAGTGTTGGGGGGGTGCTGGTAATGGGCGACCGTGGTACCGGTAAATCTACGGCAGTGCGCGCACTAGCCGCATTGCTTCCAGAGATGAGCTCAGTTCAAGAGTGTGTATATGCCTGCGATCCAAATGCTGCAAGCGGAACCTGCCCTATATGCGATGAACTCAGAGCCAAACTCAAGATTGGCGGCAAACTGAAGGCCATTAAGAAGGCTGTACCAGTAGTTGACTTGCCATTAGGCGCTACTGAAGACCGAGTCATCGGCGCATTGGATATTGAAAAAGCTTTGAGCTCCGGTGAGAAAGCATACGAACCCGGTCTACTTGCTAAAGCACATCGCGGCTTTCTGTATATAGATGAGGTTAATCTTTTGGAGGATCACTTAGTCGATTTATTGATCGACGTTGCTGCTTCTGGCGTAAACGTAGTTGAGAGGGAAGGCTTGAGTATTCGTCACCCAGCTAAGTTTGTTTTAGTCGGCAGCGGAAATCCAGAGGAAGGTGAATTACGTCCACAACTACTTGATCGTTTTGGACTTGCGGTGGAAGTCAAGACGCCTCAAGAACCAAAGTCTCGGGTAGAGATTATCAAACGACGTGATGAGTTTGAGCGCAATCAAGAAAAGTTCATGGAGATCTGGGAAAAAGAAGACGCCATCATTCGACAACAAATTCAGGCGGGAAAGAAGAAGTTGTCGACTGTGAAGGTCGATGATGCCATGCTAGAAAAAGTCACTCAGCTTTGTAGCCATTTGGGAACTGATGGCTTACGTGGCGAGTTAACACTGCTGCGCGCAACTCGTGCTTATGCAGCCCTGTGCGGAAAAAATCATGTGACGATTGAGCATCTGAAAAAGATTGCAGTGCCTGCCTTGCAGCATCGTCTCAGGCGCAACCCTCTGGATGATTCTAGCTCTGCTGTGCGGGTCAGAAGGGCCTTAGAAGAGCTATTCCCTGAAACCAGTAAGTAAGCAAGATCAATCAATCAATACAGTCTTTTGGAAACTCTAGAACAAACCCAAGAGATCAGCAAGAGTGCCAAACTCGAAACTTGGTTGCGGGCGCTCCAGGTCGCTCAACTCTTAGCCATCAATCCCCATGGCCTGGGAGGCGTGATTTTGCGTGCGCGCTCTGGGCCTGTCAGAGATCGTTGGCTAGCTTATCTCAATACCGTTGCTCAATTAGGCGGTATGCGCCTGCCATTACGAAAAATGCCACTTGGGATCTCTGATGAAAATCTGATTGGTGGTATCGATCTTGATCAAACTTTACGGACTGGTAAAGCTGTTCTCAGACAGGGGCTCCTAGCTCAATGTGATCAGCAGCTATTACTCATGCCAATGGCAGAGAGGGTTGAAGTGGGCGCAGTAGCAAAAGTGGTCAGCGCTTTAGATAATGGATTCATTGCGATTGAACGTGATGGTCAAAGTCGCAGAATTGAAAGTCACTTTGGTGTTGTTGCCTTAGATGAAGGCATCGAAGATGATGAACAACCCAATGAAAAAATTCGGCAAAGAACAGCCTTTCTTCTGAATCTGGACATCATTGGCTGGAGAGATTTACCAGAAACAGATGATGATTTTTTGCCGGATAGGCAATCACTGGATTACGCTAGCGAACACTTTTCAAATGTCAGCATCAGCGAAGATAGTCTGAGTGCGCTTGTAGGAGTAGCTGAGCAACTCGGTGTTGTGTCAATACGTGCGCTGAACTTAGCACTGAATACTGCAAAATGTTTAGCTGCCTTTGATAGAGAATCAGAAGTCAGTAGCATGCACCTCCAGCGCGCTATTGCTTTAGTGTTATCAACCAGAGCAACTCGCTTACCGCAAAGTGCGCCTCCACCTGAAGATGAAAACGAAGCTCCGACTGATGAAGAACAACTAGACGACCAGCCAGAAGAAAGCGTAGATCAAGATCAGCCGCCTCCACCAGAGCCGCCTCCGCTAGAACCTACTGAAGATCAAAATCAGGACCAAGAAAAAAAGGAGGAGAACGAGTCTGAGAAAACAGATTCAGAAAATCCTCAAGCTCTCGATGATGAAATTCTCGAAGCAGCTCAAGCTGCGATTCCCGCCGATCTCTTAGCACGCTTGGCTGATTTAGCCGATTTGAAAACACCGAAAGGGATGGGTGGAAAAACAGGCGCCGTCAAAGTCGGGCGAGTGCGTGGGCGCCCCTTAGGTAATATGCCAGGCATGCCCGAAGGCGGTAAAACCTTAAGCATCATTGATACCTTACGAGCTGCTGTGCCTTGGCAAGGCGTGCGCAGGGCAGAAATGAAGGCTGCTGGTAAGCTCGTCCCTGCAGGAAAAATTCTTATCCGCAAAGAAGATTTTAGGATCAAGCGCTATCAAGAGCGGACTCAAACTTTAACGATGTTTATCGTGGATGCTTCTGGCTCTTCTGCAATGCATCGCCTTGCAGAAGCCAAGGGTGCAGTAGAGCTCTTGCTAGCTGAATGCTATGTGAGACGTGATCAAGTAGCAGTGATGTCATTTAGAGGGAGTGTTGCTGAACTCGTTCTTGCCCCTACTCGTTCATTAGTAAAGGCAAAGCGGGCTTTAAGTGGGCTACCTGGTGGAGGCGGGACCCCTCTATCACGGGCCATTGATGAGTCTTTTGAGATCGCTAGCGCATCGATGAGAAAGGGGCTTACCCCTGCTCTCGTCTTCCTAACGGATGGCCGAGCCAACATTGCTAAAGATGGCTCCCCTGGCAGACCGAAAGCAATGGAAGATGCTCAGCAGTCAGCACGTGCTGCCTCTCACTACTCTTTTAAATCCTTATGGATTGATACCTCACCCCAAGCCAGAGACGAAGGCAAGGCTCTCGCAGCAATGCTTGGGTCGATGTACTTACCTCTCCCGAATGCAGGAGCCACTGAGGTTTCTCAAGCAATCATGCAGGGGCTTAAAAAGGCTTAACTAAGCTAGTCCCTCCAGAATCAGTTTCGCCACTTTGCTTGGTTCGAGCTCGTGCATGATGTGACCACCCTCCCACTTCAAAACCTCTGCAGCAGGGAAATGATCCTGAATAATTTTCTCTAAAGGTTTAGCCGGAATCCACGCATCCTGATTACCTAATACACAGATTAACTTACCTTGATACAAGCCTGCTTCAGATAACACCTTTTGAATGTCTGCCGCTGCCATGAAATTCATAGAACCACGCACGTGATCTGAACGCTCAAAGAGTTTGCGGTAATAAACTCTCCGCGCCTCTGGTAAAAAAGTGTTGGTTGAGTCCAGCAGCTTATCTACCATTCCCAAACTGGGTGACAGCGAAGCAAGCAAACTGGAGAGCGTTGAAGATTTGGTAATGGGGCCTAAGAGCGGTCCAAAGAAACTAGTATAGACAGGCGGTGGCGGTATAAAAGATGGGTTTAAAGCAATGACCAGCTTTGGCTGTTTTGTTGCAGCTACCGCAAAACGGATTGCTAAGGGTGCCCCAGCAGAATGTCCCACTACGATCGAGGGGGCTTCAATTCCCAGTTGCTCGATGAGTAGTTGCAATGAACGCGCAATGACATCTAGCTTGAGGTCTTCTAATCTTGCGCCTTGGGTAAAGGCATGGCCAGGTAAATCTGGCACTAGCACTTGCGCATGGGGCTCCAGCAGAGGAATCAAATCTGACCAAGAGTGGGTTGAGCTTCCAGTACCATGCAGCAGCAAAACTACTGGACCCTTACCTGTGAGCTGAACATGCCAATCTAAATCTCCAACAGAGATAAGCCTGCTATGTTGTCGATTGGGCCAATCTAGGGGTATGCGTTTCATGACTTATAAAAATTCTTTGAGTGCAGCAAGACCGATGGTGGACTGCTCTTCTTGCGGTAAGTGTCCAATATTAGGCAAGGATACTCTCTTCGCATTAGGCATCACCTTCAAATAATCATTGGAATTGGCAATGGGGATAAAGGCATCTTTTTCGCCCCAAAGTAACAATGTGGGTACCTTGATAGTTGCTAAAGAAGGGATTGGGTCTTGTAAAACCGTTTGCTGCATACGAGCCAAAATTGCCCCCCTCACTCCGGGGGCTAGCATCAGATCGTAATAGCGATTCACTAAAGCATCATTTAATGTTTTTGGATTAGCGTAGGCTGGCTCTAGATTCATCGCCAAAAAAGTTTTAGAAAAGAAGTAGCGATAAAGCTCAGCGATGGCGGGAACTTCTGTCTTTTTACCGTACTCCATTCCTGGGCTGGCATATCCATCTGGGGATATGAGTACCAACTTGGCAACTTGATCCGGATAGCGGGCTGCAAACTGCCAAGCAAACTTTCCACCCATAGAGTTGCCTACCAGCACTACCTTAGGAATCTGCAGCTCTTTGAGAAAAGCTTCTAATACTTCCACACTTCTCTGATCGGTATAGATTCCACTGGGATCTTCTCCGGTAAGACCAAATCCTGGTAAATCAAGGGAAATAACGCGGTGCTCACCACTTAGAGCTTCTGACCAGGAATCCCATGTCTGCAAGCTAGATCCGAAGCCGTGCAAAAATAGAATCGGGATTGAATTTTTGGAGGGCCCAGTATCTTGATAATGAACATTGACTCCCAAGGCGCTGACATAAGCAGTTTTAGGTGATCCATAGACTTTCTCCAACTCTGCTTTAGACTTATCGGGAGTCCATAAATAGAGTGCAGCAAGAAATAGAAATGCTGTACATACAATAGCAATAATCTTGAGTGCTTTTAGAAACATTGCGTCTAGCCTTAAAATGACAATAATTCATTATTACCAAAACTAAGACTGTAATAGAAAAATGAACTCCACTACAACTCAACCGCTTGCAATTATTACTGGATCCTCATCTGGCGTTGGTTTATATGCCGCCAAGGCCCTTCTAACCCGAAATTGGCGGCTGATACTGGCAGTCCGAGACCCAAAGAAAATGGAGTTGGTTGCCAAGGCCCATCAATTCGATTCAAACCAATATGAAATTTGGCAATTGGACTTAGGTAATCTGGACAGCGTTCATGCATTTGTAAAGCGCTTTAATGATAGCGGTCAAAAACTCAATACCTTGCTTTGCAATGCCGCAACCTACCTACCCCTCCTAAAAGAGCCAGCGCGCTCGCCACAGGGATTTGAGATCAGCGTAGCTACGAATTACTTTGGGCACTATGTCTTAAGCAGAATGCTACTGGAAAACCTTAAGCAAACGGCAGCAAAAGGTGAGCATGCTCGCCTAATCACTTTGGGCACCGTGACAGCAAACTCAGAAGAATTCGGGGGGAAAGTTCCGATTCCGGCCCCTGCAGATATTGGTGCACTAGAGGGTCTCATGGCTGGATTTAAAGCACCGATTGCCATGATCAATGGAAAGCCTTTTAAGCCAGGCAAGGCTTACAAAGACAGTAAATTGTGCAATATGATCATGAATCGAGAGTTACAAAAAAGATATCACGCTGGCACAGGCGTGATCTTTAATACCCTCTATCCTGGATGCGTAGCTGAGACGGCACTCTTTCGAGACACCCCACCACTCTTCCAGAAAATATTTCCCTGGTTTCAGAAAAATATTACCAAGGGTTATGTTAGCCAGGAACTTGCTGGAGAAAGGGTTGCTCAAGTTGTGGCAGATCCTCACTTTACCCAATCAGGCGTTCATTGGAGCTGGGGCAATCGTAACTCCGCTATCAGAGAACCCTTTGCTCAAGAGCTCTCCATGAAAGCCAAGAGTGAAAAACTGAGCAAGGATCTTTGGGAAATTACTGCCAAGCTCGTTGGCATGCCTAGCGATTAACTAAGTAGCAAACTAAATGAGCAGCTGAGCTACCTAATCAAAACCGAGAAGATCAAATATATCCCTGTCCTTCATTGGCACTGAAGGCAGTGGGTCCGCTCCGAGCCAGAGTGCCGCAGCCAAACGCATGTACTCTTGTTGAACGAGTTCAAGCTCTGGAGAGTATTCCATTTCAAATAAAGTGGATTTCTTCAGGCGACTACGACGAATCACATCCAAGTCAGGAAAGTGGGCCATCGTCTTTAATCCTACTTGTTCATTAAATTTGTCGATTTGATCAGTATCTTTACTGCGATTGGCAATCACGCCCCCCAATCGAACATTGTAGTTTTTTGCCTTTGCTCCAATGGCCTGAATAATACGATTCATCGCAAAAATAGAATCAAAGTCATTAGCAGTAACAATTAGTGCACGATCAGCATGTTGCAGTGGCGCAGCAAAGCCGCCACAAACAACGTCACCTAAAACGTCAAAAATCACGACATCGGTATCGTCTAGCAAATGGTGCTCTTTAAGGAGTTTCACGGTCTGACCGACAACGTAGCCACCACAACCAGTACCAGCTGGCGGTCCGCCTGCCTCTACACACATTACGCCGTTATAACCCTCATAAACAAAGTCTTCAACGCGCAACTCTTCAGAATGAAAGTCCACCTTCTCAAGCACATCGATGACAGTAGGCATGAGTTTTTTTGTGAGCGTGAATGTCGAGTCATGTTTCGGATCGCAACCAATCTGAATGACCCGTTTTCCTAATTTAGAAAAAGCGACTGATAGGTTAGATGATGTCGTGCTCTTACCAATGCCGCCTTTGCCATAAATTGCGAAGACCTTAGCCTTCCCAATTTTTAAATTAGGATCGAGCTGCACCTGAAGGCTGCCTTCGCCATCAGGCGGAGCGCTACGAAAATCTGAAACGGGTATGTTGATTGCTTTCATGCTTTCTAACCTTCACTCTTCTCGACACGAGGTCGATATTTAACTTCTAAAATGTGCCTTTGCATCATACAAAGTTTCTAATGTAATACTCACAAGCCCCTGCTCTACCGCATAACTCTCTGTATTTCTTCTGGCTTTACCTCTTACAAAAAAGGGAATCTTATTGAGTTCTTTTTCTGCGTCAGTTTCCCAGGCAGGTGATCCATTTTTAGAGGGGACCATAGCAGGTGCTTTATCTAAGTTTTCTTTAGCAGGAGCGGAGGCATGCCCAAGATGCGATGGCATGGCACCGTCATGAAATTCAAAATCCCCTTTGAACATGCCAATTAAATGCTCCTCTAGACCCATCATGAGTGGATGAACCCAAGAATCAAATAATACGCAGGCACCCTCAAAGCCCATTTGCGGCGAGTAGCGAGATGGAAAGTCTTGTACGTGAACTGGCGATGAAATCACCGCACAAGGAATTTTCAAGCGCTTGGCAATATGACGCTCCATCTGCGTTCCCAAAATTAACTCTGGCTGAAGCTCGGTAATCTTTTCTTCAACCTCTAAATAATCGTCTGTGATGATTGCTTCAAGCCCAAGTTCGGCAGCAGCTTCACGTACTTCACGAGCCAATTCGCGACTATAGGTTCCCAATCCAACTACTTTGAAGCCCATTTCATGAGCCGCTACTTTTGCCGCTGCGATTGCATGCGTAGCATCACCAAAAATAAATACTCGTTTATTGGTGAGATAGGTTGAGTCTACCGATAAGGCATACCAACGCGCCTTGGATGATTGGCTTAATTTTTCGACATCACATTCAATACCTGCTAACTGGCAGACTTCAGCTATAAACGCTTTAGTACCTTTAAATCCAATCGGAATCGTTTTGGTTGAGGGTTGACCAAAGCTGCGGCTCATCCAAGTTATCGCAGTGTTTGCAGTCTCTGGATATAAATTGACGTTAAAGTCAGCCTCATGCAAGCGCGCAATATCCGCTGGATCAGCACCCAGTGGCGCAACCACATTGATCTCAATACCCAAGTCACGCAATAAGCGTGAAATTTCTTCGACATCATCGCGATGACGAAACCCTAAAGCAGTAGGACCTAGAATATTGCAACTTGGCTTCGCGCCAGATGCTCGTGCCGGGCGTTGTTGTCCTGGCGACAAAATAAATGATTGCCCTAACAAACGAACCATTTGGTAAAAAGTCTCTGCCGCACCCCAGTTCTCTTTCTTTTGATAGGCCGGTAATTCAAGCGGCAATATCGGAACTGGCAAATCGAGGGCGGCAGCTAATCCACCTGGATCATCTTGAATGAGTTCAGCTGTACAAGAAGCGCCCACCATCAATAAATCGGGTTTAAAACGGGCATAAGCTGTTCTTGCAGCATCTTTAAATAACTCTGCAGTATCACTCCCTAAATCACGCGCCTGAAAAGTCGTATAGGTTACTGGCGGCCGCTTTTTCATCCGCTCAATCATGGTGAATAGAAGATCCGCATAGGTATCCCCTTGTGGAGCATGTAGCACATAATGCACCTTCTCCATTGCCGTAGCGATTCGCATCGCACCGACATGCGGTGGTCCTTCATAGGTCCAGAGTGTTAACTTCATGCTGCCTCTACCATCATGAGCTTATTTTTTCTTGTTAAGGGACGCGCAAATAACTCTGCAAGATCAGCTGCCTGATTAAATCCTTGAATCGGCGTAAAGACAAGCTCAATAGACCACTTAGTCGTAAAGCCCTCAGCTTCTAATGGATTGGCCAAGCCTAAGCCGCATACCACCATGTCTGGTTCTTGCGCACGACAACGGTCCAATTGATTCTCTACATTTTGACCTTCAGACAATTGAGTCTTGGGATCCAACATCGCTAGCTCTTCTGCCATATGCTGACGATGCAAATATGGAACGCCCACTTCCATCAGATTCATACCGAGCTCTCTATTTAAATAACGCGCTAACGGTATTTCCAATTGAGAGTCTGGGAAAAAGAAAATGGATTTGCCCTGCAAGACTGCGCGATGCGGTTCAAGTGATTTATTGGCACGATCCCTTTGTGGAGCGATTACTTTTTCAAATAGCTCGGGGGAAACATTCAAAGCAGTAGCTGCGGCTGAGAACCATTTTTCCGTTCCTTCTACCCCCAATGGAAAAGGTGCGGCAATTCTTTGAGCACCCATATTCTCTAGGAACCTAGCGGTATCCGTTAGAAATGGCTGAGCTAATAAATATTTGGTCTTTGGGCCGACAACGATTCTTTGGGTTGATTCACGTGGCGGGAAAAAAGCAAAAGACTGTAAGCCCAGATCTTTAAAAATACGATGAAATTGATCCTCGACAACATCAGCCAAGCAACCCACCACCAATAGCTCAACTTCATCAGATTTGGTTGACTGAGGTAAATCCTGCACTAGCGCAGCCAAACAAGCATCTTCGCCTTGGGTAAAGGTTGTTTCAATGCCGCTGCCAGAGTAATTCAGAATGCGCACATTCGGAGCAAATGTTTTACCTAAGCGTTGTGCCGCCCTTGATAAATCCAACTTAATCACCTCAGAAGGACAAGAGCCCACCAAGAACAATAGCTTGATATCTGGACGACGTTCGAGTAATTGCTTTACCACCTTGTCTAGTTCGTCATTTGCATCTGCAAGTCCAGCTAAATCACGATCATCAATAATGGCAGTGGCAAAACGGGGCTCTGCAAAAATCATCACACCTGCTGCAGACTGAATCAAGTGAGCACAGGTACGAGAGCCGACCACTAGAAAGAAGGCATCTTGAATTTTTCGATGAAGCCAGATAATCCCAGTGAGGCCGCAGAATACTTCCCTTTGCCCACGCTCTTTTAAGGGCTGGAAATCCATCTTCACTTCCTGGGTGACAGAATTCAATTCTGGCCCCTGGCGTTGATATGCGACTTGAATTGAAGATTAAAGCTGTGAATCATGGGATTAATTTCAAAAAGGGTCAGGCAGCAGGAAAATAGTTATTCAATTAAATGTAACAATAATCTTACACAGTAAAGGGGTTCTTAAGCGCTATTAGATATAAGTGTTTATACCCATCAATTGACCAAAATCAAGAAATGACTTATTCACGAATCCAATGAAAAAACCCCAAATACTGGAGCATTTGGGGTTTTTACTACCTAAGAGTAGAGCCTTATCTTTGTGACTTTAGTAATGCCTTGAATGTCAGGATGCTCAGAGCAATTGCAATGCCTAGCGACACTAAAAACATGGCAAATTTGGATTGGGTCTGACCCGTAGGGAAGATTAGATAGAAGGCAACGGTAATGCTGACCACCATTCCAAAAAATCCCGCTATCTTGGAAATCCGGTCTTTCATATCGTGAAATTTAAACATACTCTGCATCCTTTCAAGGTTTATCTATTCTGCAAATCAGATCACCAATTAATGATCGCTCACTGACTGAGAAAACTTTAAACTGCGTCTTTGTTTGAGTCAATATTACTAGGGTATACCCTTTATCTATTAGTTGATTTCTCTATCTCAACCATGCCCTCTTCCATGGTGTAAGACGGCTCATAAGCCAATTGATCTTTGGCCTTTTGAATGGAGACAGAAAAAGGGTGCGCCATTAAGTGAACCATTTCTCTAATTAAGGGGGGATCGCCACGAAGCGGCAAGTATTTCCAGCCATTTTCCGTGAAACGCGCCAGGGGTCTGGCAAGGGAACGGGGTATGGATAGAGCTGGTACTTTGTACTTACCCGCCTTCAGTCTCATACTCATCCATTGCCTAAACTGAATTGGTGGTCCATCGCTGATAAAAAAACTTTCTTGGTTTGAATTGGACAACAGTGATTTATTGACCGCTTCACAAAGATTTTGAATATAGCAAGTTGAGAATGGATAATTGCCTTGATCAAACCAGCCAAATTTGTTTAGATCTGCAGCTCTGCCCAAGAATCGATCAACAATATCGCCCTTGCCCCAGATAGAGGACGGCCTGAGGCTGATTGTTTGGAGCGTCTCATTTCCAGCATGAAGGACTAATTGCTCTGCTTGCGACTTGCTGTGACTGTATGGAAAGTTCTTTAATAGTGGCAAAGTTCGAGATTCTGCAATGTTCAGATTTAGCCCCAATGGATTTTTAGCAATTGAGGCATCACTCATATAAATGAACTGCTTAATACCCGCCCGCCTTGATGACTCAAGAATATTTTTCGTCATGAAAACATTAGTCTCCAGTAGTGCTTCTTCTGAGTTCCAAAGCTTCATCTCTGCTGCGCAATGAATCACGACATCTAAACCCTGAATTCTCTTTGATAAACCCTCCACATCATTCAGGTTTCCTGACCAAACTTCAGGATTAGAGTGAGATTCAATATTGATAGCTTGAGGTGCACGAAAGTGGCATACAAGCTCATGACCCTCTGAAGTCAAAGACTCAATCAAATGACTACCTACGAAACCACTAGCTCCAGTCAAGAAGATCTTCATTTGCTAAACAGTTGGGCAAGAAATAATGCAGATTTTCCGTAGTAATGAGCGGTGGCTAGCAATACTTTTGGAGAGAGGGCGATTATTGAAGCAAGCAATAAGATGTAGAAGGACCAATGCCTGGTAGATCCATAGGCGCCCAATATAATCAGCCCCAGAAAAATGAATCTACGCACTTGACCTCGAGGTAGCCAGGGACTTCTTTTGTAGAGGGGCTCTTTATGAGTTACGGAGCTTTCGCCTGTCATCTTCCTGTGGTCACTAAAAAACAAATTCAAACTAATCTAAGTGAACTATCATAGATAATTATTAGGGATTATTCAATGACCAAGCAGAGCAACAAGACAAATCCCCGTGGATTTCGCACCCTAGCAGCGCTACTCCCTTTTTTAAAGCCGTATAAAAAACAATTTGTATTGGCCGTCTTTAGTCTAGTGCTTGCTGCAAGCGCCACATTGGCGGTCCCTTTCTCTTTTAGACAAATCATCGATTTGGGATTTAATGCCAATAGCGGCAACCAAATTAATACTACTTTTTTAACGCTATTTATTGTTGCTGGCTTAGTGGCCTTAGGAACGTCTCTGCGTTTTTATATGGTGTCCTGGTTAGGCGAAAAAATTACAACTGATATTCGCTCGGCAGTTTATAGCCACGTCATTAAGCAGAGTCCTGAGTTCTTCGAGTCCACTCATAGCGGCGAAATACTCTCACGCCTTAATACGGACACTGTGCTAATACAGACGCTCATTGGAACCAGCGTCTCAATGGCCATCAGAAATCTTCTTTTACTGGCAGGCGGCTTGGTGATGATGTTTATTACCAGTCCTAAATTATCAGTATTGATTTTCGCTACTCTATTACTCACCATCATTCCAACAGTGATTATGGGCAGACGAGTAAGAAAGCTATCTCGCAATTCACAAGATAAGATTGCGAACGCCTCTGCCATGGCAAGTGAAAAATTAAATGCGATACCGACAATTCAATCATTCACAAATGAAGCAATCGAAATTAATCGTTTTAATCAATCCATTCATACGGCTCTAGATGCGGCCATTACTCGAACACGGGCAAGAGCCTTGCTCACATTTGTAGCCATATTGTTTGGTTTTACCAGCATTATTTTGGTGCTTTGGCTTGGCGCCTATGCAGTCATGGACAATCAAATAACTGCTGGAGAATTGTCTCAGTTTATTTTGTATGCAGTGATTGTTGCGGGCGCAATAGCAGGCATTTCTGAAGTGATTGGCGATACACAAAGAGCGATTGGTGCAAGCGACCGCCTTCTAGAACTCTTAAATGTGGAGTCCTCCGTTAAAGCTCTCGCTAATGTGAAATCAATCCCCCAAGTCAATGCAGCTGGCGTTGAAGTACAAATACACAATCTCAATTTTCACTACCCATCGAATCAAAATAGTGTTTTGACTGATCTATCCCTAGAGATTAAACCCGGTCAAAGAATTGCAATCGTAGGCCCTTCAGGTGCTGGGAAGACTACGCTCTTTCAGCTATTGCAGCGCTTCTATGATCCCACTAGCGGAGAAATTCTTTTTAATGGCATTGATATTCGCAAGCTTGAGCTCGAAGCACTAAGAAAGTTAATTGGCGTTGTTCCCCAAGATATTGTGATTTTTTCAGATAATGCCATGGAGAATATTCGCTTTGGCAGGATGGATGCGACTGATGATGAAGTTCTAGCTGCCGCTCGCCTTGCTATCGCGGATGAATTTATCTCCAAACTACCAGAGGGATATCAAACCTTCTTAGGTGATCGAGGCATCCGCTTATCTGGGGGACAAAAACAGCGAATTGCGATTGCGCGAGTACTGTTAAAAAATCCCGCCCTGTTACTCTTAGATGAGGCCACGAGCGCCTTAGATGCTGAGTCTGAATTACTCGTGCAGCGCGCGCTTGAGGCAGCAATGGATCATCGGACAACCATTGTGATTGCCCATAGGCTTTCCACCGTAAAGCAAGCTGACAAAATTATCGTGCTGGAACATGGGCAGATCATTGAAACTGGTACCCATGCTGATTTAATTCAACGAAGTGGACTTTATGCCCGTTTAGCTAAACTTCAATTTACTGATCGATAACAGAGCATCCCTTAGGGGGAATTAATTCAGGGATTAAGAGGCCTATGAACTCCTAGGGTTTATACGGATGATTAGAGTAAACACTAGTTAACGAAAAAATTATTGGCATTTAGGCTTAATGTTTTAAAAAGCAATCCAATAGCTGTTCACTAGTCAAACTGAAAACACTCCATGCTTTCTTCAGGCGCCAATCAATCTAAACAAATTTTTTTAGCCCAGCCTAGAGGTTTTTGTGCTGGTGTTGAAAGAGCCATCACGATTGTAGAAGAAGCTTTGAAGAAATATGGCAGCCCTATTTACGTGAGGCATGAGATTATTCACAACGCCTATGTTGTAAAAGATTTTCAGGCAAGAGGGGTTATTTTTGTCAACGACGTATCGGAGGCACCCGAGGGATCTATTCTGATCTTTAGTGCGCATGGTGTAGCTAGAGCGGTTAAAAATGAAGCTCAATTTCGCAAGCTAACCGTTTTTGATGCAACCTGTCCTTTAGTCTCAAAGGTCCATGCTGAGGTGATTCGCTTAAATGCAAGTGGTTATCAAATTATCATGATTGGCCATCTTGGGCATCCTGAAGTTGAGGGGACGATAGGCCAAATTGATGCTCCGGTTCATCTCATTGAAAAAGTGGCTGATGTAGAGGGCTTAAGGTTTAAAGAAGGTGAATTGCTCGCCTTTGTTACTCAAACCACCCTATCGGTAGACGAAACCTCTGAAATCACTGCCGCTCTATTAAAGAAATATCCGCATATTCATGCACCTAAGAAACAGGATATTTGTTACGCCACGCAAAATCGACAAGATGCTGTTAAAGCAATGCTGCCTTTGGTTGAGATGGTGATAGTCGTTGGTAGCCCAAATAGCTCAAACTCCAAAAGACTTCAGGAGTTATCCTTAAAGATGCAGGTTCCTGCGTTTTTAGTAGACGATCCGCTGGACATAAAACCAGAGTGGTTTGCTGGAGTGAACAATATCGGCATTACAGCCGGAGCATCCGCTCCCGAAGAATTAACAGCCAAAGTGATCAAAGCCATCAAAACGCTTTCAAAAGGTGTGGTGCTACCCATGAAAGGTATCGCCGAAAACATCAACTTTTCTTTACCTAAGGGACTAGTTTAGACACCCCGCCTGCTTTCTATTTCTAGAAAATAAAATTACGTCCAATACGTAGAACTATTGATTCCAGCTTTTGAAAAAAGAGCTTGATACAGCGGCTAAGAAATAGCATGCCATGCCAATAATGAAGATGTAATACTCGCCAGTATTGAAGAATAGTACTAATCCTACTATCGTTATACCAAGGGAGAGAACGCTGAGTATTGTTTTAGCAAACATATTAATTCCTAAAATTAAATTATTAATCTTTACCTATATTAAGACAAAAAAGGGTTTAGTGCACTTGGGCTCAAATGGCGAGGGTGGAGTTAGGTAGACTTATAGCGGGGCTAAGCCAAATCTACTAGTTTGAGCCCTTTCCCAATACTGAACAAACTCCTGAGGTAAATCTTTTTGTAGAGAAGCGTCAGTACCTTGCAGTAGCGCTCCAGGAGTCAGGGTTGAGAGCTGAGATGCCAGCGAAGTTATCTTGCCAGAACCATCTCTGCACAAAAGATAATCAGGTGTAATTTCATTAGGATGCATGAGACCTGCAGAGCCAATTAAATCTGCCAAAGAAGCAACAGTATTCTGATGGAATGCAAATACTCGCTCAGCCTTATCAGGAACTACCAATGCTCTTTGACGACCCAAATCCTGAGTTGCAACACCTGTAGGACACTTATCTGTATGGCATGTTCGTGACTGAATGCAACCCAACGCAAACATAAACCCTCTTGCAGAGTTACACCAATCAGCCCCTAATGCAATAGCTCGAATAATGTCATAGCCAGAAATAATTTTTCCAGAAGCCCCGATCGCAATCTCCCTGCGCTGATTGATTCCGACCAAGGTGTTATGTACCAATCTAAGGCCGTCGCGAAGTGGCATCCCAACATGATCCGTAAATTCAACAGGGGCGGCACCAGTACCACCCTCGCTTCCATCAACCACAATAAAGTCGGGGCTAATGCCTGTCTCTAGCATCGCCTTAGCAATACCAAAAAACTCCCACGGCTGACCGACGCATAATTTAAAGCCAACTGGCTTACCGCCGCTTAACTTACGCAAACGCGCAATGAATTTCATCAACTCTAAAGGAGATGAAAATTCAGCATGGTGGGCTGGAGAGATGCAATCCTCACCAATCGGCACGCCTCTAGTAGCAGCAATTTCGGCTGTGACTTTAGCTCCAGGCAGGACTCCTCCATGACCAGGCTTAGCGCCCTGAGATAGCTTAATTTCCACCATCTTGATTTGTGGATCCACCACCTGAGCAGTAAATTTTTCTTCTGAAAATCGACCATTCTCAGCACGACAACCAAAATATCCAGACCCGATTTCCCAAATAATATCGCCGCCGAACTCGCGATGATATGCAGAGATTGAGCCTTCGCCAGTATCGTGAGCAAATCCACCCAACTTTGCACCTCTATTGAGCGCTCTAATGGCATTTGGGGAAAGCGATCCAAAACTCATCGCAGAAATATTGAATATAGATAAAGAGTAAGGCTGAAGACAGCTTGAACCGCCAACTTGAATACGAAATGTACTTGGGTCAGGATGGCACGGAGAATTTGAGTGTCCCAACCATTCACCTTCAGAACCATACATCGACTTGATTGAACCAAATCCTCGCTTATCGTTATCTTTTTTAGATCGGCTATAAACCATAGCCCTTTGATTTCTTGAAAAAGGAATTTTTTCCTCATCATCTTCTAGGAAGTATTGACGTATCTCGGGGCGGATATATTCAAGCAGGAATCGAAAATGTCCTATCAAAGGGTAATTGCGCAATACTGAATGATGCTTTTGGATTGAATCTTTTAGACCAATCAAAAATAATACTAAGAAAAATATAGCTAAATATGGGCTATATGAAAAAGATAGGGGGCCAAGTATGCCAGTTGAGAGCCAAAAAAAATATCTGGAATAATGCATTTAAAAACCTCCTGCCTAGGTTTTGTTAGCCAATATTAAAAAATTAGATGTTGATTTAAAAATACAGCGAGAAGTACAAAATAAGTGGGTTGACTGAGGCTTTACTCCGAGAAAATAATACCTCAAATGCGCATGAAAAAATCTTTATCAATTAATGGTATTAGCTTTTCATTCCCACTCAATAGTTGCTGGGGGTTTTCCGCTGATATCGTAGACCACACGATTGATGCCACGTACTTCATTGATGATGCGATTGGAGACCTTACCTAGTAAATCATGCGGCAAGTGCGCCCAATGCGCGGTCATGAAGTCTTGTGTTTGAACTGCTCTGAGGGCGACAACGTATTCATAGGTTCTACCGTCACCCATGACGCCTACTGATTTCACTGGCAAGAACACGGCAAAGGCTTGGCTAGTAAGGTCATACCAAGATTTTTGACTAGCTTCATCAATCGTATTGCGCAATTCTTCAATAAAGATGGCGTCAGCACGTTGCAAGAGATCGGCGAATTCCGCCTTCACCTCGCCCAAGATGCGCACACCAAGACCAGGCCCTGGGAATGGATGGCGATAAACCATCTCACGCGGTAAACCTAAAGCAACCCCGAGCTCACGTACTTCATCTTTAAATAATTCACGTAATGGCTCAAGTAACTTGAGATGCATGTCTTCAGGCAAGCCACCCACGTTGTGATGACTCTTAATCGTATGCGCGCCCTTCTTACCTTTACCGGCAGACTCAATCACGTCTGGATAAATGGTTCCTTGAGCAAGCCACTTAGCATTGGCAATCTTGCCAGACTCAGCCTGGAAAATCTCTACGAATTCTTTACCGATGATTTTGCGCTTGGCTTCAGGATCTGCAACACCAGCAAGCTCGGACATGAATTTGTCTTTAGCATCAACCCGAATGACTTTGACGCCGAGATTGCGGGCAAACATTTCCATCACCATATCGCCTTCGTTTAAACGAAGTAGGCCATGATCAACAAATACGCAAGTGAGTTGCTCACCAATCGCACGATGAATTAATGCCGCAGCTACGCTAGAGTCAACACCACCGGATAAACCTAAAATGACTTCTTCATCACCGACTTGCTTGCGAATATGCTCAACTGCTTCGCTAATGTAGTCGCCCATGACCCAGTCTGGTTTGCACTGACAGATCTCATGCACGAAGCGACTTAAGATTGCCTCGCCTTGTAATGTATGTGTTACTTCAGGATGGAATTGGAATGCATAAAAACGGCGCTCTTCATCAGCCATGCCAGCAATTGGACATGATTGTGTTGAAGCCATGAGCTTGAAAGCTGGTGGCAATGTAGTTACAGAGTCACCATGACTCATCCACACCTTCAGAATGCCGTGACCTTCACTAGTAGAAAAGTCTTGAATACCTTTGAGCAGATTGGTATGGCCATGGGCGCGCACTTCTGAATAACCAAACTCACGGGCTTTACCCAAGGATTCTGCCGAAGCAACTGCGCCACCCAATTGGGTTGCCATAGTTTGCATGCCGTAGCAAATACCTAAAACGGGAACGCCTAATTCAAAAACGATTTGCGGCGCACGAGGGCTACCCTCTTCCGTTACAGAGCTAGGTCCACCTGAAAGAATGATGCCTTTACCACCCTGCTCTTGAATGAACTTACGAATGAATTCTGGATCACAATCATAGGGATGGATTTCAGAATAGACACGCGCATCACGCACGCGTCGGGCAATCAATTGGGTGACTTGTGAGCCAAAGTCAAGAATCAGTATTTTGTCATGCACGAAAGGATTACCTTAAATTCAGCCTGCTGTTACTTCTTAATCAATATGGTAATTCGGCGCTTCCTTGGTGATCTTCACATCATGAACGTGTGACTCGCGTACACCCGCTGAAGTGATCTCCACAAAATTCGCTTTCTCATGAAGCTCATCAATAGTCTTGCAACCCAAGTAACCCATTGAAGAACGAATACCACCAGTCAGTTGATGCAAGATGGCAAGGACGCTACCTTTGTAAGGTACTTGACCTTCAATACCTTCCGGCACTAGCTTCTCAGCATTCGCTGCACTGATGTCACTTTGGAAGTAACGATCTGCAGAGCCGTCTGCCATTGCGCCCAAAGAACCCATACCGCGATAACTCTTGTATGAACGACCTTGATACAGGAATACTTCGCCTGGGGCTTCTTCAGTGCCAGCAAACATACCGCCCATCATGACCGAACTTGCACCAGCAGCCAAGGCTTTTGCAACGTCACCGGAGTAACGCACGCCACCATCAGCAATTAAAGGAATACCTGTACCCTTGAGTGCAGCAGCCACATTCACGATGGCGCTAATCTGAGGTACGCCTACACCCGCAACAATACGGGTGGTACAAATAGAGCCAGGGCCAATGCCAACCTTGACGCCATCAGCGCCGTGATCAGCCAATGCTTTAGCCGCTTCACCTGTGGCAATGTTTCCGCCAATCACTTGTACATGAGGGTAATTTTTCTTAACCCACTTCACGCGATCTAAAACACCTTGGCTATGACCGTGTGCGGTATCCACCACAATCACATCGACGCCCGCACGAACTAAGAGCTCAATACGCTCATCATTGTCGGGACCAACGCCGACAGCAGCGCCAACGCGCAATTTACCTTCGCTATCTTTGCAGGCATTCGGATGTTCTGTCGCCTTTAAGATATCTTTAACGGTGATCAGGCCACGTAATTCAAACTTGTCGTTGACTACTAGAACACGCTCTAAGCGATGCTGACTCATCAAGCGCTTTGCCTCTTCTAGAGAGCAACCTTCTTTGACTGTGATTAAGCGCTCACGTGGAGTCATCTTGGTTTTTACTGGCGCATCTAAATCTTCTTCAAAGCGCAAGTCGCGGTTGGTAATAATGCCCACTACCTCTTTGCCAGTCAGCACCGGAAATCCGGAGAAACCATGCTCACGAGAAAGTTGAATAACTTGGCGTAGTGTGACACTAGGATCCACAGTAATAGGATCGCGCAAAATGCCGGACTCGTAACGCTTGACCTTGGCCACTTCCCTAGCCTGTTCAGTAGGCTTGAGATTTTTATGAACAATACCAATGCCACCTTCGCTAGCCATGGCAATTGCCAAACGGCCTTCAGTGACGGTATCCATCGCTGCAGACACCAACGGTGTATTGAGTGAAATTTCTCGAGTTAACATACTTGCCAAGCTGGCATCTCGAGGGAGTACCGAAGAATAAGCCGGTACGAGGAGCACATCGTCAAAAGTGAGTGCTTTTTGAATGAGTCGCATGCAAAACCCCTAGTCGCAAAAACCGATTATAGCCTCCTAGCCTTTCTTTTAGCTGCGGCAGCCTGGAATTTGGCATCTTGATTCTGATTGGCCTTCTTGCGACGGACAGCCTTGGGGTCAACCAGGAGCGGAGAATACAGCTCTAGGCGATCACCGTCGTAAATAGGGCTATCCCACTCCTTCCGCTTGCCAAAGACGCCGAAACAGCCTTTTCTGGCCAAGACGGAATCATTGGGGCCTTTGGCAATTCCAGCTTTAGTGAGGGCAAGTCCTACAGTAGGAGCCTCGGAGGGCAATAAGTGCAGCGTGAAAGGGCTTAAATGAGGCTCACCTAAGCGGGCATCACAAATCAGAATCTCCATAGACTGGCTAGCCATAGAGATCTTCAGCCCGCTTGACGAAACAATCCACAAAGGTGCCTGCAATATGCCCGAAGACTGGGCCAATAATCTTATCTAGGATGACGCTCTTAAACTCCCAGTGCAGCTTAAATTCCACCTTGCAGGCATCCTCCTTGAGGGGAATGAAGTTCCACTGCCCAGAAAAATGCTTGAACGGGCCATCCACAAAGACCATCTCAATGCTTTCGGGGCGAAGATTGGTGTTTCGAGTATGGAAATACTGATTAATACCCTTAAAGTGGATATTGATTTTGGCATCCAAAACAGTCTCGGATTGCTCAAAAATTTCCACACCGCCGCACCAGGGCAAGAACTCTGGGTAGCGGGCAACGTCAGTTACTAAACCATACATGCGGTCCGCGGATTGGCCAATTAAAACGGTCTTGTTGACGTCTGCCATAATCAATCTTGAGAAGCTAAATAAATATGAGTATCGTCGAAAACAAAAAAGCCTTCTTCGATTATTTTATCGAGGAACGATTCGAGGCAGGGCTGGTTCTGGAAGGTTGGGAAGTAAAAGCCATCCGCGCCGGTCGCGTGCACGTCAAAGAAGCGTATGTTGTCATCCGTCGGGCGGAGCTGTTCCTGATCGGCTGCCATATTACCCCCCTGCTATCAGCTTCCACCCACATAGTCCCTGACAGCATCCGCACCCGCAAACTTCTCCTCAATGCAATTGAGATTAAAAAGCTTATCGGTAAAGTAGAGCAAAAAGGCTACACCCTTGTCCCATTGAACTTACATTTCTCCAAAGGGAATGTGAAGTGCGAGATTGGATTAGCCCGTGGCAAGAAACAGCATGACAAACGCGCTGCCACCAAAGAGCGTGAATGGGAAGTTCAAAAGGGTCGAATTGCTCGAGGCGACCTCAACGCATAATTTCCTGAAGCTATAGAGGCTCAATAATCTCAGGCGCTCAATTCCATTGGAGAGTAAGCCGCTATAGATATGCACCAATTAAGTGCATTGAGCACCAAGCTGCCCCATCACCCCAAATGCAGTAAACCTAAAGGCATTAGTTTGTAAGTATGAAATTGCCTTTTGATGAAATGCTCGACGCCAGCGGAAAAGCCCGTCCCCATTACCAAATTTTCCACAATTGGCTCAAGCAGCAAAGCGATACACTGATGGGCCTCAAGCGCGCTGAAGCTGATCTCATCTTCCGACGAGTTGGCATTACCTTCGCCGTCTATGGAGATGATCTGGGATCTGAGAGGACCATTCCCTTTGATCAAGTCCCCCGCATCTTTACTGCCAAAGAATGGGAGCAGCTAGAAGCTGGCTTACGTCAACGGGTTAAAGCACTCAATCGCTTTATCTACGACGTGTATCACGAAGAAGACATTATCAAAGCAGGCATTATTCCCGCTGAGCAAATTTATAACAACGCGCAATACCGACCGGAGATGCGCAACGTGAATGTGCCACGGGATATTTATGCACAGATCGCCGGAATTGATATTGTGCGAGCTGGTGAGGGTGAGTTTTATGTCTTAGAAGATAACTTGCGTGTTCCGTCTGGCGTCTCTTATATGGTTGAAGATCGCAAAATGATGATGCGACTCTTCCCCGACCTGTTTCAACAGTATCGCGTTGCCCCTGTCGAGCACTATCCTGATTTTTTGTTGGAATGTTTGAAGTCAGTTAAACCCAATGATGTCAAAAAGCCTAACGTCGTAATACTCACTCCAGGCATGTACAACTCTGCCTATTTTGAGCACAGCTACCTAGCCCAGCAGATGGGTGTTGAACTAGTTGAGGGCAAGGACTTGTTTGTAAAGAACGAGCAAGTCTTTATGCGCACCACCCAAGGACCTGAGCGGGTTGATGTCATTTACCGTCGAGTCGATGATGACTTCTTGGACCCTCTTGCATTTCGCTCCGACTCGACTTTAGGTGTTGCTGGGCTACTCTCCGCACATCGCGCAGGCAATGTGACTTTGGCGAATGCCATTGGTACCGGTATTGCTGATGACAAATCCATCTACCCCTATGTGCCCGATATGATTGAGTTCTATTTGGGCGAGAAACCGATTCTCAATAACGTGCCGACTTTCCAATGTCGTAAGCCAGATGATCTTGCTTACACCCTAGCAAATTTAGATAAGTTAGTAGTGAAATTAACGCATGGTGCCGGCGGTTATGGCATGTTAGTGGGGCCAGCCTCTAGCACAGCAGAGATAGAGGAATTCCGAAAACATCTGATTGCCAACCCAGATAAATACATTGCCCAGCCAACACTTGCGCTATCTACCTGCCCAACTTTTGTTGAGTCTGGTGTTGCACCCCGCCATATTGATTTGCGCCCATTTGTTTTATCGGGCAAAACCATCAAGATGGTGCCAGGCGGACTTACTCGTGTTGCCCTCAAAGAAGGTTCTTTAGTCGTGAACTCCTCACAAGGTGGCGGCACCAAGGACACCTGGGTACTCAAAGAATAAAAGGGATAAGTCAATATGCTAAGTCGTACCGCTGATTGCCTTTACTGGATGGCCCGCTACACAGAACGTGCAGAAAATACTGCTCGCATGTTGGACGTCAATCACCAAACCTCCCTCCTCCCACAGCCTGCAGAGTTTTTAGAGCAAAGCTGGAAGAAGCTCCTGACGATCTCTAAGCTGGAAAAATTATTCCTAGAGAAATACGATGTAGTTACTCGTGAGAATGTCTTGGATTTTATGATTTACGAGACCAGTAATCCATCAAGCATCGTATCCTGCTTATTTGCTGCCCGTGAAAATGCCCGTGTCATTCGGGGCAAGATTACTTCTGAAGCATGGGAAACCCAAAATACTACTTGGCTGGAATTACAGCGCATTCTGGAAGCTCGTAATCAAACTGACCCAAGCAGATTGCTGGAATGGGTAAAGCACCGCTGTCATTTATTTAGAGGCGTCATGCATGGCACTATGCTCAAGAATGAAGCCTTCTACTTCATGAATGTCGGCACATTACTTGAGAGAGCCGATAACACCGCCCGTATTTTAGAAACTAAATATGAAGGTCAAGCAGCCCTGAAGGTATTACGTAAGGACAAGGAGGGCAAATTAGTTGATGAGACCGATGGGAATTTCTTTGATTTCTATCACTGGGCCGCCCTACTGCGCTCAGTATCTGCATTTGAGATCTATCGGCAGATTTACTCTGATCAAGTAACACCCAAGCAAGTTGCCCAACTTTTAATTTTTAATAAACAGATGCCGCGCTCATTAGTGTGCTGCGTTAATGAACTCATTCCTTTAATTGCAGAAATGAAAAATCAGCAATCCAAAGAAATTGAGCGCCTGCTTGGAAAACTCAAAGCAAGCTTAGATTATTCCGATATTGATGAAGTTTTTTCTCAAGGGCTGGAAGAGTTCATTAAGGAGTTCTTAGAGCGCATCAACTATATTGCTGATGAGTTCAGTAATGCCTATCTCATACCATTAGCCGTAGCTTAAAGATCACCATGCACCTGAAGATTCGTCATCGCACAGAATATCGCTATGAAACACCAGTACGCTACTCAATCCAAGAGCTACGCCTAACACCTCCCGATGTAGCAGGCCAATCTATTGAAAAGTGGAAAGTCAGCACCCCTATTAAGACAAGTAGCTCACACGATGCTTTTGGTAATCTGTATAGCGTTTTTGTGCAAGAAAACGCATACACCTCGATGATAATTGAGGCAGAAGGCGAGGTCATGACACAAGATGCTTTTGAGTTCCTAGATGAGCCCAAGGCAGTTTCGCCCTATCACCTCCTTCAGCAAACTAATCTAACTGAGCCTACCGCAGCAATGCTGGAGTATTTCTCATCATCCCTACCCAAGAAGAACTCTATTGATGAGGTATTGGAGTTAGCTGCGGCAGTCCAGCGGGAAATTTTGTATTTCCCAGGGCAAACGAATTCCGCAACCACTGCCGCCCAATCTTTTGCTATGAAATCCGGTGTTTGCCAAGATCATGCACATATCATGCTCGGCCTTTGTCGCACCTCTGGCATTCCAGCGCGTTACGTCAGTGGCTACTTCTTCGCGGAAGATTCGCCCAACCTAGCAAGCCACGCCTGGATAGATTTTTGCACCGACATTGATAAAGGACTTTGGCTGAGCATTGATATCACCAATGCGTGCTTTACTGATGCACGCCATGTGCGCTTGGCGATTGGGAGGGATTATTACTCGGCAGCGCCCGTTAAGGGTGTGCGATCTGGCGGGGGTGGCGAAGAGTTAAGTGCCAGCATCTCGATTACTCAAATGAACTAAAGCAGTCCTTGATAGAGTCAAGTAAGAGATAATTCAAAGAAATAATTAAAGGGACAGCAGGATGACGTATTGCGTTGGACTTTGCCTAAAAGATGGCCTGGTGTTTTTGTCGGACACCCGCACCAATGCGGGCGTTGATCAAATCGGCACCTTCAGAAAGATGTCCTTATTCCAAAAGGATAAAGACCGTTTTTTTACCCTGATGAGTGCTGGTAACCTTGCCATTACTCAGGCCGTTAAGGAGATTCTGTTACAAGGCCAACTTTTTAACGGGAAAAATTTATGGAATGTGGAAAGCACCCACGATGCAGCAGTGGTCATTGGTGATGCCATCAAGCAGGTTTACGACAGAGACCATCAGGCGCTAGAAAAAGCAGGCATTGATTTCAATTGCAATCTCATTTTTGGTGGACAGATCAAAGGCGAGCGCCCAAGACTGTTTAATATTTATTCAGCCGGTAACTTTATTGAAGCTACGCCTGAGACTTGTTACTTCCAGATTGGGGAATCTAAATACGGTAAGCCGATTCTAGATAGAGTCATTGCTTTCGATACTCCGCTGAATTTGGCCACCAAGTGTGCGCTAATTTCCATGGATTCCACCCTCAATAGTAATATTTCTGTTGGCCTGCCACTAGATCTATTGGTTTACGAAAAAAACTCCTTGCAAGCAAGCAAGCTGGTCACCATGGATGAGTCCAATCCCTACTTCAAAATGATTCACCAGTTGTGGGGCGAGAAATTACGAACTGCATTTAACTCGATTGCAGAACCCAGTTGGTCTGGAGCAACCCCATCGCGCTCGATTGCATTGCCTGCCAAAAAAATGAGTGCAGTACCTATTCATCGCAGTAGCAAGGTCCCCAAGAAAATAGTTAAAGCCAGCCCCAAAAAAGCAGTGTCTGCAAAAGCTAAGCGATAGTTCGGTTGGTCACTACAAAACAAAATGCCTAGATTTGCATCTAGGCATTTTTTACATCATACTCATGATTAGCGATTGAGAGTTAAGCTTCTTTCTTACCCAACATTTCCCAAGTAGCTACTACGCTGTCTGGATTGAGGGAGATCGAAGTAATGCCCTTAGCAACCAACCAACGCGCAAAGTCTGGATGATCTGAAGGACCCTGACCACAAATACCAACGTATTTATTTTGCTTAAGGCAAGCTTCAATCGAGCGCGCAATCATAAACTCCACTGCAGGGTCGCGCTCATCAAAGTCAATCGCCAACAATTCCATACCGGAGTCACGATCTAGGCCCAAGGTTAACTGAGTCATATCATTCGAGCCGATTGAGAATCCATCGAAATGCTCAAGGAATTGGTCAGCTAAGATCGCATTAGAAGGAATCTCGCACATCATGATCAGACGCAGACCATTCTCACCACGCTTAAGGCCTAACTTTGCCATCATGTCGATGACACGCTCAGCTTGCTTGATGGTGCGAACAAACGGCACCATGATCTCGACGTTATCCAGACCCATATCCTCGCGAACACGTTTCATCGCAGCGCACTCCAAAGCAAAGGCTTCGCCGAAATCCGCTGATACATAACGGGATGCACCACGGAAACCAAGCATTGGATTTTCTTCATCTGGCTCATAACGTGAACCACCGATGAGCTTCTTGTATTCATTTGACTTGAAGTCAGACAAACGGACAATCACGGGTTTTGGATAGAAAGCAGCGGCAATCGTTGCCACACCCTCAACCAATTTATCTTCATAAAACTGTCGTGGGCTTGCATAGCCACGAGCAACGCTCTCTACCGCGCGCTTGAGATCAGGATCAATATTTGGGTACTCCAAGACAGCACGGGGGTGCACACCAATATAGTTGTTGATGATGAACTCGAGGCGAGCCAAACCAACACCAGCATTTGGAATTTGGCAGAAATCAAAGGCCAACTGAGGGTTACCAATGTTCATGGTGATCTTGACTGGGATCTCTGGCAATACACCACGAGAAACTTCAGTCACTTCAGTTTCAATCAAGCCATCATAAATATGACCCTCATCACCTTCTGCGCAAGATACGGTAACCATCATGCCGTCTTGCAAATGCTCAGTGGCATCACCGCAACCCACCACTGCAGGAACACCTAACTCACGAGCAATAATCGCTGCGTGACAAGTACGACCACCACGATTAGTGACAATCGCAGAAGCGCGCTTCATCACTGGCTCCCAGTTAGGGTCAGTCATGTCAGCAACCAATACGTCGCCCGGCTGCACACGATCCATCTCACTTGGGTCACGAATAACCCGAACTGGGCCCGCACCAATCTTTTGACCAATCGCACGACCTTTAGCCAATACCTTTGAGCTACCTTTTAACTTGTAGCGCATCTCCACTTGACCAGCAGCTTGACTCTTCACCGTCTCTGGGCGTGCTTGCAGGATGTAAATACGGCCATCTTGACCATCCTTACCCCACTCGATATCCATTGGACGACCGTAGTGCTTTTCAATGATGACTGCGTATTTTGCTAATTCAGTAATGTCAGCATCTTCCAAGGAAAAACGATTACGTTTTTCTGGAGCAACATCTACAGTCATTACCTTCTCAGCAGAACCTGCTGGGGCAAATTGCATCTGAATCAACTTGGAACCTAAAGAGCGGCGAATAATCGCCTTTTTGTCTTTTGCCAGGGTAGTTTTAAATACATAAAACTCATCTGGATTCACTGCGCCCTGTACCACTGTCTCACCTAGGCCATAGCTTGAAGTGATAAACACCACATCTTCGAAACCAGACTCAGTATCCAAGGTAAACATCACACCAGCTGCGCCAAGGTCTGAGCGCACCATACGCTGGATACCAGCAGATAGCGCTACTTCAGCGTGGGCAAAGCCCTTGTGAACGCGGTAAGAAATCGCACGGTCGTTATATAAAGAGGCAAATACTTCACGAATCTTCTTTAGAACATCATCAATGCCTTCAACGTTCAAGAAAGTTTCTTGCTGTCCGGCAAATGAAGCATCAGGCAAGTCTTCTGCCGTAGCAGAAGAGCGTACGGCAAACGAGCCTTTGCCAGAATCGTCTAACTTCTTAAAAGCAGTACGAATCTCTTCATCAAGACGCGTCTGGAATGGTGCAGTCTCAATCCAACCGCGGATTTCTTTTCCAGCCTCGGCTAGCGCACGCACATCATCAATGTTCAGATTTTCCAAACGCTGTTGGATTCGCTCGGTCAAGTTGTTGTGTTCCAAGAAATCACGAAACGCTAGTGAGGTAGTGGCAAACCCAGTAGGCACACGTACACCCGTGGAGGACAACTGAGAAATCATTTCACCAAGTGAGGCATTCTTACCGCCGACTGATTCAACATCCGTCATGCGGAGTTGCTCAAAAGGCAGAACATAGGCATTTGCTACATCGTTACTTTGTTGTTGGTTGGACATAAAATACTCTCTAAGGATAAGGAAACTGGTCGAGCGGCCGGATAAAATACGGCATACTTCATTAACTACATATTGTAGTGCTGACCAAGACCTCTAGGCCAATCTCATGTCTCTCCAAACTCGTATTGTTTTTATTGTTTCTGATGGCACCGGCATTACTGCCGAGAACTTCAGCCAATCGATTTTGGCGCAATTTGAGGCCACTTTTAAGCATATTCGGGTGCCTTTTGTGGACAGCATTGAAAAAGCCCACGATGCGGTCTCTAGCATCAATCAGGCAGCCTCTAAATATGAGGTTCAGCCCATTGTTTTTACCACTTTGGTGAATCCCGAACTGAACACCATTGTCGGCAAAGCCAATGGCCTGATTTTGGATATGTTCCAAACTTTTGTGGCGCCTTTGGAGCAGGCTCTCGGGGTTAAATCAACCCATGCGATGAACCGTCTCCACCACAATGCAGATACTGAGGCCTACAAAAACCGGATAGAGGCCATTAACTATTCCTTAGCCCACGATGATGGTCAATCCAACAAAAATCTAGCTGAGGCCGATGTCATTTTGGTAGGTATATCGCGGGTAGGCAAAACACCAACTAGCCTTTACTTAGCCATGCAATATGGCATGAAGGCAGCAAACTACCCTCTTATTCCAGAAGACTTCGAGCGTGGGCAGTTACCCAAAGATTTAATCCCGTATCGCAGCAAGATTTTTGGCCTCATGATCGATGCCGAACGCTTGTCAGAGATTCGTAATGAGCGACGACCTGGCAGCAATTATGCTAAGTTAGAAAACTGCCGCTACGAGATTAATGAAGCCACCGCCATGATGAAAAAAGAATCCATTCCTTGGGTGGCTACGACGAGCAAATCGATTGAAGAGATTGCGACTACTGTCTTGCAATCCATGAAGTCGGATAAAACAATCTTAGGCTAGTGCAATAGCTAGTTTTAGTTGCGGCGAATTCTCACTGTTTCAAATAGACAGATTGCTGCAGCAGTAGATACATTCAGCGATTCGACTCTTGGATCAATCGGAATGGAGACACCTTTGGCTTGTGCCATGAGATCTTCAGAAACGCCCTGGCCTTCACTTCCCATTATCCAGGCAACCGGATGGATCAACACCTTAGGCATATTAAAGAGATCGAACTCAGCATCGGCAGCTGCAGCGAGCAAAGGTGCAGTCACTGCACTGAGCACTTGCTGAGATGACCAACCTTCATAAAGATCGAGCAAGCGATGGGCGCCCATGCCAGCTCGCAATACTTTGCTTGACCATAGGTGGGCACAACCGGATAGTGCAATTACTTGAGTAAAGCCTGCTGCTGCGGCAGTGCGCAAAATAGAGCCCACATTCCCAGCATCCTGAATGCGATCCAAAATAATGACATCCCCCTCAAGCGTAGCAACCGACTTTTGAGGGTTCAATGCAGATTGAGGAAGGTCCAGCAAGCCTGCAATCTGCGGCGCATTGACCAGATCACTGAGCAAATCCCATAAACCTTTATCCAATTGATAAACGCGAGTCTCAGGGCAAATTTCTACATGGTCATAGACAGCCTGAGCAATCTCTGGATTTTGCAAACCCAACTCAGAGGTAATTAATGTCTTGAGTGCTGGATCACCCACCCAAGTTTGTACTAAATGGATGCCTTCTAACAAAGCTTGCCCACAAGCAAATCTAGCCTTTTGACCCTTAGGACCAGTAGCTTGCAATTGACGAATTTCCTTAAACAAGGAATTGTCTTTTGAGCTGATAGATTCAATTTTCATAGTTGGGATTATCGACTATGCAGTGCCAATACATTACGTACGGGAGAAAAGCTACGGCGGTGTTCATCGCATGCGCCGTATTCCTTTAGTGCAGCGAAATGGACTTCAGTTGGATATCCCATATGCTGAGCAAAGCCATATTGGGGATGCAGTTCATGCAAGGCCATCATTTGACGATCACGTGTGACCTTTGCCAAGATAGAGGCGGCTGAGATTGCCGGCTCTTTAGTATCGCCCTTAACTATAGCCTCAGCTGCTATGGGAAGTTCAGGACAGCGATTGCCATCAATCAAGGCTTTATCTGGCCAGCCGCCTAAACGTGTAGTGAGATCTTCAATTGCGCGACGCATTGCCAACATCGTCGCTTGCAAAATATTGATCTCATCAATCTCAGCTGGACTCGCCTCACCAATACCCCAGGCTTTGGCCTTTAACTGAATTTGCTCAAACAAAAACTCACGTCTTGCGGCCGATAGCTTCTTAGAATCTTTTAATCCGCTAATGGGGTCATTGGGATCCAGTACGACGGCACCAGCAACTACTGCTCCCGCAAGTGGACCACGTCCTGCTTCGTCGACACCACATACCCAAATCAGGCTCACACAATAACCCGATGTTTTGCGGCGGCAATGGTTTGCGCCACTGCCTGTGCAACCAATAAACCCGTGGGTCTGCGCAAGGTCTCATGCATTTCTGCAAAACGGGTTTTTAGTTGAGCGACTTTACTAGGATTGTTTAACCAAGCTAGTAAGGCATCGGCTAACTGATTCGGAGTAGCATCGTCTTGTAGAAGTTCAGGGACAACAAACTCACCGCAAAGAATATTTGGCAAACCAACATACGGTAGATAGCCCTGTCGTTTCATAATCTGCGCAGTCAACCAAGGTACCTTATAAGAGATCACCATGGGCTTTTTCCAGAGCGCCGCCTGTAATGTTGCGGTTCCACTAGCAATCAGCACAACATCGGCAGCCTCAAGCACTGCATCGGCCTCACCATCAATTAGATAAATTTTGAGATCAGGATTTTTCTCGAGAATACTTTTTAACAGCAACTCTAGCGGTACCCGTAGGCGTGGCGTGGCCACTGGGATTACAAAATGCAGAAGTTGTCCTGGCATACGATTTACAAGCTCTAACATCGTCTCAAAAAAGACTGGCGCAATCAGCTCAATCTCAGAGCCGCGACTACCCGGTAATACAGAGACAACTATTCCACTCAATGTATTGTTTGGCAGATGTAAGATTTTTTCTATTTTTAGCTTAGCGCTTGCTGGATTTGGCTCAAGCGGTATTTCACTGGCCAGCGGATGCCCAACATAAGTTGCACTAATACCAGCACGCTCATAAATCTCAGTTTCGAATGGGAAAATACAGAGCATTCTCTCAACAGCTTGCTTGATCTTAGTAATGCGCCCTGCTCTCCAAGCCCAAATCGATGGAGAAACAAAATGTAAAGTCGGAATTCCAGCTTTGCGCAAAGCTAACTCAACGCCTAAATTGAAATCTGGTGCATCAATACCGAGATATACATCTGGGCGGCCTTCGCCCGTGAAATTGGCAATCAACTCTTTACGCAACTTCAGAATAGCGGGTAACTGTTTAATTGCCTCAACGTAACCACGAACACTTAATGTCTCCATTGGCCAATCTGAACGCAGGCCCTCTGCCTGCATACGAGGACCACCAATACCATAGACCTCCAGATTAGAGGTGTCGGGGATCTGCTTTAGTGCACTTAATACTGGCGCTGCCAGCAAGTCACCCGAAGGCTCTCCGGCAACACAAGCAAGCTTAGACACTAGATTTGCTCTATCGAATAATGCCGCGCGTAGAGGCGGCAATAAAGTCATGGAACTCTGTCAGCTTTTCTGCAGTTTGGGCATCGGATGCACTAGCGAGCACCATCTTCTGAATCTCCACCTTAGCTTCTTCAAAGCTGAGACCATCTTTATAGAGAATCTTATATGCCTGACGTAATGCAGAAATCGTTTCGCTTGAGAAACCACGACGCTTTAGACCCTCTACGTTAATTCCATGAGGAGAGGCTTTATCACCAGCCGCAATCACAAACGGTGGGATGTCTTGCACTAGTGCAGAAGCACCACCCAACATAGCATGTTGACCGATACGTACAAATTGATGCACGCCAGACATGCCCCCCATAATCGCCCAGTCACTCACTTTTACGTGGCCTGCAATTTGTGCGTTGCTTGAGAAAATCGTATGGTTACCGATTTGGCAGTCATGTGCAATGTGCACATAAGCCATGATCCAGTTGTCATCACCCACTCTAGTAATGCCCTCATCCTGCGATGTACCCGTATGAATGGTTGTGAACTCACGAATCGTGTTGCGATCTCCAATAATCAACTGGGTAGGTTCGCCACGGTATTTCATATCCTGAGGAGCGCCACCAATAGCAGCGAAGTGGGCAAAGTTATTTTCTTTGCCGATCGTGGTGTAACCCTCGATCACAGTGTGAGAGCCAATCTTGCAAGCAGCGCCAATTTTGACGTTTGGTCCAATGACGGAGTACGGGCCAATCTCGACGTCGCTGGCGATCTCAGCTTTACTATCAACTACAGCAGATGGATGAATCTGAGTCATTACGCACCTTTCGTACGAACGGCACAAGTGATATTCGCTTCGGCAGCCAACTCGCCATCCACGGTAGCTTGCACTTGGAACTTATAAATACCAGCACGTTCACGCTCTAACTTAGCCGTCATGATCAATTGATCACCAGGCAATACCGGCTTCTTAAAGCGAGCACCATCAATACCGGCAAAATAATAAACCGCATTTTCTTCACGCACTTCGGAAAAGGTCAGGAGTGCTGCTGTTTGGGCAAGCGCCTCAATAATTAAAACCCCCGGCATTACCGGAAAATCTGGGAAGTGCCCTTGAAAGAAGGGCTCGTTCATGGTGACGTTCTTGAGTGCGGTAATACTTTGACGAGGCTCAATCTCCAATACGCGGTCAACTAATAGGAATGGATAGCGATGTGGTAATAGCTTCAAAATTTGATTGATGTCGATAGCGATTGGTTTGCTCATGTATTTACCTGCTGAATAAAGTTTCTAGATTTTGTAATATGGCGAAGAAGCTATTTAGATTTATCTAATAATCGTAAGCGTTGACGGATTTTATCGAGTCCCCGCAGAATTGCCGCATTTTTCTCCCAAGCGCTATGGGGCATTGAAGGATAAACGCCCGTGTAATGCTGTCCCGGCTCAGTAATCGAACGAATAATTGAGGTATTACCCGATACTGTTGTTCTATCTGCAATAGTCAGGTGACCAGCAAAATTGGCTGCACCACCAATAATGCAAAAGTTACCAATCTTGGTGCTTCCTGAAATGGCAGCACAACCAGCAATCACGCAGCAATTGCCTACCACGACATTGTGAGCAATTTGAACTTGGTTATCAATCTTGGTGCCATTGCCGATGATGGTGTCACTCATGGCGCCACGATCGATTGTGCTTGACGCGCCCACCTCGACATCATTGCCAATGACAACGGCACCCGTTTGCGGGATCTTGACCCACTCAGCTCCCGTAGCAGAAAAGTCAGGAGCAAACCCAAAACCATCCGCACCAATGACCGCTCCGCTATGAATAATGCAGCGCTCACCAAGCTTGGTTTCTGAATAAAGGGATACATTGGGATAAATCAAAGTATCGCTACCGATACTCGAGTTTCTAGCAACAGAAGTATTTCCTAACAAGACAACTCGCTCGCCTAATTTAACCTCAGGGCCGATTTGCACAAATGGTCCGATGTGACATGAAGCTGGAATACTAACGCTAGAATCAATGGCGGCACTGGGATGCACTCCAGGCGCATAAACAGGTGCAGAAGCCATGGCAAAGTGCTGCGCCATTCTGGCAAAAGTAGCGTAAGGGTTTTTAGAGACAAAAAATACTCGCCCTGCCGAGGAGCCTCCAGGATTTGCCTGGAGAAAATCTAAATCCGCCTTACTGACAATCAAACCACCTGCAGCACTGTCACTAGCTTGTTGGCGATACAGCGGATTCGAAAGAAAGGAGATTTGACTGGATTGGGCTCGCTCGAGAGGGGCGAGGCCTTGAAGCGAGAAGGAGCCGTCCCCCACCAAGCTTACTTGAAACTGTTCGGCCAGCTCGATGGCGGTGGGCATAAAACTTACTTAAGACTATTCAAGGCCTTGATGACATCATCAGTAACATCAACCTTGGGATTGGCATAGGCTGGATCTTGAATAATGACATCAATTTTTCTTTGGTCAGCAATTTGTTTGAGTGCTTGATTCGCTTTTTCAGCAATCTTCGCACGCTCTTCAAAGTTACGCTGATTGAGGTCCTCGGTATACTCGCGCTGTTTGCGCTGCAATTCGCGATCCTGATCAGCCAACTCACGCTGACGACGTGCACGCTCAGCCTCAGACATAACCGCTGAATCACGATCTAACTTTTCTGCAGCAGATTTAATTTTTTGGGCGCTGTCACGAATTTCGTTTTGGCGCTTTGTAAATTCATTCTGCAACTTAGTCTGGCTAGCTTTAGCCATGTTGGATTCGTTGAATACTTTTTCAACGTTCACAGCCGCAACCCGAGTTCCAGCATCTTGAGCAAATGCCGACGGCAAAGCAATGAATGATGAAACAGCAATTAAGCTGTACTGAATCCATTTGGAAGATTGATGAAGTTTCATAAAACTTTCCTTAAACAATTAAAACGCTGTACCCACTTGGAACTGCAAACGTTGGATGTTATCCGTCGGCAATGATTTGATCGGAATACCGTAACTAAACTTGAGCGGACCCAATGGTGATATCCATGATAAACCCAAGCCATAAGAATATCGCAAGACAAGATTGATATTCTCGTTATAGACATTACCGCCGTCTACGAAACTAAATACCCGCAGGGTTTTATCAATACCAGAACCAGGAACTGGCACGGTGTATTCAACGTTGGTGACGATTTTAGACTGTCCACCAGTAGGTTGATTAAGTCCTATGGCCGTATTGTAATAAGTCGGTCCTAGTGAGCCGGGTGCATAGCCGCGAACGGAGCCAATACCACCAACGTAGTAATTTTTGGTAATCGGGAATGGGTACTTGCCGTAGGCCTCACCATAACCAACTTCGCCGTTAAAGGACAAGATGTTGCCTTTAGAAAATGAATGGTACTTTTGATACTGCCCGAATAAGCGATAGAACATCATATTGCCGGCAGGAGTACCCACCTCCGCATTCAGTTGCTGCAATGACCCGGTTGAGGGAATGAGTGCGCTGTCACGCCCATCGCGCGACCAGCCAACAGTTATTGGAACATTGTAAGTAGTTAATGTCGCGGGATAGCCAGGAGCTGCAATTCCATAATCCTGCATGTAGGTCAAGTAACCCACAGGCGTATTAGAGCTAGATTTAATTTGAAACGCCTCAATACCAGTACCAAAGAATACTCTATCAACTTCCGTATAAGGGACGCCAAATTTTATATTTGAACCAACAGATTTAATTTGGTAATCAGGATCGCCAGTGTAGTAAAGCGGCCTGGATGAGCGGTAGTACAAATCGGTATAGCGGCTGATACCCTCTTCCGTAAAGTAAGGGTCATAGTTAGATAAGGCTAAGCTTTGGTTAATTTTACCCAAAGAGGCGTTGAGGCCAACTGCGGTTCCCGTACCAAAAGCATTTTCTTGATTAATACCCGCTGAGAGGATTAATTTTTCAGTTGAAGAGAAGCCTGCACCAAGAGTCACTGCACCTGTTGGTTTTTCAGTTACCTTAACGTTCACATCAACCTGGTCTGCGGATCCAGGAACATCTTGTGTGGAGACATCGGTCTCAGTAAAGTAACCCAAGCGGCCTAGACGTTTCTTAGATAAATCAATCTTATCGCTATCGAACCATGAGCTTTCAAACTGACGCATTTCACGTCGAATCACCATGTCTCGAGTCTTTGCATTGCCGCTTACATTCACCTGACGAACATAAACACGGCGACCTGGGTCAATCACTAAAGTAAGGTCAACCTCGCTCAATTCACGACGAATATCTGGCTGCGGGTTAATGTTCGCAAAAGCATAACCATAGGAACCCAAAATCTCAGCAATAGCCTTAGTGCTCTCAGTTAACTTAGCTGATGAGAATGTATCACCCGGCTTAAGGGTCACAAGCTGAATTAGCTCAGCCTCTTTACCAAGCAACTCACCAGCCAAGCGAATATCTTTAACTGTGAACTTATTCCCCTCACGAATGCTGATGGTGAGGTAAATACCTTTTTTGTCGGGTGTGATGGAAACCTGAGTAGATTCGATAACAAACTCAAGGTAGCCTCGATTGAGGTAGTAAGAGCGAATACTCTCTAAGTCAGCAGTGAGCTTTTGCTTGGAATATAAGTTGTCTTTGCTGTACCAGGACAACCAACCGCCAGTCTTGAGTTGCATCTCACTTTTTAGAGTGCTCTCACTAAATACATTATTACCGATAAAATTAATCTCTTGAATCTTGGATACAGGACCTTCATCAATATTGAAATAGACGGCAACCTGATTTCTCTCAAGCGGGGTAACGGTTGCAACCACTTCAGCGGCATACATACCCTTACCAACGTAAGCGCGTTTTAGCTCTTGTTCAGCCTTGTCAATCAAGGCTTTGTCGTAGAAGCGGGCCTCAGCAACGCCAACTGCCTTCAGCGACTTACGGATATTTTCCTGGTCAAACTCTTTCATCCCAGTAAATTCAATACGGGAGATAGTGGGACGCTCTTCAACGATCACAATCAAAACATTGCCTTGAGCCTGAATCTGTACGTCTCGGAAAAAACCGGTGCTATACAGGGCTTTAATTGCTTCAGCACTCTTCTCTTCGGTAAAGGTGTCACCCACCTGAACGGGTAAGTAACTAAATACCGTGCCCGGCTCCACTCGCTGCAAACCCTCTATTCGAATATCTGTAATAACAAAGGTGTCAGCAGCTTGAGCACTAATACAAAAACCCGCCGCAAGAATCAGAGCGACTTGCGCAACAAACCGAGTTACGGAGCGAAAAAGGGGGATCAGAAAATTCAAGATGAAAGGTAGCGTTGCAAATCGTTAAACAAGGCTAGCAAGGAAAGCGATATCAGAAGCAAAAAACCCACTTTTTGGAGCTTTTCCTGAAGTGACAAAGATATTCGCTTACCAGCAACCAACTCCCATGCATCATACAGGAGCTGACCCCCGTCGAGCATTGGTAAAGGCACTAAATTCAAGAGTCCAATACTGATACTCATGAGCGCTAAAAAGGCTACAAATGGCTGCCAGCCGACCTGGGCAGACTTACCTGCCATATCAGCAATACTTAAGGGTCCACCGAGCTGCTTTAAGGTCGTTTTACCCGTAAATAAACCCAACATAAGCCTTACGGAGACTTTGGTTATCAGAGAAACCCGCTGATATGCAAAACCTAAGGCATCTATCGGCCCTAACTTGAGCTCCATCCACTCCGAGGGTGAGCTCACTTGGGGAAACAAGCCCAGCGCCTGAAATGGGTCGGATTCAGGTTCAATAAGCGGTAAATCGCCCTGCCCAAAGGATTTGACGTGACGGGCACCAGCGGCATCCTGGATTTCTAGGGCAAAGCCTTGCTCACCGGTAATCGCATTTAAGAGAAGCCAACGCAATGCATTCCAACTTGGAACTGAGTCAAATTCTTCAAGAATGGGGGCGCCGTTGTGGTCAGATGAAAGGGATTGCCAACCAACAACCTGATCACCTGCCGCTATACCTAGTTTTGCAGCAATCGATTGCTCGGGTGGAGCTTGAAGTCGAGCGGGAAGCTGAGGCACACCCGAAACATAAATCACTGAGAACAAGATGACTGCCAACAGAAAGTTGGCAAAGGGTCCTGCGGCCACAATCATAGAGCGTTGCCATAGGGGCTTGACATCGAAGGATTGGGGGCGTTCTTCTGTTGGAATCACTTGCTCACGATCACGGCCGTCCAGCAATTTGACATAGCCGCCCAAAGGAATGGAAGCAAGAACCCACTCAGTGCCGTTACTAGCGTGATAAGTAAATAGTGGCTTACCAAATCCTAGGGCAAAGCGAAGTACTCTAACTCCACACAAACGAGCTGCTAGAAAATGGCCGTACTCATGAAAGCTAACGAGTACACCAAGTGTGACTAAGAATGCGGCAAGAGTGATTAAGGCCTGCATCAAAAGACCAATCTATTTCTGAAGGTCGTCAATAAATTGATTAGCAACTTGACGAGCCTGAGCATCAGCCCCAAGAATGATTTCTAAGGAATCTGCTGGGTCTGATGGCAAGACATTTAAGCAGTACTCTACCACCTTCGGAATGCTTAAGTAAGGCAACCCACCCCCTAAGAAAGCTGCAACAGCAACTTCATTGGCAGCATTTAATACGGCAGGCGCAGTTCCACCTGCTTTTGCAGCAGCAAAGGCCAAACTCAAACAAGGAAATTGAGCAAAATTCGGCTCTGTAAAACTGAGGCCACTTAACTGCGTCAGATTCAAAGGAGCAACACCAGCATCAATACGTTCAGGCCAAGCCAATCCATAGGCAATCGGAGTACGCATATCAGGTTGCCCCATTTGCGCCAAGACTGAGCCATCGCGATAACGCACCATCGAGTGCACTACGCTCTGCGGATGAATCAAAACCTTAATTTTTTGTAGTGGCAAGCCAAACAACCAAAAAGCCTCAATGACTTCAAGACCTTTATTCATCATTGTCGCGGAATCAACCGAAATCTTTCGACCCATTACCCAATTCGGATGGGCGCAGGCTTGATCAGGTGTAATGCCAGCTAAATCTGCGAGGGGTCTATCCCTAAAGGGTCCGCCAGAAGCAGTTAACCAAAGCTCTTCAACGCCTAAATGAACAGACGGGGTTTTTGTGAAGCGATCAGGTAGACATTGAAAAATCGCATTGTGCTCGCTATCAATCGGCAGCAATTCGCCGCCGCCCGCTTTCATCGCCTGCATAAATAAATTACCCGACATTACTAACGCTTCTTTATTAGCGAGCAATACTCGCTTACCTGCTTTTGCTGCCGCCAAAGTAGGGACTAGGCCGGCGGCTCCCACAATAGCTGCCATCACGGTATCGCAACCCGATTCTGTTACTGCGCTGACCAGAGCTTCAGGTCCATAGAGAACTTGAGTGGAAATCTTTTTCTCTTGCAAAAGTTGACTCAGTTGAGCGGCGCCATCAGCGTCAGCCACCACTGCAATAGCAGGCTTAAACTCGATACATTGCTCTGCTAAACGCTCAATTTGTTTTGCAGCAGTCAGAGCTACTACTGTAAAGCGATCGGGATGAGCACGGATTACGTCTAAGGTATTAACACCAATCGATCCAGTAGACCCTAAGATAGCAAGCTGTTTAGGAGACATTAAATCAACCCTGCTAGTAATGCAGCAATCGGCATTGTTGGAATGAGTGCATCAACGCGGTCTAGAACGCCACCATGACCCGGCAGTAAATGACTGCTGTCTTTAACGCCAGCCAAACGCTTTAACTGAGATTCAAATAAATCCCCAAAGACACTGAACGCTGTTAATGCTGTCACCATCAGGAACATCGGCACCCATCCAAATTGAATAGCCCAAGCACCAAATAAAGTGTCGCCTAGCGGTAAATACGTCACACATAAGAATGCGTAGAGATAACAAAGCAGTAAACCGCCTAGCGCACCCTCAATCGACTTCCCCGGGCTAATGCTCACGGCTAGCTTATGCTTACCAAAAGCTTTACCAACAAAATACGCACCGATATCAGCAACCCAAACCAAGGCCATCGTTGTTAATAAAAAGATTAAGCCCAACTCACGCAAGAAGACTAAAGCAAACCAAGTTGCCGGCAGAATGATCAAACCGACAATGCTGTAAAAAGGTTTGAATTTTTGAAGCGAGAGATTCATTCCTTTGGCTAAGATGAATGGCGCTACGAAAAACCAAAACAAGACCGCCATCATGAGCAAAGAAAACTGCCATGCAATTGCTTGCATTCCTAGCAACAATAAAATAATGACCAAACAAAAAACAGCATAGAGCCACGCAGCCTTCTTAGCTTCCGGAGCAATCATGCGACTCCATTCCCAAGCAGCAGCAACTAAGGTAATTAGGAAAAATATACCCAAGTAAATTGGTGGCAAGAAAAATAAAATGGGTAATAGCACCGCCATTAAGATGGTGGCAGTAATGATTCGGGTTATTAGCATGGGGAAATAAGGAGGGTTTTAGACTGCGTCACTCAATGACTCAGACGCTAACTGAGCGCTCGTGCGTCCAAAGCGACGCTCGCGCTGACTAAACCAGTCAAAAGCTTTATGTAGTTGAGCTTCATCAAAATCAGGCCAGAGAGTATCCGTAAAGTACAGCTCGGTATAGGCTAGCTGCCAAAGCAGAAAGTTACTGACACGCTGCTCGCCACCAGTGCGAATAAACAAATCTGGCTCTGGCGCGTAAGCCATAGATAAATAGGGTTGCAATAATTCTTCAGATACCTGCTCTGGTTTCAAGCTAGGGTTGGCAGCCAAAGATTGGCGCATCGCCTGCAAAATATCCCAACGTCCACCATAGTTAGCAGCAATAGTAAGCGTAAGCCCTTTGCAGGCCGCCGTTTTTTCTTCGGAGAACTGCACCATCTCCTGAATCCCAGAATCAAAGCGACTTAAATCCCCAATGAGGCGAAGACGGATATCGTTTTCAGCTAAACGAGACACCTCACCCTTTAAGGACTTTAGAAATAGCTTCATTAAAAAGCTGACCTCTTCTGGAGGGCGACGCCAATTTTCAGAGCTGAATGCAAACAAAGTGAGATATTCCACGCCTAGTTGGCGGCACTCTTGAACAATCTTACGAACAGCACCTAAGCCCTCTGAGTGACCCGCTACACGTGGCATGAATCGTTTACTGGCCCAACGTCCATTACCGTCCATGATAATGGCGACATGACGAGGAATGGCGCTAACCTCTGGAATTACCAAGGTTGAGCTAGTGTGCTGTGTCATGAGGCGAATAATAAGATTGGATCTGACGATTAAACCGTCATGATCTCTTTTTCTTTTTCAGAGACGATCTTATCAATCTCGACCACGGCGCGATCAGTCATCTTTTGAATGTCATCAGTCGCACGACGCTCATCGTCCTCAGAAATTTCTTTATCTTTGGTGAGGCGCTTTAAATGCTCATTGGCATCGCGGCGTAAATTACGTACAGCGATCTTGGTATCTTCACCCTCGTTTTTAACAACCTTAGTCAAATCACGGCGGCGTTCTTCAGTTAATGCAGGCATGGGTACTCGAATCACAGTGCCTTGCGAGGCTGGGTTGAGACCCAAATCGGAATCACGAATCGCCTTTTCAATCACAGCAACCATCGTTTTTTCAAATGGCTGCACGTTAATCGTTCTGGCATCAGCCAAACCTAGGCTAGCCACTTGGCTTAGTGGCGTTGGATTACCGTAGTAATCCACTTGGATATGCTCCAAAATTCCGGGATTTGCACGACCAGAACGAATCTTCGCCAAATTGGTTTTCAGAGCCTCAAGAGACTTCTGCATCTTTTGATCGGTAGTAGTTTTAATTTCTGTTGCGGACATCAAGCCTCCTATTAAACGTGTACTAAAGTGCCTTCAGACTCACCCTGAACCACACGCATCAATGCGCCTGGTTTGAGAATCGAAAACACTTTGATTGGTAACTTGCGATCACGGCACAATGCAAAAGCAGTTGCGTCCATTACCTGCAAGTTTTTGATGATTGCCTCGTCAAAAGTCATTGTTTTATACAAAGTAGCTGTTGGATCTTTCATTGGATCTGCACTGTAAATACCATCTACCTTAGTGGCCTTAAGCACGATTTCAACTCCCATCTCTGCACCACGCAAAGCGGCTGCTGTATCGGTAGTAAAGAATGGATTTCCCGTACCAGCTGCAAAGATCACCACCTTACCTTCACTCAGAGCACGAATCGCACGAGGACGAATGTAAGGCTCGACCACTTGATCCATTCTCAAAGCAGACTGCACACGAGCTTCAACACCTTTTTGGCGCAAAGCATCTTGCAGTGCGAGAGAGTTCATCATTGTGGCGAGCATTCCCATGTAGTCAGCTGTTGCACGATCCATACCGGCCGCACCACCTGCTACACCTCGGAAAATATTTCCGCCGCCAATCACGATAGCCAATTGAACGCCGCTATGCACTACGTCGGCTATTTCTTTCACCATGGAATCAATCGTGATTGGATTGATTCCAAAAGCATCATCCCCCATGAGGGCTTCACCAGAGAGTTTTAAGAGAACACGTTTGTAGGCTGGCATCGTTTTATTTTCCGTAATTTGCTAGGCCATTTATCTGCTTAGCTTATTGATCTTTAAGTACTTTTTAATTTCTTGTCCAAATTATAAAGGGCTTGGCACAGATCAAAGAAAAGGGCATGGAAACCGAGGTTTCGATGCCCTTTTGGGTATTACAGCCGTACTGGAAGAGCCCAGCAAGCTTGGAGCTAATTAAGCACCCTTAGCAGCGGCGACCTGAGCAGCAACTTCAGCTGCAAAGTCGTCTTGACGTTTCTCAATGCCCTCGCCCACAACAAACATGGTGAAACCCTTGATTGTGGTGTTAGCAGCCTTCAGCATTTGCTCAACAGATTGCTTGTCGTTTTTAACGAAAGTTTGATTCAATAAAGAAACCTCTTTGAGGTACTTCTGAATAGAACCCTCAACCATCTTCTCAACGATTTCTGGTGGCTTGCCAGACTCAGCAGCCTTTTGAACAGCAACACTACGCTCAACAGCAATGGCTTCAGCAGGAACATCAGCCATCGACAAAGCTACCGGCTTCATTGCAGCAATATGCATTGCTACGTCTTTAGCTGCAGTCTCATCACCCTCGAACTCAACCATCACGCCAATACGAGTACCGTGGAGGTAAGAAACCAACTTGTTGCTACCAGCGAAACGTTTGAAGCGACGTGGCATGATGTTCTCGCCGATCTTACCGATCAAGGCGCTACGAACTTCATCCACAGTTTGGCCATTCATTGGTAATGCAAGTAAGGCAGCAACGTCAGCTGGATTCTTTTCAGAAATCAGATTTGCGCAGGCTTGTGTAAATGCCAAGAAATCATCATTTTTTGAAACGAAGTCAGTTTCGCAGTTCACTTCAAGCAAAGTGCCTGTAGTGCCATTGATTGCTGAAGCAACGATGCCTTCCGCGGTAATACGGGATGCAGCTTTACCAGCTTTGCTACCGAGCTTTACACGCAGAATTTCTTCTGCACGAGCCATATCGCCATCAGCCTCAGTCAATGCTTTTTTGCACTCCATCATCGGAGCATCAGTCTTGGCGCGTAATTCGCCAACCATTGCAGCGGTAATAGCGGCCATTATTCAGATTTCCCTTCTTCAACAAACTCTTCTTCGCCTTCTTTAACGGCAGTCAAAATTTCTTGAACAGAGTTTGATTTACCTTCGAGGATTGCATCAGCAATGCCACGAGCGTAGAGCAGAACAGCCTTGCTGGAGTCATCGTTACCAGGAATGATGTAATCAACACCTTCTGGTGAGTGGTTGGTATCCACTACGGCGATAACCGGAATACCCAGCTTGTTAGCTTCAGTAATAGCAATCTTGTGATAGCCAACGTCCACTACGAAAATTGCATCAGGAACGCCGTTCAAATCTTGAATACCACCAAGTGCTTTTTGCAACTTGTCGAGATCGCGATCATTAGTCAAGGCTTCTTTCTTGGAAAGCTTTTCCCAGTCGCCAGCTTCTTTAGCAACTGCCATGTCCTTCAAACGCTTGAGGGAACCTTTAACAGTTTTGAAGTTCGTGAGCGTACCGCCCAACCAACGGCTGTCGATGTAAGGCATACCAGCACGAGCAGCTTCTTCAGCAATGATCTCGCGAGATTGACGCTTAGTACCGACGAATAAGATAGTTCCACGGTTAGCAGCAACTTGTTTTGCAAATTTCAGGGCGTCCTGAAACATTGGCAATGTTTTTTCTAAGTTGATGATGTGAATTTTGTTGCGATGGCCGAAAATGTATGGGGCCATTCTTGGGGACCAGAAACGGGTTTGGTGACCAAAATGGCAACCGGCTTCCAGCATTTGACGCATAGTTACTGACATAACTTCTCCTAAGGGTTGGTTTCTGAGATTGAGTCCTAGCTGCGCTAAAAAGCGCCACCCTGGAAGGCTCAACCCGCTATTTCAGATCAAAATTGACCTGATAACGAAATTATAGCTTAAATATCAATGGTCTAGACGCCCTACCCCTAGCTCCTCACTAGAAAACCTACTCAGAAATGCCATTAAATCGTGTGCCCGCCTATTTTTTAGGCATATACCCACTAGTAAAAAGCCCCAAGTCGTTGATAATCAAGGCATGAATAGTGTATTTACCGCCGAAAAAGACATCCAAGGGATGCGCGAAGCTGGTCGCTTAGCCAGTGAAGTTCTTGACCACGTTGCCCCGCACGTCAAAGCTGGAGTCAGCACGGCGGAGTTGGATCACATCTGCCATGAATATATGCGCGATGTTCAAAAGACCATCCCCGCCCCACTCAACTACCAACCTCCAGGCTACCCACCCTTTCCGGCGTCGATCTGCACCTCGGTCAATGATGTGATCTGCCATGGTATTCCTGGCGAAAAGATTTTAAAAACCGGTGATGTTGTCAACCTCGATATCACTGTGATTACGCCTGATGGCTACTACGGTGATACCAGTCGCATGTTTATGGTTGGTGAAGTTTCAGTATTAGCTAAACGCCTCACTCAAATTACCTTTGAGTGTATGTGGCTTGGCATTGCGCAAGTTAAGCCTGGCGCATCCCTAGGTGACATTGGCCATGTCATTCAGACCCATGCTGAAAAGGCTGGTTATTCAGTTGTTCGTGAATACTGCGGTCATGGCATTGGCAAAGTGTTTCATCAAGATCCACAGATTCTTCATTACGGCCGTCCTGGCACCGGTGAAAAGTTAAAAGAAGGCATGACCTTCACCATTGAGCCGATGATCAATGCAGGTAAGCGTGATATTCGGACAATGCCTGATCAATGGACGGTAAAGACTAAAGACCGTAGTCTCTCAGCGCAATGGGAGCACACGCTCTTGGTAACAGCCACCGGCGTTGAGGTATTAACTTGGTCAGAGGGTAGCAATCCAATTCCTGATTGCGTTAAAGGTCTCTCATTTAGACCAAATCTAGCCAACGCTTAATTACTAAATTAGTTCAAGCGTAATGGGGCAAACTCTCGCAGCAATGAAACCTATTGCAGATATCGACAGCCTAAGGGCTGCACGAGAATTAGCCTATGAGGACTTTCGTGAGCATCAAGTGGTTGGGCGATTAACCAAGCAACTGAGCAAGCTCAGCGATGAACTTCTCATCAGCTTATGGAATTCCTGTGATTTAAATTCGGATGCTGCTCTTGTAGCGGTGGGTGGATTTGGCAGAGGTGCACTCTTTCCCTACTCCGATATTGATATTCTGATTTTGCTACCTGCAGATAAGGAATACTTTGAAGAAGTACTTGCCAGCAAGATTGAAAATTTTGTAGCGCAATGCTGGGATACCGGATTAGAAATTGGCTCCTCAGTGAGAACTGTTGCTGAGTGCACATCTGAAGCAGAGCAAGACATTACCGTTCGCACCTCCCTACTTGAATCACGACTCATCTGTGGCAAGAAAGCCCTCTTCAAAGAGTTTGAATCTGTTTATGAAAAGAGTTTAGACCCAAAGTCATTCTTCCAGGCTAAGCTAGCAGAGCAAATCCAGCGTCACTATAAATATCAAGACACGCCCTACTCATTGGAGCCTAACTGCAAAGAGAGTCCCGGTGGCTTACGTGACTTACAGGTAATTTCCTGGGTCAGCAAAGCAGCGCACTTAGGTAATACATTCAAGGATCTCAGTCTTGCAGGCTTGGTAACTCAACGTGAGTTAACAGAGCTCAATCGTAACCAGCGTTTTTTAGAAACTCTGCGCGCTAACTTGCATCTACTGGCCAAGCGTAGGCAGGATGTTTTGGTATTTGACTTACAGACACCATTAGCAGCGGCCATGGGCATCACGGAAGAGTCCTCTAGACTAGCCAGTGAGGCCATCATGCGCCGCTACTACTGGGCGGCCAAAGCAGTCAGCCAATTAAACGATGTACTACTTCAAAATATTGAAGCACTCCTTTTTCCTCAAGAATCCAAAACAACCCATGCCATTGCTGGCGTGGGCAATGAATGCTTTATTGAGCGTCAAGGCGTCCTAGATATTACTGACCCTCAGTTGTTTCAGGAGTATCCAGAACAAATCCTGCGGACCTTTTTAGTTTTTGCGCAAACAGCGAACGTCAAGAGCTTATCGGCAACGATCTTTAGAGCCTTATATAACGCTCGCCAAAAGATGGATAGTCAATGGCGCAAAGATCCGGTGAACCGCGCACTCTTTATTGAAATCCTTAAGGAGCCCGAGGGAGTCAGTCGCGCCTTCCAACTCATGAACCGCACCAGCGTCCTCGGTCGCTATTTGCCAGCCTTCAGAAGAATCGTTGGTCAAATGCAGCATGACTTGTTTCATGTCTATACAGTGGATCAACATATCCTGATGGTACTGCGGAATGTACGCCGCTTTATGGTGGTTGAGCATACGCATGAGTTTCCTTTCTGCAGTAGTCTGATTGCCCATTTTGAAAAGCCTTGGCTATTAGTCATCGCTGCACTGTTTCATGACATTGCTAAGGGACGTGGTGGCGATCACTCTGAGCTTGGCAAGGCAGACATGCGCAAGTTTGCCAAAGATCATGGCTTAGATAAGGCGGATACCGAGCTCTTAATTTGGCTGGTTGCAGAACACTTGAATATGAGCCAAGTGGCTCAGAAACAAGATATTACCGATCCCGATGTGGTGCAAGCGTTTGCTAAAAAGGTGGGTGATGAGCGCCACCTTACCGCACTGTATCTGCTGACCGTTGCTGATGTCCGCGGTACTAGCCCCAAAGTATGGAATGCCTGGAAAGGCAAACTCCTAGAGGACCTCTATCGCGTAACCTTGCGTGTATTGGGTGGAGCAAAGCCAGATGCTTCCTCTGAACTCGCACAACATCAAGAAGAATCCCGCGCCATGTTGCGCCTCAATGCAATTGAAGATCCTACCTATGAAAATCTCTGGAAGCAATTAGATGTTGCCTTCTTCTTGCGCCAAGATGCCGCTGATATTGCCTGGTTAACTCGCCATCTATTTGACAGGGTGGATAGCGAAACGCCGGTCGTACGCGCTCGCCTCTCCCCAGTTGGAGAGGGATTGCAGATTGCTGTCTATATCAAGGATCAAGAAGATCTTTTCGCCAGAATTTGCGCCTACTTTGAACGCCATGGCTTCTCCATTTGGGATGCCCGCATTCATACGACAAAGCATGGTTATGCACTGGATACCTTCCAAATTTCTGGCAGCAATCTAGTGGATGAGGGCGGCAGCTACCGCGATCTAATTCAGTTAGTGGAGTACGAACTCACAGCAGCGTTGCAAATTAGTGCTCCTCTGCCATCACCCAGCATGGGAAGACTCTCGAGGCAATCTCGCACCTTCCCTATTCAGCCACGCGTCCACATGACTCCAGACGAACGCGGACATTACTATGCGCTATCTCTTTCAGCGAGTGATCGCACCGGCTTACTTTATGCAATCTCTAGGATATTGGCCAAGCATCAAGTCTCCTTACACACCGCGCGCATCAATACATTGGGTGAGCGTGTAGAAGACGTATTCTTATTGGATGCGGCCAACCTGAGCAAGAACCCTAAACTGCAGATCTTGTTGGAAACGGATTTACTAGAGGCACTAGGGGCTTAAGCCTGGTCTTGCAGCTTTTGCAAGGCTCGTTTAATGCGCGGGCTGGTAATTTGATCAAAAGGCACCCATGCTTTTTGAATATCCTCAGGAGAATCTCGCTCCTCAATCACCTGCAATACAAATAAAAGATCAATGTGCAAGTGTGCGCCCTCACCTTTCTTTGGATTTGCAGGGATTTCATGCAGATCAATATCAACTGGATCCAATTGACCATCAGTAGATTCGCAAAGAATTCCTGTCTCCTCGTAAACCTCTCTTATTGCCGCCTCAATAGGAGACTCACCATCATCAATATGGCCGCCAGGCTGGAACCATTGCTTAATATAGGGATGGTAGATCAAGAGCACTAAGTCATCTTTAATGACAAGCCCGCTAGCAGTAATGTGGCCAGTCACATTAAGCCTAGACAATGGATTTTCTTCAGAGGCAATCATAAGAAATGCCCCTAAAAATTGCTCAGGGACTGTTGAAATATCAAAATTTTTTCTAAAAAAACGTGTGAAATTTTTCATAATTAAGCAAATACATAGCCAAAACTGTGAGTAGGAAAGTTAACAAAATAAATAACAAATCTCTTACATACAACCTCTCTCCCAAGAATAAATATGCAAATATTGCCCCCATAAAACCCGTGGTATTCAGTATTGGCCACACGAGCATCAGCTGATTAGCGCTTATTGCAAGTAAAAATGTAATTTGAGTAATTGCCGTTAAAAAGCCGCGAGTATAAAACCCACCTAAAGTCAAAATTTCCCCAGGAAATTTGAATGCTCTCGCAAATCCTTCTTTTCGAATTAAGATTAAAAATGAAAAAATAAATCGCCAAATTAGCACTGCAAATGTAAAAGATAGTAGCCCCCAATACCCACTATCTAATGGCGAATTAAAGCCAACAAAATACGAATAGATCCCCTGAGAAGATAGTATGGTTACTAGTGCAATAGATGCCCAAATTGATCTTTTTGCAGCTTGAATGCCAGCAGCCAATACAAACATACATAGTATTGCAGGCAAAATCCAAATCACACCCGAGTGAATCGAATAAACCCCGACCAAAGAAAGGAAAGCCGGAACAGTGATATCAGCAGACTTTGAAAGAATAGCGATATCGGTGACCCGCAGGGTTCTAAATGCATAGCCAAATGAATATGCAAGCAATTGGATTAATAAAGCCAGAAGTACAACATAAAAAGAAATAAGATCTGCAGACACAAATCCCGCTGCCGGGGAAAATAACACCAACGGGGCCATCAACACAACAGGAAGAAAGTTATTCCAATAGCTAATATTAATAGGGCATATAGAGGTATTTATAAATTGCTGTCTATCAACCACATTTAAACCTGCTCGGCTAATGGATGAAATGAGTGATGCAGCTATTGGAAGGGATTCATACATCAGCATAGCAATGCTCGACCGTGACCATATCTAGAAATCCATTGGTGAGCGATATATTTTTTATCGAGATCAGGGAGATATGAAATCCGGCCGCGCGGTGCCCCACCCAAACTCCCAAGTGAATAAATAATTTCACCCTGTACAAGCTCTATAAATTTATCAACAACTGCACCATGTAAAAAATTAATTGAATTTCCATCGTTATGAATATAAATATTTTTGTTGGATAAAACTACTCTGCGGGTATGGGGTGACTCTAAAAAAGATTCGGTATGTAATTTTTTACGCAAGCAAATTGATAACTCATCATCAGATGATGTAGCACAAAAAATATGCAACCCATTTTTTAAATAAACACCATCCAAAGTTGAAAGGGACTTATTCCCTGTTGCACAAAATAAAATGTCGGCTCGACTTAAAAAATCAGACCTACAACAGGCATGAAAGCCAAGTGAAAGTGCTGTAGCAATCAAAATTGGATTTGAATCATATACATCCACCCTTGCACCTCTTGAGACAAGGGAAAATGCAATCGATCGCCCGATTTTGCCAAACCCGATAACCCCAACTACCTTTCCCAATAAAATATTTCCGCGTTCACGCATCACGGATTCTGCTGAAAATACAATTGCCTGCCCCACTAAAGCATCCTCTGGATCCTTGAGAGAGCTTCGGGCTACCGAGATAATTGGAAAAATAGATTCGAATTGATTATGTATTTGCACGGCAACCTCATATTTTTGGTGCCCATTCTCAGTATCTTCTACTATCCCAATAAATCTGTCTCCAAATCGCACCGCTAAATCGATAGTTATTCGTGAAAAATAACCCCCCATATCCACAACTGCAAATCTCTCATTTGCAGTTAACCCATCCACAACATCAATAAAATTAGAGGTGCGATTTTTTATGTAATGACGATCCACATCAACAACTGGGTAGCGTTGCTTTAATAAAGTTAAATTTGAAAATTTTTTGGAGCTGCTCTTAGGAATTACAGCAGCTATCCTAGCGAACTGAGATATCGCCTGCAAGAAATTATCTACCTCAACGCCAGCATGTATAACAACAATTACGCTATCCACATCCTTATAACGTAAAGGGTCAATAATTGATTGGAAAAAGCTGGAAAGCGTTTGCATTAAGACTCCTAAATACAGAATCTTAATGAGCTCAATAGGCATTTGCTACCCGAATCTTTGGTAAGAAATGGCCTACAAGTTAGCCAAAAGTAACAATGTGAATTATTCCAATAACTCCAGCATTGCAGCTTCATCAATTACTGGAACGCCTAGCTCCTCTGCTTTAGTCAGTTTGCTGCCGGCATCGGTACCTGCAACTACATAGTCAGTTTTTTTGGAGACTGAGCCTGCTACTTTGGCACCTGCTTTTTCGAGAAGATCTTTTGCTTCATCTCTCGTCATGGTCGGGAATGTACCCGTGAGTACAAAGGTTTTTCCTGCTACTGCTGCGCTAATGACTTTTTCTTCTACAGAGAGCTGCATTCCTGATGCCAAGAGTTGCTCAATCACTTCACGGTTGTGAGCTTCTGCCATAAAGCTGGTGATGGAGTCTGCGACTACAGGACCAACATCTTTTACTGTGAGCAAGTCTTCGAGATTGGCATCCATTAAAGCGTGCATAGATTGATAGTGATTAGCCAAGTCTTTAGCGGTAGTCTCACCCACATGACGAATGCCTAACGCAAAGATGAATCTGGCTAACGTAGTGTTTCTGGATTGATTGATTGCTGCAATGAGATTGTCAGCTGACTTCTCACCCATGCGTTCTAGATTGGCGATTGCTGTAAAGCCTAGGCGATAAAGATCAGCAGGTGTTCTGACTAGATTATGATCAACTAACTGATCAACAATCTTCTCGCCCAAGCCTTCAATATCTAATGCACGTCTATGCGCAAAATGAATTAATGCCTGCTTGCGTTGGGCCCCACAAAATAGGCCGCCACTACAACGAGCAATGGCTTCATCAGCCAAGCGCTCAATATGGGAGTCACATACCGGACAATTTTTTGGCATTACAAATTCTGTTGCGCCTTCTGGTCGACGCTCTTTAAGCACCGAAACCACTTCCGGAATGACATCTCCTGCTCTTCTGACAGAAACGGTATCGCCAATGCGGACATCTTTACGCTTGACCTCGTCTTCATTGTGCAGAGTGGCATTAGTAACAGTCACTCCGCCTACCTCCACAGGAGCAAGCCTTGCAACTGGTGTGATGGCACCAGTGCGCCCAACTTGGACATCAATACCGAGTACAGTGGTTAACGCTTCTTGCGCTGGAAACTTATGAGCCAAGGCAAAGCGTGGCGCCCTAGATACAAAACCCAGCTTAGCTTGCTCAGTAAAGGAGTTGACCTTATAGACCACACCATCAATGTCATACGGTAAAGAATCGCGCTTTGCACCAACTTGGTTGTAGAAGGCCAAAATATCATCTACTGATTTGAGAACACGGCGTTCTGTGCAAACTGGTAAACCCAACTTCACATAAGCATTGAGAAGTTCTTCATGGGTTTTTGGCAGCCAAGACTGTGGCTCTAGGGCTCCTAGCCCATACGCAAAGAAAGAGAGTGGTCTTTTGGCAGTGATCTTCGAATCTAGTTGCCGCAAACTTCCTGCTGCAGCATTACGGGGGTTGGCAAACTCTTTCTCACCTTGAGCAGCGGCTTGCACATTCATTTTTTGGAAATCTTTCAGATACATAAAGACTTCACCGCGCACCTCCAATACTGCTGGGATATTATCACCTGTCAGTTTGAGTGGAATGGCTCGAATCGTTTTGATATTAGCAGTGACATCTTCGCCACTGGCGCCATCACCTCGGGTAGCAGCTTTTACTAAAGAACCATGCTCGTAGCGCAAGGAGATTGCTAGGCCATCAAATTTAAGTTCACCTGCGTAATCCACTTGATCGGCATGCAGACCTTCACGGCAGCGACGATCAAAGGCAATTAACTCAGCATCTTCAAACGCATTGTTTAAAGAAAGCATCGGTACTAGGTGAGTTACCGAATCAAATTCCTTCAGTGCAGTACCGCCCACCCTTTGCGAGAGTGAGTCCACAGTAATCCATTCAGGGTGCAAAGCCTCTATATCCAGTAACTCACGATAGAGGCGGTCATATTCACTATCAGGAACGATTGGATTATCTAGAACGTAGTAGGCATGCTCTAAGCGCGCTAAATCGGTCTGCAATAATGCATAACGATCCGCTAAATTTATCGGCTTAGAGGACGACAAGTGATTGCTCAGCTAAAAAGTCTGCTAGCAGCAGAAGATCCAGCAGGAACACCGTTTCTCTCGAGGTTTTCATATAAACCATCAAGGTGTTTACGAATGCTTTGAATAGAAATTTCAGATAAATTGATGCCGTTGTCATCAACTAAACGACCATGAGCAGCTTGTGCAATTTCAAGACCCTCCGCAAGCATGCGCTCAAATGCTTTCTCTTCCAAAGAAACTAAGGGCAGCTCTAGGAGTAAGGTAAGTTGCTGAACAGGCTTGCCAGGGTTAAGGTCACTGCTGCTAAAAATAGGCGCTCGATTACTGAAGTATTCATAAGTGCGGCCATTGCGCGACAAGATAAATCCCCGTTGGCGCATCAAAGAATCAAGGCTGGTCCAAGGGCATGCTTCATCAAATAGCACGTTGATACTTAATTGAATATCACTTTCGGCAGCCATGAAATCCAAATCTTTAGCCTTATCCAACATCGTACTGACACTGGGCATGTCAATCTGAGAACCAAGTGTTAACGCAAGCGCCTGAGCTCTAGAACAAAAGTCAGACAACTCCAGCACGCCTATCGGCCCGCGACGACTTGCTAATTGAATAGCAAGCTGAAGCTCCGAATAAGAAGAGCCAGGCATAAGCAAACCCCATGTCTCAGAGGAATCATCATCCACATTCAAACCCTCGCACATCCAGCGGGCTGAAGATGGAGTAGATAAATCTTCCCAAGAATGCATTTCTTTTAAAATCTCTGACCCCATAATTGGCTGGGAAAAGCGCAAAGCAATCACGCAGTCTATTCTTGGATCAATCGAAAAGGCTGGCAATTCAGTATTTGCTGGCAGAGAGCCTTCTTTAAAAACTGGCTCAATCTGTTCACCCAGAATGGAATCGGCAAAATCGGTCCCAAAAGTTGGTTCACGCGCACTTCGCTCAGCGGCGTAATACTCAACGCTCGCTTTTGCTTTACGCAGTGCATGAGCATATTTAACATTCAGAATAGCCACTAAAATCAGTATTAGTAGACCAATAACAGCCAAAGCAAACTGCAAGTCAGACAAACCTAGCATTGTCATGAATTGCTCTAGATCCACTTAAGCTGCCTCCACCATCGACACTGCAGATGAAATATCCACCGCCACAATACGCGATACACCCTGCTCTTGCATGGTGACACCAATCAACTGATGAGCGATTTCCATAGTGATCTTGTTATGTGAAATGAATACAAACTGAGTCTTATCAGACATTTTGGCCACCATCTTCGCATAACGCAAGGTGTTCGCGTCATCCAATGGTGCATCAACCTCATCGAGCAAACAAAATGGTGCAGGGTTAAGGAGGAATAAGGAGAAGACCAAGGCAATCGCAGTCAAGGCCTTTTCACCACCAGAGAGTAAATAAATAGAGCTATTCTTCTTGCCTGGAGGCTGGGCCATGACCTGAACACCAGCATCCAAGATCTCCTCACCGGTCATTACCAACTCCGCATGACCACCACCAAACAGCTCAGGGAATAACTTACCGAAATGTATATTGACCTGATCAAAAGTGCCCTGCAAGAGATCGCGGGTTTCTGCATCAATCTTGGCAATCGCATCGGTCAAAGTCTGCATTGCTTCGTTCAAATCGGCTGATTGTGCATCTAAGAACTGTTTACGCTCACGTGAACTAGAGAGTTCATCCAAGGCAGCCATATTGACCGGGCCTAAAGATTGAATCTCAGAATTGAGGCGATTTACTTCGGTTTGTAATGCCCCAACCTTGAGATCTGGACTAAAGCTGGCCTCTAATGCCATTAAGTCTGCTTCGGCATCTGATAGTAAGGTCGCAAACTGCTCAAAGTTCAAACGGGCGGCCTGTTCGCGCAACTGTAAGTCGACCACTTTGTCACGCATCGGTTGAAGACTGCGCTCAATCTGTAAGCGCACTTCATCTGCTTCACGTAATTGATGCAAGAGTGCATCTTGTTCAGTACGGGCATTTGCCAATGCGGCTTCGCGAGCGCTGCGAGCCAGCAAGAGTCCTTGTAACTTATCTTGAGCCTCTTCATCGCTCAGAGTTTCCAGCTCTTGTTCAGAAGTAGCCTGCTTATCCTGAATCTCCATGATCTGAACACGCGCAGTACTTTGATCACGCTGTAAGTCAGCAATCCGCTGCTGTAAAGAACGGGTTGCAAATGCTGCCTCTTGGGCAGACATCTCTGATGAGCGCAAAGATTCACGGAGACGATCGCGCTCTTGAGTGGCTGACTCCAGTTTTTCTTGAGCGATGGCGAGATTCTCTTGCAAACCTTGCTTAGATTCTTCTGACTGAGCGAGCTCCTCAGAGGATTGCTCTTGAGTTTGACTCAATTGTTCCATTTGCTGACGCAACTCACTTAACTCACCCTGAATTTGCTCAGCGCGTTGGCTGTACTTTTCTTCAGCCTGAGTTAATTGCATTCTTTCTACTTCAAAGCCGTGCACTTCTTGTACGGCATGCTCTGCGGCAATGCGGGTTTGCTCAGCAGCTTGATGGGCAGCTTGGTAATTGGCAACGCATTGATCCAGCTCACCTTGCAACTCACTCTGAATTAACTTCTGTGCACGCAATTGCTTCTCGAGACCCTCCATCTCTTGAGCGCGAGCCAACATACCAGCCTGCTCAGAGTCGGCCGCATATAACTGCACTCCAACTCGACTGACTAAATGCCCTTGTTGAGTAACGAAAGCACCGCCAGCAGGTAACTTTTCGCGGCGATGCAATGCATCTTCCAAGCTATTAGCAATGTAAATATTGTCCAACCACTCTTGCAATACAGCAGCTACGCGTGGTGCACCTGCACTTTGAACACGAGTTAGTAGTGCAATAAAATCTGCTGGCACGGTAGTGTGTGCAGGAGAAATGTCTTCTGTGAGCAAGATCGCTAAACGACTTGGAGGCGCATCATTCGCTAAGGCCAAGGTTTCTTGAACGCTTTTGGCTGTAACAGCGGCTAAGCGCTCGCGTAAGACGGACTCTAAAGCAGCTTCCCAACCACTCTCCACCTTAAGCTCTTGCCACAAACGCTTGCTCTCTTTTAAGCCCTTGCTCTCAAGCCATGGACCAATCTTGCCTTGAGCTTGAACGCTGGCTTGCAAGGCAGTCAGTGCAGTTAATCTAGCTTCGGTTTGTGCCAACTCTTGGTTAGCAGATTGAATCTGTTGTTGTGCGGTATTGCGAGCTTCATCAGCTGCAGGAACACGTTGTTGCGCCTCACCTGCTTTTTGTCTCGCTTCATCTACCTTACGTTGCGCCATCGCATGACGATCAATTGCCATTTGCAATGCTTCGGCATCGGGCCTGCGCATACCAGCGAGTTCAGCCTCAAGACGGGTATCGCGCCCCTTGAGTTCTTCTACCTGTGACGTGATGGCTTTAACACGCTCGCCTAAACTGGCTAAGCGCTGGTCAATCGTGGCTAAGCTCTCGCGAGCATCATTAAGTTCGCGTACATGAGATTGATAGGCCTCTTCGCGTGCTGGCATTTGCTCTTGCAAACCAGATAAGTCGGCCATTAATGTTTGTTCTTTTTCCGCAGCCAAGCTAAGCTCATGCTCAGCAGAGCGTTGCGCTTGAGCGGCATCAGTTTCTTGAACAGTCCAACGTTGCAGTTGAGCTTGTAAATCTTGGGATTGTTGTTGCAGGCGCTGGCGCGCTTCTTGCACGTAACGAATTTGTGACTCAACCTGACTCACATCAGCATTGGTTTGATACAAGTCTCCTTGAGCCTGAGAAACCCGATCTTGCAGTGCGTACTGCTCAGTGCGCATTGTCTCGAGCTCAGTCTCCACGTGACGCATTTTGGCAGTCTGCTCTTCCAAGTTGACTTGTGTGTCACGAATACCGTTGGCGTGGCGCTCTTGCTCCTTACCAGCTTCGGTCTGACGTACAAACCAGAGTAACTGCTGTTGCGACTTCATTGCAGTAGATAATTCAGCATGGCGCTCAGCAACAGTGGCCTGCTTCTCTAAACGCGTAACCTGCTGATCGAGTTCACGCAATATATCTTCTACGCGAACTAAGTTTTCTTTCGTATCTTCAAGACGGGAGGCAGTTTCTTTACGACGCTCCTTGTATTTAGAAACACCAGCCGCTTCTTCCAAGAAAACACGCAACTCTTCTGGCTTTGCCTCCAAGATGCGGTTGATAGTGCCCTGCCCGATGATCGCATAGCCTCTTGGACCCATACCGGTACCCAAGAAAATATCTTGAATATCTTTACGGCGCACTACTTGATTGTTGACGTAATAACTAGAATTGCCATCACGCGTCAGAACGCGTTTGATTCCTAATTCTGTAAAAGCACTCCACTGACCTTGAGCGCGCCCTTCTGAGTTATCAAAAATGAGTTCCACACTGGCACGACCCGATGGTTTACGCAAACCAGAGCCATTAAAAATCACGTCCTGCATCGACTCACCACGCAATTCACTAGCGCGAGACTCACCCAAAACCCAGCGCACAGCGTCAATAATGTTTGACTTTCCGCAACCGTTAGGGCCCACAACACCGATCAATTGACCTGGCATTTCAAAATGGGTTGGATCGACGAAGGACTTAAAGCCGGAAAGTTTGATGGATTTCAGTTGCACGGCGTACTTTGCAGGAAAAAAGGGGGTTCAAATAAGGGGGTAAAAATTATTACTAAAGTGGGAAGATGATAGCAAGCTTAAGGCTCCCCACACGGGTTTTTGCCCCACCGATATAATGATCAATCTATATCCAGGGACAAAACCCCTTAACAATCTGATAGTTAACTGAAAAGCATGAGCAAATCACCACAAAGCATCATCGATCAAGCCTGGGAAAACCGCGCAAACCTGTCTCCTGAGGCCGTTTCCGGGGAAATCCGCAACGCCGTAAACGCCGTACTCGAGGGCCTCAATACAGGCAGTATTCGCGTAGCCGAGCGCCGCAGCGTCGGCAAATGGGAAGTGAACCAGTGGGTCAAAAAGGCAGTTTTGCTGTCTTTCCGCCTGGAAGATAACAAACCTATGGGCGCTGGTGGCTATACCCAGTTCTACGATAAGGTACCAAGCAAGTTTGAGAACTACACCGCTGAAGACTTCGCCAATGGCGGTTTCCGAGTGGTTCCCCCTGCAATGGCACGCCGAGGCTCATTTATCGGCAAAAATGCCGTTTTAATGCCTTCCTACGTCAATATCGGCGCTTATGTTGGTGAAGGCACCATGGTTGATACCTGGGCAACTGTAGGGTCATGTGCTCAAATTGGTAAAAACGTGCATCTTTCTGGTGGCGTTGGTATTGGTGGTGTTTTGGAGCCAATCCAAGCTGGCCCAGTGATTATTGAAGATAACTGCTTTATTGGCGCCCGCTCTGAGGTAGTGGAAGGCGTGGTTATTGAAGAAAACGCCGTTCTCTCTATGGGTGTCTATATTGGTCAAAGTACCAAGATCTATGACCGCGAAAGCGGTGAGATCCATTACGGCCGTGTACCAGCAGGTTCTGTTGTAGTTCCAGGCTCTCTTCCCTCTGCTTGTGGCAAGTACAGCCTGTACGCTGCAATCATCGTGAAAAAGGTGGATGCTCAAACTAGGGCAAAGACTGCGATTAACGAACTCTTGCGCGATTAAGTTGTAGAGCCAGACACATGAGCGCCACCCTAGAATTAACAGAAGCCCTCATCTCCTGCCGCTCGGTAACCCCAGCGGACGGAGGGTGTCAGGAGCTCATTGCTAAACGCCTGCAAGCGATTGGTTTTCACACTGAGAGTGTTGTTAGTGGCCCCGAGAATTTTCAGGTTACCAATTTGTGGGCAATCAAAAAGGGTGTATCCGGAGATCAGGGCAAGGTCTTAGTGTTTGCTGGTCATACTGATGTTGTACCAACTGGCCCGTTAGAGAAATGGACCAATGATCCGTTTACCCCAACCATTAGAGATGGCATGCTCTTCGGTCGCGGGGCTGCGGATATGAAAACTTCTCTTGCAGGATTTGTAGTCGCTACCGAAGAATTTGTCATCACCCACCCAGACCACAAAGGCACGATTGCCTTTTTGATTACAAGTGATGAAGAGGGTCCAGCCAACGACGGCACTGTCATCATGTGCGAGCGCTTGCAAAAACAAGGTCAGCGTTTAGATTACTGCGTAATTGGTGAACCAACCTCAGTTGATCAACTCGGCGACATGATTAAGAATGGTCGCCGTGGATCGCTCTCTGGCAAGCTTCGGGTTAAAGGCATTCAGGCACACATCGCCTACCCTCACCTGGGTAAAAATCCTATTCACCTTTCAGCGCCTGCAATTCAAGCGCTCGTTGAGACTGAGTGGGACAAAGGGAATCAGTATTTCCAGCCGACAAGTTTTCAGATTTCGAATATTCATGCAGGTACTGGTGCTAATAACGTCATTCCTGGCGAGCTAGCGATTGATTTCAACTTCCGTTTCTCTACCGAGAGCAAACCGGAAGAACTACGTAGTCGCCTAGAGGGAATTCTTAGTGCCGCAGGTCTCGATTTTGAAATTGATTGGGTTTTGGGCGGTAGCCCATTTATTACGGGCGATGGCGCTCTTGCTGGTGCCCTGCGTAAAGCCATTAAAGCTGAAACCAAAATTGATGCAGAGCTCTCCACCACTGGCGGCACAAGTGATGGTCGCTTTATTGCGAAGATCTGTAAAGAAGTTGTCGAATTTGGTCCGCTTAATGCGACCAGCCACAAGATTGATGAGTGCGTGATTGTGGATGATGTTGTGCCACTCAAAAATATCTATCGCAAGACACTCGAGCAACTCGTTGCTTAAGACTGTTTCGTCAATTACTTTTTCTTATAAAAACTCCTCATGGACCCTGCGCCCCAGCAATCTCTGACGCTTGATCAATGCATTGATCACATTGCACAACAACTAGAAACAGCAGATTTGCATTATGGTCATGGCGCTCTTGATGCGCAAAGTGAAGCCCTCTGGATTGTCAGCAAACAACTTGACTTAAGTCCTACAGATGCACTGGACCACTTGCAGCAAGTGATGAGTGCCGAGCAAATTACTAGTGCACTTGAAGTTACACAAACCCGCATCTCTACACGCAAGCCATTAGCTTATATCTTGGGCGAAGCCTGGTTAATGGGTGTGCCTTTTTTCTCCAGCGAGCAAAGCATTGTTCCCCGCTCCTGGATAGCCGAGCTCATCGTAGATGGCTCACTAGAGCCCTGGTTACCAGCTGATGGCAAAGCGCTCGATCTTTGTACCGGCAATGGCTCTCTAGCAATTTTGTTAGCCTTAGCATGCCCCGATATTCATGTGAGTGCTTGTGATATCAGCTTACCCGCATTAGCAGTGGCGTCACGTAATCTCGATCGTCATGGCCTTACTTCTCAAGTGGAACTTTTTGAGGGTGATCTCTGGGATGCATTGCCAGAACCCCATGAAGATAATCTATTTGATCTCATCATTTGCAACCCGCCTTACGTCAATGCCAACTCGATGAACGCCCTGCCTGCTGAATACCATGCGGAGCCTACTCTTGCATTAGCAGGTGGCGATGATGGAATGGATCTGATTCGGAAGATTATTGCTGGCGTACCAGACTATCTATCTGAGCGTGGCGCCATTCTGATTGAGATTGGCAATGAGTATGAGCACTTTAAAAAAGCCTTCCCTCAACTTCCTGTCATCTGGATGGAAGTATCCGCAGGAGATGAACAGGTACTTCTGATTCAAGCGGAAGACTTGCGCTAAATTGTTATTGCATTAACTGAGCTCTGCTGCTGCAGAGATAGCCTGATCAATACGCTCTACTGGAATCACTCTTAGCCCTGGAATCTTTGTCTTCGGCATATTAGCCTTCGGAATAATGGCTACGGTAAAGCCCAGCTTGGCCGCCTCTTTCAAACGCTCCTGACCACGTGGGCATGGACGAATCTCCCCCGCTAAACCAACCTCACCAAATACGATCAACTCTTTAGGCAAGGCCTTATTGCGAATCGAAGACTGAATTGCTAATAGCACTGCTAAGTCAGCTGCTGGCTCTGAGATCTTCACACCACCTACTGCGTTTAAGAAGACGTCCTGATCAAAGCAGGCAACACCAGCATGACGATGCAATACTGCTAAGAGCATGGCTAAACGCGCTTGTTCCAAACCAACTGCCAAGCGACGTGGATTAGGAATATGCGCAGTATCTACTAGCGCCTGAATTTCGACTAAGAGCGGTCGACTACCTTCTTGTGTAACCAATACACAGGCGCCAGGCACCATCTCTGCATGCTGGGAAAGAAAAATTGCTGAAGGGTTTGCAACGCCACGCAACCCTTTTTCGGTCATCGCAAATACACCAAGCTCATTAACTGCGCCAAAGCGATTTTTAATCGAGCGGACCAATCTAAATGAAGAATGGGTATCGCCCTCGAAATACAAGACGGTATCCACAATATGCTCGAGCACACGAGGGCCAGCCAAGTGACCATCTTTAGTCACGTGCCCCACCATTAACACGCAAATACCGCTAGATTTAGCAGCTCTAGTTAATTGCGCAGCACACTCTCGCACTTGCGCAACTGAACCTGGAGCTGAGCTCAACACTTCTGAATACAAAGTCTGAATGGAATCCACTACCAAGACCTGTGGCTTCACTGTATCCATAATGGATAAGAGCTTTTCTAACTGAATCTCAGCGAGCACTTCTAATTGTGGCGCATCGAGTGCAATGCGTTTTGCACGTAATGCAATTTGCGCCGCAGACTCCTCACCACTGCTGTAAAGAACGTTCATACCTGCAGCACTCATCTCAGCAAGGGCTTGGAGCAAGAGAGTGGATTTGCCAATGCCAGGATCACCCCCCAACAGAACAACACCACCGGGAACTAATCCGCCACCTAATACGCGATCAAACTCTTCTACGCCCGTACTAAAGCGCGGAAGGTCTTCAGCAGAAATAGCAGAAAGCTTTTGACGGGGGAGCGACTGCGCCAATCCCTGAAAGCGGGCGTTTGAGCTCACCTCTGGAACACCCTCTTCCAAGGTATTCCATGCCTGACATGAGGGGCACTGACCTTGCCATTTGGCAGAGGTCCCACCGCATGACTGACAGATATAGATTGTTTTTATTTTTGCCAATGAATTAATCGAGCTGAGTGCCCGCTTTGTTTTCTTGAGCACGTTTAGGTGCATCTTTACGGCGCTGTTCTAAATCGGCTGCGCGAGCGGCTGCTGCTTTTTGCTTCTCTTCGAATTCTTTTTGATTGGCTGAGCGCTCAGCCGCTTTTTCAGCAGAAGCACGTTCAGCAATCTTAGTGGCATCGCGTTGATCTTTAATACTGGCCCGTAACTTGCGCTGCACCTCATGTAACTCCACTTCTTGCACACGTATGGGATCAATTTCTTTGCGGTATTGTGCACGTGAATCTTTTAAGCAGTCATTTACCCAATACTGCTGATAGCACTCGAAGTTGGCTTTATCCCAGCGATACTTAGCCCAATCACGTTGCAACTCGAGCTCTCTCTCAATCTTATCAAGTTGCTCCAGCTGAGCCTCCTCAGCAGGAGTGGCAAGTGAAAGAGTGCTCAAGGAGCAGGCCAACAGGAAAACCCCGAATGCACTTAAGAAGCGCAAAGAAAGTGGCTGTATCAAATCTCTACCTTTGCGCCAAGTTCAACCAAACGATTGGTAGGAATCTTAAAGAAGTCTGATGGTTTGGCTGCGTTTTGCATCATCCAACCAAACAGTTTCTCTCTCCATAAGGCCATCCCAGGATTTGCCGATGGAACAATAGTGTCACGCGCAACAAAGAATGAGGTATCCATTAAATTAAATTGAATATTTTTCTGCTCACTGAGTAACGACAACACCTTATTGATGTCGGGCGATTCTTTAAAGCCATACACCGCCCTGACTAAGAATATATTGCCGCCCAAATCGTTGATGCTCAGACGCTCCTGATCATTGACGTAAGGCACATCCCAGGTGCTGAGCTTCACAAAAAAGATGCGCTCATGCATTACTCGGTTATGTTTTAAGTTATGCAACATCGCGATTGGCACATAATCGATGTGCGCAGTTAAAAAGATGGCTGTTCCCTCAACACGGTGTGGGGGGTGGGCCAATAAACTAGCCACAAATTCTTTCAAATGGATCGATCCTTCAACCAATTTATCGCGCAAGAGTTTGCGTCCTCGATACCAAGTAATCAAACAGGTAAAAATGATGAGGCCTAAAAATAAAGGGTACCAACCACCATCTTTAATTTTAATTAAGTTAGCACTCCAAAAAGCAAAATCTAAAGTAAAGAAAATGGCCGTCAAGGACAGTACTAAGAAGAGATTCATCTTCCACTCACGATACATGACCACGCCCAATAAAATTGCGGTAATCATCATGGTTGAGGTAACTGAAATACCATATGCTGCAGCCAAGTTCACTGATTCTCTAAATTCAATAATGGTGACAACCACCATAAATAAGAGAGCCCAATTCACTACTGGAATATAAATCTGTCCTTGCTCAGAATCAGAGGTGTGCATGATGGTCATGCGCGGCATAAAGCCCAGCAAAATTGCTTGACTCACTAAAGAGTACGCACCTGAAATCACCGCTTGCGATGCAATGACTGTAGCAGCAGTAGCAAGACCAACAACAGGCCATAAAGCCCAATCTGGAACCATTAAATAAAATGGGTTAGAAGCAGCCTCTGGATTAGACAACAAGAGTGCGCCTTGCCCTAGATAGTTAATTAAAAGGCTAGGCAAGACAACAATGAGCCAAGCATAACGGACAGGGTTTCTTCCAAAGTGCCCCATGTCTAAGTACAGTGCTTCAACACCAGTAACAACCAAGACAACAGCACCCATCACAATATAGGCAGTAGTTGGGTGATCTATTACAAACTGCACCGCATACATTGGATTAATTGCGCCTATGATTTGCGGCGCTGCGCCAATATTAATGACACCTAATACTGCTAGAGTAATAAACCAAGTGAGGGTCACTGGACCAAATAGATTGCCAACAGCCGCCGTGCCATATTTTTGAATCATAAATAAGGCAACTAAGATCACGAGGGAAATAGGGATAATGAATTTATGCAAGCCAGGAGCCGCAATCTCAATACCCTCAACAGCAGATAAAACAGAAATCGCTGGGGTAATGACAGACTCACCGAGTAGCATGCAAGCGCCGAGCATGCCTAAAATCATTAAGAAGAAATAGCCTTTTGATTTGCTATCAAAAGATCTAAGCGCTAAAGCCATCAAAGATAAAACACCACCCTCACCTTTATTATCAGCACGCATCACAAATAGAACGTATTTAAAGGTCACGATTAAGATCAAAGACCAGATCATCATCGCAATCACGCCAAATAATGCCTCTGGAGAAAATGGGATGCCATGCTGCGGATCAAAGCACTCCTTGAGGGCATACAAAGGACTAGTGCCAATATCACCAAACACTACGCCAATAGCGGCAAGCATCATTGTCGCAAGGCCTTTTTTATGGTTATCGTGATCACCATGCAGATCAACGGGCTTTAATAAATCAGAACTTGAAAACTCAGGATTGCTAATGGACATCTCATCACCTTTGAGTAATATTGCGTTGCAGTATGTTACACCTTATGCAGGTTGACTCTGAAGTCATATTTCTGTTTAAAAATCATCTTTTTAAGCACCAAATTAAGGTATATCTCGACAGAGGGGGTGAAAAAATGGTAGAATTACAGCTTCAGACGCGGGGTGGAGCAGTCTGGCAGCTCGTCGGGCTCATAACCCGAAGGTCGTAGGTTCAAATCCTGCCCCCGCAACCAGTATTTCAGTACTAAGCCCTTAATTTTTAAGGGCTTTTTGCTTTTCTGGGATTTGGGATCCGCAAGCGCCCAATGCATACCTTTGAATTCTCCTCTTTGCTGTATCACTTTTAATTCGCTTGCAGCAGGTATTTCTTCATTGCGATTGATGGCACACCTTAATCCAGGCATTTATAGCTTCTTTGGCCTTTTCCATGACCTTTAGGCTGATATTTTGTCAGACGGGCACCAGCAGTCATTTACCTACTTCTATCGGATGGCGATGCCACAGCCTTTGCGAATACCTTCTCTGAAACAAGGGATCTTCATTTAACTTGTTCACGTTATAAAAATTCCAAACCTGTGCACCAGTAGTTGGTGTTTGATAAAACGGGATATTCATACTTTGGTATCGGGCAGTGACTGTTGGGTGTGGATGACCATAACGATTGCGATATCCGTTTTGTGCAAATGCCTCATCAGGGCTCAATTTCATCAATAGCTCTTGGGAAGAGGATGTTTTGCTACCGTGGTGTGGTGCCATGAATATTAAATACTTATCCTTTAAATGATTGAGGGCTATTTGGGTTAAGCGCTCAGTTATTTCAAACTCACCCTGTTTCTCAACATCACCCGTCAACCAGAATGAAGTGGTTTGATTGCGAACTTCCAAAACGCAACTGACTTCATTGGGCTTTCTAGGGTGCCGATCCTCAAAGACTGTCTGTGCATTTGGATGCCAAATATGAAAGTCCACCTCGTCCCATGACCATTGCTGACCGAAGCGACAGGGAATCGCAGATATTTTCCTTTCTTCTAAATTGGCGAGTAATTGATTAGTACTTGGCAAAGATCCCATCATGGAGTCGAAGCTGATTTCTTTAAGTAGAGTTGCGGCACCTCCAATGTGGTCGCTATCACTATGACTAATTACCATGCGATCAATGTGATTGATCCCCCTCCCCCTCAAGTACGGAAGGATGATTCTTTGACCAGCATTATCTTTTCCCTGAATGGGTCCGGTGTCGTATAGCAGCCGTTTTGTTTTGGTTTCAATCAGCACCGCTGTACCCTGGCCGATATCAAGTACCGTCGCACGAAACTCGCCTTTTCCCAAATGACTATTAGTCAGCGGCTGAATAAATAGGGTTACGCACAATACGAGACTCGCTATTCTTGACATCCAGCTCTCTTGAATAGATCCAGGACGAATCGCTATGATGATTCCGATCGTTGACATAGCCATTGCCCACCAGGCTGGCTGGCTAGACCAAGCGATTGACCATCTCCAGCTAGCCATCCATGCAAGCATGATTGCCAAGTAGTCCATCGTGGCATGCGCTGGTATCAACAACCATTTACCAATGAAGTCAGGCAACAAAGCGCCAGCAATAGCCAAGGGTGTCACGATGTAACTCACTACAGGGATAGCAACAGCATTTGCTAGTGGCGAAACGATTGAGACTTGATAAAACCAATACAAAGTCAATGGTAAAAGTGCGATGGTGACGACTGCCTGAACTCTGCAAGCTTCGCGAAGTGCTTGAATCACCCTATCTTTCCAGTGAACCTCCAGCTCTCTACCAGTAGGCAATCCCAGCAAACCATCAGAATCCTGCATGGCATACAAAATCGCAGCTACCGCTCCAAACGAAAGCCAGAAACCTGGCGTATAGGGTGCCATCGAATCAATGACAAGTACAAAAAATAGAGCCCACCACCAGATATCAAATGAACGAGGATTTCTGCCGGACCATAAGGCAAAAGCAACTACCCCCACCATATACATCGTTCGCTGCGCCGGAATCTGAAATCCTGCCAACCACGCATATATAAAGGCCGTCAAAAAACCTACTGCAGTAGCGACCTTGCCAACAGGAACCCAGAGTGGCAGTGTGTTACGAGACCAGAGAAACGTGGCGAGCATAGCGCCAAATCCAGCCAACATCGTTACATGAAGACCAGATATGGAGATGAGATGCCCAATACCAGTAGCATTAAATACACGCCAGTCTTCTTGATCGATTGCATTTTGATCGCCCATTACCAGGGCAGCAATCACTCCGCCATAACGAGCATCTTTTGGTAATAAGCGCTGAATCTTTTGCCTTAACTTCCAGCGCTGATACTCCATAGCTAGAGCAAATTCTGTCAGAGCAATATCCCTATCAAGAATTAATTGTCCTGACCTGACTGATCCACTGGCACCAAAGTCTTGATGAAATGACCAACGCTCAAAATCAAAAGTATGGGGATTAAGAGATCCATAAGGTCTTTTAATTTTGACCTTAAATTCCCAACGCTGACCCGGAATGACTTCTGGGACATCCTGAGGATTACGCCATGCGGGCTGCCAGATTAAATAGATTTGCGGGGGAAATGATTCAATCATCTCGCGCCCCAAAAATGCCTGATCCACCGCAAAAGAAAACTTTGCGCCGCTGGGAGCGCTTTGGGGTAAAGCGTTGACCCTACCCTCCAGCACAAGATCTTTACCCTCATACTCTATGGATAGGATATTGCTTAAACGATCCTGTGCATAATGGGCATTCCAAGCAAATCCCAAGGTGCAACAACAGACTGCCAGCAATAGGCCGCTAGCATGGCGATATTGGATCAATGAGCGATTGAGGTACAAACCCAATAGAGAAACGATGATGGTCGCCGTAGACATCCAGCGCCAATACTCTGGCACAGTAGGTAAAAATAGAAGTAGCGATCCCCCGGCGATAAACGCCGTAATGTTGATGCGCAAGTTCTTAAGAAGTGGATTGTAGGCTTGGGTTGTCAGTCATCAGGGATGACCAACGGGGGAATGCTTGCATGGCGTTTTGCCAAACTACTTTTGAAAATACTTCTTCACTGATTCCACGAATGCCCGCTAATTGCTGCGCAATTCTGGGGAGTAAAGCAGGCTCATTAAATAGACCGCCCTCTTCCTTTAGCCAGACTGGGGGGATATCCGGTGCATCAGTTTCAGTAACGATACTTTCTAGAGGCAGCTCTTTTAAGAGACGGCGAATCTGCAATGCTCGATCGTAGGTTGCAGCGCCACCAAAGCCCAACTTGAATCCCAGCTCAATAAATTGCTCGGCTTGCTGATGGCTACCATTAAAGGCATGTGCGATCCCGCAAGGAACTGTTCTTTTACGCAGAGCCTTAAGAATGGCATCCTGTGAACGACGCACATGCAAAATCACCGGCAACTGAAATTGCTGTGCCAAATCCAATTGCTTGTGAAAGAAAAATTCTTGCCGCTGAGGATCGAGCCCCTCAACAAAATAATCCAAGCCGATCTCACCAATACCCACAAATCGAGGATCATCTAGTGATTGCTCAATTTGATTTTTAAGGGCATCGATATCGCTATCTTGTGCGCGATTGATATACAGTGGATGAATACCTAGCGTGTAAACCAATCCTGGGATTTGATTGCCGAACTGGTTTGCTAAATTTTTAGCTGGCACCCAATCAGAAGCCTGAACCGTAGGTAGCAAAATAGCTTTAACGCCTTTATCAGCCGCACCTAAAATAATCTCTGGAAGAATATCTTTGAACTCCGGAGCATCTGCATGGCAATGGGTATCCACCCATGCAAGTTCTTTATGAGCTTCGCTCATTGTGCGAAGATCTTTAATACTCCGCGCTCTAAATGCAAAATTCGGTCACAACGTTTTGCGCGAATGGGGTCATGAGTCACGATCACAAAAGCAGTACCCTGCTCACGAGCAATATCTAACATCAAGTCAAATACGCCATCGGCAGTTTCGGTATCAAGATTACCCGTTGGCTCATCTGCCAGAACGCAAGAAGGATTACCAACTAGTGCACGGGCCACCGCAACACGCTGACGCTCACCACCAGACAATTCACCTGGCGTATGCTGTTCACGCTTCGCTAAACCAACCGCATGCAACATCGTGCTTGCTCGCTCCATAGACTCTTCATTACTCAAGCCACGGATACGTAAAGGTAAGGCGACATTTTCAACAGCACTGAATTCATCTAAAAGATGATGGAACTGGTAAATAAAACCCAGACTGTGATTGCGTAATTGATCTAGTTTGCTTGCCGGTAATTTGTGGAGATTCTGCCCAGCAAGCATCACAGTACCGGCACTAGGGGTATCTAAGCCACCCAATAAATGCAGTAAGGTGCTTTTACCTGAGCCAGAAGATCCTACGATGGCGACCTTCTCAGAAGTACTCACCTGTAAATCAATTTCCTTCAGGACATCGACAGCGGTGGGCCCTTTGCCATAGGTCTTTGCTAGACCTGATGCACTCAAAATGATTTGATTGGGATCACTCATAGCGCAATGCCTCCGCAGGCTGAACTTGGGCAGCTCGTCGACTTGGATACAGGGTGGCCAATACGGAGAGGCCAAAGGCCATCAAGCCCACCGTAACAACATCCGACAAACGAACGTCCGATGGCAGCTCACTAATAAAGTACACATCGCGTGGCAAGAAGCGCACACGGAAGATGGCTTCAATTGCAGGAACAATCACGTCGATGTTTAAAGCAATCAGGAGACCCAAGCCAACACCGGCCAAAGAGCCTAGTAAGCCAATCGCCAAACCTTGTACTAAGAAGATTCGCTGAATGAGTCCTGGGCTCGCACCCATCGTTCTTAAGATAGCAATATCAGCCTGCTTCTCATTTACTGTCATCACTAGGGTGGATACCAAATTAAAAGCAGCAACCGCAATAATTAAGGTCAGAATGATGAACATCATCTTTCGTTCAGTTTGAACAGCAGCAAACCAATTACGATTCGAGCGCGACCAGTCGCTCACCCACAAAGCTTGTGGCACAACTTGAGCCAATTCAGAAGCAATCTCTGGTGCACGCTGCATATCATCGACCTTCACGCGTAACCCAGATGGATCTTGTAGACGCAATAAAGCAGCGGCATCTTTCCAATGCATGATGGCTAAAGAGCTATCGTATTCATAATGACCACTATCCACAATGCCCACCACTTGTAGTGTTCGCATTCTAGGCATGGCACCTGCAGGAGTGAGGTCGCTCTCTGGCACGATCAAGTTAATACGATCACCAACCCGCGCCCCAACCATGTTGGCAAGCTGTGCGCCCAAGGCAACGCTAAACGCACCTGGCTTGAGATCCTCGATGCTGCCAGCAATAAACTGCTTAGGTAAATCAGAAACCCTACCTTCCTCGCTTGGCAATACTCCCCGAATAGATACGCCACGCATTACATTCTCGCGACTGAGTAAACCTTGCGAGCTGACCATCGGAGCGACACTCACAACGTGTGGCTGGGCAGCTACCTTGAGTGCTATCGGCTCCCAATTGGCTAAACCATCTGGGGCAGTAATTTCAACATGAGAAAGGACGGACAACATGCGGTCGCGCACTTCCTTCTGAAAGCCATTCATCACTGAGAGCACTACAATCAGGGCGGCAACACCCAAGGCGATACCTGCTGTGGAGATTCCAGAAATAAAAGACAGGAAGCCATCACGCTTACCGACCGTCTTGCGACGCTTAGATCGGGTGTAGCGCAGGCCAATTTCTAGCTCAATAGGAAGTCTCAACATACTTACAGTTTAGTGAATTAAACGAGCAAACTGATGGATTCTGTAAATGCCACCTAAAATCAGGGAAATGACTGCCAATTTGACCTCCCAAATAAGTTCTTTGCGACGCTTTACCCTGATGGTGTCGGGCGAAGATGCTATTGACGCTGGATTAGAGCGTGATACCCCACCCAGCGGACTTCCGCAGGAGCGCTTTCTACTAGGCGATCAACTGCCGATTGCCTCAGTCTTGCTATTGGGTCAAAGCAACCTAGCAGTTAACCCAAATGAAGCTATTGCCTGCCTACAACCAGTCCACCTTCATGCCACCCGGGATCATTTAATCCTGATGGCCCAAAGTCAGATTGATCTGACGGCAAATGAATCTGCCAGCTTGCTTCAAGTTGCCCTCCCCTTCATTGAAGAAGATTTTAGAAGCAAGGTGTTATTCCAAGGCCAGCGTGATTGGTTTATTTCAGCCGGTCCATTTGCTAGTCTTGCAACGCACTCTATTGATCAAGCGCATGGTCGCAATATTGATTGGTGGATGCCGCGCGATACAAACGTGACTGGAGTTGCTAAGCTCTGGCGCAAACTCCAAAATGAAATTCAGATGCTCTGGCATATTGATCCAGTCAATCAGGAGCGTGAACAACGCGGATACCCCAGCATCAACTCCTTATGGATTAGCGGTATCGGTAAACTAGCTGATATTCAGACTCCTCCATTGCTTGAGAATGTAGGCCAGATATATGGAGATCATCCCCTCTTAGCTGGGTTAGCTAAATACCTTTCAATCCCTCAACAGTGTGAAATTGATTTCTCAAAGCTGCAAAATGCCTTTGCTTGGATTGATCGTCCGGCGAGTATTTGGGATAACTTGAGAAGAGTGCTGTTGAGTAATGAGCTAGATGAAATCGAAGTGATCGATTTTCCCAAGGGTCAAACTCGCCACAGAATCTTCACAGCTAAAGACTTAAACAAAAAGTCATGGGCCTTCTGGAAAAAACCAGAACCCTTAACTTGGCAAAAAATTATTTCATCATGAGTCTATTCTCTCAGCGCCCCTTCTCTGATCGCGCAGCTAGCTGGTTACAGCAAAGTGGTCTGCACCCATTATTAGCAAGACTATATGCAGCTCGTGGCATTGATAAACCAGATGAACTCTCTTTAGATCTAAAGCAACTACTCTCACCAGTCGAGTTGAAAAACTGCATTAGTACTGCCGCCCTGCTAGCAGATATTTTGGAACGTAAAGAGTCCATGCTGGTGGTAGCCGACTATGACTGTGATGGCGCTACTGCATGCGCTGTTGCTCTGCGTGGATTGAAGATGTTGGGTGGGCCAGATACTCCCATTCAGTTCTTGGTGCCCAATCGCTTTACGATGGGCTATGGACTAACTCCAGAGGTGGTTGATCTTGCCGCTCAGCAAGACCCCAAACCCAAATATCTTATTACAGTCGATAACGGTATTGCCAGCGAAGCTGGAGTAGACCGAGCTCGCGAGCTCGGAATGGAAGTGATCGTGACTGACCACCACCTGCCAGGAGATCGACTGCCCAAAGCCACTGCAATCGTCAATCCCAATCAACCGGGTTGTCACTTCCCAAGCAAAGCGCTTGCTGGTGTAGGTGTTATGTTCTATTTGCTAGTTGCTTTGCGAGCCGAGCTTCGTCAGCGCGGCAAATTTACTACTGAAACTCAACCCAAGATTGAGAACCTATTAGATCTCGTGGCTTTAGGTACCGTAGCGGATGTGGCACAGCTTGATCGCAATAACCGCATCTTGGTTTCCAATGGTCTGAAACGTATTCGTGCAGGAGTATCGCAAGCTGGTATTCAAGCACTGTTTCAGGCAGCTGTGCGCGATCCTCGCAAGGCTAATACCTTTGACTTAGGTTTTGCCATCGGCCCTCGCTTAAATGCAGCAGGACGTCTAGCGGACATGACTTTAGGTATTCGCTTATTAATTTGCGATAAGCCCGAAGAAGCTATTGAACTGGCTTACGAACTCGATCGCATTAATCGCGAGAGACGCGTTATTGAAGGCGGTATGCAAGAAGCCGCTCTCGCCCATCTCGCTGAAGATCAATTAGCAGGAAGTATGGCAGAGCGTTCCAGTATCTGCCTTTGGAATGCAGAATGGCACCAAGGCGTGGTTGGCATCGTGGCCTCTCGTCTGAAAGAACGTTTTAATCGTCCCGCGATTGTCTTTGCTCCAGCCGATGGCTCTAGCGGGGAAGAGTTGCGTGGCTCCGGTAGATCGCTGACAGGTTTTCATCTGCGAGATGCCTTAGATATTGTTTCTAAACGTGAGCCGGGTCTGATTCTCAAATTTGGAGGGCATGCTATGGCGGCAGGTCTTAGCATTAGAAAAGCCGATTTTGAAAAGTTTGATACTGTGTTTCAGCAGGTTGCCAATGGCTTACTGAATGATGAATTACTAGAGCGTCGCCATATTCATGATGGTCCACTAGGACTATCTGAATTCACACCTGAAACCGGTGATCTCCTGGCTGAAGAAATCTGGGGGCAAGGCTTTCCGCAACCCATTTTTTACGGTGAATTTGAGATTGGTCAGCAAAGCCTCATGAAAGAAAAACATCTGCGCCTGCAGCTTCGTCCCATTGGGGACGGTCAACTGGCCAGCAAACCATTTACAGGCGTTTGGTTCAATCGGACCCAGCCCTTGCCAGCCAAAGCCAAGCTAGCCTATCGCCTAGTCACTGACCGTTTTCAAGGGCAGGCACGCGTACAACTCATGATTGAGGCGCACGACGAAGGCTAGGCTGTAATAACCCCCTTATAATCAGGGGATGGAAGCCGAACAACTCAACATTATTTCAAATACCCTGTCCGATCTGCTCACCCGTGAGCAAGCACTTCGGGGGTATCTTTGACTTCGAAGTAAAGTCACGACGCCTTACTGAAGTTAATTCTATTCTTGAAGATCCCACCATTTGGGATGATCAAAAGAAAGCGCAAGCCCTCGGCAAAGAGAAGAAATTGCTTGATGGTGTCGTTGCCACACTCACTGATTTAAATAGCAATATCACTGGTGCCCTCGAATTATTCGACATGGCTAAAGAAGAGAGTGATTTTGAAACGATTGGCGCTATCGAACAAGACGTTGAAAGCTATAGCAAGATCATTCATGATCTCGAGTTCCGCCGTATGTTCCATAACGAAATGGATTCCTGTAATTGCTTTATCGATGTTCAAGCGGGCGCCGGTGGAACAGAGGCTTGCGACTGGGCCAGCATACTTCTGCGCCAATACCTTAAATATTGCGAGCGCAAAGGCTACAAGACAGAAATCCTAGAAGAATCCGATGGTGATGTTGCCGGCATCAAGAGCGCCACTATCAAGGTAGATGGTGAATATGCTTACGGGCACCTGCGCTCAGAAACTGGTGTGCACCGCTTAGTGCGCAAGTCACCCTTTGACTCCTCTAATGGTCGCCATACTTCTTTTGCCAGTATCTACGTATACCCGGAGATTGATGACTCGATTGAGATTGACGTTAATCCAGCCGATATTCGTACCGACACCTATCGCGCCTCTGGTGCGGGTGGTCAGCACATTAATAAAACCGACTCTGCTGTTCGCTTAACCCACCTGCCCACCGGGATCGTGGTGCAGTGTCAGAATGACCGAAGTCAGCACCGCAACAGGGCTGAGGCGATGACGATGCTGAAATCACGTCTATATGAACACGAGATGCAAAAACGTCGTGCAGAACAGGATAAGCTTGAAGCCAGTAAAACTGATGTGGGCTGGGGTCATCAGATCCGCTCTTATGTGCTAGACCAGAGTCGCATCAAAGACTTACGTACTAACGTTGAGATCTCGAATACACAAAAAGTATTAGACGGTGATCTTGATGCCTTTATTGAAGCCAGCCTGAAGCAAGGCGTTTGATTCATTACTCCCATTCCAGTTATTAATATTCAATATGAACGATCCAGTGAATTCAACTCCTCACCAAGCTGCAGCTACTGAAGTTGTAGATGAAAACCACATCATCGCCGAGCGTCGCGAGAAATTAGCCAAGCTACGTGAAGGTGGCATCGCATTTCCGAACGACTTCGTACCGACCCACTTAGCAGCAGATCTGCATACTCACTACGACAGCCTCACCAAAGAGGAATTAGCCGCCAAGAAGGTGCATGTCAAAGTGGCTGGCCGCATGGTACTCAAACGGGTGATGGGTAAGGCAAGCTTTGCCACCATTCAAGATCGTAGTGGCCAGATTCAGTTCTACATTAATGATGAAATCAGTGGTGCCGATATTCATGGTGCATTTAAGCACTGGGATATGGGTGACTTTATCTCCGCTGAGGGCAATTTATTTAAGACCAATAAAGGCGAGCTCTCCGTTGAATGTAGCAAGCTGCGCCTGCTGAGCAAGTCTTTACGTCCATTGCCAGATAAGTTCCATGGTTTATCGGACCTAGAGACCAAGTATCGCCAACGTTACGTTGACTTGATCGTCAATCCAGAAAGTCGCAATACTTTCAGGGCACGTAGCAATACGATTGCCTCCTTGCGTCGCCATATGCTTGATGCAGACTTTATGGAAGTAGAAACACCAATGCTCCATCCGATTCCTGGTGGCGCAACTGCTAAACCCTTCACTACGCACCACAATGCTTTAGACATGCAAATGTTCTTGCGTATTGCACCAGAGTTGTATTTGAAGCGCTTAGTAGTGGGTGGCTTTGAGCGTGTGTTTGAAATTAACCGTAATTTCCGCAATGAGGGCGTGAGCCCACGACATAATCCAGAATTCACGATGATGGAATTCTATGCAGCCTATACCGATTACCGTTGGTTGATGGATTTTACGGAGAGCTTAATTCGCGCTGCTGCAATGGATGCACAAGGTACTGCTGTACTAACCCACCAAGGTCGTGAGCTGGATCTGAGCAAGCCCTTCCAGCGCTTAACGATTACTGAAGCCATCTTGAAATACTGTGGCCAGTCAAACAAGAGTTATGAAGTGGCTCAGTTAGAAGACGCTGCATTCATCCGCGCTGAACTGAAAAAAGGTGGCGAGAATCCAGACTCCCCTACACTCAAGAATGCTGGTATTGGCGCTCTTCAATTAGCGCTTTTTGAATTAGTTGCCGAGTCACACCTATGGGAGCCAACTTACATTATCGATTACCCAATCGAAGTCAGTCCTCTTGCCCGTGAATCGGATACCCGCCCTGGTATTACCGAGCGCTTTGAATTATTCATTACCGGTCGTGAAATTGCCAACGGCTTCTCAGAGTTAAATGATGCGGAAGATCAAGCCAATCGCTTCCGTAAGCAAGTAGAGCAAAAAGAAGCAGGTGATGAAGAGGCAATGTACTTTGACCATGACTTCATTCGCGCGCTGGAATACGGTATGCCTCCGACTGGTGGTTGCGGTATAGGCATTGATCGCTTAGTTATGCTACTAACTGACGTGCCTAATATTCGTGATGTGATTTTGTTCCCACATCTGCGTCGTGAAGAAGAGTAAGCAGTTCGAATATCTTTCTTCAGAAATCAAAAGCCGCAGACTTCAACCTCTGCGGCTTTTTTCTGAGCTACATCACGAGCAGTTAAATGGCTGGATATAACTTTACGCTCTCACTATCAATTACGGTCACATTAACCGGAATACCAAGACTCACGCTAGAGGATACGGTGCAGAAATCCTGAAACTGCGCCAATACACGCTCGAGATTCTCAAGGCTATTTCCCGGAACGCCAATCCGAATCTCTACATTGATGACCAATATACGTAAACGGTTTTCTGCGTTTCTACCGATTTCGCAACTGGCCTTCGTTTCGATTGGCTCGGGATTTTGCTTAAACTTTCTGAGCGCAAAGAGTAGCGAATCAGACAGGCAATTAGCTACACCTGCCAACAAGAACTGTGATGGTGTAGCACCTTGCGATCCTCCAAGGGGTGGCGGCTCATCTCCATAAATGGGATCACGCTCTTCGTTGTAATAAATCGCAAATTGATAATCGGCTTGCTGAACTAGTCTTACAGAGGGTTCGCCACTCATAAAAACTCCAATAACTTAAAACACCATATTAATAGATAGCAGGAATTAACTTTTTGACCCTAAGCTGATAGTCTCGGTAATCTGGAAAACGCTCTACCAGCCAGACCTCTTCCCGCCTCGCCTTGATATCAAATAAGAAAAATAGGCTAATGGCATAGATCAATACATAAATGCCGGGGAAGATGAGTAGCCAAGCAAGTGCTGCTAAGAGCACCCCAAAGTAGATCGGGTGCCGTACAAATTGATATAAGCCATTCTGAATCAGAACAGCATTCTCTTTTGGGCAAGGTAAAGGGGTGAGATTTTTACCGAGATTAATGACGGCAATTACCATGATCAAACAAGCTAGTAATCCAATGGCAATGCCACAGGATTGCAGAATAGAAGCAATTGGTTCTGAGCTGATTAAAAGAGAGCCTTTAGGGCCACATAAGAGAAGGCCAATCAGAATGCCCTGCACCACCACATACCATGCGCCTCTCGCAAAGATCGATTGATGTGGCAATGGACTCATAGTGTGGCCTTATTAAGATAAGATCACAGTCTATCTTGGTTTAGAGGTTCAAGGCCTGATTAAAGTGCTCATCAACACTACCTGCTTCTTGGGTCAACACCTGTTGTGCAATTAGGAAAACGCCTGAAACGAAACTAAGGCAAACCAATAGTCCAAAGGCGTGATACTGGTTCAAACCATTCCGATTAAGCACCTCCAGATAAAGGTCGCCATCAAAGGCAAGGTGGGTAGATAAGCTCAATAGAGCCACACCCAAAAATATCTGGATTACGCTCAGAAATAGGGACTTTTGGGCTACAGGCTTATTAGACATATGGCTCTTTCGATTGGGCATAAAATGATCATAGGGGGCTAGCCGGCATAAGTAAAAGACTCCCTTTTTATATGCTAAATACTTTTTTATCTATAGAACCATCCCCAGAATGAGGATAATTAGGATTTACACACTATTAACTAGTATTTATGGCCGCTTACAACACTGAAACTGTCCTCACCGTTCATCACTGGAATGACACCCTGTTTAGCTTCACTACCACCAGAAATAAAGGTTTACGCTTTCGTAGCGGCCATTTTTTGATGATTGGTTTGGAAGTTGAAGGCAAGCCATTAGTTCGCGCCTACAGTGTGGCGAGCCCTAATTATGAAGAGCATTTAGAGTTTTTAAGCATCAAAGTTCAAGATGGCCCCCTCACCTCTCGTCTTCAGAAGGTTCAGGTGGGTGACCCCATTTTGGTGAGCGAGAAATCCGTGGGCACCTTAGTGATTGATGACTTAAACCCAGGAAAACACCTCTACTTATTTAGTACCGGGACAGGGTTAGCGCCCTTTATGAGCATTATTCGTGATCCGGATACTTATGAGAAGTTTGAAAAAGTAGTCTTGATTCATGGTGTTCGTTTGGTAAGCGAGCTGGCTTATGGTGATTACATTAAAGAGGAACTCACTCAAGACGAATACATTGGTGAAATCATTCGCGAGAAATTAATCTACTACCCAACAGTGACACGCGAAGCTTTTAAGCACACTGGCCGCTTAACTACTGCGATTGAATCAGGCCAACTATTTAAAGATATTGGCCTACCCCCATTAGATCCAGCAGTCGATCGCGCTATGATCTGCGGTAGCCCATCGATGCTCAAAGAAACTGCTGAGATGCTTGATTCCAAAGGTTTCAAGGTGTCTCCTAGCCTTGGTCAATTAGGCGACTACGTATTTGAGCGCGCATTCGTAGAAAAATAAATAAGCTATATACCCAAAAGTAATTAAGTTATCGCTATATGTTTCTTGTAGATATATAGACACCTTGGTAAATTAGTCCTCAGAAGATATTTGCCAAGGAATTGAGATGTCACCTGTCCGAGAGTACTACAACCCGATTATTACGCAGTTATTGCGTGAGCACGATAGCTTGCCGCATGAGAATGTGGCTGAACGAAAAAACTTCCAACGCAGAATTCTGTTCCTAATGACTACTATCAAGATGGAAGAGCTTGAGGACTCTTACGCTTAAGAAAACTCGGCACTGATGCTTATCTTACGATTGGAATAAACCCATCTCGATTCGGCATCTTTACCAACGGTAATGACTTTGCATTCATTACCTCATCCTTTGAAACAATCTTATTCATATACAAGATGTAGGCAGTTAAGGCATACACCTGATCATCTGTCAGCGATTGCGGCGCCTGATGTGGCATGGCTCGCTTTACATAGTCAAATATAGTTGTAGCGTAAGGCCAAAAACTACCAACAGTTTTAACAGGCTTGTCTGTATTTAAGTTACCGCCACCAACTAATCGGTTAGCAATTCCGCCTTGCCCTTTGTCTCCATGGCAGGATGCGCATTTTTGCTGGTAAATGATTTCACCAGTTACAGCCGTACCAGATCCAGAGGGCAAACCTGCTCCACTTGGCCCAACATCAATATTCCATGCTTTGATTTGATTTTCGGTAACAGACTTACCAAGACCAACTGGTCCAGTAGCATAATATCCACTCGAGCAAGCCACTAAAACTCCAGACAATGCAAAAGCCAGAGTCAGTTTCACAAAAGATTTAACGACCATTTGTAATCTCCCCATTAGCAGCAACACGCCATGGCTGAATTGCATTGTTGTGATAGAAGCTATTCGGACTTTTTGCCTTTAATAAGGCCTCCATGCTTGGCTGAGTGTCACCACTAGAGTCAATCGCTCGACTCATGAACACAGTTGGTTCACCATTCCAAACCCAGGGATAGCGGAAGCGCACCAAAGATTTATCCATGACTGGCTCTTGCAAGATAGCATCAGCCCAAGACTTTCCACCGTCCGTTGATACTTCGACCCTTTTAATCTTTCCGTTACCAGACCAAGCAACGCCCGAAACTTCATAGAATCCCTTGGACTTGAGTTTCATCATGCCAGATGGTTGCGTGATGACAGACTTTACATCCATAGCGAAAGTAAATTGAAGGGCCTTGCCATCAGCTTGCAAGTCGGTATAAGCCGATGTTTCTTCACGAGTTTGCCAGGGTTCAGAGCCCAATTTAAGGCGTCTCAGCCACTTAATACTCATGTTCCCTTCAAAGCCCGGCAACAATAGACGCAGAGGATAACCCTGCTCAGCCCGCAACATCTCACCATTTTGGGCATAAACCAAAAGCGCATCATCCATCATTTTGCTCATCGGAATACTGCGAGTCATTGCAGCGCCATCAGCACCCTCTGCTAAGGCCCATGTAGCACCAGGCTGGACTCCGCATTCTTGAAAGATGGTCGAGAGACGAACGCCGGTCCACTCACAACAAGAAAGTAGCCCATGAATTTCCTGAGCGGTTTTACCGGTTGCCTTCTTTAATTCAGCAGCACTATTACCGGAGCATTCCAAAAAATAAATACGAGATTCTGACGGAAAACGAACGATGTCTTCCATGGTCAACATCAGGGGTCTATCAACCATGCCATGAATGGCTAAGCGATGCAGATCAGGATTGATATCGGGTACACCAGCATGATGCCTCTCAAAGAAGAGTCCATTTGGCGTGATGATGCCATGCAAATTTTGCAACGGTGTTCTGGACCCCGTTAAAAAAGTAGGTGCAGGAGACGGCAAGACTCGAACTACATTCTTTTCATATTTTGAGGGGAGACCATAAGGCGGATTGATAAAGGTGGAGCCCTGCACTTTGGTCCATGGGTCTACCTCTAAAAATTCACTAGCTGAGGCTTGAGCCAATGTGGTACTAGAGGCTAGTGCAGCGCTGAGTCCCGCGCCAAGGCCAGCAGAATTTTTTAGAAACTTTCGACGGCTAGGAAGATTGTCTTTATCCGACATAGGTAGTTCACCTTTTTAAAATACATACATCCTTTGTGAGTGCATTCCTTGAAGAATACCGCCAAAATAATTATTATTGGCAATCCTATTAAGCAAGATTGAAAATAAATATTAAGCCGATTGAAGCAATAAATAGGGTTTCCACTAGCAACATGACTACCGGTTGCCAACCTAACTTTGCCAACTCCTGAAAGTTTGTTTTTAGTCCAGCCGCACCAATAGCAATCACCAACATCCAGCGAGATACTCCCCCAATAGATTGGGTAACGGAGCTTGGCAAAATCTGCATAGATGCAACAACTGATAGCGCCACAAACCCCAATAAGAAGGTTGGTATCAGACGTAGGCTGCCCCAGCCTAAGGGCTGAGATGATTTTTCAGCACCAAAGAAAATAGAGATAAATAAAACGACAGGCAACAAAAGAGCGACACGGAAAAGCTTAACAACAGTCGCTACATCACCTGCCTCAGGGCCAAATAACATGCCTGCAGCAACTACCTGCGCCACATCATGAATGGTAGCTCCCAGAAAGATGCCTGCAGGTAAGGCAGTGATATTGAGCAACTGCAACGCGAAGGGGTACACCACCATGGCAATAGTGGAGAGAACGGTTACCCCAACTACTACAAGTAGAGTAAATCGCTCATTCTCTTTTGTTTTTGGCAGAACTGAAGCTACTGCTAAGGCCGCTGAAGCTCCGCAAATACCAACTGATCCGCCCGCAATCAATCCAAAGTCTGGAGACAGCTTTAAGAATTTAGCAAGGAAATATCCAAGGGCTACCGTAGCAGCAACTGCAAACATCACCATTAATCCGGTATTCAAACCGATTGCGCCAATATCAGCAAATGTAATCCGAATACCTAGAAATGCAACGCCCAAACGTAAAACCGTTTTGCCACAAAAATCAATTCCTGGCTTTACAGCCTCATTGAGATATAGAAAATGGAGCGACAAACCAATCAGTAATGCATACAACAACTGTGGGCCACCATAATTCTCAGAAAGAAAACTGGTCGACATAGCAATCACCAGGCAAACTAAAAGTCCTGGAATATTCTTCCGAGCAGTAGTCAACATAAAACTAAGCTACTAGCTCACTGAAATACTCATGTTGAGTAGTATTTAAAGTGGAAACGCGCCACTCTAGAGGCTCATCCTGAATGCCCAGTGCCACTCTTCTTATCACCAGGACGGGAGACTCTGGATTTAATCCAAGCCATTCAGCATGTTGCTTCCCTGCTAAGCCAGCACGCAAACGCTCACTACTTCGCACAACGGTCTGGCCATATTCCATTTGATACATCTGATAAATACTGCCCTTGCGGTCAATAAAGTCTGCACGGGTTAATTCCTTAAACCGCTTTTTATCTAGCGTGATCTGATCGATCATGACACACTGCCCTTCCAATGACAGGCGATTGGTAATCCTCCAAACTGGGGCACCTTCTTTTATTTCTAACTTACTCGCCTCCTCCTTATTAGCAGTGGCGCTATTTAAAGAGACTAACTCAACTTTTGGGTAAATCTTTTTCTCAGCATCGTGTTTAACAATGTGGAAAAAATAATACAAAAGTCTTTTGAGATCATGCTCAACAACATAGGTTCCCCTGCCTTGGCGTCGAACTACGATACCTTCCGCAACCAACTCGTCCACCGCTTTGCGCAGGGTACCTATAGATACATCTAACTCTTTTGATAAGTCCTTTTCGGCAGGTAACGCCTGCCCCATAGGATATCGACCCCTGACCAGATCCTCGGTAATCTTTTGCTTCACTTCCTCGTAAGCGGTCAGGTTTCTCATGCTGCAGTCTTATGCTGATTCGTATAAACGAGTTAATACAAACTCACGGTGACCGAGAATTTCAGAAGCAGTCAACTCACCATCAGCTGTGCGTTTCAAGCAATCCAATAGCTTATCTCCCGCCTGATCCATGTTCTCTTCGCGACGTAATAAGCCAGACACATCAACGTCGATATGCTCACCCATAGTACGAACAGTCTTTGGATTGGCGCAAATCTTAATTACTGGAAGAATTGCATTGCCGATCACATTACCCTGACCCGTTGGGAAGAAGTGGGCAGTAAAACCAGCTGCTGCGCACAGGGTGACCATTTCAGCGGCAGCTGATGATGAGTCCATAAAATGCAATCCAGGAATCTTCGGCTCTTCACCCTTATCCAGCACGCTATCCACAATACATTTTTTACCAATTTTTTGGATATTGCCCAAAGCCTTTTCTTCGATGGTTGTTAAACCACCTGCAATATTCCCTTTGGTCGGCTGAGAGTCAGACAGATCGCTCGTCTTATGACGCTCAATCACATCCTGGTAGCGATCAAACATTTCGCGGAACTTTTTCTTCACTTCAGGGGTACGGCAACGCGCTTCAACCAAATGCTCGCCACCAGTTAACTCCGTAGTTTCACCAAACACCATGGTGGAGCCAATTGCATACAACTTATCAAAAGCATCACCTACGGTTGGGTTTGCACCACATCCAGAGGTAGTATCGGATTCACCGCATTTTGTGGAAACCCATAGCTCAGACAATGGAGCGGAAACACGTTTTTGCTTAGATGCATGCTTCATCATGTTGTAGGCAGCTTTACTAGCGGAAGCAATGGTTGCTGTGTCGCCATTACCTTCAATCCAGAATCCCTCAACTGGCTTACCTGATGCCTTGATGCCATCAACGATAATTTTTGTCCACTGCGGTTCAATACCGATAACCACTACAGCAGCTACATTCGGATTGGAACCCGTACCAATTAAGGTGCGAAAGTGTAAATCCAAGTCAGCTCCGAACTGTAAACGACCATAGGAGTGAGGAATTGCCATCGTTCCTTTGATATTGTTGGCTACTGCTTCACAGGCTGCATTAGATAAGTCATCCAAAGGCAAAATCAATACATGATTACGAATACCCATGCGGCCGTTTTCACGGCGATAACCTAAAAAGGTCGCGTCTTTCAAATTAGTCATTTTTTATATCTTTCTCAATGAATAGGTAGTAAGGTGCCGGATTACCAGCGCTTAGTTTTTACGTTTTGGACGTGAAGGTGCTCGCCCTTTTTGATTGGGGCCACTACCTTGCCAATATCAACGCCGTATTTCATGACCGTGTCACCTGGTTTGAAATCGTTCAATGAAATTTTGTGACCAATCGGAATATCGCTTTCAGACTTGATATTCAAAGTAAGGTCGCCATCCATTACCCAACCAATTAAGTCAGTTCCGGCCTTGACACCCTCAACTACTACTACACCTACGCCATCTGCTGGCTCATGCACGACAAAGTGGATCATTACTATCTCCTCAATAATCTTGTTTATAAAAAACTACTCAGTCCATGACTGGCGAATGCCAGTCTGAATTTCTTCCACAACCACATCTGAAACTGTGACGCCACCACTAAATCCTGTAGCACGCTGCTTAAAACGACGCTGTCCAGGAAGACGAATTCCTGGATCGACACTTAAGACCTTGATGAAGTCTTGGATTCGACTGGCAAAAACAGATTTACCTGCTAAACCGGTATCAATAGTCAATATCAGCTGACCAATGCGCGGGCGATTGCCTTGAGGATCAAAAAAGGAATCTGCTTCATAAGAAAAGCGGCTTCCTGAAAGCCCGACGACCAGCAATTCAACGATGAGGGCAAGCAAAGCTCCTTTATCACCACCCAAAGGGAGCATTAAACCCTTTAAGCCTTCTTGTGGGTCAGTAGTTGGCTTACCATCCACAGTCAATGCCCACCCTTCTGGAATCGATTGACCATTTTTTGCCGCAACCAACAATTTTCCGCGGGCTACCGCAGAGAGTGACATGTCTATAACTAAAGGGTCGCCGCTGGCGGTGGGAAAAGCTGCGGCTAGTGGGTTAGTCCCAAAGATTGCTTTCGTACCGCCAACCATAGGCATCGCAGCTGGAGTATTTCCAAATAACAGAGAGGCGTAACCAGCTCGTGCCGCAGCCTCAACATAATGCCCTGCAACACCAAAATGATGACTATTGGTAACAGCTACCAAACCAAGACCATTTTTTGAGGCTAGATTGACAGACAGGTCGGTTGCAAACCGAAGTGCAGGAAAAGCCAGACCATCACACGCATCAACCAAAGCAGCCGCCGTTTTAAATGGACGGACGCTTAACTTGGGATCTAATTCAATGCGGCCATTTTTTGCATGCGCAGCATATTGGGGAACTCTCGCCAAGCCATGCGAGGCTAGCCCATCTAACTCCGCCAGCGCCAGAAACTGTGCGGTCTCATAAGCTGCTTTTGAATTGATCCCGGCAGCCTGAAGACCTAAATGTGCCAAGGCAAGAATCTCTGGATAGGTTAAGTTCATGATTGCCCCCTATGAATGAGGTCGCTCAAAAGCAGGGTTTTTCAGGGCTTGACTAGACCTAGCTTTAGGGAACAAAATAGCTAACATATCTGAATCATATAGATGATTTAGATATGTTGCAATACCCAATTCGTGGTGCGGTGCCAGGAGTATCTCGAAGTACCGCAGGATGGATGGAGGAGATAGAAGTATTGAATAAGCATATAACTATTAAGTAGCAGTCGAGTATATTTTTTTCATAGCTATATAGCTAAGATATAAAGATTAAATTACCACTGGAGGTCACCGATGTTTGGGAATAAAAAATATAATTTAAGTAGACGTTTAGTTTTACTAGTAGGAGCGCTCACCCTTGCTTTGCCTCAATTAGCAACAGCGCAATCCTGGCCAACAAAGCCAATCAAATTAATTATTCCTTTTGCGGCCGGTGGTACTACTGATATTCTTGGGCGACTCTTAGCCCAGCAGTTAACAAAAGATTTGGGGCAAAACGTCATTGTTGAAAATAAAGGTGGCGCTGGCGGCAATATCGCTGCCGAATTTGTAGCGCAAGCGCCCGCAGATGGCTACACCATCATGCTTGCCTCCGGAAGTATGCTTACCGTGAATCCTAGTTTATATAAAAAGTTGCCGGTCAACTACAGCAAGGATTTTGTGAACATTACTAATGTTGCTAGCGGCCCAATGCTGCTATCTGTTAGCAGCAAAATCCCCGTTAAGAACTTAAATGAATTTATTGCCTATGCAAAAACCAAAGATCTCAATTTTGGATCTGCGGGTATCGGTAGCCAGGTTCATATGGCTGGTGAGAACCTCACCTACGCAGCTAACATTCCCGCAACTCACGTACCTTACAAGGGTGAGTCTGCAGCCATTAACGATCTCGTAGCCGGTCAAATTGATTTCATGGTCGGTAATTTGACAGCTGCAACAGGGTTTGCAAAAACCGGACAAATTAAGCCAATTGCGGTTACTAGTTCAAAACGAGTTAAGCAGCTTCCTGATGTACCAACAGTGGCTGAAAGCGGTATCCCTGGTTTTGAAAGTACTGGTTGGTTTGGATTGGTTGCGCCAGCTAATACGCCCAAGGTGATTACCGATAAGATTTATGACGCTACCATAAAGGCAGTGAACTCGGAAGCCATGAAAAAGAGCTTGGATCTTAACGGCTTAACCCCGGTTATGAATTCTCAGAAAGACTTTGATGCTCAGATTAAAGCTGAGTTAGCCAATTGGGAGAAAGTGATTAAGGGGCGCAATATTAGCACTCAGTAATCATTGCTAGCGGGATATAAAAAGCGAGGATTCATCCTCGCTTTTTATTTGCCTAGAAAATATTTTATGTAATCTGTCTAAGCAACAACATTGAACCCGCAAACACCAATATTGATCCATAGGCGATACGCATAGAAGCATTGCTAAGTTTAGTGTGAACATGGGAGCCTGCCCAAATTCCCAAGAAAGTCACTGGCAGTAGGCAAACCGCAAGGCCGATTACCTCCCAGCTCAAGATGAGTCCCGTAACTAGCATTAAGGTTAGCCGCAAAAATGTCAGCATAAAAATAGCGAATGCCATCGTTGCACGAAGCACCTTGGGATTATTAATTCTTAAACCGAGGTAAGAGACGTACACCGGTCCCCCTGTAGCAAAAAGGGCTGTAAATACACCACCAAAGAATCCAAATGGTACTGCCCACCATTTTTTAATCGGATCTCTGGACTCGATATTTCTCTGAACCAAAACACGAATACCGTTAATGGCTGCAAATAGCCCAAGAATTAACAGCAAGGGCTCGCTTGGTGCTCTTATCAATAAAAAAATACCCAATATCATTCCGATTAAGCTAAAAGGAAATAGCCATTTCAATTCTTGAATGTTTGCATCGCCGGATGACTTCCTGCCGACATAAAGTGAGGCGCAGATATCAATGATGACCATCATTGGTACCACAACCTTTAGCGGATACATCTGAACCAATAGAGGTACAGATACTATTGACGAGCCGAATCCAGAAATGCCAAAGATGAAGAATCCGCAAAGAACTATTAAAGCTGCTAGCGCTAATGAGGCTGGCTCAATCAATTCAAAAATATTAAGCCTCTACTAAGACTGTCTCGCCCGGCTTGACCATCGTAAATTGAACGGGTCTATTTTCAATTTTTAAACCTCGAGATTGCAGATGGACTGCCGTGAAATAAGAGTCTTCCAAAGATCCTGCATCAGGAAAATCCTCGCGATAGTGTGCCCCTCTTGAGTTTTCACGAGAAAGAGCGGCCTCTGTGACAGACTTGCTCACCAAAATGAGATTATTTAGATTCATCCAATCCTGCCATGTAACACTGTACTGCCTTTGAATGTCACCCACTCCCATTTGGTTTAACTGCTGACCTAACTGATCTAACTTGCTACGAGCACGCAATAAACTGTCTTTAGTTCTAGATATACCTACGTCATCCCACATGCACTCTGCAAGAGCATCTCGAATCGATTCGATATCACCTGCTGGCCGCTCTAATGGAGCCTCATGCGCTGTAATGCTCATGCGCACCTCATCCATATTGCACTCTTGTAAAGTTTGAGACATCACCCAATGTGCCATTTCCTCGCCAGCTATACCGCCATATACCGTTGAGTTTGCAACACCATTGCCGCCAAGGCGATTTGCTCCGTGAACACCGCCGGTATCTTCTCCGGCCGCAAAAAGTCCTGGCAATTCAGTGCTGCAATCTTTCTTGAATATAAGACCACCCATCATGTAATGCGCAGTTGGAACCACCTCTACTAGATCTCCTGCCAAATCAAAGCCACTGTCAGCACATCGCTCGACCATACCTTTAAATAGCTTGCGCACATTATCAGGACCTAAGTGACTCATCTGAATATAGACACCGCCGTTCGGAGTTGCTCTACCGGCTCTTATTTCAGAATTAATAGATCTAGAAACAATGTCTCGTGTAGCGCGCTCATTACGCGGATCATAGTTACCCATGAAGCGCTCTTGATTTCCATTCAAGAGATAGCCACCAGCGCCACGTAAACCCTCCTCTAGAACTGTACCCGTCATACGAGTGTCTAAGCCAGCGAGAAGTCCGGTTGGGTGAAATTGCACCATCTCCATGTCGCGCAAAGTAAGACCCGCACGAAGTGCCATGGCTAGGCCGTCACAACTCTTGTCACCCGAAGGTGTGTGGTACTTGTACATTGTTGGTCCGCCACCTGTAGCTAACAAAACCGCTTTAGCTCGTACCAGTGTGAACTGACCAGTCGTCATATTGAGCATTAATACACCAGCGAGTGACTTTCCATCCACGCTATGGATTAACTCAACCGCCCTATGCTCCTCAAGACGGTGAATTCCTCTAGCCCACACTTGCTCAGCCAGTCGACTGATAATTTCAATTCCAGTTAAATCGCCCTTGTGGACAGTGCGGTCAAAAGTTTGTCCTGCAAACGCTTTTTGATGAACTGTGCCATCTGGATTGCGATCAAAGAAGCAGCCGAGCTCATTCTCAAGCTCACGAATGCGTTCAACCGCCTTACTTACCAACGTCCAGGCTAACTCTTGGTCTGACAACCATTTACCACCCTCGATTGTGTCCATAAAATGACGTTCAACAGAGTCCCCCTCTGCCAGTGCAACGTTATAGCCACCTTGCACCATTCGAGTACAACCGCATTTACCTAGCAATCCCTTTACAGCAATAGTGATATGTAGATTTGGATTGGTTTGGTGGGCGTGCAGAGCCGCAAAAAGTCCTGCACCACCAGAACCTAGAATAAGAATGTCTGTCTCAAGAGTGCTGATATTCATAAGGAAATTCCTAAGCTCTTTAATACCGCCTCTTTGTTACGCGCAACATCACTTTTCACTTCTTGATAAATACTGCCACCATGACTATCCATTGCCACTAGCAAAGGGCCAAAGTCTTTAATCTTGAAGCGCCACAGAGACTCTGGATTGAGATCATCCATGTCAACGTCTTCAATTTGCTCAATCCAGGTTGTCTCAAGTGCTGCTGTACCTCCAATAATTGCCAGATACACGCCACCAATTACCTGAAACGCTGCGGCAGATTCTTCCCGCATACCGCCCTTACCTACAATCATTCGAACACCATTTTCAGTCATCAATGGGCGAGTAAAGCGCTCCATGCGATCTGAGGTAGTGGTGCCAATGCAGATGGGTTGGTATCCAGCCGGAAACTCCACACTCACAGGCACCTTGCGCACATTCGGCGCCGTATGAATCACTGCATGACCATTGAGATCAAAGCGAGTTTTTCGACCCTTATCAAACATATGAATCTGCGTAGCATCCCGAATACCAAATAAAGTATTTTGAAGAGTCACTGTGTCATTAATACGCAGCTTTCGAATATCCGATTCGCTAACAGGAGTTGGAAGGTTATAGTGGGCCATCTTGATTCCTAGAATCCGTAAGTCACACCATCAGGCGTGAAGGTTGCTCGCGCTCTACGCGCTGAGTGACACTGCATATTGACAGCTACTGGATTTAAGGTGATGTGAGTATGGGCAAGCTCTATATGCACGGCAAACGCTGTGCCATCACCACCCAAGCCTTGAGGGCCAATACCCAATTTATTCACGGCAGCAGTTAATTCTTGCTCTAACTTGGCGCCTTCTTCATCGCTGCATACGCTACCCAATGCTCTTGTAGCGGCACGCTTAGCCATGGCAACACATTGCTCAGAGGTGCCACCGATACCAACACCGACGATGGTTGGCGGACAAGTCTTGCCTCCCGCAGAAACAACGCTCTCGATAACAAATGCTTTAACGCCATTAATTCCATCAGCAGGAATAGCCATCTTCAAAAAGGAATTGTTTTCTGAACCACTACCTTTGGGAACCATCTCGATTTCAATCATCTCTTCATCATCACAAAAATCGATGCTGATTGCCGGCATATCAATACCGCAAGATGTGTGATTATTCTTGCGCGTAATCGGATGTACTACAGAAGATCGCAATGGGTATTCAGTAGTTGCACGCTCGCAACCTTTACGAATCGCCGCCTTGAGCTCCATGCCATCAAGCTGCACATTACGACCAATCTTGACTTTGTAAATTGGCAAACCAGTATCTTGGCAAAGTAGATTATCCTCGCGCTCTGCAACAGCTATGTTGGTGATCATGGTTTTGAGGACCACCTGTGCACGTGCATCTGATTCGCCCCGATTTAAGCGCTCAATACCCGCTTTGACATCATCTGGCAGCACTTTTAAGGCGCGAATATAGAGCTCCTTGCAAGCCTCCTCAACTGCTTTCATTTGCAACCGCATAAATTACCCAATCAATTTGCCAAATACAAAAATAGAAGGCCGCAAGTAATACCAAACAAAATAGCTACTTGGGTCCAAGCCTTACGCAATCCGCGCCATGAGCCAAACTCAATCATGATGAGTCGAATTCCGCCCACTAAATGGATCGCTAACAAAATAACCAACGCCCACTCTCCGAATTTAAAAGCCCAAAAATCCGTTAAGCCCAGATAGCGCTCAAACCCACTGGCGCCACGCAAAGACTGAGACAGCATTAAGAAATGTAAGGGGATGAAGCAAGCGAGTAGCAGTCCGGAGAAGCGATGGCATGCATAAGCAAAGTAGGAGAGATGAGACTTCGCGCGTAAATCGAGCTTTGGCCTCGGGCTCATAACGCACCTCCGGTATAGACGCCAATCACTGCTGTGGTTCCAAGAATGAGAATCAGGATTGCTAGGAGCGAAGATAGGGTCTTAGAAATGAATCCCTTAGAAAACGTTTCTTCGAGAATATTGGCCAAGCCAATAGGCGCATGTACAAAGCAGGCTAAAACAAAAATCTCATAAAAAATAGCAAAAGCAATATTGCCTTGAGTACGCCCCAGAATTTCCTCAGCAGTTAAGCCGCCGCGTATTGCATAAAAAATGATGACCAGGTGGATACTGACGCAAAGACCTAAAACCATGGCGCTGATTCTTTGGGCATACCAAAGCTTTGCCTGCATCACGGCTTGACTCATAACTTGCCCCACTTGCTTCCTCGCACAGCAGCTCTTGCTACTAACTTTTTCAAGCCAGCAATACTAGCCGTAGGTTCAAGCTTCTTAGGGCAACGCTCTGTACAGGATCCCTGCGTATGACATGCGTGGCAACCTTCATCACCAGCAACAGCACGAAGTCGATCTAATTGCTGCACATCACGCACATCATTCGTTAAGGTCCAAGCACGATTCAAGGCGGCTGGCCCGAGGTAGTTAGGGCGGCTCTGAACAACTTCACAGGAGGAATAGCACACTGCACAACCAATACATTCGATACCAGCATTGGCTAATTGACGTTCAGGTGACTGCGGCTCTACTCTTGCAAAATCATCATGACGGGTTTTATCCCCCTTGAAGAAACCAACCGCACCCTTCCACTTATTAAAGAACTCTCGCATATCTGTAGCAAGGTCTTTAATGACTGGCAGATTATTCAGAGGGGCAATCTCCAGGGAATCCCCTTCAACAATTTTGGAAACGTGAGTACGACAGGTCCAGCGAGCAACGCCGTTCACTGTCATGGCGCAAGAACCACACATACCTACCCGACAAGCGAATCGGTAGCTGAGAGTTGGATCTAGCTTACGCTGAATAAAGGTAACGACATCCAGCACCGTTTGATTTGGATTTCGAGGCACCAAATACTCAACAAACTCACCCTCTTGAGCGCCGCGCCAGACTTTTACTTTGAGATCTGTATTAGACATGAACTCATTATATCGATAGATAGTAAAAAATAAATCGAATATAATTTTCTACGAGATAAAAAAATACTTTATATTTAAACCCATGTCTAGCATTCGAGTACTCAAGAACTTCCTGGCTATTTCAAGGCATAAGAGCGTGGCAGCCGCTGCACGTGAAATAGGCCTTACGGCTGCTGCCGCAGGACAGCAATTGCAACTGTTAGAAGCAGATATTGGTGTTGAGCTATTTGATAGAACCAAACGCTCCATGACCCTCAATCACCATGGCAGATCATTGGTTGAACCAATTCAGGAAATTATTGTCCGCTACGAGGCCTTGGGGTCAGACTTTAAATCCGAACTCAGTGGCACTATTGTTCTAGGCGCACTGGTCTCAACCTTAATGGGTGCCTTTGGAAATACATTGAATGAGCTCAAGCAGAACTATCCAGAACTTGAAATTAAACTCATTGCAGGTCTTTCTAGTAACTTTCTGGAGCAAGTAATCGAAGGTAGCCTGGATGCAGCAATAGTGACTGAGTCACCCTATGTATTACCCCAAAATATTCAATGGACCGAACTATATACAGAGCCTATGATTGTGATCTATCCGGCAATCAAAAATAAAAAAGGATTTACACCAAAGGAGTTGGCAAATCAATTTCCATTTATCCGTTTTGAGCGAAACACATGGACTGGCCACCTCGTAGATCAAACCATTCGGGCAAATAAATTAAATATTAAAGAAGGTATGGAGCTCAATTCAGTAGAGGCGATTATTGAGCTTGTAAGACAGGGGCTTGGGTATTCCATTGTTCCCAAGCTAGCTAACGTCTCTTGGGAAAATGACCGCCAATTAAAGATATCTGAATTGCCTGGAAAAACAATTTACCGAAAAGTTGGCTTACTAGAAAAACGTAAACATTCTCGTGAAAATATTACCCAAGAGATTAAGAAATACTTCTTAGATGAAGTTATTACAAAAAGAAAAACCACCCCGTAGGGTGGTTTGAAAGAAAAACTATGGAGGTACTGCCTAAGAATGAACAACAACTTCATCGTATTCCAGTGAAAGCCTACCCCAATGAAGTATTGCTTACTTAATGTGCGCAATGCCTTACATTGGTGCAATGGGTGTTAGTGCCTAAGCACCCGCTATTTACAGGGATACTTTGCTTTAAAGAATCGATCCAGCGTCTTAGCTGCGCGCTCCTGATTGAATTGGGGGTTATTTTGATTCCAAGTCAGGAACTCCTGAAGAATGACTTCTCTTGTGCCAGTTTCCGATGAGAAGCAAATGCTCGGCTTTTGTTTTGAATTTCGGTTGGCAAGATAGGCCTGATAAACACCCTCGCCAAAGCCAAAGCAAAAGTTCTGCGCATCCGCATCGTTAAAATTTTTGCACAGCTCAACCAATGCAGCGGTAGATGCATCATTCTTAGGCAAGTCAGACTGAGCAAAAGTGTTTGCCTGCAACAGTAAGACCGCACCAATGACGAGTGAGATTGTCCGGAATAGTTTCATAGTGTCTTCTTTAAAGATTAGCGCCTAAATCCACCCATACGACCAGCACCAAAACCACCACGACCACTGAATCGGTCATCATTCATTCGGTCATATCGCGCTTGGTCTCGCATGGCATTTTCTTGGGCTGCCTCACGGTAGGCATTTGGATTGTTTCGATCCTGCTGGTAATCATTTCTGGCCTCTTGATTTAGGCGATCAGCTTGAGCGCGCTCTTGTGGCGTAGCATTTTTTTGAAAGGCATTGTCAGCCCTCTGTCCGGCCGCTCTTGCGGCCTGTCGATCTTGTGGAGTCGCATTATTTTTCCAATCGCTCAGAAGTCGCTGTTGGTTCTGAATGCTACTCGGGCCAATTAGCCCCCTATTCGTTCTTCCAGGAGAATTTGTATTATTCACATTAATCGTGCCGTCAGACCAGCTAGGTGTGGACCAAAAGGCGCCACCTACTGCCATCCCAAGACCAAATGACATCATTCCCCAGGCAGGGTTGTAAGCAGGATATGGCGGGTAATCTGGATAAGGCCACGCCCCATAAACAACAGTGGGGTTATAGCTCGGCACGTAGACAAGTTGAGTGTTGGCGGGACCAATTAATACGTTCGAGTTAGCGTCAGTACTTACTGTAATTTGCTGATTTGTTTTGAGAGTTCCAGCTTGAACGGCACGCTTGCGTAAAACCTGCACCGCCTTCATCGTATCTGCTGGTTGTAGCTTATAAGCATTACCCAGATTTTGGGTCCACTGTAATTTACTACCCATCATATTGAATGCTGGCGGGAATGAGATCAGTGACTTCACGCTATCGTTCCACGATTGCACTTTGAGAGCATCTTGCAATGCAGTGCCATTTAGACTGGAGTTGCTATTGCGCCAGTTATAGGCCTCGGCCACCTCTAGTGGATAAGTTGATGCCAACAGCATCAATGACAGCAAGGAGTCTGGATATAAGGCAATCGGAGAAAGCAGGGACTGCAATTGCTCTGATGAGATCAACTGTGGTGAACTGTTATAGCCACCACTTTGAGTGTAGGACTGTGGGTAATCCATATTTTGATAGGGATCACTATTATTTGAGCAAGCACTCAAGAGCGCTGTAAGCCCAATCAAATATCCTACTTTATTCTGAATATTCATACACTCATTAATCCTCTTGTATTTCTAGAGTGTAATACCGAGCCAGAAATTAGTGATTTTCTTTAGCGTGATTGATAGAGTACCTCGGGATCTCAATGACTAAATTCTGACGCGCCACAATAGCCTGGCAAGATAAGCGAGACTGAGGATTCAGGCCCCATGCACGGTCTAACAAATCCTCTTCATTCTCATCAGGCTCATTCAGACTCTGATAACCCTCTTTCACAATCACATGACAGGTAGTGCAAGCGCAGACCATATCGCAAGCATGTTCAATCGGAATATTATTTTCTAGCAAAGCTTCACAAACAGAGGTGCCTGGAGTGACTTCAAGCACCGCACCTTCAGGGCAATACTCGGTATGGGGTAGAACAACGATCTGAGTCATTTTGGTAATTTTCTTTTCTTAAATTTCTGCAACATTCTTACCGGCTAATGCCCTCTTAATACTGGCATTCATGCGCTTTTGGGCAAACTCGTCGGTTGCCTTGGCAGCATGATCGACTGCTTTTCTGAGAATGGCACTGTCAGTTTCTTCTGTAAGCATCTTTTGCAAGACGACCATTTCTTGATCAACCTCAGCCTGCTCTTGAGGATTCAACAATCCACGATCAGAATCCAAAGCAGTTTGCACAGCATCCAATAAACGCTGTGCATTCACCTGCTCTTCACGCAAAGATCTGGATAGGAGATCCACTTTGGCCGAAGCAAATCCATCTTGCAACATGCGGGCAATCTCAGCATCAGTCAAACCATAGGATGGCTTGATATCAATTGAGGCTTGCACACCTGAAACTTGCTCCATGGCGCTTACAGAAAGCAATCCATCCGCATCTACTTGATAGGTCACACGAATGCGGGCAGCGCCTGCAGCCATTGGCGGGATGCCACGCAATTCAAACTTACCTAAAGATCGACAGTCTTGTGCCAACTCTCGCTCGCCCTGCACCACCTGAATCGCTAGGGCAGTTTGGCCATCTTTAAAAGTCGTGAAATCCTGAGCACGCGCTACCGGAATGGGTGTATTGCGAGGAATAATTTTTTCCACCAATCCACCCATGGTTTCAATACCAAGCGATAGTGGAATGACGTCTAAGAGGAGCCACTCATCATCCTTACTTTGATTGCCAGCAAGTAAGTCAGCCTGCATTGCGGCACCTAAAGCGACAACCTGATCTGGATTGAGATTATTTAAGGGTTTGGTGCCGAAGAGTTCGCCAACCGCGCGTTGTACATGAGGCATGCGAGTTGCTCCACCAACCATCACGACGCCTTTGACTTCATCAGCCTTAAGACCGGCATCGCGCAAAGCCTTCTTCACGGCAGCCAAAGTCTTGTTAATTAAGTTTTGGGTTATATCAAAAAACTGTGCCTGACTCACTCCCACGTTAATCACAGTGCCATCTGCAAGGGTTTCATGAACACGTGCTAATGGGTTATGACTCAATTGCTCTTTAGCATGTTTGCAAGAGAGTAAGAGCTTACGGTGATCCTGAATCGACAGTGGTGGAAGCTTAGCTTGCTCAATCACCCAACAATAGAGACGATGGTCAAAATCATCGCCGCCCAAAGCAGAATCGCCGCCAGTAGAGAGCACTTCAAATACCCCTCTGCTCATACGCAAAATGGAGATATCAAAAGTCCCGCCACCCAAATCGTAAACTGCGTAAATGCCCTCGGAGGCGTTATCTAAACCGTAGGCAATGGCAGCAGCAGTAGGCTCATTGAGGAGACGTAAAACTTCAATGCCAGCCAACTTTGCAGCATCTTTAGTGGCTTGACGCTGAGCATCATCAAAGTAGGCGGGCACGGTTATCACTGCACCAACGATGTCATCATTAACAGAGTCTTCTGCCAATTGGCGCAAGCGTGCCAGAATTTCTGCTGAAACTTCAATGGGACTCTTGTCACCCGCTACCGTTTTGATCTTGAGCATCCCAGGCTCATCAACGAAGTCGTAGGGAGTGCTTTCGATATTCTCTACATCAACAATACCCCGACCCATGAAACGTTTCACAGAAACGATCGTATTTTTAGGATCAGAGACAATGCTTTCTGCAGCCTCAAAACCCGCTTGGGTTCTGCCATTTGGGAGATAACGCACCACTGAAGGGAGTAATTCTCGCCCTTCTGAATCAGGGAGCACCTTGGGCAAGGCATCTCTCACAATCGCCACCAAAGAGTTGGTGGTACCCAGATCAATTCCAACCGCAATCCGACGCTGATGCGGAGCAAGTGATTTACCAGGTTCGGAGATTTGTAATAAGGCCATGGGGTCTAATGTGTAAAGCTATACCAAAGCTGAGATAGCATCATCTAGCTCTAGGGCAAACTTATCGATAAAAAGCAGGCCCCTGAGTAACTCAGCTGCGCGCTCATAGTTCTTAGCCCCATCGATAGCCTGTGTAATTTCTACCAAGAGATCTCGTTTAGCTTGATCAACCTCTTCAGCTAGAGCTTCCAGAGCACCGAGATCCTCATCCTGATCTTCGAGACTTTCACGCCATTCCATTTGCTTCATCAGAAAAGCAGCCGGCATAGCCGTATTAGTCTCGAGGCGCGCATCCACTTTGTGAAGTTGGCAAAGATAGAGCCCACGCTGAATGGGATTTTTCAAAGTTTGAAAAGCAGTATTTGCTAAGGTAGCCATTTGCATTGCCAATCTTTGCTCGGTATCGCTACCGCGAGCATGGCGATCAGGGTGCACTTCTTTTTGGATCGACAAATAGGCTTGATCCAATGCAGACAAATCTAGGTTGAATTGCTGTTCTAAACCAAAGAAACGAAAGTAATTGTCAGACGCGGAAGGATTCACCACAACCACACTCATCTTTTACATTCGGGTTTTGGAACTTAAAGCCTTCGTTCAAACCTTCACGTACAAAGTCTAATTCGGTGCCATCTAAATAGGCTAAGCTCTTGGGGTCAATAAAGATGGTAATGCCATTAGATTCAAATTTCGCATCTTCAGGAGCAGCCTCATCCACATATTCCAGTTGATAGGCCAAGCCTGAGCAACCAGTAGTGCGAACACCTAAGCGTAAGCCGCAACCTTTTCCACGCTTATCTAAATTGCGCTGAACATGTTTAGCTGCTTTGTCGGTTAAGGTAATTGCCATGATGAAAGCCTCTTTATCTTTACAGGGCCGGATGCTTTTCTTTGTAATCAGCCACTGCTGCTTTGATGGCATCTTCAGCCAAGATAGAGCAATGAATTTTTACTGGTGGCAAAGCTAACTCTTCAGCAATCAAGGAGTTCTTAATCTCTAAGGCTTGATCCAAGGTTTTGCCTTTAACCCACTCAGTGACTAATGAGGAGGATGCAATCGCGGAACCACAGCCATAGGTCTTGAACTTGGCATCTTCAATCACGCCTTGATCGTTTACACGAATCTGTAGCTTCATTACGTCACCACATGCAGGTGCACCGACCATACCAGTACCTACTTGGTCATCGCCTTTTTCAAAAGAACCCACATTGCGGGGATTTTCATAATGATCAATTACTTTGTCGCTATATGCCATGGTATTTCCTCGTTATCTCTTTTGTCTTCTAACTTGCTTAAATATATTCAATATTACTTAGTGCGCTGCCCACTGGATGGTGCTGAGATCAATACCATCCTTAAACATTTCCCACAGAGGTGAAAGTTCGCGTAGCTTCGCAATCTTCTCTTTAACTAATTTGATCGTGAAATCTACTTCTTCTTCAGTAGTAAAGCGTCCCAAAGTAAAACGAATTGAGCTATGCGCCAATTCATCATTACGACCAAGAGCGCGCAATACATAAGAGGGCTCTAAGGATGCTGAAGTACATGCAGAACCAGAGGAAATGGCCAGATCTTTTAACGCCATCAACATCGACTCACCCTCAACATAGTTAAAGCTGATGTTGAGATTATGCGGAACACGATGCTCCATGTCTCCGTTAACGTAAACCTCTTCAATATCCTTCAAACCGTTGAGCAAGCGATCACGCAACGCGCGGATGCGAGCATTGCCCGAGGCCATCTCAAGGCGTGCGATACGGAAAGCCTCGCCTAAACCAACGATTTGGTGGACGGCTAAAGTGCCAGAACGCATACCGCGCTCATGTCCGCCACCATGAATCTGCGCCTCAATACGAATACGGGGCTTACGACGCACAAATAAGGCGCCGATACCTTTAGGACCATAGGACTTGTGAGCAGAAAAGCTCATTAAATCCACTTTAGTTTTCTCTAAATCAATTTCAACTTTACCGGTGGCTTGCGCTGCATCCACATGAAAAATCACACCACGTGAGCGGCATAGCTCCCCAATACGTGGGATATCTTGGATCACGCCAATCTCATTATTGACGTACATCACTGACAACAAAATAGTGCCTGGCTTCATTGCTGCTTCCAGCTGAGCGAAATCAATCAAACCGTTTGGCATGACATCTAAGTAAGTCACTTCAAAACCTTCGCGCTCGAGCTCACGACAAGTGTCTAAGGTGGCCTTATGTTCTGTCTTCACGGTAATGATGTGGTTGCCACGATCTTTATAAAAGTGTGCCGCACCTTTGAGCGCCAAATTAATGCTCTCGGTTGCACCACTAGTAAATACAATCTCCCTTGGGTCAGCATGAACCAACTGAGCCACTTCTGAACGCGCCCACTCAACCGCTTCCTCTGCAGCCCAACCGTAGGCATGGCTACGAGATGCGGCATTACCAAACTGCTCACGCAAGTAAGGCAACATCTTATCTACCACGCGCGGATCAATCGGAGTAGTAGCCGAATAGTCCATATAAACCGGGAAATGCTTAGGACTAAACATCGGTATTGACTGCTGGGGAATGTCTTGCGGTGCGTTCATTTTTTGCTTATCGATTAATAGGTAAGGAGATTAATCTCTTGGATTAACTTTGCCGAGCTAGATTAAAAACAGAATTCACAAGAGGGCGCTTCGGGGCGTCTTCTTTCTTTGCTGCGACTGCTGGTGCTAGCTTTTCTGCCTTAACACTGTCAGCCTTGATTTTCTTGGGGCGCAAATCATGCAATACGATCCCGCGTCCAGATTGCTGTTGCACCAAGTCTCGTAAAGACACGGAACTCAAGTACTCCACCATCTTGGCATTCAGGTTTGACCAAAGATCATGAGTCATGCAATGACCTTGGCTTTCTTCATCGGTATGACAGCTTCCTTTGCCGCCGCATTGAGTTGCGTCTAGGGGTTCATCTACGGCCACAATAATATCGGCTACGCTAATTTCCTCAGATTTACGGGCTAGGGTGTAACCACCGCCAGGACCACGAGTACTTTCAACGATATTGAAACGGCGTAACTTGCCGAACAATTGCTCTAAATACGAGAGGGAAATCTTCTGTCTTTGGCTAATTCCAGCCAAAGTTACAGGCCCGTGCGTCTCACGCAGGGCTAAATCGATCATTGCGGTTACTGCAAAACGGCCTTTAGTTGTAAGTCTCATATGTCACCTTGGTAATGGATTGTTATGGACAGCTAACAGTCGGGCGGGTAATACCCGACCATTCCACTCAACTTTACCATATACCCCACTAAATTGCTCGGGCATTAACCCCTCAACTTAAATGGCGTCCCGGGAACGTGCCCCAAAAGCCATTTCCTTCACCTTAGTCAATCTATCGCGGGTAGAGGCAGCCTTTTCAAACTCCAAATTCTTGGCCTCAGAGTTCATTTGCTTCTCTAAGCGCTTGATTTCACTCGCTAAATCCTTCTCACTCATATCCTCATAGCGTGCCCGCTCCTGCTCAACCTGCATCTCAGAGCGCTTCTCTTTAACGTCATAGACCCCATCAATGATGTCTTTAATACGCTTTTTAACGCCCCGCGGCTCAATACCATTCGCCTTATTGAAAGCAATTTGTTTGGTGCGGCGGCGCTCTGTTTCGCCCATTGCCCGCTTCATGGAATCGGTAATGCGGTCAGCATACAAAATCGCCTTACCTTTGACGTTTCGTGCCGCCCTACCAATAGTTTGAATCAAACTACGCTCAGAACGCAAAAAGCCCTCTTTATCCGCATCCAAAATGGCGACTAAAGAGACCTCTGGAATATCTAGGCCCTCGCGTAATAAATTAATACCTACCAATACGTCAAAGACACCTAAACGTAAGTCACGCAGAATTTCAACTCGCTCCACCGTATCAATATCGGAGTGTACGTAGCGTACTTTTACTCCGTTATCCGATAAGTAATCCGTGAGTTGCTCAGCCATACGTTTTGTTAATACCGTTACTAAAACACGCTCATGGACTTTGACACGCTCATGAATCTGATTCAGCAGATCATCAACTTGAGTACTTGCTGGCAATACTTCGATTTCTGGATCGACTAATCCGGTTGGTCTTGCCACTTGCTCTACCACTTGTCCCGTATGCGTATTTTCGTAATCAGCCGGCGTTGCAGAGACAAACACGGTTTGACGCATCTTGGTTTCAAACTCAGTAAATTTGAGTGGGCGGTTATCCATTGCTGAAGGCAAACGGAATCCAAACTCTACTAAGGTATGTTTGCGAGACTTATCGCCGTTATACATCGCGTTGAGCTGACCTATGAGGACATGACTCTCATCTAAGAACATGAGTGCGTCATTGGGCAAGTAGTCCACCAAGGTAGGCGGCGCCTCACCAGGCATAGCGCCTGAGAGGTGGCGAGAGTAGTTCTCAATACCTTTGCAGAAGCCTAATTCATTGAGCATCTCGAGGTCAAAGCGGGTACGCTGCTCTAAACGCTGCGCTTCAACCAGCTTGCCGTCTTTTACAAATTCATCTAAGCGAATGCGTAACTCTGCTTTGATGGTTTCAATTGCCTTGAGAACCGTATCACGCGGCGTGACGTAGTGCGAGCTTGGATAAACGGTAAAGCGTGGAATCTTCTGACGAATCTTTCCAGTGAGTGGATCGAAGAATTGCAAGCTCTCAATAACATCATCAAACAGCTCAACGCGCACCGCTAATTCATTATGCTCAGCCGGAAAAATATCAATCGTGTCACCCCGGACCCGAAAAACACCGCGCTTGAAATCGGTTTCATTACGGTCGTATTGCATCGCAATTAAGCGCATCAAAATATCGCGCTGACTCATCTTGTCGCCAGGGCGCAAAGTCATCACCATGCTGTGATAGTCACCCGGATTACCAATACCGTAAATTGCGGACACAGTGGCTACGATGATGACATCGCGCCTCTCCAGCAAACTCTTGGTTGCAGATAATCGCATTTGTTCAATATGTTCATTGATAGATGAATCCTTTTCAATAAACAAATCGCGTGTCGGAACGTAGGCCTCCGGCTGGTAGTAATCGTAGTAACTAACAAAGTACTCCACCGCATTTTTAGGGAAAAATTCCCGAAACTCACTGTAGAGCTGGGCAGCTAAGGTCTTATTTGGGGCAAAAATGATGGCGGGACGACCTGTCCTCGCAATCACATTAGCCATGGTGAAGGTCTTACCCGAGCCAGTGACCCCCAACAGCGTCTGAAAGGTCAAACCATCCTCAATGCCGGCCACTAAAGCGTCAATTGCAGCCGGCTGATCGCCTGCGGGCGGAAATGGCTGATAGAGATGGAATGGGGAATCTGGGAAGGAAACGAATTTGGCTGGGTCTAAATCGTGGCCCACCTCACCCAAAGGATCGGCTACAGGGGTTTTCTTGCTTTCGGCAACTTGGGAATTCGAGGAAGTTTTAGGCAACTTGGGGGGCATCTCAGCTATCATTTCAACTGTAAGTTTTAGTTCACAGCGAATTTTGTACAAACATCGATTTTGCCGTTTTTATTTGGAAATAGTTGAATCTAGCCTCAAAAACAGCCACTTAAAGCAAATTTAACTGAAATATCCCCTTATCCACCTTTTTTGACCATCAAATGAACCTTTTTACTTCAGTCCAGCTAGCCCCTAAAGACCCTATTTTTGGCCTCACAGAAGCCTATGTTGCCGACCAACGCGCAGACAAGGTCAACCTAGGTGTTGGCGTTTATTACACCGACGAAGGCAAGGTACCTCTTTTGAAAGCGGTGATTCAAGCTGAAGAGGCGATTGTTGCAAAGCACTCACCACGCAGCTACATTCCAATCGAAGGCCCAAATCCATACAACAGCGCAGTTCAGAACTTATTGTTCGGCACCGACTCATCCCTCATTAAAGATGGTCGCGTGGTTACTGCTGAGTGTCTTGGCGGAACTGGTGCATTGCGCGTTGGCGCTGACTTTATCAAGCGCCTTAACTTAAATGCGCCTTGCGCAATTAGCAATCCAACTTGGGAAAACCACCGCGGCATTTTTGAATCCGCTGGCTTTGAAGTAGTTGAGTACACCTACTTCGATGGCAAAACCCGCGGCGTAGATTTTGATGGCATGGTGAAGTCTTTAGAGTCTTTCCCAAAATACACCACCGTATTGCTGCATGCTTGCTGCCACAACCCAACCGGTGCTGATATTACCGAAGCGCAATGGCGTCAAGTGATCGATATCTGCAAAGCGAAAGAACTCATCCCGTTTTTAGATATGGCTTACCAGGGCTTTGCCGCTGGGATTGAGCAAGATGGTATTGCAGTTCGTTTGTTTGCTCAGTCTGGCATGTCGTTCTTTGTGTCGAGCTCTTTCTCCAAATCGTTCTCACTGTATGGTGAGCGCGTTGGCGCTTTGTCTATCGTGACGCAAAGCAAAGATGAATCCACTCGTGTCCTCTCTCAATTGAAGCGCGTAATTCGTACAAATTATTCCAATCCCCCGACTCACGGCGCTGCGATTGCTGCCGCTGTTTTGAATTCACCAGAACTCAGAAAGCTGTGGGAAGATGAATTAGCGCAGATGCGTGATCGCATTAAAGCAATGCGTCATGGTCTCGTAGAAAAATTGGCTGCTGCTGGCGTAAAGCAAGACTTTGCTTTTATTGAGGCTCAGCGTGGCATGTTCTCTTACTCTGGCTTAAGCGCTGAACAAGTTGAACGACTACAAAAGGAAGATGGTATTTACGCCCTCTCCACAGGTCGTATTTGTGTAGCCGCCCTCAATACTAAAAATATTGATAAGGTAGCTAAAGCAATCGCTCGTGTATTAGCATAACAAGGCGTCATAAGCGGTTACACTGGATTATCAGGAGGCATCATGCTATATCAGTTACACGAATTTCAAAAAGCCTTACTTCAACCAATGAGCTCATGGGCTCGCGCTGCGTCTGAAGCATTTATCAACGCTTCCAATCCAGCATCAAAGGTTCCGGGGTCTGAACGTCTAGCTGCAAGTTATGAACTTCTCTATCGTCTTGGTAAAGACTATAAGAAACCAGAATTTGGTATCCGCTCTGTACAGGCACATGGTCGCGAAGTAGCGATTCATGAAAGAACGATTGTTGCTAAACCATTCTGCAACCTCATTCGCTTTAAGCGCTTCTCTGACGATCTCGATATCATCAAGAAACTGAAAGATGATCCAGTGGTGTTGGTGGTTGCACCCCTATCTGGACATCATTCCACCTTATTGCGCGATACAGTACGCACACTCTTACAAGATCACAAGGTCTATATCACTGACTGGATTGATGCTCGCATTGTTCCTGCGGACGCTGAGGATTTTGGCCTAGATGATTATGTTCACTATATTCAAGATTTCATCCGCGCGATCGGTGCGGAGGACTTACATGTTATCTCTGTCTGTCAGCCAACAGTTCCTACCTTAGGCGCAATCTCATTGATGGCCTCGGCCGGAGAAAAAACACCGGCTTCCATGATTATGATGGGCGGCCCAATTGATGCACGCAAATCACCAACCGCTGTTAACAACTTAGCGGATCAAAAGTCTTATGACTGGTTTGAAAGTCATGTGATTTACAGAGTACCTCCAAGCTATCCTGGTGCAGGCCGCAAAGTCTATCCAGGTTTCTTACAGCACACTGGCTTTATTGCCATGAACCCACAGAACCATATGCAGTCGCATTGGGACTACTTCCAAAACTTAGTCCGCGGCGATGAGCAGGACGCTGAAGCGCATATTCGTTTTTATGACGAGTACAACGCTGTTCTCGATATGGACGCCAAGTTCTACTTAGACACAATCAAAACTGTATTCCAAGACTATTCCCTACCGAATGGTACATGGGCAGTATCTGGCGATCTAGTGAAACCACAAGATATTAAAAAAACTGCGCTTCTTACTGTAGAAGGTGAGTTAGACGACATCTCCGGTAGCGGACAAACTCGCGCAGCACATGCCTTGTGCGCAGGAATTCCAAAAGCCGATAAGGATCACTACGAAGTTGCTGGCGCTGGTCACTATGGCATCTTCTCAGGTCGTCGTTGGCGCGAAAAGGTGTATCCAAAGATTAAATCGTTTATTCGTGAGCACCAAGGCGTTCAGAAGAAAACCCGTGCTAGACCTCCCAAACTAGAGGGCTCAAAGTCTGCATAAATCAGCGGCGCGACTTTCGAGTCGCGCTTCTCGTTTTAGGGCGTGCAAATTGCAATGAACATGAAGCAGACGAAAGAACTTGCAGATCGTCTCGAGGATATTCTTCCTCAAACCCAATGCACTAAATGCAGTTACCCAGATTGCCGAGCCTATGCAGAAGCAATGGCAACTGGCGAGACCTTGCCCAATCGCTGCCCTCCCGGCGGAGTAGAAGGCATTAAACGCCTGAGCGCAATGCTGGCACCCACCTTTCCTCAAGATGCGTTTGAGCTACACCCTACGATCAATTCTGAATGCGGCTTAGAGCGCCCTAGACCTGTTGCATTCATCGACCCTAAGACTTGTATTGGTTGCACGCTCTGTATCCAGGCTTGTCCTGTAGATGCCATTGTGGGAGCCTCTAAGCAGATGCATGTGGTCTTAGGTGATTGGTGCACGGGTTGTGATCTATGCATTCCTCCTTGCCCTGTAGACTGCATCACCATGCTCGATGTGACTGACAAACAAACTGGCTGGGATGCCTGGTCTCCAGAATTAGCGGATATGGCGCGCGCAAGATATGCAGCTCGTAATGTCCGATTGGATCGCGAGCAACGTGACAATGACGAGCGACTAGCAAAGAAAGCTGCCGCCAAACTTGTTATCGTGAACGCGGAGAATCCTGATTCAGAAGCCGCCCTAAAAGAGCAGGAAAGAAAGCGAGCCATCATTGCCGCTGCTATCGCGCGAGCCCAGCAACAAAAATGATGAATCTGCAAAAGCGCCAGGCTTTCTTTGGGCTACTCAGGGAAAACAATCCCCATCCAGAAACCGAATTGGAATATAGCTCCCCGTTTGAACTACTCATTGCTGTATTGCTATCGGCACAGGCAACCGATATTTCAGTAAACAAAGGTACGCGTCAGCTATTTAAGATTGCCAATACGCCTCAAGCCCTTCTGGATCTGGGCGAGCAAGGTGTGAAGCCCTTCATCCAGCACATTGGCTTATTCAACTCCAAAGGCAAACATATTCAAGAGACTTGTCGACTGCTGCTTGAAAAGCATGGTGGCGAAGTACCTCAAAATCGCGAAGAGCTAGAGTTACTCCCAGGGGTTGGCAGAAAAACTGCGAACGTGATTCTCAATACTGCCTTTGGTCAACCTACTATGGCAGTCGATACCCATATTTTTAGAGTCTCGAACCGAACTGGTTTGGCGCCTGGTAAAGATGTTGTGAAAGTTGAAGAACAGTTACTCAAACGCATCCCGAAAGAGTTTTTAATGGATGCGCACCATTGGCTTATCCTGCATGGCAGATATACCTGCAAGGCCCGTAATCCTGATTGTGAACACTGTATTGTTGAGCCTCTCTGCGGCTTTAAACAGAAAACTGGCAAAGGAAAAGTTCGTGGCAATATTTAACCCCACCCGCGAAGAGGTAAGGCGCTTTTTTTGTGACACCTGGAAGAAGAAAATTGGGGATCAAATTCTGACGCCAATGGAAACGCTTGCTAGCGACTGGATGGTGGAGCACCCGGAATATCATGCTCTCCTAGCAGATCCGGAAGGCGCAATTGCACAAGACTACACGCCAGAGCGCGGTGAGACCAATCCCTTCTTGCATCTCTCAATGCACCTGTCAATTAGTGAGCAAATCTCCATTGATCAACCACTAGGTATTAAAGAAGTCTCCGAAAAGTTAGCAAAGAGGATGGGGTCTGAACATGAAGCTCAGCACGCCATGATGGAATGCTTGGGACAAGTCATGTGGGAGGCGCAACGTGAGGGACAAGCACTCAGCCCCGAGAAATATCTTGAGGCGCTACAGAAACTGATCTAGTGACTGCGCTTCACGAGCATTCGCTTGCTCAGAATTACGGTAGAGACAACCAAAAAAGCAAAGACCATATTCATTAAGGTGATGCGGTCATCCAAGAAAAAACTTGAGGCCAGCAGTGTACAAAAAGGCTGAATCAATTGAACTTGGCTGACCCTTGCAATTCCGCCGATAGCTAGACCTTCATACCAAAAGAAAAAGCCTAAATACATCGGAAATATACTCAGATAGACAAAGCTTGTCCAAGCAACTACATCAGCACCCCAATACGATGAAGAAAATGTGAAGTAAGTTGCCACGATATTAATAGGCAATGAAATCACTAGCGCCCAGGAAATTACAGTACGTGGGTTCATCTTTCGAGATAGTTCCCCGCCCTCCACATACCCCACGCAAGCGCAAATGCCGCCCAGCACGAGCAGGATATCGATATAGGTAAAACTTCCAGCACTTTTAAGAAGGGCATACATCATTACCAGTGCAGCACCTAAAATTGATACAAGCCAAAAACCGATAGAGGGGCGCTCCTTGAAGCGAATGACTCCAATCACTGTCGTAGCTAAGGGCATCATCCCCAAAATAACAGCGCCATGAGAGGACGAGCCCTCCTTCATAGCTAATGTAGTAAAAATTGGAAATCCAAAAACTACACCCAATGCAATCACAGCAAACTTTACTAAGTCAGTTTTACTGGGGAGCGGTACTCGCTTATACGCAAGATAGCTTAAAGCAACTAAACCGGCTAAGGAAGCTCTACCAAATGCAATGAAGTAAGGATTAAAGCTTTGAACAGTAATTTTACTTACCGGCAAGGTTAGGCTAAAAACAAGAATACCAATAAAACCAATGAGCATTCCCTTAGTTTCTTTATTCACTATCAACCTTGGGAGAAAAAACTACTGAACCATTTTTAAGAAAGTGTGGCGATAGCAGCTTTAATTGCTGCGGGCAATTGACTGGCAAGCTGTTGGCGTTCCGCTAATTTACTCGGCGGTAATTCTTGAACTTTTTTTGACCACGCAGATCCTGGAAAGAAGGCATCGTCCTGATACCTTGGAATCACATGCCAATGTATATGAGGAACCATATTGCCTAAGGCTGCAATATTGACCTTATCTGGACACATCACATGCCTTATCGCCTCCTCTACCGCAAAGACTAGCGACATCAGATGTTCGCGCTCACCATAGGTCAGATCGGTCATCTCAGCAATATGGTGATTCCAGATCACACGGCAAAAGCCAGGCAGATCAGGATCATTCACCAGGATGACTCGGCAGTCATCTCCACGCCAGATCAATTGACCTTCTTCAGGTCTAAGCTCTTCTTTACAGAGTACGCAATTAGTCATGGGAAGAATGTAAACGAAAACGGCATCTAAGTCACCCTTGTGGGGTAATTTAGATGCCGTAACAGTAAGGGCGGATTCTTTTACTGTTCTATTATGAACTAACTAGGGATTTCTTAATGAAACTGCTCTTCTTCTGTAGAACCAGTCAATGCTGTTACTGAAGACTTACCACCTTGAATTACTGTAGTGACATCATCGAAATAACCAGTACCCACTTCCTGCTGATGCGATACGAACGTGTAACCACGATCACGAGCAGCGAATTCTGGCTCTTGCACTTTCTCGATGTAGGCACTCATACCGCGCTTCATGTAGTCTTGAGCCAAATCGAACATGTTGTACCACATCGAGTGAATACCAGCGAGGGTAATAAATTGATACTTGTAACCCATTGCACCTAATTCGCGCTGGAACTTCGCAATCGTTGCATCATCCAAGTTTTTCTTCCAATTGAAGGATGGTGAGCAGTTGTAAGCCAACATCTTGCCCGGGAATTTCGCACGAATGGCTTCAGCAAACTTACGAGCAAAATCTAAGTCGGGTGTGCCGGTTTCACACCACACCATATCAGCGTAAGCGGCATATGCCAAGCCACGGGAGATCGCTTGATCCAAGCCCTTACGTGTTTTGTAGAAGCCTTCTGGAGTGCGCTCGCCCGTCAAGAATGGCTTGTCGTTTGCATCATAATCTGATGTCAACAAGTCAGCAGCTTCCGCGTCGGTACGAGCCAAGATGATTGTTGAAACTCCCATTACGTCAGCAGCCAAACGTGCAGAAATCAATTTCTGCACTGACTCAGCCGTAGGCAGCAATACTTTGCCTCCCAAGTGACCGCACTTCTTAACGGAAGACAATTGATCTTCGAAGTGAACGCCAGCTGCACCCTGTTTGATTAATGCTTTGCTTAACTCGAATGCATTCAATACACCACCGAAGCCTGCTTCAGCATCAGCAACGATTGGGGCGAAATACTCGATATAGTCTGCGTCACCTTTATAAATGCCTTTAGCAGTTTGGATTTCATCGGCACGTTGAAATGAGTTATTGATACGCTCAACCATTTTTGGAACTGAATCTACTGGATACAAGGATTGGTCTGGGTACATCGCTGCAGAGGAGTTACCGTCAGCAGCAACTTGCCAACCTGACAAGTAGATAGCTTGAACGCCAGCCTTAACCTGTTGCATTGCTTGACCACCAGTCAAAGCACCCAAACAGTTAACGTAGGCTTCGTTGTTCACCAATTCCCAGAGACGCTCAGCGCCATGCTTAGCTAAGGTGTGCTCAATCTTCAACGAGCCACGAAGGCGAACTACGTCTTCAGCCGTGTAACCACGAGTAATACCTTTCCAGCGTGGATTGGTATCCCAGTCTTTTTGTAGTGCTGCAATTTCTGCTTTGCGATCTGCCATGTTTTTCTCCCTAAGTTAAACAAGTACATCCAATATTGAGACACTCAGTACCGACAATAAAGTCTTATGTCTTATATAAGAGTTTAAGTATCTGGGGAAAGCATGCAAGAACTATTTTAGGGTGAAATAAAAATAATTAACTCAATAAATTCAAGTACTTGAAATTAAATTTTTATAATATGAAATATAAATCCAAACAACAAAATCATGCCTAGGTTGCAATGTTGCACTGCATTTTGCGTACGGAAATGACTTTTCACATTGTGAAAAGAATTGGCTGCTTTAGCTAGCTTTGGGGGTGCCGATGCTCGCAACCTTAAATCCAATCAAAATAATCATGAGCTGGAGAAGAGCCACGCCAATGAATAAGAGCTTTGGCAAGCCTACATCTAAGAAGATTCCAAAGATCAATGGGCTTAGGGCAGCGCCTAAATCAATACCTGAATAAACAATACCGTAAATCCTGCCCGATGAGCCAGAGGGAGTTGCAGAGCGAATCATCAAGTCACGGGATGGTGCAGCTATTCCTAAGCCAAGTCCAATCACAATGAAACCAATGATGATTAACTCCGCAGGCACTAAACCTGTAGCCATTAAAAGGCCCATAACAATGTTCACAGTGAAGCAGATCGTAATGATGCGCTCAGGCACTTTTAATTTGGTGGCCAAATAGCCGCCTAATAACATTCCTCCAGCGCCACCCAAAGACATGAGGGTCAAATAATAATTACCAGAACTCACGGCAATGTCGTAGATTTTAAAAAGCGCAGTTGGGGCAAATGATTGCAAGCCGGTAGTAGCAGCCATACTAAAGAAAAAGAAAATCCAGCAGAGCCAAACGACAGGTAACTTCAGAAAACCAAAAGTACTCATGGGTGCGCCACCGGGATTGTTCGCAATATGATTAGCCTCTGATTCATCACGTCTCGCCTGCACGTCATCTACTAAACGAGCCCGACTCACCCAGAGAGTTGCCAAAATCAGCGCCTCTAGCACTGCAGCTGACAAAAATGCAATGCGCCAGTCTGCTATGGTTGTTACAGCGACCATCAATGCTGGAGCAGCAGCCCAGCCGATATAGCCCGTTACCCCATGAATAGAATAGGCGTAAGGCAAATTCGGTGGTGAAATTTTGTGATTAATCAGCGTGTAATCTACTGGATGGAATACGCCATTGCCACAACCTGCAATGACTGCACCCAGCACCAACATGGCGTAGCCATTACTTTGTGAGTAAATAAGCGCAGCCAATGCAAGCAAAGCCACACCAGCAAACAAGACAGGGCGAGAGCCAATACGATCTACTAAAAATCCAGATGCGGCCTGAACAATGCAAGAGACCACAAAGAAGATGGTCATGAGCAAACCTAGCTCAGCATAGTTAAAGCCAAACTCTGCTTTCAACCATGGGAACATGGGTGGCAGAATTAAATGAAAGAAATGGGAGCTGCCATGAGCCAGGCTAATGAGACCAACAACCCGGACATCACTAGCGCGCCTCATTTTTAGAGCGTCAGTCATGTACCGAGTTTACTGGCGCAGGCATATTCCTGCTGATTTTTTGATGAATTACTTACTAAAGCTGAAATCGCCGTTCTTATCAACACCCACAGGAACGGTGTCCTTAGGGCCAAACTTTCCTTCCAAGATCATCTTGGAAACTGGGTTTTCGATATATTGCTGAATCGCACGCTTTAGTGGCCTTGCTCCAAATACAGGATCAAAACCGACTTCCGCAATCTTACCTAAAGCGGCATCACTGACATCCATCTGCATATCAATTTTAGCCAAACGATCTGACAAGTTCTTAAGCAAGATCTTCGCGATATTGGCAATATTGCCTTTATCCAAACCATGAAAGACTACGATCTCATCAATCCGATTTAAAAACTCAGGGCGGAAATGACTCTTCAGTTCTTCGAATACCGCTTCTTTAATCTCCAACTGCTTCTTGCCAACCATCGACTGAATCAGATGTGAGCCAATATTGCTGGTCATCACAATCACGGTGTTCTTAAAATCTACGGTGCGACCTTGACCATCCGTTAAGCGACCATCGTCCAATACCTGCAGGAGCACATTAAAGACATCCGGATGCGCTTTTTCAATCTCATCAAACAAGATAACGCTGTATGGATGGCGACGTACTTGTTCAGTTAAGTAACCGCCCTCTTCGTAGCCAACATAGCCTGGAGGCGCGCCGATTAAACGGGCAACGCTATGCTTCTCCATAAACTCGCTCATGTCGATACGAATAAGATGCTCTTCGCTGTCAAATAAGAAACCAGCCAAGGCTTTACAAAGCTCAGTCTTACCCACACCAGTAGGCCCTAAGAATAAGAATGAGCCATAAGGGCGATTCTCTTCAGAAAGACCTGCGCGGGAACGACGGATAGCATCAGATACGGCACGAATAGCCTCTTCTTGACCAACTACGCGCTGATGTAACAACTCCTCCATCTTGAGTAACTTATCTCGCTCACCCTGCATCATCTTCGATACCGGGATACCAGTAGCACGAGAAACTACCTCAGCAATTTCTTCTGCACCGACTTGTGTACGCAAGAGCTTGTTCTTGACTACGCCATCTTTATCGCCCTTGGCTTCAGCAGCCGCAGCAGATTTGAGCTTGGCTTCAAGCTCAGGTAATTTGCCATATTGCAATTCTGCAACTTGCTCTAACTTACCATCGCGTTGCAATCTAGCAATATCAGCACGGACTTTTTCGATCTCCTCTTTAAGATGAGCGGCGCCTAATACAGCGCCCTTTTCCGCTTTCCAGATTTCCTCTAAATCAGCATACTCAGCACCCAAGCGCTTGATCTCATCTTCAATCAAGCCAAGACGTTTTTGTGACGCCTCATCTTTTTCCTTCTTAACCGCTTCACGCTCAATCTTGAGTTGAATCAGACGACGCTCCAGCTTATCCATGACCTCTGGCTTGGAATCAATCTCCATCCGAATACGTGAGCCAGCCTCATCAATGAGGTCGATAGCCTTATCTGGCAAGAAACGATCGGTAATATAGCGATGAGATAGCTCTGCTGCTGCCACGATGGCAGGGTCCGTGATCTCAATACCATGGTGAAGCTCATAACGTTCTTGTAAACCGCGCAAGATGGCAATAGTGGCTTCTACACTAGGCTCTTCCACCATCACTTTTTGGAAGCGGCGCTCGAGTGCAGCATCCTTCTCAATGTACTTGCGGTATTCATCTAAAGTGGTTGCGCCGATGCAGTGCAATTCACCACGTGCCAGAGCAGGCTTGAGCATATTGCCGGCGTCCATTGCACCATCGCCCTTACCCGCGCCCACCATCGTATGAATCTCATCAATAAAGATAATGGTTTGACCTTCGTCTTTAGCAACATCACTCAGAACAGCCTTTAGACGTTCCTCGAATTCACCACGGTACTTGGCGCCCGCCAGTAACAAGGCCATATCCAATACGAGGACACGCTTGTTCTTGAGGGTTTCAGGAACTTCACCGTTGACGATACGCTGGGCTAATCCCTCCACAATGGCAGTCTTACCAACACCTGGTTCGCCAATCAGCACCGGGTTGTTTTTACCGCGACGTTGCAGAATCTGAATGGTACGACGAATCTCATCATCACGACCAATCACAGGATCGAGCTTACCCATACGAGCCCGCTCAGTTAAATCAATGGTGTATTTCTTTAAGGCCTCACGTTGACCTTCAGCATCTGCACTATTCACTGACTCTCCTCCGCGCACTAAATCAATAGCCGCCTCTAACGATTTACGATTTAAACCATTCTCACGAGCAATCTTGCCGAGCTCACCCTTATCATCCGCCACTACTAGCAAAAACAGTTCGCCAGCAATAAATTGATCATTGCGCTTATTGGCTTCTTTTTCGCATAAGTTCAGCCAGTTGCTTAAATCACGCCCAAGCTGAACTTCCCCGCCAGTGCCCTGCACTTCTGGGAGATTCGCAATGAGTTTCTCTGCTGCCTTTTCAAGACCTGGTACGTTGACGCCAGCGCGTGTCAATAAACTCTTGGCACCACCATCTGAGTCACGCAGCATTGCCAATAGCAAATGGGCTGGCTCGATATATTGATTGTCTTTTGCTAAAGCAAGGCTTTGTGCCTCGCTGAGCGCTTCTTGAAACTTCGTAGTTAATTTATCTATTCTCATTTTTAAGTCCTATCTGCTCTATCTATTTTTATGCGTTTATATCTATAGAATATAGGGGCATTCTGCATAATTTCAAGTCTGTTAGACCTCTTTTTAAGTGAATTGACCCCTATTTTGACCTGGCTTGTTTACCTCTTAGAGTGCTCTGATGGCAGCTATTACGCTGGCATTACCAATCGCCTAGAACATCGTTTGGCAGCTCATAATTCAGGGGATGGCGCTCGCTATACGAGGGCTCGCAGACCAGTAATCCTTCTAGCGAGCCAAGAGCACCCAGATCGATCTGAAGCATCTAAGGCCGAGGCTAGATTGAAGAAACTACCAAGATCAGAAAAGCTGGGGTTTTTTAAAGCCTAGGCTTTTAGTGAATGCTTACGCAGTATCTTTGATTGCTAAAGGAATCACCTGACTCTTGAAACTTCCAGTCAGTGCTTTTTTCAAGATCTTGTAAATATCTAGATCAAACTCAGCCTCTCCTGAATCAGCCAACTCATAGAGCTCTTCTTCGTTTATAGCAGTACCTAAATAACGCCAACGATCCACCACATGCATGTGGCCCGCCTCTTTTACTGCCACTGGCCCAGGATATGGCCAGACTTGAACCTGAAATAATTCCAAAGCAGTTTTGAGCCGAAGATTATGCAAGTCAATAGGAGAACCCCCCAATACAGGCGCCACCGCATTGCTTTACTTGATAGCCAAAGCAAGCTTTACCTTCAATCCGTTTCTCCAGACCGAGCAGCGCCTCACAGAGGCGATATTTTTTCGCAATCGCTTTGAGGTAAGCATTGGCCTCTCGCTTGCTATAGAACAAGCCAAATAAGTTTTCTTGAATGCCAGGGTCTAATTCGCGATGACCCACCAGATGAGGAATGAGTACACCATCCTCAGCAAGCTCCAATTTCCAGGCGCAGAGATCCTTTGAGCGGCGCAATTTGATATTCATACTGGGCATGCGCTCTTTAATGAGTCGCGATTCTAAAATCAATGCGCCCAACTCTCCGCTAGTCTCAATCCAATCAATATCTCTGACTTGCATCGAAAGCTTCATTTCCTTGCGCTGGGTAAGCGCGCCTTGAAAATGACCCATTACCCTACTGCGTAGAGAAATGCTTTTACCGATATACAGCGGGATTTGATTCTCACCATAAAAAATGTAACAACCCGGCTTTTCTGGAATCGAGTCCACTAGCGCTTTATCAATATTGGGCGGTAAGCTCGGATTACCAATGAGTTGATTGACCGCTTTAAGAAGCGCTTCACGCCCTAGCTTTTCTTCACAAACGCGCCAAAACTGAAGCAACAAATCAGCGTCACCCAAGGCACGGTGCCTTGCGCTAATTTTGAGGCGGTGGGCGCCAATGATGGTGTCGAGATTGTGCCTAACCTGATCAGGAAATAGTAAGCGAGAGAGCTTTACGGTACAGAGCACTTTGGGCTTAAAGTCGATACCCACACGCTTAAACGACGCCTTCAAAAATCCATAATCAAAACGGGCATTGTGGGCTACAAAAATCTTGCCCTCGAGCTCGCGAGCGATCTCTGTCGCCAAGCCCTCAAAGGCAGGCTGCTGACTAACCATCTGAGGTCTAATACCCGTCAAATTTTGGATGTTCTGCGGAATAAATGTTTGAGGGTTAATGAGGCTTTCCCAAGTCTCTACCTGATCGTGAATCAGCGATTTGATACCAACTTCTGTAATGCGATCGCGCTCGAAATGAGAGCCCGTAGTCTCAATATCAACAAATGCTAATGGAGGGTATTCATAGCCACTGGATGACATGAGAACTGAAGAATTACTTTTTACCTTGATACTTGGCGATACTCGCCTTCAGGTCGCCGTACTCTTCACACCCAAAGCGGCAAGCCTTATCAAGTCTTACCAAGATCGCCTCTGCTCCAGGCAGGTCTTTTTTCATCAAAAGCAGCTCGCCGTAGTACTCCAAAGCCGATCGATGACTTGGATCAATCTTCAGCGCTGCCAGGTAATACTTTTCAGATAAAACCAAATCTGGCGGCTGCTTTTTGCGCAAACTGTATCCCATCAGATTATTCCAGTCTGCAGAGTTAACTTCGTTTACCAACTGCAATTGCTTTAATGCTTGCTCATAATTATTAGATTTGATGCTAGCGCGAGCATCCGTTAGCCAAGCTGGGTCAGATTTAGTTGGGGCGCTATCAGCAGCCAAGGAGACTACCCATGGTGCTGTTACCAGCAAAATAGATGCCAATAGTTTGCTAGCGTAGTTCCATTTCACTACTTGCATCATGAAGATCCTTATTGTTATCCTGCTTTGTGTAGGTAGTCACCAAAACTAAAAATAGAGTTGGGCCCCAAAGGTACATCCTCCACCTTCTTAAATGGCGCCTTGATTACTCTCTGCACTTCCCCTTTGGAAGGCTTTTCAACGCTGAAGTCGGAGTAAACAAAAGTTTGACGCTCGGGAGCAGTTTTAGCTTCACTAAATCGCGGCACATAATCTTTGATGGCATCGGAGAGGTTCACATTGGCCATGCAACTGAGCATATAAGTCTCCAAAGATTGGTATAGCTCACTAGCGATATCGCAAGCCTCAACTTTGCGCTTTTTGATGTAATTCATTGCTAACACTACATCTTTAATGGTGACCATGCGGGGATCCTGCAACAGGGTATAACCCCCATTGCGACCTTTTGTACCCTTCACAATTCCAGCTGCACGCAATGCACTGAGCAATAACTCTATTCTGCTCACCGACAATTTTTGACGCTGCGCTAGCTCTAGGCCAGTAACTGGCTGAGCACCGTTGGAGTGAGATGCAATATCAACCAAGGTATTGAGGGCGGCTTTTACTGCTGTATTAACGTTCATGATGGATTTAGCAAATATGTTGAATTAAGTAAAGTATCGAGTTGAATCCATATTTCTGCAGAATGCCAAACTTTAACCCTTTTGAACTCATGGTTGTAGTCAACCTAAGTAAGGTCGTAGCTCAGCGATAAGACCTTTAAATTGCTCACGTCTCAGAAACTGGCCAACCTCAACCCGCTGATCCGTCTGCTCAATAATAAAAACCTTTTGATGCTCCTCTGGATGCGATAGTCTGACCCAGCGCGTATTAAATTCAGTTACCGACTCTTTGTAGGCAATAAATTTCCTGACCAACAAGCGGGTACCGCTGATTTCGATCTCCTCATAATCCAAAGCATGTCGGCAGTAGATCAAAAAGCCGACAGTGACTGCGGTCAACTCGATTGCGGTAAAGATCAGGATAATTTTTACGCCAACTAATAAAAAACCAGTGGCTACAGTTAGCGAAAGGCAAACCAAAGCGATATAAAACTGAAGCAATTGACCCGGAGTCAATGCGCAATTTCGCCTCATCTTCCAGATTTTCATTATCGGATAGGGCTCTCAGTAAAACTTGCAGTTTAGTGCTTAGCAGATTGAGCTTGTTTAGCCTTTTCGAGCTGATCGGCACTGCGCTGCTGAAAATCAACCATGGAGTGGTAGCCCATTTGGTAGCAAGGGCAATGTTTGCCCAAAATCCAGCGTGCGAGCTTAACCCGTAATTTTTGCATCATGTTTATTCTCCTGTGAGTAGTGCATATTTTGGCCGAAATCCAGGATTGCTGCTGAACACGGTGCCATTTAGACTGCTCAGCAAACTAAACGTAAATCCTTTAAATTAAACATATGACAACATCCTCTTTGACAGCCCGCTGGATCCCGCTTTTTCCCCTAGGAACCACCCTCTTTCCAGGCGGTGTAATTGCCCTCAAAATCTTTGAAGCGCGTTATCTAGACATGATGAAGCGTTGCCTTCGCGAAGACACTCCTTTTGGGGTTATCAGCATTCTCGATAACAAGCCAATTGAGTCAAATGCCGACGCAGTTGCTAACTTTTCAAATATTGGCACCTTAGCAAAATTAGAAGAGTTTGATCCGATTCAGCCCGCTCTGTATATGACCAAGTCTTATGGAACGCAACGCTTTACAGTGCTCAATATCAAGCAAGAAGCTGATGGTTTGTGGATGGGCCAAGTTGAACTAATGGATGCGGACCCTGAAATACCATTAGCAAAAGAGCACGAAAAGGTAGCCTCGCTTTTGAATGAGATTATTTCGGTTATCAAAAGCGATGATTTGCTGGGTGAAGATGCGTTCAAAATGCCGATGAACCCAGATGATTGCGGTTGGGTGTCCAACCGATTAGCTGAGCTCTTACCACTCCCCCCGGCTCAGAAGAACCACTTACTTGCTCAAAGCAATCCCCGAATCCGGCTCGATTTAATTTCAGAAATTATTGAGGATGATGGCTTACCCAATATCGTGATTCATTAGAGCAATGATTGATGAACTCATTCGCCGGTCAATTCGAGAAATGGTGGGGGGTGGCGGTCCACCTGTAGCATTTCTGGAGCCCGCTGGTGACAGAGGTTTGTTTGGCCCGGAGTCTATCGCCTGGAAGGTGCACGCGGATTTTATTTCCATGATGATCGGTGGCATTAGCTCATTGGTGCTTCAAGCACTTCACCCAAAAGCGCTAGCCGGCGTATGGGATCATTCCAGCTTCAGGCAAGACCTTAAAGGCAGACTAGGAAGAACAGCATTCTTCATTGCTGCAACTACCTACGGCTCGCATGACATGGCGGATAAGGCCATTAATCGAGTTAATCAAATTCATCAAAAGGTCACCGGGTTTGATGAATTTAATCAACCCTATAGGGCGGATGATCCCGAACTACTCGCATGGGTTCACTTAACAGAAACCCGGAGTTTTATGTGCTCTTATGAGTCGTACCGAAGTGAGGCTTTGAGTGCAAAGCAAAAAGATCAGTATTTTGCAGAAATGAAAAGGCTCGGGGAGAGATTGGGGGCAATTGATCTGCCAGACACCTATGCTGGTACGGAGCATGCAATTAGACAATACATTCCTCAACTTCACTACGGGGAGAGAGCTAAAAGCATTATCGGGATGCTAGATCACTTTCCTAGCAACCTCAGCGCTAAACCTTTTGTAAGAATGATCAGTCGGGCAGGCTTTCTGAATTTGCCTGATTGGGCATATCCGATTATTCAACGACCACACCCAAGCCGGCTAGAGCGACTAGCCGTGCAATCTGCTATTCGAGCGATGGCAATTCCCGTGAGGGAGGCGCTGAAAGATGGCGTAGCTGCCCACTCCCTCCGCAGAGTGTACGGATCAACTAAATAAGAAAGTTGCAGAGCAGTCCGCTAGCAAAGCTGGTTCTAAAGAGGGTCCTGAGATTCAGGTTTAGGATTGGTAGATTCAGAATCGGTAGGCTGGCTTTTTGCTGACATGAGAGGTGGCGCACTCATTTTCTCGCCATCCCACACTTGGCCACACCAGCATTCCCCTGCCTCATTAATAATGCAAACTCCTGAGCCGCAGCAACGTTTATCGGGTGCTTTCATAATCAACCTCTTAGTCCTGAACAATTCATAATGCAGTCTATTCTAGGGTTTTTATTGAAACAACGTGCGACCCTAGCTTTATTAGCAAAAAATGCAAAATCCTTTATTCGACCCCTCAGAATCATCCGATCCAATCTGCCTATTGGAGAAAGATGGTCAAGCTGAGTATTTCAGTCATTTTTACAAAGCAGATGAATCTGATCATTTTTTTGAAAGCTTACTGCACTCCCTTACATGGAAAGCAGACCAAATCACTATGTTTGGTAAGTTAGTGACAACCGCGAGAAAAGTTGCTTGGGTAGGCGATCCTCAATGCCGTTATACCTACTCAGGTATCAAAAAAATTCCTCAGGACTGGACGGCAGAGTTACTGCAAATCAAGCATCAACTGGAAGCAGTGACCGGCTATAGCTATAACTCTTGCTTGCTCAATCTGTATCACAATGGCGATGAAGGTATGGGTTGGCATAGTGACAATGAAAAAGAGTTAGATAGCGCAACCCCGATCGCATCAATCAGCTTGGGTGCTCGACGTAAATTTGCCTTTCGTCACAAGCTGGATAAGACGACTGTATCAGTATTTCTTGAGCACGGGAGCCTTCTCATCATGCATGCCCCTGTTCAAGATCACTGGCATCATAGCCTTCTCAAAACCAAGGCTGTGATGAGTCCACGAATCAATCTTACCTTTCGGAAAATACTTCCCAGAACATGAACAGCACCAAAGCAATCAATCAGGTAGCGGTCATTGGCGCAGGAATTGCAGGCCTTGCTTGTGCGAGAGAACTTCAGTTACACGGTATATCAGTAGATATCTTTGAAAAGAGTCGTGGTCCTAGCGGACGTATGAGCACGCGTCGTACGCAAGACTGGTCTGCTGATCATGGCGCCCAGTACTTTACTGCCAGAGACCCTCGTTTCATTGAGGAAGTACAAAGCTGGCTTCAGGCCGGCACTGCAGCTATTTGGAAACCGAAACTCAAGGTATATGAGGCAAAGACATGGCGTGAAAGTCACTCACAAGATATTCGCTATGTTGGCACCCCTCATATGAATTCACCGGGCAAGTATCTTACCGAAGGGCTCACCATTCAGTATGGGAGAACCATTTCCCAGTTGGAGCGCAGGGATGACCAGTGGCATTTGCAGTGCAGTGAAGTCAATGAAATTACAACGCTATATGATTTTGTCGTATTGGCGATACCTGCCCCCCAGGCAAGTGCCCTGCTTGAAGGTCTTGACAGTAGGGCTGCTGATATCACTGACTCAGCGCAGATGAAGGCCTGCTGGACCATGATGGCAAACTTTCCGAATCATTTGAATGTAGATTTTGATGCAGCATTTATTAACCAAGAAATCATTAGCTGGATTTGTCAAAATGGATCGAAGCCAATGCGTCAGGGAAGCACGTGGACCATCCATGGAAGTCCTGACTGGAGTCAAGATAACGTTGAGTTAAGTAAAGAGGATGCTCAAGAGCAAATGGTGCAGTGCCTGACAGCGCTGGGTTTTAACTGTAAGGATGCTGATATCAGCATGCACCGCTGGCGCTATGCCAGTGGGGGCTTAGAAAATAGGGTTGGTTTTTTATCACTACCTAATATTGGCCTAGGGCTTTGTGGAGACTGGTTCAATGGTGGCAGAGTCGAGGGTGCCTGGCTCAGCGGTTTTAATCTAGCTTTAGCGCTCGAACAAATAAAGAACTAGATTAACTCCAGCGTGCCATTGCAGCATCATCAGTTACGCGGGCGTCCACCCATTTGCTACCTTCTGGTGTTTCTTCTTTTTTCCAAAATGGTGCCGCTGTTTTTAAGTAGTCCATGATGAACTCACAAGCAGCAAATGCTTCACCTCTATGGGCACTGGTGACCGCCACTAGAACAATTTGATCTTCAGGTAGAAGTGACCCTACTCGATGGATGACTAGTGTCTTATAAAGATCCCAGCGGTCTCTAGCTTGCATGATGATTTCTTCTAGGGATTTCTCTGTCATACCAGGATAGTGCTCTAGAGTCATACCCCGAACTTGACTACCGTCGTTCATATCCCGGACGGTACCCAAGAAAGTCACTACTGCACCTACTCGGGGATCATCCTTGCGCAGAGCCTTCACCTCGATTGTTAGATCAAAGTCAGCCTCTTGAATGCGGATGAAATCATTCTGCATCTTAGCCGCCAGTAACAGGGGGGAAGAATGCGACTTCGGCCCCCTCCACTAAAGGAGTAGAGTCGCTCACCATCTCTTGATTTAATGCGCAGCGAATCACCTTACTACTTGCTAACACTTCAGCCCATGGATTGCCCCGTTGAACAAGGTAGCTTCTTAAGTCGGCAATGGTTTTTACTTCTGGTGGAGCAGCAATACTCTCACCAGAAAGTCCAAGACCTTCTCTCAAGGAAGCAAAGAATCGTAATTCGAGTTTCATATCAGAATCGTAATACGACTAGGAAAGAAGCGCATTAAATGGAATGTACTTCACCATATCGCCAGACTTGAATGCGTGGCCCGGTGGACAATCTACCAAACCATCCCCCCAAGAGGCACTAGTAAGTACACCCGAGCTTTGATTAGGGAACAGATCTAAACCACCCTGCGCATTGATCTTGACCCTCAGAAACTCGTTACGACGATCGGCCTTAAGCCAATCAAAGTCGGCGCGCATAGAATAAGACTGCGGCAAACCTGCATCTCGTCCTTGCAACTTGAGAATGAATGGGCGTACAAATAATAGGAAAGTCACAAAACTGGATACCGGGTTACCAGGCAAACCGATAAACCAAGTTTCAGCTGCAGTTTCAGATTCGACCGCATTACTTTTTAAACCATCTAGTTTGCGCACAGCGCCAAAAGCCAAAGGCTTTCCCGGCTTCATTGCAATCTGCCAAAGATCTAATCTACCTTCAGCAGTTACTGCAGGCTTAATGTGATCTTCCTCGCCAACAGATACACCACCAGAAGTAATGATCAGATCATGATCTTTACTGGCCTTCCGAAGCGTTTCTTTGGTGGCCTCAAGACTATCAGGAACAATTCCAAAGTCAGTAGCATCACAGCCCAAGGATTTGATACATGCTAATAAGGTGTCGCGATTCGAATTGTAGATACCGCCTGGTTTAAGTGGTTCACCTGGCAGGGATAGCTCATCACCAGTAAAAAATGCTGCGACTCTCACTTTGCGCTTTACCGTCAAATGCGTTAAGCCGGCAGAGGCGGCAACTCCAAGTTCTTGCGGGCGCAGAAAAGTACCTGCAGTAAGAGCTGTTTTGCCAGCAGTCAGATCTTCACCTCTGCGACGAATCCATTGACCTGATATTGGTGCGACATTGACTTGCACTTGATCGATCGACCCCTCTGGGACAGCACAGTCTTCTTGCATTACAACGGCATCAGCGCCAGGTGGCACCGGGGCACCAGTAAAGATTCTGGCAGCAGTGCCTGGCTCGAGCTGAGTTCCCATAGATCCCGCTGGAATACGTTGCGCAATTGTGAGTGTTTGGCCTGGAGTATTGGTATCCGTTGTTCGCACCGCATAACCATCCATTGAGGTGTTATCGAGTGGAGGTACATCTACAAGGCTATTGACACTTTCTGCAAGTACACGGCCTAAAGCGGCCTGCATCGCAAGTGTTTCGGTTTCGCTTACAGGCTCTGCGTGAGAAAGTAAGTGATCTAAAGCCTGCTGAGCAGTCAACATCGGAGGCTTAGTCATAGCAATTTATTTCTGATTTAGTTGGTGTGGGCAGTAATGAAGTTTTTAACTTGATTAACATCGGCGTCGATATTTTCAACACGCTGTGGCTTTGATTTGATGTCCTTGAAAGCTGCCGGACATTCTGCTGGACGCCCTAATGCCACTTCAATCGTTTCTTCAAACTTAATAGGCAAAGCAGTTTCCAAAACAATCATAGGAATACCTGACTGCAAGTGTTCGCGCGCAACCTTCACGCCATCTGCTGTATGCGTATCAATCATCACTCCGTACTGCGCATCAATATTACGAATTGTTTCTAAACGATTTTCATGGGTGCTACGGCCAGATTGAAATCCATACTGCGCAATATCTTTAAATACGGCATCTTTAGAAATATCAAAGCCACCGGCTTGATCAACTTGCTTGAACATAGCTGCAGTAGCATTGCCGTCCTTACCCATAAAATCAAATACAAAGCGCTCAAAGTTGCTCGCCTTAGAAATATCCATAGACGGGCTGGAGGTATGCAAAGTCTCAGCAGACTTACGTGCACGATAGACACCAGTGCGGAAGAACTCGTCGAGAACATCATTCTCATTAGTAGCCGCAATCAAATGGGCGATTGGCAAACCCATCATGCGGGCAATATGACCAGCACAGATATTGCCAAAGTTGCCTGAGGGTACAGTGAATGACACTGTTTCATCGCTAGATTTTGTAGCCAGCAAATAACCCTGGAAGTAATACACCACCTGAGCAACTACACGACCCCAGTTAATGGAGTTAACCGTACCAATTTGGTGATTCGCTTTAAAACTATGGTCGTTACTCACTGCTTTAACAATATCCTGGCAATCGTCAAATACACCAGCAACTGCTAAGTTAAAGATATTAGGATCTTGCAGAGAATACATTTGGGCAGACTGGAATGAGCTCATCTTGCCACGTGGTGAGAGCATAAATACCTTGACACCCTCTTTGCCACGCATTGCGTATTCAGCAGCACTACCAGTATCCCCAGATGTCGCGCCCAAAATATTGAGCTTCTGACCATTCTTCTTTAAGGCATATTCAAAGAGATTACCGAGTAACTGCATCGCCATATCTTTAAATGCCAATGTGGGCCCATTAGACAAGCTAAGCAAACCAATACGCGTGCCCTGCTCTTCACCTAACCAATGCAATGGCGTGATGTCTTGAGCGTTATCTTCCTTACGGCCATTACAGTAGACCTGCTCTGTATAGGTCTTACGCAAAAGAGCGCGCAGATCCGACTCAGGAATATCGTCGCAATAAAGACTTAAGACCTCATAAGCGAGATCAGCATAGGGCATGCCACGCCAAGCATCTAACTGCGCTTGAGTGACTTGCGGGTACTCTGTAGGTAGATATAATCCGCCGTCTGGCGCCAATCCGCCAAGCAGAATTTCTAAAAAGGATTGCTGTGGGCTATTGCCCCGAGTAGATTGGTAACGCATGTATTTGTATTAGGACAGATTTTCTAAGCGGATCTTCACTACTTCACCGGCAACAGTTTTCAGATTCTGAATTTCCTGAATTGCTGCCAGCATGTGCTTTTCTTTAGTCTCATGGGTTAGCGCAACTAAGTCAGTTTGACTTTCACCCTCGTCGGCTTCTTTTTGCAAGAGTGCATCAATCGAGATACTATGAGCCGCCAAGATCTTGGTAATATCAGCTAACACACCGGCTTGATCCGCTACGCGCAAACGCAAGTAATAGCTCGTGGTAATTTCACCCATTGGCAATACGGTGATATCACGCACTGCATCTGGCTGGAACGCCAAATATGGAACTCGGTTCTCTGGGCTTGCGCCTAATAAACGCGTGATATCCACTAAGTCCGCAATCACAGCAGAAGCAGTTGGCTCTGAGCCTGCGCCCTTACCGTAGTAAAGCGTCGTGCCAACAGCATCACCGAATACCTGAACAGCATTCATGGCGCCTTCAACGTTTGCAATTAAACGCTTAGTTGGAATCAAGGTTGGGTGTACACGCAACTCAACACCGGAATTTGTCTTCTTCGCAATCCCAAGCAACTTGATGCGATAACCCAACTGCTCAGCATATTTAATGTCGATGGCATCTAACTTAGTAATGCCCTCAACGTGCGCTTTCTCAAATTGCATGGGAATACCAAATGCAATTGCACTCATGATGGTGGCCTTATGGGCAGCATCTACACCTTCAATGTCAAATGTAGGGTCTGCCTCTGCGTAGCCCAAACGCTGCGCCTCTTTCAAGACCGTCGCAAAGTCTAGGCCTTTGTCGCGCATCTCAGAAAGAATGAAATTGGTTGTGCCGTTGATGATGCCAGCAATCCACTCGATGCGATTCGCAGTTAAACCTTCACGAAGCGCTTTGATGATTGGAATACCGCCAGCAACAGCCGCTTCAAACGCGACCATCACGCCCTTTTCATGGGCAGCTTTAAAAATCTCATTACCATGCACGGCGATCAAAGCCTTGTTGGCTGTGACCACATGCTTACCAGCAGCAATTGCCTCGAGCACTAAATCTTTAGCAATGCCGTAACCACCGATCAACTCAACAACGATATCAATTTCAGGATTATTAATCACAGCACGAGCATCACTGACTACCAGCGCGCGGTCTTTTACTAACTCTTTGGCACGCTCTACATTGAGGTCGGCAACCGTATTAATATGAATGCCACGACCAGCACGACGAGTAATTTCATCTTGGTTGCGTTCGAGAACAGCAAATACACCACCACCTACAGTGCCAATACCTAATAGACCAACTTGAATCTGTTTCATGATGCCTTTGTTGCTGTTGAATTAGCCGCTTTACGACTATGTTTTTGACGATAACGCTCTAGGAAGCGTGCCAAACGGCCAATAGCCTCTTTCAGCACATCTTCATGAGGTAAGAACACGACACGGAAGTGATCTGACTTGACCCAATTAAAACCAGAGCCTTGCACCAGCAATACTTTTTCTTCTTTAAGAAGATCAGCAACAAATTGTTGATCATCTTCAATCGGGTACATCTCGGAATCGAGTTTTGGGAATAAATACAAGGCAGACTTTGGCTTCACACAAGTCACACCCGGAATTTCGGTAATCAGTTTCCAGGCTAGATCGCGCTGTTTGGCTAAACGCCCGCCTTCATTGACTAAATCATTGATGCTTTGATAGCCGCCCAAAGCTGTCTGAATAGCGTACTGACCTGGCACGTTGGCACATAGACGCATTGAGGACAACATATTGAGACCTTCGATGTAGTCGCGAATCATCTCTTTGTCTCCAGAAACCACCATCCAGCCAGCACGATAGCCGCATGAACGATAGTTTTTGGATAAACCATTAAAAGTAATCGTGACCACATCAGTGGATAAGGATGCCAAAGAGACATGCTGCTCTTTGTCGTAAAGCATCTTGTCGTAAATCTCGTCGGCAAACAGAATCAAATCGTGTTCGCGTGCAATTGCGGTTAGCTCAGTCAACACCTCTTTGGAGTAAATCGCACCCGTTGGATTATTTGGGTTTATCACCACAATCGCTTTGGTACGCGGTGTAATCTTTTTACGGAGATCCGCCAAATCTGGCGCCCACTCCTTAGACTCATCACACAAGTAATGAACTGGGGTGCCGCCTGATAGACTCACCGCAGCAGTCCATAAGGGGTAATCTGGGGCTGGTACCAACACTTCATCACCGTTGTTGAGCAATGCATTCATTGCGAGAACGATTAATTCAGAAACCCCATTACCGGTATAGATGTCATCCAAAGTAACACCCTGGATGCCTTTTTCCTGGCAATATTGCATGATGGCTTTACGAGCCGCAAATATTCCCTTGGAATCAGAGTACGCTGAGGCATTACCCAAATTACGGATCATGTCCAACTGAATTTCTTCTGGAGGATCAAATCCAAAAACACCCACATTGCCGATGTTTAATTTAATGATTTTGTGACCCTCCTCCTCCATGCGCTGTGCGAGCTCCAGCACGGGTCCACGAATGTCATAACAGACGTGATTGAGTTTTTCGGACTTTAGGATGAGTTTCACAATAAATTAAAGGGTAAGTTCTTGAAATCTTGGAAAAAACAGCTAGCTATAATGACCATAATTATGACAGAGAGTCCACTTGAAGCTTCAATCTGACCCCCATTCCGGAGCCAATACGATCACCGGTTACGGCGATGGCTACATCGAGATCAATAAGATCCCCTATAGTCATGCGGTTTTATTGAGCTCGGATGGCGAAATCTTAGAGTGGGGCGTCAAGTCCTTTGAAGAGCTGAGTTCAACAGATTTCGCTCAAATGGCTTCCCTTAAGCCTGAATTAATCATTATTGGGACTGGTAAACGCCAGCGCTTCCCAAGGCCGGAGCTTTTAAAAACGCTCATTGAAGCCAAGCTTGGCTTTGAGATCATGGATTCCCAGGCTGCTTGTCGCACCTACAATATTCTTGTCGGCGAAGGCCGCCAAGTCCTTCTGGCTCTGATTGTGGAAGCCGACTAATGCAGTTTGGCCAAATTCGGCAGTCAAGCTCCCTCAACCCAGTAACTATTTTGATTCTGGTCTTGATCTATGCCCTACTGTGGTTTGGCACCTTAAATTATCGTCACCTCATTCCGTCGGATGAAGGACGTTATGCCGAGATTGCTCGCGAGATGCTAGTCACAGGGGATTGGATTACTCCTCGCTACAACGGTTATAAGTATTTTGAAAAACCCCCTTTACAAATTTGGGCCACTGCCACTGCCTTTAATCTTTTTGGCATCGGTGATTGGCAAGCGCGCCTATGGACTGCGCTCACTGGATTTCTAACGATTGTATTTATTGGATTTACTGGCGCACGCATCTACAGCCCACGAGCAGGCTGGTTAGCTGCAATCGTTCTAGCCTCGAGCCCAATGTGGGTAATTGGCGGACATATCAACTCACTCGACATGGGATTGTCGGCATTTTTGGTTGCGGCACTATGTAGTCTTTTATTGGCACAAAGCTCTCGAAACTCGAGCGATACCAGGGGGTGGATGTGGGCCTGCTGGACCTTCATGGCCTTAGCGACGCTATCCAAAGGTGTTATTGGGGTCGCCATCCCTGGCATGGTGTTTGTTGTTTATTCAACGACTGCCTGGGACTGGCAGATCTGGAAGCGATTGCACATCATTAGCGGCACGATTTTATTTTTAGCGATTACTGCGCCTTGGTTTGTTCTAGTGGCCCAACGCAATCCAGAGTTTCTGGAGTTCTTTTTTATTCATGAACACTTGCAACGTTTTACACAAACAGCCCACAGCAGAACAGGTCCGATTTATTACTTCATACCACTACTGCTACTCGGCTTTTTGCCATGGATTGCGCAAACGCCTGAAGCTCTTGCTCAGGCCTGGCGTGAGCGTAATCGAGAATTCTCCAGTGGCTGGTTGCTCACCTGCTGGTTTGCCGTGATCATGGGATTCTTTAGTGTCTCTCAATCGAAATTACCTGGCTACATCATCCCAGTCTTTCCGGCACTGGCAATGCTTGTTGGTCATTGCTTGGATCGTAATTTGGGCCTTGCTAATGCGCTGGGCTTACCTTGGAAATTACAGGTCCTCTTCTTTGCAATCTTAGGCGGCCTTGGATTTTTCTTTTTAGGCGAAGTTAGTAAACAGGCAAGGCCGGATGAAATTGAGTCCTATGCGCAATACATTTACTGGATAGTTGCCGCGTTGATAGCCTTAATTGCATTTAGTCTCCTGACGGTCATGCAAAGTAAACGTAATGGTTTGAGTAGTATTACCAGTTTTGCTTGTGGATTTTTTCTCTGCGCAATCATTGCCGGAACGGGCCATGAAACTCTGGGTCGCGCTGTATCCGGCATTGATTTAGTTGAGAAAGTTAAACCAAGTATTCCAGAAAAAGTGAATTTTTATTCTGTCAGAATTTTAGATCATACGGTACCGTTCTATCTTGGCAGAACCATGACGATGGTGGAATTTTTAGATGAACTTAAGTTTGGCGCCCAACAAGAGCCTGAGTTGTGGCTACCTACCTTAGATGCTTTTATCGAACGCTGGAAAGGGGATCAAACCGCTTATGCATTGATGGTTCCAGAACAATATATCGAGCTCCAGAAACTCAATGTACCAATGCAAGAAGTGGGTAGAGATTCTCGACGCGTCATTGTTAAACACCCAGATTCACAAAGCAGCTCCGCACAATCAGTTTTTAAGGTTCACCATGTCAACTACTGAAAACACCCTGCCCTTCATTCCTTTTACGCGCCCACACTTCAATCAAGAAACGATTGATGCGGTTGCCGAGGTTTTGCGTTCTGGTTGGGTTACCTCGGGCCCGAAGCTAGCGGAATTCGAGGCTACCTTAAGTGACTATTTTGGCGGTCGCCCTGTACGTTGCTTTGCCAACGGCACTGCCACTATGAAAATCGCTTTGCAGGTTGCTGGTATTGGGACTGGCGATGAAGTCATCACCACGCCGATTTCTTGGGTAGCCACTTCGAATGTGATTCTGAGCGTAGGTGCAACACCTGTGTTTGTAGACATTGATCCTGTTACGCGCAACATTGATTTAAACAAGATTGCTGCAGCCATTACACCAAAAACTCGGGCCATCATGCCCGTCTACTTAGCTGGGCTGCCTGTCAATATGGATCAACTCTATGACTTGGCGAAGCAGTACAAATTACGCGTGATTGAAGATGCAGCGCAAGCATTTGGATCGCAGTGGAAAGGTCAAAAGATTGGCAGCATTGGCGATCTCGTGAGTTTTAGTTTTCAGGCAAATAAAAACTTATCCACTATTGAAGGCGGCTGTCTTATTTTTAACAATATTGATGAAGCAAAGCTCGCAGAGAAGTTTCGTCTTCAAGGTCTCACACGCCAAGGTATGGATGGTATGGATGTTGATGTGCTTGGTGGTAAAGACAATTTAACTGATGTCAATGCAGTCATTGGTCTGCATCAACTCAAACAATTACCGGAGTTTCAGACGCGTCGGAGTGCTTTGGCTAAACAGTATTTCGATGCCATTCGCCATGAAATGAAATCAGCGGGCTTGGGTAATCTCAATTTAGAACTGCCAGTAGAAAACTTCACTGATAGCAACTGGCATATGTTCCAAGTTGTTCTACCGCTTGAGCAATTGAATGTAGATCGCGCGCAGGTGATGTCTGAACTGAAAGATCTAGGAATTGGTACTGGCGTCCACTACCCTTTGATTACGGGATTTACGCTTTACCAAAAGCGAGGCTATGAAACTGAAACCACCCCAATAGCAAAGCGTATTGGTCGCTCCATTTTGACCCTCCCCCTTTTTCCAGGGATGGCAGATGAAGATATTGGCCGAATAGCCAAGGGTTTGACTGGAATTCTGAAGAAACATCGTAAAAACTAGTACCGAGAGCGGAATCAGGCAAAATTGCAGCATGACTGCAAATTTAGCTACCCAAGCCTGCAATCCCATACTCAGCATTGTTATCCCCGTTTATAACGAGGAAGATGGTCTTCAAGCCCTCTTTGACCGTCTATATCCTGCGCTAGATGTGATGGCCAGTAAGCGCAACATTGCTTATGAAGTGGTGTTTGTGAATGATGGCAGCAAAGATCGCTCTGCCGGCATCCTAGCTAAGCAAGTTGAGCTACGCCCCGATGTCACACGTGCGGTTTTATTTCATAGCAACTTTGGTCAACATATGGCCATCATGGCTGGCTTTGAATATTCCCGTGGTGAATACATCATCACCCTCGACGCTGACTTGCAGAATCCCCCAGAAGAAATAGATGCCTTGGTCAATCAATTACTTCAAGGTCATGACTACGTTGGCACTATTCGCGCCGATCGTCGCGATAGCTTCTTCAGAAAATTTGCTTCACGTGCGATGAACCATTTGCGCCAGAAAATCACTCGGATCACAATGACTGATCAAGGCTGCATGCTCCGTGGCTATAGCCGACGTATTGTTGATCTCGTACGTCAGTGTGATGAGAGCAACACCTTTATTCCGGCACTGGCTTACACCTTCGCATCCAACCCAACTGAAATCACCGTCAAACATGAAGAGCGTTTTGCTGGCGAGTCTAAATACAGTCTCTATCAACTCATTCGTTTGAACTTTGATTTAGTGACCGGCTTCTCTGTCATGCCTTTACAGATTTTCTCGATTCTAGGTATGTTGCTGGCAATGGCTGCGGGCAGTCTGTTTATCTACCTCCTGGTTCGCCGCTTTGTGCTCGGCGCTGAGGTTGAAGGGGTTTTCACCCTCTTCGCTCTCACCTTCTTCCTGATTGGCGTGATGCTCTTTGGTCTTGGTCTACTCGGCGAGTACATAGGTCGCATCTACCAGCAAGTTCGCGAGCGTCCACGCTATGTTGTGCAAACTGTTTTAGAGAAAAAATAATTGCACGCAGTCGTCTTTGCTTATCACGATGTTGGCGTTAACTGCCTTAAGGCATTGCTGGGTGCAGGCATTCAGATTGATCTAGTCCTTACCCATCAAGATGATCCTCATGAGAATGTCTGGTTTGGAAGCGTTGCGAAACTGTGTGAGGATCAAAAAATTCCTTACATCACACCAGACGCTAATCAGCTGATCGATCTCATACCGCAGCTTCAAAAGCTAGCACCTGATTACCTTTTTTCTTTTTACTACCGCCACATGATTCCAGCAGAACTCTTGGCCTGCGCCAAGATTGGCGCCTTGAATATGCACGGCTCATTACTGCCAAAGTTCCGTGGACGGGCGCCCGTTAATTGGGCTATCTTGCACGGCGCAACAGAAACCGGTGCAACATTGCACATGATGGAAGTCAAACCGGATGCGGGTGACATTGTGGGACAGTCTGCCGTTTCGATTGGGCCCAATGAAACCGCCACCGATGTCTTTGGCAAAGTCAGCCAGGCAGCCATCACGGTAATGAACCAGGTCCTGCCGGAGCTTGTTCTAGGTCACATCCCCAGAAAACCCAATAATCTGGCTCAGGGAAGCTATTTTGGGGGCCGCAAGCCTGCTGATGGGCAAATTCTGTGGCATCAGACGGCTCAGCAGGTTCATAACCTCGTGAGAGCCGTTGCACCCCCTTATCCAGGTGCTTTTACAGACTGGCAAGGTCAGCGCAGAATTGTGGCTCGGACCAGCCTAGAGGGCCCATTTCCGAGGCAGCTAGAACTTCAGGTTCCCGGAATCCAAGTGGTTGATAATCAGGTATTCGGTGTATGTGGAGACCAAAAGGCGGTAGCGATACTGGACTGGTTCCCAGCAAATACTTAACAAATTACCAGTAGCACTTTTTAGATTAAAAAAAACGAGGCAGTAAAGATGAAAAAAGTACTCATTCTTGGCGTAAACGGCTTTATTGGCCATCACCTTTCAAAGCGCATCCTGGAGACAACCGATTGGGATGTCTACGGCATGGATATGCAAAACGATCGCCTTGGTGATTTAGTAAGCCATCCTCGCATGCACTTTTTTGAAGGTGACATCACCATCAATAAAGAATGGGTTGAGTATCACATCCGTAAATGCGATGTCATCTTGCCCTTGGTGGCAATTGCAACACCAGCAACTTATGTTCAGCAACCATTAAAAGTATTTGAGCTCGACTTTGAAGCCAATTTACCAATCGTGCGCTCAGCAGTTAAATACAAAAAGCATTTGGTCTTTCCATCGACATCCGAAGTCTATGGCATGTGTGAAGACGGTGAGTTTGATCCCGCTAAGTCGAATATGGTTTATGGCCCAATCAACAAGCCACGCTGGATCTACGCTTGCTCTAAACAATTGATGGATCGCGTGATCTGGGGTTACGGTATGGAAGGTTTGCGCTTCACTCTCTTTCGCCCATTTAACTGGATTGGCCCTGGACTAGATAGTATCTACACCCCAAAAGAAGGCTCTTCCCGTGTCGTTACTCAGTTCTTGGGTCATATCGTTCGCGGCGAGCCCATCAACGTGGTTGATGGTGGCGCGCAAAAACGTGCCTTTACTTATGTTGATGATGGTATCGACGCCTTAATGCGCATCATCGATAACAAAGACGGTATTGCTGATGGCAAGATCTACAACATCGGCAATCCAAAGAACAATCACTCTATTCGTGAGCTCGCCAATCAGATGCTCGATATCGCTCGCAGTATTCCTGAATACGCAAAGACAGCAAATGAAGTGAAGATAGTAGAAACTACCTCTGGCGCTTATTACGGCGAAGGCTATCAGGACGTTCAGAACCGTGTTCCCGCAATTGACAACACGATGACTGAATTGGGCTGGAAGCCGACTATCAATATGAGTGATGCGCTGAAGAATATTTTTGAAGCCTATCGCCATGACGTAGAAAACGCACGTCATTTGGTTGATAAAGAATAAGTGGAAGTAGATTTGAGGCTTCATGGCTAAGATTGCACTCAAGGTAGATGTTGATACTCTGCGCGGGACCAAAGAAGGTGTTCCCAACCTAGCGCGGACGCTTGAACGCTTTGGCCTGAAAGCCACTTTCCTATTTAGCCTAGGCCCCGACCACACTGGCTGGGCGCTCAAGCGAGTCTTTAAGCCAGGCTTTCTAAAAAAAGTGAGTCGCACTTCCGTTGTTGAACACTACGGCATTAAGACTTTGCTATACGGCGTCCTACTTCCCGGTCCAGATATAGGCAAACAAGCTGCTACTGAAATGCGTGCCGTAGATGCGGCTGGTCATGAGACCGGCATTCACACTTGGGATCACGTAGCTTGGCAAGATGCTGTGCGTCATCGCGATGCCCAATGGACTAAAGCGCAGATGCAAAAAAGCTGGGATCGTTTTGTAGAGATCTTTGGCCACCCACCAGTCACCTATGGTGCGGCTGGCTGGCAAATGAATGAGGCTGCTTTTGAGCAACTCGATCAATGGGGCATTAAATATTCTTCCGATGGCAGAGCTGAGCCTAACTTGATTCCTTATCGTTTTGACCTGCCTTCTGGCAAAGCAAAGCACGTGCAATATCCAACTACCCTACCAACTTTTGATGAGCTGATTGGAATAGATGATGCCGATGAATTTGGTGCTGTAAAGAAACTCCTAGAAATCACCCAAAGCAATCCAAATGATCAGGTCTTCACCCTGCATGCAGAGCTTGAAGGTCAGAAGCTTCTACCCGCCTTTGAGCAGCTGTTGGCAGGCTGGTTAAATCAAGGACATGATCTAGTTACTATGGGTGAACTTCATCAATCTTGGGAAGCTACTAAGCAACTGGATAAAATAGCGGTGCAGCCAATCGCCTGGGGGGAAATACCCAATAGAAGTGGCGAACTCATTTTGCAAATGGCATAAGTTAGTCCAGAATACGTAATACATCAAGTTAAATAAGAGAGTCCTATCATGACAGTAGAAATTGGTAAACCAATGCCCCAATGTGCAATCCCGGCAACATCAGGATTGACCTTTACCCCAGACTCAGCCAAAGGCAAAAAACTGGTTATCTACTTTTACCCAAAAGATATGACTCCAGGCTGCACCGCGGAGTCTGGTGAATTTCGGGACAACATTGATGCCTTCACTAAATCCAATACCTTGATCGTTGGTGTATCTCGGGATAGCATCAAGTCTCATGACAACTTCCGAAGCAAACTGGAGCTGCCATTCGAACTCGTTGCCGATACCGAAGAAACCCTGTGCCAGCTTTTTGGTGTCATGAAAATGAAGAATATGTATGGCAAACAAGTTCGCGGCGTAGAGCGCAGCACCTTTCTATTTGACTCTTCAGGCAAACTGGTAAAAGAGTGGCGTGGCCTGAAGATTCCCGGTCATGTGACAGAGGTATTACAAGCAGCCCAAGCAACTAAATAATTTTGTAATTAATTTAATCTGGGCTACTTGCAAAGCCCAAAATTTGGGGTAAAGTAGTTCTTATGCACCGTAAACGACGGGAAAGTCTCACAATCCGTTTGACTCATCAGCCTGAATACTTAAGAGCAGGCTTGGTAAACAACCCCCGCCGTTTTACAGATCGTTTTACACCCAGTTTCGCTATAAACCGTCAATGCAATCCGCTTGACGGTTTTTTCTTTTAGGAGAGTCTGCATGCCATTGCCCCCAATCCCAACTCAAATTGCTGGCCAAGTAAAAATTCATAGCAAAGACACCCCGAATTTAAAGAAACGTCCTGCGCCAGTAAAAACTGTTGTGATGGAAAGCCATACGCCAGATTGGGCAACAGATGCAGAGGAAGATCTTTCTGCTGCTGAAGTAGCACTTGAGAGAATCAAAAGTGATCACAACTCAGTAGTTGTGCGTAGTGCGCGCAGTGATAACAAGATAGCGAATGTTCCCGAAAAACCAAAACGTATTATTCGTACCGGTCCACCAAGCCTATTTGTACTCGATACCAATGTATTGATGCATGATCCTAGCTCCCTGTTCCGCTTCTCTGAACATGATCTTTTCTTGCCGATGACCACTCTTGAGGAGCTGGACAACCATAAGAAGGGTATGACGGAGGTTGCTCGTAACGCCCGTACAGTAAGCCGCTCCTTAGATCAATTAGTAGCCGGCACTAGTGGCACATTAGATGAAGGCATCCCCCTGAATAAGCTTGGCAATCAAGATGTGTCTGGTCGACTCTTTTTCCAGACAAAGTTGACTACTCAAGCACTACCAGAAGGTTTGCCCGAAGGTAAGGGTGACAACCTCATCTTGGCAGTAGTCAGCGAGCTTCAAAAGACACGCAAAGGTCAAGAAGTTGTTCTGGTATCCAAGGATATCAATATGCGCATTAAGGCGCGCGCGCTTGGCTTACCTGCTGAAGATTACTTCAACGACCAGGTTTTAGAAGATCGTGACTTAATGTATTCCGGAGTCATGGCATTACCAGCAGACTTTTGGCCAAAGCATGGCAAAGATATGGAGAGCTGGGCTGACGGCAAATCTGGAACGATGTTTTATCGCGTAACCGGCCCTTCAGTTCCCAGCATGTTAGTGAATGAGTTTGTCTATCAAGAAAACCCAGATGGATCCACGCCGTTCTATGCACAAGTTAAAGAGATCAACGGCAAGACCGCCCTACTTCAAACTCTGCGGGACTTCTCTCACCAGAAAAATAATGTGTGGAGTGTGACAGCACGTAATCGCGAGCAGAACTTTGCTATGAATCTACTCATGAACCCAGATGTGGATTTCATCACATTACTGGGGCAAGCGGGTACTGGTAAAACTCTGCTGGCCTTAGCTGCCGGCTTAGAGCAAGTGTTGGATAGTAAGCGCTATAACGAGATCATTATTACCCGGGCTACCGTTCCTGTAGGTGAAGATATTGGCTTTTTACCGGGCACTGAAGAAGAGAAGATGCAGCCTTGGATGGGTGCGTTTGATGACAACCTTGAGGTGCTGCAACGTAATGAAGACGGTAGCGCCGGAGAATGGGGTCGTGCTGCTACACAAGAATTAATTCGTTCACGCATTAAGGTAAAGAGTATGAACTTCATGCGCGGTAGAACTTTTGTCAGTAAGTTTGTGATTATTGATGAAGCGCAGAATTTAACTCCAAAGCAAATGAAAACCTTGGTTACTCGTGCGGGTCCAGGAACCAAGATTATTTGCTTGGGTAATATTGCTCAGATCGACACACCTTACTTAACTGAAGGCTCTTCAGGTCTAACTTATGTGGTAGATCGCTTCAAAGGCTGGCGTCATGGTGGACATGTGACTCTGGCTCGCGGTGAGCGTTCACGTCTTGCGGATCATGCTGCTGACGCACTCTAAGCAAACTTTTTCATGCCGCACTCTGATGGGGTGCGGCATTTTTATTTGCACCCTTCTTTTGCTCACGGGCTGTAGTAGCTTTGGCTCCAAGAATAGTGCGGCTAAAGTTACCCAGTTCAAACAAGACACTAGCGTAGGTACCGAAGATATCTCGATTGCTGCAGTGGGCTTAGTGGGCGTACCCTATCGCTATGGCGGCAATAATCCGGACGGGGGGTTTGATTGCAGTGGATTAATTGCTTATGTCTATAACAAATCTGCAAACATCAAGTTGCCAAGGACTATTCAAGAAATGAGTAATCGAGGTCAAAGTGTAGACAGTGGTCCACCTGCACCCGGGGATCTCGTTTTCTTCAACACGACTGGCGCAAAGTATTCGCATGCTGGTATCTATGTAGGACAAGGTAGATTTGTCCACGCCCCAAGCGCTGGCGGAACTGTACGTCTGGAGTACATCACTACCCCCTATTGGGCAGCAAGGTTTACTGAGGCCAGAAGATTAACGCCTTAATTATTAGCCTTTCGGCGGATAGCATTAATACCGTATTCCCAAAACACTAAATATTGTTTACATTTGCAAGTAGAACAATTAGTTCTTTAGATTACTCATTTGGGAGTCACTCGTATGAAGAAAATCATTATCGCCTTAAGTGTTGCATTCAGCTTTGCAATTCCGTCCCTTGCTTTCGCAGATCAAGCAGCTTGTGAAGCTAAGGCAGTTAGCAAAGAAGGTAAACCGCTTTATGGGGCAGCTAAAGACGCCTCAATCAAGAAATGCATGGGGGATGCCAAGCCCAATGATTGTGAAGAAAAGGCAGTAAGCAAAGATGGCAAGCCGCTCTATGGCGCCGCCAAAGCTGCATCTATTAAGAAGTGCGAAGGCGGAAAGTAAATGCCTTTCGCATCAAGTTAAAAAGCCTCGCAATTGCGAGGCTTTTTTAATTCTTCACTATGATGGCTTTTACTTCTTGCTTTGAATTAGAACGGCTCATAGCCACCAGAGGAGTAACCCACTGATCCCATCGCCAAGTTATCGAACTTGGTATACGGACCCTGCCAGCTTAAGCGTACCGTGCCAATTGGTCCGTTACGCTGCTTGCCAATAATGATCTCCGCCATACCTTTGTCTTGGGTTGTATCTGGGTGATACACCTCATCACGATAAATAAACATAATTAAGTCAGCGTCTTGCTCGATCGCGCCTGACTCACGCAAATCAGACATGATTGGACGCTTGTTGGGGCGTTGCTCAAGGCCACGATTTAACTGTGATAGGGCAACCACTGGGCACTGCAGTTCTTTTGCGAGCGACTTGAGTGAGCGTGATATTTCAGAAATCTCAGTCGCACGATTCTCAGAGCCGGAGCCACTCATCAACTGCAAGTAGTCAATGACAACAAGGCCAAGTGTTCCACCAAAGTTGCGAGCAATACGACGTGCACGCGCACGCAACTCTAAACTGGAAAGAGCACCAGTCTCATCAATCAAAATTTGGGTATTACTCAAACGAGCAATGGCGTCAGTAACACGTGGCCACTCATCATCTTGAAGTTTGCCGGTACGCATACGACTTTGGTCAACGCGCCCTACTGAACCCAATAAACGAGCCGCTAATTGCTCACCTGACATCTCCATTGAAAAAACAACGACTGGCAAACCTTCAGCTAGAGCAACGTTCTCAGCAATGTTTAATGCGAACGCCGTTTTACCCATCGACGGTCTACCTGCAACAATTACCAAGTCACCTTTTTGCAGACCACTAGTTTGTTTATCTAGATCAATAAATCCAGTTGCAATACCCGTGATGTCACTGCCACCTTGACGGTTATATAACTCATCAATACGCGCAACAACGGTTTTAAGTAAGGGTTCAATCTCGAGGTAATCAGCTTTGCGACTACCCTCCTCGCCAATTTGCAGAATGCGTGACTCCGCTTCATCCAAGAGCGTTCTTACAGAACGGCCCTCTGGAACAAATGCTGAGTTCACAATATTGTCAGACACTTCGATTAGGCGACGCAGAATGCTGCGATCACGAACAATGTCGGCATAGCCTTTGATGTTCGCTGCACTTGGAGTACTTTGCGCTAATGAATTGAGGTAATCAATACCAACTAAGTCACCACCCTGCTCGGACTTAACAGCCTCATGAACTGTAATGACGTCAGCGGGATGATTGTCGCCAACTAAACGCTGAATGACCTTATAGATCAGAGCATGCTCAGGACGATAGAAATCTTTATCAGTTAACACACCACCTAGGCGATCCCAGGCCGTGTTATCGATCAGTAGACCGCCGAGCAAAGATTGCTCGGCTTCTACAGAATGTGGCGGTACTTTTAGAGCCTGCAAGGCTGGATCCCCAGAACCCATCATGCCAGGATTTGACATTAGGGAGCGTGAGCGGGATTCAGCCATGAGGCTAGATTACAGATCTAAAACTTACGCTTGCTCGCCAACTACACGGATAGTGATGTCAGCCACTACATCGGTATGCACAGCTACCGCTACAGGGTGATCACCAACCATCTTCAATGGGCCAGTAGGCATACGAACAGAAGCTTTTTCGATTACGAAGCCTTTTGCCTTCAAAGCATCAGCGATGTCATGGTTAGTTACAGAACCAAACAAACGACCGTCAACTCCCGCTTTTTGACCGATTTCAAGAACTAAATCTTTGAGCTTTGCGCCAACCGCTTGCGCAGCAGCCAACTTCTCAGCAGCCAATTTTTCCAACTCAGCACGACGTACTGCAAAGTCAGCGATGGCTGTTTCAGTTGCACGACGAGCTTTGCGTTGTGGGATTAGGAAATTACGAGCGTAACCGTCTTTAACACGAACGATGTCACCGAGGTTGCCCAGGTTAATTACTTTTTCTAAAAGAATGATTTGCATTGAGGGCTCCCAATTATTTCTTGTGTTGATCGGAGAATGGCAACAAAGCCAAGTAACGAGCACGCTTGATAGCAGTGTCTAACTGACGCTGATATTTAGCTTTTGTGCCTGTCAAACGTGCAGGAGTAATCTTGGCGTTTTCGCCAATAAAGTCCTTCAATGTATCTACGTCTTTGTAGTCAATCTGTTCTACGCCAGCAACAGTGAAACGGCAATAACGCTTACGCTTGAACAATGGGTTCTGAGCTGGTTTCTTTTTGAAATCGGGTTTCTTTCCAAACGCCATGATGATTTCCTCTTTAATTTTTCAATTGAATATGGGTAATATGGAAAACAAGTTTTTGATTACGTAGAGTCTTGGGTGCTAAGAATCCTTCAAACACTGCCTCGGCTCCTAAATCCATTTGCTCTAAGCCCTTTTGTATCGGGCCAATTGCTATGGCTTCAACACTCATCTGAATTTTCCTAGCCGCTCCTACCTCGCTTACTTCGCCGCTATGTTCTAGCTGGCAATGCATCACCGGTATTCCTGCTGGTGTAAATCGAATCGCGTCTTTAGCTACCAAGAATGCAGTTAGGGTGAAATGATTCAACGCCGCTCCGTCACTCTGATACGTTTTCTAGTCTGTGTATTCCTCTTCAAATTTCTAACTTAAGCCGCTACTACAGGAGCGTCGGATTGAGCTGATTTGCGTGCTTCTTCACGTTGCACTTCTTTCATCATGATGGAAGGCTCAGTTTCAGCCTTCTTCGTCTTGATGATGAGGTGACGCAAAACAGCATCGTTAAATTTGAATGCGTGCTCGAGCTCGTCCAGAGTTTTCTGGTCGCACTCAATGTTCATGCAAACATAATGGGCTTTAGCAAGTTTGTCGATCATGTAAGCCATCTGACGACGACCCCAATCTTCCATGCGGTGAATTTTGCCGCCAGCAGCAGCTAATGTCGCTTTGTAGCGATCGATCATCGCAGGCACTTGCTCGCTTTGGTCCGGGTGGACGATAAAAACGATTTCATAATGACGCATCTAACACTCCTTAAGGATAAAGTCACCTGGGCGTCTTGCTAACTTCCGATGGTTTTAAAGTTAGCGCCAGTGTGACAAGGTAGTAACAAATTGTAGGTAAAACTAACTACAGAATTTACAGCTTTTAAGTCCTTACCGAATTTCAGGTAAGTCCGCTATTCTAGCAAAAAAATCCTGCCAAGTCAGGGGTTTACCAGCTTTATTTGCCTGCTTTTCTGCATTTAAAGCCAATTGAAGTGCAATTCTGGCTCTAGGCGCAGTCAGAGACCCTGAGGGACAGCATCCAGGCCTATCTAACTCAGGAATGTTTCGCAAAGTAGCCCCGGCACCTGTTCTAGTCGTTCTCACCAAAGCAATATCCTGAACCATCGCTTGGTCCAAAGGCTTGACCCAATCATCATGAAAACCACCTTGCCCCGAACCAGCAAGAATAAAGCCCTGGACGGCGCTACCAAGCCAATGTGTGATGGTTTCGGGACGAGCACCCGCGTGACTAGTCAGGATCTCAACCCAAGGCCACTCACCTTCCTTGGGAATCGGTAAATCTTCATTCCATGCTGCCTGGACGGCCTTCACGCCAGATAACCAAGATGGGTTAATTAAGCCTACCGAACTGGATGGGGCATTTTGTAATGGCGCATTCAAAGCCGTAGCGTGGCGCTTAGCCAAATCCATTGCCATGCATCCACGCCCGTCCATCACCGCATAAATGCCACCAGGAAAGTTATCAATGGATGTGGAGGCCCAGCGCAAGGCATCCAAAAGATTGGAGGGTCCATCAGCCTTAGGTGCGTTACTCGGAAGCATAGCCCCAGTCAAAATAACCCTCTTAGACTGAGTCTGCGCTAACTTGCCACACGTTACCTGCAGAAATAAGCCTGTTTCTTCAATCGTATCGGTGCCGTGGGTAATCACAATTCCCTTTATAGCAACATCTAGCAGAGCCTCAATGACAGCAAGCCCAAGGCTAGTAAGGTGGGCTTCGGTCAGATTACGACTATTGATATTCGCTATCTGGCGTGAAACCAGCCTTACCCCCTCAGGCACCACTGATTGAACCTGCGCCACTAAAGCGTCAACCCCGACTTGGCCAGCTTTGTATTGAAGGGGGCTTTCTTCCGGATTGGGGGCGAGGCCTGCAATAGTGCCGCCCATGCCTAAAACTAAAAGATGGGGTGTTTTTTCAGAAATACCGGGATTTGAACTCATTTCTCTATTATCCGCCTCCAAATTGCTTGAATATTGAAATAGTGCTGTATACAATCCCAGTATGGATATAAATACAGTCGATTTTCTAGAGGAGCTGACTGCCCTCCCCAAACTCACCTCACGTCAAAGTGAGATTTTGGAATTAATTACTAAGGCCATCGAGGAAAGTGGTTCACCTCCTACTCGCGCTGAAATTGCAACGCAACTGGGCTTTGCTTCCGCCAACGCTGCTGAAGAACACTTACGCGCCTTAGCAAAAAAAGGGTATATCGAACTAACACCCGGAACATCCCGCGGCATTCGTATTCCGCAACGATTTAATCAAACACACAATCCCAATAAATATCGCCAGATGTCATTACCTTCTGGCGCGCTTCAGCAACTCACACTGCCACTCATTGGTCGAGTTGCTGCAGGCTCTCCGATCATGGCTGTTGAGCATATTGAAAAACAAGTGCCAATTGATCCAAGCTTGTTTAGCAAAGGTGCTGATTATTTGCTGAAGGTGGTTGGTATGAGCATGCGCGATGCTGGCATTCTGGATGGCGATTATCTTGCAGTACGAAAAACTTCCGAGGTTCGTAACGGTGATATCGTGGTTGCGCGCTTAGATGATGAAGTCACCGTAAAACGTTGGAACCAAAAGAAAACTGCGGATGGCATGGTGATTGAATTGCAAGCCGAGAATCCAGACTTCAAAAATATTTTGGTAAACAGTCGTCAACCGAACTTTGCAGTTGAAGGCCAGGCTGTAGGCCTGATCAGAGCTGGCGGACTCTAATCCTAGACTTCTGAAATGAAAGGCCTCTATACGAGGCCTTTTTCAATTGGAGAGTGGATCTACAGCATTCTTACTGCCCCATTCTTTTTTCTATTATTTATTTTTTACTAGGTGCGACTACATTTGCATTCTTGGGAGATGCAGTAATAGTGATGATTGTCTTAGGGCCAGTGAATGGACCTTCATTTAACTCCACGGTTGAGGTGCGATCACCCTTCGTAAAAACCAAAATACTAGTTTTTGATTTCACTGCACTCACGGTAGTCCAACCCGCTTTAGGATATTCAGCTTGGAAGAATGCGTAAATATCGGTTGGGGTTTGTACACCAGATAAAACTACACGCCCAACCCAGTTATCGCCACGACCAATGATTAAAGAATCTGAGCCGATGATTTTGGATGCTGCAGGCAATGGCATATCACCTAAGAGTTGCGATTGAATTTCCTGCACTTCACTAGACGTGCCTGTTGGAGAGTCGCCAGAAATTGCACACGCTGCTAGCAGCATAGCTAGCACGAAGGCCAATGAAAGTTGCTGAACTTGTTTAAGTTGAATCATGTTCTTGCCCTGGTAATCAATCTACATTACTGGAGGCGCGTGAGGGAATCGAACCCCCGTACGAAGCTTTGCAGGCTCCTGCCTAACCACTCGGCCAACGCGCCATATGCTTGAATCAAAAATGGGAAGCTTTTTTAGGGCTTCCCATCGAACTTGGAGCGGGAAAGGAGGTTCGAACTCCCGACCTATACCTTGGCAAGGTATCGCTCTACCAGCTGAGCTATTCCCGCATAACAGGGCAACAGTTTAGCAAACTATTTGAGGAAACGCATTTATTGTGAAGAAGGCTATCTACTAACGGGGTCGATGTTTACAACAGACCCTTATCAGCCATGGGTTTATGGGCATTACTCGGCTTTATCAACTAACTGAGGCAAAGCCTTTTTCATGTAATAGAACATGGACCAAAGTGTCAAAAAGGATGCAATCCAGATTAACCAAGTGCCAACTTGTGCGCAATTCAACCACCCAAATATAGTGTCGTTCAATAATAAAAATGGAATCGCTACAAGTTGGGCTGTGGTCTTCAGTTTGCCAACCAGATGCACAGCAACACTTTTCCCGGCACCTAAGAGTGCCATCCATTCTCTTAGTGCTGAAATAGTAATTTCACGCCCAATAATGATGAGGGCAACCCAAACTTGCACACGATCCATGTTCAGGAGAACTAACAATGCAGCAGCAACAATTAACTTGTCTGCTACCGGATCTAAAAATTGACCAAATGCCGACTCTTGTTTCATTTTGCGAGCTAAGAATCCATCTAACCAATCAGTCGCTGCAGCAAAAATGAAAATCACGGTAGCTGTGAGGTTTTTGTCGAAGGGGGTAAGCCAGCTATTGGGTAAATAGAACACTGCGACGACTAGCGGAATTGCGGCAACGCGCAACCAGGTCAGGGCAATAGGTAGATTAAACGGCATAGCTTAAGCATAAACCAATGCGAGCGTGCTGGGCAATCAATGGAGTTGCCTATAGATTTGCTCTGCCAATGCAGTGGATATCCCTTCCACGCTAGATAGCTCTTCGATGGTGGCATTAGAAACGCCACGCAAACCCCCAAAACGGGCGAGTAATTTTTGACGACGTTTCGCTCCGATACCCTCAATTTCTTCCAACTGAGAAACTGTTCTGGCTTTTGCTCGCTTGGCGCGCATGCCAGTAATAGCAAAGCGATGTGCCTCATCCCGGATTTGTGCTACTAATAATAAAGCCGCACTATCAATGCCGAGTTCAAGGGATTTCCGTCCGTCCGCAAAAATAAGCGTCTCAAGACCTACCCTGCGCCCCTCCCCTTTAGCAACACCAACAATCAAACTAATGTCCATACCAAATTCAGAGAGTACTTGTCTTGCCATCTCAACCTGACCTTTGCCACCGTCAATCAAAATCACTTGCGGCATCTTCTCAATAGGGAGCTCTTGGAAGTTTGCATAACGGCGCTGTAAGACCTGACGCATTGCCGCGTAATCATCGCCTGGTGTAATGTCATTAATATTAAAACGGCGGTATTCACTAGGCTGCATCGCATTTTTGGAATACACCACACAAGAAGCTTGCGTAGCCTCACCGGAAGTATGGCTAATGTCAAAACATTCAATACGCAACTGTTCAAGACCCTCTAATTCCAAAGCCAAAACATCAGCCAGTGCTCGCGCTCTCGCTAATTGTCCACCAGTCTCGACTAAACGCTTTGCAATGGCAATCTTGGCATTACCCTCAGCCATCGCCAACCAATGTCGTCTCTGACCTTGTGGTTGGTGAAGGAAAGTAATGCGCTTACCAGCTTGCGCATTGAGTAAATCATGCAAGCCTTCTGGAACGGCTTGATCAGCACCAACTTCAGCGCTTTCTTCTGACGCCGCAATATCATCCGCTAACTTTCTCAATGGATGATTCAGAATCAATACCGGTGGAATTAAATTGGTAGTCGCCTCACCATCACCTGACTTCTCCTCTAGGTAATGCTGGGCAATAAAGGCTTCTAAAATTTCTGTGGGGGGTGGCAGCTCTCCAGCGCTTGAGCGTAAGCCTTTCGGAAAATAGGCGCGATCGCCCAAATGGCGACCACCGCGAATCATTGCCAGATTGACGCAAACCACGCCCTCCATTTGAGCTACAGCGATGACGTCAACATCACCTTCACCATCTGCAACAGTATCCATAGACTGCTGTTGCAAGACACTAGAAAGATCGGCAATCCGATCTCTAAGCACCGCAGCCATTTCAAACTCCATGGCATCGCTGTAGGCATGCATTTTCTTTTCAAGCTCAGAAAGTACACGACTATGGTCGCCCTCTAAGAAACGTGTTGCCTGTGCTACGTCCTGCCCGTATTGCTCTGCGTTCAGACGGCCAACACAAGGTGCGCTACAGCGATGAATTTGATGTAGTAAACAAGGACGGCTACGGTTTTTGAATACGGAGTCTTCGCAAGTTCTCAGACGAAAGACTTTTTGCAAAATCTGCACGCTATTGCGTACTGCCCATGAATTCGGGAATGGCCCAAAGTAGTGATTGCGCTTATCTATTTTTCCTCGATAGGAGGCTAGGCGTGGAAACTGGTGCCCCGTCAACATCACATAGGGATAGGACTTATCATCTCGGAAGAGAATATTAAATGGAGGAGCTAACTCCTTAATCAAATTATTCTCTAGAATTAAGGCTTCGGTTTCTGAGCGTGTTACTGTAGTTTCGTAGCGGGCGATTTTTCCCACCATCAGTTCTATCCGTGGTGAAAGCTGAGTTCGCTGGAAGTAACTAGACACCCGCTTTTTGAGGTTGCGGGCTTTTCCGACATACAAAATATGTCCCGCCTCATCAAAGAAGCGATATACCCCCGGCAATCCGGGTAGCCGTTTAACATCCTGCTGAAGGGTTTCAAAAAGCGAATTACTCATGCGTTGGGATATTTTCTGTCAAATCGTAGACAACTATGGTGATGCCGGTGTTTGCTGGCGCCTAGCAAGAAGCTTAACAAGTCTTCATAGCCAAGACGTGCGCATTTTCTGTGACGATCTCCCAACCCTTAATTTACTCGCTTCTGGGGTTGACCCAGAAATCAAGCGTCGTATCGACGTCCAACCCTGGGAAGCAAGTCACAACAATAGCCGCCACCCTGTTGAAGCACCCGATGTGGTGATTGAGGCATTTGGATGCGATCTTCCAGCGCGTTACCTTGCAGGTCTACTGATTGACCCTAAAAAACCCATCATCATTAATCTGGAGTATTTAACTGCAGAGCCCTGGATTGTGGACTTTCATCAGAAAGCATCCCCGCAGGCGCATGGTATTCAGAAATACTTTTTCTTTCCTGGATTCCAGACTAATGCAGGCGGCATTTTGATTGACCCAGTCCCCAAGAAGTCATCGCTGACAGAACAATTGGTTCCCGAGAGCCTGCGGGCAAGCTGGAAGCTCTTACGACCACATACAAAACGCATCAGTGTTTTTTGCTACCCAGGCGTACCTCTCCTGAGATGGTTAGAAGATTTAGCGACATTAGATGAGAGCTTCGACATTGTGTTGACTCACGGTCAACTTGAGCAATTACAGTTCAGCTCCAGTCACCCTACTCAAGTCATTACCCTGCCCGACTCTATTCAACTAATCTCAATTCCTTTTGTGTCTCAAGATGAATATGATTGGGTTCTCTCTCAATGCGACTTCAACATTGTTCGAGGTGAGGATTCTTTTGTCCGAGCGCAGTTGGCTGGCAAGCCCTTCATCTGGCATATTTACCCCCAAGAAGATCGCGCGCACGAAACTAAGTTAGCTGCATTTTTAGATCTCTATCTCGAAGACGCATCACAAGAGCTTAAACATGCCGTCATTTCAGCAATGACTTGGGCAATGCCCAGCAAGTGGCATCACTCCATTGATGACTGGAATACCCATTCCAAGGCTTGGCGAGCGGATTTACTCGAAAAACAAGCCGATGGCGGCCTGGCAGCCCGTCTAATGAGCTTTGTGGCCTGATCTTAGGCTAAATACGACTGCGGGCGGTTACAATCTTGTCTTTGATAAAAACCGCAGAAAATCAGCTCTGCACCCAGGAATAGCAAGATGAAAACAGCACAAGAACTCCGCGTTGGTAACGTAGTCATGATTGGCACTGATGCCATGGTCGTTTTAAAAGCAGAATATAGCCGCTCAGGCCGTAACTCCTCCGTTGTAAAAATGAAATTCAAAAACTTGTTAACTGGTGCGCCTAACGAAGGCGTATTTAAAGCGGATGATAAGTTTGATGTGGTGATCTTGGATAAGAAAGATTGCACCTACTCTTACTTCGCAGATCCAATGTATGTATTTATGGATACTGAGTACAACCAATATGAAGTAGAGGCTGAATTCATGGGCGATGCATTGCATTACCTCGAAGAAAGCATGCCTTGCGAAGTCGTGTTCTACGAAGGTAAAGCACTCTCAGTAGCCATGCCAAACTCTTTGGTTCGTGAAATCATTTACACAGAGCCAGCGGTTAAAGGTGATACCAGCTCAGGCAAAGTGTTGAAGACTGCAAAATTGGCTACCGGCTTTGAATTGCAAGTGCCGTTGTTCTGCAACACCGGTGACAAGATCGAGATTGATACTCGTACTGGTGAATATCGTAGCCGCGCTAACTAATTAGCTCGCTCGATTAGCCAAAGCCCGGTACGCCGGGCTTTTTTATTGCCTAGGCAATGAGCTTCAACTGCTGGAGTAAGCCTTTGGCATGCTGGTATTGCGCTTCGCCTTGCAATTCATCCCAGGAAAGAGTTGTGGCAATCGGCATCAAGCGATTTAATCGAGTTGCAGATTCAGCGTGTTTTGCCTTGGAAACCTTTAGCTGACTCAGTAATTGATCTGCGAGATCAGGGCGATTGCAAATCAATACTGCATCGCATCCTGCCTCAAGCGCCATGTCAGCGCCCTTCACCACAGAACCAGCAACACTGGCGCCCTCCATTGAAAGATCATCACTAAAGATCACACCTTCAAAGCCTAACTCTTGACGCAAGATAGAGTGCAGCCAAACCTTAGAAAATCCCGCCGGGTTTTTATCTACTTGTGGATAAATCACGTGAGCCGGCATTACTGCAGTCAAACTCAGATCTAACCACTCGTAAGGCTTAGCATCATCATCCAGAATTTTCTCTAATGGACGCTCATCTACCGGAATGGCCACATGAGAATCCGCCTCTGCCCAGCCATGACCTGGAAAATGCTTTCCGCAGTTCGCCATACCCGCAAGTCGTAGACCTTCGTTCAAACTCTTAGCCAATGCAAAGGTGATTTGCGGATCACGACTAAATGCACGATCGCCGATTACACCGCTACGACCAAAGTCCAAATCTAGGACAGGAGTAAAGCTAAAGTCCACGCCGCAAGCTCTTAACTCGGCAGCTAGAATATATCCACAGGCGGTAGCTGCAGCCATAGCGATGGCAGCAGATTGAGCGCTATGGGTCGATTTATTTTTGGCCCCCCAAAGTTCACCAAGCTTGCGCATAGCCGGTAAATGGGTGAAGCCGTCCGTTCTGCAGCGCTGTACACGTCCACCCTCATGATCAATCGAGATCAATACGTCAGAACGGAGTTTTTTAATTTCTGCAGTTAATTTAGTGAGTTGCTTACGATTGGCAAAGTTTCTGCCAAACAAAATCACGCCACCGGTAAGGGGATGCAAGATACGACGACGATCCTCCGCATTTAACTCGAGACCAACAACATCTAAAGTAACTGGGCCCGGCTTCATAGTCGACTTAGTCATGCATTCCTCGAAATTATTTAGTTTTATATACTTTTGAGAGTTGTTTTATTTTTGAACTACGATAACGTGGGCAATGGCCATGTCTTGCTCATCGCTAACAGTGACTTGCGCTTCCCAGTTTTTTTCCTGCATAAATTGCGCAAGTGCCCCCAAATAGGAAGTAACTGGTTTACCGCTAGGCTCATTCAATGTTTGGAGTGAGCGCCAGGTCATTGGCATTCTCATGCCCAAGCCAATTGCTTTGGAGAATGCCTCTTTTGCAGCAAACCGCGTTGCCAAGAAAGCAATGCCCCGTTTGTGGTTTCTGGCTAAGCGATGTTTAAAAACCAACATCTCATCTGGCCCTAGGATCTTCTCAGCAAGGCGACCATTGGTGCGATCGTAGGCAGCTTGAAGCCGCTCGATCCGCAAAATGTCTGTACCTATGCCAATGATCATTTGATATTGAATCTTTTAAAATTTAGCCCTGCCCTGAACCATCAGGGCTTTCATATCGGTAATTGCTTTTTGCCAGCCCTTAAAGAGCGCTTCAGCAACAATGGCGTGTCCAATGTTGAGCTCAGAGAGTTCAGCAATGGCAGCAACTGGAGTTACATTACCCTCGTGTAAACCATGGCCTGCATTGACTCGTAAGCCAATACTTACTCCAAACTGGGCTGCTTTTCTAATACGCTCGAGCTCTTGCTTCTGTTGATCACCAGCCAGATCTGCGTAGCGACCAGTATGCAATTCGACTACTGTGGCACCCGCATCTTTAGCCGCTTGTATTTGCTTTTCTTCGGGGTCAATAAACAGTGAAACCCGTATGCCAGCAGCTTTTAATTGCACAGTAGCTGCCTTCACCGCATCAAAGTGACCTACGACATCTAAGCCGCCTTCAGTAGTGACCTCTTCACGCTTTTCAGGAACGAGGCATACATCATGTGGCTGAACCCGACAGGCGATATTAATCATCTCGGGAGTAACGGCGCACTCCAGGTTCATGCGCGTCCGAATCAAAGGGCGAAGCGCCAATAAATCTGCGTCTTTAATATGGCGACGATCTTCGCGTAAATGTAAGGTAATTAAATCTGCACCAGCCTCTTCGGCCAAGCGGGCAGCTTTTAATGGGTCGGGATAGACCGTGCCACGTGCATTACGTAGAGTAGCGACGTGATCAATATTGATACCAAGTTCAAGGATATTGGGGTTGCTCATATTTGTAGATTACTAGATTTTCTTTAGATCTATCAAAATCTGACGGGTAGTCAGAACCTGATCTTGCAGGTGCAAGCCCAACAAGAAGCGCATCAGCTGCTTGCTCTCAGAAAGTGTTTCTTGATCAGAAAAGTCTCCCACTGCGATGGCAAGCAGAGATTTACCACTCAAGACTGGCCAGTGGCCTGGATCATCCCCTTGTGCCGGCCTGACACCACGCTCTGGCTGATAGACGTATTGCTCATTTGAGATGGGGGCGCTATTGGTTTCGACGCAGCGATCTAGCGCTGCTGCATAGCCGGTCTCCTGCAAGAGTGTTAACTCAAAGGGGCGCAAAATTTCTTCTAATCCCTTAGATTGAAATTCGAGGTTAGATAAGGCGGAGATTGTATCGGTGTAATGGTCGTAGAGTTTTTCATAGTCGTCTTCACGAGCTAAAAACTTCACTAGCAACTCATTGAGATAGAAGCCGCAGAGCAAAGCATCGCCCACCAAAGATGGTGTGCCACCAACCCACTCTGATTTCGTTAAAGTACGCAGCTCGGACTTGCCGCTCCAAGAAACCAATAGCGGCTGAAAACGCTGTAAGACTGGACGTAATACCGAATGTGGGCGCTTAGCGCCTTTAGCAATCAGCGCCATGCGGCCATATTGCCGAGTAAACACATCTAGAATTAAGCTAGTTTCCTTATAAGGAATGCTATGCAATACAAAAGCAGGTTCGTCAGCAACACGAATGGAGGCCATGAATAATTACTCTAACCCTTGTGCCCGCAATTCAGCACGATCATCTGCCCACCCGCGCTTGACCTTAACCCAAGTCTCCAGGAAGACTTTGCCGTCAAAAAGTTTTTCCATATCAATGCGAGCATCGGTTGAGATCTTCTTCAGTCTCTCACCCTTGGCGCCAATAATCATCGCCTTGTGGCTATCACGATCAACTAAAATAGTTGCTGCAATCCGGCGCATCTTGCCGTCCATCTTGAACTGATCAATGACTACGGTGCTGGTGTAAGGCAACTCCTCACCAGTGAAGCGGAAAACCTTCTCGCGCAGAATCTCGGCAGCCAAGAAGCGCTCACTGCGATCAGTAATGGTGTCGCCATCGTAGACTGCCGGCGCTTCCGGCAGATAACCTTCAAGCACATCTAACAATCTTTCAACATCCCCAGGACTCTTGGCGCTCATTGGTACGATTTCAGCAAACTCACACTTCTGATCTTCGTGACCACCTAATTCACACCAAGGGCGAGCCATTTCTTTAATGAAGTTGAGTAGGGCCTGATCACGCTCAGAGGGAGTCTGAAAGCGGCTATTAAATAAATCCAATTTATTTAAAACTAAGATAACGGGTAAGTCATCTGGCAGTAATTTCAAAACCTTCTTGTCATCCTCGCCAAAGTAACCAGCCTCAACTACAAAGCAAGCTACATTTACATCTTGCAAGGCAGTAGTGACCGTACGATTCAACGCTTTATTGAGAGTATTCATCAGACGGGTCTGAAAGCCTGGTGTATCAATGAAAATGAATTGCGCTTCTTCGCGATTCTGAATGCCTAAAATACGATGACGCGTAGTTTGTGCTTTACGCGAGGTAATGCTGATCTTCTGCCCAACCAAAGCATTCAAGAGGGTCGATTTGCCCATATTGGGACGGCCAACAATGGCGATGGTGCCGCATCTAAACACGATTAGCCCTTCAGCTTAAGATTTAACTGCTCCTCAGTCGCTACTTTTTTGGCTGCCTTCTTTTTGGCTGACCGAGTCTTTTTAGGTTTACCTAGCGCCTGTGGCAAGGCTTTTAGCGCAGTAATTAAAGCCAGCTTAGCCGCCGCTTGTTCCGCTGCACGTCGAGATGCCCCCTCACCCTTCACGGCAACCTTAAGATTGGGTATTAAACATTCCACCTCAAACTGCTGATTGTGAGCTGCACCACTAGTACCAGTGACGTTATAGGTAGGCAGTGGTAACTGATAGCTTTGCAAACACTCTTGCAATAAAGTCTTATCGTCTTTACCCAAGGTTTTGGGATCAACGTTGGCCAGGATGATTGAATAGAGTTTACGCAAACAGGCCTTGGCAGCATCAAACCCACCATCTAGAAATATGGCGCCAGTCACCGCTTCAAGCGTGTCAGCCAGAATAGATGGGCGACGAAAACCGCCACTCTTCAGCTCGCCCTCGCCTAAGCGCAGGTAATCTGATAGTGATAGAGTTTGAGCGATCTCATAGAGCGCTTGTTGCTTGACTAAGTTAGCTCGTACGCGAGAAAGGTCACCTTCGTCCAAGTCTGAATAACGCTCATAGAGCATTTCAGCGACAACGCAATTCAGGATCGAGTCACCTAAGAACTCAAGACGCTCATTATTTTTCTTACTGTGACTACGGTGCGTTAGAGCTTGATTAAGAAGCTCTAGTTTTTTAAACGTGTAGCCTAGTTGCGCTTGCAGCGGTGCAGTTTCGATAGCGGCGCGGGCGTTCATGGTCTTATTCGAAGCCGCCAATACGGCCAAGATTTCCGAGATTCAACCAAACAAAGAATGCTCTACCAACAATATTCTTATCCGGTACAAATCCCCAGTAACGAGAATCAGCACTATTATCTCGGTTATCACCCATAGCAAAGTAATGTCCCGAAGGTACTTTGCAAGTGAGGCCAGCATTAATATATTGGCAGTTTTCGAATCCAGGAAACTGCTCTGCAGGGAACATACCGGCAGGACGATCAGGATCATTCAGAATCTCGTGCCTGTTACCGCCCAAGTCTGAAGGGAAAGATTCTGCAAAGCGTTTTGCGTAACGCATGTTTTCCGGATCAAGATAAGCCTCGCCACCACTGTATTGCAATGGCTGACCATTCACTGTTAAACGCTTGTCTTGATAAGTAATGGTGTCGCCTGGCAAAGCCACAACACGCTTGATGTAATCAATAGATTCATCACGGGGATAGCGAAATACCACGACATCGCCACGTTTTGGGGAGCCTAGGTCGACGACCTTCTGGTTAATCACCGGCAGACGAATGCCATAAGTAAATTTATTGACTAGAATAAAGTCGCCAATCTGTAGTGTTGGGATCATGGAACCGGATGGGATCTTGAACGGCTCCACAATAAAAGAGCGCAATAGAAATACCGCACAAATTACGGGAAAGAAGCCAGCTGTATATTCAAGCCACAATGGCATACGATCGATGCCAGCTTGACGTCTTTGCGGAGCAAAGTAATAGCGATCAGCAATCCAAGCAATGCCAGAAACCACCACCAAGATAAAAAGGATGAGGGCAAAGTTCATTAGTCGTCCACCTGCAAAATGGCTAAGAAGGCTTCTTGTGGAATCTCCACATTACCCACCTGCTTCATTCGTTTCTTACCTTCTTTTTGTTTCTCTAATAATTTGCGTTTACGCGAGATATCACCGCCGTAACATTTAGCTAACACGTTCTTACGTAATGCCTTAACGTTTTCACGGGCAACAATGTTGCTGCCAATTGCTGCCTGAATAGCTACATCAAACATTTGACGCGGAATAATGCCGCGCATCTTGGCGACCACTTCACGACCGCGATGCTGACTGTTGCTGCGGTGAACGATCACCGATAGAGCATCAACTCGCTCACTGTTAATGAGGATGTCAACCTTAACCACATCGGCTGGACGATATTCCTTGAACTCGTAATCCATGGATGCATAGCCACGAGAAATGGATTTCATTTTGTCGAAGAAATCTAAAACAATCTCAGCCATTGGGAGTTCGTATGTGAGCTTTACTTGACGACCAAGGTAATTCATATCCATCTGAATACCGCGCTTACCAACGCACAAGGTAATAATCGCGCCCACATACTCTTGCGGCATATACAGATTAACTGTCACAATTGGCTCAAGAATCGTATTGATCTTGCTAGCCTCAGGCATCTTTGATGGGTTGTCTACCGATAAAATAGTTCCATCTGATTGCTCTACTTGATACACCACCGTTGGTGCGGTTGTGATGAGGTTCATGCCGTACTGACGCTCTAAGCGCTCTTGCACGATCTCCATATGGAGTAAACCCAAGAAGCCGCAGCGGAATCCAAAACCAAGCGCTTGTGACACTTCTGGCTCATACAAGAGTGAGGCGTCATTTAACTGTAGCTTCTCCAAGGACTCGCGCAGTTGATCGTATTCGCTCGACTCTACTGGATAAAGTCCAGCAAATACCTGAGGCTTAACCTCTTTAAAACCGGGAAGTGGTGCAGTTGCAGGAGTCCGTCCCTGTTGCCCTGGGGTGTGCGTGACCGTATCACCCACCTTGGCAGCCTTTAACTCTTTAATGCCCGCAATCACAAAGCCCACTTGACCAGCAGACAGCTCTGGTCGATCCACAGACTTTGGACTAAATACACCAACATGCTCTACTAGGTGGCTTGAGCCATTGGACATCAAGGTAATTTTTTCTTTTGGCTTGAGAGTGCCGTTCACAACGCGCACCAACATCACCACACCAACATAGTTATCAAACCAAGAATCAATAATCAATGCTTGCAATGGATCTGTCGCACTACCTTTTGGCGGGGGTACGCGAGCAATCATTTCTTCAATGACATCCTGCACACCTAATCCCGTTTTAGCAGAACAAGTCACCGCTTCCGATGCATCAATGCCAATCACATCTTCGATCTCTTGTTTAGCGCGCTCAGGATCAGCCTGTGGCAAATCAATCTTATTGAGTACTGGCACCACTTCAACACCCAACTCTAGAGCCATGTAACAGTTAGCGACTGTTTGAGCTTCAACACCCTGACTGGCATCGACCACTAACAATGCACCTTCGCATGCCGATAAGGAGCGGCTAACTTCATAGGAGAAGTCGACGTGCCCTGGCGTATCAATCAAATTGATGTTGTAGGTTTTGCCGTTTTTAGACTTATAAGTCAGCGCCGCTGTTTGCGCCTTAATCGTGATGCCACGCTCACGCTCAATATCCATCGAGTCCAGAACCTGAGCTTCCATTTCACGATCAGAGAGACCACCGCAGAGTTGAATGATGCGATCAGCAAGCGTCGATTTGCCGTGATCAATATGGGCGATGATAGAAAAATTGCGGATTAAATCCATAGCGTCTTGTGTAGTCTTCAAAAAACGCCTTGTCAGAACGCACCACGATGATGCGCTGCAAAAAGTCGTCTTAAATTAATTGTAATGGGTGGCGCCAAATTAGCGCCAAACCCCCTTATTTCATTCAAAAAAACAAGGTTTTGGCTTATTTTGGCTTTACTGGAATAATCAGGGTGCTATCAGCCCGACGAACAAAAACCGGGACAGACTTATTGGGGTCCAAACCCTTCACAAGACCCTCAAACTGCTTTACCCCAGTGATATCGGCATCGGCAATTCGGATGATGACATCTCCGGGGCGTACTCCTGAGCGCGCTAAGGGGCCATCCCCTAAACCGGTAACCTCGACCCCTCCACGGATATTGAGTTCCTTTTTCTTGCTATCTGAGGGCTCAGAAACTGCCACCCCGAGAGAATTGGCATTTCCACCAGATGAACCTGAGTTATCCGACTTTTTCACGGCAGCTTGACCTACTTCGGTATCCACTACAGAGACCATCAAGTCCTTGGTTGAGCCTTTACGCCAAACCTGTACGTTAGCGCTGGTTCCTGGCTTGGTTTCCCCAACGGCTCTTGGTAGGTCAGTGGATTTACCAATATCACGACCATTAAAGCTCAGAATCACGTCCCCAGACTCAATGCCGCCCGCCGCCGCCGGACCGCCTGGCTCAACATTACGAACAAAGGCACCACGAGGCTTACCTAGACCCAGACTCTCTGCAATTTCTTTGGTCATCTCACCCAAAGCGACACCAATACGGCCACGAGTCATTTTTCCATTGGTACGCAGTTGATCTGCAACACGCATCGCCTCATCTATCGGAATCGCAAAAGAGATACCCATATATCCACCAGAGCGACTAAAGATTTGTGAATTAATACCAATCACTTGTCCGGCAGTATTCAATAAAGGGCCGCCAGAGTTACCAGGATTCACAGCTACGTCAGTCTGAATGAATGGCAAGTAGTCGCCAGTATCACGACTCTTAGCTGACACGATGCCAGCAGTCACCGTGTTTTCTAGACCAAATGGGGAGCCAATTGCTAATACCCACTCACCCACCCTCACTCGAGAAGAGTCGCCTAAAGGCAACTTAGGCAAATCACGTGCATCGATTTTGACAACCGCCATATCGGTTCGTTTATCCATACCCAATAACTTGGCCTTGTACTCCCGTTTGTCTGTCAAAGTGACATAGATGGTATTTGCGCCCTCGACAACGTGGGCATTAGTCAAAATTAACCCATTAGATTCAATAATGAAGCCAGAGCCTACGCCGCGATCCGCCTCTTGAGGCTTGCCTGAATTAGGTTGCGCTTGCTTAGGTCCGCCAGGTAATCCTGGAATAGGCACGCCAAAGAAACGGCGGAAGAACTCGGCCTGATCCTCAGGCATCCCGGGAATACCACCCTGAGCTTGCTGCTGCATTACTTTTTCAGTAGTTCGGATGTTCACCACAGCAGGACTAGCTCGCTCAACTAAGTCTGCAAAGTCAGGAATCAAAACTCGTGGGCTCTGGGCGTGGACCTGGGGAGTAAGCGCGATTTGCCCCAAGCTAAAGATAGCCAAGAGCGCAATAAGATACTTTTTCATAATGCTATAGACCTGCTTGGTAAAAACCAATAATTGAAGAAAAAAGAGAAGGAAACTGCCTAATAAGGATATTAGGTCAATTTGCCAAAAATCAAGGTACCGTTAGTACCCCCAAAGCCAAAGTTGTTTTTAATGGCATGGTCAATCTTCACATCCCGAGCAGTATTGGCGCAGTAGTCCAAATCACACTCTGGATCCTGATTAAAGATGTTGATTGTAGGTGGGGACTTCTGGTTGTGTAGCGCCAGAATAGTAAAGACGGACTCTAAGCCACCAGCACCGCCTAAAAGATGGCCAGTCATTGATTTGGTGGAGTTAATCAAAGTCTTCTTAGCATGATCGCCAAGGGCAGCTTTAATCGCACCGGTTTCGTTCTTATCACCTAAGGGTGTAGAGGTGCCGTGTGCATTGATATATTGAATTTGATCTGGATTTAAACCGGCATCGCGCATGGCGTTGACCATACAGCGACGTGGGCCATCCATATTTGGAGCAGTCATGTGATATGCGTCGCCACTCATACCGAAACCTAAGAGCTCGCAGTAGATTTTTGCACCACGCGCTTTAGCGTGCTCATACTCTTCTAGAACCACAACACCTGCGCCCTCACCCAGTACAAAACCATCACGGTCCTTGTCCCATGGACGTGAAGCTGTTGCAGGATCATCATTGCGAGTCGATAGTGCGCGAGCTGAGGCGAAGCCGCCAACACCCAATGCAGATATAGTGGATTCGGCCCCACCAGCCACCATCACATCAGCATCGCCATACTGAATTAAGCGTGCTGCCAATCCAATACTGTGCAAACCGGTAGTACAGGCAGTTACCGCAGCAACGTTTGGACCCTTAAGGCCAAACAAGATACTGAGATGACCAGAAATCATATTGATGATTGAGCCTGGCACAAAGAATGGGGAGATGCGACGAGGACCACGAGCTAACAACTCAGCGCCAGTCTCTTCGATCATCGGCAAGCCACCAATTCCTGAACCAACCATGACGCCAATGCGCTCGGCGTTATCTTCAGTTACCTGTAAACCGCTATCGCGAATCGCTTGCGTGCCAGCAGCGATGCCAAAATGGATAAAGGTATCCATGTGGCGCGCCTCTTTGGCAGAAACATATTCTTCGACATTGAAGTCTTTGACCTCGCCAGCGAAATGGACACTCAGCGGAGTGTGGTCAAACTTCGTGATGGTAGCGATGCCTGATTTACCCGCAAGCAAATTAGACCAAGCTACGTCAACCGAGTTACCAACTGGTGAAATCAGGCCTAAGCCGGTAACAACAACCCGGCGGCGGCCATTTGATGCTGACACAGTAATAGCTTTTAACTAAGCTAGGGAATTAACCCTGAGCTTTTGACTGAGCAAAATCGATAGCGAGCTGAACAGTAGTAATTTTCTCAGCTTCTTCATCCGGAATTTCAATCCCGAACTCATCTTCTAAAGCCATTACCAGTTCAACGGTGTCAAGAGAGTCTGCGCCTAAGTCATTCACAAAAGAAGATTCATTCTTGATCTCTGCTTCTGCGACGCCCAATTGCTCAGCGACGATCTTCTTAACGCGTTGTTCGATGTTATCCATTAATTCCCCCAAGGGTTGTAAAAAAACGATGAAAAGGATTTTATCAGCTTGGCAGGCTAAATTAGTAAATCCGCCAAAAAATGATCAATTCCTGCTTTGTTCTTAGGCTAAATAGAGCCCGCCATTGACATGCAGGGTATTTCCAGTGATATATCCGGCGGCTGGAGAGGCTAAAAATGCCACCGCCTGAGCCACATCTTCTGGACTGCCCAGACGCGCCAAAGGAATGTTCGCTTTTAGGGCATTTTGCTGCTCTTCACTCAAAGCACGGGTCATGTCTGTGTCGATAAAGCCGGGTGCTACGCAATTAACAGTGATATTGCGGCTACCGATTTCGCGAGCCAAAGCACGGGTCATACCTGAAACACCGGATTTAGCAGCAGCGTAATTAGCCTGGCCAGGGTTACCCATGTGGCCAACAATCGAAGTGATATTAATAATGCGGCCAGCGCGCGCTTTCATCATAGGGCGCATTACTGCCTGCGACAAACGGAACACCGCACTTAAATTGGTGTCGATCACATCGGTCCACTCATCTGTTTTCATGCGCATTGCTAGGTTATCGCGGGTGATGCCTGCGTTATTCACCAAAATACTGATGCCTCCAAAATCTTTGACGATCAAATCAATAATCTCCTCGCAAGCCTTTGGATCGGTCACATTTAATACCTCGCCACGGCCACCGCTCGCTTGTAAACGGGCGTTGATTGCTTTAGCGCCATCTTCAGAAGTTGCAGTACCAATTACCTTAGCACCACACTTCACTAACTCATCCGCAATTGCCTGGCCAATACCGCGCGATGCGCCGGTCACTAACGCAATTTGTCCGCTTAAGTCGAGATTCATATTTATCTTCCGTTGTTTATTTCGTATTTCATCTATTACTGATTCGTATTTTTACTTTACGGCAGCCAAAGCCTCATTGAGACTGACCTCATCGAAGATAGGTAGCCCAACAACATTTTCATTGATGCGCTTTGTCAGCCCTGCCAATACCTTGCCGGGACCGCATTCCACTACTTGAGTAATGCCCTGCTGCGCCATCGCATTAATCGTCTCTTGCCAACGCACAGGCTTGGCGGCTTGACGCACTAGAGCATCTTTTATGGCTGCTGGATCATTCAAGACATTGACATCAACGTTATTGACTACAGAGATAGTCGGAACCTTGAATTCAATATCCGCTAAGTAAGCTTTGAGTTTTTCAGAAGCAGGTTGTAATAATGATGAATGAAAAGGCGCTGATACTGGTAGTGGCAGAGCGCGTTTTGCGCCAGCCGCCTTGAGTAATTCACAGGCCTTGGTCACTGCATCACTACCGCCAGCAATCACCACTTGCCCTGGAGCATTAAAGTTCACAGCCTCCACTACACCACCAGAGGCTGCAGCAGCTTCAGCGCATACAGTCTTCACAATAGCATCGTCCAAACCCAAGATTGCGGCCATACCGCCAGTACCTACCGGCACTGCTGTCTGCATCGCTTCAGCACGAAAGCGCACTAAAGGCACAGCATCCTTAAAAGCAATTACGCCTGCAGCAACTAAAGCAGAGTATTCGCCCAAGCTATGGCCAGCCATCATCTTGGGAACGGCGCCGCCAGAGGCTAACCAAGCACGGTAAAAAGCGATCGCTGCAGTCAGCATCACGGGCTGGGTATTGGTTGTTAAAGACAATGCTTCAGCAGGGCCTACAGCAATCAGTTTTGCAACATCTTCACCTAAAGCTTCTGAAGCTTCCTGCAAAGTCGCGCGGACTTCAGGGCGATCAGCAATGGTGTTGAGCATCCCAACAGATTGGGAACCTTGGCCGGGGAATACAAATGCAAATGTCATAGGAATAATCGCTAAATGATAGTTATGAATATATTTTTGCTTTAGAACTTTGCTTCAGAACTTAATAACTGCTGCACCCCAAGCAAAGCCACCGCCCACACCCTCTAGCAAAAGATGCTGGCCACGTTGAATTTGACCAGAGCGAACACCGACATCGAGCGCAAGTGGGATAGATGCAGCAGAAGTATTGCCGTGCTCATGGACGGTCACAATCACTTTATCCATTGACATACCCATTTTGCGAGCCGTACTCTCCATAATGCGAATATTGGCTTGATGAGGCACCAACCAATCGATTTGCTCTGGTTTGAGATTGGCTTTTTCTAAAGCCTCGTGGGCAACCTGCTCCAGTACTTTGACAGCCAACTTAAATACCGCAGGACCATCCATTGTTAAGTAGGCAGTTCCCTCAACGCCACCCTGCTTAGCGCGCCCTGGTACACATAGAATATCGCGTTGACTACCATCCGCATGCAAGGCCGTTGCCAAAATGCCTGGCTCGGCAGAAGCTTCAAGCACAACTGCGCCAGCGCCATCACCAAACAAAACGGAAGTGGTGCGATCTTGGAAATCCAAAATTCGGGAGAAAGTTTCCGCACCGAGAACCAATACTTTTTTGTAGGTGCCCGTGCGAATAAATGCATCTGCAATAGCGAGAGCATAAGTAAAGCCAGCACATACCGCCTGAACATCGAATGCTGCACAATTTGTGTGAGCGCCCAGCTTATCTTGCACTACGCACGCTGTACTTGGAAAACCACCTAAATGATCCGGCGTCGATGTTGCTAAAATGATCAAGTCAAGATCTTCAGAGGTGCAACTAGCTGCCTCTAGTGCTGCCCGAGCTGCCTTGACTGCCAAGTCACTCGTGAGTTGATTTTCTGCAGCAAAGTGACGAGCGGAAATTCCACTTCTAGTCACAATCCATTCATCGCTAGTTTCAAGACCGATCTTCGCCAAACGCTCCACGAGGTCTTGATTGCTTAAACGCTGCTCCGGAAGATAACTTCCAGTTCCGGCTATCCGTGAATAGGTACTCATGATTGCTTTATCTCCGCCGCAAAAGCTTGAGCGATACGCTCCACCATGCGATTTTTTGCTGCTTCATATGCACGCTCGAGCGCAAAACCAAATGCAAAACGATCCGCTGAACCGTGGCTCTTAATCACGCAACCGCGTAAACCTAATAATACTGCCCCGTTATAGCGACGATGATCTACGCGCTTGCGAACACGTAACAAAGGTACCATGGCACAGATCGCCATGAGTTTAGTCAGCCATGAACGATTGAATTCTTGTTTAATTAAGCCGCTCATCATCTTGGCCAAGCCTTCGCTTGCCTTCAGGACAACGTTACCAACAAAACCATCGCACACCACGATATCCGTAGTGCCTTTAAAAATATCATTGCCCTCTACGTTGCCATAAAAGTTGAGGTTTGTTTGACGCAGCAACTCGCTGGTCTGCTTAACTACCTCATTACCTTTGATTACTTCTTCACCAATATTCAGAAGACCGATGGAAGGATTTTGTGTGCCATCAACCACTTGAACCATCACGTTAGCCATTTGTGCAAATTGCACCAAATGCATAGGCTCGCAATCTGCGTTAGCGCCAAGATCGAGCATGGTGGTACCGCGCCCTTTTTCATTAGGAATCGCAGTAGCAATTGCGGGACGGTCAACACCATCTAGCGTTTTCAGGATGTAGCGGGAGATGGCCATTAAGGCGCCAGTATTGCCAGAAGAAATGATCGCGTCAGCAAGACCTTCTTTGACCTGCTCGATAGCAATGCGCATGGACGAATCTTTTTTGCGGCGCAATGCCACCTCAATGGGGTCATCCATTAAGACAACCTCACTAGCGGAAATAATTTGAATGCGCTCCATTGGCGCTTTTGGAAATTGACTCAAGGCTTGCTTGAGCACTTCAAGATTACCAACCAGGGTAATCTTCACATCAGCATGTTTTTCTAGAAAATCGCAACAAGCGGGGACGGTAACAACTACCCCATGATCTCCGCCCATGGCATCGATAGCAAGTGTGACACTCATAAAATCAAGTATTGCTGCAAGTGGTGTTTTTCAAAGAAAAAAGCGGCTTTTATTGGAGCCGCTTCTATCTTTTAGACTAAGAAATTAGTCGTTTTTTGTTTTAACAACTTTGCGACCACGGTAGTAGCCGTTTGGTGAAATGTGGTGGCGCAAATGAGCCTCACCAGTTGTGGCTTCAACAGCCGTAGCAGGTGCGGTCAAAAAGTCGTGCGCACGGTGCATGCCACGTTTGGATGGGGATTTTTTATTCTGTTGGACGGCCATATTGAACTCCTAAGCAAGGCGACATTCTAGCATGTAAATTGAGATAAATGCCCGATTAATTGATAAAGTAGGTTTGAAAACCTGCCCCCAAATGGTGGGGCTAAATCAATTTTTCTTCATATTTTTCAATATGTTAAAGGGGTTCTGAGGCTTTTCAGAGTCCTCTGCAGCTTCACCCACCTCGCCAAATGAAGAGGCATGTGGCTGGCAAGCACCCTTTGGATGCTTTGGAATTAAGGGCATGGAAAGGAGGATTTCATCCTCAATCAGCCCTAGTAGGTCAAAGTGCTGACTGACTACCAAAGGTTCTTGTTGATCATCTTCCATTGGGAAGGCGTCCGCCTCCTCTTCGGTGGCCACCATGACAAATCGACTCTCTTGAGCTAAATCCAGACCGCAATCCTGAAGACAGCTCTGACAAACCAGGTGGATACGGCCTTTCACGGCTAATTCCAGAATTTGCCGGGGCTCAGAACCCAAAGAATCAGCAAAATGGGTCTTTACCTGCCAATGGAATCCATCGCCCGGCTCGATACTGGAGGTCTCCTCAGCCACCCTTGGCAAGGCTGTAATCTCCAAAAATCCAGCCCCTCGATAGGACTGTGGAGCGCAAAAATCGATCCGACAGAGGGCCTTGGGATCATTAGATAGCTCAACTTGAGGTAAAACTTGATTACGATTCATGACATCAGTCTAAATGAAGGCTTCAGCGAAAGTACAAGTAGTGATGAGTAATTCTGCAAAAAAACTAATCCTGGCATCTACCTCGGTCTATCGTCGGGAGCTCTTAGAGCGCCTACGCATCCCTTTTGATGTCATCTCCCCCAAGGTAGATGAAACCCCCCTCCCCAGTGAAAGCACTTTAGCTTTAGCCTTGCGCTTAGCCAAAGCGAAAGCTGCAGCCGTAGCCAAAGATCACCCCGAGGCTTGGGTCATTGGCTCCGATCAAGTGGCCGACCTTTGTGGAGCCGCTATTGGTAAGCCGGGAAACTTTGAGCGCGCTATGGCGCAACTTCAACTCATGCGTGGTGCCACTGTGACTTTTCAAACGGCGCTTTGTCTGATGCATGGCGACGTTGAAACAACGATCAATATTCCTACGGAAGTGACCTTTCGAAAACTATCGGATGATGTTCTAGAGGCATATCTCCATGCCGAAAAGCCCTACGACTGTGCGGGCAGCGCCAAGTCTGAAGGCCTAGGAATCTCACTTTTAGAATCCATTCGGAGTGATGATCCCACTGCATTAATTGGCTTACCATTAATTGCACTAAGCGGCCTCTTGCGTGAAGCTGGCTTTCTCATTCCAAATAAAACATCAATTAACTGAATGAAAAAGAATTAAATAATGAGTTCAACACTAGGCACTCTCTTTTTAATTCCCAATACTTTGGGTGACGATGCTCGCGTAGAGCAATTGCCTTGGGTGCTACCAAGCGAAACCATTACCCAAACTGCCAAACTCATCCACTGGATTGTTGAGGATGCCAAAACTGCGCGTGCTTTTTTAAAAGCAGTCGATAGTGTGTCGCCCTTAGCTTGCACTATTCAAGAAATGCAGATGAGCGAGTGGCGCGGTGTTGCTCGCAATGCTAAGTATGGTGATGCTGTAAAACCAATAGATCTACTCAAACCCCTCATTGCTGGAAAAGACATGGGCCTCATGTCAGAGGCTGGCGTTCCGGGGGTGGCGGATCCTGGTGCAGAGCTTGTGCTGGCAGCGCATAAGCTGGGCGCCAAAGTAAAACCATTGGTAGGCCCAAGCTCTATTTTGCTTGGTCTCATGGCCAGTGGTTTGAATGGTCAACGCTTTGCGTTTCAGGGTTATGTACCGCATGACGTGCAAGACCGTGTCGCACGACTGAAACAGTTGGAAGTGGAATCTAGAAAGTTACAGCAGACACAAATTTGGATTGAGACGCCATATCGTAATACTGCAATGCTGATGGCTTGCCTTAATACGCTGTCTCCGCAATCAATGCTTTGCATGGGAATGGATCTCAGCCTGCCAAGCGAAACTATTACTACGCTCTCGATTGCAGATTGGCGTAAGCGTTTCCCAAATGAAGCTGCCTGTGCCTCATTGCAAAATAGGCCAGCAGTATTTCTATTGCTGGCCTAGGTTTTTTATTTGTGACTTTGTTAATCTATCCTTTTTACTTTAGATCAGGTGTTTTAATTAAAGCCTTACCTGCTGCGGCACCCACTTCAGCGCCGAAACGTTTAGCAACGCGTTCTGCGAAATTCTCTTTCATGGTGTAGTCGAGAATATCTGGCGCCTTAAAAATATCGCGCGCTACAGTCTCTACTGTTCCGTAGCCATCCACCAGTCCAATTTTAATTGCTTGCTCGCCGTTCCAAACGCGACCCGAGAACATCTCTGGAGTTTCTTTTAGACGATCGCCACGCCCTGCCTTCACTACCGCAATAAATTGCTGATGAATCTCATCGATCATCGTTTTGATCATTTCTACTTGCTGTGGATTTTCTTTGGAGAATGGATCCATCATGCCCTTATTTGAGCCCGCAGTAATCATGCGACGAGTCACGCCTAACTTATCCATCAGACCAGTAAAACCAAAGCCCTCCATGATCACGCCAATAGAGCCAACTAAGCTCGCCTTATCCACCAAAATTTGGTCGCCTGCAACAGCGACGTAGTAACCACCTGAGGCGCAGATATCTTCGACTACGACATAAAACGGTTTACTTGAATAGAGTTTGCGTAAGCGATGAATCTCATCATTCATCATGCCAGCCTGAACTGGAGAGCCACCAGGACTATTGATGCGCAAAACTACCCCTACACTGTTTTCATTTTCAAAAGCAGCAGTTAGCGAAGAATTGATATCCAAAGCATTGGCCATCGAGCTTGAAGAGATTTCCCCCTCTAGCGTAACCAAAGCAGTGTGCTTTTCCATTCCCATACCACGCCCAGGTAAATGAAAATCAAATACCGCCAGTAGTACGCCGACAAAGACAAGGAGAGTGAGAATACGAAATACCGCTTTCCAGCGTCGCGCCTTGCGAGTCTCTTTTAAATTCTCTAGCAGTAAGTGCTCGAGTGCTTGACGCTCCCAATTTTGATTCGTGTTCTCAGATTGATTTTGATCCATCTTTTTAATCCTTAATTACTAACTAGTTTTTAACAGTGAGATTCTGACTTAGCCAAGTTGCCAACTGCGAGACATCATCCACATGCATTAGTGATGGCGCTTCTTTTAAAGTGCTCGGAGGATGCGCACCATACGTTACCGCTACTGCATCCACACCTGCATTAGCTGCCATATCTAAATCATGGGTAGTGTCCCCAATCATCAGCATGCGGCGCATCGGCACTTGCATCACATCTGAGAGCTCCAGGAGCATCCCAGGGTGAGGCTTGGAGAAGGATTCATCCGCAGTACGAGTTTCATGGAACATCTGCTCTAGCTGATGATGCTTTAAAGAACGATCCAATCCAACACGAGATTTGCCAGTGGCAACACCTAATAGATAACCATCCTCGCGCAAGCTTTGGAGTAATTCACGAATACCCGGAAATAAATCGAGCTCATGATCTTTAGCTAAATAGTGGAATCGAAAGCGCTCCGTTAAATTAGGGAAATGCGCCGGCTCAATCCACGGCACTGCCCTTCTGAGTGAATCCTGAATACCCAAACCGATGACCGAGCTAGCCAAAGTGTCATCAGGCTCTTTAAAACCTAAATCGCGGCATGCTTGCTGAATACAGTCCACGATCGTCGGCGTGGAATCCATGATGGTTCCATCCCAATCCCACACTATCAGGTCGTAACGTCTATCGGGTTTTTGTTCTTCAGGCATTGTCGCGCGCTTCAAAAGTTTTCATCATTGCGGTAAATTCAGCAGGCAATGGGGACTCGATACGCATTTTCTCGCCAGTACGCGGATGAGTAAAGCCTGCTAAGTGGGCATGCAAATACAGGCGTTTGGATTTCACAATCTTGTCCTGATCTTCAAAGCCATATTTATCGTCACCTAAAATCGAGTGACCCAGTTTTTGTAAGTGGACTCGAATTTGATGGGTACGCCCGGTTTTAAGTTGGGCCTCAGCCAAAGTAATCGCCACTTCCCCACGTTTCATTACTTTAGTGACACGCAAAGCAGTATGGCTTGGTAGACCATCTGGGTCAACACGAACGCGTCGCTCGCCATTGGCTAATAGGTATTTATGTAATGCAAACTTCAGTTGCATCGTGCCTGCGCTTTGGGTAATTTCCCCATGGGCTAGCAAGAAGTAACGCTTATCTGTTTGCCCTTCGCGAATTTGACGATGCAGTTCCACCAAAGCGCTACGCTTTTTCGCCAAGAGCAAAACGCCTGATGTGTCTCGATCCAAACGGTGAACCAATTCCAAGAATTTGAGCTCGGGGCGGGTAATACGCAAAGTTTCAATTACGCCAAGCGCAATTCCTGAACCCCCATGAACTGCCAAACCTGCCGGTTTATTCACTATTAATAGAGCCTCATCCTCGAACAAAATGGGCATTTTGTCAGAATACCCCTGTGCCCGAGACTTAGTTTGGGCTGTATTGACAGCTGCCATTTGGGCAGGCTCAGCGATACGAACTGGCGGGACTCTAACCACATCCCCCTCAATTAACCGCGTAGTCGGCTCAGCCCTTTTCTTATTCACACGAACCTCGCCAGAGCGAATAATCCGATAAACGTGGCTTTTAGGAACCCCTTTAGCCCAACGTAGCAAGTAGTTATCTAGGCGCTGGCCAGCCTCTTCTGGACCAATAGTCTGAAGATGAACGGCGGCTGGAGCACTGCTTTTGACCTGCAAGGGCCTGGAAATGGGTTCGGATTTCATGATTTATCTCTCTTGCCACCCCGACGGGGGTCGACAAGGGACTTAACAATACCCCATTGTCCTTCAACTTGTGCCGTATAATCAACGCTCTAGCCAATTTATTGGCCCGAGACTGACCTGATTCAGGTTTGGATCGTGGAGCTTGGAGTCGCCCTTAATAGACTCCCGGGGTTGCCCCTCCCCCGTTGTAATGAGGCGCAGGGTTGGTGTGCCGTATGCCGCGACCCGCGATTAGAAGACAGTTTTCAGGCGCGCGCCTGCATTGATGGCCTAAAGGAGGTCTCTGCGGCGATCGTCAAGTGTGGCACCGGTTTAATTGAACATGGTGTACTAGGCAAATTAGCCTGGACTAGCTTGATCCACACTCCAAAACCGCCAATGGGCTATGCCCCAAGCGGTATTTAACTTGTCCCTAACGCAGCGCGCAACGACGCACTCCCAATAGGAGAGTGTTATGAAACGCATGTTATTTAATGCAACTCAACAAGAAGAGTTGCGAGTTGCCATCGTCGATGGTCAAAAACTAATCGATATTGATATCGAAGCTGCCGGTCGTGAACAACGCAAAGGCAATATTTACAAAGGTGTTATTACCCGCATTGAGCCATCGCTCGAAGCTTGCTTTGTAAATTACGGCGAGGAGCGTCATGGCTTCCTGCCATTTAAAGAAGTGGCCCGTACCTACTTTAAAGAGGGTATTGATGTCCGTAATGCCTCTATTAAAGATGCCTTACGTGAAGGCCAAGAAATCATTGTTCAGGTCGAAAAAGAAGAGCGTGGCCAAAAAGGCGCCGCCCTTACCTCTTTCATCTCCTTAGCAGGTCGCTATCTAGTATTAATGCCAAACAATCCACGTGGAGGCGGTGTTTCTCGCCGTATTGAAGGCGAAGATCGTCAAGAACTCCGTGAGGCGATGTCTCAATTAGAAGTGCCCGATGGCATGAGCATTATTGCTCGTACTGCCGGTATTGGTCGCGACGCTACTGAGTTGCAATGGGATTTAAGTTACCTCATGCAATTGTGGACGGCAATTGATGAAGCCGCTAAAGGCAATTCAGCGCCACTATTGATCTACCTCGAATCTAGCTTAGTGATTCGCGCGATTCGTGATTACTTCCAGCCGGATATTGGCGAGATCCTCATCGATACCGATGACATCTACGAACAAGCTGCTGCATTTATGTCAGTAGTGATGCCGGATAACCTGCCAAGAGTGAAGCGTTACCAGGACGATGTTCCATTGTTCTCCCGTTTCCAAATTGAGCATCAGATTGAAACTGCTTACTCACGTACCGTGCCATTGCCTTCAGGTGGCGCGATTGTGATTGACCACACTGAAGCCTTGGTTTCAGTGGACGTCAACTCCGCACGTGCAACCCGTGGCTCCGATATTGAAGAGACTGCAACCCGTACTAACTTAGAAGCTGCCGATGAAATCGCTCGTCAAGCACGTTTACGTGACTTAGGTGGCTTGATCGTGATCGACTTCATCGATATGGAATCAAGCAAAGCGCAGAAGGATGTTGAGAATCGTCTACGCGACGCCTTACGTCATGACCGTGCTCGCGTTCAGATGGGCAAGATCTCCAAGTTTGGCTTGATGGAAATGTCACGCCAGCGCTTACGCCCTGCCCTCTCTGAAGGCAGTCACGTAACCTGCCCGCGTTGTAACGGTACAGGCCATATCCGCGATACTGAATCTTCTGCATTGCAAGTCTTACGCATCATTCAAGAAGAGGCAATGAAAGAAAACACTGCCGCTATTCATACGCAAGTTCCAGTCGAAGTGGCTGCATTCTTACTCAATGAGAAGCGCGCTGAGGTAATCAAGATTGAGTCACGCTTTAAAGTGAATGTCTTGATGGTTCCCAATAAGCATTTAGAAACACCGCATTACAAACTTGAGCGTTTACGCCATGACGATCCACGTCTTGACGATCAAAAGGCCAGCTACGTTATGGCTGAAGAAGCTGCGCGTGAACTCGAAACCGATACTGCTGTAAGCCGTAAAGATGCTGACGTTAAAGTTCGCCCTGAAGCTGCAGTCAAAGGGATTACGCCCAATGCACCAGCGCCAGTAGGTCAACCGCGTCCTGCGCGTGCTGAAAAGGCAACTGTAGAAACTGCTAGCACCGGTGGCTTCTTCGGATTCATTAAGAATCTATTCTCAGTTGCGCCTAAACCAGAAGCACAGCCTGCTCCTAGCGCACCACGTGGTCGCAACCAAAACAATCGCAATGGTAATAACCGCAATCGCGGTCGTCGTGGCGAGCGTAACGATCGTGCTGAGCGTCCAGCTGAAGGTGCGGTAAGTACTGAAGGTGCAAATGCGCCACGCGAGGCAGGTTCAGGTAGGGGTCGTCAAGATGGTCGCAACCGTAATGGCAATAACCGCAATTCGAACAATCCAAAACCAGAGAATCAAGCTGCGGTAACTCTGGCTACTGAAGCTGCTCCTGGAACTGACGCAACTCCTAGCGCAGATGGCGAAGAGCGTCGTGGTCGTGGCCGCAACCGTCGTGGTCGTGGTCGTGGTCAACGTGGCGAGCGTACTGAGTCCACTGGCGATGCAGCAATTGCTTCTGTTGTTGCTGTAGCAACTTCATTCTCAGGTCCTCCAGTAGGCATGGCTGGAGCATCTGCTTCAATGCCGATTCAGAACATTGCCCAAAGCTTTGGACACAAGACTGCAGCTGTAGTTTCTAACGAAGTGAAAGAGCGTGCACCTCGTGCACCTAGAGAACCGAGAGAGCAACGTGCACCTCGTCAAAGCAATCACCCTGACAACACTGCTCCAGTGGCTACACCTGCTCCAGCAATTGAGGTGATCGCTAAACCGATACCTGAACTCCCTAAGGTTGCCTTTCAGGCACTAGAAGAAACCCCATTGCATAGCGTAGTTCAGTCTGCTGGGATGGTCTGGGTTGCAACGGACTCTAACAAGCATCAAGAGGCGCAATCGCAAATCAAATCTGAGCCAGAAGTTTTGCCTACGGGCAGAGCCCCTAAAGCACCTACCAGTTTGCAAAATGGTCCGATGGTTTTAGTTGAAACCGGCGGCCAAGAAAAAACGGTTTAATCCAATTTCTCCAGACTGCTATTTATCCCACAAAGATATTTGGCAGTTTGGCAGAAACACGGTTTCACAGCCATAATTACGCATGGTTGAAAAAGTAATCCCCATACGTTTAGATGAAGGTAGAGGCCTTACGCCGTCCATACCAAGACAGCTCTTGGCTGCGAATGCCTCAACTAAAGATACCCGCGGACGCCCGCTACGAGATTTACGCATCTCCGTTACTGATCGCTGTAATTTCCGCTGCACCTATTGCATGCCTAAGGAAATCTTCGACAAAGACTATCCCTATCTCTCCCATAATGAATTGCTCAGCTTTGAAGAGATCACCCGTTTAACGACTATCTTTGCGTCGCTGGGTGTAGAAAAAATTCGTCTCACTGGTGGTGAACCTTTGCTTCGCAAAAATCTCGAAGTGCTGATTGAGATGCTGGCCAAGATTCGCACCACGGCAGATCAGCCTCTTGATCTCACCTTAACTACTAATGGCAGTATTTTGCGTAAGAAGGCGGCCGCATTAAAAGCAGCAGGTTTACATCGCCTAACCATTAGTCTTGATGGTCTGAATGATGACATCTTCAAGAAAATGAATGATGTTGATTTTCCAGTTACAGATGTACTCGATGGAATTGCTGCAGCTCAAGAAGCGGGCTTCACCAATCTCAAAGTGAATATGGTGGTTAAAAAGGGAACGAACGACCAAGAAATTATTAGCATGGCTAAGCACTTTAAAGGTAGTGGTGTGACACTGCGCTTTATAGAATTTATGGATGTAGGCAGCTCTAACGGCTGGGATATGTCCCAAGTACTCCCCTCGCAAGAAGTTGCCAATCGCATTCATGCTGTCTTGCCGATAGAGCCGATTGAGGCTAACTATCCTGGTGAAGTAGCTCAGCGCTGGCGCTATGTTGATGGCTCCGGTGAAATTGGCTTTATTTCTAGCGTCACACAAACTTTTTGTCACGAATGCACGCGCGCTCGCATCTCTACGGATGGTCAGCTCTATCTTTGCCTATTTGCAAACGAAGGTTTTGATTTCAAAACGCTATTACGTTCCGGTAAAAGTGATTTAGAAATTGCCAATGCCATCATGTCCACATGGTCAGGACGCAATGATCACTACTCAGAGATTCGAGGATCTAACACCGCTGAATCACATTCCACTCGCAAAGTAGAAATGTCTTACATCGGCGGCTAATGATTACCTCAGAACACATTACTGGACTCATTTTGGCGGGGGGCCGCGCCCAAAGAATGGGTGGCATTGATAAGGGTTTGATTCCCTTTCATGGCAAGGCCCTAATTGAATCCGCCATCAGCCGACTCAAACCTCAAGTCAGCACTATTTTGATTAATGCTAACCGTAGTATTACTAAATATTCACATTACGGCTATCCAGTACTCATGGATGAAACTCCGGATTTTTCTGGCCCGCTAGCTGGCTTCTCAGTTGGACTGAAGCATTGCAAAACGCCCTACTTGCTGACATCACCCTGCGACTCCCCTTTACTGCCAACTGATCTTGCCGAAAAGATGGCATCTGAACTGGAAGGCAATCATTTAGAGCTCGTTTTTGCTTCTTCAAAAGAAAATGACGGCAAGATTTGGTCGCAACCCGTTTTCTGTTTAATGAGAAGTGATTTGCAAGATTCTTTGAATTCCTTTTTAAGTAAAGGTGATTTAAAGATTGATCGCTGGTTTAAAGAATTGCGATCTAGCTCAGTGCTATTTGAAAATTCTCAAGCATTTGCTAATGTGAATACGCCAGAAGAGTTATCTGCCCTAGAAAAAGTATTGTCATGATTGATTCAATCAAGCACTCTCCAAACAGCCCCATTCTCTTGACTGCCTCTCTCCATGTGGATGAAGCTCGCAAGGCTATCTCAGACCTTGTTAATGAATTACTTCTAGAGTCTCGCAAGCTGAATAATGCGAACGATATTGAGTTAGTTACTTTGGATCAAGCGATTAATCGTATTTTGGCGGAAGATTTGCTTTCACCGATAGACGTTCCTGCTGCTGATAACTCCGCCATGGATGGCTTTGCCTTTAATGGGGATTGCTTGGGAAATGGCGAGGCGATAGTCGCCCTGAAGATTGTTGGTACAGCCTATGCTGGCAAACCTTACGAAGGAACCATCGGTCCAGGCGAATGCCTCAAGATCATGACTGGCGCCCTCATGCCCATTGGCTGCGACACTGTCATTCCTCAAGAATTTACAGAATCCGCAAGTGAGTCAACTATAGGTTTTAAACAAAACCAAGTGAGGCGTGGAGAGAACCGCCGCTTGCGAGGCGAAGATTTGCAAAGCGGTAGGGCCGCTATTGCTGCTGGTCGCTTGTTGCGACCGTCGGATCTTGGTCTAGCCGCATCGTTAGGGATTGCTAGTCTGCAGGTGCATCGCAAACTCAAGGTAGCTATTCTTTCTTCTGGAGATGAATTGCGCACACTAGGACAGCCTCTAGACACGGGTAGTATTTATGACAGCAATCGATACAGCCTAACCGGTCTACTCAATCGACTTCATCTAGAGGTTATTGATTGCGGAATTGTCCGCGATGATCCAGCCTCACTTAAAGCCGCTTTTGTGGCTGCCGCCTCAACTGCAGATGTCCTGATTTCCTCTGGCGGAGTCTCTGTTGGTGAGGCAGACTTTACTAAGCAAATCATGCAAGAGTTGGGCGATGTAGGCTTTTGGAAAATAGCCATGCGCCCAGGTCGCCCCATGGCCTTTGGAATACTCAAGCCAGTTGAGCGCTCTAGCCGCAAAACCCTCTTTTTTGGCCTGCCCGGGAATCCTGTTGCAGTGATGGTGACCTTCTATCAATTTGTTCGCTCGGCTTTATTACAACTTAATGGTGCAAGCCAGACTGAGCAGCTAATGACCCAAGCCATTGCCGAGGTGCCGATTCGGAAAAAGCCAGGTCGGACAGAATTTCAGCGTGCCGTTATGGGGCGCGGCCCGGATGGGAAGCCGACGGTCAAGCTGACCGGTAGCCAAGGCGCTGGAATTTTACGATCGATGAGTGAGGCAAATTGCTTTGTCATCCTCCCTCATGACCAAGGCAATGTGGCGGCCGGTGACTGGGTAGATGTGGCGCTTTTCGACGGACTGCTTTAAGATTGCACCTCATGAAACTCACCAAAAAAGAAATTGCCTTCGTAGATCCAATGCATACTGCCAAAACTCTGGTTTTGGTTTATCTCTGCTTCTCTGTGCCGATTGTGTTGTTAGCCTTATTTGTGGCATTCATCCGTGACGGTGCCATTCCTGGATTTACCGTTCTCTCTGCATTGATTCTGAATGCCCTACTTGGTTTTGCTTTACTGTGGATTGCTTGCAAGGTCTACAACTGGGTCGCAGGTAAATTTGGCGGAATCGAACTTGCTCTTCGCGAGCTCCCAGAAGAAATTGAAGCAGACTAAGTTTTCAGCTAGGCTTTAAATACTTCTGTGTTAATCAAGCTTGGCGGTTTCTTCCCATCAAGCGCCGCTCGCAAATTCTCTACTGCAAGATCCACCATCGCTCTGCGCGTTTTTTCTGTTGCACTCGCAATGTGCGGAGCTAGCACAATATTGCTGCACTTCAGTAACTCTGGATGCACTTGGGGCTCACCCTCGAAAACATCCAAGCCTGCTGCAAAAATCTTTCCACTCTGTAATGCTTGCGCTAAAGCTGCATCATCCACAATACCGCCTCGGGCAATATTCACCAAGGTTGCAGTGGGTTTCATGATGGCAATTTCCGCAGCGGCAATCGTGTGATGATTTTGCGCGGTATAAGGCAGCACTAAAACCACATGGTCGGCAGTTCGCAATAATTCTTCTTTGGAAACATAAGTAGCACCACAAGCTTTTTCATTTGCCTCAGATAAACGACTCCGGTTGTGATAAATGACTTTCATGCCAAAACCGAGTGCGCGCTTTGCAATGCCTTGGCCAATACGACCCATGCCAATAATGCCAATGGTGCTGTGATGCAAATCCATACCAAGCGGGTTATGAACAATAGACCATTTATCCCAATGACCATTTCTGATCCAATGCTCAGATTCTGAAATACGCCTTGCAGTTGCCATTAACAAAGCAAAGCCAAAATCAGCGGTGGTATCGGTTAATACATCCGGAGTATTCGTGGCCATGACACCTGCTGCACTCATCGCAGGGACATCAAAATTGTTATAGCCAACCGCAATATTGGCGACTATTTTTAGATCCTTTGCGTTGAGTAAAGCACTTGCATCTATGCGCTCGCTACCAGTCACTAAGGCTCCAACTACATTGGATAGCTCTTTTTGCAAATCTACTGGTGTCAGAACTTGATCAGCCTGATTGGACCGAACCTCAAAAGATTTCTCCAGCTCCGCCAGTTGATCGGGAAAGATTGCTCTACTTACTAAGACCTTCGGTTTATTGCTCATTTATATCCTTTTGATCTGGCTGCTTACGCAATGCCAAATATATATTTATTCAGTTTAATGATACTTAGACAGTTTAATGTTGAGGTATGGGATGAAATTTAATGCAATGCAACATAAATACCGTCCTAATATCGATAGATTTTTAACTCATTTCCTCAATATTAAGGGGAAACCCCCAATCCCACTCGCACCAATTTGAAGAAACTTTGTTTAAGATTGTGCGGTTAAGAAGTGCTTTCATAATAACGACCACAGGAGATTTAGATGTCAGAAACTAATAACACTAGCCCACGCCGTAAGTTTCTTAAGAGTGCTGCTGTAGGCACTGCCGGTGCAGCTGCAATGGGTTTCCCAATGATTTCAAGTGCACAGACCGTGAACCTGCGCTTCCAATCTACTTGGCCAGCTAAAGATATTTTCCACGAGTATGCGAATGATTACGCAACTAAAGTGAATGCCATGTCAGGTGGTCGACTTAAAGTTGAAGTTCTTCCTGCAGGCTCAGTAGTTAAAGCTTTTGATATGTTGGATGCTGTATCTAGCGGTACTTTAGACGGCGGCCATGGCGTTTTGGCTTACTGGTATGGCAAAAGCCCAGCCTTAGCTCTATGGGGATCTGGTCCTGCTTTTGGTATGGACGCCAATACCCTCTTGGCTTGGAACCAATATGGTGGTGGTCAGCAATTGCTGAATGAGATTTACAGCAACCTCAAGCTTGATGTTGTTTCATTCCCTTATGGCCCAATGCCAACTCAGCCATTAGGCTGGTTCAAAAAGCCAATTGCGAAAGCAGACGACTTGAAGGGCTTGAAGTACCGTACTGTAGGTCTTTCTATTGAGATCTTCACCGATATGGGCGCATCTGTACAGGCATTGCCTGGCGGCGATATTATTCCAGCAATGGACCGTGGCGTTCTTGACGCAGCTGAATTCAACAATGCATCTTCAGATCGCTTACTGGGCTTCCCAGACGTATCTAAGATCAACATGCTCCAGAGCTTCCATCAGTCCTCAGAGCAGTTTGAAATCATCTTTAATAAGAAGAAATACAACTCCTTACCTGCAGACCTCCAGGCCATCCTGTCATACGGAACCCAGGCAGCCTCTGCAGACATGTCATGGAAGGCGATTGACCGCTATTCCAAAGACTTCGCTGAACTCCAAACTAAAGATAAGGTGAAGTTCTACGCTACACCGAAGTCTATTTTGGTTGCCCAGTTGAATGCTTGGGACAAGATCATTGCAGCCAAATCTTCTTCTGACCCGATGTTTAAGAAGGTTCTCGACTCCCAGAAAGCCTTTGCCCAACGTGCTGTTCGCTGGGATTTGCTGGTAAACGTAGACATGAAGATCGCCTACGACCATTACTTCAAAGGCTAAAATGCTTTTATAATGGTGCCAGTATGCATCTTGACCGGACGGCATCCCCGTCCGGTTTTTTTATATTTCCCCAGAGAAATAGATAGTTAAATAGTCGTTTTAGGAGAGTAGTTATGGATAAATTCATGCTCAGAGTCGACGAAATCAGCACCTTTGTAGGTAAAGCGGCTGCTTGGCTTGTCGTTCTACTCATGCTGATGGTCTTCACAGACGTTGTTCGGCGCTATGCATTTAATTCCCCTTCAGCATGGATTGGTGAGTTATCTGTCATGGCATATGGCACCTTATTTATGATGTGCGGTGCATATACCTTGGCACAAAATGGTCACGTTCGCGGTGACTTCCTGTATGGCTCAATGAAGCCACGCACGCAGGCAACACTGGATTTAATTTTGTACATTACCTTTTTCCTTCCAGGAATCGCTGCCTTGGTTTATGCCGGCTATACCTATGCCGCAGAATCCTGGCGCATTGGTGAGCACACTACTCAGATTGCAAACGGTCCGCCGCTCTATCCATTCAAAACTATTATTCCGGTTGCTGGAGCCTTTGTGCTCTTGCAAGGCGTTGTTGAGATCATGCGTTGCGTTATTTGCCTGAAGACTGGTGAATGGCCTGAGCGCTTAAAAGACGCCGAAGAAATTGATGTGATTGAGCAGCAATTGGCTTCCTCAACCCACGTCGATGACGAAGCCCGTCAACTCGCAATCAAAAATGCCAAATCAATCGATGAAGCAGCACACAATCGTATTGGCCAAACTAAAGAGATAAATCATGAGTGATCCAATTCTTGGCCTAGTAATGCTGGGCTTGATTATTGTCGTAATCATGCTGGGCTTCCCAACAGCCTTTACCCTGATGGGCTTAGGCATGATGTTTGGTTTTGCAGCCTTCTACGATCCTTCCCAAAGCTGGGCTGCAAATAAAGTTTTTACCCTGATGGTGCAAAGAACTTTCGGCGGCATGACTAACGACGTCTTGCTATCCATTCCACTCTTTGTATTAATGGGTTATGTGATGGAACGAGGGGCGCTGGTAGATAAGATGTTCTACAGTATCCAACTAGCATTCCGTCGTGTACCAGCCTCATTAGCAGTTGCTACTCTGATTGTTTGTACCTTCTGGGGTATTGCAAGCGGTCTCGTTGGCGCTGTGGTTGTTCTCATGGGAGTGATCGCCATGAAACCAATGCTGAATGCAGGCTACGATACCCGTCTGGCTGCCGGCGTTATTACTGCCGGCGGTACCTTGGGTATTTTGATTCCGCCTTCAGTCATGATCATTGTGTACGCAGCCGTTGCAGGCCAGTCCGTTGTTAAGCTCTACGCCGCTGCAATGGTGCCAGGATTCTTCCTTGCCTTCTTGTATTTGGTTTACATCATTGGCTGGGCTTTAATTAATCCTAAGGTGGCTCCCAAGCTGCCCGCCGAACAACTGATCGTGCCAGTTCCTGCTCCCATTCATTTCTTGCGTGAGAACTATTCCAGCAATATGTTGGTTGCCTCATTTAAGGCTTTGTTCTCTCCGGCTAAATTATTGAATGCGCCAGCAGAGGCAAGACTCTCCTTTGGGAAGATTTTTAAGAATGTGCTGGCCGCATTAACTCCGCTTATCTTAGTTGCAGTCACCATGTGGGGTGTGTGGTGGTATGTCATGATTCATCAACAAGCTGCAAAAGATGCCTTGAACGTACCAGTAGCAACCCAAGTTGCTAAGGCTAGTACTAGCAGCGCTGCTGCACCAGTGGAAGAGGAGCTCGTAGCGATTGATGCTATCTCAACCAAGATTAAATCTAAAGAGGTTGAAGAAGATGCGCCTTTGGTTGCATTGGATGCAGCTTCTGGTGATGATCCAATTGAGGCTGGGGCGGTTGCTGAAGCCGACAATGGTCCGCCAGAAAACTTCGAGCTGTATTTTGGCTTGACTTGCGTGCTCTTTGGCTTACTACTGGTTTACTACTACCTCAAGTTCGATGAGGAGCAGTTTGAAATTCTCAAGCTACTGATTGAGTCGGTGATGCCTTTGGGCGTCCTAACACTCTTAGTTCTAGCGGTGATCTTGCTGGGTATTACTACTGCTACAGAATCGGCGGCAGTAGGTGCGATGGGTGCTTTCATTCTGGCACTTCAAGCCGGTACATTAGACTTTGAACGTACTAAGCAGGCCGTGTTCTTGACTGCAAAGACAACCTCTATGGTGTGCTGGTTGTTTGTAGGCTCAGCGCTATTCTCAGCTGTGTTTACTATTTTGGGCGGTCAGTCGATCATCGAAAAATGGGTGCTTATGCTAGACCTAACACCAATTCAGTTCATGCTGCTCTCTCAAGCAATCATCTTCTTCTTAGGATGGCCTTTAGAGTGGACTGAAATTATTGTGATTTTCGTGCCGATCTTCTTGCCCTTGTTGGCTCACTTCAATATCGACCCACTGTTGTGGGGTACCTTGGTATTTGTCAACTTGCAAGCTGCATTCTTGTCACCACCCGTTGCAATGTCCGCCTTCTATCTCAAAGGGGTTTCGCCACCAGGCGTTACCTTAAATCAGATTTTTGCTGGCATGATGCCTTACATGTTCATCGTGATTGCCTGCATGGCATTTATGTATGTATGGCCAGGAATGACTCTGTGGTTACCTAAATTCCTATATGGAGGTTAAGAGGCATTAGCTTTATCAAAGGAAAAAGCGCTCAAATTGAGCGCTTTTTTTATCCGATTTCATTTACATCAAGTGGATTGTTTTAGTAGCTCGCTATTGGTCTTGCCCAAAGCAAGCGTAAATAAACCTTGCCAGTAGTTAAATGAGGCCAGCTCATCTTCATCTAACTCCATCTCAATAAAAGCTGGGTGACGGATTAAGGAAAGCCAGATTCGGCAAAACATCTTATCTTCTAAACGAGAGGGCTTACTAACAAAAGGGATTTCTTCTAAATTAGGGATGATGTCATAGGCATCCTCCTGATTTGCCATCTCTTGCTTATCCCTACTCAAACGCATCATCTCCAGCATCACCCTACCCAGCTGATCGTAGTGCCCTTCCCAGCAAATAGGCGTTGAGGCAATTTCTTTGGTCTTCTCTAAATACTTCCTCGCAAAAATACTCCAAGCCTGTGCCAAATCAAACTCTGTTTTTACCTTAGCATTTTGTAAGCTAGTAGGTAGGTTCGATGCCTTCATTAACTCTAGATTACGATCGCCTCCAAAGGTGTAATCAATAATCAATAATGGCTTTTCTGTTTTATCGATCTTCAGCCGATACTCTTCCATGATCTGCTCTTTCATAATTAAAGTGATTAATCGGAATAACTAAAGTTTACCTACTTCATAACAGGGGATCTGACTTTCTAGCGCCATATGGATAAAGGCTATTTTCAATGAAGGGCGCTCTACAGGGGGCTCTGAAGCATAATCGATCAAGCTCCCCCAGCATATGCTGGTGCTCATTTTTATTACCAGCCAATCAATCGCTTGGCATCGAAGCCGTGACCCTCTTTTATCAGAAACTCTAGAGCAGATCATTCGACTTTCTGGGCAATGGTATGTACCCACTCTGTAGCGATTCCAGAGCATTTAACAAACATTTGCCCCTAAAGGTCCTTGCCGCAAGGGGTGAGTACAACATAGACGACACCGCCCATAACCCTCTCTTAACTAAATTGGTGATCCAAGGTGTTCAATAGTTTGGCACCAAAAAACCACCAACATGAACTGCCGCACCACCAATAATCAATATTTGCATCAAAAAACCGCTTTTTAAGTCATTTATAGCCAATAGAATAAATTGGATTAACTAAAGCCTTCTAATGAGGGTTCGCCCCAAGCAGAAATAAGGGGTTTGCCTAAAAGAGAGGCTATTTCAGCTAAAATCACCTTTTACAATTAATTTCCCAATCTTGGGTCTCTTGAAATAGAACGCCATGACTTACGTTGTTACTGAAGCCTGTATCCGTTGCAAATATACTGATTGTGTTGATGTCTGCCCAGTCGATTGTTTTCGCGAAGGCCCTAACTTTTTAGTGATCGATCCAGATGAATGTATCGATTGTGCAGTCTGCGTTCCAGAGTGCCCAGTCAATGCCATTTATGCGGAAGATGATGTGCCAGGAGATCAACAATCTTTCATCAAATTAAATGCAGATCTTTCTCCAGGATGGACGTCTATCACCAAATCCAAAGCAGCACTTCCTGATGCGGATGAGTGGAAAGACGTTAAAAATAAAATTGATCAACTGGTAAAGTAAATTGCACCCCCCCATTGAAACCGATGCAGTCATTATTGGCGCCGGTCCGGTGGGGCTCTTCCAAGTCTTTGAGCTTGGTCTCCTAGAAATTAAAGCGCACGTCATTGACTCCTTGCCCGAGGTAGGAGGTCAATGTATCGAGCTCTATCCAGATAAACCGATCTATGACATTCCGGCAATTCCGGTTTGCACAGGTCGTGAGCTCGTTAGCAATCTTCTAAAACAAATTGAGCCATTTGCGCCACAGTTTCACTTAAATCAAGAGGTCTCCACCCTTGAGAAGCAGGCTGATGGCCGCTTCCTGATTCGCACATCCCTAGATCAACTTTTTTTGAGTAAGTCGATTTTTATTGCTGCTGGCGTTGGTGCATTTCAACCACGCACACTCAATCTTGATGGTATCGAGGCTTTTGTCGATCAACAAGTTTTCTATCGCGTCAGAAATCCCGAGCAATTTGCAGGCAAGCGTATGGTGATTTGTGGTGGTGGAGATTCCGCCTTGGATTGGGCATTGCATTTTGCCGATCAAGCGGCAAGTGTGACACTCATACATCGCCGAGATGAATTCAAAGCAGCACCTCAATCCGTCGCCAAGATGCGCGCCCTTTGTGCTGCCGGCAAGATGCAACTCATCATTGGACAAATTACAGGCATTGAGTCCTCCGGTGGCAAGCTTACTGAAATTGCTGTCACCAACACTGATGGCGAAGTTCAATGTATTGCCTTGGATGCACTTTTATTGTTTTATGGACTCTCCCCCAAATTAGGCCCAATCGCTGACTGGGGATTAAATCTCGACCGAAAGCAAATTAGCGTAGATACAGCCTGCTTTCAGACTAGTACTCTCGGCATATACGCTGTGGGGGATATTAATATCTACCCAGGCAAGAAAAAACTGATTTTGTCAGGCTTTCATGAGGCAGCCTTGGCAGCCTTTGCTGCAGCCGCCTATCTGGCTCCAGAAAAGCAGATTCAACTCCAGTACACCACCACATCGCCAAAGCTTCATAAAGCGCTCGGGGTCAGCTCATCGGCATTCGAGTAAGCTCTTAATATCACTGAATTATTTGACTGAATAAACCCATGCGTCAATACCACAATCTCATGAAGGAAGTCCTTGAAAAGGGCGTCCAAAAATCCGATAGAACCGGCACTGGAACTATTTCCATCTTTGGTCATCAGATGCGCTTTAATCTGGCCGAGGGCTTTCCGATGGTCACGACTAAGAAATTGCATCTCAAGTCCATCATTCTGGAATTGCTCTGGTTTCTCAAAGGCAGTACCGATAACAACTGGCTTAAAGAGCGCGGCGTTTCCATCTGGAATGAATGGGCAGCACCAGATGGGGATCTAGGTCCAATTTATGGTTACCAGTGGCGCTCGTGGCCTGCGCCTAATGGTCAGCATATTGACCAGATCGCCGAAGTTGTAGAGACCCTGAAAAAGAATCCTGATTCGCGTCGCATTATTGTTTCCGCCTGGAACGTAGCTGATATTCCTCGTATGGCTTTGGCACCTTGCCACGCCTTCTTTCAGTTTTACGTTGCTGATGGCAAGCTATCCTGCCAACTCTATCAACGTAGTGCGGATATCTTCTTAGGCGTACCCTTCAATATTGCTAGCTATGCCCTACTGACCCACATGATGGCGCAGCAGTGTAATTTAGAAGTGGGTGACTTTGTGTGGACTGGCGGTGACTGCCATCTTTATAGCAATCACTTAGAGCAAGTCGATCTACAGCTATCGAGAGATTTCTTCCCGCTACCCAAGCTCAATATTTTGCGCAAGCCCGACTCCATTTTTGATTACGAATTCGAAGATTTTGAAATCGCCGGCTATGAATCCCATCCCGCCATTAAAGCCCCTGTAGCCGTTTAAGAAATTAGATCTCATGCCGACAAATAAGCACCCCGCCATCTCGATGATTGTTGCCCGCTCACGTAATCACGTGATTGGCAAGGATAATCAAATGCCTTGGAAGATTTCCGCTGATCTGCAGTTCTTCAAAAAGGTAACGATGGGTCACCCTGTCATCATGGGGCGTAAGACTTGGGAGTCCATAGGCCGCCCTCTTCCGGGGCGTCGCAATATTGTGGTGAGTCGCAATACTGATCTCAAGTTGACTGGTGCGGAAGTAGTGAACTCCCTAGATGCAGCACTCGCCACTTTGAGTGAATCCCCGCGCGTATTTGTGATTGGTGGAGAGCAGCTCTTTACTCAAGCCTTCCCTAGAGCGGATCGCCTTTTCATCACTGAAATTGATATAGACGTAGGCGGTGGTGATACTTTCTTTGAGGTGCCCAATCAATCCGAATGGAGAGAAGTGGAGCGTACTCCGGCATCTGAGGGTGAAATTACTTTTCATTTCATTACGCTTGAGCGCAAATAAAGATACTGCCCCACACGCCATCTGTCTTTAATCAGTTTTAAAAAGGAAGTGTCCATGAAATTTTCATCAAAATTACTTTCCACTCTATTAATAGCCCAATGCGCCTTTGTTTTTGCAAAAAGTGAAGCAGATGCGATTTTTTATGGTGGCGATATTGTTACGATGAATAAATCACAAGCTACTGCAGAGGCTGTTGCAGTTCAGGATGGAAAAATTCTGAAGGTCGGGTCTCTGGCTCAGCTCAAGACTTTACAAGGGCAAGGTACAAAGCTGATTAACTTGAATGGGCAAACCTTAATGCCTGGTTTAGTTGAGCCACATGTGCACATCATAGGTACCGCATTTTCGGAAGAGATTTTTCTCAATCTCTCTAATTTCACAATGCCCCATGACACCTTAGATAGTCTGGTAGCGAAGCTAACTGCGTACAGTAAAAAATTTAAAGATGGTGAATGGATTAATGCCTTTGGCGTTGACCCATCTAGAACAGAACCATTTATGTCTGAATTAACTGCAGACATATTGGACAAGGTATCCACCACCAAGCCCATCTTTGTTATGAATCAAAGTATGCATATTGCTTACGTCAATCATAAGGCTCTAGAAATGGCAGGATTAACTGATTCCAGCCCAGATCCTAAGGGTGGTAAGTTACTTAAAGATAGTAAGGGGCGCTTAACTGGTGTAGTTTATGAAGCGCCTGCTTTTTATCTATTCCTCGATAAGATGCCACCGCCCACTCAAGAGGTAGTTGAACAAGCTGTCGCTAAAGTTGGCCAACGACTGGTCAGCAAGGGCGTCACTACTTCAGCAGAAATTACTGTTGGTGGCTACCTTGGCGTTGATAAAGAATATGCCCTGTTTAATGCAATGACCCAAAGTGGCAAGCTTCCAGTTCGGGTGAGGGGCTATATGTATTCAAATGCATACCCAACTACGAACAATAAGTACAAGCCAGGGCAAGGTGATGACACCTTTAAATTGATTGGCGTCAAAATTGTGGCTGATGGCTCCAACCAAGGTTTGACAGGTGCCATGAGTAGGCCGTATGACTACCCAGCCGGTACAAGCAATACGGGCACCCTCAACTTCACTGAGCAAGAACTTTATGATCTTGCAAAACCCAGATTTGATGAGGGCTGGCAACTCTCCGTTCACTCAAATGGCGATAAGTCGATTGAGCAGACTTTGAATGTTTTTGCGAAGTTAGTCACAAAACCAGCCGATGCTAAAACCAGATTAAGGATTGAGCACTTTACTGTACCAACTGAAGCGCAGATTGATAAAGCAGCAAAGCTTGGGGTTGTTCCCGGCTTTACCATTGGACATACCGACTACTGGGGTGAGGCGTTTCATGACCACCTCTTGGGAGCCGAACGAGCAGATCGAATTGATCCCAGCGCCAGCTTAATTAAAAGAGGTATGCGTTTTGCATACCATAGCGACTCTCCTGTCTCACCGATTCATCCACTCAAGTACGCCTCCGAAGGTGCTGCTCGCTTATGGCAAGTCTCACCCCAAAAGGTGCTGAATCCAAGCCAGAAGATTTCCATCAATAATGCTCTAAAAGCCATCACGATTGATGCAGCTTATCAGCTGAAAATGGATGACAAGATTGGATCGATTGAGGAAGGCAAATACGCTGACTTCGCTATCGTGAATCGGAATCCAATGAAAACGGATGCCTACAAAATTAGAGATATTGCAGTGAATGAAACCTGGGTTAATGGAAGACAGGTATTTAAGAAACAGTAAAAAATTTCATCTATCTTTTATAAGAAAAACCACCCTAGGGTGGTTTTTCTGTATCTGCAGCTAAAGTTTTGCACTCACAGATTCGACTCTAAAGCTTCTTAGCAAAACTGTATTGGGAGAACGCTTGCTCGGCAACATTGAACCACTGCGCTTCCATGTTTCTGAACACTCGATAGTCTTCGAAGATTTTCTTGAATTGGGGATTCTTGGCGGACTCTTCGGCATAGGTTTCTTGACTTGCCTTAAAGCAGGCATCCATCACAGAGGTATTGAACTTACGCAATACCGCGCCGCCTTGGACTAAACGCTGTAGCGCTGGTGGATTTAAGGCATCGTACTTGGCGCACATATCAACATGTGCCTCAAAGCAAGCAGCTTCCCATGCTGCCTGATATGAAGGTGGCAATGAATCCCATTGCTTCTTATTCACCAGGAATGAAAGCCCAGCCGCACCTTCCCAAAATGCAGGGTAGTAATAGTTTTTAGCCACTTTAGCTAAACCCAACTTCTCATCATCATAGGGGCCAACAAATTCAGCGGCATCAATCGTGCCTTTTTCTAGTGCTGAGTAAATTTCACCAGCAGGTAGCTGTTGTGGCACCACACCTAACTTTGTAAGCACTTGCCCTGCAAAACCAGCGATACGGAATTTGAGTCCTTTGAGATCTTCAGGAGATTTAATTTCTTTACGAAACCAACCGCCCATCTGAGTACCAGTTTGTCCGCCTAAGAAATTAACGATGTTGTAGCTAGCGTAGAGCTCACGCATCAGCTTCATACCATTGCCGTGCAACATCCAGGCAGTTTGCTGGCGTGCTGTCATACCAAAAGGTGCTGCTGTATCAAAAATAAATGCGCTATTTTTGCCTAAGTAGTAATAGCTGGCAGTATGGCCACACTCCACAGTGCCGTTTTGAACAGCATCCAATACTTGCAGGGCTGGAACGACTTCACCAGCGGCAAATACTTTGACATTAAACTTACCATCAGTGGCTTTGCGCAAAGCGCTGGCAAATACTTCTGGGGTGCCAAATAAAGTATCTAAGGATTTCGGAAAGCTAGAGACCAAGCGCCAATTTAAAGTTGGCAAACTCTGTCCAATCGATGGTGCCGCCAATGCTGCTGCACCTGCACCGATAGTGGCTTTCTTTAAAAAGGAACGTCTTTGCATCGTCTTATCCTCCAAAATAGTTTTTTTCTGATTGATGTTCTCTGTATTTTTATGATGTTGTTGATTTACTTTCCACCAACAGTCATTGACCCAATCAGGATGGAGCCTGTCTCCTTGGTACCTCGAATTAGTGTGTCACTACCAATCATCTGAATATCCATCAACATATCTCGCAGGTTACTGGCAATCGTAATGCCCTCAACCGGATATTGAATCTCGCCGTTCTCTACCCAGTAACCAAAGGCACCGCGAGAGTAATCACCAGTGACGTAGTTCACGCCCTGCCCCATGAGCTCAGTAACCAGCAGACCCGTACCCATTGCTTGTAAGAGCGCTGGTAGTCCGCCCTTTGGCGTCTTGCGACTTTGTAATGTCAAATGATGTGAGCCTCCGGCATTACCAGTAGTCTTCATTCCAAGTTTTCTAGCGGAATAAGTGGACAAGAAATAGCCTTGCAAAATCCCTTTTTCAACCACAGTTCTCGCCGAAGTCTTCACACCTTCTTCATCAAAAGGTACGCTTCCTGTCATTGCCTTGATGTGAGGGTTTTCAAAAAGGCTGACATGCTTTGGTAATACTTGCTTACCTAAGCTATCCAATAGAAAACTGGATCGACGATATAAAGCACCACCAGACACTGCTTGCACTAATCCGCCTAATAGACCAGCAGCCAAGGGGGCTTCGAAAATGACTGGGCAACGGCGAGTACTTAGCGATCTTGCCTTAAGACGTGAGAGTGCACGTTCTGCTGCATATTTACCAATTGCAGCCGGATCAGCCAACTCCCCTGGAATACGTGAGCTGGAATACCAATCATCTCGCTGCATGAGTGACTTTTTGCCACCCTCATTTGCGATGGGTGCACAAGAAATATAGTGGCGTGAGAATGGGTAGCCACCCATAAATCCGTGACTGGTTCCCATCATAAAATGCGCATGATGTGCCGATACCGAGGCACCATCACTATTTTGAATTTGCTTACTCACCGCAAAGGCAGCGCCCTCAGCAGCGCGCGCAATATCGATTGCCGTTGCCGAGTCCAAATCCCACGGATGAAATAAATCGAGATCTAGCGGATGTTTTTCGAGAAGTTCTTTTTCAGCAGGACCAGCACACAGATCTTCCGCCGTATGTTGAGCAATATGATAAGCAGCCTCTACGGTCGCCTTTAAGGAATCCTTGGAGAAATCACTAGTGCTGGCATTACCTCGACGATGGCCTAAAAATACCGTTACGCCAACTTGTTTGTCTAAGCTTTGCTCAATCGTCTCGACCTCGCCTTTGCGAACGGTAACTGAGAGACCTTGGCCTTCAGAAACCTCGGCCACAGCATCCGAGGCACCCCGTCTTTTGGCTTCTGTGAGCATAAAATTGATGATTTCTTGAAACTGATTTGATGTGTGTGTAAACATGTCCTAATAATAGCTAGAATAGAAACATGAAGCATACCGAAGCTCGAAAAAGATCCTCCCCCAACGAAATCAAAATTGGCCTCATCTCCATCTCCGATAGAGCGAGTAAGGGCGTTTATACCGATGAGGGCATTCCTGCCCTGCAATTGTGGCTACAAACCGCCATTAGTACCGCCTGCGTCTTTCATGAACGCCTGATTGCGGATGAGCGAGAGGTTATTACCGAAACGATCGTGGAGCTCACCGATGAGCTGGGCTGTGATTTAGTCCTCACCACAGGCGGCACAGGCCCTTCTCGCAGAGATGTCACCCCTGAGGCCACAAATGACGCTGGAACCCGGGAAATGCCTGGATTTAGCGAGCAAATGCGTCAAATTAGCCTGCGCTTTGTACCGACGGCGATTTTGTCACGTCAGACCGCAGTTTTACGAGAAATCGAGGGGCACACCGCCCTCATCATCAATCTGCCAGGTCAACCCAAATCCATCAAAGAAACCCTTGAAGGTTTGAAGGATGCCGAGGGTAAATCCATCGTTCCAGGTATCTTTGCTGCCGTCCCCTACTGTATCGACCTCATCGGCGGCCCTTATATCGAGACCGACGAAACCATCGTAAAAGCTTTTAGACCCAAGAGTGCCATCAAGAAATAAGGTGAGCAATAGTTTGGGAGAATGAGAAAAGGGTCTAGTAATAGACCCTTTTCTGATTACGGATGCTGTAATTTATTCCGGCAAAGGCACGATGAACTTTTCTCGGTAGTACTTGAGTTCTTCAATAGATTCCTCAATATCGGCCAAGGCGGTATGCGCTTGCTTTTTGTTGAAACCCTTCACTAACTCAGGATGCCAACGCTTGCAGAGCTCCTTGAGTGTTGAAACGTCAATATTTCGATAATGAAAGAACGCTTCTAGTTTTGGCATGTACTTCGCCATAAAACGTCGATCCTGACCAATCGTATTGCCACACATTGGCGCGATACCAGGCTTAATGTATTGCTTCAGAAAAGTAATGCATTGAGCTTCAGCGGTGGCTTCATCCGTTGTTGAGGTCTTGACCTTGTCAATCAGGCCAGAGCGCCCGTGAGTGGCCTTATTCCAGGCATCCATGGCATCTAATAAGGCATCTTCCTGACGGATTACCCAAACCGGAGCGGTAGCGATGGTGTTTAGGTGCGCATCAGTCACGATCATAGCAATTTCTAAAATGCGCTCTTTTTCGGGGTCTAGGCCTGACATCTCCATATCCACCCAAATCAGATGCTCATTGGCTGGCGCCGCCTTTGGTGTTGAAATACTTGTTTTTTCACTCATATCTATAATCATCTCATGACATTCACAATTGTTTTTCTAATCGCCTTCATCGCCAGCTTTGGTCTACGCCACTGGTTATCCCAACGCCAAATTCGGCACGTCGCCATCAACCGCGATGTGGTGCCTGCTGAGTTTGCATCTCAGATCTCTTTGGCCGAACATCAAAAGGCTGCCGACTACACGATCGCCAAACTGCGCCTGGGTATTTTAGAGAATGGCGTCAGTGCAATTATCCTAATCGGCTTCACGCTGTTGGGTGGTTTACAGATTTTAAATCTATCCCTTCTGCAGCTATTAGGTGAGGGCATTGCTCAGCAAATGGCTCTACTGATCTCCATCGTCTTGATCTCCGGAATTCTTGACCTACCCTTCTCTTGGTACAAACAGTTTTACCTGGAAGAGCGCTTTGGCTTTAACCGCATGAATGCCAAACTCTTTTTTAGCGATATGGTCAAAGGCTTGGGTGTTGGTGGCGCGATTGGCGTCCCCCTCCTCTGGGTCATCCTCAGCCTAATGGCTCAAGCAGGTGACTTTTGGTGGCTGTGGGCTTGGGGTGTACTCACTGTATTTAGTCTATTAATGCAGTGGATATTTCCGACCTTCATCGCACCGATCTTTAATAAGTTTCAAGCACTAGAAGAAGGGCCACTGAAAACTCAAATTGAGGCCTTATTAAGTCGCTGTGATTTTGCCAGCCAAGGTTTATTTGTGATGGATGGTAGCAAGCGCAGTGCTCACGGCAATGCATTTTTTGCAGGCATGGGCAAAGCGAAGCGCATTGTCTTTTTTGATACCTTGATTGAAAAGCTCAATCCCGGCGAAGTAGAGGCCGTCCTAGCTCATGAGCTTGGTCACTACAAGTGCAACCATATCCGGAAGCGTCTGCTAGTTTCCTTTGCCATGAGCTTTCTGACATTTGCACTCTTGGGGTGGATCAGTACCCAGCCATGGTTCTACAACGATCTGGGTGTGATGCCCAACCTGAATGGCTATAACGGTGGTTTAGCTTTAGCACTCTTCATGCTCGTTGCACCAGTGTTTAGTTTCTTCCTGACGCCGCTATCCAGCTTGGCATCACGCAAACACGAATATGAAGCAGATGGTTTTGCTGCAGATAAATCCTCTGCGAGTGATTTAATTTCTGCCTTAGTTAAGCTCTATCAAGACAATGCGTCAACCCTAACACCCGATCCGATCTATACCGCTTTTTATAGCTCGCATCCACCTGCTCCATTGCGTATTGCCAATCTCAAGCGATTTAACTAGGTAATTTGGAATTGTTTAATTAATGGAACAATTTCATGCACTACTGACTGCCTCCTATGGAAGGCATTATTTAGCGCAGCGCTTAGTTCAAGACGGGCGTGGAAATGAATCCCCTGCCGGCGAATTGATTCAAGTTAGCACTCCGGCGAAACAGCACATTGGTGCCGTGGGTGATCGCATGTTGCTGGAGATGACTTCGGTTGATCAAGCGCGGATTATTCGCATTGAGCCACGAGAAAATTTGCTCTATCGATCCGATGCCTTTAAAAGCAAACTCATTGCCTCTAATGTCGATCAAATATTAGTTGTACTAGCTACGCAACCGGCTTTCTCGCCCGATCTTTTGGGAAGAGCGGTTGTTGCCGCAGAGACCAATCAAATTGGTTTGCATATCTTGCTGAACAAATGTGATCTTAAGGATAACTTGGAACATGCTCGCAAGATCATTGCGCCTTATGCTCGCATGGGATACCCCGTTACTGAAGTATCAGCCAAATTTGATCAAGCCTCCATTGAAGCATTGCGTTATGCCATTTGTGGCAAAGTATCTGTGTTCGTAGGTCAATCTGGCATGGGTAAATCCAGCTTACTGAATGCCTGGGTTCCTAATGCAGCAGCGATTACTCAAGAGTACTCAGTACGTTTGGATACCGGCAAACACACCACCACTGCTTGCCGCTACTTTGAACTGCCCGAGACTTGGGGACGCGATGCTAGCGGCAAATTAGGCGCTTTAATTGATTCGCCAGGCTTTCAGGAGTTTGGCTTGGCACACATGTCGGTTAGCGAGCTAGAGCATGCCTTTAGGGAGTTTCATGACCTGCTGGGCAAGTGCCGCTTTCATAACTGTGCGCACCAATCAGAGCCAGATTGTGCAATACGAGAAGCTGTCGAAAAAAATGAAATAGCTCCAGAAAGACTGGCGCTCTTTAGACAATTGCGTTCCGACTCAAAGACTGCCGATACGCAGATTCAGGGCATTAGCCAAGCCAAAGAGCGATGGTCAGCATTAGCAATAAAGCCATCCAAGCGATAACTAAACGCCACACCAAGCCGACGGCGGAACGCATTGTGCGCTCATTTGGCTCTAGACCCACTTCGTAAAAAACCGGCTCGCCAGCTTCGGCCATACGCAAAGCTTCATCGCTATCAGGCTCACTCATGGGCTCGCCTAAGCGAACACCTAAGGCACCACTTCCAGATGCCAAGATCACTGCTGACAGAGAGTCAGACCATTTACCAGTCAGGTGACGCCACGCATAGACAGCGCCTTCGAAATTACCCACAATTGCAAAGCCCATTGCAGTGATGCGTGCAGGCACCCAATCCAATACATAGAAGAAATGGCGTGCTGACTCACTCAAATTAAAGTCGCCTTTTTCTGACCAGCGCTGAGCAGCAGTATCAGCTAAGCGATACAACACTACGCCTGCAGGACCCATGGGCATTAAGAACCAGAACAACACACCAAATACATGGTGATGTGAGCCAATGATGGCACGCTCCAATGCAAGTGAAATCACTTCAGTCTCGGTGAGCTCAGAAGCATCTAATTCAGGGCCATACCACTCAGCTAGCACTAAGCGAGCTGCTGGCAAATCATGATTTGCAATTGCCTCATGCACTAGCGTGAAGGAATGACTAAATTGGCGAAATCCAAAAAATAGATAAGCAATGAATACGTTCCACAGGAATCCCAAAATCGGGAAGGTCACCATGAAGACAACATACAACACGAAGACCAGGAATGTTGGCAGGATAAACGCCACCAAGCAGGCCATACGCGCACCCACAGGACTTGCACCTTGCTCAGTCTTTCCACCGAATTCACCAGCAACCCAATCAAGCCAGCGAGCGCTCATGCGAGCGATCCAATGGTTCGAGGTTACTGGGCGATATTGCTCAGCAATGAGGGCGAAGAGGATAGAAAAGAAAGTCATACTTTTAATAAATGATAAAGGTTACGTAACATTCCAGCAGTAGCGCCCCAGATAAAACGATTCTCATAGGGTATTGAATAAAACCGACGACGACCCTGATCACTCTCCCAGACCCGTACTTGATGATTTGCAGGGTCCATTAAAAAATGTAAAGGCACCTCAAAAACATCCGCCACTTCAAATGCATCTAGTGCATATTCTGCCTGAGGTTTTGCCAAGCCCACAACCGGCGTCACACTATAGCCCGAAACCGTTAAATATTGAGGTAAATGGCCAATGATCTCAACCCCCTGCGGATTCAAACCAATTTCCTCTTCACTTTCTCGTAAAGCGGTGTGATTGGGATCGAAATCACTCGGATCCATTCGTCCACCCGGGAAGCTAATCTGACCAGCATGGTCGTGCAAATGATCGGTTCTTTGGGTTAGCAACACAGAGAGCCCATCACTCTTTAGGAGTAAGGGGATTAACACGGCTGCCCGGGTCACCTTTCCAGCAGCCTGACGCTTGGAGATAATGTCTGCAGCAATAACGTGCCGATTCTCATCAGTAATCTCTGGCTGCCAAACAGGAGGATTCTGAAAGCGATGCTTCAGGCTGGATGGATCTAAATGATGAGCCATTACTTTGGGCTGATCCGTACAAACCTCATAAATTGGAATCGCCTGCGCATCAAAATTCAATGGCGTAGCAATACTCAATTCCGTCTCTTGGGGTTTGAAATTCTTTGGCATCTGTTTTTATTTTAGGGCAATAAAAAAGGCAGCCTAGGCCGCCTTCTTTTTAAATTAAAGCAAACCTTATTCCGCTGCTGTCTCAGCAACTGCCTTGACTTTGCGAGCAGGAAGTTTTTCTTTAATACGTGCAGACTTACCTGAACGATCACGCAAGTAGTACAGCTTCGCACGACGTACATCACCGCGACGCTTCACTTCAATGCTAGCGATCAATGGTGAGTAAGTTTGGAATGTACGCTCTACGCCTTCGCCAGATGAAATCTTGCGAACGATAAAACTGGAATTCAGTCCGCGATTGCGCTTTGCAATCACAACGCCTTCAAAGGCCTGGGTACGCTTACGTGTACCTTCAACTACGTTTACACCAACAACCACTGTGTCGCCAGGAGCGAAAGCAGGAAGTACTTTGTTAGCACTTAAGCGAGCAATTTCTTCTTGCTCAATTTTTTCGATCAAATTCATTATTAATCCTTAAACATCTTGTCAGCGTTTAATCCCGAGACTTTCATCAACGGACCAGACAGAGGATGCAGTTAAAACCATTTCACTAAATCAAAACACAAACACTTCATTCAAAACCATAATTACTTACAGTGTTCGAAGAAATTGCTCATCTTCTTTACTTAGCAACCCATTGGCTCTTGCCGATTTAATTAAATCAGGTCTAAGCCTTAGCGTCAGCTCTAAAGACTTCTGCCGACGCCAATCCGCTATTTTAGCGTGATGTCCGCCCAAAAGCACGTCTGGAACAGATAAATTTTCATATATTTCAGGGCGGGTGTAGTGCGGATAGTCCAAAAGACCATTCACAAAGCTATCTTGGATAGCAGATTCACCATCCCCCAGAGCCCCTGGAATGAGGCGAATGACCGCATCCATGATGGTCATAGCGGGTAATTCCCCGCCAGAAACCACAAAATCACCCATTGAAAGCTGTAAATCGACATTTCGATCAATAAAACGCTGGTCAACAGCCTCATATCGACCACAAATAAAAGTTAAATTGCCATAGCCCAGAATGTCTGTGGCCATCTTCTGAGAAAAGACCTCCCCTTGAGGGGCGAGGAGACAAATTGGACCAGAAACGACGTTTTGAGACTGATGAGCCGCCTTAACAGCAGATATTGTGTCTTCCAGCGGTTTTGCCATCATGACCATGCCGGGGCCACCACCATACGCCCGATCATCTACAGTCTTGCGGGGGTCGGAGCAATAATCCCGAGGATTCCAGAGCTTGACGCTGGCAAGAGCTTGCTCACAAGCACGCCCAGTAATACCCCACTGCGTTAAAGCGGAGAACATCTCAGGGAATAAGGTGACTACATCAAAGCGCATATTGGAGATCAATGACTTTTCTAATTACCAGTCGGGTTGCCAGTCTAGGGTAATCAGCCTATTGGGCAAGTCAACATTTTGCACCGCTTCTTTTACAAAAGGCACTAATTGTTTTACTGTTTTGGTTTGCGCATCGCCAAGAGCAATGATTCCATGAGCGCCGTTATCGTTGACATCAACCACCTCACCAAGACTTTCGCCCTGAAGGTTGATAGCCTTACAACCGATTAGGTCAACCCAGTAATAACTATCGCTATCCGTCTTGGGAAATACCTCACGCGTAACTAAAATGCGAGCACCTTTTAAGGCCTCAGCCTGATCGCGATCGGAAATACCATCCAAGGCAATCACTACGGTACCGCTATGCATCTTGGATTGCTTTACCTTATACAAAGTCAATGAAGCCTGCTCATGAGATACAGCAACGCCAGCACTACGACGAGGAATGAGAGATAACCAAAGTTCTTTGCTAGATAAGAGAGCTACTGGATCGGAAGAGTGAGGGCGAACCTTAATCTGACCCTGTAAGCCTTGAGCGTCTTGGACTGCACCGAGCTCAATCAAATCATTTAGGGAAGGTGTATTCATATTGAAGCCACCTCAATCCCCCAAATAACACTACCAGTAAATTCTGCTACCAAAGACCTCATCGAGAAGAGAAAGTCTTTGGATTTGAAGGCTTTAAACCGCAGGATTGTTTTTGATCAAACGAACTACAGTTGGAGAGATCTGCGCGCCAACACCAGTCCAATAGGTCAGACGATCTTGAGCAATACGCATTGCTTGCTCAGTCTCTGCTGCCTGTGGATTGAAGTAACCAATACGCTCGATAAAGTTCGAGTCGCGACGATTGCGCTTGTCAGTAGCCACGATGCTATAAAAAGGGCGCTTCTTTGAACCGCCGCGTGCCAGTCGAATGACGACCATACTTATTCCTTAAAATCTAAAATGAAAATAGGTTGATTACAACCCAATGAAATTACTACAAAATCTTGGGCTCCAACTAAAGCGCAAATTAACAAAACAAATGCACGGTATAGCGGAAAACCTCATATTCTAGACGAAAACCCCTACTTGATCCACCTATTTAAGCGGACGCCTCCTTAGCTTCAACAGTAGAATAGAATTCAACAATTCATAAAATAATTATTAAAAACAATAAGTTACAAAAATATTGCCATGAGAATAGCCACTTTTAGACCCTCCACAGGCCCTGTAGAGCGCTTTTTTCTCACTCTTTCTTGCCTCGGTTTAGGTTTTTTAACGGCCTGCGCCAATGTCATTCCACCCTGTACCGCTAAAACCAGCCCTCCGAGTAGTGAGTTTCGCAACACTAAATGGGAGCTCGTTCGCTGGAATCTAGCACCCAATAGCAAAGGTGAAGTCCGCCCCCGACAAATTCCCCAGGGTGACAATAGCAACCCCATCCAAATCATTTTTGATGCCAATGGTGAGCGCTTGAGCGGATCAACTGGCTGCAATCGCTTTACTGCACGCATTACCGAAGATGCCAGAGGCTTTACGCTAGATCAAATCGCTAGTACAAAGATGGTCTGTGCACCCCAGCGTATGGAATTGGAAAATGATTTCCTTTATGAATTAAATGATTACCGCTCGATTGTGCGTAACGGCGACCAACTGCTGATGATTGGTGCGGATCGAGAAGTCTTAAGTTTTATGCAAAAAAGTAATTCATCGAAATAAAAAATAGTTCACCATTGCAATAGCTTATTACTGAAAGTCTGAATGAAAAAATACAAACTCCTATTCTGCTCACTTGGATTATTTTTTCCCGGAACTGGCCTGAACTGTTTTTATTTACAAGGATTGAAATCCTTCTGGGGCTGGGCACAACTACTTTCTTTTATCGGCGGAATTGCTGGATGGCTAATTCTGAAGGAAGCACATTTCCACTCTGCACCGGGTTGGGTACTCATCACCTTCGGTTTCATCACCTTTGAAGCCAGCTGGTTAACTACCATCACTTATGGCTTACGCGCTGATGAAAAGTGGGATGCCCAATTCAATCCAGGTCTAGAACCTAGCAGAGCAACTCAGTCTGGTTGGCCGGTTGTGCTGACTGTGATTTTTTCTTTAGTCTTTGGTGCCGGCGTGATGATGACCTTCTTGGCAATTGCATTTGAACAATTTTTCATCTCCCAACTTCAAGAAGCAAGAAAGCTATCCCAGTAATGCGGATAGCTTTTTAATGGGCAACTTTTAATAGGCAGCAACAGTGATTGAAATCTTAAAACTGCTCTGCTGTCAGCGCATTAGTGGAGTGACCGCTTTCTAAGATCGAGGTTGCAAGAGCTTGAGATTGTGGCAATAGATTTTCTGCAAAAAAGCGTGCTGTCGTAATCTTGGCGTCATAGAAATTCGGGTCTCCTGCACGCAACTCTTGTGCAGCTAGTAAAGCACGTGCCATTTGCCATGCCCCCAATACCAGGCCACATAAACGTAGGTATGCAAAACTACCTGCATACACTGCCTTGATATCTATTTTTGCATTCGCCAAAATGTAAGCTACTGAAGCTTCAAACGCTTCACGCGCTGGAGTTAACTGCTTCAATACCGCTTTTGCATCTGCAGTGCCGCTGCTTGCTAAATCTTTTTCAGTTTGCTGGATTCTGTCCGAGAATAGCTTTGCAGTTGCACCACCATCACGTACCGTCTTTCTACCAATCAAATCATTTGCTTGAATAGCTGTAGTGCCTTCATAGATGGTCAGGATACGAGCATCACGATAATGTTGTGCTGCACCAGTCTCCTCAATAAAGCCCATACCACCGTGAACTTGAACGCCCAAACTCGCAACATCAATCGACATCTCAGTCGAAAAGCCTTTCACAATCGGTACCAAGAATTCATATACCGCTTGATTCTGCTTGCGAGCTATTTCATCAGGGGATGCATGTTGCGCATCATAAGCAGCTGCCGCGTAATACGCTAAGGCTCTAGATGCCTCAATATAGCCGCGCATAGTCATCAACATCCGCTTCACGTCAGGCTGATGAATAATTGCTACAGGGCCTGGGGAGCCAGCTAGATCACGACTCTGAACTCGGTCTTTAGCGTATTGCACTGCTTTTTGATATGCTCGCTCTGCAACTGCAATACCCTGCATACCGACCGCAAAGCGGGCAGCATTCATCATCACGAACATGTATTCCAGGCCACGATTTTCTTCGCCCACCAAGTAGCCGGTTGCACCACCGTGATCGCCAAACTGTAAGACTGCAGTTGGGCTGGCCTTAATGCCCAGCTTGTGCTCAATCGAAACGCAGTGTACATCATTACGCTCACCAAGCAAACCATCTGCGTTTACCAAACACTTCGGAACTACAAACAAGGAAATACCCTTCACGCCCTCTGGTGCATCTGGTGTTCTAGCTAGTACGAGATGGACAATATTTTTTGCCATATCGTGCTCACCATAGGTGATGTAGATCTTGGTCCCAAAAATTTTATATATGCCATCGGCTTCAGGTACAGCGCGAGAACGCACCATCGATAGGTCGGAGCCTGCCTGAGGCTCTGTGAGGCACATGGAACCAGTCCATTCCCCAGAAATCATCTTGGGCACATAGCGCTCTTGCAACTCAGGGCTTGCTGCAGTCAATAAAGCCTCAATCGCACCATCAGTCAGCATGGGGCATAAAGCAAAAGACAAGCTAGCCGAGTGAACCATCTCAAAGCATGCCGTGGCAATCAGTTTTGGCAAACCTTGACCACCGAACTCTACGGGGTGCACAACACCCTGCCAACCTGCTGCAGCAAATTGCTCAAAAGCCTCTTTAAAGCCAAGGGTAGTAGTGACTACGCCATTCTTGAGTGAGCTAGGGTTTTGATCGCTAGGCCAGTTGAGAGGCGCTACAACATCTTGATTAAATTTGGCAGACTCTTCTAGAATCGCCGGGGCTAAATCTACATCAGCGCCCGCCTCAGCATAGGATGGGTAGGCAACAATCTCAGCTAGCCCCGCTAATTCGTTCATCACAAATAGCATGTCTTTTACTGGGGCTACATACGGCATACGTACTCCTATAGATCGGGTGTGAAGGCAGTTAAAGAGAGCTCTTAAATGCCTTAAGTAAGTAAGTTAGTTAATTCAGGGACGGCGGTATTAAGGTCTGCAACTAAACCATAATCAGCAACACTAAAGATTGGCGCCTCAGGATCTTTATTAATCGCCACGATCACTTTAGAGTCCTTCATGCCAGCTAAATGCTGAATCGCGCCAGAGATGCCAACGGCAATATACAACTGCGGTGCAACGATTTTACCGGTCTGACCTACTTGATAATCGTTTGGAACATAACCTGCATCAACTGCAGCGCGTGAGGCGCCCAGAGCGGCGCCAAGCTTGTCAGCCAAGGGCGCAATAATTTCTTGATACTTCTCACCAGAACCTAAACCACGACCACCAGACACAATGATTTTGGCGGCAGTAAGTTCAGGACGATCTGACTTAGTGAGTTCACGACCAACGAAAGATGATTTACCAGAAACCTCAGTAGCCGCTTGCTTTTCTACTGCAGCGGATCCACCACTTGCGGCAACAGGATCAAAACCGGTTGTGCGAACCGTAATTACTTTAATTGAGTCAGAAGATTGCACGGTAGCAATCGCATTGCCTGCATAAATTGGACGCTCGAAAGTATCTGCAGAGATCACTTTAGTAATGTCAGATAACTGAGCCATATCTAACTTAGCGGCAACACGTGGCAAGACATTCTTACCATTGGCAGTTGCTGGCGCCAAAATATGACTATAGCTATTAGCAATAGATAAAATTTGAGCGGCTAAGGGTTCGGCGAGCTGATCAGCTAACGATGCTGCATCTACCTGAATGACCTTACGTACTCCAGCAATTTGTGCCGCAGCAGTAGCAGCGGCATCGGTACCACTACCGGCTACCAACACATCCACCTCAGGGGAGCACTGCAAAGCAGCAGCTACCGCATTGAGCGTTGCTGCTTTTAAGGATTGATTGTCGTGTTCAGCAATAACAAGTGCGGCCATTTAAATCACCTTCGCTTCATTTTTAAGTTTATCTACTAAAGCTGCTACATCAGCCACCATCACACCAGCAGAGCGCTTTGGTGGCTCCTCTACTTTGAGAGTTTTGAGACGCGGGGTAATGTCAACACCAAGCTCTTCAGGCTTCAGGATTTCCAAAGTTTTCTTTTTAGCTTTCATGATGTTTGGCAAAGTCACATAACGTGGCTCATTCAAACGCAAGTCAGTTGTGATGACTGCGGGCAAAGTAATTGCAATTGTTTCTAAGCCGCCATCCACCTCGCGAGTCACAAGCGCTTTACCATCGGCAACTATTACTTTGGAGGCAAAAGTTGCTTGGGGGATATCCATCAAACTCGCTAACATCTGACCCGTCTGATTGCTATCATCATCAATTGCCTGTTTACCCAAAATGATGATCTGCGCTTGCTCTTTTTCAGAAAGCGCCTTAAGTATTTTTGCAATGGCTAAAGGCTGTAATTCAGTATCGGTCTCTACCAAGATGGCACGATCTGCCCCAATCGCTAGGGCAGTACGCAGCGTTTCTTGACATTGAGTGGGACCAGCAGAAACCACCACTATCTCAGTAGCAATACCAGCCTCTTTTAATCGAACAGCTTCTTCTACTGCGATCTCATCAAATGGATTCATGCTCATTTTGACGTTTGCTAGATCTACGCCAGAGTTATCTGATTTCACCCGAATTTTGACGTTGTAATCAACGACCCGTTTTACTGCCACTAAGATTTTCATGCTTGATCTCTATTTTTGAGTAACTCTTCTATTCTATCCGCCCAGCGATATCTGGGGCTAGACGTCGATTGCTGAAGCAGAGCCCGCCTGCTTGCGAAGTTCAAACTTCTGGATCTTGCCGGTAGAGGTCTTGGGTAGTTCACAGAACACAATGGCTCTTGGCACCTTAAAACCAGCTAGATGCTGCTTGCAATGGGCAATGATTTCAGCAGGCGTAACTTGTATTCCCGGCTTAATTTCCAGAAAGGCGCAAGGTGTTTCCCCCCACTTAGGGTCTGGCTTCGCGACTACTGCAGCAGCCATGACAGCTGGGTGGCGATAAAGAACATCTTCAACTTCCACAGAGGAGATATTTTCGCCACCAGAAATAATAATATCTTTGCTACGGTCCTTCATCTTCACATAGCCATCGGGGTTTATCACTGCCAGATCACCCGAATGAAACCAACCACCCTCAAAAGCCTCTTTACTTGCCTTCTCATTTTTAAGGTAGCCCTTCATGGCAATATTGCCCTTAAACATAATCTCACCCATCGTTTCGCCATCAGCAGGAACGGGCTCGAGAGTTTCGGGATCAAGAACGGCAATCGCCTGCTGCAGGTGATACCGAACACCTTGTCGCGCATTGAGGCGAGCCCTCTCACCAATATCAAGGTCATTCCATTCATCTTGCTTGACACATACCGCTGCTGGTCCGTAGGTCTCCGTTAATCCATAGACATGCGTTAGGTCAAAGCCCAGTTGTTCCATTCCCTCAATGATGGATGCAGGAGGTGCAGCGCCTGCAATTAAGCCTTTTACGCCTACCGGCACACCCTCCTTTAATTCGTCAGGGGCGTTGACTAGAAGGTTGTGCACAATTGGAGCAGCGCAGTAATGAGTGACACCATGATCTTTAATAGCAGCAAATATATGTTGCGCATCCACGCGACGTAGGCAAACATTAATGCCAGCGCGTGCCGCTACCGTCCATGGAAAGCACCAGCCATTGCAATGGAACATCGGGAGCGTCCAGAGATAGGTGGGATGCTTGCTGATATCCCAGTCCAAAATATTCGAGATAGCGTTGATCGCTGCGCCGCGATGGTGATACACCACCCCCTTTGGATTGCCAGTAGTGCCTGAGGTGTAGTTTAAGCAAATGGCTTGCCATTCATCTGCAGGGACTTGCCAAGCGAATTGGGGATCGCCCTCAGATAAGAACTTTTCATAAGTGAGTTTGCCGAGCTTTTCACCTAAGACATCAAACTCTTTTTCCTCGACATCAATTACCAGAAACTCGCGACCACTTTCTTTCTTAGCTATCTCAAGGGCTTTTTTCATCACTCCCGAAAACTCGGGATCTACGATCACGACTTTTGCTTCACCATGATTGAGCATAAAAGCAATTGACTCGGGATCAAGGCGGGTATTTAAGGCATTCAATACTGCCCCAGACATCGGAATTCCGAAATGCGCCTCAACCATCGGCGGCGTATTGGGCAACATGACAGCTACCGTATCACCTAGGCCAATCCCATGCTTTTGCAAGGCGCTTGCTAAGCGACGGCAACGCTCATAAGTTTGAGCCCAAGTCTGACGAAGCTTGCCATGAATCACCGCCAAGCGATCTGGGTAGACTTCAGCAGATCTCTCCAGAAATAATAACGGGGTAATCGGAGTGAAGTTTGCAGGGTTACGTTCTAAACCCTGCTCAAAAATATTAGCCATACGTTCCTTGGATATTGATCTTCTTTGTTTCTAGATTTCTGGAATCTGACTTCAATTAAATATCAGCAAGTGCTTTGACGTGCGCCACCACGCTACGACCCAAAGCAGAGAGGTTGTAACCACCCTCCAGGCAGCTGACGATACGACCCTGAGCATATTGGTTGGCAACACCTTTTAACTGCTTAGTAATCCAAGCGTAGTCATCTTCTACCAAACCCATCTGACCCAAGTCATCTTCACGATGAGCATCAAAACCTGCAGAAATGATGATGAGCTCAGGCTCAAAATCCCGTAGACGTGGCAACCATTGTTCTTCGACAATCGAGCGCACCACATCTCCCCGCGTAGAGGCTGGCAAGGGAACATTCACCATATTGCTTGCTCTGTCTAATCCACTATAGGGATAAAACGGATGTTGAAAGAAACTACACATGAGTACATTAGGGTCATTAAAAAATGCTGCTTCAGTCCCATTGCCGTGATGAACGTCAAAATCGATGATAGCCACCCGTTCGATGTCATATGTCTCCATCGCATATCGCGCTGCTACGGCAACGTTATCAAAGACACAAAATCCCATTGAGCGGGTTGGCTCAGCATGGTGACCCGGGGGGCGAACCGCACAAAACACATTTTCAACTTCACCCTTCATTACCGCATCAACACCCGCAATAGCAGCGCCAGCTGCACGTAACGCAGCACTCCAAGTATGAGGGTTCATAATGGTGTCACCGTCGAGCATAAAGTAACCGCTCGCTGGTGAACGCTCTTTTACAAACGCAATGTGATCTGGGCTATGAACTAACTCTAGTTGCTCTTCAGTTGCCAAGGGGGCATCTAGATGCTGTAGAAAGCGATCGATACCACTCCGAATGAGCTGATCATTAATTGCCTGAATACGCTCCGGGCACTCGGGATGATGGCTACCCATCTCATGTTTTAGAAAATCGGGATGAGTTATGTATCCTGTTGTCATTACTAGAAATCCTCAATAGCAAAACTGTAGTTTTTATAATCTAATTAAACCTGCCAACTTTTCAAAAACCCATCCTCATATCCATGAATTTTCGCGTCTCCTACCTTGCTTCAACACTATTAATAGCGCTACTACTTAGCGCCTGTTCCAGTACTAGTGTCCAGCAAATTAACCCTACAGAGACTATCGTAAACCAGTCCGAGGATGCTGCGGCAGAAGACCGGTTCAACCAAAACCTCAACCAATTAATTACTCAAATTGCTCAAACTCAGGGAATCCCTCAGGCAAGCCTTGAATCAGGCTTCTCAGATGCTAAAACGATTCCCTCCATTCGAAAATTGGTGTTACCCCCATCGGGTAACTTTAAAAGGAATTGGGTAGCCTATCGCAATCGCTTTATTGAGCCAGTTCGCCTAAAAGCTGGCAAGGCTTTTTGGGAGCAAAACCAGGCATTCCTCAGTAAAACTGAGCAAGAATCAGGGGTACCAGCCGAGGTCATCGTCTCAATTATTGGAATTGAAACTATCTATGGACGTCAAACTGGAAATTTTCGAGTCAAGGATGTACTTTCTACGCTAGCCTTCAACTATCCAGATACCCCCAATAAAGCGAGCAGAGAGCAACTCTTTAAAGATCAACTTCAAGAACTCATCCTCATGTGCTGGACTGAGGGCGGCGGCAGTTTGCCTGCCAAAAATAGCAAGCAAGGATTAAGTCAAACTCGCTTTAATGCTTGTTTAAATCAGAATAGCTCTTATGCAGGCGCCATTGGCTTGCCCCAGTTCATGCCAAGCAGTATTCGCAGCTTTGCAGTAGATGGTGATGGAGACGGACATGTTGACCTCAAAAAAAGCCCGAAAGATGCTATTGCTAGTGTAGCTAATTTCATGATGAGGCATGGCTGGCAGCCTGGAATGCCGATTTACTTCCCCGTACAAGAAGCGGCGATCAGCGAAGCAAGACTCCTAGCTGATGGTGAGCCTCAACTGAAATACACGATTCAAGAACTCATCAAAAACGGCATTCTAACAAATGAGCAAGGCGATCTTCAGTCTGGTGGTGTTGAGTTACAAAGCAAGGCTCTCATTGTTGACCTTCCTTACCCCGATAAAGATGGCAATGATCAGGTGCGCTATGTAGTTGGCTTAAATAACTTTCTGACGATTGTGCAATACAACCGCAGTTACTTTTATGCACAAAGTGTTGCAGAGTTTGCGGAAGCACTGGGATACAAAAACCAAAGTATAGCCACCATCACTACATCGAAAGCGCAATCGGAAACAAAGTCAGTTGGACCGTCCAAATCCAAATCCAAGAAGTCTGCTAACAAGAAAAAGCAGAAGCAAACCTAATGCTGAAGTTTGAATGTCTTACGCCGGAAAAACGCCAGTAGATAGATAGCGGTCACCACGGTCGCAAACAATAAAAACAATTGTTGCATTCTCAACCTGGCGAGCGATTCGCAAGGCAACCACTAAAGCGCCGCCAGCAGAAATGCCGCAGAAGATGCCCTCTTCAGCTGCAAGACGACGCGCCATTTCTTCAGCATCCGCTTGGCTAACATACTCAATGCGATCAACTCTATCGCCCTGGTAAATCTTAGGCAGGTACTCTGGAGCCCATTTACGAATACCTGGAATCTGTGAACCCTCTTCCGGTTGAGCGCCAATAATCTGGATATTGGGATTCATGGTTTTTAAATAAGTAGAGACTCCAGTAATAGTTCCAGTAGTGCCCATCGATGAGACAAAGTGCGTCACCTGGCCATTGGTATCGCGCCAGATCTCTGGGCCGGTCGTCTCGATGTGAGCACGTGGATTATCTGGATTAGCGAATTGATCCAACAATCTTCCACGACCCTCCTTCTGCAATTGTGATGCATAGTCACGAGCAAATTCCATACCCCCAGAAGCTGCTGTCAGAATGAGTTCTGCTCCATAGGCGGCCATACTTTGACGACGCTCAATACTCTGGTTCTCAGGCATCACTAAAACCATCTTGTAGCCCAACATCGCAGCAGTCATCGCTAAAGCAATACCAGTGTTACCGCTAGTAGCCTCAATCAGAGTATCACCAGGCTTAATTTCGCCGCGCTCTTGTGCGCGTAGGATCATCGACAGCGCAGGTCGGTCTTTTACCGACCCTGCTGGATTATTACCCTCCAACTTTCCTAAGATCAGATTATTTTTGGAATCGTTTTCAGCACCCGGAATGCGTTGCAAACGAACCAGGGGTGTATTACCCACGGTCTGTGAAATAGTTAAGTAAGAAGGTGTGTTCATGAAACCATTTTAGCCATAAGCTAGGCTAGACGTAAAAGGGCTTAATTTCGGCGACTTGGTTCCGTACGATCCGTAGGATGGCGAGAACCACTTTGACCGCGTGAGCCACGTCTGCTAGTCTTGGAGCCCTCTTTATTGGTGCGGCCATGAGGTTCACGAAAAGAACTTGGCGCCTCGATAGTTAAGCCGTTATCCACCATCTTTTCCACAGATTTCATACCAATGCCTCGAACCCGTTTTTGCAGGTCATTGGCATCCTGAAAATGCCCGCCATCTAAACGTTCGGCAATGATTGTTTTTGCCCTAGAAGGCCCAATTCCTTTAATACTTTCTAATTCAGACTGGGTTGCGGTATTGACATTGATTGGTGAGGCAGCAGCTAAACTTGAGACAGCTACAAATACTGAAAACACTAAAGACTTTAATAATTGATTCATTCAATCTCCATCAGTTAATAAAAAATCCACCTATACAAAGTGCAAGTGGATTAGATATAACGAATGAGGCTGATGACTGTTGACCAAATTACGTGGAGGACAACTAAATCAGGAAATACTTACTCAACCAATGATGCCCTTTAGGCCGGTATAAATAGACACAGCAGTGGTCCCAAGCGCAACAATAGTTCCACCGTATTCCTGTAACTTTTTCATCAGGCCATGCAAATTCGATGGCGAAATTTGCCCCTCACCCAGGCCTGTAACGACCGCTTTAAGAAAGGGATTGATTGATGCTTTTCGTAAATGTCTTTGTTTGCTCGCGTAAGCGACCCCACCGAGAAGCATCCCCGTTAAGAAACTAAAGGCGATACTTGCGGAATACTCCAAAACTTCCCGCCATTCAAATATATTTTGAGGCCAAATTGGAGACCCATCCACTATAGAAGTCATCCAGCTCATACCAATGACAGAAGCAATAGCTAAAAATACTACCCCCATAAACCAAGGAAATAATTTGCGAGTAGTACTTTTAAATAAGAAGTATCCAAAAGGTAAAGGCAGGATGATCGAGATCAATCTTAAGTACAGGGGCTTAGTGTCGTAAACAATTGAGATCAATCCATGTGCAGCCAGTAGGAGTGCGAGAGGAATGCCGATGTATATGACAATGTCCAATATGGATAAAGCAAGACCTCTTGGCTCAACCTGTTGTTGCACTTGTTCATCTAACAATAATTGCAATTCTGCAATACGATGCTCATAGGCATCTTGATTCGGAATCTCTTCAAGGCGCTTTTCAAGCTCCGCCATCTTAGCCATCATGGGCTTGAACAAATAAAGATCACGAGTACAGACCTTGCAGACCGATGCCTCTTCAGCAACTTCAGAGAGGCAGTATGGGCAATTCATCATTTAACGACTAGAGTGAAAACAGTATTTGTTTCTCGACCATCAGTATCTTTCGCTGTCACGCGGATTGTGTGAGAGCCGGAAGGTACATCTGCTTTTGAAAAATCAATACCAGATGCGCTAATAGAATTTTTTAATCTTGGCGTTAAATCCACAAAGGGGGATTTCATATAAACAACCTTGACTGAAGATGGATCAATCTTGCCTTCACCGCGCGCTTCAAAGTTGACCTTGAAATCAAGTGGTGAGCTAACTGGAGCATCAGCCTCCGGAGAAACTAGCTTCACTGATGGGCCTCGAGAAATCCCACGGGTAGCTAATGCTCCAGATGCCGCTGGCAAAGCAGCTTCTTTGGCGCTAATTAAAGGTGCCGCACTGACTAATGAGGTGGTAACCATGAGACTAGTAAAAAATAGGATTTGAGTAAGCTTCATCATCATTCCAAAATAAGGGTTATTTAATTGCGATTAGTAGATATTAAATCAATCACCAACCACTACAAACGGAGCCCAAAATAAGGGGTGCGCATAAGAGTATTTTATCGTGTTGCCCTCCCTCATCCCGCCTTGGTCGACTTGATTGAGCATTGCCTGACGAAGTAGCTCGGCTTTACTAGTATCTTGAGCTTTTTGCTGATTCTTAAATAGATCGGTCATCATGGTTCTAGATGCCGCAGAATCAACTGGCCAGTTAGAAACTAAGAGGGCTTTTGCACCGGCAAAGAAAAAGGCCCTACCTAAGCCTGAGACTGCTTCAGAACCAGCGCCATCTCCTGCCGCAGTATTACAAGCAGAGAGTACTACCCAGTCGGCATCGAGCTTTAAGGTCAGCACCTTATCCATGGTGAGTAGGCCATCATCTTTATCACCGGTGACTTCTGGAGAAGATAAAGCGAGCGCTGGCTGGGTTAAGCCATTAAGCTCACCTGGCACTAAACCATGGGTGGCAAACATCACCACCTTACGATTGGACAGATCAGTAGACATCACCTGCTTAACCGAAGCTTGTTTATGCAAGAAAATATCGCCATCTCCAGCACCAATGGCCTTACCAATTTCTTCTAACTCAAGACTGGTATCTGGCAAGCGGGGCAGTAATGCCAGCTCTGCTGAACTCACTCCAGAGGTCTTAGGCGCACTACGCAAAGACAGTGGAATACCTCTAGTAGCAAGTTGAGTAGCCTTTACTTGCTTTTGCGCAGACTTTTCTTGTTCACTACTAAAGTAAGGGTCGCCAAAACCAATAAAGTTTTTACGATTTGGGTTTCCAGCAGGTAAAGCACGTAAGGCTGTTAAAGCTGTAACAGACGGGATCTGGGCAACGGCAATATCCCGCGTTAACCAAGGAACAGTCTTATACCCACTAAACGGTGTGGCACCACCTTTGGCAGGTTGAGATGTTGGCTTGGTAACCAGTAAGGATAAGGGCAATTGGCCAAGTTCTGCATGTGGTACGGTCAACATTACCTTTTTGCCAATAAATGCACTCTGTACTGGGGCAAGAACTTGTTGATAAAGTTGATTCGCTAACGCCACATCAAACGGCGGAATCTCATCGATCGTAGCAACGCCTGGATCTAAAGACTTACGTAGTTGCGTTACTGCTTTTGAAATTTGGGCACGGCCAACAGCAAGCTGAAAAAACTGTACCGGCTTATCTTTGCTAATTGCCCAAACATAACCCACGTTATCTGTGAAATACCATGAGACCAAAACTTCATCAGACTTTAACGCTTTTTGAGTTCGCTCTACAGAAGCTGGTTTTGGCTCAACTAACTCAGCATAGTCCGGAAACTTCTTCTCAATCTCTTTTTTCAAATCTTCACGCTGAGATTTAAAGGTGGTGATGTCAGCTCGAATCTTAGCTTGAGCGGCAGGGAGTTGTTGCGCAGGCGGGGCTGATAATAAACCAGTCAAGAGCTCCGTCAAAGTATTGATGCGTTGCTGCAAATCTTGTTCACGGCGAGCTAAAGACGCTAATTGCGGATCGGAAATAGTAGCGCGCGCTGCACTTGAAGTAAGGGCACGCTGTACACCGCTCCCACGTGCAAGATCAGCAATTTGGAAGGCTTCAGCAGCAGCCGCTCCCGATGAATCTGTTTTTGCTTGCTGGGCAAGAGAGGCTAAATACTCCTCTAAAACAAAGATCATTCTTTGGGTTTGCCGTATTGTTGCGGTGGAATTTTCCGAATCATTTCGCGCCTGATCAATCAGAATCGGAATAGATTGCTTGAACTCAGATAGCGCTTGAGAACCTTGTCCTGACACTTGAAGCGCAGATGCATTAAATGCTCTGATTGCCGCAAGACGTGGCGAGCTCTTTTCCATTCGAGCGCCCGCCTTGGAGAGCATATCTGCAGTCATTGTGACAGCCTGTGATGCTTTACCTGTTTTAACCAAAGCAATAGCCCAATCAAGATCGCCAGATTGATAACTAGAGGCAAGCTCAGGATCGCTCTTAATACCATCTACCATTTCATTGAACATCTTATCTGCCTGTACATATTTACCATCTGCAGCTAATGATGTGCCTAAAGCTTTTCTTGCTGCCGCAATTAATGGAGATGCAGAATAATTTGTTGATTGTATTGCCACCTTGAGAGCTGCCTGAGATAACATTACCGCCTCAGCCTGACGCCCTTGCTCGCTAATAATTTTTGACAAGGTTAATAATGCAAAACAAGTGCTTGCAGAATTCACCCCCTCGCGATTAATCGCCAGTACAACCGACTCTCTCGCCCAATATTCAGCATCAATTAAACGTCGCTGACCTAGAAAAGCATTTGCTAGTTGGTTATATAAACCAACTCTTTGACCATAGGCATATCTAGGCGTACTAGAAATATCCTGCAATACTCTGACCTCATTATCTAAGGCATCCTTATTACTATCTTTGACGTTATCAAGAATTGTTTTATTTAAGCTCAGAGCAGTTCTGATACTCCTCTCAGCTTCAATAAATTTACCCTCCGACATAAATACTCTGCCACGAGCCCGCTCATAACCCAATTGCCAGTTGGTTTTATATATAAAGTTTGGATTTCTAGCTACGCTAATTAGATTAGAGTAATCATTTTCAAGGATGGCTAAGGCTTTATTGGCGCACTCAAAATCCCCTATACGTAAACATATATTGACAATAGTTTGTCCGGTACTAATCTTCCAGCCACCAAGATTATTGGGAATGATTGCTTTTGTTTCTTCAGCTATTTTTTTGGCAAGTACTAAGTTGCCCCTTAATGCCTCCTGTTGGGCATACTGCATTCTTTCATCTATCTGCATTGCAATATCGAAACTAGGATGATCAATTGCTGCCTTTTTAAAATTCTCTACAGCTTCTTTGGAGTTTTCTAAGATATTTTCAGCAACAGCACGCTGATAGTAGTAGTGATTTAGAGCGCTAGAGTCATTCGACGATGGCGGAGATTTAGCTAGTATTTTTTTCGCCTTGTCTATCAACGCCTGATCCTGTCGAGTCTGACTCAATATCTGTAGAATGTCTTTCACATCTCTTGGCGGCGCCTTCATACTCTCAACGTCTACTTCATCTTTATTGGGAGCAGCAAATGAAGAATTCGACATTATCAATAAGCTGCAGCACAGCAATAGTGATTGAAGTAGCGAGAGCTTGCGCATAGAAATTCCCCTATTTTTTATAAGGAATATACTAACTCAAAACTAGATATGCACTAGTCAATCAACATAGGAGCACTCCTATGTATGCGGAAATCAGCTCCCAGGAATGGGTGCCGATCTATAACCTAAAGTGGACTTGCTAAGAAATCCGCATTAGCTGATAACCAGGCAATATAACGACTGACGCCCTGCTCCACATTCAGGAAGGGCTCTGCGTATCCAGCAGCACGCAGCTTGGTTAAATCCGCTTGCGTGAAGCACTGATACTTACCTTTGAGCGCCTCCGGAAATGGAATGTACTCAATTGCCTTTTCTTTGACCAACTCTTCTAGACTAGCAGAATTGGCATGATCGATTTTGCGCATGGCATTGGCTACTGCATGAGCAACATCATTGAATGGCTGTGCGCGGCCACTACCAAGGTTGAAGATGCCACTGATTTCTGGATGATCTAAGAAATAGAGATTCACCTTCACAACGTCTTCCACTGATACAAAGTCACGACTTTGCTCACCAGCACCATAGCCACCATACTCACCAAAGAGCTTAACTTTGCCATTTAATTTGTATTGATGGTACTGATGGAATGCCACTGAAGCCATACGACCTTTATGTGATTCACGTGGACCGTAGACATTGAAATATCGAAAGCCAACTACTTGCGCTGTATTGGCTTTTTCAATAAAGCGCTTACGCATCACTTGATCAAATAGGAATTTTGAGTAGCCATAAATATTCAATGGCTTCTCGTGCTCACGACTCTCCACAAACACATCAGAACCACCATAGGTTGCTGCTGAAGAGGCATAGAGCAACTGCACTTTTTGTTCTGTACAAATATCGAGTAAATCCATGGTGTAACGGAAATTATTTGCCATCATGAAGATGCCATCAGTCTCCATCGTATCCGAGCAAGCCCCTTCATGAAAGACTGCTCTCACCTTACCAAAGCGACCACTTCTAAATGCCCCTAGAAACTCATCTTTATCAAGGTAATCAATGATGTCTAAATCCGCAAGATTGCGATACTTATCAGCGGGACGTAAATCATCGACCGCAATAATGTTTTTCTCACCACGTACATTTAGCGCTTGAACAATATTCGCGCCAATAAACCCAGCGGCGCCGGTTACAATAATCGTCATTGCAATTCCTCTGAAGTAACGGTGGCAGTGCCCAATTTGCCCACCACAATACCACCCGCACGATTAGCCAAAGCCATCGCTCTTTCAAGCGGCCAGCCAGCTGCCAATGCTACTGCCAGCGTTCCTATCACGGTATCGCCCGCACCTGATACATCAAACACTTCGCGTGCCTGCGCCTTCACATGGCTCACACCTGCCTCAGTAAATAAACTCATTCCCTCCTCGGAGCGCGTCAGAAGAAGGGCCTCTAGGTTTAAAGATTTTCTGAGATCTTGCGCTCTCTTTGTAAGATCCTCTTCACTGGTCCATTGACCCACGACTTGGCGGAGTTCGCTACGGTTTGGAGTAAGTACAGTGGCGCCACGATATTTAGCGTAGTCATCACCTTTAGGGTCAACGAGAATCGTTTTCTTTTGAGCACGAGCCTGCTCAATCATTAAAGTGACTTGACCTAATGCACCCTTGCCGTAGTCAGACAAAATCACCACATCAGCATCGCCTACGAGCTTTTCATAGCGCTCTAATTTTTGAGCCAGTGCTAACTCACTAGGAGCCTCTTCAAAGTCCAAACGTATCAATTGCTGTTGTCTTGCAATGACTCGTAACTTCACAGTGGTTGGCACTTTGCTGTCGATCTCTAATTGACTATCAACACCACTCGATTTCAGCAACTCGGTAACGCGATGTCCTGGCTCATCATTACCAATCACACCTAAAATCGTTGTCTTTGCGCCAAGAGCTGCAACGTTACGAGCAACGTTGGCAGCACCACCCAAACGCTCGTCAATCTTGCCTACTTGAACAACGGGTACTGGCGCCTCAGGAGAAATCCGATTCGTATCACCAAACCAATAGCGATCCAGCATGACATCGCCCACTACCAATAAGCGGGCTTTAGAAAACTGTTCTCGGTTAGCTTTTTCCACGATGTAACTAATCTCTCTAATCTATCTAAGGAATTCTTATTTACTTCTCATTAATTATGACGACCAATACCTCGGTACTCAATGCCTAATTCTTGCATAGCTTGCGGCTCATACAGATTACGACCATCAAAGATGATGGGGTTCTTGAGTTTGGCTTTGAGAAGCTCAAAATCCGGGCTACGGAAGGCCTTCCACTCGGTCACGATTACAAGGGCATCGGCGTCTTGGGTTGCTGCCATTGGATCATCCACCAAGGTCACTTGCTTGAGACCTTCTGGATTGCCCTTGAAGTCTACTTCAAGACAGTGCTTAGTTTCTGGCATCGCTACTGGATCATGGGCCACCACTTGGGCGCCGCGCTTGACCAACTCCTGAATGATGACTCGACTAGGTGCCTCGCGCATATCGTCGGTATTGGGTTTAAAAGCCAAGCCCCACATGGCAAACTTTTTACCTTTAAGGTCAGCACCAAAACGTTTTTCAATCTTCTCTACCAAAATGTATTTTTGGGCTTCGTTGACTGCCTCTACAGCATCCAGAATCTTCAGATCACGTCCATGCTCAATAGCAGTTTTAGACAAGGCTGAAACATCCTTGGGAAAGCAAGAGCCGCCGTAGCCTGTACCGGAGTATAAAAAGCCATAACCAATGCGGGAGTCTGAACCAATCCCTTGGCGCACGGCTTCAATATCAGCCCCTACCAAATCAGCTAGATTAGCTAACTCATTCATGAAGGAGATGCGGGTAGCCAACATCGCATTAGCTGCATATTTGGTCAGCTCAGCACTCTTCACATCCATGTAATAAGTGCGCTCATGATGGCGATTAAATGGGGCATAGAGTTTGCGCATCTGCTCTTTAGCTCTCAGGCCTGCTGGGGTACTTTGCGTTCCAATCACAATGCGATCAGGCCGCATAAAGTCTTCTACAGCAGCGCCCTCTTTAAGGAACTCTGGATTGGAGACTACGGAGCACAGCTCTGGTGAGAGACCCCTTTTTTGGAGCTCTTCAGTAATCGCAGCTCCAACTTTATCAGCAGTGCCCACTGGCACAGTCGATTTATCAACAATCACTTTAGAAGTGGTCATATGGCGACCAATATTGCGAGCAGCTGCTACAACGTATTGCAGATCAGCTGAACCATCTTCATCTGGAGGGGTACCTACCGCAATAAATTGAATGTCGCCATGATCGACAGAGGCTGCAATATCGGTAGAGAACTGTAAACGGCCCGCAGCGCGATTGCGCTCAATCATCTCTTTTAAGCCAGGTTCGTAAATAGGCACACCACCAGAATTGAGAATCTCAATCTTTTTAGGGTCGACGTCAACACAAAAAACGTTATTGCCCTGCTCTGCTAAGCAAGCGCCTGTAACAAGACCAACGTAACCGCTGCCGATGATGGTGACTTTCAAAATATCTCCCAGTAATTCAGTATTAGGTTATTCATTGCAAATCAGACTACATTGAAGGGCCGCTAGGAACAGCTCCCTCGCTACGTCTTGGGGAGTATGCCTCCCAATAATTACAACCTGGACACTGCCAGTAAAAACGTCTCGCACGGAAACCACAGTTACCACAGGTATAGCGAGCCAGACTAGTTGTACGCTGCTTCAGTAAACTCAATGTTGCCTGTAGATCAGAAACTCGCTCTGGCGTGCCATTGCTCTGGGCTAATGCTAAACGTGTTTCCGCCAATTTCGCGAGAGCACTCAAACTTGGTGAATGCTGCATCACCTCAACTAGCATGACCTCAGCAGCTTGCGCCCCACGAATTTGGGTCATATGCTTTTGCACAATGTCGAGTAACTCACCAGAGGCTTGAGTTTTCAGCAACTCACAAAGCGCACTCAAACCTAAATCTGCCTTATCCAACGCTGTGTGCGCAGCCATCCAGCGATCTGCAAGCAAATGCATATAAGCAGGATGAGTCTTCGCAATTACAGCCCATACATCAATTGCCTGAGCTGGGCGATCCATGGCTATTAAATAATCACCTTGCAAAATGAGTGCACGTGCGTGATGCGGAACTGCTTGTAATGCCAACTGAACAGACTGCTCAACTGCCGGCAAATCTTTGCGACGCAATGCTTCTTGACCAAGCTCACAATGAAACTGTGCGATCTCGGTGTGATGTGACTTGCCTTGTAAGGCCTCGAGCTCGCTTGCAGCAATAATGGCTTTTTTCCAGTCCCGCTCAATTTGATACATCTCGAGCAGACTCTCTTTTGCGGGCGCTGCAAACTTGCCTTCACCCACCCGATTTAATGACGCTTCAGCACGGTCTAATAAACCAGCACGCAGAAAATCACGACCTAATTCATAGGCAGCATGATCTCGATCACGTGGCTTTAAGTCATCGCGATTAGCCAAGTGTTGGTGAATTCGAATCGCACGCTCAGTTTCGCCACGGCGTCGAAATAAATTACCTAAAGCAAAGTGAAGATCGATTGTTTCAGGATCAAGCTGAGCGATCTTGACTAATGTCTCAATTGCCTGATCTGGCTGCTCATTTAATAAAAGACTTAAACCTTTAAAAGTTGAACGTTGCTGACGCATGCGCTCACGCTCATCCATGCGATTCTCAAGACGCAGATCCCAGCGACTAGCCAACCAACCAATGCCAAACATGACTGGTATTAACAACAGCCAGGAGGTTGCAATCTGAATCATGCTGTGCAGAACTTAAATAAAAAAATGGTCCGAATGGACCACTGGATATGCGCTATGTGACTAGGCACCAGAACCCTCTTTAGGGCTCACCTGCTTCAGAGGCTTGTAATCAACACGCTCACGTAATTCTTTACCTGGCTTGAAATGGGGTACACGCTTTTCTGGGATCAATACCTTCTCACCAGATTTTGGGTTACGACCAGTGCGTGCAGGCCGATGATGCAAAACAAAGCTACCAACACCGCGCAACTCAATCCGCTTGCCTTCGGCCAAAGCGTGAGTCATCGTGTCTAGCAAAGTTTTTACAGCCAACTCTACATCTCTTGGTAGCAGCTGGGGAAACTGCTCCGCCAAACTCTCCACGAGCTCGGAACGAGTAATTGCTTGTTGCTCTTGATCTGACATATCTATCAATAAAAAAACCGCCGCCCTCCTTATGGAAAGCGGCGATATTGATTTAGCCTTGATTGTCCATTTTTGCTTTTAACAAGGCGCCCAAGTTGGTTGTGCCAGACTGCGCATCACCTTGGAGCTTGCTCATAGCATCTTGTTGGTCAGAGCTGTCTTTAGCTTTGATTGAAAGATTGATTGCACGTGACTTGCGATCAATATTAATGATCATTGCAGTTACGCTATCGCCTTCTTTCAATACATTGCGTGCATCTTCAACGCGATCTGTTGAGATCTCAGAAGCACGTAAGTAAGCTTCAACTTCATCAGCCAAGTGAATCGTTGCACCCTTAGCATCAACAGCCTTCACAGTACCAGTTACAAGGCTACCCTTGTCACTTACGGATGTGTAGTTATTGAATGGGTCACCAGACAATTGCTTGATACCGAGAGAGATACGCTCTTTCTCAACATCAATAGCCAATACAGTAGCTTCAACTTCATCGCCTTTTTTGTATTTCTTAACAGCTTCTTCGCCAGGCTCATTCCAAGAAATGTCCGAAAGGTGAACCAAACCGTCAATACCACCAGGCAAGCCAATGAACACGCCAAAGTCAGTAATCGACTTGATTGCGCCAGTCAACTTGTCGCCTTTTTGTTGGCCACGTGAGAACTCTTCCCATGGATTTGCTTTGCACTGCTTGATGCCCAAGCTGATACGACGCTTGTCTTCATCAATATCCAGAACCATGACTTCAACTTCGGTTCCTAATGCAGTAGCTTTGCTTGGAGCAACGTTCTTGTTGGTCCAGTCCATTTCAGAAACGTGTACCAAACCTTCGATACCAGATTCGATTTCTACGAACGCGCCGTAATCAGTCAGGTTGGTTACCTTACCGAATAAACGGGTGTTTGGTGGGTAACGACGAGCGATACCAACCCATGGATCATCACCAAGCTGCTTCACGCCGAGTGAAACACGGTTCTTCTCTTGATCAAACTTCAAAATCTTTGCGGTAACTTCTTGACCAACAGTCAACATCTCGCTTGGGTGACGCACACGACGCCATGCCAAATCGGTAATGTGCAAGAGTCCGTCGATACCACCGAGGTCCACGAACGCGCCGTAGTCAGTGATGTTCTTAACGATACCTTGAACAACGCTACCTTCTTTGAGGTTAGACATCAACTTCGCGCGCTCTTCACCTTGGCTAGCTTCAACAACTGCACGACGTGACAACACTACGTTATTACGCTTACGGTCAAGCTTGATAACCTTGAACTCCATCGTCTTACCTTCGTAAGGGCTGGTGTCTTTGATTGGGCGTGTATCAACGAGTGATCCAGGCAAGAATGCACGGATACCGTTCACCATGACTGTCAAGCCACCTTTGACCTTACCGGTAACAGTACCAGTAACGATCTCAGCTTGCTCAAGCGCTTTCTCCAAGTTCATCCATGATGCCAAGCGTTTCGCTTTGTCACGGGAAAGGATTGTGTCGCCATAGCCGTTCTCCAGAGCGTCAATAGCAACAGAAACGAAATCGCCAGGAGCTACTTCAATCTCTCCAGCGTCGTTATGGAATTCTTCAACAGGAATAAACGCTTCGGATTTCAATCCAGCGTTAACAACGACGAAGTTATGGTCGATGCGAAGTACTTCAGCCGAAATAACTTGGCCGGTCTTCATATTCGATCGGGTTAATGATTCTTCAAATAGTTCTGCAAATGATTCAGACATTTATATATTCACTTTGTGCCGCCAGAAGACCTGACGGGTTAGGTTAAAAAAGCCCCAAGAAACACGCTAAATTAGATAATCGCGTTGTAGAGTTTCTTAAGACGCCAAAACAACTTCTATTGCTATTTACTGCTCACCTAAAATTAAGCTGTTTTTGATTGATACCAATCTAAAACCGTCTTAACTGCTTGATCTATCGATAATTCCGATGTTTCTAGCACTTCGGCGCCGTCTGCGACTAACAAAGGAGCGGCACCTCGACTACTGTCTCTAGCATCGCGCTCTTGCAAATCGTGCAACAAGTCCTCTAGTTTAACAGAAATTCCCTTAGCTATCAATTGCTTATACCGTCGTTCAGCTCTAGCTTCAGCAGTCGCCGTGAGGAAAATCTTCAAAACAGCATCGGGAAATATCACGCTTGCCATGTCGCGACCATCAGCAACTAAGCCCGGAGCAAGCCTAAAGCCATGTTGAACAGCCACTAAAGCCTGCCTGACCTCTGGATGAACCGCAATTGCGGAGGCTCGTAAACCAACACTTTCTGTGCGAATAGCATCCGTCACATCTTCCGAATTGAGCAGAATTTGGCCATTTTTGAAGGAAATCACCAGTTTTTTAGCCAAAATACCCAGTTCTGGGCCATTTTGAGGATCAATGGATGCTTTTTGACTCCCCAAAGCGACAAGCCGGTAGAGTGCACCACTGTCCAGGTAATGAAAGCCCAACTTTTCCGCCACCAAAGAAGCCACCGTCCCTTTACCGGAAGCGGTTGGCCCATCTATAGCAATCACTGGAGGCAAATTCATCAAAAGCGATTTCTAGGAGACGATCTTTGCGAACTCAGCAAAGTAAGTGGGGAAGGTTTTAGCAACACAGTTGGGATCATTGATCTTGAGCGCATTAGGGCCAAAAGCGGCTAATGAGAAGCACATGGCCATACGATGGTCATCATAAGTATCGATACCTTCAGCGGAAGACTTCCAGTCAGAAGCAGACGATGGCGCTTGGACTACGATGTAATCAGCGCCCTCTTCGACAATGGCGCCCACTTTTGTTAATTCCTTAGTCATTGCTGCAATACGATCCGTTTCCTTCACACGCCAGCTCGCAATATTGTTCAAACGCGTAGGGCCTTCAGCAAATAAAGCTGCAACTGCCAAAGTCATCGCCGCATCCGGAATTTCTGTGCAATCGATCGTAATGCCATTGAGCTTGCCATTCGTATTCTGAACGCCAGTAACTTCAATCCAATCTTCCCCAAAAGAAATCTTTGCACCCATTAATGCGAGTGCATCAGCAAAAGCCACATCACCCTGAATACTTTGACTACCAACACCCAAGACACGCACTGGTCCACCACCAATCGCGCCAAGCGCCAAGAAGTAAGAAGCAGAAGATGCGTCACCCTCAACCGATAGGGCGCCAGGGCTTTGATAAACCGCATCAGAAGTCTTTGCAGGAATTACAAAAGACTGTGCATCAGGACAAGCTACTTTGACACCAAAACGCGCCATGAGCTTGAGCGTGATATCGATATAAGGACGAGAAATCAACTCACCAATCACTTCGATCCGAACTGGCTGTTTTGCAACTAAAGGCAAAGCCATCAACAAGGCTGTCAGGAATTGGCTAGAGACATCGCCGCGTACCTTCACTACATCTTGAATTTCAATATCAGCAGCAAGAATCTTGATCGGCGGATAACCTTCTTGTAATTCATAGTCAATCTTTGCGCCCACTTGGCGCAGACCATCCACTAAATCTCGAATTGGCCTTTCATGCATACGAGGCACACCAGACAAGCGGTAGTTACCGCCCTGCATTGCAAGAGCTGCTGTTAGCGGACGAATTGCCGTACCTGCATTACCCATAAAAAGATCTGCATTTTGTATCGGGAACTTCCCACTGCAACCTTCAACCACACAGACTTTGTCAGCATGGTCAGTTACCGATAGACCCAATTGACGAAGTGCATTACGCATCACCTGGGTATCGTCAGCATCCAGTAAATTTTTGAGGGTGGTTGTGCCTGAGGACAGGGCAGCCAATAACAAAGCGCGATTAGAAATACTCTTAGATCCCGGCAAGATAATCGAGCCTTGCGCTCTTTTGAAGGGCCCAACTTGAATATCTGGTAACCCACTCATCAAAGTACATCCAAGTCTTGGCGTGCTTTGCTGGCCTTCTTGAATAACTTCTCTAAGCCTGAACCATCATTCTCAGCAATCAATTTACGCATGTGGTTCACGATGAGCAAATATTGGTCAAGCTCCTTGAGAACTGCGGTGCGATTACCCAAGCAAATATCACGCCACATCTCTGGGCTCGAAGCTGCAATACGTGTGAAATCTTTAAAGCCTGCGCCCACATGACCAAGCTTTTGATCGGCATCCTCTGAGTTCACAACACTGGCCATTAATGCATAAGACAACAGATGTGGCAAATGGGAGACTGCTGCATAGATCGCATCATGCTGAACACAAGAAATCTTTTTAACAACAGAGCCAACTGACTGCCAAAAGCCTTCGATTAAATCTGTATCTTGTGGAGAGTTTTCTTGCAGGGGGCAAAGAATGGTTTGCTTACCTTCAAATAAATCTGCTTTTGCAGCGCCAGCACCATGTTGCGCACCACCTGCAATCGGATGAGCTGGTACAAACTGGCAAGCTTTTTTACCCAAGACTTCTTTGGCAGCCAAAATCACATCACCCTTAGTACTGCCCGCATCTGTAATCATTGTTCTGGGTTCGAGATGAGGTTCGATGGCTTCAAAGGCTGCACGCATCTGCGCCACTGGCATACACAACACAATCACATCGGCCTGCTTAGTCGCCTCAGCCAGATCCACTGCAGCATCTATAGCACCCATCTTGAGAGCTTGATCTAGATTCGGGGCGCTACGGCCGACACCCAAGACCTGATTGACCACGCCCGCTTTTTTTAATGCTAGGCCTAAGGAAGCACCAATTAGACCAACACCAACAATCGCAACGGTACCGTAATTACTGGATGGATTAATGATGGCCATTGACTTATAAAATTTATCTGATTGACGTTGAATTATTGCTGCGCCAAAATATCTTGTAGGGCAGAAATAAAAGCCGCATTCTCTTCAGGTAAGCCGATAGAGATCCGTAACCACTGTGGCAAACCATAATTACCAACTGGGCGAACAATAATGCCACGCTTAAGCAACTCTAAATTAATACGAGTACCAGCACCATCATCCTCGCCCACTCTCACCAGCACAAAGTTTCCAGCTGACGGAAGATAGGTTAAGCCAATTGCATCAAATGCTTGTGTCAGTTGAACTAAACCAGCGCGATTCAATTCAAAGCCTTTCTGCAAGAAAGCAGAATCTTGAAATGCTGCGATCGCAGCTGCCTGCGCAAGACTATTGACGTTAAATGGTTGCCGAATTCGATTGAGTAGATCTGTCAAGGCAGGTTGAGCGACACCATATCCGATTCGTAAGCCTGCCAAACCATACGCTTTAGAGAAGCTACGCGACAAGATCATATTTGGGAAGCGCTTGACCCAAGCAATAGCGTCATAGCGCTGCTCTAGGGCAAGGTACTCGTTATAAGCCTCATCCAGCACGACCACCACATGAGCAGGCACAGCCATTAAGAAATCTTCGATCTCTTTAGCGCTGAGGTAACTGCCAGTCGGATTATTGGGATTAGCCACAAACACCAACTTCGCTTTATCACCTGAGGCTTTAACTGCTTGCAGCATGGCAGGCAGGTCATGACCATACATTGCAGTTGCAGCCACCTCAATCGCCTTAGCGCCAACAGCTTGTGTCGCCAATGGATAAACCGCAAAGGCATGTTTAGAGAAAATCACTTCATCGCTAGCTTGAGCCACTGCACGTGCAGCTAACTCCAAAATGTCGTTACTACCATTACCTAAAGTAATCCAATCCGCTGGAACACCTAAGCGCGCTGACAAAACAGCCTTTAATTCAAAACCATTAGAGTCTGGATAGCGACCTAAGTCACTCGCAGCCTTCAGCATGGCATCTTGCGCCGACTTTGGCATACCCAATGGATTTTCATTGGAAGCCAACTTCACGATCTTGTTTTCATCAAGGCCGTATTCACGCGCAACCTCACTGATAGGTCGCCCGCCAACATAGGGTGCTATCGCATGAATATGCTTTAAACCGATATTAGATTTTGATGTCATGCTGAATGAGGATATGAGCCGAGGTTTTTATAAAAAGCAGCTGTCGTTTTTAACTCTTCCAGGGCTTTGGCTACTTTTGTATCTTCAGCATGCCCCGCTACATCAATATAGAAGTGGTACTCCCAAGTTCCCTTGCGAGCAGGGCGAGATTCAAAGCGATTCATGGAAACGCCATGCTTAGCCAAGGGCTCTAATAAACGATGCACAGCACCTGGTTGGTTATCTACTGATAGCACCAGAGATGTTTGATCTTTGCCGGTAGGCTGACACTCATAAGTCCCGACCACTACAAAACGGGTACGGTTATGAGGATCATCCTGAATCTGTGCAGCTACTGCCTGCAATCCATAAGCTTCTTGTGCAGGGTCTCCAGCAATCGCCGCTAAAGTCGGATCATTAGCAACCATACGAGCAGCCTCTGCATTACTACTCACTGCCTGACGTTTTAAGTGGGGAGCATGCAAACTCAACCATTGCTGACATTGCGCTAAAGCTTGGGCGTGAGCGCAAACCGTGGTCACGCCGTCTAAACTACCGCTCTTAGTTAGCAGATGGTGACGAATGGGTAGCACCACTTCACCGCTAATCCGCATCGGTGAATCTAGAAGCAAGTCTAGGGTTCTTGAAATCGCACCCTCACTAGAATTTTCTACTGGTACAACACCAAACTGCGCCACACCCTTCTCTACCACCTTAAATACTTCATCCAAACTGTTGCAAGGAAGACCAGCAATCGAGTGACCAAAATAGGTTTGAGCTGCTTGCTCTGAAAATGTTCCTACTGGTCCAAGATAGGCAATCGTCTGACGAGCCTCTAGGGCACGACAAGCCGACATCACCTCACGCCAAATTGCTGCAATACCATCAGGCAACAACGGGCCCTTGCTGAGCTCCTGTAAGCGCGCAACAACTTGACGCTCACGCTCCGGCCTAAACACTGGTGATGAAAACCCACCTTTAATGTGGCCGACCTCTTGAGCAGCTTTTGCACGCTGTGATAACAAATCTAAAATCTGCGCATCCAGTTCATCGATTTTGTCGCGGATTGGCGCCAGTCGCTGTTCTTCTGTACTCTGGTCTTTGGAACTCATTAGGCACGCCTTTCAAAGTCACGCATGAATTCCACCAAGGTCTTGACGCCCTCCAGTGGCATGGCGTTGTAAATACTGGCGCGCATACCGCCTGCCGCCTTATGGCCGCGCAAGGCAACTAAGCCTGACGCATTAGATTGCTCGAGGAACTGGGCGTTTAAATTTTCATCCTTCAGGAAGAAAGTGACATTCATACGAGAGCGATATTCTTTAGGAATGCGATTATCGTAAAAACTGCTTTGATCCAAAAAGTTGTAAAGCAAATCTGCTTTTTCTTGATTGCACTTCTCAATCGCTTTTACACCGCCCTGCTTGAGTAACCACTTAAAGCCTAGTCCAGCCATATAAATCGAGAAAGTAGGCGGCGTATTGAGCATGGAGTCAGTTGCCGCTTGTTTAGACCAATCCCAAATCGATGGTGTAATTTTCATACTGTGCCCCATTAAGTCCTTGCGTACGATCACAATCGTTACGCCGGATGGGCCAATATTTTTTTGTGCGCCACCAAACCAGACACCACACTTTGTGACATCGATTTCTCTAGAGAGGATGTTGCTAGAAATATCGGCAACCAATAGCTTGCCATTGACATCAGGAACATCTGGGAACTCTACGCCACCAATGGTTTCATTCGCACAGTAATGAACGTAAGCAGCATCATCCGATAGTTGCCAAGAAGATCTTTCGGGAATCGTATTAAATTGTTCAGCTGCGGAGGACGCGGCCAAGTGAGCAACACCATACTTTTCAGCCTCTTTAAATGACTTTTCAGACCAAACACCAGTCACCAAAAAATCTGCCTTTGGGCCATTCTTGGCTAAGGGCATCAGGTTCATGGGGATGGCAGCATTCTGACCTAATCCACCACCTTGAAGCATCAATATTTCATAAGAATCCGGAATGCCCATGAGGGTACGTAAGTCATGCAACACTTCCTCATACAAGGCCATGAACTCTTTGCCCCGATGACTCACTTCCATCACACTTGCACCTAAGCCCTGCCAATTCAACATCTCTGCAGCAGCCTGCCTTAATACCTCTTCAGGCAAGGTAGCAGGCCCCGCAGCGAAATTAAAAATGCGGCGGTCAAACGTCATGATGAGTTAATTAACCTTAAATGAATGCCAATTAGGCATCACCAGTTTCATCAGGATTGGAATCCAGCGCTGGATCGCCGTCTTCACCATCTTCAAGATCACTTTCATCATCAGAATCACTTTCAGCAATACGCTGCAAGCCAGACAAACGCGTACCTTCATCGACATTAATCAAAGTGACGCCTTGTGTTGCGCGCCCCATCTCACGAATCTCTGAGACACGAGTGCGCACCAAAATACCGCCAGTAGTGATCAACATAATTTGATCTTCTGGAGATACCAAAGCAGCGGCAACTACTTTTCCGTTTCGCTCAGTTGTCTGAATTGCAATCATGCCCTTAGTGCCACGACCATGACGGGTGTATTCACCAATCGGAGTGCGCTTACCAAAACCATTTTCTGTTGCTGTTAATACGCTACTCGGAATTACGAGGCCATTCGCATCGACGACAGCCACTTCAGCGCCTTCAGCAGCTTCGGCTGGGGCAACTAACATAGCAATGACTTGATGACCTTCACCTAAGTTCATACCGCGTACACCGCGTGCAGTACGACCCATTGGACGCACATCGTTCTCATCAAAGCGCACTGCTTTACCAGCATCAGAGAACAACATCACATCATGCTGACCATCAGTAATCGCTGCACCAACCAAGAAGTCGTTTTCATTTAAGTCGACAGCAATAATTCCGGCCTTACGTGGATTAGAGAAGTCAGATAAACGCGTCTTCTTCACTGTACCCAAGCTCGTTGCCATGAAGACATAATGATCGTCTTGATACCCCTTAATCGGGAGAATCACGGTGATCTTTTCGCCCTCAATCAGCGGGAACATATTCACGATTGGCTTGCCGCGTGAGTTACGGCTTCCTTGTGGAACTTCCCACACTTTGAGCCAATACATTCGGCCACGATCGGAGAAGCACAGAATGATGTCATGCGTATTGGCAACGAAGAGTGTCTCAATCCAATCTTCATTCTTGGTGGCTGCAGCTTGTTTGCCACGACCACCTCGTTTTTGCGCACGGTATTCACTGAGAGGCTGACTCTTCATATAGCCAGTGTTCGAGAGTGTGACCACCATATCTTGCGGAGTGATCAGGTCTTCTGTGAACAGCTCGGTGGCATTCATTTCAATAAATGAACGACGACCAGAATCACCACCAGCAATACCAAATTCCGCTTGAACTTCTTTTAACTCGGATTCAATGACTTGAGTGACGCGCTCTGGCTTAGCAAGTAAGTCGAGCAAATCCGAAATCTCCGCCATGACATCTTTGTACTCATTCACAATCTTGTCTTGCTCAAGGCCTGTCAAGCGTTGTAAACGCATCTGCAAAATTTCTTGCGCCTGGCTGTCAGACAAGCGATAGAGGCCGGTAGTTTGCATACCGTACTCTGGCAACAAACCTTCAGGACGATACGCATTGCGACCGCCTGGAGTATCTGTCTCGGCACGCGCCAACATCTCGCGCACCATGGAAGAGTCCCAAGCCTTACTCATCAATTCTTGCTTAGCAACTACTGGGTTTGCAGCAGCTTTAATGATGGCGATAAATTCATCAATATTTGCCAAGGCAACAGCCAAGCCTTCTAAGACATGGCCACGCTCGCGTGCTTTGCGTAATTCAAAAATCGTACGACGTGTAACCACTTCACGGCGATGCTGCAAGAAGTACTCGAGCATTTGCTTCAGGTTCAACAGGCGCGGCTGGTTATCTACTAGAGCCACCATGTTCATACCGAAGTTATCTTGCAGTTGAGTGCTCTTGTACAAATTATTGAGAACGACTTCAGGCACTTCACCACGCTTGAGCTCAATCACGACGCGCATACCTGACTTATCAGATTCATCGCGCAGATCAGAAATACCTTCTACTTTTTTCTCATTCACCAACTCAGCAATACGCTCGAGCAAGTTCTTTTTATTGACTTGGTATGGCAACTCATCCACGATGATGGCCTGACGAGCGCCCTTGTCGAGGTCTTCAAAGTGAGTCTTGGCGCGCATCACCACACGGCCACGGCCAGTGCGATAGCCCTCACGAACCCCTTGAACACCATAAATGATGCCGGCGGTCGGGAAATCCGGGGCAGGAATAATCTCAATCAGCTCATCAATCGAGCATTCTGGATTGTGCAATACATGTAAACAGGCTGTAACTACCTCATCTAGGTTATGCGGAGGAATATTGGTCGCCATACCCACGGCAATGCCAGAACTGCCGTTGATCAGCAAATTAGGCACTTTTGCAGGAAGAATGAGGGGCTCTTTCTCGCTGCCGTCGTAATTTGGCCCGAAATCCACGGTTTCCTTGTCCAAATCAGCCAAAAGCTCATGGGCAATCTTGCGAAGGCGGATCTCGGTGTAACGCATCGCAGCAGCGTTATCACCGTCTACGGAGCCAAAGTTACCCTGCCCGTCAACTAGCATATAGCGCAGAGAGAAGTCCTGGGCCATGCGAACAATGGTGTCATACACCGCAGAATCGCCATGTGGATGGTATTTACCGATCACATCGCCAACTATACGGGCAGATTTTTTGTAAGCACGGTTCCAATCGTTGTTTAATTCATACATTGCGAATAAGACCCGGCGATGAACCGGTTTGAGGCCGTCACGTACGTCTGGCAGAGCTCTGCCGACAATGACGCTCATTGCGTAGTCCAAATAGGACCGCCGCATTTCGTCTTCTAGGGATATTGGTAGTGTTTCTTTAGCGGCTTGTTCCATTTAGAAATAATATCATTTTGATGGCTGATAGCCCCTATGCTAAAATTTCGTCAGTTTGTACGAAATTGAGATGTGTCGCTTTGCGGTTTTTTTGCTTCAATGTAGGGCGAATTACATTTAAGTTTGACTTTAATTAAAAAAGAGATTTTTGAGGACTAAAAATGAACAAAACCCTGAAACTGGTACTTGCTGGTGTAATTACTGTTGCTGCTACTGCTGCTTCCGCCCAAAACGTTGACAACTGGGTCAACTCAACTGGTTTATCCTGGAAAAACGGCGACGGCACATTGTGCTGGCGTGATGCTAGCTGGACACCAGCAACTGCAGCTAAAGGCTGTGATGGTTTCTTAGCTCCTAAGCCTGCTGCTACATCTGGCGTTAGCCAAAGCAAGATCACTTTGCAAGCTGACACACTCTATGACTTCGATAAAGCAACATTGAAGCCAGAAGGTCAAGCAACTTTAGACAAAATTGCAAAAGATTTAAGCAAAATCAAATTAGAAGTAATTATTGCTGTTGGTAACACCGATAGCGTTGGTACTGATGCTTACAACATGGCTCTCGGCCAGCGTCGTGCTCAGTCAGTTAAAGCTTACTTAGTAAGCAAAGGTGTTGACGGTAGCCGTATTTACACAGAATCAAAAGGCAAGAGCAATCCAGTTGCAAGCAATGCAACTGCTGAAGGCCGCGCCAAGAACCGCCGCACCGACATCGAAGTTGTTGGTACAGCTGCAGTTAAGTAATTCTTTTTACTTGTAAAAAAGCCCGGTTCTGCCGGGCTTTTTTATTTCCGCTATATTCGTAATTCATTTATCTCAACGCGCTTCCCGCGCCTTTATTCCTATGAACGTCGATCAATCTGAAATCGCTAAATTTAGCGCCCTAGCCCATCGCTGGTGGGATCCCCACAGCGAATTCAAGCCTTTACATGCCATTAACCCCTTGCGACTCAATTGGATCAAGTCTTTTGTTGACCTCCAAGGCAAGAAGGTTTTAGATGTCGGTTGCGGTGGCGGAATTCTGGCAGAGTCGATTGCGCAGTCAGGCGCCGATACCTGCGGTATCGACCTATCCGAAAAGGCCCTGAAAGTCGCCGAGTTGCATGCGCTAGAGGTCGGCGCCACACTCAAATACCGCTCTATTTCAGCTGAAGCACTAGCCGAGGAAGAGCCCGGTCAGTATGACGTTGTAACCTGTATGGAGATGCTAGAACATGTTCCAGACCCAGCCTCTGTGGTTCAAGCTTGTGCAAATCTCTGCAAGCCAGGCGGCACTCTATTTTTTAGCACTCTGAATCGCAACCCCAAGTCCTACTTATTTGCGATTATTGGCGCTGAATATATCTTGCGACTGCTCCCAAAGGGTACCCACGAATATGCAAAATTCATCAAGCCCTCTGAATTAGTCGCATTTACCCGTCACGCCGGTTTAGACATGCTCGGCATGAAAGGGATGACATATAACCCCATCACGCAAGTCTATAAATTAGGGGAAGATGTAGATGTGAACTACATGATTGCAGTGCGCAAATGAATAGCGGGTTAGTAAGTCCTTACAAGGGCATCTTTTTTGATCTAGATGGCACCCTTGCTGACACAGCTCCAGACCTTGTCGCGGCTGCTAACCAGCTCCTCATTGCTCGTAATCTTCCACCCATGCAATATGAAGTATTGCGCCCCCGCGCCTCTGCAGGAGCTCGTGGACTGATTAGAGGAGCATTTGGGATCGACACCGATCACCCCGATTTCATTCCACTTCGAGATGAGTTCTTCTCAAATTATGAAAAAGCACTCTTGGTCAATAGCGTCATTTTTGATGGCGTTGATCACTTACTAGATCAATTAGATGGCGCAAAGCTACCTTGGGGTATTGTCACCAATAAAAGCGAGCGCTTTACCAATCCCCTAACTGAATTAATGGGCTTGCGCCAAAGAGCAGCATCAACAGTTTCTGGTGATACCACTCCTCATTCAAAACCCCATCCTGAGCCTATCTTGCATGCGGCTAGACTCGCCAACATTGACCCGACCAAATCGGTATACGTTGGTGATGACATCAGAGACATCGTGGCGGGCAAGGCGGCGGGCATGAAGACGATCGCAGCAGCCTATGGCTATTGCGGCTGTGAGGAGCCCCCAGAGGCCTGGGGCGCGGATTATCTCGTGCACCACCCAAAAGAATTGCTGGAAATCATCTTCCCGCAGTAGGGAGATAAAAAGATAACAAGCAATTTAGGGGTAAGCGCCTTAAAATAAAGCTACCTATGCATGAACTCCGGGGTCGACATGGTTTCGACGTGGATTACAAAGCATCAAGGGCATACCGAGGACCCGTTATCTCGTAAATCAATGGGAATGTAATAACTGCAAACGACGAACGTTTCGCACTAGCCGCTTAATTGCGGTTGCCCCTGAACTGACTCTCTCTTGGGTCAGCTAGCGAAAGCTAGATCAGGGTCATTTACAAGAGATAAGATCATTTCATGTCACGGGGAATGGTTCGAAAACTTAGTGAATCGCCAGCGTGGAACATGTCAGTCTGTGACTAGCTAGCTAAATTAAATGATATGACTAAGTATGTAGAACTTGTTGTAGAGGATTTGCGGACGCGGGTTCGATTCCCGCCGACTCCACCATTTTGAAGTCTGTAACAGTCTAACGCCACCCACTAGGGTGGCGTTTTTCTTTGCTTATATCTTTTCTTGGTATTAATTAGTTCAACGCTTTGGTGTTTTGCCAACCATCTTTACCGCCCGCAAGAAATCAAAGTCAACGCCCTTGTCTGCTTGCGTAACAGTATCTAAGAATAGTTTGAGATAGCCACGCTCTGCAGTGGGCTCTATTACTGGGTTCTCTTTTGCACGCTTAGTCAACTCTTCATCTGAGACCAACAAACTAATCTCACGATTCTTCACGCTCAAGCGGATGCGGTCTCCATTGTTTACAAATGCCAGTGGCCCACCTACTGCAGCCTCTGGAGTCACGTGCAACACAATTGTTCCGAACGCCGTACCACTCATGCGTCCATCAGAAATTCGCACAATATCCTTTACGCCAGCACGAGCCAGCTTCATCGGAATCGGAATATACCCCGCCTCTGGCATACCTGGTGCGCCCTTAGGGCCAATATTCTTGAGTACCAAAATATCATCTGCCGTCACATCTAAGTCTGGACTATCAATCCGATTGGCTAGGTCTTCACTATTTTCAAAAACAATGGCGCGACCCTCATGCTCCATGAGTTTTTCATTAGCCGCTGATTGTTTAATGATGGCGCCACCGGGCGCTAAGTTGCCATGCAAAACTGCAATGCTGCCACGTGGATAAATCGGGTTATCGAACTTGCGCACAACATCTTGTTTAAAGCTTGGTGGAGCTGCGTCAATCTCTTCACCTAAAGTGCGACCCGTTACCGTCATTGCATCTAGCTTTAATAAAGGCTTCAGCTCACGTAGTAGAGTGGTCATACCACCAGCATCATGGAAGTTTTCCATATAGTGATCACCAGAGGGCTTCAAATCTACCAACACTGGCGTCTCATCACCCATCTTATCGAGTGCATCCAAGTCAATCTCTAGACCCATACGACCAGCGATAGCAGCTAAATGTACGATGCCGTTGGTTGAGCCACCAATTGCTAATAAAACACGCATTGCGTTTTCAAAAGCATCTGCTGTTAATACCTTATCAATTGTTAAGCCGTCTTTTGCCATTTGTACAGCGCGAGTACCAGTCTCTTCAGCGATCCGAATACGATCTGCGGTGACTGCTGGCGGTGTTGCTCCACCCGGCACAGTCATACCAAGCGCCTCAGAGATACAAGCCATCGTGCTAGCAGTGCCCATGACTGAGCAGGTACCTACGCTGGCCACCAATTGGTCATTCACTTCATCTTTTTCAGCTTCATCAATTTCGCCAGCACGAAATTTTCCCCAATAGCGACGACAGTCAGTACATGCCCCCACACGCTCACTTCGATGGGAGCCTGTCAACATGGAACCAGTTATCAACTGAATTGCTGGGAGACCCGCAGAAGCGGCACCCATCATTTGCGCAGGTACGGTTTTATCGCAACCACCAATCATCACTACCGCATCCATCGGCTGAGCACGTAACATCTCTTCCGTATCCATTGACATCAGGTTACGCAAATACATGCTGGTAGGAGCAGCAAAGCTTTCATGAATCGAGATCGTGGGGAAATCCATCGGCAAGCCACCAGCCAACATCACGCCACGTTTTACAGCCTCAATCAGTTGCGGCATGTTGCCGTGACAGGGGTTATAGGCACTGCCAGTATTAATAATGCCAATGACGGGGCGATCTAGAGCACTATTGGTATAGCCAGCGCCCTTGATAAATGCTTTGCGCAAAAACAAGGAGAAGCCTTTATCGCCATAACTAGTTAAGCCCTTACGCAAGCCACTTTCTGTGGGCTGCTTTTTTTCTTTATTCGCATTACTTGTCATAAATAATTCTTTAACTTAAAAAATGGTGGTTACTCAGCTTTGATATCGGCTTCTCTAATTACTTTTTCCCAACGCTTGACTTCAGCAGCTAGCAACTCGGCGGATTTCTTAGGCTTAGATGGTACTGCAGCATAAACACCCTGCTTCAGGAATGCTTCCTTCACTTCAGGATTAAGTAATAGTTTAGCGATGGCACTATTCAACTGATCAACGATAGGCATAGGTGTACCGACTGGAGCTAGAACACCAAAGGTAGAGCTCACTTCCAGCGCAGGCATACCAGATTCAGCAGTCGTGGGGACATCAGGCAACATCGAAATGCGTTTTGCCGTTGTCACCGCTAAAGGACGCAATTGGCCAGCATTGATAAACGGTAATGCAGCCGGAACCGTTTCCACCATCATATTGACTTGTCCTGCAACCAAATCGGTCATGGCTGGGCCACTACCCTTGTATGGCACGTGCGTGATTTTGAGACCCGCTTCTTTTTGAAAAATTTCCGCAGCCATTCTCTGTGGTGCGCCCGCGCCAGAAGAGGCGTAATTTAATTTATCTGGATTGGCTTTTGCGTAATCTACCAAGCCTTTTAAGGTTCTGACGGGAACATTGGGGTTAACTACCATCACCAAAGGTACGGAACCCACAATCATGACTGGGGTGAAATCTTTGAGAAGATCGTAACGTAACTTGCCCTTTTCAAGTGTAGCCATAGTGGAATGTGAGGTAACCGCCCCCATCAATAAGGTGTAGCCATCTGGATTTGCCTTGGCTACTGCTTCTGCACCGATATTGCCACCAGCTCCACCGCGATTCTCAACTAACACTTGCTGACCCAAAGATTCACCTAAATTCTTGGCTAGAATTCGCCCAATCACATCGGTAGCCCCACCAGGAGGATAAGGCACGATGAGTTTGATTGGCCTGTCCGGATAAGCGGCATGCACCAAGCCAGAAAAGCCCAGGATCAGTGTTACCTTGGTGATAGAACGGCAAAGCCTACCCAACTGAAAAGTAATCATTTTTGTCTCCATGTCACAGTTTTTTATTTATGCTCTCAATATACTAAACTTTGCTATTAATTCCATTTAAGCTTGCTGAGCTCAATTCCAAATCTTGCCAAGGACCGCTATGTCAAATATTCAACCTTTTCACCTGGCCTTTCCAGTAGACAACTTAGAAGCAGCCCGCACTTTTTACGGCAGCACCCTAGGCTGCGCGGAAGGTCGCAGCTCTGATGAATGGATTGATTTTGATTTCTTTGGACACCAATTGGTTGCCCACCTTGCACCTGAAGAATGCAGTCATACAGCCTCAAATGAAGTTGACGGACATCAAGTTCCCGTAAAACACTTTGGGGTGGTGCTGACAATGCCGGATTGGCATGCGTTGGCGGATAGATTAAGCAGTAGCGGCATGAAATTCATCATCGAGCCACAGATTCGCTTCAAAGGAAAAGTAGGAGAGCAGGCTACGATGTTTTTTCTCGATCCTGCTGGCAATGCCTTGGAGTTCAAAGCATTTGAGGATCCCAGTCAGTTATTCGCCAAGTAAAGCGAATGACTTGTCATGTTTACTGGATACCCAATCGCCAGAGTGAAGTGATTTCAGCTGCTCTTGCAAAATGAAGAGAGTCCGACTCATCAAATGCCTTCGGATGTTTCGGTTTGGTATCGATACGGTCAAGAACAACTAATCCGGCATCTTTAATCCAAGAGAGTAACTCTTCTCGGGATCTGAGCTCAAGATGTTCGGCCAAATCAGACAGAATCAACCAGCCCTCACCTTGGGGTAACACATGATCTTTTAATCCACTTAAAAATCCTTTCAGCATTTGACTGTCAGAGTCATACACCGCATGCTCAAGGGTAGAGCTAGGTCTTGCAGGCACCCATGGTGGGTTACAGACAATTAATGAAGCCTTGCCTGCTGGAAATAAATTGGCTTTCACAATTTCTATTTGAGAGCCCAAACCTAAGAGTGCAATATTTTCTTTGGCACACTGAAGTGCTCGATCATCTTGATCGGTGGCAACAATTTTTTGGACATCCCGCATTGCCAAAATAATCGACAGCACACCGGTACCAACACCAATATCAAAAGCTATCGATGTCCCATTCAGAGATTTAGGCAAAGGGGCACTACAAACTAACTCAATGTACTCGCCACGAACAGGTGAGAAAACGCCGTAATGCGGATGAACGTAAATTGGCTCACCATTTTCATCGGCCAAAATAGGTAAACCATTTTTGCGCCATTCATGAGCGCTGACTACACCCAAGAGTTCGCGCAAAGAAACCACATAGGATTGAGTGACGGTGCCATATACCTCGGTACATGCTTGGGAAATATCCGGCGCTCGGCGCAATGAAATCGTGTGATCTAAATTACATTGAATTAACAACATCCCCAATATTCGGGCACGCTGAGATTGAATCAGGCGGTGTTGATTAAAAATATCTTTTGCTGTTTTCTTGATGACCGGCTCACCTGACTTATCCAGCCTCTTGCCTGCGCGCTTCGATTTTTTTGATGGTTTATCTATACGACGAACCAATGCCTGCAATAGCTGGCGAGCATTTTGGAAATCCCCCTTCCAGAGGATAGCCGTACCTTCACATGCCAAGCGATAGGCATCGTCCGCTGTTAATGTATCGTCAGCAGTCACCACTTTTTTATGTGCCGCAATGCCATTTTCAGAATGCCAAACTGCTGAACAGGTCTGACCGCCCTCTTCCCAGTGAATCGAGCTACCCTGGTTCATGAATTACTCAGGAGGATGTTCCTCGGGATTGACATCTAAGGCGATCAAAAATCGAGAGACCATGTTGTAAGCTGCCACTACAGTGACAAGCTCAACGGTATCGGTATTGCCCAAAGCAGCCTGCAAGCGCTTCATCAGAGCGCTATCAACCTGAATATTGCGCGTCATCTGAAACGTGAGTTCTGCAGCATCATTTTCTACAGAAGAGAATAAGGTGCTGGGAAAACTTGGTTGACCAATTAAACGCAGTGCTTGAACTTGTTCTTCAGTACCACCTGCCTTGATAAACGGCGGGGCATGGTGAAAAAACTCATATTCAGCGCCATTAAGAACAGCTACCCCGCACATGGCAAGCTCACGTAACTTTGGATCTAAAGAGAGATTGTTGCGAATCTCGCCTACAAAATGATTCCAGCCCTCAGCAATGGGGGTGCTATGTAAAAGCATGCGATCCAAATTAATGAACTGACCACCACGTCTTTTGCGAATAGCCGCTACAAGTTCAGCCGGCTCTGCTAAGTCCATCGGCTGATAGGGGATTAAACGTTCACTCATATCAATTCCTATTGCGCTTCTTTAATATTATTTTCAATCACAAACTTACCCCAGATCGCAATTTGCTTACCAATAAAGTCACGCAAAGTCTCTGGGTTGCCGGCGACAATTTGAATCCCTTGAGACTTCAGCTTCTCGGACACAGCTGGTGTTTTTAATGCTTTAGCGACAGCCTCATTCATGGCATTCACAATTGCTGGTGGAGTTTTGCCTGGCGCCAAAACTGCCCACCATGCTGGTGCATTAAATCCAGGGAAACCACTTTCGGCAATCGTTGGCACATTAGGCAACTCAGGAGATCTTTTAGCGGTAGTAATTACCAAGGGAATGACGCCGCCACTGTCAACATGGGGCTTGACTAAGAATTCTGAGCCAACAGCCAGTGGAACTTGGCCACCGAGTACATCTTGCATCAATGGGCCTCCGCCACGATAAGGAACGTGATTCCAATCGAATCCCGCTTGCTTGGCCAAACGCGCCATGGCCAAATGACCTAAGCTACCAATACCAATAGACCCATAGCTAAATTGTTTACCAGCCTTAGACTGGTCTACCAACTGCTTAAAGCTCGTGATCCCAGAATTCTTACTAGCAACTAATACCATTGGTGAAGTGCCAATTAAGGTCACAGGCGCAATATCTTTAATCGTGTCATACGGGAGCTTATCTTTGAGGATTGGATTGACGCCGTGCGTGTCAAAAACCACTGCAAAGGTATAACCATCAGGATCTGACCTTGTCATGGCGGCGGTTCCGATCACACCAGATGCACCACCAATATTTTCAACAATGACGTTTTGCTTTAATTCTGCTTGTAAAGCCGGGGCTATGGTACGCGCCACTTGATCCACAGAGCCACCTGGCGGGAAAACAGCAATCAGGCGAATAGGCTTTTGGGTAGGCCAAGCCCCCACACCGGCAGTTTGAGCGCTAGCAAAAGAGCCAGCAAACATCAAAAATAGGCCAAATAAAAGCACTTTTTTAGTTATTTTCAAGCAAATCAGCATGACGTCATCTCCCTCGATTAAGACTACAAGATTACCACCCATCCTCGCCGCTTGTTTGATAATGGATGCCAGTGCAAGATGAGATTACCTATGAAACCAATTTTGAACATAGCTGCCTACTTATTTGTCAGTCTAGACAATTTAACCGAGCTACGCGCCAAGATCTTAGATGAGTGCAATTCTGGCGAGTTAAAGGGCACCATTCTCTTGACTGGCGAAGGCATTAATATGTTTTTAGCTGGTAGCGAACCTAAATTGCGTAGCTTTCTAAATTACTTGCGACAAGATCCGCGCTTTGCATCCCTTCAAGCTAAAGATAGCTGGTCCGAAACCCAGCCCTTTAAGAAGATGCTGGTCAAAATTAAGAATGAAATCATTCGGATGAATCATCCAGCGATTCGTCCGGAAGAAGGTCGCGCAAACTTCATCACACCGAAAAAATTACAAGAGTGGCTTGATCGCGGAACAGATGATTTGGGACGGCAGGTAGTCATGGTGGACACACGTAATGCATTTGAAGTCGAGTATGGTACTTTTGAAAATGCGCTGCATTTCAATATCGAGAAATTTACAGAATTTCCTGAGGCGATCACTGCGCATAAAGATAAGCTAGCGGATAAAACTTTGGTGAGCTTTTGTACCGGCGGAATTCGTTGTGAAAAATCTGGTCTCTACATGCGCGAAATTGGCATGCAACATAGCTATCAGCTGGAGGGAGGTATCCTCAAGTACTTTGAAGAGGTTGGCTCCGCACACTACTCCGGCAGCTGCTTTGTATTTGATGAACGGGAAGCGCTAGAACCTAACTTAGACACTATCCCGCTTGAGCGCTCGATCCGCAAAAAACAAATCGCATAAATACCGAAGGTATTAGTCTGATTTACCCACCAAAGTCATATGCTCAACAAAAGGTGGTTTTACAAAGAATGGCCCAACAATGGCTCGCCAATCAGCAAAAGCATCAGACCCCCTAAAGTCAACCATGTGATTATCAAGGGTATCCCAGTAAATCAGCAATAGATACCGAGCAGGACTTTCGATACTGCGGTTAACCTTAAAGCCCTGAAAGCCTTTAGCTTTTGCTATCACCGTATTGACCCCGCGCAAAATGGCCTCCTCAAACTCAGCACCCTTAGTTGGGTCAATTTCGATATCGCAGTGCTCTAAAATCATGATGTTTCCTTTTTAAAAAGTATTTCTATATCGATAGTAGAATTCATTTGTAAAAGAAGCTTAATCTAAAAAATATCCGGGCTCGAGACATGTCTAAAACCCCACGTCGGCAAATGCCGATTTTTTTATTTGCCCTGATCTTTTCTAGCATAAGCTCAGTGGCTAGCTTCAATGCTGCAGCGCAATCAATACAAAACTACCCCATTAAGCCAATTAAGTTGATTGCCCCAGTAGCAGCTGGGGGTGGTCTAGATAATATTGCTCGCTCGCTTGCTGAAAAAATATCCAAGTCGATTGGTCAAACCATTGTTGTAGAAAATATTGGCGGGGGTGGAGGTACTATTGCCTCGCAATCAGTCGCAAAAGCGACTCCAGATGGCTATACCTTAATGGTTGCCTATGTTGGCTCTCATGGGACCAATCCGGCAGTTCGCAAGTTACCTTACGATGCCATCAAAGATTTCACGCCAATTGGCATGATTGGGGCAACGCCAAACGCTCTGGTCATTAACTCTGATTTACCGATTAAAAACTTCAAAGAATTTATTGATTACGCCAAGAAGAATCCAGACAAAATAAGTTACGGCTCTGCTGGCCCAGGAACCCTGACTCATTTGGGGATGGAGCAATTAAAGCTGGCTGCAGGAATCTCCATGGTCCATGTCCCTTATCGTGGTGTTGGACCAGCCTATACGGATTTGTTAGCAGGCCAAACTCAAGCGATGCTTCCAACTCTCTTTGCCGCCATGCCCTACTTAAATACCAATCGAGTTCGTGGCTTAGCCATCACTGGAGCCAAGCGCAATCCTGCTGCACCTAATATCCCCACCTTCAAGGAGCTTGGCTACAATGGTTTTGATGGGCAGCAGTGGTATGGAATCGTTGGTCCCGCCAACCTTCCGCCTGCCATTGTTAAGAGACTCAATTTGGAACTGAATAAAGCCTTGGCGCTACCCGATTTCTCGGAAAAAATGACCAGCGAAGCAATGACATTAATGCCGATGTCTCCACAACAATTTGAAAACTATATTAAAGAAGATATTGCTCGCTGGGTTAAGGTTGCTAAAGAGCGCAACATTGAGCTGGAATAAATTTCGCCACCCATTCTTATCAAATTAAACACTAAAAAAACAGGAAATAATATGTCCAATGCTATTCAAGCAGCAGCCGATCTGAATGCGCCACCAGTCACTAAAATATTGGCTGAGTTTGTTACTTCACACGCCAGTCAAGGCTGGAGTGCTGAAGTAGATCATGAGGCGCATCGCACCTTTTTAAATTGGCTTGGATGTGCAATTGGCGCAGCTAATCACGAGAGCGTTGAATCCTCATTAGCTGCTATCCGCGAATTTCAACCAGCACCTCAGGCCAGTATTCTTGGCCGAAAGGACCGCGTTGACATGGGTGGCGCAGCCCTCATTAATGGCATTAGCTCACATACCTTTGACTTTGATGACACACACCTGAAGACGGTGATTCACCCAGCAGGACCTGTTGCTTCTGCCATCCTGGCTTTGGGTGAGCATACCAATGTCACAGGCCGTCAAATAATTGATTCACTCGTTTTAGGGATTGACGTTGCTTGCCGTATTGGTAATGCCATGTACCCAGACCACTACCATCGTGGCTGGCATATTACTGGCTCTACTGGCATGCTGGGCTCTGCTGCAGCTTGCTCACGCCTCATGGGGCTGGATACCCAAAAAACAACCATGGCATTAGGCATCGCAGCATCACAACCGGTGGGTATGCGCGAGCAATTTGGCACCATGACAAAACCCTTTCATCCCGGGGGTGCGGCACGCGCAGGACAACTTTCTGCCCTGTTGGCAAAGCATGGCTTTACTGCTAGCCCTAAAGCTTTAGAAGCGGGTCGCGGTTATATGCAAACCGTTTCAACTAAATGCGACTGGTCGGAAATTGATCGAGAGCTTGGTAAATCATTTGAGATTTCATTAAATACCTACAAACCATTTGCTTGTGGAATTGTGATTCACCCTGCCATTGACGCGTGCGCGCAACTCAAAGCACAAGGCGTTAAGGCAGAAGAAGTTGAACGTATTGAATTACGCGTCCACCCACTCGTTCTCGAATTAACTGGTAAGAAAACACCTCAAGATGGTCTTGAAGGTAAATTCAGCGTCTACCATGGCTGTGCCGTAGGCTTAATTTTCGGTCAAGCAGGTGAAGGTGAGTACGCCGATGATATTGTCAATCGCCCTGATGTGGTCGCCTTGCGCGCCAAAGTAAATGCCACCACTGATACCTCTATCAGTGAGGCATCGGTGGACGTCAAAGCGATTCTGAAGGATGGTAGAGAAGTTCACATCTTCGTTAAAAATGCAATTGGGTCTGTCGAGAATCCAATGAGCGATGCTAATTTAGAACAAAAGTTCACTAACTTGACCGAGCCAGTGATTGGCAAGGAAAAAACTGGTCAACTCATTGCAGCATTATGGAATCTGGGAAGTGCACCTGATCTCAAGAAAATATTGAGTCTTTGCACTCCCGACTAACCCACCCTAAAGAAAAAATAGTCATCATGACCAAGCAACCGAATATCGTCATCCTAGGGGATTACGAGCGCGCCCTGCGTCGCTTCTCTCAATGGGGTCATATAGAGCAAAATTCAAACCTCATAATCCATCATGAGCCATTGCGAGATGAGGCCTTATATGAGGCAGTCAAAGAGGCCGATGTTATTGCCATCGTACGCGACCGATCTCCCTTTAATGAGGCCATGATTGCGAGGCTGCCAAAGCTCAAATTATTGATGTTCACAGGCAAGAGAAATGGCACGCTAGATAGCGCCGCTCTTCTTTCTCGCAATATTCCGATTGCCTGCACGCCGGGAGGTCCTTCGAAAGAAACTACTGCCGAGTTAACCTGGGCATTAATTTTAGGGGCTTCAAAACAATTGGTTCGCCAAAATAATTTAGTGATCTCTGGTGGCTGGCGCGATGAACTGTCCGTTTTACCGATGCTATCCGGTGAGCGTTTGGGCGTCATTGGTCTTGGTGCTATCGGCAGCGCTGTTGCTCGTGTTGGCAAGGCATTCGGTATGGAAATTGTCACCTGGAGTCCTAATATGACGCCGGAACGTGCTGCAACTGAAGGCGCAACTTCGGTTAGCCTAGATGAATTATTACGCACTTCAAAAGTAGTTACCCTGCACTTAGTAGCAGGTCCTGGAACTAAAGGGCTCATCAGCGCCGAGCAACTCGCCTTAATGCGCCCAGACTCCCTTCTGGTCAATACCTCGCGCTCTGCATTGATTAATATGTCCGACTTATGCGCCGCACTCAAAAAAGGTTGCCCCGGTCAAGCCGCTGTGGATGTATTTGATATTGAACCATTACCATCTAATGATCCCTTACGCAGCACCCCAAATTTATTAGCAACTCCCCACCTAGGCTTTATCGCGGAACCTGTATTTAAAATGTTCTCGCAAGGGATTACTGAAACTCTGGAAGCTTGGTTGGATCAAAAGCCAGTACCCCATCCATACCAGCCTTAACATTTTTGAAAACACTAACTCCAACAGAATTATTTATTACTTTTAGCAAAATCGGTATGTCTGGTTTTGGTGGAGTGCTGCCTTGGGCTCGCCGCACTTTGGTAGAACAAGATAAGGTACTCAGCTCAGAAGAGTTCAGCGCCATTCTTGGAATATGCCAAATTGTTCCAGGACCCAATATTCTCAATCTTGCCGTTTGTATTGGCTCACGTCTTTGTGGAGCTAAGGGCGCCTTTGCCGCAGCGTTTGGCCTAACTCTGGGGCCAATCTGTATTGTGATGTTGCTAGCAGTCTTGTATCAGCATTACAGTAATTTAGAAAGTGTTCAAGGCCTACTCAGAGGCATCTCTGCAGTGGGCGTGGGATTAATCGCCTCTACTGGCATCAAAATGTTGCGTGATGAGTTTAAATACCCCGCAATGCTATTGGTCGTGACCCTGACAGTGACAGCTGCAAGCTATTTCCATCTAGGCCTTGGTTGGGTTGTTCTCCTTGTCTCGCCCCTTGCTTTACTCTTAGCATTTAAGAAAGCTCGTAAGTAATGGGCATACTTCTCAGTCTATTCTTAAAGCTTTCTGCTTTTTCACTGATTGCCTTTGGTGGAATCAACGCGCTACTTCCCAGCCTCTTGGAGCTTTCGGTTAACCAAGAGCAGTGGATTGACCTGCAAACCTTTGCTGATTACTTTGCAATTGCTCAAGCTGCTCCCGGCCCGAATTTCATGACAGTAACCCTGATCGGCTGGCATGTTGGAGGGGTTCTGGGAGCCTTACTCGCCACTGTTGCCATTGCTTGGCCATCATCTATTTTGGTGTACTTTGTACAACGGCTGATCCTAAGCATGAATGACGAACAAAAAAAGAAGGCAATTCAGTATGCTGCTGCCGCGCTGGCAATTGGCTTAGTTCTTTCTTCTGCGTGGCAGATTGCGCTGCAAATCAATCATAGCTATGCTGCATATGGATTGACTCTACTGACTATTGGATTGACGGTATTTACCCGCTGGCATCCTTTATATTTAATTGCACTGGGCGCGGCCCTTGGAATAATGGGATTGATATGAAATTATCTTCACTTCTGAGTATTTCGATTGCTAGTGCAGCTCTCTCATTGCCAATGACTGCTCAAGCTCAAAACAGCTACCCTAGCAAATCTATTAATTTAATAGTGCCTTATGGTGCAGGCGGCAGCGCAGACTCTCGCAGTAGGCAGTTGGCGCAAAAAATGAGTTTGATTCTGAGACAACCTTTTATCATTGACAACAAACCAGGTGCCGGCGGAAATATCGGCACTGAGTTTGTCGCAAGATCTGCCCCAGACGGCTACACCATTGGTATGGGAAACTTCGCACCAATGGCGGTAAACAAAACACTTTTTGGAAATTTACGGTACGACCCAGAAACTGCTCTTACTCCCATCATCTTGATAGAAAAGGGTCCGCTAATCCTGGTCGTCAACCCAAATTCGCCATACAAAACTATTCAAGATATTGTTACAGCAGCTAAGGCAAAACCGGGGACCCTGACATTCTCTTCGGGAGGAATCGGAGGCAGCCATCAGCTCTCAGCTGAGCTATTTATGCAAAATGCCGGCATCCAAATGATTCATGTACCTTACAAGAGTGGTTCTGCTGCGTTGACGGATTTGATGGCAGGTAACGTCGACATGATGTTTGATCAGATGTACTCTGCAGTGCCGAGTATTAGGGTCGATAAACTGCGCCCTATTGCCATCACGAGCAAAAAGAGATCCCCGCTCTTTCCGAATGTGCCTAGTTTTGCAGAGCTTGGCTACCCTAAAGTTGAAGTGCTCAATTGGCAAGGCTTTATTGCGCCTGCTGGCACACCTAAATCCATTATCGACACATTGAATAAAGCCGCCAATGAGGCACTTAAAGATCAGCAGCTTAGAGAGTTAATGCTCTCCCAAGGAAATGAAATTGGCGGGGGTAGCCCTGCCGATTTTGCAGCCCTCATTAAATCAGAGGCCGCAAAATGGAGCGCTGTAGTCAAGGCTGGAAACATTAAGCCTGAGTGAGCAAGATTCGAAAACTTACTTCAGTGCTTGGTAAGTCAGGATACCCAAAAAAGTAAGGCATAGTGAACCAACTAAATGCAAGAGCGCAGTTCCAAGCGCCCAACTCACTTCGCCACGCTGCATAAAACCGACCACTTCAGCAGAGAAGCTGGAGAAGGTGGTGAGGCCACCCAAAAAACCCGTAATCACAAATAACTTCCATTCGGGGGAGAGGCTTTGATTATTACCAAAAAAGGCTATGGCAATTCCGATGAAGTATCCGCCGACCATATTGGAAATAAAAGTGCCCAATGGCAGGGTTGAGGCAACGCTGACTGTTACGAGATTAAAGCCTGCCCTTAGCAAAGCACCGAGACCGGCGCCAAAAAAGATTGCAAAAATAGATAGCCACATATTCGGTATTTATTGGATTGAAAAAGTCAGCATGCTAATGGAACCCATTTCTACCCCATCAGTCAGTATCTTAGGGGTCTCACCCTGCTCTTGTAGAGCAAGCACATACAAAGCTGGCCAATAGTGCTCAGGAGTCGGGATAGATAAATGTGCGGCATCACCGCACTGCTCCCAATGAATTAAATTGTCGTGATGATTTGCCTGTATCTCAGAAACAAAAAAATCATTGAACTCTCTAGCCCATGGATAAGGTGTTGCACCCTCCTCCCAATGAATAGTGCGCAAGTTATGCACAACATTACCACTAGCTAGGATCAAGATATTCTCGTCACGCAAAGGGCATAATTTTTTAGCAAGCTCATAATGCTCGCTCGCAGACATAGAGCCATCTAGACTCAGCTGCACTACCGGCACATCTGCATTTGGATAGAGGTACGTCAGAACAGACCATGCGCCATGATCAATACCCCACTCGTTCTCTTCAAGCACTACTGGAACATCCAATAATTCTTTTACGCGGTCTGCCAGTGCAGGACTACCGGGTGCTGGATATTGAATATCAAACAGGGCTTGCGGAAATCCGCCAAAGTCATGAATAGTTTTAGGTTTGGACATTGCAGTAACCCACACTCCGCGAGTTACCCAATGGGCCGAGATGACTAAGATAGCATCTGGGCGTTTAAGTGATTTACCAAAATTAGCCCAAGCAGTTGTAAAGCGATTGGGCTCAATGGCATACATCGGACTGCCATGACCAACAAATACTGCTGGTTGGCGATGGCTAGTCATTACTGCAGATTAGCCGAATACGTAGCCAGTGTGAGCCGCAACCAATGCAAACAAAATGGCCAAGCTAGTAGCAGCCGCCAACATCACGATCAAGGTGATGATTTTCTTATTGACTTCTTCTTTTGACTCTTTATGCCATTCGTTCATGCTAAATCCCTATTAAACACATCATTTGATAGCGCAATTATCCACTATCGGCCGCGGCCAGCCTTGCGCATCATGGCTTTTCCGCCCCCAAAGCCTGCCTGAGGCCTGCCGCCAGGGCCGGATGGGCCTTTTGGGGCTGGTGGACGAGCTGCGGGCTTAGCTGCTACGGGCTTAGCGGGGGTCTTTGATTCAGGTTTTTTATCGTCAGTCACTTTTTGCTCCTATGGATATCATATTGCCATGATTACTGACTATTCTATCCAAGCTCTCGCCATTAATGCGATTCCTTTGATTTTCGCTATCACTATTCATGAGGCTGCCCATGGCTATGCAGCCCGTCAATTTGGTGACAATACCGCTTATATGCTCGGGAGAGTCAGCCTCAACCCCATTAAACATATAGATCCGGTGGGTACTATCCTGATTCCCCTCCTGTTGATTCTGAGTGGATCCCCCTTTTTGGTGGGCTATGCCAAGCCAGTACCGGTCAATTTTGGGCGTCTACGCAACCCCCGCATTGACTCTATCTGGGTGGCCTTAGCTGGGCCTGGATCCAATTTCATCCAAGCACTCATTTGGGCCATCCTCCTAATTACCCTCTTTGGTTTTGGCGTGGATGAGCGATTCCTCTTGGCAGTGGCCCAAGCGGGGATCACCTGGAACTTAGTCTTACTAGTATTTAACCTCTTCCCTCTGCCCCCACTAGATGGTGGTCGCATTCTGGCGAGCTTATTGCCAGTTCGACAATCCATCGCCTTCGGAAAACTAGAGCCTTACGGATTCTTTATCGTTCTAGCCCTCGTCTTTACAGGCATCATTGGCAGCTTTTGGATGGAGCCTTTGACAGCCTTTTTTAAGAGTGTTGTTTACTTTGTCACACTTCCCCTGCAAATGCTTTTCTGAAGTATTCTAAAAATTCGAATTCATCAGCAGTAACCCACTGACCTCACTGGAGCTTAACTATGAAACTAAAACAGGTAATTTTTGCCGCCATTGCCCCCGTACTAGCAGCCGGAACAGGCATTGCTTATGCGCAATTTAAAAAACCAGAAGACGCCATTAAATATCGTCAAAGTGCTTTTACGGTAATGGCCAATTCCTTTGGAAAAATTGGCGCGGTTGTTAAAGGCGAAGCACCATTTAATAAGGATGAAGTAGCGAAGAACGCAGCAGTTGTTGCCATGATCTCGACATTACCATGGCAAGCATTTGGTCCAGGTACAGAGGGTGGTAATGCACTTCCAGTCGTATGGTCAGACAACGCTAAATTTAAAGCGGCCGGAGAAAAAATGCAGCTGGCTGTTGCCAACCTGAATACCGCGGCGCAGTCAGGCGATCAAGAAGCAATTAAAAAGGCTTTTGGTGCAGCAGGCGCTACCTGTAAAGGTTGCCATGATGACTTTAAGAAAAAGTAATCACCTAGAAATGAAGTAACCCAGAGTGACCGCAATGAGGCTGAGTAGCAGTAGTGCAAAGCCTCTTTGCAAACTTCCATCCTTGGAAGCATGATCCAAGTCTGCAGAGAGATTCATTTCTGTTTCGCTTGGGTCAATCTCTTTATCGCCCACTAACATGGGCTTAATTAAATTCTCGCCTCTGAATTGCTGGTAATAGAAGATTGCACATAAATGCAGTGCGATCAAAATAATCAGGACTTTTTCATTCTGACGATGAATTGAAGTGAGAAGTTCAACTGTTCCACTGAAAATATACTTTGCAAAAGGCCCCTCGAAGGCAATATCGTCATTTGCAAAAAGGCCGGTTGCCGCTTGAAGGCCAACCGAAAATAGTAAGGCCAGAACAGACAAAGCACCCAAGGGATTATGGCCAAGCCCCGCTTTAGTTTTACCTCTTAAAAAAAGCATTAAGGCCTTTGGGCTTGTTACAAAATGAACGAAGCGCGCATGGTAAGAGCCGACAAAGCCCCAGATGATTCTGAAGATAATTAGACTGAGTACGCAGTAACCAGACAGCGCATGCCAACTCATTGCATTGCCGCCGATCTTGACAGTGACAAAACTCAGAATAATGCCGGCAACTAAGAGCCAATGAAACAGACGAATCGGCAAATCCCAAACGCGGATGATTTTTTTCATATCTAAAGAATAAATCACTACCCCCTTTAGAATAAGAAAAACTCATGAAAACTAGCCAAGCCTTTAAAACTCTGTTGCTCTACCGTACAGGCGCAACCTTGAGCTATCAAATCATGATGGTTGCAGTGGGCTGGCATATTTATGAGATTACCAATAGCGTCATTGCCCTTGGCCTGATTGGTCTTGCCGAGCTGATTCCCTACTTTGCAATAGCACTCTATGCTGGCCATGCGGTAGATCGCCATTCTCGGAAATGGATCGCTGCGATTGCCTGCACTTTGCAGATTGTCGTTGCCTTGTTTCTAGTTGCAATAGCGCTTGACTGGTTGGCACCGCCTGTTCTGTTAATTTATTCAGCAGTAGCTTTTTTAGGCTTAGCTCGTGCACTATTGCGCCCCTCTTATCAGGCCATCTTTGGACAAATTATTCCCCGAGAACAAATGCCACGCTACACCGCGTATGCATCCTCTGCGTTTCAGATTTGCGTGGTAGCTGGGCCGGGTTTGGGTGGGCTCATGATTGGATTTACTGGGCTGGAGTGGACCTATGCCCTGGCTGCATTGAGTAGCGCTGTCGGTCTATATGGAGTGAGCTTCATTCGTATCAAGCATGAAAAGTCAGAAGGCATGAGCAATGATTTCTTAAAGAGTTTTTTGGAGGGCTTTCATTACGTACGAAAACACGAGCTGATTGTCAGTACCATGCTGCTCGATATGTTTGCCGTACTATTCGGCGGCGCAGTATCGATACTCCCCGCCTTTGTGAAAGAGGTTCTCAATGCCGGCCCTGAAACCCTGGGAATTCTGAGGGCAGCGCCAGCAGCTGGGGCTGTGATTGTAGGTCTTTACTTAGCGCGTCGACCCCTGCTAGAAGATTCTGGAAGATATTTATTGTTGTCAGTCGGCGGCTTTGGGATTGCCATTATTGCCTTTGGACTTTCAAACAATCTTTGGCTTTGCGCTCTTTTCTTGTTTATTTCTGGTTGCTTTGACTCTATCTCAGTAGTCATCCGTGGCAGCATTATGCAATTGACTACCCCAGATCAGATGCGGGGCAGGATCAGCGCAATCAATGGGATATTTATTGGCTCCTCTAATGAATTAGGGGCGCTTGAATCTGGAATTGCAGCCAGTCTGATGGGGCTTGTTCCATCCATCGTATTTGGTGGAGCTGCGACCTTGCTCGTTGTCTTGCTGACATACAGGCTTGCACCTCAACTCAGAACACTTAATCTCAAAGACCTGACCTAAAACTGACTTAGTTAAGCTTAGTCAATCTTCGGCAAATCTTTTTGAATAATCTTTAAACCTTCGCGCAAGGCCTCTTGGTAGCGCTCTCGCTCCGCCTTCATGGTTTCTGCAGTCCAAGAATAAAAGCCTTCGCCGGTTTTCATACCTAGCTTGCCACTAGCAATACGCTCACTTAAGCATTTAGCAATATCTGGGGAGTTATTGAGAGTCGGATAAATCGTTGCGCCACCGGCGCCATGCACATCCAATCCAGCGTGGTCTCTCTGCATTGCAGGTCCTGCAGCGATATAACGAAAGCCAAAGCCAAAACGTACGGCCTTATCGATATCTTCCAAGCTAGCAATGCCGGCATCGACCATGGCGAAGGCTTCGCGCGATAAGGCATGCTGTAAGCGATTTGCCAAAAAGCCTGGCAAATCTTTTTTCACGGTAACAGGAACCATGCCGCAAGCCGTCATCAGACGAGAAAGGCTTTCGCCCACCATCGGCGAAGTCTTAACACCGTAGACCACTTCTACACAAGGCACTAAGTGTGCAGGCATGAAGAAGTGTAAGCCAATCATCCGTGCCGCTGTTTTTAGCCCTGCTGAAATATCACTGATTGGAAAACTGGTGCTATTACTCGCCAAGACTGCTTCTGGTTTTGCATATTGTTCTAGTTTGGCAAATAACTCCTGCTTGATATCTAAGCGCTCAGGCACGCATTCGATCACCAAATCGATTTCCGACCAATCTATTTCTTCTAAGGAACCAGCTGTCGAGAGTAAATGTAGGCGGTGCTCATAACCCAGATCGATCATGGTGTTGGCAAAGTAATCGGGTAATAGTGCACGCCGTTCTGTAGTGGGTTCCAACACTTGCACTGCACAGCCCCCGCGTGCGCATACCGCAGCAACATCGGCACCCATGGTGCCACCGCCCACAATGACGACCTTCGTTTCGGATGGGGTAAATAACATCTCAATTTCTCCTTGGGTGGCAAGATAAGGACTACGAATCCCTTTACAATGCTGTCATTATTCCAATAAAAAAGTAAGTGAGACATGATCCCAGTCAATTCAGTGCTGCAGGTCGGACAATTTCCAGAGGTAATGCAAGCAGTCATTGACCAGCGCATCACGCCTGTCCGCCTTCTTGATCCAAATTCCCCAATACCGGCAGGCTCATTTACGAGCATCTTGATACGCTCCAATACCAAATTACCTGTTGCGCTACTAGAGCAGCTGCCTCAAGTACGTATGGTGGCCACCTGCGGTGTTGGTTATGACAACCTCCCTCTTGCTTATCTCAAGACTCACGGTATTGCTGCCAGCAACACCCCAGGGGTATTAAATGATGCTGTCTGCGAATTGGCCATTGGTATGTTATTTGGCTTATTGCGCCGCATTCCACAAGCACATGCTTTTGTGCAAAGCGCAGCCTGGAAAAATGGTCTTTTTACAGTGACTACCACCTTGGCCGGTAAACGCGTTGGTATTGCCGGGATGGGGCGAATTGGGCAGGATCTGGCCAAACGACTTGAACCCTTTAAAGTCAAACTAGCCTATACCGGCCCGACTCAAAAAGATTTGCCCTACGATTTCTATCCAGATATCACTGCTCTGGCACAGGCATCTGACGTCTTATTTCTGACCTGCCCTGCCAGCCCAGAAACAGACAAAATGATCAACGCTACAGTCTTAGATGCTTTAGGGCCGCAGGGCTACCTGATTAATATTGCCCGGGGAAGCGTGGTCGATGAGGCTGCACTTTTAGTTGCACTGCAGCAAAAAAGGATTGCCGGTGCGGCATTAGATGTATTTGAAAATGAGCCCAATCCGAATGGGGGCTTCTTAAATATCGATAATGTTCTACTGACACCGCATATCGGCAGCGCTACCTCCGAAACGCGACAATTAATGACAAATTTAGCAATAAATAATTTAGAAGCTTTTTATAATCAACAGCCACTTCTCACCGAAGTTCAAAATTAAACCGGAGTAAGTATGACCATTTCCCTACACCCTTCAACGCTACCTGCAGTACTCTCACCGGTATTGACACCATTCAAAGCGGATGGCAGTCCAGATGCACAAAAATTACTGAAGCAATGTCAATGGCTTGAAGCTAACGGCGTTGGTCAAGCGATCTTCGGCACGAACTCAGAAGCCAATTCGATGTCAGACCCGCAAAAGATGAACACCTTAACTGCGTTGATCGAAGGCGGCTTGAACCCAGCGCATATGATGCCTGGAACTGGAGCCACCTCAATTGATGCCACCGTGCAGATGACTAAACATGCAGTGCAACACAAGTGTGCCGGCGTGTTGATGTTGCCACCGTTCTACTACAAAGATATTACTGATGATGGTCTCTTCGCCTACTTCTCAGAAGTAATCCAAAAAGTGAGTGATGCAGGATTGCAGATTTATATCTACAACATTCCACCCGTCACGAAGATTAATCTGAGCCTTTCTTTGTTGGAGCGCCTTCATAAAGAGTACCCAAAGACTGTTGTTGGCATGAAAGACAGTTCTGGAGACTGGGCTTATACAGAATCCGTCATCAAGCTCTTGGCACCATCGGGTTTTCGTGTATACGCCGGCAGCGAAGTATTTCTGATGCGCGCCCTGCGGGCAGGTGGGGTTGGCTGTATCTCCGCAACTGCTAACGTAAACCCTAGGGCTATCGCTGAATTAGCCGCGCATTGGAGAGAATCTGATGCAGATCAACGTCAAGATGCCCTTGATCAAGTACGCTCAGTATTTGCTCAATATCAAATGATTGCCGGCATGAAAACTGCCGTTGCGCACTACAGTAAAGATGCTGAATGGTTACGCGTGCGTCCACCACTGATGCAACTGAGCGCAGACCAGCAAGCAAAGTTATTGAACGAGCTGCAAAAGATTAATTTCAGCATGCCAGGTCTTTAATTTAATAGATACAAAACCGGAGACAAAAATGAAGCTTATAAAAGTAATAGCTGTATCCATCACTATGTTGTTCGGCGCTGCACAAGCGCAAAATATCTCTATTGCAACCGGCGGTACTGGTGGCGTTTATTACCCAATGGGTGGAGGCCTTGCCTCAGTCTTATCTAAGCATGTACCAGGAATGTCAGCAACTGCTGAAGTTACAGGTGGGTCGGTTGATAATTTAAAACTCGTTGGTACTGGCAAACCTTACGTTGGTTTCTCAATGGCTGATGCTGCCAAAGATGCTAAGGATGGTGAGGATAAATTCAAGGACAAGCCAATCGATTTACGCAACTTACTCATACTGTATCCAAATCTAATGCACGTTGCTACCGTGGAATCCACTGGCATTAAGACCATGAAAGATCTCAAAGGTAAGCGCATCAGTACAGGCTCACCAGGCAGTGCCACTGAAGTAATGGCTTTTCGCTTGTTAGAGGCTGCAGGGTTGGATAAAGACAAAGATGTCAAGCGTGAACGCTTGAGCGTTGCTGAATCTGTCAATGCTGTCAAAGATCGTAAGATTGACGCATTCTTTTGGGTAGGTGGATTACCAACTGCTGCTGTTACCGATTTAGCAAACAGTCCTAGTATGAAAATTGTCATGATAGACACTACTGCTGAAATTCCTGCCATGAATAAAAAATATGGCAATCTGTATTTCCCATCAGTGATTACAAAGCAAACTTATAGCGGCATGGAGAAAGATAACAAAGTTGCAGCGGTTGCCAATCTGTTGGTTGTGAACGCTTCTATGTCTGATGCAGAGGCATACAAAATTGTTAAAGCCATTTTTGATAATCAGCTTGAACTTGTCCGCTCACATGCTGAGTACAGAAATATCAAGCTAGAGAACCAAAAAGCGAATGCCTCACCGATTGCCTATCATCCAGGCGCATTAAAGTACTTTAAAGAAAAAGGTATCAAAGTAAACTAAGCCATATCGGGGTGAGTTAATCTCACCCCTTCTGCTTTAGTGCCGCACATAAATATAAAAATAGATTGATAAAGACATGAACCAAAATGTAATTGATAACGAAACCCAAGAAAAATTAGATGCCTTCATTAAGCAAGAAGAGGGCGATTCTAATGACTACAAAGGTCTGCTGGCTATATTCATTACGCTGGTGGCAATAGGTATGTCTTTATTTCATTTATATGCAGCCTACTCGATTGTTCCAACGCATCAGCTCAGAGTTATCCACGTTGCCCTAGTCTTGTTTTTAGTGTTCTTAAGCTTTCCTATTGCCGCTCGTTTTAAAAACAAGTTAATGATTTGGGATGTTTTATTTGCTTTAGGCTCAGTTGCTATTGCCTATTACATTCTGGCCGGCGGCGATGGACTCATGGACAGAAATACTGCCCCTAATTCTACTGACGTCATGGTTGGTATTGCTCTCATCCTGCTCATTCTAGAGGGCGTCAGAAGAACGAATGGCATGGTGCTCGTTACCGTTACTGCGCTTTTCTTGCTATACGCCTTCTTTGGCAACTACCTTCCCGCCCCATGGACTCACAAAGGTTATGACTTAGATCGGCTCGTGGGTTATATGTACATGAGTCTTGAGGGCATCTATGGAACCGCAGTTGACGTCTCTGCAACCCTAATTATTCTTTTCACTATCTTTGGCGCTTTTTTACAATTTACTGGCGCAGGAAAATTCTTCATCGACTTCTCTTTTGCCGCAATGGGCGGCAAATCATCTGGGGTGGGTAGAACGATTGTCCTATCCTCCTTCCTGATGGGTGGCCCATCAGGATCGGGCGTAGCAACTACCGTCACGGTCGGCTCTGTAGCTGCACCGATGCTTGATAAAGTAGGTTACGAAAAAAATGCCGCAGGTGGTCTTTTGGCTGCAGGCGGACTTGGTGCGATCATCTCACCACCCGTATTGGGAGCGGCCGCCTTTCTGATTGCTGACTTCCTCAAAATCTCCTATTTGGATGTGTTGCTCATGGCAACTATCCCCACGATTCTGTTCTACCTTGGCTTGTTTGTTATGGTTGAAATCGACGTACGTAAGTACGGCATGAAAAATATTCATTTCCCATCCACAGAAAGCGCCTGGCAGTTAACTAAAAAATATTGGTTTCATTTTTTCTCTTTGATTTCTATTGTAGTTTTTATGATGTTTGGCTTCTCGCCAGTGATGTCAGTCTTTTGGGCTACCGTTGTTTCTGCGCTGTCTAGCATGTTGCGCGAAGATACCGCAATCATTCCCTGGGCTTGGTTTAAAGGTAAAGAACCCATACTTTCTGGTCTTTACAATTCCAGTTTATCGAAGGCACTCTCATCTGGCTCTACAGGCGTCTTGGCAATTGCAGCAACCTGTGCGGGTGCAGGCCTCATCGTTGGTACTGTTACCCTCACTGGCCTAGGTCTCAAATTTAGCTCCATCGTGATTCAATATGCGGGAGGCTCATTGCTGCTAACGGCTATTTTTACAGCATTGATTGTCTGGATCGTTGGCCTCGCAGTACCAGTAACCGCCTCTTATATTATTTGCGCCGTGATCGCTGCGCCGGCACTCATTAACTTAGGCGTGCCCGCATTTGCTGCACACATGTTCATCTTCTATTACGCCGTACTTTCAGAGGTGTCGCCCCCTACCGCTTTATCTCCATTCGCCGCAGCCGCAATTTGTAAAGGCAATCCCTATAGAACTACTTTACAAACCTGGAAATACGTCGCCCCAGCAATCTTGGTGCCATTTATGTTTGTCCTCGATAAATCAGGCGTGAGCTTGCTTCTAATGGGATCTACCAGCGCTCTAGAGCAGGCCGACTGGACGCAGATTGCATGGATTTCATTTACTGCTGTAGTTGGCATCATTTGTTTAGCCGGCGGCTTGCAGGGTTGGTTTATTGAAAAAACGAAATTATTTGAGCGCCTCATCATGGTGATCTCCGGGGTGGCCTTAGCCTATCCCTCCACGGAGGCGGATCTGATTGGTTTTATTGGATTTGCTTTGGTACTCATCACCCAACTCATGACTCACTACAAACTCAATCCCAAATCTACCTGAACATATTGAAGTAGTTCAAGATCATAAAAAATCCCGCCTCTTGAGCGGGATTTTTTATTGCCGAGAATGTAAATGCATTAAATAATCTTTGTCCAAGCAGTCTTACCAGCATACTTTTTGATGGCAGCTTCATCAAACTCAAATCCTAAGCCCGGTGTCTTATGTAAGATCAAATCACCATTCTTGAAAGTGAGCTGCTTATTAATTAATCTTCGGAAGTTCAAGACCTGATCATCCAAGAAGAATTCCACAAACCGTGCATTTGGCGTTGCTGCCACTAAAGGAGCATGCAGATCATGCATCCAATGTGGGCAAACAATCACACCCTTTAAATCTGCATATGCAGAAATGCGACGCCATTCCGTGATGCCGCCACAGACTGCCGCATCAGACTGCAATATAGCGACGCCACCAGCTTCAATTAACTCCCTAAAACGCCAGCGTCCAGCCTCCATCTCACCAGTAGCAACGTTGATCTTGGTTTGACGGGCTAGGGCCGCATGTAGATCGATAGCATCTGGAGAAAATGGCTCTTCGATCCAATAGGGGTTATAAGCCTCAAAGCGGCGAATGTATTCAAGGGCAGTCGGTAAATCGCGCCAAGCATTGTTAGCATCTAAGGTCAGTAAAACATCCTCGCCTACAGCCTTACGAGCAGCTTTCACCCGCGCCTCTTCTTCTCTTGGGGATAAGCGCCCTACTTTCATTTTGACAGCCTTAAAGCCCTGTTTTACGTAGGACTCCATTTCTTTGCCCAACATGGCGGGCGTTTTACCATCAAGGTAGTAACCACCGCTGGCATAAGCTGGAACGCGATCATCTACGACCGATCCTAAGTATTGGTGGAGAGGCAATTTCGCAGCACGAGCATTGAGGTCCCAAAGGGCAGTATCAAGGATTGAGATGCCACGCATTACTGCACCGGCGCGCCCGTGCAAAATAGACTCGTTATACATATCCATCCACAGACCTTCGCTGCGATGACTATTTTGACCAATTAGTTTTGGGGCTAGCAATTGCTCAACGGCAATCTTGGCAATATCTCCGCCCGCACTACCGACATAGCAAAACCCAATACCTTCATTGCCATCCTTGCCCCGCACTTTCACCAAGCAATAGTGCCGCTCCGAAACCGTTCGAGTGGAAAAGGAGGTGACCTTATCTAGAGGCACCGCAACTGCAGCAACTGATACTGACTCAATAATAGGCATGAGAATTCCTTTAACGAAAAATGAATTGTATCTACAACTTTTGCCACTTTCCTTGACCAACTTCAATAGAAAATTGCTGCACTACAACATAAAAAACAGGGGGCTGGGCAACAATATTGGATAATTGAGCAGTGAAAAAAATAGCGGGCCAATTACCTTACTTATTGAGAAACGTCATCAACGTTGCCGGAGTCTCTCTGATCGTATTGATTTCAAGCGCGCAAGCACAACAAGCAAGTGAAGCAAGTAAGGCTAGCAAAACCCCTCAGATAAAACCAAAAGCTGTTAGCACTAGTACTAAGCAGGCCGGCATTCAGCTAAAAGACAATTCACTCAATCGCCCTAGCAAGAGTATGAACTTCAATCCTGAATTATTTAAACGGATCGAGAGTACATACAACAATGAAAGTGGTGCGAATCTGGACTATCGCGTCCAGCGCGGTTGCCTACGTCGTAGCTTTAAAGAGGAGAATCTTCCAGCTACCCTAGGCGTGGACAATCGAGAATTGAATGAGTTCTTCAAATCTCAAACTAAAGGTTTTTTTAATCGAATGCGGGGCACTTGCATTCCTTATGCATTGGCTTTGGGTAACCGCAACCGCTTCGAATCCTTAAGCGTAATGAATGGCCCGATACAGGATGCCAAGACTGAGATTTGGACTTTTACACCATCAGCAGCGGGTAACTTCTTAATTCAGCAGGACTACCTTAGAGATGAGTCCAAGCGCTTTACGGAAGTCCAATTGCCCCTGAGCGCAGTTTTGTATGATCCCAAAAAAGTGGGTGATAAATTACCTGTTGAACTGGTTTGGGAGCTGAACTCCATCATCAAGCAAATTTACCCCGAAGAAAATAATGTTCTTGAAAGTACGAATAGCATTGTTCGTTTGATTGTGGATTTTGGCGATAAGGAACGTTGGGCTCAAATTTGGGCGGCGGAAATCATTGAACCGTCTTCTGGTGAAGTATTTGCCAGCGCTTTTTGGGTCGAAAGAAGTGATATCCCGGGGGGCTTTTATACCGCCAGCAGAGAATCGATTGAACGCACCTTTTGGACTAATCCCCTGAGCTATCGACGCATCTCCCGCGGCGTAGGTAGCGTAAGAGCATCAAGCAAAAAAGCTGCGCCACAAAAGAACGGTAGCGCTACTGTCGCCGCTCCTAAGCAAAGATATCGAACCCATATGGGAATTGATTATTCGGCGCCAATTGGGACGCCAATCTTTAGCGTAGCCACAGGCAAGGTAGTGCATTTGGGCTTCAGTGGCGCGTTTGGCAACCTCATCATCCTCGAGCATCCTGGTAACTACCGCACCTACTATGCCCATTTGAGCAACTACAACGCAGAACTGGAAGTGGGTAATGAAGTACGGCGTGGTCTAGAGATTGGCTATGTCGGATCGACTGGACGCTCCACTGGCCCCCATCTCCATTTTGAACTGAGAAAGGATGGGGTCTATGTTGATCCCTACGCCGTAAAAACTCAGCTGGATTTGTGGAATATGCGCGATAGCGATAGTGGATTACTAACCCGAGAAATTCTACTGCTGGGTACACCACCGATCAACTAACAAATGCAAATCAGCAATTGAAAAGGGGCCCTATGGGCCCCTTTATTTCTGATACACCCGGTATTAACCAAGTACCAATACCGGTATCTTGGAATGCACAATAAGCTCGTGCGTTTCGCTACCCAATAAGAGACTCTTAATGCCGGTACGCTTGTGTGAGGCCATCACAATCACGTCAGACTTCGATTTCTTAGCGGCATCCAAAATACCCTCTGATAGATTGCTATTAGAGACATGAAGGACGCTTACTTTTACGGTGGCACCTAATAAAAGAGAGGCCTTTTTGAAGACATCTTTGGCATAAGCTTCGCAGACCTTCTTATGGTCTTTTTGAGAAATTCCGTAACCCATAGAGCTATCGGAATACACCATCGGCGGCAATGGATCAGAAACATAAACCAATGTCACTGCAGCTTTATCTACCTTTGCAAGCTCAGCCACCTTTTTTAAGGACTTTTTACTCACATCTGAACCATCAACTGGCACTAATAAATGCTTGAACATATTGACTCCTGTTAAATTAACTCTAATACCTTCCATTCCATCATAATCTTTATTGTTCAACTGTAAAAGCCTAAAAAAGGACACTAAATTGCTCAAGTACTTTGCAGTGTATTTTTCATTTCTAATACTACTGATCGTCATCGATTTAATTTGGCTTCTTGGCATTGCTAAGAATCTCTATCGTGACGAGATGGGTTCGCTCATGGCTAGTGAGCCAAAATTGTGGGCAGGACTAGTCTTTTATCTCTTATACGCGCTTGGGGCATCGATTTTCGTGATCTTTCCAGCGATTTCAAAACAGTCCTGGATATATGCGGCGCAGTATGGGGCCCTATTTGGCTTCTTTTGCTACATGACTTACGATCTAACCAATCTTGCAGTAATTCGTGACTTTCCCATGCGCTTGGCATTTGTAGACATTACCTGGGGATCTGCTGTTACAGCGCTATCCGCAACTATCGCCTACTGGGTTGGCAATCGGATGGCTTAAAAGCCTTTCGCACATGCGTTTTTTTCACCCCAAACTACTCGACTCCCTCAAGGGCTATAACAGCGTCCTGTTCAGCAAAGATATATTGGCAGGCATCACGGTTGGGATAGTTGCACTACCTTTAGCAATGGCATTTGCGATTGCTAGCGGACTCAAGCCGGAAGCTGGCATCTTCACCGCCATCATTGCTGGTGGGTTAATTTCTGTCTTAGGCGGCAGTCGAGTACAAATTGGTGGGCCAGCTGGCGCATTCATCGTCATCGTTTACGGCATTGTTGAACACTATGGCGTTGCTAATTTACTCCTAGCAACTGTAATGTCTGGTGTATTTTTATTTCTAATGGGTCTCTTTCGGCTGGGGACATTAATTCGCTTTATTCCAATCGCGGTCATTATTGGTTTTACCAACGGCATCGCTGTGCTAATCGGCCTATCTCAAGTAAAAGAATTTTTTGGTCTTCAAATTACTAAAATGCCTGCTGAGTTTTTTCAAGCAGTCCAAACTCTGTATGCTGCTGCCGACACGGTTAACCCTGTCGCTTTAATAATATCGATCGGAACCCTCGCCTTTCTGATTACTTGGAGAGTCTTTCAAAAACAGCTTGGCTATCTTGATCACCTTCCAGGTACTGTCATTGCTATGGCTGCGGCCACCATAGTGACGAGTGCATTTAACCTTCCGGTAGATACCATCGGCAGTCGTTTTGGCGGCATACCCTCTGGTCTACCCAGCTTTGAATGGATCCCCATTAGCTGGAGTACCGCTCAATTTGTAATTGCGCCAGCAATTACTCTCGCCCTGCTTGGGGCGATTGAGTCGCTACTGTGTGCCCGGATTGCTGATGGCCTGATTCATGATCGTCACGAGTCCAATCAGGAGCTGATGGCTCAGGGTGCTGCCAATGTAGTCACTCCATTCTTTGGTGGCATGCCAGCTACAGGAACCATTGCTAGAACAGTCACCAATATACAGAGCGGAGCAAGTACCCCAATTGCCGGGGTCGTTCACTCGATCACCTTGCTAGTGATTATTTTATTTGGAGCCCCGCTGGCAAAAAATATTCCTCTGGCTAGCCTAGCTGCCATCCTCATGTTTATTGCTTGGAATATGGGTGAATGGAGAAAGTTTGCAGACCTCAAGCAATTTCGACTGCCTTATCGCCTAACGATGTTGAGCGTATTTTTTCTAACTATCGTGTTAGACCTCACTATCGCAATACAAGTGGGGTTAATGCTTGCTTTCGTTACCTTCATTTATCGCATCTCGAGTTTGTCACGCTATGAACCCGTCAATCTCACCGATTTTCCAGAGCTAAAGGAGTATCAGGGCACTATTGCTGCATTCAGAATTTATGGCGCTATCTTTTTCGGCGCAGTCAAAATTCTGGAGAACATTGAAAACGAATTACCCTCCAAAGTATTGATACTTGATCTTAAGAATGTGATCTACATCGACGTTTCCGGAATGGATGCCGTACTTGAACTTGAAGCAGTTTGTAAAAATCGCAACATTAAGCTCATAGTTTGTGGGCTAGCCCATCAACCCTACGAGATGGCCACTCGAGCAGGCCTCTTAGATCGCCTGCCTGTTGATTGCATCTACCCAGACCTACAACAGTGTATCGCGGGAGCAATCAGATAATCCCATTAACTGATACAGAAACCAACTTTAAGTAAAGCTTCCGGCAAATACCAGGCGCGATAAAGTCCAAATAGTGCAGCTGACAACAAAAGACCTGCAGCAATATATCTCACCACAGCATATTGACTCAGTTGTGCCAGAGCCGCTGAAAATTTTGAAATCAGCAACAGATTAGGTAAGGTACCTAGGCCAAATGCCAGCATCAGCGCTGCGCCTGTTAAGACATCCCCTGATAAAAAGGCGAGCGGTAAAACACTGTAGACCAAACCACAGGGAACTAAGCCCCACACCATCCCACTAAACCAGCGAGATGAGCGGCCTGTAAAACCCCCTAAATATTGAGCCCAATACGTAGCCATTTTTGTGCCAAGCCACCTCCCTAGCAAGAGAGGACTCTTTGATCTTGGACGTAAAAGACTCAAACTCATTGCCAACAAAAGAAGTGATGTGATGGCAAACAAAGGGCGCTGAATAGGCATTATATTTTGCTGCCAAAGAACTGCACCAGCCCAAGCAGCCAAGGCACCAAGCAAAACATAGGTCATCAAACGTCCAGCGTGCATGATGAGCTGAAGATAAAATAGCTCAGACTTACTTTGCAATGGAATAGAGGTTGCTCCACTAGAGTTGCCTTGACGCTCCACTGCTGCAGCAATGCCGCCGCACATCAAAGCGCAGTGCCACCCACTGACTAGAGCACCCAAGAAGACCGCCAATAGAAGACTAGCAGTCAGCATTCCAGAGAAATATTAAAAGTACACATTATCCGAGTAGAATAAACTGATCTGATAACTTGATCTATATGAATTACACCAACTCAGATGTCCCTAGTGGCAAATGCTCAGTCTGTGTACTGGGTCAGTTTTGCTTGCCTGTGGGAATTAGTCCATCTGACATTGCCAAGATTGACTCCCTCGTAAAAGAGCGGGTTCACCTACAAAAAGGTGAAAGTCTCTACCGCCATGGTGATCCACTTTCTGCGGTCTACAGCATTCGTTTTGGCACCCTCAAGACAGAGTATGGCTTAGAAGATGGGCGTCAACAAGTTATTGGCTTTCATCTACCCGGCGAGATCTTAGGGCTTGATGGTATCGGTGAGGGCAACTATCAATCTGAAGCGATTGCTCTGGAAGAGAGTGATGTTTGCATTATTCGCTATGAGGCATTTGAGGACTTAGCACGCCAAATTCCAGAACTACAAAAGCAATTTCACCGCATTCTGAGTCGTGAACTCACACAAGATCAGCGTCACCTACTCTCACTTGGTAGTTTGCGTGCAGAGGAGCGTTTAGCGACCTTCCTCCTAAATCTTTCTCAACGCCTGGCTGCGAGAGGCTACCTCAATAATGAATTTGATTTGCGCATGAGTCGAGTAGAAATTGGCAGCTATCTCGGCATTCAGATTGAAACGGTGAGTCGAATGCTTTCACGCTTTGCCGAATCAGGACTAATTCAAATTAAACAGCGTCATATCAAGCTCATTGATGTGGACGGACTGTATGAACTAGCCGGTATCCCAAACCCAGAACGTACAGTTCAGATCAAACCATACGCCTAGTTCGAATCTATATTAAGCTTTTATCTGGGTTCTTAGCATCAGCGTTAATCCCCGGAAGAACATAGGCTGTCAGGGCGCTCGAAAATGAGCAAAAGATCCAAATAACAAAAAATCCAATAGTGTAAATACCCTCATCTGAAATATTGGGGTGATTGCCAAAAAACAATAGCTCAGCAGGATGCACAATACTGAAGAATAGGCCCTCGGCCAAGATAGAGACCAAGAATGAAGGCCACATAATCCAGATGAATAGGCGGTACTTCATTTGCGGTCCTGCTCCACTTTGAGTCCGTGCTTCACAACACCATCTCGTACTGGCTTATCTGCATAGAGATTGACCGCCAAATAAATAGTAATCACACAGCCAATGGCAGCAACTGCTGGGCCACTGATCAGTAGCCAGGGCCAGAGCTGCTTGAACCACGGTTTATTTATTTCGTGTTCTGACATGTTTTTCCTCTCTCTATCATTCGCTATATAGCTTAGCGGGGAATAATAAAACTCGATTTTTCATCGCGCATTCTGACAATCAACTCACTGCCAGATACTTCTTGCCCAATCACATCAAAGTGAATTGGATAATTACCGGGCTCATGCAAACCTACGGTAGTACTTACTTTCACTGGAATCAACAGATTACTGGCTGGACCTACTGCAATCCCCGTGACCAACTCTCCTTGAGAATTGAGTATTCTTAAATCCGATAAGCCGCTTGCCTTGAGCTGAACATTCATATGATTTTCTGATGCATTCATAATCTGAATGCGGTAGATGTTTTCAATACGTACGCCCTCCACTTCGCGAGCCAATGCTCCACGATCACGCATCACATCAACCCTCAAAGGATTTCGGGTGACTAATGAGATTAAGAAGGCGCTAGTGAGTACGGTAATAAAAGCAATGTAGATCAAAACACGTGGTCGTAAGATATGACGTATTGCACTTTGATTGCTTTCTTTTTCTTCAATAGCGCGCTCGGTTGTATACCGAATCAAACCCTTTGGATAATCTACCTTTTCCATTACTTGATCACAAGCATCAATGCAGGCACCGCAACCAATACACATGTATTGCAGACCATCTCGGATATCAATTCCGGTTGGGCAGACTTGCACACAAATACTGCAATCTACGCAATCACCTAGACCCAGAGTTGCATGATCTGCTGACTTATTACGACTACCCCTTGGCTCACCACGTATCTTATCGTAGGTAACCAAGAAAGTATCCTTGTCTACCATCACACTTTGGAAGCGTGCATATGGGCACATATATTTACAGACTTGCTCACGCATGAAACCCGCGTTACCCCAAGTAGCAAAGCTATAGAAACACAGCCAAAAGGTTTGCCATGGCCCCAAAGAAAGATGCAAGATTGCGGCACTGAGCGTTTCAATTGGGGTGAAATAGCCAATGAAAGTAAACCCAGTCCAAAAAGCAATCAAAAGCCACAGGAAGTGCTTAGTAATTTTGAGGCGCCACTTATGAATACCCCAAGGCCACTCTTGTCCATCTAAGCGAATCCGGGCAAAACGATCGCCCTCAACTTTACGCTCGATCCACATAAAAATTTCGGTATAGACCGTTTGGGGACAAGCGTAGCCACAAAATAATCGGCCCGCAATAGCCGTAAATAAAAAGAGAGCTAAGGCAGAGAGAATTAATAGGAGCGTCAGATAAATGACATCCTGTGGCCACAGTACAAGGCCGAAGATATAAAACTTACGCTGAATTAAATCGAATAGTACCGCTTGACGATCATTCCAAGTAATCCAAGGCAGACCATAAAACAATAATTGCGTTGCAAATACTAAGATGAGACGCCAACGAGCAAATAAGCCACTAACAGATCGTGGGTAAATCTTTCGCCGGATCTCGTAAAGAGATTCCTCGATGACATCTATAGGAATAGGCTTTCCTACGGGCGAATGATCTGACACTGATTACTTAGCTGCAGTTGTCTTGTTGTTGGACAAACCCCAAACATAAGCAGTCAAAAGATGAATCTTTTCAGGGCTCAATACTTTATCTTGAGATGGCATCATGGCCATCCGGCCTTTAGTAAGAGTCTCCACAATAGTTGCCTCTGATCCACCATATAGCCAAGTCTTATCAGTCAGGTTAGGCGCACCCAAGGCAATATTGCCCTTACCATCCACGCCATGACACGCCACGCAATTGGATTTAAATACTTCTGCACCACCAGCAACTTTTGTCTCATCAGCAGGCAGACCAGACAAACTGCGAACATAGTTGGCTAAATCTACAATCTGCGCAGTCTCGAGATGTCCATATGCAGGCATCACTCCATTGCGTCCGTTAATGAGGGTCGTCTTAATATTTTCAGGAGATCCACCGTAGAGCCAATCTCCATCAGTCAAATTAGGGAAGCCTTTTGCGCCGCCCGCATCTGAACCATGGCACTGAGCACAGGAGTTTAAGAACAAACGTTGACCCATTTCGCGCGCCTTGGGATCAGCGGCAACTTGCTCGATATCCATTTGCACGTATTTAGCGTACACCGGCTTCAACTCATCATTAGCCTCCGTCATGGAGCTCATCAAAGCACCGTCAGTGGTATAGCCAACCACCCCTGGAAATGAACCCAAACCCGGAAATAAAACCAGGTAGACCAAGCCAAAGATGCAAGATAGTAAGAACATCCAAGCCCACCAGCGCGGCAATGGATTATTGAGCTCACGCAAATCGCCATCCCAAACATGGCCTGTATCCGCTACTGCACCATCTACCGTATGAATTACCTTGGCCTTACGTTGTGAAGCCAGAAGCCAGATACACCAAACAATACCGACTAATGAAACTAGCGCGATGTAATTACTCCAACCGCTACTAAAAAAATCACTCATGATTTGTCCTTACTAAATTCATCTGGAAGATCAAATGGAAGTTCGGCTGATTCTTCATTGGCCGACTTTCTACCTGGAGACCAGGCCCACCAAACAATTCCTACAAAAAAGGCGAGTCCAATGACGGTCGAAAAAGCGGAGAGATAAGCTGTGATCTGTTCCATTTGATTTATTTCGCAACAACTTCATCAACAATGATGTAGCGACGATTAATACCTAAACCTTGAAGGTAGGCAATTAAAGCATCCTCTTCAGTCTTACCTTCCAACTCCTTAGGAGCGTTAGCAATCATCTCATCAGTGTAAGGAACACCTAAACGACGCATTGCCACCATATGAGACTGAATCGAAGAAGCATCTGCAGCACTTTTCTGTAACCAAGGGTAACCAGGCATATTGGACTCAGGAACCACATCACGCGGGTTACGCAAGTGGATACGATGCCAATCATCGGAGTAACGAGCGCCAACGCGAGCTAAGTCAGGGCCAGTACGTTTACTACCCCATAAGAACGGATGATCAAATACTGACTCGCCAGCCAAGGAATAAGGGCCGTAACGCTCAACCTCTGAGCGTAATGTACGGATCTGCTGTGAGTGACAGCCAACACAACCTTCACGCTGATAGATATCGCGGCCAGCCAAACGCAATGCTGTGTATGGCGCTACACCAGGGCTTGGTTCAGTGGTTGTGTGCTGAAAGAATAGAGGAACGATTTGCACTAAACCAGCAATCGATACCACAATGATGGTGGCAATAATTAACCAGCCAACATTTTTTTCAAGCGTTCCGTGGGAAAAGAATTTATTTTCGCTAGACATTTTTCTTCCCCTTAGTGAACAACTGCAGATGTTTGTGGAATGGGGGCATTGACGAATGTTTTACCAATCACTGTCTTATAAACGTTATATGCCATCAAGAACATACCGCCTAAGTAACAGAGGCCGCCTAACAAACGGATCACATAAAAAGGATAGGTTGCCTTTACAGACTCAACAAAGCTGTAAGTCAATGTACCGTCTGGTTCAAATGCTCTCCACATCAAGCCTTGCATTACTCCGGCAATCCACATCGCAGCGATGTAAAGCACCACACCGATCGTAGCGATCCAGAAATGCACCTCAATCAAGCGGGTGCTGTACATATCTTTTTGCCCTACTAAACGGGGGATGAGGTAGTACAGGGAGCCAATCGTAATCATGGCAACCCACCCTAGGGCTCCTGAATGAACGTGACCAATAGTCCAGTCGGTGTAATGCGACAAGCTATTCACAGTCTTGATAGACATCATTGAACCTTCAAACGTGGACATACCGTAGAAAGACAATGCCACTACCAAGAATTTTAAGATTGGATCCGTGCGCAATTTAAACCAAGCACCGGACAAAGTCATGATGCCGTTGATCATGCCGCCCCATGATGGAGCCAACAAAATAATTGAGAACACAGTTCCAAGGGACTGTGTCCAGTCAGGCAAGGATGTATGTTGCAAATGATGGGGTCCCGCCCACATATAGGTGAAGTTCAAAGCCCAGAAATGGACTATGGACAAACGATATGAATAGATTGGACGTTCTGCTTGTTTAGGAATGAAGTAGTACATCATGCCCAAGAAGCTGGTCGTTAAGAAGAAGCCAACCGCATTGTGGCCATACCACCATTGCACCATGGCATCTTGTACCCCGGCATATGCGGAATAGGATTTCCACATGCTGGCTGGCATTTCCAAATTATTAAAAATATGCAGAATGGCAATGGTCAGGATATACGCACCGAAGAACCAATTGGAGACATAAATATGCTTTGTTTTACGTTTCATAATGGTGCCGAAAAACACCACAGCATAGGCAACCCAAACCAAAGTGATCAGAATATCAATTGGCCACTCCAGTTCTGCGTACTCTTTAGAGCTTGATATACCCAGAGGTAAAGTAATTGCGGCTAGCACAATCACCAACTGCCAACCCCAGAAAGTAAAAGCGGCTAGCTTATCGCAAAAGAGTCTTGCCTGACATGTGCGCTGCACGATGTAATAGGACGTTGCAAATAAGGCCGATCCACCGAATGCGAAAATGACCGCATTGGTATGCAATGGACGTAAGCGACCGTAACTTAACCAAGGAATATTAAAAGTGATGTCAGGCCAAATTAGCTGTGCCGCCAGGACAACCCCCACGAGCATACCCACAATTCCCCAAAGTACCGTAACGATGGCAAATTGGCTAACAACCTTGTAATTGAAGGTATTTTGATTGCTCCCCACGGTAAGTCCCATGGTCTCTCCTTTTTTGTGACCTAACAGCGACATAATCCAAACAGACTAGATTGATTATCAAAGTTAGGATGAAATATCGTTTTGATCTATATCAAAAAGAATACGTGCATTTATACTTTTTGCAACTAGATTGAGTGGCTCACCCTACCTAACTACTTAAAAAATAAAGTTATTTTTTATAGTGATCACTGATATTTTTGGATTTAGGCGTATCGTCATCCATCAAAATCGCCTCCCCCGGACCGTCTAGATCATCAAATTGACCCGCCTTCACAGACCAAAAGAAAATCCAGGCCAAGAGCCCGATTAAAAGCAAGGAAATAGGGATTAAGAGAAAAAGGCTTTCCATCCCTGTAGTCTAGGCCTTTCTGAGGCGCCAGGCATTTAATGTCACCCCCAAGGAGGATAGGGACATGCCGATACCAGCAACCCAGGGGTTGACCCACCCCATCATCGCTATTGGAATGGCCAGCAAGTTATAGACCAGTGCCCACATCAAGTTTTCTTTAATAATCCGCTGCGTTTTATCAGCTAGTAATAGCGAGTTGGCCAAAGGGGCTAGGGAGCTTGCAGTCAAAATTGCATCTGCACCAGCTGTAGCAAGGGGTGCACCCGCCCCGACCGCAATCGAAACATCTGCCCGCGCCAATAAAGGAGCGTCATTAATGCCGTCACCAATGGCCCAAACAAAACGACCCTGATTTTGTAGGCCTGCAATATAGCGATATTTATCCTCTGGTGAGCATGCACCTTTGAACCGATCGATACCAACATGCTGCGCCCACCATGCCACCGTTGCTAAATCATCTCCTGAAACCAAATGGACGGTAATCTTATGAGACCGTACTGCAGTTAATAGCTTCTCTAGCCCTGCCCTTGGAGTGTCTAAGAATAGAAAGCTCGCAATCAACCCTTTGCTATCCGCTAAATGTACTTGTCCATACTGCCCCTCTTGCGCAATCTGCTGAACGCCCAGCCAGGCAGCACTTCCCAGTCGATAAGTACCCGAACTCAGGCCTTTGCCCAATTGATTGATAACCGCCTCAGGCAAAGAACTTAGTGCAAGATTTTCAGCTTCTGCAGCACGCAGGAGTGATAGTGCAAGAGGATGTTTTTGACCCGCCTCCATTGATGCAGCAATTCTCAGTGCATCTTCTCTAGAAAAATCTGGGCGAGCAACTAGGACTTCTTTTAATTCTGGTTGACCCATGGTGAGAGTGCCCGTTTTGTCCAGCACCAAATCCGTTGCTTTGACCAAACCTTCTAGTACATGGCCACGCACAATCAATAAACCGAGCTTTGTTACAGCCCCTTGGGCTGCAGCCATCGCCGTTGGTACGGCGAGAGATAGGGCACAAGGACAGCTAGCAACCAGTACAGAGACCAAAACAGTCCAAGCTCTACTGGGGTCGATGTAGTACCAAATTGCAGAAGATAAAAAGGCGGCCATCAACAGAAAACCAACAAAATATCCAGCCCACTTTTCTGCGAGGCTCACCATGACAGGCTTCGCTTGCAATGCTTGATCAAGTAATGCGGCGATGCCTGCAATACGAGTAGATTGGCCCACAGCATCGATTCTCATCAATATGGGATTGAGAATATTGTGCGTACCTGCATACACTCGATCACCAATCTGCTTATCAATCGGTTTGGATTCGCCAGTAAGTAGTGACTCATCTAAAGAGCTCTCATACTCAATCAAAATGCCGTCAGCCGGAACGACATCACCTGGAGGAACGCGCAGAACTTCACCAGGGCTACAGTTAACCACTGGCACAATTTCAACTTGCTGAGATGAAGGATAGTTCGGCACTCTCTCACACGTAGCAGGCAATTGCTTTGCCAGCGCCTCCGCTCCACCCTGTGCATCTTGTCGCGCCAATAACTCTACGTAGCGTGCCGCCAAAATAAAGGCAACAAACATGGTGATGGAATCAAAATAGCCTTGACCTGTGCCTGTCACGAGATTGACGGTACCTGCACTAAATGCTAGGGTGAGAGCCAAAGCAATAGGCACATCCATACCCAACATATGGGTTTGCCCAAACGAAGCAACACTCCTCCAGGCTGCTCGGAAAATGGGGCCTGCTGAATAAGTCATTACTGGAACCGTGAGGGCCCAACTAGACCAACCCAATAGCAGACCATACTCCACCGTAATGTCACTGTCACCTACATAGGTTGGCCAGGCATACATCATGACTTGCATCATGCCTAGTAATGCAACCCCCAGTCTCGTAAGTAATTGACGGCGTTCTTTTTTGGACTTTTCTATTGAGACTGAAGGCTCAAAAGGCCATGCCTCGTAACCAATGCGCTCAATTTCAAAGAGCAAGCGAGCGAGACTGGTTTTCTCAGGGGAAAATTCCACCTTGACCTTTTGACTAACGTAATTAATCTGTACATCTTTGACGCCAGGGGTACGTCGTAAGTGCTGCTCACATAACCACACACAAGCAGCACAGCGAATCTTCTCTAGTCGTAGAGTGGTCTCTAGATAGCCACCATCACCACTCGGGCGAGTGTATCGACTAAGCAAAGAGGGGTCGTCATAAGGAGCTAGGCCGTCAGGAATTTCATTTGAAGCAAGGTAGGTCGCGGGCTTATCACTTGACTGTGCGCGGCGCGCATAGAACACTTCCAAGCCTTCGCCATGAATCGTTTGCGCAACTGCCATACAACCAGCGCAACAGAATTGTCTATTGACATCACCAAGCTCAAGCTCATAAGAGTCGTTCGGAAGAATAAAGCTGCCACAGTGATAACAGCTATTACTTGGCAAACTAGAACTCATAAATAAATCATGAATTGCGGGTTAGAGACCCACTAACCCAGCCATTACGACGCTCATACAGCACAAAGAGAACACCCCAAATCACTACAGCTGCATAAGCCCAGACCCAAGATATTTGCGTAGTGCGTGAGCCAGTTAAGTCGAGTACAAAACCAAAAATAGCTGGGCCCAACAACCCGCCACCAAAGCCCATTAGGGAATGGAGTCCCATTGCCGCGCCTTTAATATTCTCTTGAGCACTAATGACTAAGCCTGCAGTTAAGGTGGCGGAATCGGCCATGATGAAAATCGTATGCCCCACTGCTAAGGCAATAATCAACCACCAAGATTGTCCTGTTGACAAGGCGAGCGCCACACCAAATGCTGCACTAGACAGCATGACAAAGAAAATCCATTTTTGGCGCCCTATTCTTAAGGCAATCTCATTTCCGATAATGGATGCAGGAACGCCAAAGAAATTAATCACGCCCGCAAGAGTGGTTGCAGTTAATAGAAAGGGATCGCCTGTCGCAATTGCACAGAAACCAAAAAAGGCCACAATCCAACTACGGCAAGCAAATAACTCGATGGAGTGAGCGGTATAACCAAAGATAAATCCCGAGGCTGTTTTATCTTGCAAGACTAAGCGCCACTTATCAAGCGGAAAAATATCGTGAAAACGAATGCGTATTGGACTGTGCCACTTTTCATGAGCGAGTGCAGGAATAAATAAGAGCACAATCAACAATGCCGTAAATGGACCTAAGGCGATGATTCCAAAAACATAGCGCCAGCCCAAGCTATTTAAGATCCAACCAGAGCAAAGATAAGAGAAGCCAGTGCCAATACCAAAGAATGCGGTATAAAAAGCAATGTGACGGGTCAGCTCGCCGGTTTTAATGCGATCTGACAGAATTTTTAAGCCAGGCATATAAGTACCCGCTAAACCGACTCCATTGAGCGCCATCAATATCAAGGCGGTCCAGAAGTTATAAGCAAAGAGGCTCATGCCGAGTAATCCACAGGTCGCCGAAAGACCGCCCACGAGATAGACTTTTTTTGCATCAACGCGATCGGTGAGAGCCGTTGCCAATGGGACCATCAGCATGTAACCAAAGAAGAAGGCGCTAGCAATGAGACCAGACTGTAAATTACTGAGATGCCATTCATCTTGTAATGTTGTTAACACCACTGCGTAACAGGCAAAACCCAATAGCGCACAAGTTTGCGCCATCAGCATCAGGGGTGTGTAACCAGTGGGTTTCAAACGCATAAGAACTTACTGCTGACTACTATTAGGGGAATCCTGAAAGCCGTTTGAGCGGAAAGTGAGCACCAAAGTATCTCTATATCCGTATTCTCCCAAGGGCTGAATCGGGGTAGATTCATGAATCATTCTTTCATCATTCATCAGCAATAGAGACCAGGGCTCGGTGAGGGTAAATCGCAGACCGGCAGAACCGGTTGCACTAAAAATTCGGGTCTCGCCACCTTTAATGCCAACCCGATTTAGCAAAAAGACAGCTACAAAATCGACGCCATCACGATGAGCCCCCTCAGGCGTTGGCCGCCCAATCCCATCAGTCGTATCAATTCGAAATTGGTGAGCCTCAATAAACCAGGTGTTTACTTGCTTAATGCTATTCAGAATATGAGCCAATCCCAGTAAAAGAGCATGCCAAGCAGGGTTACTAGTGAGCTCAGCTTGCGAAGGCTCAAACCAGCGCTCAATACCACCATGCAGGGCGTTGTAATTGACAGACTGCCAGTGGGCACGATGCGGCACGATAGCCAAAGATTCTCCTTTGACCTCAAAGCTTGAATGTCGGCGAAAGCGATACCGCCCACCGTCCTTAAGATAAGGATCCCGAGGTAAACCTTCCCAGAACTGAGTGAGATTCCGTAGCTGATCAAGATCCACATGTGCAATTTCCGCAACATCCTGAGCAGAGACAACTGCAAAACCATCATCTCGCAAAGATTGAACCATCTCCCTAGCGGGTGTCAGTGGAGGTAAAAGGCTGGAAAGAGTCATCGGTTTATTTTAGGCGCATACCAAGGCATTTAGGAATGCAAATTCAAGCGGCCGCGCACCTCTCCTACGTGACCTTTTAAGTCATACAGCTCTTTTGCATCTAGCATAGAGACTCTGATATTCCCGACTCTTCGCTCAATATCCTCTAAATCTCTGTAGTTTTTTTCTTTTAACTCTGGGACAGCTGCATTTTTCTCTATGACCTTCAGTTCTTCATAGACTCTGGATAACTTGAGACGTAAAAAGAAATTCTTAGCAGCAGGAATATAGGTAAACAAAGGAATCAGAATGACGAGTAATGGGATCACAATTTTTGCAAATCGTCCAATCCATACTGCGGTCCAGAAAGGTAGATGACGATGCAAGAAAGATGGGCCGTCCTTTAAATAGATTTCAGCATCAACATGTAAAGGAAAATCAAGGCCAGTACCAGATGGGAATTCTCCTGGTTTTTGCAAATAAGAATAGGTTTTCAGAATGTCATAGGTGTCACCTAGCAACAAGGTGACCAAAGCAGGGCTAACATCATCTTTACCAACCAAGGTTGCTGTTGCGGCCAATACCTGTATATCTTGACGTGGAAGATCATATGCAATACTCATAACCCCACGAGGTACAGTGACCTTTGATAAGAAAGGAAATAGGTGAACATAAGCATCAGCCTGCTCAAAGCTCATTAAGCGAATGCCGGGAGTTTCATAAAAATTCTTCAGAATGGGTGCCTCAGCTGCACTAACAATAAAGACTGCATCTAATTCATTCTTTTTAAATTTTTCCAAGGCATCTAGCGGCTTTAATTTTTCAGCATAAAAATCATTCACACTCAATCCGCTTGCTTTAAGCAGCTGAGAGGCCAAAGTTAGGGTACCGCTACCATCATTACCAATCGAGACGCGCTTGCCTTTTAATTGGCTCAATAAGCTTAAACGTCCACCTTCATTTTTAAAACTAGACTCTCTGTACCAAACCCATACCGGCTCATAAAAAACGCCCGCAATAGAAACTAAGCCAGGATATTTTGATAGGTCAGCTACGCCACCCTGCACCATTGCAAAATCTACACCGGAGTGCTGGTCACTCAGTAAGGCTAAGTTGTCACCTGTTCCGCCGGTCGTACGCAATTTCATAGATACGCCTTGCTCAGCAAGTTCACCCTGGAGTCTTTCGCCAAATTTTTGGTACAGGCCAGTAGGAAAACCTGTTGCCAACTCAATAGAACGAGGTGGCGGTGGCACCAGTACCCATAACGTGGAAAAAAGTAAGACAACCAAAATGAAGAAGGCGGCGCCCACTGCAATCGGGTTATAGATATTTTTACGTATGAAGTTCATAAGAATTATTTTTGTTATTGCCATTATGCCCCGAGCTCAAGGATCTAGAGCGGAATCAATTGATTCGAATTATTTCAGGATAAGATGGGGTGGGTTTGAAGAACCGTTAGGACAATAATGAATTCAGCTACTAAGAAAGTAGATCATTTATTGGTCGAGGTTAATTAAGGCCTGATCTGCCCAATGATGAGGCGCGCATTGGTCGTACCCACCTTGATCGTTTGCGGTGAAGATATCAAGTCACCAGCTTCTGGCATTGCCATTCCTGTTTTTGAAATACGTACCTCAACCGACACTTCAGACATTTGAGAAATTAATGCATTGGGACTCATTGCCAAAGCATCATTCAAAACAAAGTTGATAGGGAATGTAGTAACCGGGGTTTTGAGGACGGCCACTGGCATACGCTCACCTGGCTTACGGGCAATCACCATCAACACATCGCCTGCTTTAATTTTAGACTTCAGTTCTGGTGTAATCTCAACCTGTCCGCTCACGCCTTGATTGCTGATTACTGGGGCACTAGCTGGTGCAAGACCACCCTTGCCACGCGCCTCTGCAATAGAAGCTGCGATCGCACGCGCCTCATTGGACTCGGGAGGTAATAGCTGTGCTAACTTCTCCCAGGACCGCACTGCAGCTTTATAGTTCTGCGCATTAAAAGCGGCAGTTCCAGAAAGCCAAAGAGCTAATAAATTATTTGGGTCTTGGGCTAATGCCTGATTAATGAGTTGCTGTGGCTTACCAGCAAAACTACCATTCGCATTGGCTGCTAATACATCGGCATAGTCAGCTAATAATTGTGGGTCCGAATCAACAAAAGAGCCAGCACGAGCGTAGGCATTTGCAGCCTCAGTATTGCGACCCAAAATCCGATAGGAGCGAGCCAGCATAGCCCACCCCTTAAGATTGTCAGGCTCTTTAACCATTTTGGCGGCAAATTCTTCAACCATCTTTTCAACTGACTCTTGAGTCATTGGTTGCTCAGCGCCCTTCTTAGCAATCTGAGCGGCATCACCAAGGTAGAAATAGAAACCTGCTGAAAGTATTACTACAAAAAGGCAAATCCCAATGATGGTTTTCTTAGGTGAGCCCAGCACCGCAAGATCATCGGCTTCATCCGTATCCTGAAAAAGCCGCTGACGCATTTCTGCATGGGTCTGCTCATAGCTATAGCTATCTATAGCACCCGCCAAACGATCAGCCTCGAGCTTATCAAGCTCTTCCCGATAAATGGCTGCATTCATCTGACGACGCGATGTTGCGGATTCTTTTGCAGGAAAAAACAGTGGGCGCAATACCAGCACCAAGACCAGGATCAATAAAAGAAGAGCGGATATTACAAAACTAGTCATGTTATTTTTCTATTGAACTGGACTTGGCATCCTGAAGTAGCGCATCAATTCGACGATTATCTGCTTCAGATAGCGTGGTACTGGGCACGGCCTGATTTCTGCGACGCAGATACACCACCAAGCCAATAATTCCTGCGAGCAAAATTAGAAAGGGGCCTATCCATAGGAGCCAGGTGATCGGCTTCACAGGCGGACGATATAGGACGAAGTCGCCATAACGCTCCACCATAAAATTCCGAATTTGCTCGTCTGTCTTGCCCTCATTAATCAGGATGCGAATTTCTCGGCGCAAGTCATTTGCTAAATCAGAGCGTGAGCCCGCAAGGGATTCGTTCTGACAAACCAAGCAGCGCATTTCTTCTGAAATCACAATCAGACGCTGCTCGGTGACTGGGTCATCAGCCAAAGGTACTGCATCCTTAGCAGACGCACTGATAGAACACAGTATGACAAAAGTGAGTAGGAGGGAGTGAAGCGCCTTTCTCAACATTATTTGAGCTCATCTATTAAAGGAATGATTTTCTTACGAAGTAATTCCATCGTAATCGGTCCAATATGTTTAAACCGAATGACGCCAGTCTTATCAATCACGTAGGTCTCTGGAACACCATAGACGCCATAATCAATACCCACTCGGCCATTGGCATCAAAAGCTGATAATAGGTAGGGGTTACCTTGACGAGCAAGCATGACCATCGCATCGTCACGTTTATCTTTGTAATCCAATCCAATAATTGGCGCCATTTGCAATTTACCCAGCTCAACCAGAACGTGATGCTCCTCACGGCAAGCAACGCACCAAGAGGCCCAGACATTCAAAATCCAAGGCTTGCCTTTCATACTCTCTGGTGAGAACACTTTTTGGGGATCTGCCAGCTGAGGCAATTCAAAGGTAGGCGCCTGCTTACCAATCAGTGGTGAAGGTATTTCCTGTGGGTCACGATTTAAGCCTACCGCTAAAAATCCAACCAAAATGACAAACAAAATCAGTGGAATTAAAAACTTGGCTTTCATGCTGCTGCCTTCTTCAGCTTCATGCGATAGCGCTTATCGGACATCGCCAGCAAACCACCCAGAGCCATCAATACACAGCCACCCCAAATCCAATCAACAAAAGGCTTGTAATAAACTCGGACTGCCCATGCTTTGTCGTCTAACTCTTCACCTAATGAAACATAGATATCTCTAGTAAGGCTCGCATCAATCGCCGCCTCGGTCATGGGCATCGTTGATGAAAAATAACTGCGCTTTTCTGGATACATCGTCGCTTCCAGCTTCCCATTACGGGTTAATAAGAAAGTACCTTGCATCGCTCTATAGTTCGGTCCAGGAACGGGGCTAACACCCTGAAGCTGAATATCGTAGCCACCGACACTAACGCTTTCACCGGCGAGCATACGCACATCTTTTTCCTCTTGATAGGCACCCACCATGGTGACGCCAATCGTAAAGACTGCGATCCCCAGATGCGCTACCTGCATACCAATAAATGAACGTGTTGGCCTACCTGCTTTTGCTTGGCGAATAATTTGCAGCACCCCAGAAGTAATCACCCAGAAAGCCAATAAGAAGCCAAGGCTGCCAAGCCAAGTAAATGCACCCATTGCAAACGGAATTAAAGCCGCCGCAATCACTGCCACTAGGGCTGCAATCCATAAGCGCTTGATCACATCCAATAGATTTGAGTTCTTCCAGCTTGTCCAAGGCCCAATCCCCATCAGCACTAATAAAGGGATCATGATGGGCACGAAGACGCTGTTGAAATATGGGGGGCCTACTGAGATCTTCCCTAGATGCAGAGCATCAATCAATAAAGGGTAGAGAGTGCCCAAGAGTACTGATGCAGCAGATGCCACTAAGAAAACGTTACCAAGCAAGATAAAGGTTTCGCGCGATGTTAAGCTGAACTTACCGCCAAGAGTACTTTTGGGAGCGCGCCAAGCGTAAAGCGTTAAGGAAGACCCCACCACCAGCACCAAGAAAATCAAAATAAAGACGCCGCGTGTAGGATCAGTTGCAAATGCATGAACTGAAGTGAGCACTCCAGAGCGAACTAAGAAGGTTCCTAGAAGCGATAGTGAGAAAGCAGTAATCGCTAGTAATACCGTCCAACTCTTAAAGCCGCCGCGCTTCTCGGTGACCGCAAGCGAATGAAGCAATGCGGTACCTACCAGCCAAGGGATAAATGATGCATTCTCCACGGGATCCCAGAACCACCAGCCACCCCAACCGAGTTCGTAATAAGCCCACCAAGAACCCAGTGCAATGCCGAGCGTCAGAAATACCCAAGCAGCCGTTGTCCATGGACGCGACCAGCGTGCCCAAGCAGCATCTAAACGCCCTGACAACAAAGATGCAATCGCGAATGCAAACGCTACTGAGAAGCCAACATACCCCATATACAACATTGGCGGATGAAACACTAAGCCCGGATCTTGCAGGAGTGGATTAAGAGATCGCCCATCCTGAGCGGCTGGTAGCAGTCTCTCAAAAGGATTGGAGGTGGCGATCACGAACAATAGTAGACCGGTAGTCACCAAACCCAATACGCCAATCACACGCGCCACCATAAATTCATCTAGCGCCTTCGAAAGCTGAGCCACTAAAAATGTCCAGGTCGATAGCAAGAAAACCCAGAGCAATAGAGAGCCCTCATGACCACCCCATACGGCACCCAAGCGGTAAATGACCGGCATTTGTGAATTTGAATGCTCTGCCACATAAAGGACAGAAAAATCATTTGAGTAAAAGCTCCAGGCCAAAATCACAAATGCAATACCAAGCAATAGAAAAACAGTTTGCGCAGCTGGTCTTGCTAACATAATCCATTCGCGGCGACTTTGATGTGCACCGACCAATGGAAGTGTTCCTTGAATGATGGCGATACATAAAGCCAGTATGAGTGCGTAATGCCCAAACTCAGGAATCATTATTTATTTCCATTTTTTTGAGCCTGCTCTAGAGCATGCTTCGCCTCTGGAGGCATATAGTTCTCATCGTGCTTAGCCAACACTTCACTCGCAACAAATTGTCCACTTGGATTAAGGCGACCTTGAATGACTGCGCCCTTACCCTCTTTAAACAAATCTGGAAGAATGCCAGTGTATGCCACCGGAATATCTTTCACCATATCGGTAATCACAAAGTTCACCGTTAAACCATCTCGCTTAACCGATCCATCCTTGACCATGCCACCAATACGGAATACTTGACCAGCCGGTGACTTACCAGCAGCCACCTCACTCGGGGTGACATACAACGCAATATTGCTATTGAGGGCATTCAAAATTAATACTGCCGCGATGCTAATAGCAATTAGTGCGCCAACAATAATGGCAGCTCGCTTATGTCTTGGTTTCACTTACCACCCTTTTGATCAAACTGGTCAGCCAAAACTTCACGTTGCAGTCTGCGAACGATTGCCTGATGGCGCGCGCGAACAGTCAGGGGCTCTAATAAGAACACTAAGGCACAGGCACCAAAGCTGCACCATACATATAGGGCATAACCGCCCATGGCAAAGAATTCAGACGAACTATTCCACATTAATGCTTCACCTCATTTAATTGCCTAACCCAATCAGTATGAGCCTCACGCTCCAAAATGATGGCGCGCACACGCATTAACCCTACTGCAATTGAGTACATCCACAAGCATAAAGCCATCAACAACATACCCCAAAGCATGGTTTGGGCCATGGCTGGAGCCTTGGTTAGCGAAACAGAGGCGCCTTGATGCAAGGTATTCCACCATTTCACTGAAAAATAAATAATAGGCACATTCACCACGCCTACCAAGGCCAAGATCGCACCAGCTTTGTCGGCACGGCGGACATTATCAATAGAGGCCTGTAGGGCGATAAAACCGAGATACAAAAAGAGTAGGATTAATTCCGAAGTTAAGCGCGCGTCCCATACCCACCAAGCGCCCCACATCGGCTTACCCCAAAATGCACCAGTCCACAGAGATAAGAAAGCCATCCAGGCGCCGATTGGAGCTAGTGCTTGCGCCATCATGGCCGACAGGCGAGTATTGAATATCAGACCTAATCCCGCCCATACGGCCATTACCACATAGATGAACATGGACATCCAAGATACGGGGACATGAACAAAAATAATGCGGTAACCCTGACCTTGCACTGCATCTACTGGCGCCACAAAGAAGCTCACCCACAAGCCAGCAGCTCCAAAAATAATGGTGAGCGCCCAGAACCAGGGAATCATTTTTCCAGCCAGTGGATAAAAAGCACTCGGACTCGAGAATTTGAACCAGCCCATTACGTGACTAGAGGATAAATTATTTACATTACTCATTCGATAGCAATCTTTACAGCGCTCGCACTAACCCAAGGTACAAATGCTAATGCCAAAATCAATAAAGCGCCTAACAGTGAAAAATGCCCCGTGGTATCAAGACCTACGCTGCTAGCGTATACAGCGCCCGCTCCAAAAATTAATACAGGAATATAGAGTGGCAAGATCAGGAGACTCATCAATACGCTACCACCCCTAACCCCAAGAGTGAGGGCCGCTCCAACTGAGCCTAGCAAGGATAAAACAGGTGTTCCGAGTAATAAGGCCACCATCAGTACCTTTAAAGACTGGGCATCTAAGTCAAATTGAATGCCGATCACCGGCGCTAACAAAACTAAGGGTAGCCCACACACCAGCCAATGGGCGACGATTTTGCCAAATACTAAGGCGGTAAATGCATTCGGGGACAAGACCAGTTGCTCTAGGGTGCCGTCTGCGTAATCGGCTGCAAACATCCGTTGTAAACCAAGTAAGGTCGAGAGTAAGGCCGCAACCCAAATCACGCCAGGCGCAATCTTCCTCAACAAGGCAGTATCAGCACCAATCCCCAATGGGAATAAGCTCGTCACAATAACAAAGAAAAATAATGCAGTGAGGACCTCACTCTTGCGACGCATCACTAGCAATAGATCGCGATGGACAATAGCGATAAAAGCGTTCATAGATCCAGTACTCGCAGACCGGAAATAGCTAAGGGCTGATGACTAGTCAGCACCACCAAACCATTGCCCTGAAGATGCTCGACGATCAAATCTTGCAACTCCCCCACAGCATGGGCGTCTAAGGCATTAAAGGGTTCATCCAAAATCCAGACTTGCGCCCGTCGCGTTAGCATGCGCGCCATCAAAACCCGTTTTTTCTGCCCCGCTGATAAACAATTAATGGGCAAGTCTTCGCGCCCCTTTAGGCCAAATCGCCATAAGCTAGCAAAAGCGTCTTGCTCGGAGAGCGCAATGCCATCGATCGCTGCATACATACGCAAATTCTCAATAGCACTAAGATCTTCTTTCAGCGCATCACGATGACCTAAAAACAAAAGTTTGCTGCGATATTCCGATGCTTGCTTTTTAATGGAATGGCCGCACCAAAGTACCTCTCCCGACTCAGGAGAAGCCAAGCCAGTGAGCAAGCGCAAGAGACTTGTTTTACCAACGCCATTCTCGCCACGAATATGGAGGCACTGCCCAGCAAATAACTGTAAATCAAGACCGGAAAAAAGCGCTCTATCACCGCGCACGCAACTGATCTTCCGAGCCTCGAGGGCTGCGCTTGCAGATTCTGGGAAGGAGGTATTGGTCGTTGTCATTGGATGCAATGGCTTGAATCAAACCACCTCAGGCATTGTCCAAGACCCACTGGGGGCTGTCAAACCACCTAAAACAGTATTTAAAGAATAAATTTCTTTTAATTCAAGCGCTTAGACAATTATATGCGGAGTGAGGGGGAAGCGCCCCTCACTTGAATCATGATGCTATTCAGGCTTAATACCGGCACTTTTAATGATCTTGCCCCAGCGGGCTGATTCTTTCTTCTGAAATGATCCAAAAGCCTCGGGTGACATGGCGTAATACTTCGCCCCTTCTGACTCCAGCTTTTTCTGAACTGCAGGTTGT